>NZ_JBXARH010000001.1:0-113190 GCF_058808055.1 Pseudomonas sp. GW821-FHT11G12
ATGTGAGAGTAGGTCATCGTCAAGATTAAATTCCGAAACCCCAATTGCGAAAGCAGTTGGGGTTTTGTTTTGCCCGCGGGAAAGTGCTCAAAGGGCTTCCGACCGTCGCGATGGCAACCATTGGGGAAATCCTTCTGAAATGACCGCTCGGTTTTTGGTATGGTGCAGCTCGTTTTTTAACGGACTGATGTCACGCCCAAGGATCGGCGCTCAATTTTTTGTCAACGAGTTGCTGCAGAAATGCCTGAACCAATCCCCATCAAGGATCACGAAAAAGAGACGCGTCTGGTCAACAAACGGCTGGTCGCCTGTGCCTTGTTCGTCTTCGCGATCAGCTGTGCCCTGGTGGTGCGCCTGTACATCCTGCAAGTAGTTGAATTCGACTACCACTCGACCATCTCCGAAAACAACCGCGTCCATGTCCTGCCAATCCCGCCAACTCGCGGGTTGATTTACGACCGCAATGGCGTGCTGCTGGCCGACAACCGTCCCAGTTACAACCTGATCATCACCCGCGAACGTGCCACCGATGTGAATCAGGAGCTGGACGAAGTCATCAGCCTCCTGCACCTGCCGGCCGAAGATCGCACGGTGTTCGACAAGGCGATGAAGCAGTCGCGTCACCCGTTTACACCAGTAACGCTGTTCTATGAGTTGACCGAAGAACAGATCGCCGTACTCGCAGTCAACGAGTTCCGCCTGCCGGGCCTGGATGTCGAACCGCAGTTCGTCCGTAACTACCCGCTCGGGGCGCACTTCGCACACTCGATCGGCTACGTCGGACGCATCAACGAAAAAGAATCCAAGACCCTCGACTCGGTCGAATACCGTGGCACGCAGTCCATCGGCAAGACTGGCATCGAACGCTTCTACGAACCGCAACTGCACGGCCACGTCGGATACGAGGAAGTGGAAACCAACGCTCAGGGCCGCGTATTGCGGGTCCTGAAACACACCGATCCGATTCCCGGCAAAAACATTGTCCTGAGCCTCGACATCAAGCTCCAGGAAGCCGCCGAAGCTGCATTGGGTGATCGTCGTGGTTCGGTGGTTGCACTGGATCCATCGACCGGCGAAGTGCTGGCCATGGTCAGTAACCCGAGCTTCGACCCCAACCTGTTCGTGACCGGTATCAGCTCCAAGGAATACTCGGCGCTGCGTGACTCCATCGACCGGCCGCTGTTCAACCGCGTACTGCGCGGTTTGTACGCGCCCGGTTCGACGATCAAGCCTGAAGTGGCGATTGCCGGACTTGACGCCGGCGTGGTCACGCCTCAGACCCGCGTCTTCGACCCTGGCTACTACCAACTGCCGGACTTCGACCACAAGTACCGCAACTGGAACCACAGTGGCGACGGCTGGGTGGACATGGACGCAGCGATCATGCGTTCCAACGACACCTACTTCTACGACCTGGCGCACAAGCTCGGCATCGATCGCCTGCACGACTACATGGCGATGTTCGGCCTCGGCGAGAAAGTCTCGCTGGACATGTTCGAAGAGTCTCCCGGCCTGATGCCTTCCCAGGCCTGGAAGCGCGCCACCCGACGTCAGGCCTGGTTCCCCGGTGAGACGGTGATCCTCGGCATCGGCCAGGGCTACATGCAGGTCACGCCGCTGCAACTGGCTCAGGCCACGGCACTGATCGCCAATAAAGGTGTATGGAATCGTCCGCACCTGGCCAAGACTGTCGACGGTGTACCGCCGGTGGACGAGCACCCGATGCCGAACATCCTGCTCAAGGACCCCCGCGACTGGGAGCAGGTCAACCACGGCATGCAGATGGTGATGCATGATGCTCGGGGTATCGCCCGGGCAGCGGCGGCCGGCGCTCAGTACCGCATCGCCGGCAAGAGTGGTACCGCGCAGGTGGTGGCGATCAAGCAGGGCGAGCGTTACAACCGCGAGAAAACCCTCGAGCGCCATCGTGACAACGCCTTGTTCGTCGGTTTTGCCCCGGCCGAACATCCGAAAATCGCCATCTCGGTGATGATCGAAAACGGCGAGGCCGGTGGCCGAGTCGCAGGTCCCGTGGTGCGGCAGATCATGGATGCCTGGCTACTCGACCAGGACGGTCACCTCAAGCCGCAATACGCGGCGCCGACCAAGGCACCGGGCGATCCACACGTGTAATCCGCCACAGCTTCACAGCACAGGCTCACGCAGGCTGAGCATGTGCTGGAAGCTGTCGAGGAACACCGTTTCAGCCTGAGTCATCTTCTGTTCGCGATTCCACAGCAGCTGGATATCGAAATCCACCACCCCATCCTCCGGCGGCAAGCGCCACAGCAAGCCCTGTTCGACATCTCGTCGAACCAGGTGAATCGGCAAACAACCAATCCCGAACCCCGCACAGATCAGACGGTATATTTCTTCGAAACTGGTGGAAGAGGCGACGATTTTGCCGGTAAACCCCTGCTGGTCGCGAAACAGCGTCAACGGCGACAGATTACCGCCAAGCTGATCGCTGGTGAAGCTGACAAAGTTCTCAGCTGCCAACTGCTCCAGCGTCAGATTCTGCTGCCCGAACAGTCGATGCCGTTGCCCGCAAAAGTACGCGTAGCGCTCACGAAACAGTACCCGCTGCTCCAGCCGAGGCTGTGGCAGGCGACACAGTCCGACGCCGACCGTAGCAGTCTTTTGCAGCAGTGAACTGATGATGTTCGAGCTGCCCATCACCTCGACTTCCAGCTCGATTTTCGGGTGGGTTTCGTGGAAGTCCGCAAGAAACTCGTCGTAATGCCGCGCCTGCACACCACTGACAGTGAGGATGCGGATCTTGCCGACAACGTCGTCATGACGATTCTCGACCACGGTGCCCAAACGGGAAATATCGCCGTAGATATCCGCCGCAATCCGCAGCACTTCTTCCCCGGTTTCCGTCAGATCAAAGCGCCGTCCGCTGCGCGCAATCAACACACAATCCAGTTGTTCTTCGAGGCGTTTCAACGCCTGGCTGACCGCCGACTGGGTGATGTGCAGACGCGCAGCAGCGCGGCTCATGCTGCCTTCCTGACCGATCACCAGATACGTGCGCAGCAGGTTCCAGTCCAGCCGGTCATTGAGAAAACGCCGGCCGATCCAAGGATTCGAGGAAGAAGTCATGCAGTAGCCACGCTAATAGTAAAGATAAGTTTTTGAAAATTGACTAATCCTGTCACGGAAGCGATAAAGCCCACAAGCGCCACAGAGCGCGACCGTCAGCCGCCTCGACACCTGCCCAAAACTATAAATACACAGGGTTCTTGCATGCACACCACCGCTCAGCCGCGTCGCGCCGCGGCCGCTGCCTTCATTGGCACGACCATCGAATTCTACGATTTCTACATTTACGCCACCGCCGCTGCGCTGGTGCTCGGGCAAGTGTTCTTTCCCAGCAGCGATCCAGTCACCAGCACGCTCGCCGCGTTCGGCAGTTTCGCCGTCGGCTTCATCGCCCGGCCCATGGCCGGCATGGTGTTCGGCCATCTGGGCGATCGCCTCGGTCGCAAGAAAATGCTGCTGGTGACCATGGCGCTGATGGGCCTGGCCACCGCTGGCATCGGTCTGCTGCCGAGTTATGCCAGCGTCGGCATCTGGGCACCCATCGGGCTGATCGTGTTGCGCCTGATCCAGGGCATCTCCGTCGGCGGCGAGTGGGGCGGGGCAGTGTTGATGGCCAGCGAACACGCGCCGGCCAAACGCAAAACCTTTTACGCCTCGTTCGCCCAACTCGGCAGCCCTGCGGGTTTGCTGCTGGCGTTGATCGCGTTCCGTCTGGTGACATCGCTGTCGCCGGAAGACTTTCTCGCCTGGGGCTGGCGTCTGCCGTTTCTCGCCAGCGGCGTGCTGATGATGGTCGGTTTGATGATCCGTTCCGGTGTGCATGAATCGCCGGAGTTCGCCAAGGCCAGGGACAATAACGAAACCGCCCAATACCCCGTGAAGGATGTGATCCGCCAGTGCTGGCGGCAGATCCTGTTCGCCGCTGCCGCCGTGACCATCGGTTCGGCCGGATTCTTTTTCACCAACACCTTCATGATCACCTACGTCACCCAATATCAGGGCATCCCACGGGCGACCATTCTCGACTGCCTGTTTCTGGTGACGGTCATTCAACTGCTGTCGCAACCGCTGTCGGCGCTGCTCGCCGAGCGCATCGGCGAAGGGCGGTTCCTGATGCTGGTGGCGTTGCTGTGCATGGTCACGCCGTACCCGATGTTCCTGTTGGTCGGCACCCAGAACATTCTGCTGATGACCCTTGGCATCGCGGTCGCGGTGGTGATCCTGTCGGCGCTGTACGCGGTGATTGCCGGGTACATGACCCAGGCCTTCCCGGTGCACCTGCGCTACTCGGGCATTTCCATCGCCTACCAGTTGAGCTGCGCCTTGGCCGGCGGCACCACGCCGCTGATCGGCACGCTGCTCGCCAGCAAGTTTTCCGGGCAATGGCTGCCATTGGCGGTGTTTTTCACGCTGCTGTCCGCCCTGTCCCTGATCGGTGTCTGTGGCCTCGCGCGTCTTCGGGCCAACCCGGTCGTCCTTCACACAAGCAAAGAGGTGTATTCGTGAGTAAACCCGCCCACATTGACCCGATCGAATGGCAAGCCCGCTGCGAGCTCGCCGCGCTGTACCGCTTGATCGCGCACTTTCGCATGACCGACCTGATCGACACCCACATCACCCTGCGGATTCCGGGGCCGGAGCATCATTTCCTGATCAACCGCTACGGGGTGATCTTCGACCGCATGCGCGCCTCCGATCTGGTGCGCATCGATCAGGACGGGCGCATTGTCGACCCTGAATACGCCGGGCATCGGGTCAACGCTGCCGGGTTCGTGATCCACTCGGCTATCCACATGGCGCGGCCGGATCTGAACTGCGTGATTCACACCCACACCGCTGCGGGTATGGCCGTCGCCGCGCAGAAGCAAGGTCTGCTGCCGATCAGTCAGCACGCGCTGAAGTTCTACGGAAAACTGGCATATCACACCTACGAAGGCATCGCGTTGTCGCTGGATGAGCGCGAGCGCTTGATCGCCGACCTCGGCCCGCACCGGGCGATGATCCTGCGTAATCACGGCTTGCTGGTCGGCGGTTCCGGCGTGGCCCAGGCGTTTCAGGAAATCCACTTCCTGGAGCGTGCCTGCCAGGCGCAAGTGCAAGCACTGGCCGGCGGTTGCGAGCTGCATTACCCGTCGCCGGAAGTCTGCGCCCACACCGCCGAGCAGTTTGACCGCGACGAGCAGGACAACATCATCGACCTGGCCTGGGAGGCCGCACTGACCCTCATCGAATCCCAGCGCGAGTCCTATCTGTCATGAACACCGTTGCACTGATGTCACGCGACACGCTGTTGCTCAAACAATTGCAGGAAGCCTTTGCCCGCCGCGCGCCGCAGCTCTCGGCGGTGCTGGCCGACGATCCCCAAGCGGCGAATGCGCAGATCGCGGCGTGCTGGTTTCCGCTGCCGGGCAGCCTTGCCGCGTTGCCCAATCTGCAAGTGATTCACTCGGTCGCCGCCGGCATCGATCATTTGGAGCACGATCCGTCGTGCCCCGATTTGCCGGTGTGCCGGGTGGTCGATCCCGGCCATCGCCAAGGCATGACCGAGTACGTGCGCTGGGCGGTGATTCACTATCATCGCGGCTTCGATCAGGTGCTTGAGCAACAGCACCAACAGCATTGGGAGCGACCGCTGCAACGCCCGGCCAGTCAATTCAGGATCGGTGTGATGGGGCTCGGTTCACTCGGCAGCGCAATTGCCCAAGACCTGGCCACCGCCGGTTACGACGTACGTGGCTGGGCGCGCAGCAGCAAGGATTTGCCGGGCGTGCAGACCTTCGCCGGCACCGATGCTTTCAACCCGTTTCTCGACGGCGTGGAGTTGCTGATCAACCTGTTGCCGCTGACTCACGAGACTCGCGGCATCCTCAATCGCCAGACCTTCGAACGGCTGGCCAACGGCGCGGCGCTGGTCAACGTCGGGCGCGGTGGGCATCTGAACATCGAAGATCTGCAACAGGCCCTGGCCCGTGGAAAACTGCGCGGTGCGCTGCTCGATGTCTTCGAGCAGGAACCGCTGCCCGCCGATCATCCGCTGTGGAAAACGCCGGGCGTGACCATCACCCCGCACATGGCTTCGGCGGCCTCCCACGATTGCATCGCCGAGCAGATTGCCGAGAACTTCCGCCGTTTGAATGCCGGTGAACCGCTGATCAACAGCGCGGATCGACTGCTCGGTTATTGATCCGCCAGGCAGGCTTGCAAGCGTTCGATGAACAGCGTTTCGGCACGGCTCATGCGCTGCTCGCGGTTCCACAGCAGATGAATGTCGACGTCGGCAATGCCCTCGTGAGGCGGCAGGCGCCAGAGCAATCCGGCCTCGACGTCCGCCGCCACCACGTGCTCCGGCAAACAACCGATACCGAACCCGGCGATCACCAGTCGGCGCACTTCCTCCAGGCTTGGCGATGAGGCAACGATGCGTCCGCTGAAACCTTGCTGATCACGAAAAATCGTCAGTGGCGAGAGCATCCCGCCAATCTGGTCGCTGGTAAAACTGACGAAATTCTCCCGCTGCAAATCGCCTTCGCCAATGTCCTGTCGACCGAACAGCGCGTGGTGCTTGCCACAGAAAAATGCATAGCGTTGACGCAGGAACAGGCGCTGTTCCAGACGCGGTTGCGGGCGGCGATTGAGGCTCAGGCCGAGGGTCGCGGTTTTCTCCTGAAGAGCGCTGACGATGTCCGAACTGCGCATTACATCGACCTCCAGATCGACCCGTGGATATTGCCGATGGAAGTCAGCGAGGAAGTCATCGAAGCGCTCGGAAAAGATCCGGCTGATGATCAGCAGCCGCACCTTGCCGATCACTTCGTCGGCCGGTTGCTCCAGCAGGCTGCTGACCTGGGACATCTGCCCGTAGATCTCGCCCGCCAGTTCGAAGATTTGCTCACCGACTTCGGTAAGGGCAAATCGCGGGCCGCGTCGGGCGATCAACTGGCGACCCAGTTGTTCCTCAAGACGCTTGAGCGCCTGGCTCACCGCCGGTTGGGTCAGGTGCAGGCGCGCGGCGGCGCGGCTGATGCTCAGCTCCTGGCCGATCACCCGAAAGGTGCGCAGCAGGTTCCAGTCGAGGCGGTCGTTGAGCAGGCGTTGCACATCACGTTCGGCCATGGCGGCTCTCGATTATAAGGTTTGGTAATAGTCGGAATAATAAATAGAAAATTGACTAATCATAGCCCCGGGACGATAAATCACCCCACGACAGGCGCCGTCAGAGCGCCTCGGATTGACCGTTTCCCTCCTGCCAGAAAAACAATCAAAGGAGCCCGACCCATGAAGCCTCACGCTTCGAACCAGCCGCGCCGTGCGGCGGCCGCTGCTTTCATCGGCACCATGATCGAGTGGTACGACTTTTACATTTACGCCACCGCCGCCGCACTGGTCTTCGGTGCGCTGTTCTTTCCTTCCGACGATCCACTGTTCAGCACCATGGCTGCGTTCGGCACCTTCGCCGTGGGCTTCTTTGCCCGGCCGTTGGGCGGGATCATCTTCGGTCATATCGGCGATCGCATCGGCCGCAAGAAATCGCTGATCATCACCTTGCTGATGATGGGCGTGGTCACGGTGTGCATCGGTCTGCTGCCGACCTACGCGCAGATCGGCGCGACGGCGCCGGTGCTGCTGATTCTGTTGCGCATCGTCCAGGGGATTGCCGTTGGTGGCGAGTGGGGCGGGGCGGTGTTGATGGCTGGCGAGCACGCGCCGAAGGGCCGGCGTAATTTCTTCGCGTCATTCGCGCAACTGGGCAGCCCGGCGGGGTTGATTCTGTCGCTGCTGGCCTTCAGTGCCGTGACCCGTTTGCCGGAAGAGGATCTGATGAGCTGGGGCTGGCGCCTGCCGTTCCTCGCCAGTGCGTTGTTGCTGCTGGTGGGCCTGGCGATTCGTCTGGGCGTGAACGAGTCACCGGAATTCCTCGCCAGCCGCGAGCAGGCCAGCAAGCAAATCAAGAAAGAGCAGGCGCCGGTAATGGAAGTCCTGCGCACCGCGTGGCGTCCGCTGTTGCTGTGCATCGGCGCCAACACGCTGGGCATTGCCGGGGTGTATTTCACCAACACCTTCATGATCGCCTACACCACTCAGCAACTGGCGCTGCCACGTTCGCTGATTCTCGAATGCCTGTTCTTCGTCGCGATCATCCAGTTCTGCATTCAGCCGCTGGCCGCGTGGACGGCGGAGAAGATCGGCGCGACGCGTTTCCTGTGTCTCGTGTCGTTGCTGGCGATGGCCTCGCCATATCCGATGTTTGTGCTGGTCAGTTCGGCCCAGGCGCCGCTGATCATCCTCGGCATCGCGCTGGCGGTGGTATGCATGGCCTCGTTCTACGCGGTGATCGCCGGTTACGTCAGCGGCATGTTCGAGACCCGCGTGCGCTACACCGCAATCTCGCTGGCCTATCAGATTTGCGGTGCGGTGGCCGGTGGGCTGACGCCTTTGATCGGCACGCTGCTGGCGCACAAGTTCACCGGGCAATGGTGGCCGATGGCGATGTTCTACAGCCTGATCGCCGGTATTTCGCTGGTCTGCGTGCTGTCCCTCGCCCGTCGTCACGCCAGTGCCCATCGCGCGGAAATGGCCCGTGCCTAACCCGGAATTTCAGGAGAACCTCATGTTGAAGATCAATGGCGAACGCCTGTGGGCGAGCCTGATGGCCATGGCCGAAATCGGTGCGACAGCCCGAGGCGGCAGCTGCCGTCTGGCATTGAGCGCCGAAGACAAGGCCGGCCGCGAACTGTTCGCCCACTGGTGCCGCGAAGCCGACATGACTCTGAGCGTGGACGCCATCGGCAACCTGTTCGCCCGTCGCGACGGCACCGATCCGGATGCTGCGCCGGTGATGATGGGCAGCCACCTCGACACACAACCCGAGGGCGGGCGTTTCGACGGCGTCTACGGCGTGCTTGCAGGATTGGAAGTGGTGCGTTGCCTCAACGATCTGAATATCCGGACCCGCAAACCGCTGGAAGTGGCGGTGTGGACCAACGAAGAGGGTGCGCGCTTTACCCCGGCCATGTTCGGCTCGGCAGTGTTCACCGGGATCATGGAGCTGAACGCCGCGCTGGCGGTGCGCGATGTCGATGGCATCAGCGTTGCCGAGGCCTTGCAGCGTACCGGTTACGCCGGTGAGCGTCCGTTGGGCGGCGCGGTGGATGCCTATTTTGAAGCGCATATCGAGCAAGGACCGATCCTCGAAGACAACGCCAAAAGCATCGGTGTGGTCACGGGCGGTCAGGCGATCCGTTGGCTCGATGTGCGTGTCGAAGGCATGGCCGCCCACGCCGGCACCACGCCGATGCCGCTGCGCAAGGACGCCTTGTACGGCGTGGCGCGGATGATTCAGGCGATTGAAGGTCTGGCCGCAGATTTTGCCCCCGAAGGCCTGACCACGGTCGGTGAGTTGAGCATCAACAAATCCTCGCGCAACACCATTCCGGGGCTGGTGAATTTCACGGTCGATCTGCGTCATCACCGCGACGACGCCATCGCCGCCATGGAGCAACAAGTCCGCGCCCGCTTGCAGGCGATCGCCGACGGTCGTGGTCTGAACCTGACGATCACCCCGCACTGGATCAGTCCGGCCACGCCGTTCGACGCCGAATGTGTGGCGGCCGTGCAGGAGGCGGTGGATGCGCTGGGCTACGCTCAGCAGTCGATTGTCAGCGGTGCCGGGCATGACGCGATTCACCTGGCGCGCTACTGCCCGACGGCGATGGTGTTCATCCCGTGCGTCGGTGGCTTGAGCCATAACGAAGCCGAAGACGTGCTGCCCGAAGACGTGAAGCAGGGCACCGACGTATTGCTGAACACCGTGCTGGCCCGCGCCGGTCGAATCGAACAGGGAGTCTGAGCCATGCGCAGTTTTTTTCACCCCGAACAATTGCTCCACCATCCACGCAGCTATTACTCGCGCGGGCAGATGCGCACGCCGCAGGAAGTCCCGGAACGTGCGCAGCGCTTGGTGCAGGCGGTCCACGGTCTGGGCTTTAGTGTCGAGCAACCCGCCGACGCCGGCCTCACACCGTTGCTGGCGGTGCATGGCGCGCCGTATCTGACCTTTCTTCAGGAAGCGCATGCGCGCTGGAAGGAAATCCCCGAAGACTGGGGCGACGAGGTGATGTCGAACATCTTCGTCCGCGAGCCCAACGCCTTGCGCGGCATCCTCGCCCAGGCTGCACGCTATCTGGCGGACGGCAGTTGCCCGGTCGGCGAGCAGACCTGGCGCTCGGCTTATTGGTCGGCGCAAAGTGCGGTGGCCGGAGCTCAGGCGTTGATCGATGGCGAACCGGCGGCGTACGCGCTGTGCCGTCCACCGGGGCACCATGCCCGGGCCGAAGCGGCGGGTGGTTTCTGCTACGTGAACAACGCGGCGGTGGCGGCTCAGGTGCTGCGCGACAAATTCGGCAAAGTCGCGGTGCTCGACACCGACATGCACCACGGCCAGGGCATTCAGGAGATTTTCTACGACCGTGATGACGTGCTCTACGTCTCGGTACATGGCGATCCGACCAACTTCTATCCGGGTGTCGCCGGGTTTGCCGACGAGCGTGGCAGCGGTGCGGGGGAGGGCTTCAACCTCAACCTGCCGATGGCCCACGGTTCAAGCGAAGCGGACTTCCTCGGGCAACTGGACGTCGCATTGAACGCGGTGCGCGAGTTCGGCGCCGAAGTGCTGGTGCTGTCGCTGGGCTTCGATATCTATGAGCTGGACCCGCAAAGCAAAGTCGCCGTGACCCGGGAAGGCTTTGCGGCATTGGGTGAGCGGATCCGCAGCCTGGGCCTGCCATGCCTGATCGTGCAGGAAGGCGGCTATCACCTGGAAAGTCTCGAAGACAACGCCCGGGCGTTTTTCGTGAATGGCGAGGTGTGGCAGCGCTGAGACAATCCACCTGATGAAGTGCCCTGTGGTGCTTGCCATCGCCCTGACGTTAACGTAAACATTGGCGTCAGGGCGCTGAAGTAAAAAAGCGCAAAGCGGACCGCTCCGGAGCGCTTGATGACTCTAATAAAAACAACCGATCCCAAGTCTCACCACGAAGCCCGGCTGGCCCGGGAAAAACTCCATCTCGAAGGGCAGGTCCCGGATGGCGTGTTGCGTGCGGAGATCGATGCTTCGTGGCGGCGCAGCCTGAGCCACGGCGTGCATTTCAATGGCAAGCATGAGCTGGCGCTGGAATCGAGTGCCAGCCTCGATGTCTTGCTGGCGAGCAATCGCCTGCTGATCGATGCGGCGATACCGGCCATCGATTACCTGGCCGAGCGTCAGGGCAAGGAAGGCCTGATCATCCTCGCCAATTCCGACGCCACCATCCTTGCCGTCGAAGGGCGTGCTGATCGGCTCAAGGGCAGCGGTTTGCAAGACATCACCCTCGGCGCCTGCTGGAGCGAAGCCGCTCGTGGCACCAACGCCCTCGGTACGGCACTGGTGGAAGCGCGGCCGACGCTGATCGATTGCGGCGAACATTACCTCGATCGCCTCACGGATTTTTCCTGCACCTCGGTGCCGATCCATTGCCCTCAGGGCGAAATTCTCGGCGTCCTCGACCTGACCCGCGAAGGCCCTCTCGGCCGCGTCCATGACAGCACCGCGCTGCTGAGCATGGCGGTCAGCCAGATCGAGAGCCGGGTGTTCAACAACAGTTTTCCCGATCAGATTGTCCTCGCCTTCCACAGTCGCCGGCAGTATCTGGAATCGCCGTGGCAAGGCTTGTTGGCGGTCAGTCTCGGCGGGCAGATTCTGGCGGTCAGCGCCCAGGCCTGTCAGTTGCTGCGGGCCGAGCGTTCGGCGCTGGTCGGCAAGCGTTGCGAAGAGTTTCTCGGGGTCGATGGCGTGCAATTGCTGACCCGCCTGCAACAGGGCGGCGTCGGCAGTGTGCAGACCGCCAAGGGCGAGTTTTTCTACAAGACCCTGCGGGCCCCGGCGCGCTCGGTCAACCTCGGCGGCCCGTCACGCAGCGTGGCGAAAACCGCCAAACCGCAACCGGATCTGGAAGCACTGGCCGGCAACAATGCCCGCTACGCCCGAGCCTTGCGCATGGCGCGGCAAGGACTGGCCAATGAGCTGCCGGTGCTGTTGCTCGGCGAAACCGGCACCGGTAAAGAAGTGATCGCCCGCGCGCTGCATCTGGCCGGCAGCCGTAGCGACAAACCCTTTGTGGCCGTGAACTGCGCGGCGATTCCCGAAGGCCTGATTGAGTCGGAACTGTTCGGCTACCGCGAAGGTGCGTTCACCGGATCGCGCCGTGGCGGCATGATCGGACGCCTGCAACAGGCCCACGGCGGCACGTTGTTCCTCGATGAAATCGGCGACATGCCGCTGGCCTTGCAGGCGCGTTTGCTGCGAGTTTTGCAGGATCGCAAGGTCGCGCCGCTGGGTGCCGGGGAAGAGCAGGACATTGACGTCGCACTGATCTGCGCCACCCACCGCGACCTCAAGCGTCAGGTCGAGGACAAGCAATTTCGCGAGGATCTGTTCTACCGGGTCAATGGCATCAGCGTGATGCTCCCGGCCTTGCGCGAGCGCGAGGACTTCAGTGCGCTGGTCGCTCGTCTGCTGAGCAAACTCGATGCGCCGAATGCTGTACTGCACGACGACCTCAATCGCCTGCTCGGCGCGTATCACTGGCCGGGCAACATTCGCCAACTGGAAATGGTGCTGCGTACCGCGCTGGCGATGCGCGAACCCGGTGATACCGTGCTGACCCTCGATCACCTGCCCGACAGCATGCTCGACGAACTCTGCGCCACCGAGAAACCCCAGACCGGCAGCATTCGCGAAAACGAACTGGAGATGATCCGCCAGTCCCTCGACACCCATCAGGGCAATGTCTCGGCCGCCGCCGACGCCCTCGGTATCAGCCGCGCGACCCTGTATCGCAAACTCAAACAGTTGCGCTCGTGATGCAGCGCCTGTTCGTGCGGCTGATCGACAGCCAGAACCCCGCCGCGCTGCAAGCGGCGTTGCGCTGGTTGTACGGTTTCGTGCGGCCGCAGCGGTTGGCGATTGCCGGCCTGCTCGGTCTGTCGGTATGCGCGTCGCTGCTGGTGCTGGTGCAGCCGTGGCTGATCAAACTGCTGATCGATGACGGGCTGCTGGCGCGCAATTTCCCGATGCTGGTGCTGATTGCGGTGCTGATGATCATCGCCGGGTTGCTCGGCACGGCGTTGTCAGGGATCAACCGCTATCTGCACACGCGGCTGTCCGGGCGGATCCTGTTTGCCCTGCGCGATGACCTTTATCGGCATCTGCAAAAACTGTCGCCGAGTTTCTACGGGCAGCGGCGGATCGGCGATCTGATGTCGCGGCTCGACGGCGATGTGGCAGAGATTCAGCGCTTTGCCGTGGACTCGTTGTTCTCGGCGGTATCGAGTGTGATTGGCCTGGTGGTCGCGATCGCGATGTTGTTCACGCTGTCGTGGAAACTGTCATTGCTGGCGCTGGTGCTGATTCCGCTCGACGTGCTGTGGCTGCGCTGGATGCGGCGCAAGGTCGAGCGTGATGTGCGGCAGTTGCGCGAGCGTTCGGCGGACATGTCGTCGTTCATGGTCGAGACCTTGCCGGTGATGAAATTCATCCAGTCTGCCGGCCAGCAGCAGCGTGAAGCACGGCGTCTGGAAAGTCTCGGGCAGGGCTACATGAACCAGTTGCTGCGCCTGCAGGTCACCGAATTTTTCACCCAGGCCGTGCCCGGCACGTTGACGTCGCTGTCCCGTGCCTGCGCGTTTTTGATCGGTGGTTATTGGGTGGTGCAGGGCACTTGGCAACTCGGTGCGCTGATCGCGTTTTCAACCTATCTGGGGATGGCGGTCGGGCCGGTGCAGAGCCTGTTGGGGTTGTACGTGGCGATCCAGCGCATGACCGTCAGTCTGGGGCGGGTCATGGAGTTGCGTGGTGAGGAACCCACGGTATTTTCGCCGGCCATGCCGAAGCCGTTTCCAACTTCGGGCGAACTGCGTTTCGACGCGGTGCACTTCAGCCATCCGGGTCGCCCAAGTACGTTGAGCGGCATCGAGGCGACGATTCCCTACGGTTTGAAAGTCGCCTTGAGCGGCGGATCCGGCGTCGGCAAATCAACGCTGATCGACCTGCTGCAACGGCATCACGATCCGCAGTCCGGGCGAGTGCTGCTCGGTGAGGTGGATCTGCGTGAACTTGAACTTTTCGAGCTGCGCCGACGTATCGCCGTGGTCAGTCAGGACATCGTGCTGTTTCGCGGCAGCCTCGCCGACAACCTGGCTTACGCGGTGCCGGACGCCAGCCGCGAAGCCATCGCCGAGGTTGCACGGTTGGCGCAACTCGACAGCCTGATCGCCTCGCTGCCCGAAGGCCTCGACAGCCCATTGGGCGAGCGCGGTCAGCAATTGTCCGGTGGGCAGAAACAGCGCATCGCGATTGCCCGGGCGCTGTTGCAGGATCCGTTGATTCTGGTGCTCGACGAAGCCACTTCGGCCGTCGACGAAGCGACCGAGCGCGAGGTGATCGAAGCCATCGACCGACTGTTTGCCGGGCGCACACGGATCCTCATCAGCCATCGTCCGTCGACCCTGGCCGATGCCGATCTGCGTTTCGAGTTGCTCGACGGTGTGCTCATTTCGAAAACGGTGCTGCATGAAGCCTGAATTGCGTATCGGTGTGGTCGACAGCGGACACTCGGCGGCGCAACGGGTGCAGGTGATTGCCGGGCGGCGTTTCTCGTTGCTGGAGGACGGACTGGCGGAATCGGATCTGCGCGACGATCCGCTTGGCCATGGCAGTGCGGTGATCGAGGCGATCAGCCGCCGCGCACCCGCCGCGCAGATGTGTGTGGCCCAGGTGTTCGATCAGCGCGGCGTCACCAGTGCCTTGCAGATTTCTGCGGCCATCGATTGGCTGGTCGCGCAGGACGTACGACTGATCAATCTGAGCCTGGGTTTGCGTCAGGATCGCAGCCTGTTGCGCGAGGCCTGCGCAGCCGCGGTGGCCCGTGGTGTTCTGTTGTGTGCGTCGAGTCCGGCGCAGGGGGCGGCGGTGTTTCCGGCGAGTTATCCGCAAGTGCTGCGGGTGACCGGCGATGCCCGTTGCACCGATGAACAATGGTCATGGCTCGACAGTGCGCAGGCGGATTTTGCCGCGTGTGTGCATGGCACCTATCCGGGGCAGTCCGGGGCCAGTCTGGGCTGTGCAGCGTTGAGCGGTCACATCGCCGGCTATCTGCTGGAGCATCCGCAGGCGAGCAACGCTGAAGTGATCGATTGGCTAAAACAGCACGCTCGTTATCGCGGCCCTGAACGGCGTTTCGGCCCATGACTGCGATCCTGATTCTCGGTGCCGGGCCGGCTGGCGCGGCGGTGGCGTTGGGGCTGCGACGATTGGGTTACGCCGTGACGCTGGTCAGCGAATGGCGGCGGTTTGCGGCGCTCGAAGGCGTGTCGCAACGGGTGCTGGAGGCGTTGCGCGGTGCCGGGTTGAATCATTCTTTGGCGAATGCCACGTTGCCGTCCCAGCGACAGGTTTCATGGAACGGCCAGCAACATGCACAGAACATCGAGTGTCTGCTGGATCGACCTACCTTTGATCGCGGCTTGCGTGAAGATCTGCGGGTAGCCGGGGTCGAGGTGATTGAAGGGCGAATCCTGATTGTTCAGTCTTCGGCGGAAGGTCACCGGGTCGAACTCGATGGCGGGCAGAAGCTGGAGGCGGATTTCCTGGTGGAGGCCCGGGGGCGACAGGCGCCGGCGTCCGGCAAAGGTCTGCGCGGGCCAGAGACGGTCAGCCTGCTCAATCGCTGGCAAGGTGCGTCGGGTGTGACGGCCAGCGCCGTGGAAAGTCTTGAAGACGGCTGGGCGTGGATGGCCCGGCGGGACGACGGCCAATGTTATTGGCAATGGACCGTGGACGTGGCCAGCGCCGGGTTGCCAGGCAAGGCGCAGTTGCTCGATCACTGCCGCGTGCGGCGTCAGGCTTCGGATTTTGCTCAAGCGTTCTTTGCTGGCGGCGTGGAGACGGAGTTGCAACTGCACGCCCGCAGCAGCACGGCGATTCTCGCGCCACAGGTTTGCGGTGAAAACTGGATTCGTGTGGGCGATGCGGCGATGGCGGTGGATCCGCTGTCCGGCAACGGGATTTTTCAGTCGCTGTCCTCGGCGTTGCAGGCGCCGGTGGTGATCAACACGCTGTTGCGCAAACCCGAACGGGCGGCGTTGGCGCAACGTTTTCACCGGCAGCGTGTGGAGCAGTTGTTCTTGCGTTTTGCGCGGATCGGTCGGGACTTTTATGCCGATGAACAACGTTGGCTCGATCGGCCGTTCTGGCAGGCGCGGCGGCAATGGCCGGACGCTGAAGCGGCCCATGCGTCAGCGGATTTTGCCGCGCTGCGCATCGAGCGGATGCCAGTACTGCGTGACGGTTTTGTCGATGAGGCCGAGGTGGTGATCGCGGCGGATCAGCCGATGGGGATCTGGCATGTGCAAGGTGTGGAGCTGGCTCCGCTGGTGCGGCGCTTGCGTGATGAGCCGGCGGATCGGGTGTTGGCGGGGTTGAGTGAAGAGCAGGGCCGTGTGATCAGAGGATGGTTGTTGAGTCAGGGATACCGGCCCTCACCCTAACCCTCTCCCAGGGGGAGAGGGGACTGATTGGGGGATATTGAAAAGTGACGCCGACCGGAGTGCTCGGTTTTGAATCCATAATCGACCCATTCTTTCAGGTCGATGTAACGCTCAGCACACTTCGGTCTGCTCCCTCTCCCCCCGGGAGAGGGTTGGGGTGAGGGTGGGTTTTTGATCTTGATCTACTACAACTTGATCAACACCGACTTCAACTCGGTGTAATGCTCGATCGCCGCATACCCCATCTCGCGGCCGACCCCGGACATCTTGTAGCCGCCAAACGGCAGCGCCGGATCCAGCGCGCTGTGGCAGTTGACCCACACCGACCCCGATTTGATCCGTGGAATCATCCGGTGCACCGCCGCCAGGTCGTTCGACCAGATGCTCGCGCCCAAGCCGTAAGGGCTGTCATTGGCCATGCGCAGTGCATCGGCTTCGTCATCGAACGGAATCGCCACCAGCACCGGCCCGAAGATTTCCTCCTGCACCAGCGAATGCTGCTGATCGACATCGACAATCACCGTCGGTTTGACGAAGAACCCCGGCCCGAATTGCTCGCCGCCGCAGGCGATGGTCGCGCCGCTTTCCCGGCCCATTTCGATGTAGCGATAGACCCGTTCCTGCTGGCGCGCAGAAATCAGCGGGCCCATCTCCACGCTCGGGTCGAGGCCGTTGCCGAGTTTCATGGCATTGGCGATGTCGCTGATGTCGGCCACCACATTGTCGAAATGCTTGCGCTGCACATACAGCCTGGAGCCTGCGCAGCAGACCTGGCCCTGGTTGAAGAAAATCGCACTCGCCGCACCCGCCGCAGCGGTTTTCAGGTCGGCGTCGGCCATGACGATGGTCGGTGATTTGCCGCCCAGTTCCAAGGTGACCCGGGTCATGGAATCCATGGCGATCTTGCCGATCTGCTTGCCGACAGCGGTGGAGCCGGTGAAGGTCAGTTTGTCGACCAGCGGGTTGTGGGTCAGGGCGGAGCCAGCCGTGATACCAGTGCCGGTGACCACGTTGAACACACCTTCGGGGTAACCCGCCTCCAGCACCAGCTCTGCCAGTTTCAGCGCGGTCAGCGGGGTTTCGTCGGCCGGTTTGAGCACCACGGTGCAACCGGTGGCCAGCGCCGGGCCGAGTTTCCAGCAGGCCAGCAGCAGCGGAAAATTCCAGGCGACGATGGCGCCGACCACGCCCACCGCTTCGCGGCGAATGAAACTGTGGAACTGATCGCCGGGCATCAGCGGCAGCGACACCTCGACGCTGGAACCCTCGATCTTGGTCGCCCAGCCGGCCATGTAACGCAGGAAGTCGATGGCCAGTTGCACGTCCATCACCTGCGCCACCG
The DNA here is from genome assembly GCF_058808055.1 of Pseudomonas sp. GW821-FHT11G12. NCBI lineage: Bacteria > Pseudomonadati > Pseudomonadota > Gammaproteobacteria > Pseudomonadales > Pseudomonadaceae > Pseudomonas > Pseudomonas sp. GW821-FHT11G12. The sequence goes on from NZ_JBXARH010000001.1 coordinate 17,969, forward strand.
CCGCGCTCTTGCCGTTGTTCAGGCATTCGAGTTGCGCCAGCTGTTCGGCGTCGCGCTGCATGAGGTCGGCGAGTTTCCACAACAGGTTCTGCCGCTCACGCGGGCGGGTGCGACTCCAGGCCGAATCATCGAAGGCTTGCCGGGCGGCGAGCACCGCGCGGTCGACATCTTCCGGGGTGGCGCGAGGCACCACGCACAACACTTCGCCAGTGGCCGGGTTGTGCAGCGGCATGGTCTGGCCGTCGGCGGCTTCGACCCAGTCGCCGCCGATCAGCATGCGCGGCGGGCGCTGGATGAAAGCCGAGGTGGCAGGAAGCAGATAGGGCAGGGGCATGGTGAAGACCTCTTGTTGTTCGTTGTCGTTGAACAGGTCTTGGCAATGGCTGTGCCAGATACTCGAACGTGCTGCGCAGGCCCGCCGTGCAAGGAGATGGAGGGGGAAGAGGGGGCTTTGTGGAGTTCAGGTTGTCGCATTTCGCGACAGCGGCTGAGACTCAAGATACTGATTTCCAGTGGTTTGAGGCGCTGACTGACAGCAGCATCGGGCCTTCAATCAATGATGGCAAAGTGGAATTTCATCAAGGGATAGCGTATTTAATGCCGCTTTATTGAGAGGCCTGTGGGGGCATTGATGCGAGTTGGTAACATTTTACGTTCTGCGGCGCTTTTGCTGGCGGGCCTGACGCTGTCGGGATGCATCCACTTCACCCATGAAAGTGCAGAAGGCAAGCCTGTTTCGGATATCGCCACGATCAATCAGATCAACCCGGCGTTAACGATCGTCAGAGTCGATGGTGAAGGCACCTGGTTCTGGTTGAGCCGGCAGTCCCAATACTTCATCGGCCCGGGCATCCATCGCATCGAGGTACGCAGAGAACTTTCCCAGCAAAGCTATACCGGGACGGTGGAAAGAACCATGGAACTTGCAGCGGGCCGTACCTATGGGCTTGATGGCAAGACCGGATACGGTCGGTGGGATTTCGAGGTCCGCGATATCGAAACGGGACAGCGGGTTGACAAGCCTGTCCCGGAGACGGCTGCTCAGTAATTGAACCCGACCCTGCGGCCTGTTTACCGCAGGGTCGAGCGATCATCGGTCAGACGTCAGGGTTGTCGTAGACCTTGTGCCCACCTTTCCAGGTTTCGCAGACGACGATTTTGCGGATTTGGCTGGCCGGGTATTGTTCGTCGAGGGGGTCATTTTTGAGAATCACAAAATCGGCGAAATGCCCATCCTGCAACGAACCGGTAAAGGCATCGGCATGGCACTGCCACGCAGCGTCATAGGTGATGGCTTTCAGCGCTTGCTGACGGGTCAGGCACTGGCTTTCGTTGAGTACCGGTTGTCGGGCTGCCTCTTTGACAAACGTACCGTCCTGGTTGCGTATGCCTTCCATCTTGCGGGTCACGGCCTGTTCCATTGAGCGCAACGGCCCCAGCGGGGTGACGGTGCAATCGCTGTGCAACGAGATGCGCAAGCCTCTGTCCAGGGCGTCCTGGCACAGGTCGAGCATCTTGCTGGCCTTTTTCTCGAAGATCGCCTGTTCGAACGCATACCCCCAATAGCCGACGTGACCGATCAGGAAGCTGGGAGAGATGCCCAGATCCTTCATTTGGTCGAGAGTGTCATTGGTCAGCATTGAGCAGTGTTCGATGCGATGGCGTTTTTCCAGGCCGCTCTGGCCGTTCAACGCATTTTTGTAGGCCTGCAAGGTGAATTCGATGGCGCGGTCACCGTTTGCGTGAATCATCAATGGCCAGCCAGTGCCGATGGCATTGTTCAGGGTGGTCTGATAAGCCGACGGGAGCGTTGTCGGGTCCTGGGGGGCCGGGCTTGGGTCACAGAAGTTGAAGTTGCCTTTCGGCGATGTGGCCTCGCAGCAGTAATCGTCGATCTGATAACCCGTCAGCCCCTGGTTCGAGCCATCGGATATCAGTTTTACCGAGCCTTGATAAAACAGCCGGGCCGCTTCCTTGGTCACCGGTTTGTAGGGTTCGATTTTGCTGAAGTCCACACCGTTGCAGGCCGCCGCATAACCGACGCGAACATTGCGCGGATGGGTCAGGCCGTAGGCTTCCAGAATCACCTTGGACACCGGGTCGACCATGGCGTCATACAACAAGGTGATGCCTCGTTTGGAGGCGGTCTCGAAGTAGTCTTTCATGTACTTGAAGATGTTCACCACGTCCAGCGCCTGAGCCAGCGGTATCGAGAGCAGGGCTGGTGTGATGCCGGCCTCTTCCTGCAAGTTGCCCTGGGTCTCTTCAAGGAACGTGTCGAAACTCTTGTATTTGTCTCGCAGCTTCTGGCTGGCCGCGTTGTTGTGGAAGTACACGGCTTTGCACGCAGGTGTGTTCAGGTAAACGGTGTGCATCGAGGCGCTGATCATCAGCAACGGGGTTTCTTTGAGAATGCTGTCGAGGTTGCCAGTGTTGTCGGCCTGCGGATCGAAGTCACTTTTGCAATAGAAACGGGTGAGCTGGTTCTTGCCGTCAGGCACTACTTTGAACGGCATGAGCGCCGGATCGACCATCCGTCCCAAGAGCCAGCTCGTATTGTCCTTCGGCAGATTTTCGTAGATTTTTTCTTTCAGCGTGTCCCAGTCATAACGCTTGTTCAGCTGCTGAGTATCTTCGTTGATCGGCCCCAGATTCACCCATCCATCCATGACGCAGGACTGCACGATGTGCATGTGTGGTTCGATCAGACCCGGCAGCAGCGTTTTATCGCCCAGCGAACGCGTTGTGTACTTGATGCCCTTGGCCTTCATGCGCTCCTGCACATGGGCGAGGGTGCCCGAGGCAACCACATCGCCGCCATGGATGCCCAGCGCTTCGACCTGCTCATCCATGTTGCCGTTTTTCAGGGGGTAGATGGTGCCGCCGGTGAAGATCAACGATTCGCTGCCGGGTTCCGGTAGCAGGCCGGCGACCTTGCCTGCGAAGGCTTTAAGGTCGACGGTGTGTCTGAGCGTATTCCATACCGGGTTTTCGCAGCCGCAATGGGTGCAGCCTTGACCCTGTCCATGTGATCCCATGATTCCATTCCTCAGGTTTTCGGTGGTTTGAGGCGTGACGCACGGAGTGTGCGAACAGCAAGCGTAGCAGGCACTTTGATATCGGACGGTCAGTCGTCGGCCGCCCGGCTTTGGGCGCTGCAACTGTGCTTGTCTCAGACTGCAACAGCTGTCGCGAAATTGGACGCCGGGAGGCCACGCAAAGATTGGCGCGACACCTTGATGAACGCGTAACTGCTTGATTGAACAGCTTATCGGCAAGCTGGCACGCTCCGTGTATTGCTCACGGCAGACGTTTCGCTTGCCTCCGTTCGTGCATCGCCGCGAACGGCAGAAACCATAAAAACGATAAGCCACAACAATAAGAAAGCACCGTGCGAGGTTCGACGTTGATGAAGAGAAAACTCCGATCAGGCATGAGCGCCAGTCTGATGGCCGTGGCCGCTTGCGTGGCCCTGCATTCACCCCACAGCCTGGCAGCCCGCGACGCCCAGACCATCCTCAAGGAAACCTGCCAGGGCTGTCACACCCCTGAAGCCGGCGACCAGTTGAGCCGCATCAGCCACCAGCGCAAGACCCCGGAAGGCTGGTTGATGAGCATTGCCCGCATGCAGACCATGCACGGTTTGCAGATCAGCGATGAAGACCGTCGTACGCTGGTCAAATACCTGGCCGACACCCAGGGCCTGGCGCCGAGCGAAACCGATGGCTTGCGTTACGCGCTGGAACGACGGCTGAACACCGTCGAGCAGTTCGACGAGAAAACCGCGCAGATGTGCGGCCGCTGCCACTCAGGTGCGCGGATCGCCCTGCAACGGCGTCCGGCCCAGGAATGGGAACGCCTGGTGAATTTCCACCTCGGCCAGTGGCCGTCGCTGGAGTATCAGGCGTTGGCCCGCGATCGCGACTGGTTCGATATCGCCCGCAAGGAAATGGTCCCGCTGCTGGCCAAGCGTTATCCGCTGGACAACCCGGCGTGGCAGGCCTGGATCAAAACCAGACCGAAGGCCGAGGCACTGGTCGGCGACTGGAGCTTCAGCGGCCACTTGCCGGGCAAGGGTGAGCTGGCCGGCACCATGACCGTCACGGCCGATGGCAGCGACACCTTCAAGGTTGCCGTCAAAGGTCAGTACGCCGATGGCAGCCCGTTCAACGGTGACGGCAACGCGATCCTCTACAGCGGCTACGAATGGCGCGGCAACGTGACCGTTGATGGCGTGACCATGCGTCAGGTGTTCGCTGCACAAGGCAACGCCATGCAGGGCCGTATGTTCGAGGCCGAGCACGATGAGCGCGGCCTCGACTTCGTTGCCGCCAAACAGGGTTCCCAGCGCTTGCTGGCGGTGCAGCCGGGTTATGTGAAGGCCGGCAGCGAAACCGAAGTGACGCTGGTCGGTAGCGGTCTGAGCGGCAAACCGGACTTCGGCAAAGGCGTGGAAGTGATTGAAGTGGTCGAGCAGAACGCCGACCGGATCAAGGTCAAGGTCAAAGCCGCGGCCAATGCCCAGCCGGGCTTGCGCGCGGTCAGTGTCGGCAATCTGAAAGGCCCGAGCCTGTCGGTGTACAGCACGATTGCCTCGGTCAAAGTGGTGCCGGAATTCTCGGTGGCACGGATCGGCGAGGGCGGCGGTTCGACGCCGAAAGTCCAGGGTCGCTTCGATGCCGAAGCCTGGGGCAAGGGCGCCGACGGCAAGCCGTATCGCATCGGCGTGTTCCCGGCGCAATGGAAAGTTGAAGCCTTCGACGAGCGCGCCAAAGAGGATGAAGACGTCAAGTTCGCCGGCACTATGCAGGCTGACGCAGGCGTGTTCACCCCGGGCGATGCCGGGCCGAATCCGGCACGCAAGATGTCCACCAACAATGCCGGTAACCTCAAGGTGATCGCCGCCGTCGACGACGCAGGGAAATCCCTGACCGGCGAAGGCCATCTGATCGTCACCGTGCAACGCTGGAACAATCCACCTATTCCTTGAGTTGAACTGATCGCAGCGATTCAGACACTTTTCGGAATGACCGCAAGTCCCGCCAGGCGGGGCTTGCACAGGAGGTTTGCAATGGGCGCTATCTTGAATCTGGTCGAACGCAACCTGCACGAAGTGCACGTCGACGCCGACCGCATGCTGTTCCATATCCCCAGCAGTTCGCTGTTCGCCAGCGATGAACTGACGGGCACCATCATCGATGCGTTGCGCGGGCCCGGCTGTTCCTCGGAAGACTTGATCCAGCGCCTCGGCGCGCGGTTCAACGGCGAGGAAATCAACGAGACCCTGCGCGAGCTGATCTCTCTGGAACTGGTCAGCGACGGCTCGCCGCTGACCCCGGACATCGCGGTCAAACGCGTCGAGCGCACCGCGATCAACACGGTGGTGCTCAACGTCAACACCGGCTGCAACCTGAGCTGCACCTACTGCTACAAGGAAGACCTCGACAAACCGTCCGCCGGCAAGAAGATGGATGTCGAAACCGCCATCGCGTCAGTGGAAATGCTGCTGCGTGAATCCCCCGACGAAGAACGCTTCACCGTGGTGTTTTTCGGCGGCGAGCCGCTGAGCAATCGCAAGCTGATCGAATACATGGTTGATTACTGCGAGAAGCGTTTTGCCGAGGCCGGCAAGTTCGTCGAATTCGTGATGACCACCAACGCCACGCTGCTCACCGAAGAAACCGTGGACTACCTGAATGCCCACCGCTTCGGATTGTCGGTGAGCATCGACGGGCCGAAAACCGTGCACGACCGCAATCGCATCACGGTGGGCGGGCAGGGCACTTATGACGTGGTGCGGCGCAAGGCCGAGATGCTGCTGTCGCGCTACAACAGTCGCCCGGTCGGTGCGCGGGTGACCCTGACCACTGGCGTCACCGACGTCGAAACCATCTGGGATCACCTGTTCAACGAGCTGGGGTTTGCCGAAGTCGGGTTTGCCCCGGTGACGTCCGGCGATATCAGTAGCTTCAACCTTTCCACCGACGAGTTGATCGAAGTGTTCGCCAGCATGAAGCGCCTGGGTCGGCGTTATCTGGAAGCCGCGCTGGAGCACCGCAACATCGGCTTCTCCAACCTGCATCAGTTGATCACCGACATCCACGAAGGCCACAAAAAGGCCCTGCCGTGCGGTGCCGGGTTGAAGATGCTGGCGGTCGATCACAAGGGTGAGTTGAACCTGTGCCATCGCTTCACCGGTTCATCGCTGCCGACCTTCGGCAATGTCCACAGCGGTGTGAAACAGGTCGAGTTGAACGACTTCCTGTCCCAACGTCTGGACCGCACCAACACCGGTTGCAACGACTGCCAGATCCGCAACCTGTGCTCCGGCGGCTGCTACCACGAAAGCTACGCCCGCTACGGCGACCCGGCCCACCCGACTTATCACTACTGCGAACTGATGCGTGACTGGGTCGACTTCGGCATCGAGGTCTATACCCGGATCATGGCCAACAACCCTGCGTTCATCAGCAGCTACATCACTCCGCGCAAGGCTCACTGATATGAAACATCTCAAGGCAATCAATAACAAAGCGTTGAAGCTGGATCAGGCCGCGGATGAAAACCGCATCGAAGAAGTGGTGGCGATGAGCTCCGTCGCCGGCTGTGCCTCGACCACCGACCCGGGTTGGGAAATCGATGCGTTCGGCGGGGTGTCGTCGCTGTGCCAGCCGATGGAAGCCGACCTGTATGGCTGCTCCGACCCATGCTGGTGGCCGGCCCAGGTGCCGGACATGATGAGCACCTACCCGGACTGGAACAAGGATGCCCAGGCGTCCAACGACAACTGGCGCAACCTCGGCACTGTCTTCCCGAAAGACAAGTGATCCCTAAGAAGAAGGATTCCAGCATGCCTAGCCTCAACAAAGCCTGCGGCCTTGCCGCACTCGCGGTCCTGAGCGCCTGTTCGCTCCCGGTTCTGGCCGATGAAAACACTGCGCTGCAGGACGGTCACGAGTACATGTTGACCACCAATTACCCGAATAATCTGCATGTCATCGACCTGGCGACCGACACCTTGTACAAGACCTGCAAGATGCCCGACGCCTTTGGCCCCGGGACCGTGCAGCTGTCGCCGGATCGCAAGACCGCGTATGTGCTGAACAACCATTACGCCGATGTTTACGGTGTCGAACTGGACAGCTGCAAGCAGGTGTTCCACGCCAGCATCACCCAGCAACCGGGGGAGAAAGCGCGGTCGATGTTCGCCTTCACCGTCAGCCATGACGGCAAGGAGCTGTACACCATCGCCAACCCGACGTTGATGCTCAACGACCACTACGAGGTCAAGCAGCCGCGTCTGGACGTTTACGCCACCGATGCCGGAATGAACGCCAAACCGGTGCGCAGCTTCCCGGCGCCACGGCAGTTGACGATCATGCAGAGCGGCGATGACGGCACGTTGTATGTAGCTGGCGCTGATGTGTACAAGGTCGATGTGAAGAGCGGAAAGTTCGACGTGCTGATCCCCAGCCGCCACTGGAAACGCCCGAATTACAGCGCGCCGGACGTGCTCTACGTGTGGAATCAGCAGACTTACCGACACGATTTCTCGCTGCTGTACACCGCCGCCAAATTCAAGGACAAGAAGCAGGACCCGGCCACTGCCGAGTATCTGTACGGACTGTTCAGCATCGACCTGAAGACCGGCAAGACCGAAACCACCGACTTCGGCCCGCTGACCGAAATCTACTTCAGCGGCATGCGCTCACCGAAGGATCCGAACCTGATGTTCGGCGTGCTCAATCGTCTGGCGAAGTACGACATCAAGCAGAAGAAACTGATTCAGGCGGCCACGCTGGACCATTCCTACTACTGCATTTCGTTCAACAAGGACGGCAGCAAGATCTATCTCGCCGGGACGTTCAACGACGTGGCGATCTTTGATGCCGAGACCATGAAACAGACCGGCAGCATCAAATTGCCGGGTGGGGATATGGCGATTACCACGGCGCAGATTTTTGTTCGGTAATCAGTATTGCCTGAGCTGCCGCAGTTGCGAGCAGCTCAGGTTTTGAATATCAGGCCCCTGGCACCGGGCAGCCCACATCCCCTTCCTCACACTTCAAATACTGCTTGAGAGCCTCGGTTCGACCCTTGGTCACACGCGTGATGCATACGCTGTAGATCATCGGGTACATACTTCCGCCTTTTACGCCTGACGCCGAAAATTCGCATTCGGCATCGCGAAACCCAATCCACGCCCGCTGAGCACTGACCAGCAGTTTCTTGCTGGCAGGTTCTTCTTTCAGCCGTGCGGTGATCTGCTGATACACCGTGTTCAACTCTTTATCCGCCGCTTTGCTCTCTTGCCCGGCGCACTGATTCATCGTCGCCTGATCGCTGGCATTGGCGCAGTCCACGGCCGCGTGGGCGACGGAAGTGAAAAAAAAGGGTGTCAGGGCCAGGAGCAGGCGTGGGGACATGAGTCATCTCGCTTTGATGAATGAGGGTGCCGGGCAGTTTAGCGACTTCGTGGCGCCATCAGGATTTGTGCTGTCTTGATGCGTTGAGCAAGCGCTCCGCTGTCGCGGCAATTTCCGCGCCGTCATGTAGTTTTTCCAGCCACTCGAACGGGATCCCCTGCACGCCGTAATGGGCGCCAGCCAACTGGCCGACGATGGCGGCCGTAGTGTCTGCGTCATCGCCCAGGTTGGCCGCGTGCAGGACGGCTGCGGCAAAACTGTCGGTGTGCTGGAAGCACCATAACGCTGCTTCCAGGGATTCGACGCAGTAGCCACTGCCGCGAATCTCCCTTTCAGACTTGTTCAGGTAGTCGCCCCGGGCAATCGCCGCCACCTTGGGCTGGCTGAAGGTTCTTAGCGGCAGGCTGCGCAGTTCCGCTTTCGATGCGCCTTCCAGGGCTTTGCCGAGCAGCTCGGCAAACAACTGGCAGCATTCGACGGCCTCGGGCGCCGCGTGGGTGGTACGTGAACTGTCGGCGGCGAATCGCCTGATTTGCTGAGCATCGGGGAAATAAAACAGTACAACGGGCACCAGACGCATCAACGAGCCATTGCCAGCACTGTAGGGATCGGTGGAGCCGGCAAACGGCTCTCCGGTGTGCTGATAGTGATCCAGCGCCTGACTCACGGTCATGCCGATATCGAAACATTCGCCGGTCGAACTCAGATAACCCCACTGCCACCAGTTCAGATAGCGGCCCATCTGGTCAGCGGCATCAAATGCGTTTTTGTTCAGCAGACTTTCTGCCAGACACAGCGCCATCGAGGTGTCGTCGGTCCATTGGCCCGGTTTCAAGTGGAACGGCCCGCCACCGACCATGTCGGTCAGGGGCTGGAAGTTGCCCCGAGGCTGGAATTCGACGGTGGTACCCACGGCATCGCCGCAGGCCAAGCCAAGGAGGGCGCCACGGTAACGTTCGGGGAGGGAGGGCTGCATGATGACGTCCTTGTGTCGTTCAGTTCGCTGGGAACGTTATCAGTTTGGTAGCGTTGATCCGTGCGCATTCTGACGAACCGGCACCCCAAAATACTGCCGGATATTTCAATCAGACCCGACCGTTGCACTGGATTGATACAACTTCGCATTGGACATGTGGTCATACAAGCCTACTGTTCAAAACAGGAGGTGACGTATGAAACCAGTACCCAACAGCTTTGAACGTAAAATCATGCTCAGGTCGCCACGCTCCCATGTCTGGCGTGCGCTGGTCGATGCCGAGGCGTTTGGCCAGTGGTTTGGCGTGGCTCTGGAAGGGCGGCGGTTTATCGCGGGCGAGTGGACGCAGGGGCAGGTCACGTACCCCGGTTATGAGCATGTGCTCTGGAACGTGTTGGTGGAGCGGGTCGAGCCCCAGCAGTTGTTTTCCTTCCGTTGGCACCCGTACGCGGTGAACCCGAAAATCGACTACTCCCAGGAACCGACCACACTGGTCAAATTCGAGCTGCAGGACTACGAGAACGGCACGCTGCTGAAGGTCTCCGAGTCAGGTTTTGCGCACATTCCCGACGTCCGCCAAAAAGAGGCGTACTACATGGACAGCCGTGGCTGGGAAGAGCAATTGAGCCGACTTGAACACTTTCTGGCCGAGACCGACAGGGCACGCGAGCGTGAAGGTGGCTGACAGCGAATGGTTTGACCCGTGGTTGAAGCGTTGGGCGCTGGTGCCCGACGGTGTTCCGATCATCACGCCGGGCAGCAAGCTGTTGCCGGTGCGTCAGGGCGACGTACCGGCGATGCTGAAAGTCGCGGTGGACGATGAGGAAAAGTACGGCAACCTGCTGATGACCTGGTGGAACGGCGACGGCGCCGCCCGGGTGCTCGCTCAGCACGAAGACGGCCTGTTGCTGGAGCGGGCCATGGGCCGGCGTTCGTTGATGTATATGGCGCTCAATGGCGAAGATGACGAGGCGACCCGCATCATGTGCCGGGCCTTGGCGTGGTTGCATGCGCCGCGATCCACGGAGCCGCCTGCGTTAGTAGAGCTGGCACCGTGGTTTGCCTCGCTGAGAGTGGCCGCTGCCCGATACGGCGGCCAATATTCTGTTTGCCTGCAAATGGCTGAAACCTTGCTCGCCGAACCCCGAGACATTGTTGTGCTGCACGGTGACATGCACCACGACAACGTCCTCGATTTTGGCTCGCGCGGCTGGCTCGCCATCGATCCGAAACGGGTGCGGGGCGAGCGTGGCTACGACTACGCCAACCTGATCTGCAACCCGGAATTGCCGACGGCCGCTGATCCTGAACGCTTTCAACGGCAAGTCGATGTGATCTGCGAAACGGCAGGGCTGGACCGCAGGCGCCTCTTGCAATGGGTGCTGGCGTTTGCCGGACTGTCTGCCGCGTGGTTCATGGAGGATGACGAACAAAAAGCCGCCGCCGGACAGCTGGAAGTCGCGTATCTGGCGGCTTGCGCGCTCGATGCCTGACACGGCTAAGGGTTTTCGGAAGGGGTGCTATGGCGAATGTCTTACACGCGCTGGTAGCTTTGTCGACTATTGCCGATTGGATCCAGAGCGTAATCTAGCCTCATCAACTGAAGCACAGGGAGTGTTTCAGGATCACGGATGATCGACCATTAGCAAGGATCGCTGCCGACAGGGAGTCGATAATGGTCTTGGGAAAAACCCGCTTCGGCGGGTTTTTTTTCGCCTATGGAAAAGTACCGTGCCCAAACAGAAACACCGCCGATTGGCGGTGTTTCTGCATCTGCAGGTTTTACGAGGCGATCAACTGCCGCAACACGTAATGCAGGATCCCGCCGGACTTGAAGTACTCCATCTCGTTAAGGGTGTCGATGCGGCACAGCACTTCGATTTTCTCCTGACGCCCGTCTTCTCGGGTGATCACCAGGGTCAGGTTCATCCTTGGCGTTAGCTCGACTCCGGTCAGACCCTGAATCTCCAGGGTTTCCTTGCCGGTGAGGTTCAGGCTCTTGCGGTTTTGATCCAGCTTGAACTGCAACGGCAGCACGCCCATGCCTACCAGGTTGGAACGGTGGATTCGCTCGAAGCTTTCAGCAATCACCGCTTTAACTCCCAGCAGGTTGGTACCCTTGGCGGCCCAGTCGCGGCTGGAGCCGGTGCCGTATTCTTGCCCGGCAATCACCACCAGCGGCGTGCCCGAGGCCTGATAACGCATGGCCGCGTCGTAGATCGCCAGTTTCTCGCCGGTCGGAATGTAGATCGTGTTGCCACCTTCTTCGCCGCCGAGCATTTCGTTACGGATGCGGATGTTGGCGAAAGTGCCGCGCATCATCACTTCATGGTTGCCCCGGCGTGAGCCGTAGGAGTTGAAGTCCCGTGGTTCGACGCCTTGCTCGCGCAGGTAACGCCCGGCCGGGCTGTCGGCCTTGATGTTGCCGGCGGGGGAGATGTGGTCAGTGGTCACCGAATCGCCCAGCAACGCCAGCACTCGCGCGCCTTTCACATCGGCGATCACCGGCAATGGCCCGGCGATGTCATCGAAGAACGGCGGATGCTGGATGTAAGTCGAATCTGCCTGCCAGACGTAGGTCGCGGCTTGCGGCACTTCGATGGCTTGCCACTGTTCGTCACCGGCAAACACCTCGGCGTACTCCTTGTGGAACATCGCCGTATTGACCTGATTCACCGCGTCGGCGATTTCCTTGCTGCTCGGCCAGATGTCGCGCAGGTAAACCGGATTGCCCTGCTGGTCATTGCCCAGCGGTTCGCTGCTGATGTCGGTGCGCACACTGCCGGCCAGGGCGTAGGCGACGACCAGCGGCGGTGACGCCAGCCAGTTGGTTTTCACCAGCGGATGCACCCGGCCTTCGAAGTTGCGGTTGCCGGACAGCACCGAAGCGACGGTCAGGTCGGCCTTCTGGATGGCTTTTTCGATCGGTTCCGGCAGCGGCCCGGAGTTGCCGATGCAGGTGGTGCAACCATACCCAACCAGTGAAAACCCGAGCTGATCGAGGTACTGCGTCAGCCCGGCGGCTTTGTAGTAATCGGTGACCACCTTGGAGCCCGGTGCCAGTGAGCTTTTCACCCAAGGCTTGCGGGTCAGGCCTTTCTCCACGGCTTTTTTCGCCAGCAGGCCGGCGGCCATCATCACGCTGGGGTTGGAGGTGTTGGTGCAGGACGTGATCGCGGCAATCACTACGGCACCGTTTTTCAGGCGGTAGGTGTGGCCGTCGTACTCGTAATCCGTTTCACCGACCAGATCGGCATTGCCCACCGCGACACCGCCGCCGCCCTCGCTTTCCAGACGTCCTTCTTCCTTGCTGGTGGGCTTGAATTGCAGATCGAGGAAGTCACTGAAGGCCTGGCCGACATTCGGCAGGGAAACCCGGTCCTGCGGGCGTTTCGGCCCGGCGAGGCTGGCTTCGACGCTGCCCATGTCCAGCGCCAGGCTGTCGGTGAACACCGGTTCCTGACCGGGCAGACGCCACAGGCCCTGAGCCTTGGTGTAGGCCTCGACCAGTTTCACCACTTCAGTCGGCCGGCCGGAGAGGCGCAGGTATTCGAGGGTTACGTCATCGACCGGGAAGAAACCGCAGGTCGCGCCATATTCCGGGGCCATGTTGGCGATGGTCGCGCGGTCGGCCAGCGGCAGGTCGGCGAGGCCGTCACCATAGAACTCGACGAATTTGCCGACCACGCCTTTCTTGCGCAACATCTGGGTCACGGTCAGCACCAGGTCGGTGGCGGTGATGCCTTCCTTGAGCTTGCCGGTGAGTTTGAAGCCGATCACTTCCGGAATCAGCATCGACACCGGTTGCCCGAGCATCGCGGCTTCCGCCTCGATTCCGCCGACGCCCCAGCCGAGTACGCCGAGACCGTTGATCATGGTGGTGTGGGAGTCGGTGCCGACCAATGTGTCGGGGAAGGCATAGGTGCGGCCGTCTTCGTCCTTGGTCCACACCGTGCGTCCGAGGTATTCGAGGTTGACCTGGTGGCAGATCCCGGTGCCTGGCGGCACCACGCTGAAGTTGTCGAAGGCGCTCTGGCCCCAGCGCAGGAAGGCGTAGCGTTCGCCGTTGCGCTGCATTTCGATGTCGACGTTCTGTTCGAAAGCGCTGGCGCTGCCGAATTTATCGACCATCACCGAGTGGTCGATCACCAGATCCACCGGCGACAGCGGGTTGATCCGCTGCGGATCGCCGCCGGCCTTGGCCATGGCGGCGCGCATCGCGGCCAGATCGACCACGGCCGGTACGCCGGTGAAGTCCTGCATCAGCACCCGGGCAGGGCGGTACTGGATTTCCCGGTCGGAGCGGCGCTCCTTGAGCCACGCGGCAATCGCCTTGAGGTCGGCGCCGGTGACGGTTTTTTCATCTTCCCAGCGCAGCAGGTTTTCCAGCAGCACCTTCAGCGACATGGGCAGCTTGTCGATATTGCCCAGGCTTTTGGCAGCATCCGGCAGGCTGAAGTAGTGGTAAGTCTTGTCATCGACTTTCAAGGTTTTAAGGGTGTTCAGGCTATCAAGGGACGGCATTACGATCACTCCTTTCAGGCTGTTTGAAAACTACTGCGCTCGGCAATCCTGCGTTAAAAACAGGCTCGGAATGCTCATTTACAACTCGTAGACTCCGCTTCCAAGCCTGTTTTTGCCTTGTCTTGCCTTCGCTCGCTACGTTTTCAAACAGCCTGTTTGAGTCCGCACGGCTACGGACTGAGGGGACGGGCAGAGCTATCAACGTAGCCCTGTTTTCAGTAGCTGGCTAATAACTGGACTCTATGGGCAAGTCCAAGGTTCCGACATGGGCTATCATGCGCCGGTTTTCGTGACAGGCTTTGCTTCAACGCAGGTCTGGGCATCGCGCAGGGGATGAATGATCGCCCTCTGCCCAGGAGTAAGAATGAACACCCTATTCATGCATTGCCGGCCAGGCTTCGAAGGCGAAGTCTGCTCGGAGATTTCCGACCTCGCCGCCCAACTGAACGTGGCCGGCTACGCCAAGGCCAAACCGGCGACCGCTTGCGCCGAGTTCGTCTGCACCGAAGAAGACGGCGCCGAGCGCCTGATGCGTGGCCAGCGTTTCGCCGAGCTGATCTTCCCGCGCCAGTGGGCGCGTGGACTTTTCATCGATCTGCCGGAAACCGACCGCATCAGCGTGATCCTCGCGCACATGGCCGAATTCCCGGTGTGCGGCAGCTTGTGGCTGGAAGTCGTCGACACCAACGACGGCAAGGAACTGTCGAACTTCTGCAAGAAGTTCGAAGGCCCGCTGCGCAAGGCGCTGACCGGCGCCGGAAAACTGGTGGACGACGCCAGCAAGCCACGCCTGCTGCTGACCTTCAAGAGCGGTCGTGAGGTGTTTCTCGGTCTGGCGGATGCCGGTAACTCGGCGATGTGGCCGATGGGCATTCCGCGTCTGAAGTTTCCGCGCGAGGCGCCGAGCCGTTCGACCCTGAAGCTGGAAGAGGCCTGGCATCACTTCATTCCCCGCGATCAGTGGGAAGATCGCCTGCACAGCGACATGACCGGTGTCGACCTCGGCGCTGCGCCGGGCGGCTGGACTTGGCAACTGGTCAATCGCGGCATGCTGGTGACGGCCATCGACAACGGCCCGATGGCCGAAAGCCTGATGGACACCGGCCTGGTGCAGCACTTGATGGCCGACGGTTTCACCTTCAAACCCAAGCAACCGGTGGACTGGATGGTCTGCGACATCGTCGAGAAGCCGGCGCGCAACGCCGCGATGCTCGAAGAGTGGATCGGCGAGGGTCATTGCCGGGAAGCGGTGGTCAACCTCAAGTTGCCGATGAAGCAGCGTTACGCCGAAGTGAAGCGTCTGCTCGAACGCATCGCCGATGGTTTCAAGGCCCGCGGGATCAAGGTCGATATCGGCTGCAAGCAGCTGTACCACGACCGCGAGGAAGTGACCTGCCATTTGCGCCGCCATGATGTGAAGAAAGCCAAAGCCCGCTGAGCGCGCGACAGGTGACCGAACACCCGGCATTGGGCGACAATGCCGGCCAGTTTCAGGAGTGAATCATGAGTGAAATGATTAATACGCCGGTCGACGGCACCCTTGACGCCACCGGCCTCAACTGCCCGGAGCCGGTGATGATGCTGCACCAGCACATCCGTGACCTGGTGCCCGGCGGCCTGCTCAAGGTGATCGCCACCGACCCGTCGACCCGTCGCGACATCCCCAAGTTCTGCGTGTTTCTCGACCATGAACTGGTGGGCCAGCACGAAGAAGCCGGGACCTATCTGTACTGGATTCGCAAAAAGTCCGGTTGATCGGAAGGCAAAAAAAAGACCTGCATGTGCAGGTCTTTTTTTATCGCCGATCAGCCCATCGAGCGGCTGATGCGAATGCGTTTGCGTGCGCTGCGCGTCAGGCGGATCGACAGCATCAGCGCCGCACAGCTCAGGCCGACGATCAGGCCTTCCCACAAGCCGCTCGGGCCGCGAGGCTCGCCGAGCCAGTCGGTCAGGCCGAGGGCGTAACCCACCGGCAGGCCGATGCCCCAGTAGGCGAACAGGGTGAGGATCATCGTTACCCGCGTGTCCTGATAACCGCGCAGGGCGCCGGCGGCGGTGACCTGAATCGCGTCGGAGAACTGGAACAGCGCGGAGTACACGATCAGCATCGCGGCGATGTGAATTACCATCGGATCCGACGTGTAGATCGCCGCAATGTGTTCGCGCATCAGCAGCATCATGCTCGCCGACAGGCAGGCGTAGGCCAGGGCAGTGCCCATGCCGACACCCGCCGCGAAACGCGCTTCACGGGGTTCTTCACGGCCCAGGGCCTGGCCGACCCGCACGGTCACCGCCATGCCCAGCGAATACGGAATCATGAACACCAGCGAGCTGACGTTCAGCGCGATCTGGTGCCCGGCCACCACGGTGGCGCCGAGGCTGCCGATCAGCAGCGCGATCACCGCGAAGATGCTCGACTCGGCAAAAACCGCGACGCCGATCGGCAGACCGATGGCCAGCAAGCGCTTGATCACCGCCCATTGCGGCCAGTCGAAACGGCTGAACAGTTCGCTCGATTTGTAGGCCGGTGCCCAGCGCTCATAACCGGCCAGGCCCAGCGCCATCACCCACATCACGATCGCTGTGGCCCAGCCGCAACCGACGCCGCCCATGGCCGGAACGCCGAAGTGACCGTAAATGAACACGTAGTTCAACGGAATGTTCAGCGCCAGCCCACACAGGCCCAACACCATCGCCGGCCGCGTGCGGCCGAGGCCATCACTGGTGCAGCGCAGCACATGGTAGAAGGCAACGGCTGGCAGACCGCTGGCGATGCCGTGCAGGTACTGCATGCACGGGCCGATCAGCTCCGGATCGACTTTCATCAGGTGCAGGATCGGTTCGGCGCTGAACAGCATGCCGGTCGCCATCAGTCCGACCACCAGTGCCAGCCACAAGGCCTGACGCACGATCGGGCCGATCTCGCTGTGGGTGCCGGCGCCGAAGCGCTGGGCGACTTTCGGCGTGGTGGCCAGCAGGGTGCCGGTCATCAGCAGAAACACCGGCACCCAGATCGAGTTGCCCAGCGCCACGGCCGCCAGATCCTTTGGCCCGACGCGCCCGGCCATCACCGCATCGACGAAGCCCATGGCGGTGGTCGCCAGTTGCGCGATCATGATCGGCAGGGCCAGGCCGAGCAGATTCTTCAGCTCCAGGCGAACCCGGGCAGGGCGGTTGAGGGAAACGGCGTCAGGGCGTTCAGTTACGGAATTCACAGGCAAAGCGTCCACAGGGGTTGATGCGCAAGGCCGGGCATTCTACGCCGCTGACGTTATGGTCAGGAAAAATCCTCTGTTGCGGATTTGTAATCGTCCCGCCTTATCAAGAATCACAGCCTGCTGGCTCATCGCAGTGTCAGCGCCTACACTGCCGATCCGCCCAAGGAGCCCTGCCATGCTGATTGTTGCCGACGAAAATATCCCGCTGCTCGATGCTTTTTTTGCCGGTTTCGGCGAGATCCGGCGGGTGCCGGGCCGTTCCATTGACCGGGCCACGGTCGAACAGGCCGACGTGCTGCTGGTGCGCTCGGTAACTAACGTCAATCGTGCGTTGCTCGAAGGCAGCAAGGTGCGGTTTGTCGGCACCTGCACCATCGGCACCGATCATCTGGATCTCGAATACTTCAATGAGGCCGGCATCACCTGGTCCAGTGCGCCCGGCTGCAATGCCCGGGGCGTGGTGGATTACGTGCTCGGCAGCCTGATGACCCTGGCCGAAATCGAAGGCGTCGATTTGAGTGAGCGCACTTATGGCGTGATCGGCGCCGGTGAAGTGGGCGGTCGCTTGATCAAGGTGCTCAAAGGGCTGGGTTGGAACGTGAAAGTCTGCGATCCGCCGCGTCAGGCAGCCGAGGGCGGTGACTATGTCAGCCTGGAGCAGATCATCCAGCAGTGCGACGTAATCAGTCTGCACACGCCACTGACCCGCAACGGCGACGGCGCGACCTGGCACTTGTTCGACGAACAGCGTTTACAGCAACTCAAGCCCGGCGCCTGGCTGATCAACGCCGCCCGTGGCCCGGTGGTGGATAACGCCGCGTTGCGCGAAGTGCTGCTGGAACGTGAAGACCTGCAGGCGGTGCTTGACGTGTGGGAAGCCGAACCGCAAGTCGATGTGGCGTTGGCTGAACTCTGCGTACTGGCGACGCCGCATATCGCCGGTTACAGCCTCGATGGCAAGCAACGCGGCACGGCGCAGATCTATCAGGCTTACTGCGAATTCATCGGTCAGCCGGCCAGCATTCAGCTCAGCGATCTGTTGCCGGCACCATGGTTGTCGGAAGTTTCCCTGCATGCCGACAGCGATCCGGCCTGGGCGCTGGCGATGTTGTGCCGTGGTGTGTACGACCCGCGCCGGGACGATGCGGATTTCCGCCGCACCCTGTTGGGTAGCGTCGGTGAGCAACGTGCCGCGTTTGATGTGTTGCGCAAACAGTATCCGGTGCGCCGCGAGATCGAAGGGCTGAAAGTGCGGATCGAAGGGCATTCCCCGGCGTTGCAGCAGATCGTGACGGCGCTGGGCGCTGTGGCCGTTTAAATCGCGGGCAGAAAAAACCCGGCCTCCAGGGGCCGGGTCAGGAAGACGGTGGCGATATCACTTTTGTTCGGCAGGCTTGACCAATCGCTTCTCCAGTTCGCGGCAGGCGTTCTGGATCATGTCTTCAGTGATTGGCACTTCGCGCCCATCCTTATCGATAATCGAGCAACCCAGAGGTTGGCCGGGCTTGGTGCGGATCACTTGAATCTTGTCATCGCTGCTGTGTTGCAAGGACATGGCCTGTCTCCTCATCAGGTTGTGTATGCACAATAAAACCGTCAGGTGACCAGGCTGTGACAACTCCCTTCGATCTTTCCGGAACGGTATCTCCACTCAAGCAGAAATGACCGTTCGTCTCAACCCGGGCATTAGACCGATAGCATCTAGGGGGTAGTCTGGCCGGTCATAATTAACCTGACTCATTGTGATTTGCAGAGTTCCACCCCATTGAGTGTCCAGGCTGGCCCCATTAATCAGCACACGACGTGAACCTGAATGATCCCGATGCTTTCCTCGCGCCACCGCCGGGCCCTGCGCCTGACCAGTCATTTTCTTCAGCCTTATCGCTGGCAGGCCTTCGGCGCACTGCTCGCGCTGATCGTCACGGCCGGCATTACGTTGTCGATGGGGCAGGGCATCAAACTGCTGGTCGACCAAGGCTTCATGACTCAGTCGCCGCACCTGCTCAACCAGTCCATTGGTCTGTTCATGCTGTTGGTGTTGGGGCTCGCGGTCGGCACCTTTGCCCGGTTCTATCTGGTGTCATGGATCGGCGAGCGGGTGGTGGCTGACATTCGTCGGCAGGTGTTCAACCATCTGGTTTACCTGCATCCCGGGTTTTACGAGGACAACCGCAGTTCGGAAATCCAGTCACGCCTGACCGCTGACACGACATTGCTGCAATCGGTGATCGGCTCGTCGCTGTCGCTGTTCCTGCGTAATTTGCTGATGGTCATTGGCGGTGTGGTACTGCTGTTCATCACCAATCCCAAACTCACCAGCATCGTGGTGATCGCGCTGCCATTGGTGATTGCGCCGATCCTGATTTTCGGGCGCCGCGTGCGTAATCTCTCTCGACTGAGTCAGGACCGGATCGCCGACATTGGCAGCTATGTCTCGGAAACCCTCGGCCAGATCAAAACGGTGCAGGCCTACAACCATCAGGTGCAGGACGAACAACGTTTCGCCAGCACCGTCGAGCAAGCGTTCGAAACGGCGCGCAAACGGATTTTCCAGCGGGCCTGGCTGATCACGCTGGTGATCGTGCTGGTGCTCGGTGCCGTCGCGGTGATGTTGTGGGTCGGCGGCATGGACGTGATTGCCGGGCGAATTTCAGCCGGTGAGCTGGCGGCGTTCGTGTTCTACAGCCTGATCGTCGGCAGTGCGTTTGGTACGTTGAGCGAAGTGATCGGCGAATTGCAGCGGGCAGCGGGCGCTGCCGAGCGTATTGCCGAATTGTTGCGTTCGGAGAACATTATCCAGCCGCCGAAAGCCGGACTGGTGACCTTGCCGGAGCGGATCAAAGGCGAGCTGGCGTTGCAGGACGTGCGCTTTTCCTACCCTTCGCGTCCCGAAAGCTTCGCCGTTGACGGCTTGAGTCTGACGGTCAACGCGGGCGAAACCCTCGCGCTGGTCGGGCCGTCCGGCGCGGGCAAGTCCACGGTGTATGACTTGCTGCTGCGCTTCTACGATCCGCGCGAAGGCCGGATTCTGATTGATGGCGTGCCACTGACGAGGCTTGATCCTTTGGATTTGCGCCGCTGTTTCGCACTGGTTTCGCAGACCCCGGCGCTGTTCTTCGGCAGCGTCGAAGAAAACATTCGCTACGGTTGCCCGACCGCCACCCTGGAACAAGTGCAGGAGGCGGCAAAAATCGCCCACGCCCACGACTTCATCGAACAAATGCCCGACGGCTACCAGACCCATCTGGGCGACGGCGGTCTCGGTCTGTCAGGCGGCCAACGCCAGCGCCTGGCCATCGCCCGGGCGCTGCTGGTCGACGCGCCGATCCTGCTGCTGGACGAAGCCACCAGCGCCCTCGATGCCCAGAGCGAACACCTGATCCAGCAAGCCCTGCCGAGCCTGATGCAAAACCGCACCACCCTGGTGATCGCCCACCGCTTGGCCACAGTGAAAAACGCTGATCGGATTGCGGTGATGGACCAGGGCAAGCTGGTGGCGATTGGTACGCATCAGGAGCTGATCGCGAGCAATCCGCTGTATGCGCGGTTGGCGGCGTTGCAGTTCAGTGATGGGCATCTGGCTTCGACCGACCCAGTAACCGACTAAGTAACCGACCCAGTCGAGCGCCATAAAAAATGCCCGCATCTCTCGATGCGGGCATTTTTGTTTACGTCGATCTTTGCACGATCACTGATCGTCAAAGTACCGCTCATGCCAGTCCACCAGCGGTTGCGGCGAGTTGAGTTTCTGGCCGTAGATCACCGAGTAGGACAGCACGTTCTGCACGTACTGGCGGGTTTCGTCGAACGGGATGCTTTCTACCCACACGTCGAAGCTCAGGTGATCGGCGCCACGCAGCCACTGGCGTACGCGGCCGGGGCCGGCGTTGTAGGCGGCGGAGGCGAGCACGCGGTTGCCGTTGAACTGGCTGTGCACCTGGCTCAGGTAGGCGGCGCCGAGCTGGATGTTCTTGTCCGGATCGAGCACTTGCTGCGGCGAGGCCAGAGGGATGCTGAACTTGCGCGCGGTTTCCTTGGCGGTGCCGGGCATCAGTTGCATCAGACCGCTGGCGCCAACGCCGGAGCGGGCGTCGTCCATGAAGGCGCTTTCCTGACGGGTGATGGCGAACACCCAGCTTGAGTGCAGGCCGCGGACCTTGGCTTCACGCACGAGGGTGTCGCGGTGGGCCATCGGGAAGCGGATGTCCAGGTCGTCCCAGTATTGCGCCTGGCTGATGGTGCGGATCGCCGGGAAGTACCACTTCAGGTCGTAGGCCAGTTTGGCCTGGGCGACCATTTCATCGCGGTTGAAGTGACGGCTGACGTGGTACCACTCGCGACGCCCGTCGACGATCTGCCCGCGGGCGTGGAATTCCAGCGCGCGACGTACGCCGGGCGTGTTGCGCACCTTGTTGATGGTGGCCTGGCTGAGTACCAGCGGTTTGTTGACCAGCGAATAAGGCAGCTGCGAGCGATCGGCGGCAAGGAAACCGTAGAAATCCCGTTCCCGTGCGAGGCTCTTGTACAGCGTCTGCGCTTCCGGGTTCTGCGGTTGCGCCAGTTCCAGGCTGCGAGCCTGCCAGTAACGCCAGCGGTTGGTGGTGGCCAGATCCTGCGGCAGGCGGCGGGTCAACTGATAGGCGTCGTCCCAGCGCGCCAGACGCAGCAACAGGCGCAGGCGCCATTCGGAAACAGTGTTGTCGCGCAGTTCCGGGTCATATTTGGTCATCACGTCCAGCGCACGGCTGTCGAAACGACGGGCGAGGGTCAGGCCGATTTCCCGGGCGATCGCGACTTTTTCATCCCGGGAGAAATGCATGCTGCTGGCGTAGCCGTCGAGCAGGTCCATGGCCTTGTCCGGATCCTGACGCGCCAGACGGCGCAGGCCGAGGCTGACGATGTCCGACATCGGCTCGTCGGCCGGCGTGAAGCGCGACGGCTGGTTGAGCAGTTCCGGTTTCTGCGCGACATCCACCAGTAGACGCCCGCGTGGGGCAAGGGTGGTCAGGCCGTTGACCAGACTGTTGGCCAGCGGATAGTTGCGTGTCTGAGCAGCGAGCTTGGTGCGTTCCCAGCGTTTTTGCTCGGTCAACTGGCCGTCGGCAGCCCAGATCCCGAACAGCGCATCACACGCCGCCGGTTGCGATTTTCCGGTCAGCCACAGTTTGTCGGCGTTGGCATAACCCTCGGCCTTGCGGCCGCTGCTGATCTGGTATTGCGCGTTCAGGCAATCCAGCTCGGTGAAGTTGAGTTTCGGGTCGTAATACTTGACGAAGGTCGCCCATTCACCGCGGTCGGCCAGCCAGCGCAACCAGCGCAGCTTCATCCAGTTGGCCTGGGGCAGGTCACCGTGTTCGGCGAGGAATTTTTCGATTTCCGCGTTGCTGGCGGTCTTCAGCCGGGCGGTCAGCTCGTCGTAGGCCAGGTACGGTTCCAGCGGATAATCGGCGAGGGCCTGGCTGTAACGGAAGTACGGGCCGGTGTCGCCCTTGGCCAGGGCGCGTTTGGCCTCATCGTAATACTGGCGCTGGGTGGACAGGTCCACCGCCTGGGCGGATTGGGCAGCAGCGGCGGTGAGTAGCAAACAGGACAAAACACTGAAAAGGCGACTGCGCATGAGACATCCGGGCAGAGAAATCATGACAAGTGCCGACAGTGGCGGCACTGAATTGTCTGTAGCTTAGCCTTTTGCCAGCAGCCGGCGAAAGCTTTGCGGGCCTTGTGGCACAAGTTCGCAACAATTGTTGTGCAGAGTGCGTCAGCGGCGAAATTGCCGGCCTGCTCGGGTCCCGATTCAGGTAGAATGCGCGCCCGGTTTTTGGAGAAGCTCATGACCCTGCTCAAATTCAGCGATGTGTCCCTTGCATTCGGCGCGATGCCGTTGTTGGACAAGGTGTCCTGGCAGATCGCCCGTGGTGAGCGGGTGTGCATCATCGGCCGCAACGGCACTGGCAAGTCCAGCATGATGAAACTGGTCAAGGGCGACCAGAAGCCTGATGACGGCTCGGTGTGGCGTGCCCCCGGTCTGAAAATCGGTGAATTGCCGCAGGAATTGCCGGTGGCCGACGAGCGGACCGTGTTCGACGTGGTCGCCGAAGGCCTCGACGGCGTTGGCGCCTTGCTCGCCGAATACCATCACCTGAGCCAGAACATCGTCACCGACGCCGATCTGGACAAGCTGATGCACGTCCAGCACGACCTCGAAGCCCGCGATGGCTGGCGCTTGCAGACCCTGGTCGACAGCACGCTCAGCCGCCTGCAACTGCCAGCCGACAAGACCCTCGCCGAGTTGTCCGGCGGCTGGCGTCGTCGTGTGCTGCTGGCACAGGCGCTGGTGTCAGAGCCGGATCTGCTGCTGCTCGACGAACCGACCAACCACCTGGACATCGGTGCGATTGCCTGGCTTGAAGAAGCACTGAAGGATTTCCAGGGCGCCGTGCTGTTCATCACGCACGACCGTTCCTTCCTGCAAAACCTCGCTACCCGCATCCTCGAACTGGATCGCGGCGGCCTGATCGACTGGAACGGCGACTACGCCAGTTTCCTGGTTCACAAAGAAGCTGCGCTGGCTGCCGAAGAAACCGCCAACGCGCTGTTCGACAAGCGTCTGGCCCAGGAAGAAGTGTGGATTCGTCAGGGCATCAAGGCTCGTCGTACCCGTAACGAAGGCCGCGTACGTGCGCTGAAAGCCCTGCGCGTGGAGCGCAGTGAGCGTCGCGAGCGCACCGGCAAGGCCAACATCCAGTTGGATACCGCAGAGAAGTCCGGCAAGCAGGTGATGGTGCTGGATAACGTGAGCTTCGCGCATCCGGGCGGTCCGTTCCTGATTCGCGATTTCTCCATGGTGCTGCAGCGCGGCGACCGGATCGGTCTGCTCGGCGCCAACGGTACCGGCAAGACCACCCTGCTGAAACTGATGCTCAGCGGTCTGCAACCGACCAGCGGCAAGGTGGAAGAGGGCACCCGGATCGACGTGGCCTACTTCGACCAGTTGCGCCATCAGCTGGATCTGGAAAAGACCGTGATCGATAACGTCGCCGAAGGTCGCGACTTCATCGATATCGACGGCCAGAGCCGCCACGTGCTCAGCTACCTCGGCGACTTCCTGTTCAGCCCGCAGCGCGCCCGTACGCCGGTGAAGGCGTTGTCCGGTGGCGAGCGTGCGCGTCTGTTGCTGGCCAAACTGTTCAGCAAGCCAGCGAACCTGCTGGTACTCGACGAACCGACCAACGATCTGGACGTGGAAACCCTCGAACTGCTCGAAGAAGTGCTGTTGACCTTCAACGGCACTGTGCTGATGGTCAGTCACGACCGGGCATTCCTCGACAACGTGGTGACCAGCACCCTGGTCTTCGAAGGTGAAGGCAAGGTTCGCGAATACGTCGGTGGCTATCAGGACTGGATCCGTCAGGGCGGTTCGCCGCGTCTGTTGGGCGTGACCGAAAGCAAGTCCGGCAAGGCTGACCTGAATTCGGCGGTGGTCACTGCCGAGCCGGCTCCGGTCGTCGCGCCTGCTGCTGCGGCCCCGGCTGCGAAGAAGAAGCTGAGCTACAAGCTTCAGCGCGAGCTGGAAGCGTTGCCGGGCGACATCGACGCCAAGGAGCAGCAGATCGCTGCTGTTGAGGCTGAAATGGCTGAAGCCGGTTTCTACCAGCGTCCGCCGGCCGAAACGGCCAAAGTCATTGCTTCGCTGGAGCAGTTGCAGGCTGAGCTGGATGCGTTGGTGGAGCGTTGGGCCGAGCTGGACGCCTGATAGCTTCCGGTCATAAAAAAGCCCGGCGTCCAGTGATGGACGCCGGGCTTTTTGTAGATCGGATCAGCGTTTGACCAGGTGCACCGCCAGCACATCGCAAGGCGCGCCGTGCAGGACATCGTTGGCGGTCGAGCCCAATAGCAGCGCCAGGCCGTGCCGGCCATGGCTGCCGACCACGATCAGGTCGCATTCCTGATCCTTGGCGAAATGGTGGATTTCCTGGCGTGGCTGACCATAGGTCAGGTGGCAGTTGGAGCCTTCCAGTTCGGTGTATTTGTGCTTCAGGCGCTCGAGGCGCTCCTTGGCCTGATCGAACTGCTGTTGTTGCAGTTGTGACAGATCCATTGGCACGTCACCCCCGAAGGCCATGGCCATCGGTTCGACGATATGCACCAGCGACAGCTTGGCGCCATTGCTCACCGACAGCTCTCGGGCGCGGTGGATCACAGGGTCGCACTCTTCGGTCAGATCTACGGCGACCAGGATATGGTGGTAGGGCATGAGGTGCTCCTCGTGAGGGATCAATATTGTTAAGTATGGCTGGTTTCAAGCGCATTGGTTCCAAAGTGACGCAATGGGCTCATCAAGATTCGGGAGTAGAGATATGACGGTCTGGCTGGTGGTGTCAATCCTGCTGGTGGTGTTGAGCCCCCTGGCGTGGTTGCGCCCGTCGCGTGCACAGAGTGGCCGGATAGCCTTGCGCACGGAGGCCCGGCGCATCGGGCTGGCCATGCAGCTGGCGCCTCAGGAGTGGCCGCACTGGCTGTCTCAGGAGCCGCCCAATCCGTGTGCGCAATACCATCGGCCGCGGCGCAGCAAGCAGCCGGTGTGCTGGACGTACTGGCAGAAATCCCCGGGCATGTGGGTCAATCAGTGGCAGGAAGCCTGTGAAGACCCGCTTCTGCTGAATCATTTCGAGAAATTGCCGGGCAACGTTTTCAAGGTTGAAGCCGACAAGCAGATGATCGCGCTCTATTGGGGCGAGAAAGGCGAAGCGGCGGTTTTGCTGGAGATTGATGCCACGCTGAAAGCGCTGGCATGACTCGCGGACTTTTCGCGCTGCAACGGTGCGAAACGTCCGGCAGACGAGCAATAAAAAGCCCGACATGATTCATCGGGCGGGGTTGGCCAGGCAGGCCGGAAATTCTTTTTGGCGTTGATCCGGTCAGGTCCGGTCAGCAAATCTGCGCCTGTTTTCCTTCGTAGTCCAGCCAGCGTAGCCTGTTAAACAAGGCCTGCGGCGAATTAGGGCGACTTTTCTAACTATTAATCTTATGAATGCCCTCACATGCAAGCATGTGTTGGCGGGCTGCGTCTTACAGAAATGACCGCAAAGTCGCATTTCAACCCGTATTTAGGGCGATTGACAATTGTCGGAAATTCCGTGAAGGTGGCGTACCCAAATCAAACGGGCGTATGAATTGAGCGTTTGTATTGCAGACTGCTCCTACAGAATCCCGACTATCGCGTTGGCGGGTGTGCCGGGTGGATTGGTGTCAGCATTGACGAAAAAGCGTCCTGCCGAGCCATTCGCCTGCGTCCGACGTGTACTGTTCAGCTTCCATATCGTGGAGATCAGTTGATGATTTACGAAGGTAAAGCCATCACGGTTAAAGCTCTTGAAAGTGGCATCGTCGAATTGAAATTCGACCTCAAGGGTGAGTCCGTCAACAAGTTCAACCGTCTTACCCTGAACGAACTGCGTCAGGCCGTAGACACCATCAAGGCAGATGCTTCGATCAAGGGCGTGATCGTCAGCAGTGGCAAGGACGTGTTCATCGTCGGCGCCGACATCACCGAATTTGTCGACAACTTCAAGCTGCCGGATGCCGAGCTGGTTGCTGGCAATCTCGAAGCCAACAAGATCTTCAGCGATTTCGAAGACCTCAACGTTCCGACCGTCGCCGCGATCAACGGCATCGCCCTGGGTGGCGGTCTGGAAATGTGCCTGGCCGCGGACTACCGCGTCATGTCCACCAAGGCCAAGATCGGTCTGCCGGAAGTCAAACTGGGCATCTACCCGGGCTTCGGCGGTACCGTGCGTCTGCCGCGCCTGATCGGTGCCGACAACGCTATCGAGTGGATTGCCGCCGGCAAGGAAAACCGTCCTGAAGACGCGCTGAAAGTCGGCGCTGTCGATGCCGTGGTTGCTCCTGAAAAACTGCAGGACGCGGCCCTTGAACTGATCAAACGCGCCATCTCCGGCGAGTTCGACTACAAGGCCAAGCGCCAGCCGAAGCTGGAAAAGCTCAAGCTGAACGCCATTGAACAAATGATGGCTTTCGAAACCGCCAAAGGTTTCGTGGCTGGCCAAGCCGGCCCGAACTACCCGGCCCCGGTCGAAGCGATCAAGACCATCCAGAAAGCCGCGAACTTCGGTCGCGACAAGGCGCTGGAAGTCGAAGCCGCAGGTTTCGTGAAACTGGCCAAGACCTCTGCCGCGCAGAGCTTGATCGGTCTGTTCCTGAACGATCAGGAACTGAAGAAAAAGGCCAAGGCCTACGACGAAATTGCCAAGGACGTGAAGCAGGCTGCCGTACTGGGCGCCGGCATCATGGGTGGCGGTATCGCCTATCAGTCGGCCTCCAAAGGTACGCCGATCCTGATGAAGGACATCAACGAGCACGGTATCGAGCAAGGTCTGGCGGAAGCCGCCAAGCTGCTGGTCGGCCGCGTTGATAAAGGCCGCATGACCGCCGCGAAAATGGCTGAAGTGCTCAACGGTATTCGTCCTACGCTGTCCTACGGCGATTTCGGTCACGTTGACCTGGTCGTTGAAGCTGTAGTCGAGAACCCGAAAGTCAAGCAAGCCGTTCTGGCGGAAGTCGAAGACAAGGTCAAAGAGGACACCATCCTCGCGTCCAACACCTCGACCATTTCCATCAGCCTGCTGGCCAAGGCCCTCAAGCGTCCGGAAAACTTCGTCGGCATGCACTTCTTCAACCCGGTGCACATGATGCCGCTGGTGGAAGTGATCCGTGGCGAGAAGTCCAGCGAGCTGGCTGTTGCCACCACCGTTGCCTACGCCAAGAAAATGGGCAAGAACCCGATCGTCGTCAACGACTGCCCGGGCTTCCTGGTCAACCGCGTCCTGTTCCCGTACTTCGGCGGTTTCGCCAAGCTGGTCAGCGCCGGTGTGGACTTCGTCCGTATCGACAAGATCATGGAAAAATTCGGCTGGCCGATGGGCCCGGCATACCTGATGGACGTGGTCGGCATCGACACCGGCCACCACGGTCGTGACGTGATGGCTGAAGGTTTCCCAGATCGCATGAAGGACGACCGTCGTTCGGCCATTGACGTGCTTTACGAAGCCAAGCGTCTGGGTCAGAAGAACGGCAAGGGCTTCTATGCCTACGAGGCCGACAAGAAAGGCAAGCAGAAGAAAGTCGCCGACCCGTCGGTACTGGAAGTGCTCAAGCCGATCGTCTACGAGCAGCGTGAAGTCACTGACGAAGACATCATCAACTGGATGATGATCCCGCTGTGCCTGGAAACCGTGCGTTGCCTGGAAGACGGCATCGTCGAAACCGCTGCCGAAGCCGACATGGGTCTGGTCTACGGTATTGGTTTCCCTCCATTCCGTGGCGGTGCGCTGCGTTACATCGATTCGATCGGTGTTGCCGAGTTCGTTGCCCTGGCCGACCAGTACGCTGATTTGGGCGCGCTCTACCACCCGACCGCGAAGCTGCGTGAAATGGCCAAAACCGGCCAACGGTTCTTCGGTTAAGCGTCCCAACTTTTGAGCGAGAGTGAAATTTTATGAGCTTGAATCCAAGAGACGTCGTGATTGTCGACTTCGGTCGTACTCCGATGGGCCGCTCCAAGGGCGGCATGCACCGCAACACCCGCGCTGAAGACATGTCGGCGCACCTGATCAGCAAACTGCTGGAACGCAACGCCAAGGTCGATCCTGCCGAAGTCGAGGACGTGATCTGGGGCTGTGTGAACCAGACCCTGGAGCAGGGCTGGAACATCGCGCGCATGGCGTCGCTGATGACCCAGATCCCGCACACCTCGGCCGGCCAGACCGTCAGCCGTCTGTGTGGCTCGTCGATGAGCGCGCTGCACACCGCTGCGCAAGCGATCATGACCGGAAACGGTGACGTGTTCGTGGTTGGCGGCGTCGAGCATATGGGTCACGTAAGCATGATGCACGGTGTCGATCCGAACCCGCACATGTCCCTGTACGCGGCGAAAGCCTCGGGCATGATGGGCCTGACTGCTGAAATGCTCGGCAAGATGCACGGCATCACTCGCGAACAGCAGGACGCCTTTGGCGTGCGTTCCCACCAGTTGGCCCACAAGGCAACCGTGGAAGGCAAGTTCAAGGACGAAATCATCCCGATGCAGGGCTATGACGAGAACGGTTTCCTGAAAACCTTCGACTACGACGAAACCATTCGTCCGGAAACCACCCTGGAAAGCCTGGCGGCTCTGAAGCCGGCGTTCAATCCAAAGGGCGGCACCGTGACTGCCGGTACTTCGTCGCAGATCACCGATGGTGCTTCGTGCATGATCGTGATGTCGGCGCAGCGTGCACAGGACCTGGGCATTCAGCCTCTGGCCGTGATTCGTTCGATGGCAGTGGCAGGTGTGGATCCGGCGATCATGGGCTATGGTCCGGTACCGGCTACTCAGAAAGCACTGAAACGTGCCGGCCTGGGTATCAACGATATCGACTTCTTCGAGCTCAACGAAGCGTTCGCCGCACAGGCTCTGCCAGTGCTGAAAGACCTGAAAGTGCTCGACAAGATGAACGAGAAGGTTAACCTGCACGGCGGCGCGATCGCCCTGGGTCACCCGTTCGGTTGCTCCGGTGCCCGTATTTCCGGCACCTTGCTGAACGTGATGAAGCAGAATGGCGGCACCTTCGGGGTGGCCACCATGTGCATTGGCCTCGGCCAAGGCATCTCCACCGTCTTCGAACGCGTTTAAGCGTCTCGTCGATGGAAGCCGGGGCCAAGTGCCCCGGTTTTTGTTTTTGCGGATTTATTTTTGTATTTATTTTGAAAAAATTTGAGTGAGGGCCGAAGCGTGCCGATACAACCTGGGCTCTACCAACATTACAAAGGTCCGCAGTACCGCGTATTCAGTGTTGCGCGGCATTCCGAGACCGAAGAAGAAGTGGTCTTTTACCAAGCCCTGTATGGCGATTACGGCTTTTGGGTACGTCCCTTGAGCATGTTCCTGGAGTCCGTCGAAGTTGACGGCGAGCAGGTCCCGCGCTTTGCTTTGGTGCAAGCCGAACCAAGCCTTTTTTCGAAGCCATAAGGCGAGTGCGCGCAAAACCCTGCGCTTGACCTCACCTTGTAGCCACTATATATAGCGGTGCCGCGTCAGGCGCCAACCGCCTTTCACTTCTAGAATTCAGGAATTTTCTGATCCATGGGCAAATCGCTGGTCATTGTGGAATCCCCGGCTAAGGCCAAGACCATCAACAAGTATCTGGGCAACCAATACGTGGTGAAGTCGAGTATCGGCCATATCCGAGACCTGCCCACCAGCGGTTCGGCTAGCGCCAGCAAGGAGCCTGCCGCCAAGCGCGGCAAGGCCGCCGCGGGCGAAGGACCGGTGCTCTCGCCGAAGGAAAAGGCACGTAAACAGCTCGTTTCGCGCATGGGTGTCGATCCCGATCATGGCTGGAAAGCCAAGTACGAGATCCTCCCGGGCAAGGAAAAGGTCATCGAGGAGCTGCGCCGGCTCGCCAAGGATGCTGACACCATCTATCTCGCAACCGACTTGGATCGCGAGGGGGAAGCCATTGCCTGGCACCTGCGCGAAGCCATCGGTGGTGACGACAGCCGCTACAAGCGCGTGGTGTTCAACGAAATCACCAAGAAAGCGATTCAGGAAGCCTTCTCGGAGCCGGGCGAGCTCGATATCGATCGAGTGAACGCCCAGCAGGCTCGTCGCTTCCTCGACCGCGTCGTGGGTTACATGGTTTCGCCGCTGCTGTGGGCCAAGATCGCTCGTGGCCTGTCCGCCGGTCGTGTGCAATCGGTTGCCGTGAAACTGGTGGTCGAGCGTGAGCGCGAGATTCGCGCGTTCAATCCGGAAGAATACTGGGAAGTGCATGCCGATCTCGGCACCACCAAAGGTTCGACCGTGCGTTTCGAAGTGGCGCGTGAGAAGGGCGAAGCTTTCAAGCCGCTCAACGAAGCTCAGGCCATGGCTGCGCTGGAGAAGCTGAAATCCTCCAGCTACAGCATCGTCAAGCGTGAAGACAAACCGACCAGCAGCAAACCGTCGGCACCGTTCATCACTTCCACCCTGCAACAGGCCGCGAGCAACCGCCTGGGCTTCGGCGTGAAGAAAACCATGATGATGGCTCAGCGTCTGTACGAAGCTGGCTACATCACTTATATGCGTACCGACTCGACCAACCTCTCGGCTGATGCCGTGACGATGGCGCGCGATTACATCGAAACCGAATTCGGCAAGAAGTACCTGCCGGAGTCGCCGAACGTCTATAGCAGCAAGGAAGGCGCACAAGAGGCTCACGAAGCGATCCGTCCTTCCGACGCCAACACCACGCCGAGCAAGCTCGCGGGTATGGAGCGTGATGCTGAGCGCCTCTACGAGCTGATCTGGCGCCAGTTCCTGGCTTGCCAGATGCTGCCGGCGCAATACCTGTCGACCACCGTCAGCGTGGCTGCTGGCGACTTCGAGCTGCGTGCCAAGGGCCGTATCCTGAAGTTCGACGGTTACACCCGCGTTCTGCCGCAAATCGCCAAGCCTGGCGACGACGATGTCCTGCCGGACATGGCGCAGGGCGACGTGATGAAACTGATCAAGCTTGATCCGACCCAGCATTTCACCAAGCCACCGGCCCGTTACTCGGAAGCCAGCCTGGTGAAGGAAATGGAAAAGCGCGGCATTGGCCGTCCTTCGACCTATGCGGCGATCATTTCGACCATTCAGGATCGCGGTTACGTGACCCTGCATAACCGCCGTTTCTATTCGGAAAAGATGGGCGACATCGTCACCGAGCGTCTGTCGGAGAGTTTCTCGAACCTCATGGACTACGGCTTCACTGCCGGCATGGAAGAAAACCTCGATGACGTGGCCCAGGGCGAGCGCGACTGGAAAAACGTGCTGGACGAGTTCTACGGTGACTTCAAAAAGAAACTTGAAGTAGCCGAGAATCCGGAAGCCGGCATGCGCGCCAATCAGCCGGTAATGACCGACATTCCGTGCACCACCTGCGGCCGTCCGATGCAGATTCGTACTGCCTCTACCGGCGTGTTCCTCGGTTGCTCGGGCTATAGCCTGCCGCCGAAAGAACGCTGCAAGGCCACCGTCAACCTGGTGCCGGGCGATGAAATCGCTGCGGACGACGAGGGTGAATCGGAATCCCTGGTGCTGCGCGGCAAGCATCGCTGCCCGATCTGCAGCACGGCGATGGACGCTTACCTGCTCGACGAAAAGCGCAAGCTGCACATCTGCGGTAACAACCCGGATTGCGCCGGCTATGAAATCGAAGAAGGCAGCTACCGCATCAAGGGCTACGAAGGTCCGAGCCTGGAGTGCGACAAGTGTGGCAGCGAGATGCAGCTCAAGACCGGCCGTTTCGGCAAGTTCTTCGGTTGCACCAACGCGACCTGCAAGAACACCCGCAAACTGCTGAAGAGCGGTGACGCGGCGCCGCCGAAGATGGATCCGGTGAAAATGCCTGAGCTGAAATGCGAGAAGGTCAACGACACCTATATCCTGCGTGACGGTGCTTCCGGACTGTTCCTGGCGGCCAGTCAGTTCCCGAAAAACCGTGAGACCCGTGCTCCGCTGGTGATCGAGATTCTGCCGCACAAGGATGAGATTGATCCGAAGTACCACTTCCTGTGCGAAGCGCCGCAGAAGGATCCGGATGGTCTGCCAGCAGTGATTCGCTACAGCCGCAAGACCAAGGAGCAATACGTCCAGACCGAAGTCGACGGCAAGCCGACTGGCTGGAAAGCGTTCTTCGACGGTGGCAAGTGGACCGTTGAAGACAAGCGTCCGGCAAAAGCCAAGGCTTGAGCAAACGCTGATCTGAAGGTGCGCTGATCAGGCGCCTTCAATACAAAAGGCCGCATGACAACCTTCGGGTTTTCATGCGGCCTTTTTGTTTAAAGCTTGCGGTCGGATCGGCTGATCCATGACACTGTCCGGCCTGTGTGAAGCAATTATTTCGTTGTGGAGAGTGCCGCTATGGCCCACGAACTCTATACCCGTACCAATCAGAAGATCTATTTCGCGGGTCTGTCGCTGGAAGCGCTGGCCAGGGCCGAAGAGGGGCGGGCGATGAATTCGCTGGCGCTGATTCAGGCCGGGCGCGAATCGGCGTTGTTCCATCTCTATGGTGCGCTGCTGGGGTTATGTCACGAAATTGCCGGGTTCTACAGGCTGCCGCAGGCCAATGCGCCGCGAGCTGAAACGCTGCTGACGCGTGAAGTGCTGGAGTCGATTGCCATTCCGGAGTTGGCCGAGATGGTTGAGTTGGCGGGTAATCCGGAAACCTGGCTGGCTAAATTGCTGGCCGCGCATTCGGCGCTGTTTCAGCCACCACGTGTGCCACACAAGCCAAAGGGTGATGTGACCCAGCCGCTGATTCAGGCGGTTAATCTGGATGAAGAGCAGGCGCCCGAAGAATTGAGTCGTGAAGAGCTGGAGAGCTGGCGGCAGAACCTGAAGGGTCTGGCCATCCGTTTCCGTGAAGGCTTGAACGAGTGCTGATGGCTTCCTGGCTGGCGGCGACGAGATGCGTGCTGCTGGTCAAGATCCTGAGCGAATCCTGAACGATCTCTATATAATCCCTGCCTTTCGTGGAGAACAGACCCATATGCCAACGTCCTTTCTAGAAATTGTCGAGCTACCAGACGGCCGAATCGAACTGCGCAGGGCCGAGGACGAGGGTTCTCTGGTAACTCTGGATTTCTCCGAGGATGCCAAGGCATTTCTGCAGGGCCAACACGTTGAAATTGCCAAGGCGATGCTGAGCGTCGGCGTGCAAATGGCCGGTCGAATGGTTGAAGGCGAGTTTGATAAGGAAGAGGGGCCGCGGGTTCTTCATTGAGCACCGCCCGTCGATTATCCCTTCGGTTCGGCTTCTCTATCCCTTGAGAAGCCCCGCGCTCGAAGTAGCGCGCATGCAGTCAGCCCAGTCGAATATTCAGGCTTTGAGCGTCCCCGGTGCGGGCGGCGCTGATCAGTTGTTGGCGTGAGCCTGAGTTGAGTGGGTTCAACCATGTCACCACCGTATGGCTACGACCCAGGCGCAGGGCTTCGCAAGCCAATTGCTGAGCGCTCTGTGTGCCGCGCGGGTGCAACAGCAGGATGCGTTCACGATTCAATCCGGCATCCCGCAACCAGGTTTGGGTCAGGCTCGCCGGTGGCGCGATCAGGGTCAGCCAGCGTGCGTCCTGGTCATCACTCAATTCGCGAAGAATCGGTGCCAGCAGGTTCAGGCAGTTCCCGGCCGCGCCGCGCAGCGACAGTTCACTGAACGCTTCGGGTTCGACATTCCATGGGCGCTCGGCTACATCCTTGAGGATGGGGGCCAGTGGTTGCGCCAGAAATGCCTCGAACAACGGCAGCTGTGTTTGCTGAGGTGCGTGTGGGAACTGCATAAAGCCTCCTTTAGCGGCGGATGACGCCGACACTCAAGCCTTCGATCACCAGTTCCTGATCTTTCAGGTTGACTTCGATAGGGGCGAACTCAGGGTTTTCGGCGATCAGCCAGACCTTGCTGCCATCGCGCTTGAAGCGTTTGACCGTCACTTCGTCGCCGATCCGGGCGACGACGATCTGACCGTTGCGTGCTTCCCGGGTCGTGTGAACCGCCAGCAGGTCACCGTCGAAAATACCGATGTCCTTCATGCTCATCCCGTGGACGCGCAAAAGGTAGTCGGCGCGAGGGTGGAAGAAGGCCGGGTTGATATTGCAGGACTCTTCGATGTGTTGCTGGGCGAGAATCGGTGCACCGGCGGCCACGCGGCCAATGATCGGTAGGGTGGATTCGTCAACCTTGGCTTCGAAGCCTGGGATTCGAATGCCGCGAGAGGCCCCCGGGGTCATCTCGATCGCGCCTTTGCGGGCGAGCGCCTTGAGGTGCTCTTCGGCGGCGTTGGGGGATTTGAACCCCAGTTCCTGAGCGATTTCCGCGCGGGTCGGCGGGTAGCCGTTGTCTTCGAGGCAGCGTTTGATAAAGGCCAGAATCTCGGCTTGGCGTGGCGTCAGCTTAATCATATTGATCGCTCTGTCTTTTTATACAGTGACTGGGATTATATACAGTGAGTCGGTCTTGGCAATGATCGTTTTTTGCCAGGCCGCCGGACGGTCAGTGACGGCGTCGATTAATGTGGCGTCCTTGTTGTGGTTAAATACCTGACCGACCATTCCCAAAACGAACTGGCAGGCTTGACAAGGCATAGGCTGAAACGTATGTTTCAAACAAGTGTTTGTCAGGCGGAGTAGCCATGGCCCAGTCGGAAACCGTTGAACGCATTCTTGATGCTGCAGAACAGCTGTTCGCGGAAAAAGGTTTCGCCGAAACCTCATTGCGTCTGATCACCAGCAAGGCAGGGGTCAACCTCGCTGCGGTGAACTATCACTTCGGTTCGAAGAAGGCGCTGATCCAGGCAGTCTTCTCGCGTTTCCTCGGTCCGTTCTGCATCAGTCTCGATAAAGAGCTGGAGCGGCGTCAGGCCAAGCCGGAGAACAAGCCTTCGCTTGAGGAGCTGCTGGAAATCCTCGTCGAGCAGGCACTGGTGGTACAGCCACGCAGCGGTAACGATCTGTCGATCTTCATGCGCTTGCTCGGACTTGCATTCAGCCAGAGCCAGGGCCACTTGCGCCGTTATCTGGAAGATATGTACGGCAAGGTATTCCGCCGCTACATGTTGTTGGTGAACGAAGCCGCCCCGCGCATTCCTCCTATCGAACTGTTCTGGCGTGTGCACTTCATGCTTGGTGCTGCGGCGTTCAGCATGTCGGGTATCAAGGCGTTGCGCGCGATTGCCGAGACCGATTTCGGCGTCAACACCTCCATCGAGCAGGTGATGCGTCTGATGGTGCCGTTTCTGGCGGCCGGCATGCGTGCCGAAACCGGCGTCACCGACACGGCGATGGCCACCGCGCAGCTGCGACCACGCAGCAAATCGGCGCCGACGCCTGCCAAGGTTTAACTGTCCATGGGTGGGCGCGGCAGCTGACATCCGCTAAGCTAGCCGCCCATGCCGACTCTCGTTCTGAACCCGTTTCTCATTGAAATCACCGACCTGCCGGGCAATGCCCCTGGTGGTGGTTTCGTGGGCAACGGGTTTTTCGTTTTCAAGGAATCTCTATGACTGCTGGCCTGCAAGGCTCGTTGATGGTGGACGTCGCCGGTACCTGGCTGACGGCCGAAGATCGCCAATTGTTGCGTCAGCCCGAAGTGGGCGGCCTGATCATTTTTGCCCGCAATATCGAGCATCCGCGCCAGGTGCGTGAGTTGAGCGCGGCGATCCGTGCCATTCGCCCGGATCTGCTGCTGGCGGTGGATCAGGAAGGCGGTCGCGTCCAGCGCCTGCGTCAGGGCTTCGTGCGTCTGCCGGCCATGCGAGCCATTGCCGACAACCCGAACGCCGAGTATCTGGCCGAGCAATGCGGCTGGATCATGGCCACTGAAGTGCTGGCTGTCGGCCTCGATCTGAGCTTTGCCCCCGTGCTGGACCTGGATTACCAGCGCAGCGCCGTGGTTGGCACTCGTTCGTTCGAAGGCGATCCGGAGCGTGCAGCACTGCTCGCCGGTGCTTTCATCAAAGGCATGAACAGTGCCGGCATGGCGGCTACCGGCAAGCATTTCCCCGGTCACGGCTGGGCGGAAGCCGACTCTCACGTCGCAATCCCCAACGACGAGCGCAGTCTTGAAGAGATCCGCGCCAACGACCTGGTACCGTTCGCCAAGCTGAGCAAGCAACTGGCCGCCGTCATGCCTGCCCACGTGATTTATCCGCAAGTCGATGCGCAGCCCGCCGGCTTCTCCCGGCGCTGGTTGCAGGACATCCTGCGTGGCGAGTTGCAGTTCGACGGCGTGATCTTCAGTGACGACCTGTCGATGGCCGGTGCGCACGTGGTGGGCGATGCGGCCAGCCGTATCGAAGCCGCACTCAGTGCCGGTTGCGACATGGGCCTGGTGTGCAACGATCGCGCTGCCGCCGAGCTGGCCCTAAGCGCCGCGCAACGCATGAAGGTCAAGCCGTCGCCACGCATCGCGCGCATGCGCGGTCAGGCGTTTGCCAACACCGAATACCGTCAGGATCCGCGCTGGCTGACCGCTGTCGGCGCGCTCAAAGACGCTCAACTGATCGATTAAGGATTTTTCGCTATGACGGTTTACGCAATCATCGGTGGCACCGGCCTGACCCAGCTGGAAGGTCTGAGCATTCGTCAGTCGCTGGCGGTGGATACACCTTATGGTGCGCCATCGGCCGAAGTCCAGATTGGCGAATACGCCGGCAAGGAAGTGCTGTTCCTCGCTCGTCACGGTCATCCGCATCGCTTTCCTCCGCACAAGGTCAACTACCGCGCCAACCTGTGGGCGTTGAAGCAGGCCGGTGCTGAAGCAATCATTGCGGTCAACGCTGTGGGCGGAATCCATCCTGCAATGGGTACCGGACATTTCTGCGTGCCGCATCAGATCGTGGACTACACCAGCGGTCGCGAGCACACCTATTTCGCCGATGATCTGGAACATGTCACGCACATCGACTTCAGCTTTCCCTACAGCGAGCCACTGCGTCAGCAACTGATTGCTGCGTTGGCCGCCGAAGGTTGCGAATACAGCGATCAAGGCGTTTACGCCTGCACCCAGGGCCCGCGTCTGGAAACCGTGGCCGAGATCGTGCGTCTGGAGCGCGATGGTTGCGATATCGTTGGCATGACCGGCATGCCGGAAGCGGCACTGGCTCGCGAGCTGGATCTGGATTACGCCTGTCTGTCGCTGGTGGTGAACCCGGCGGCGGGCAAGACCACGGCGGTGATCACCATGGCCGAGATCGAGCAGGCGCTGCATGACGGCATGGGCAAGGTGAAGTCGACGTTGGCGCGGGTACTCAAGGGCTGAGTCTGGCTCCGGAGTGACTCGAACGAACAGGCGCTGAGGATCTCAGCGCTTTTCAAACTTGTCCGGTAGCGGCGCAAACAGCGCCTCGATATCATCACTCTGCAACTTCCAGTCCCCGGCCTTGCGCCCATCCAGCACGCCGGCCGCCAGGTCAGACTTTTCCTTCTGCAGATGCTGAATCTTCTCCTCGACCGTCCCCCGGGCAATCATCTTGTAGACGAATACCGGCTTCTCCTGACCTATGCGATATGCACGGTCGGTTGCCTGGTTTTCGGTCGCCGGGTTCCACCACGGATCGTAGTGAATCACGGTGTCCGCTTCCGTCAGGTTCAGACCAACGCCGCCAGCCTTCAGGCTGATGAGAAAGATCTGACGCTTGCCGCTCTGGAATTCCTTCACAGGCGTGCGCCGATCCCGAGTCTGTCCCGTCAGCAACGCATAGGCGACGTTGCGCTTTTTCAGCTCATCCTCGATCAGTGACAGCATCGAAGTGAACTGCGAAAACAGCAGAATTCGCCGTCCTTCCTCAAACAACTCCTCGAGCATTTCCATCAGACTGTCGAGCTTGCCTGAGGTGCTGCCGCGAGCGGGCAGGGTGGCGTCGTTGACCAGGCGCAAGTCACAGCAGACCTGACGCAGCTTGAGCAGCGCTTCGAGAATGATGATCTGACTGCGCGCCACGCCTTTGCGGGTGATCTCGTCGCGAACCTTCTTGTCCATGGCCAGGCGCATGGTTTCGTACACGTCGCGCTGGGCCTCGTTGAGGTCGACCCAGTGGATGATCTCGGTTTTCGGCGGCAGCTCGGTCGCGACCTGTTCCTTGGTGCGGCGCAGCAGAAACGGTTTGATCCGACCGTTGAGGTGCTGAAGTCTGACTTCGCTGGCGCGTTTTTCGATCGGCACACGGT
Source organism: Pseudomonas sp. GW821-FHT11G12 (assembly GCF_058808055.1). Classification (NCBI taxonomy): domain Bacteria; kingdom Pseudomonadati; phylum Pseudomonadota; class Gammaproteobacteria; order Pseudomonadales; family Pseudomonadaceae; genus Pseudomonas; species Pseudomonas sp. GW821-FHT11G12. The sequence continues at coordinate 56,858 of NZ_JBXARH010000001.1, forward strand.
AATCGGCGTTGAAGCTTTTGACGTCGCCGAGCCAGCCGGGCAGCAGGAAGTGAAACAGCGACCACAACTCGCCCAGGTGGTTTTCCAGCGGCGTGCCGCTGAGGCACAGGCGTTGGCGGGCGTTCAGTTCACGGGCCGCCTGGGCGGCTTTGCTGTTCGGGTTCTTGATGTATTGCGCCTCATCCAGCACCAACACATGCAGTGGCTGCTTTGCGAGGCGCTCGACATCCTTGGGCAGCAGCGCATAGGTCGTGAGGATCAGGTCGTAATCGGCCAGATTCTCGAAATGTTTTTTGCGGCTGGCACCGTACAGGGCCACCACTTTGAGCTGCGGCGTGAAGTGCGCCGCTTCGTCCAGCCAATTCGGGATCAGGCTGGTGGGCATCACCACCATGCAGGGGCGATCCAGGCGTCCGGCATTTTTCTCGCTGAGAATGTGCGCCAGGGTCTGTAGGGTTTTGCCCAGGCCCATGTCGTCCGCGAGAATTCCGCCAACCTCAAGTTGCCGCAGCGACTGCATCCAGCTCAAGCCCTCGAGCTGATAAGGCCGCAGTGTCGCGTTCAGCCCTTCCGGCGCCTCGGCACTGTAGTCGCGGATATCGCGCAGGCGTTGGGCGAAGCTGCGAATCTGCTCGCCGCCCTCCCACAGCAGGGGGATGCCTTCCAGCGAGTTGAGGCGGATGGCGTCAGCCTTGCTCAGGCGCAGGGTGGTTTCGCCCGGCTCTTGCAGATAGAACTCGCCCAGCGTTGCCAGCACCGGTTTCAACCGGCCGAGGGGCAGGGCGACTTGCAAGGGGCCGTGCTCGCTGTTGCGTTGCGGGATGTTCACCAAAATCAACTCGTCGTCCCGTCGCCGGGCAAGGCGTTCGGGGTTGAGGATTTCCGTGTGCGAGCGCATCAGGTTGAGCAGGATAGGTAGCAGGCTCAGGCGTTCGCCATTGACGATGATGCCCAGCTCAAGATCGAACCAGTCCCGTTCCGGGGTCTGCTCGACCGTGGCATACCAGTCATCGACGGCTGTCAGGTCGAAGCCGAATTCATCATCGACCAGCAATTCCCAGCCTTGGGTGCGCAGCTTCGGCAGGTCGTTCAGGGTAAACGTCAGCCAGGCGCTGTCATTGACCATTTCATAGAGTTCGCCCGCGCTTTCCGGCAGGGCTTTGCTCTGCCGGGTGGCGATGCGAAAGCCGAGAATTCGCAGTTGCTCGCGGTAGCTTTGCTCGACGTCAGGATGGCGTTTGACCCGCAGGGTCTGTGCTTCCTGGCGAATCAGGATGTCGCTGTTTTTCTGGCCGCTGACGTATTCGTCGAGGTAGCTGAAAGACAGCGCGGCACGATGCTGGATGTAGCGCTGCATCTTGCCGTTGCGCGGCTCGAATGCGCTGAACTCGACACTGGCCAGCCACAGGCGCGGCACCGGTTGCACGTTGTCCACCAGTACTTGCGGCGGCGCCTTGGGGCTACGGTTTTCGAGGACGGCCTGGAGTTTTTCCAGCAGTTCGGCGTCTTTGGCGGCGGCGGGGTATTCGAGGGTTTCCTGCACTTGTAGCAAGACCGCCGCACAGTGTTTGCAGTTGCTGTGAACCGGGCAGGTGCACGTGGCGTCGACCATCAGCAGTGTGCCTTTGGCTGACTCACGCAGATGAATCGTCTGACGATAAATGTTGCCGCCAGAGCCTTCGCAACTGGCGGTAATGGTCGCATCGCCGACCTGCACGATCCGCACCCGGTTTTCCAGCGCGTAGCGGCGGCCACGCTCCAGGCTTTGTTCCTTGAATCGGCTGACCCAGGAGGAGGCCAGCGGTTTACTCAGAGGCGGGGACATAAGGACTTCAATCAGTCCGGTACGACTTCAGGCGCTTCCCGAGGCGCAGGCGCCGTCAGTGAAGTGATCTTGATCAGCAGGGCCAGGTGGCCGTTGTCCAGGTAGTTGAGCTGGCCGTTTTTGGTGTGGCTTTCCTGTTTCAGGCGTTCGCTGGCGGTGACCATGCCGTTGGCATCGATCTGGTTGACCCAGAAGTCGGCGTTCACGTCGGTGAAGCGCCCGAGCTTCATTTCGATCGTGCCCTCGATGGGGAACTGGCCGAACTGCTCCTGACCTTCGCTGACCGCGACCTTCGCCGGCGTCTCGCCCAGTGTCTGCTGCCAGGCTTTGTGCATCAGCACGCTGTACTCGCCGCTGGCGGTGAGTTTGGTGGCGACGTCGTTCAGCGCTGTGGTGCGCTTGCTGTCATCGCCCAGGCGTTGGGCGCCTGCGGCCCAGTCTTCGGGTGCGGCACGGCTGACGATGGCCGGCACGGCGTTCTGGCGCACCAGAATCATTTCGACCTGATACAGGTCGTCGGCAAACACCGAGGGTGCTACCAGAGTCAGTAGCAAAGTCAGAGAGCGAAACAGGCGCATGCGGCGTCCTTCAAGCAGTTTTCGGGATGAGGCGCTCGAACAGCGCCTCCACAGTATTAAAGCGCTCTTCCGGGCGCTCCATCGGCACCTGGAACTTGAACATCGTGGCGCCTTCGAATTTGTAGCGTTTTGGCTGACTCTGGATCAGTTTGATCAGGGTCATCGGATCGACCGGCGTCTGCGCCGCGAACTCGATGCGTCCGCCTTGCGGGCCGCCATCGACTTTCTTGATGCCCAGCTGTTCGGCCTGCAATTTCAGCGCCGTGATGCGCACCAGGTTCTTGGTCGGTTCCGGCAGCAGGCCGAAGCGGTCGATCATCTCCACTTGCAGATCCTTCAGGCCTTCCTCGTCGGTGGCCGAAGCGATGCGTTTGTAGAGGATCAGGCGTACATGCACGTCCGGCAGGTAATCTTCCGGAATCAGCGCCGGCACCCGCAGGTTGACTTCCGGGCCGCCGCCGAGCGGTTGATCGAGGTTCGGCTGTTCGCCCTTGCGGATCGACTTCACCGCGCGCTCGAGCATTTCCATGTACAGCGTGAAGCCGACCGCCTGAATCTGCCCACTCTGTCCGTCGCCCAGCAGTTCGCCGGCGCCACGGATTTCCAGGTCGTTGGTGGCCAGTACGAAGCCCGCGCCCAGATCCTGAGTATTGGCAATCGCCTCCAGACGTTTTTCCGCATCACCGGTGATCTGCTGGCGTGGCGGAGTCAGCAGGTAGGCGTAAGCCTGGTGGTGACTGCGGCCGACACGCCCGCGCAACTGGTGCAGCTGCGCCAGGCCGAACTTGTCGGCGCGCTCGATGATGATGGTGTTGGCGCTGGGCACGTCGATGCCGGTCTCGATGATGGTCGAGGCGATCAGCACGTTGAAGCGCTTGTGATAGAAGTCGCTCATCACCTGTTCGAGTTCGCGTTCACGCATCTGTCCGTGGCCGATGCCGATTCGCGCTTCCGGCACCAGTTCGGCCAGTTCGGCGGCGCATTTCTCGATGGTCTTCACGTCGTTGTGCAGGTAATAGACCTGACCACCGCGCAGCAGCTCACGCAGCAAGGCCTCTTTGACCGTGCTCTTGTTCTGCTCCATGACGAAAGTGCGCACCGACAGGCGTCGCGCCGGCGGCGTGGCGATGATCGACAGGTCGCGCATGCCCGACACCGCCATGTTCAGCGTGCGCGGAATCGGCGTGGCGGTCAGCGTTAGGATGTCGACTTCGCTGCGCAGGGCCTTGAGCTGTTCTTTTTGACGGACACCGAAACGGTGTTCTTCGTCGATGATCACCAGCCCGAGGTTTTTGATCTTGACGTCATCCTGCAGCAGCTTGTGGGTGCCGATGACGATGTCGATGTTGCCTTCGGCCAGCTCGGCCACCGCAGCGTTCACTTCCTTGGTCGACTTGAAGCGGCTCATCACTTCCACGGTTACCGGCCAGTCGGCGAAGCGGTCGCGGAAGCTGTTGTAGTGCTGCTGGGCGAGCAGGGTGGTCGGCACCAGGATCGCCACTTGCTTGCCGCCATGCACGGCGATGAACGCGGCGCGCATGGCCACTTCGGTCTTGCCGAAACCGACGTCGCCGCAGACCAGTCGATCCATCGGTTTCGGCGCGAGCATGTCTTCGCGCACGGCTTCGATGGTGGACTGCTGGTCCGGGGTTTCCTCGAACGGGAAACCGGCGCTGAAGGTTGCGTAGTCGGCTTTCGGATCGGCAAACGCGTAACCCTCGCGGGCGGCGCGACGGGCATAGATGTCGAGCAGCTCGGCAGCCACGTCGCGCACCTGTTCGGCAGCCTTGCGCTTGGCTTTCTGCCAGGTCTCGGAGCCGAGGCGGTGCAGCGGGGCCAGTGCATCATCGCTGCCGGTGTAGCGGGCGATCAGGTGCAGGTTGGCCACCGGCACGTAGAGCTTGGCGTTCTCGGCGTATTCGAGGGTCAGGAATTCTGCGGCCTGATTGTCGATTTCCAGAATCGTCAGGCCGAGATAGCGACCGACACCGTGGTCGATGTGCACCACCGGCGCACCTTCGCGCAGCTCGGTGAGGTTCTTGATCACCGCGTCGTTGTTGGCGTCGGCGCGTTTTTCGCGGCGGCGACGCTGCATCACGCGTTGGCCGAACAGCGGACTTTCCGCGACCAGTGCCAGCGCCGGGTCGTCCAGCATCAGGCCTTCGTCGAGCGGGGCAATGGTGATCGCCAGGCGATCCTTGCTCGCGACAAAGTCCGGCCAGCTGTCGACGGTTTTCGGTCGCAGCTTCAGACGGTCCAGCAATTCCAGCAGCACTTCGCGACGGCCGGCGGATTCGGCGGTGAACAGCACGCGCCCCGGGAATTCGTCGAGGAAGGCGGAAAGCGCGGCCAATGGTTGCGTAGCCTTGGCTTCGATCGCCAGATTCGGCAAGGCCTGCGCCGGGAAGCGCTCACGGCCGGCACCGGTTTCCACGTCCTGCTGACTGGCGACCACTCGCGGCCAGTTCTTCAGGCGGGCGAAACAGTCTTCTACCGGCAGGAACAGTTCGGCTGGCGGCAATAAAGGACGCGATGGATCGACGCGGCGTTCTTCATACCGATTGCGCACGTCGTTCCAGAAGTTTTCCGCCGCTTGCTCGATGCCCGGCAGCGAGAACACCTGGGTGTCCTGGGGCAGGTAGTCGAACAGGGTCGAGGTCTCTTCGAAGAACAACGGCAGGTAGTACTCGATACCGGCCGGCGTGATACCGCTGCTCAGATCCTGGAAGATCGGGCAGCGTCGGAAGTCGACGTCGAAACGCTCGCGAAAGCGCGCCTTGAAGCGGGTGACCGCGTCCTTCTGCAGCGGGAATTCCTTGGCCGGCAGCAGCTTGACCGAATCGACCTTGTCGATGGAGCGCTGGTTTTCCGGGTCGAAGGTGCGCAGGGTTTCGATTTCGTCGTCGAACAGATCGATGCGATACGGCAGTTTGCTGCCCATCGGGAACAGGTCGATCAGTGCACCGCGTACGGTGAATTCGCCGTGTTCGTAAACCGTGTCGACGTAGCGATAGCCGCTGGCTTCGAGCCGCGAGCGCATTTGCTCGACGTCGAGCTTCTGTCCGACATCCAGCACCAGGCTGCTGCCAAGCAGGAACTTGGTCGGTGCCAGACGATGCAGGGCGGTGGTGATCGGCACCACCAGCACGCCATGTTCCAGTTCCGGCAGTCTATAAAGGCTGGCGATGCGCTGGGAGATGATGTCCTGGTGCGGCGAGAACAGGTCGTAGGGCAGGGTTTCCCAGTCGGGAAAATGCAGAACGGGCAAATCCGGGGCGAAGAAGCTCAGCTCCTGCTCCAGCCGTTCGGCACTCTGGCTGTCGGCGGTCAGTAGCAACGTGAAGCGCTTGGCAGCGCTGGCAGCCTCGGCAATGGCCAGGCTCAGGGCGGCACCGGGGAGGTTGCCCCAGTGCTGTTTACCTGCCGCGGCAGGGAGAAGCGGTAGACGCAGAACAGGCACGGAAGGTTGAGCTCCAGGCGTTGCGACAAAGTCGGTAATTGTAGCGGCGTCCGGTGCCGCCTGTCAGTTGCAGACTGCGTCTATCTGCGCTGTTTCAGCGAAATGTAGTGGTAACCATAAAAACGAGCACTTTTTTGACGATTATGTAGTGCCGAAAGTGGGCGGTGTTACGGAGGGTTACAGACATCGTCTAACAGTCGTCGAAAAACTGACTGCGCTGAAAGGCCCGGTTTTACTGGGCTGGCGGAGAGCGTTATTTTTTTGGACGGAATTTTGTTACCGTTTGCGCGACAAGCGCGCATTGCTACGAGAGCTTCTCGGCGGCATAATGTAGCCCCTTTTTTCTGCCCCTACATGTGGAAGGTTCCCGTGACTCAGAAGCCCGACCAGTGTCTTGGTGAATGGATCGACCGTGAAGCACTCGCAGAAGCGATGATTCCGCTTATCGGTCAGCTCTACCGCAATAACAACGTGGTGAGCTCGATCTATGGCCGCAGCCTGATCAACCAGTCTGTCATCGCGATTCTCAAAGCTCACCGCTTTGCTCGCCATCGTTCTTCCGACGATAGCGAACTCTCCGTCCACGAAACATTCCCTCTGCTGAAGGCCATGAGCGAGCTCAAGCTCGGCGCGGCTTCGGTAGACCTGGGCAAGTTGGCGTTCAAATTCCGCAACGAAGGCAACGGCCGTACCGCCGAGCAATTCGTTCGTGAAGAAATGGCTGACGTGGTTGGCCAGCAGAACGCTTCGGCCCGCAAAGGCACTGACGTTGTGCTTTACGGCTTCGGTCGTATCGGCCGTCTGCTGGCGCGCATCCTGATCGAAAAAACCGGTGGCGGCGACGGCCTGCGTCTGCGTGCCATCGTGGTGCGCAAAGGCGCCGAAAACGACCTGACCAAACGCGCCAGCCTGCTGCGTCGCGATTCGGTACACGGTTCGTTCAACGGCACCATCACCATCGACGAAGAAAACAACACCATCACCGCCAACGGCAACCTGATCCAGGTTATCTACGCGAAAAACCCTACCGAAGTGGACTACACCCAGTACGGCATCAAAGATGCGCTGCTGGTGGACAACACCGGTGTATGGCGTGATGCCGATGGCCTGGGTCAGCACTTGCAGTGCCCGGGTATCGACCGCGTTGTTCTGACCGCGCCTGGCAAAGGCAAGCTGAAGAACATCGTTCACGGTATCAATCACAGCGAAATCACTGCTGACGACAAGATCGTGTCCGCTGCTTCCTGCACCACCAACGCCATCGTGCCGGTGCTGAAAGCCGTGAATGACAAGTTCGGCATCGTCAACGGCCACGTCGAAACCGTTCACTCGTACACCAACGACCAGAACCTGATCGACAACTTCCACAAGGGCGATCGCCGTGGTCGTAGCGCCGCGCTGAACATGGTAATCACCGAGACCGGTGCTGCCACCGCTGCTGCCAAGGCTCTGCCTGAGCTGGCCGGCAAGCTGACCGGCAACGCGATCCGTGTTCCAACGCCGAACGTGTCGATGGCCATTCTCAACCTGAACCTTGAGAAAGCCGCTACCCGTGAAGAGATGAACGAGTACCTGCGCTACATGGCGCTGCACTCCGATCTGCACAAGCAAATCGACTTCGTCAATTCCCAGGAAGTGGTTTCGACCGACTTCGTTGGTTCGCGCCACGCCGGTGTTGTCGACGCTGAAGCGACCATCACCCAGGATAACCGCGTTGTTCTGTACGTCTGGTACGACAACGAGTTCGGTTACAGCTGCCAGGTGATCCGCGTGATGGAAGACATGGCCGGTGTAAACCCGCCAGCCTTCCCGCGCTAAGCCTTAGCTGCAAATGAAAACGCCCCGACTTTGGTCGGGGCGTTTTTGTTTGTGCGCGATTCAGGTCAGTTGGGGATAGCCGCTTGTGCCGTGCGCAGTTCGTGCTTGTTGCCATGGAACAGCACCAATGTCGCGATCAACCCCAGCACCGCTGCGCCGCTCAGCCAGATCCCCGGCGCCGCCTTGTTGTCCAGCACATGAATCAGGTAAGTGCAGGCGGCTGGCGTGAATCCACCGAAGGTCGCGGTCGCCAGGCTGTAGGCCAGTGAGAAGCCGGTCGTACGAACTTCTACCGGCATGATTTCGGTCAGCGCCACCACCATCGCGCCGTTGTACGAGCCATACAGGAACGACAACCACAGCTCGACGATCAGCAGATGGCTGAAGCTCGGGTTCGCCACCAGCCACGACAGCGCCGGGTAAGCGGTCAGGATTGCCAGAATCGTCGCCGCCAGCAGCAGGGGTTTGCGACCGATCTTGTCAGAAAGCGCGCCCATCACCGGCAGCCAGAAGAAGTTCGACAGTCCGATGCATACCGTCACCAGTAACGCATCGAAGTCCGACAGGTGCAGTTCCGCCTTGCCGAAGGTCGGGGTGTAGGCGGTGATCAGGTAGAACGACACGGTGGTCATCACCACCAGCGCCATGCCGGCGATGACAATGCCGAAGTTCTGACCGATCGAACGAACGATTTCCTGCAGGGTAGGGCGATGTTTACGTGCCTGGAATTCCGGCGTTTCCTCCAGGGAACGACGAATGACGAAGATCACCGGAACAATCATGCAGCCGATCAGGAACGGCACACGCCAGCCCCAGTCGCCCATCTGTTCCGGGCTCAGCCAGTGGTTGAGGCCGACGCCGAGCAGACCGGCGAATACCACCGCCGCTTGCTGGCTGGCGGACTGCCAACTGACGAAGAAACCCTTGCGGCCAGGCGTGGCGATCTCTGACAGGTACACCGACACGCCGCCCAGTTCCACGCCGGCCGAGAAGCCCTGGAGCAATCGGCCGAACAGCACGATCAGCGGCGCGGCAACACCAAGGGTGGCGTACCCCGGCACGCAGGCGATCAGCACCGTACCGGCCGCCATCAGTGCGAGGGTGATGATCAGGCCTTTGCGACGGCCGTGACGGTCAATGTAGGCACCGAGGAAAATCGCCCCCAATGGACGCATCAGGAAGCCTGCGCCGAACGTCGCCAGTGCGAGCATCAGGGAGGCGAAGGCGCTGTCGGTGGGGAAGAAGGTCTTGGAGATGGCTACGGCGTAGAAGCCATAGACCATGAAGTCGAACATTTCGAGAAAATTGCCGCTGACAACGCGAAAAATCGCTTTGCCTTTGCCCGTGGTGGAGGACATGTTCAGGTACTCACTTTTTTGATTTTGTATGAAAGCGTTGCATCCGTTTGGGAGCTAGCGGGCTCTGTGGTCATAATGGCGGGCTCGGTTTTGCTCGGAGATGAAGAATTGTTAACTGGACGATGGGTAGTTTTCGTGATTCTTCTCGGTGTTTTGTCTGGCTGCGGCTCCGGCGACTCGATGGAGAGCTTCGGCGGCCCGACCATGGGCAGCACTTATTCGATCAAGTACGTGCGCCGCGCCAATCTGCCTGCCCCTCAGGATGTCCGCGTCGAAGTCGAGAAGATCCTCGCCGACGTCGACCAGCAGATGTCCACCTACCGTGCGGACTCCGATATTTCGCGCTTCAACGCGTTACCCGCCGATCGCTGTCAGACCATGCCGGCGCCGATCCTCGAATTGGTCCGGGTTGGCGAGCAGCTGTCGCAACAAAGCGAAGGTTCCTACGACCTGACCGTGGAGCCACTGCTCAATCTCTGGGGGTTCGGTCCGCAGGGGCGTGAAGAAAAGGTGCCCAGCGCGGCGGCGCTGGCTGAGGTGCAGAAACGGGTGGGCTACCGGCATCTGCGTGTCGATGGCGACCAGTTGTGCAAAGACGCAGCGGTCGAAGTCGATTTCAACAGCATCGCTGCTGGGTATGCGGTCGACACCATTGCCGCGCGACTCGACGCCATGGGCATTCATGATTACCTCGCCGAGGCCACGGGCGAGCTCAAGGCGTCCGGCAAGAAACTCGATGGCTCGCCATGGCGCATCGCGCTGGAAGAACCCCGTGACGATCAGCAGGTGGCGGAGCGGGTTCTCAGCGTCGATGGCTATGGCCTTTCCACGTCCGGCGACTACCGCAACTATTTTCAGCAGGATGGCCAGCGCTATTCCCACACCTTCGATGCCCGCACCGGGGCGCCGGTCCTACACGGTCTGGCGTCGGTCACGGTAATTCATCCTTCAGCGTTGATGGCCGATGGACTATCGACGCTGTTGTTGATTCTCGGGCCGGAAAGGGCCTGGGACTATGCCGAAAAACACGACATTGGTGCATTCTTTGTGATTCGTGCCGATACAGGTTTCGTCACCCGCACCAGTCAGGCTTTCGAGCGGCTCAGTGGCGCAAAAGTTGACTGAAGACAGTACGAAAACTGGCGTTGTAGTGCAGGCAAAAGTAGCCTACGACGCGACCAAGGGTTAATGTGCGCGGCGTTGACGCTTCTATAGACTGTGTCCGGGTTTTCTACTGGCCCCCAATTGTTCCTTCGCGCCGCCGTTCGGCGTGATTTAGCCGCCGGTGCTGCTGGCACCGCGGCCTGTTCTGAGGAGTACGCATGGCTGTCTACAACTACGACGTGGTGGTATTGGGTTCCGGCCCGGCGGGAGAAGGCGCGGCAATGAACGCCGCCAAAGCAGGGCGCAAGGTGGCGATGGTCGACAGCCGTCGTCAGGTCGGCGGTAACTGCACCCACCTGGGCACCATCCCGTCCAAGGCCTTGCGTCACTCGGTGCGGCAGATCATGCAGTTCAACACCAACCCGATGTTCCGCGCGATCGGTGAGCCGCGTTGGTTCTCCTTCCCGGACGTGTTGAAAAGCGCCGAGAAAGTCATCTCCAAACAAGTCGCTTCGCGTACCGGCTACTATGCCCGTAACCGCGTCGACGTGTTCTTCGGCACCGGCAGCTTCGCCGATGAGCAGACCATCGAAGTGGTCTGCGCCAACGGCGTGGTCGAGAAACTGGTGGCCAAGCACATCATCATCGCCACCGGTTCGCGCCCTTATCGCCCGGCGGACATCGATTTCCACCACCCGCGTATCTACGATAGCGACACCATCCTCAGCCTCGGCCACACCCCGCGCAAACTGATCGTTTACGGCGCCGGCGTGATCGGTTGCGAATACGCGTCGATCTTCAGCGGTCTGGGTGTACTGGTCGAGCTGGTGGACAACCGCGGTCAGTTGCTGAGCTTCCTCGACTCGGAAATTTCCCAGGCGTTGAGCTACCACTTCAGCAACAACAACATCACCGTGCGCCACAACGAAGACTACGACCGCGTCGAAGGCGTGGACAACGGCGTGATCCTGCACCTGAAGTCCGGCAAGAAGATCAAGGCCGACGCCTTGCTCTGGTGCAACGGCCGGACCGGCAACACCGATCAGTTGGGTCTGGAAAACATCGGCGTCAAGGTCAACAGCCGTGGCCAGATCGAAGTCGATGAGGCCTACCGCACCTGCGTGCCGAACATCTACGGTGCCGGTGACGTGATCGGCTGGCCGAGCCTGGCCAGTGCCGCCCACGACCAGGGTCGCTCGGCGGCCGGCAGCATCGTCGACAATGGCAGCTGGCGCTTCGTGAATGACGTGCCGACCGGCATCTACACCATTCCGGAGATCAGCTCGATCGGCAAGAACGAGCAGGAACTGACCCAGGCCAAAGTGCCGTATGAAGTGGGCAAGGCGTTCTTCAAGAGCATGGCGCGTGCGCAGATCGCCGGCGAGCCGCAAGGCATGCTGAAGATCCTGTTCCACCGTGAAACCCTGGAAGTGCTGGGCGTTCACTGCTTCGGTTATCAGGCATCGGAGATCGTGCACATCGGTCAGGCGATCATGAACCAGCCGGGTGAGCTGAATACCCTGAAGTACTTCGTCAACACCACGTTCAACTACCCGACCATGGCCGAAGCCTATCGGGTAGCGGCGTACGACGGCCTCAACCGGCTTTTTTGACGGGCTCCGGCCGGTGGCCTGAGCCGGCCGGGGAGACCGATTTCAGCTATTCCCAAGGGTGGCAGTGGCCAAACCGGGAAAGTCTGTAATCAGGCTGTCAACGCCGAAGTCGGCGAGTCTGCGCATCAGCGCAGGCTCGTTGACGGTCCACACCGACACGTGCAGACCCTGGCGCTGCGCCTTCTGAAGGCGTTCCGGCGTACACAGCGTCCAGTTCAACGCGAGAATCTCGCAGCCATAACTCTGAGCGACCTTCAACGGGTCGAGCCAGGCGTATTCGGCCACCAGGCCGCGCGATACGTCGGGCACCAGATCCAGCGCAGCCTTCAATACTTCCCTTGAACTCGAGGTGATCGTCACCTTGTCGAGCAGCCCGTGCCTGACCGCCATTTCGCGGATGGCCAGCACGGTGGTCGCGGCGCGGGTGCGCGAAGCGCTTTTGACTTCGAGCTGCCAGTGATCGAAATCACATTTTTCGAACAGTTCTTCCAGCGTCGGAATCGGACACGGCTTGATCCAGCCCGGGCCACCCTTGCGGGCGTCGTAGGTCACCAGGTCGGCGGCGGAGTGCTCGACCACCTTGCCACGGCGCTCGGTGGTGCGCTTGAGGGTCGGGTCGTGGATGACCATCAGCTCACCGTCCTTGGACAGGTGCAGGTCCAGTTCGCAACGGCGTACGCCGTGCTTGAGACATTCCTGAAAACTGGTCAGGGTGTTTTCCGGTGCTTCGCCCTTGGCGCCGCGGTGGCCGTAGATAAGGGTCACGGTTCTTCCTTAATTAAATGCCTGATTCGTTCTGTTCGCGGGCCAGACGTCGTTCCTGTGCCTGCTTTTGCAAGATATAGCGGGCGAGCAACTGGCGCTGGGCATCGGTCAAGTGTTCGAACTCGGTGCCGATGTCGTAGCCGTCGCCCTTGCGGTCGCAATGGGTCACCCGGGCGCGCAGCAACAGGCCTAGCGCCTGGGGCATCAGCACCAGTTTGACCGACAGGTGGGCGCCGGTGGCGATCGGGGTCGGGTACTGAAAGTCGATGCCGCCCTCGGAGATGATCACTGGCTGCGGCTCGCCGATGTGGCCGAGCACGGTCAGGGCGACCACCTGGCTGAGCAGGTCAATGCGTTTGTTCTGGGATTTCAGGAACGCGGCGATGGCGCGGTCACGTTCACTGATCTGGCGCAGCAGGTGCTGCGACTCGAATTCGCTCAGGTGCAGTTCGCTGAGCAGATTGAACAGCGGGGAAGCATCCTGCAACACTTCCTGGCCTGCGGCTTCGGGAGCGGACAGGGGCCTAATTTCCAGTGCGATCGTGTCCTCGATACGGTAGTATTCGCGGCGATCTTCTTCATCTAATGTCGACATGGCGAACCCATGGTAGCGGCGGTGGTCTGAGTGTAAAGCTGGTTATCGACCCCCGCCACAAGGACGTTCCTTTTCCCTCCGAACAAGCCCCGACATGTTCAGACCTCTCTTCGTATTTATCGGCACGCGTTATACCCGTGCAAAGCGTCGCAATCATTTTGTGTCATTCATTTCCCTGACTTCGATGATCGGGCTCGCCCTTGGCGTGGTCGTGATGATCGTGGTGTTGTCGGTGATGAACGGCTTCGATCATGAGATGCGCACCCGCGTTCTGGGCATGGTGCCCCACGCGACCATCGAGTCCGGTGAAGCCATCAGCGACTGGCCGAGCCTGGCCGCCAAGGTCAAGCAGAACCCGCAGGTGGCGGCCGTCGCGCCGTTCACCCAGATGCAGGGGCTGCTGACCAACAACGGCCAGGTGTCCAAGGTGTTGCTCAATGCCATCGATCCGGCGCTGGAGCGCAACGTCTCGATCATCGACAACTTCATGAAGCAGGGCAAACTCGACGACCTGACGCCGGGCAGCTTCGGCATCGTGATCGGCGACAAGGCCGCGACCAAGCTCGGCGTGGGCATCGGTGACAAGATCACCTTCGTCGCACCGGAGGTCAGCGTGACGCCGGCCGGGATGTTCCCGCGCATGAAGCGCTTCACCGTGGTCGGCATCTTCCATGTCGGCGCCGGTGAACTGGACGGTTACCTGGGCGTGACCAACCTGCAGGATCTGGCGAAGATGCACCGCTGGAAGCCTGATCAGGTGCAGGGCCTGCGTCTGAAGTTCGACGACCTGTTCCAGGCACCGCGTGAAGCGTGGAACATCGCCCAACGCCTCGGCGAAGACCATTACTACGCCCGCGACTGGACCCGCACCCACGGCAATCTGTATCAGGCGATCCGCATGGAAAAGGCCATGATCGGCCTGCTGTTGCTGCTGATCGTCGCGGTTGCCGCGTTCAACATCATTTCCACGCTGGTGATGGTGGTGAACGACAAGAAGGGCGACATCGCCATTCTGCGCACACTGGGCGCCACGCCGGGCACGATCATGCGCACGTTCATGGTGCAAGGCACGGTGATCGGTGTGGTCGGTACGGCCATCGGCGCCGTGGTCGGGATCTTTGCCGCGCTCAACGTCAGCGCAGCGATTTCGGCCCTCGAAGGCGTGATCGGGCATAAATTCCTCAACGCCGACGTGTATTTCATCGATTACCTGCCGTCGCAGGTGCAGAGCCAGGATGTGATCATGGTCTGCGCGGCTGCGTTGGTCCTGAGTTTCCTCGCCACCCTGTATCCAGCCTGGCGTGCCGCGCGCACCCAGCCGGCGGAGGCGCTACGTTATGAGTGAGTCGGGCATGAGTGAAAAAGCAATCTTGAGCTGCCGCAACCTGGGCAAATCCTACGAGGAAGGCCCGGAATCGGTAGAAGTACTGGCCGGTCTGCAACTGGAGTTGCATCCGGGCGAGCGTGTAGCGATTGTCGGTACCTCGGGTTCGGGCAAAAGTACCTTGCTCAACCTGCTGGGTGGCCTCGACACGCCGACCAAGGGCAGCGTCTGGCTCGACGGCGAAGAACTCTCCGCCCTCAGCGAGAAGAAGCGCGGCCTGCTGCGTAACCGCTCGCTGGGCTTCGTTTATCAGTTTCACCACTTGCTGCCGGAATTCACCGCACTGGAAAACGTCTGCATGCCGCTGCTGATCGGCAAGACGCCGATCCCGGAAGCGCGTCAGCGCGCCACCGCGTTGCTGGAGCGAGTCGGTCTGGGCCATCGTCTGGAGCACAAACCGGCCGAACTGTCCGGCGGTGAGCGTCAGCGTGTGGCGATTGCGCGTGCACTGGTCAACAAGCCTGGCCTGGTGATGCTCGACGAGCCAACCGGCAACCTCGACTCCCACACCGCTCAGGGCATTCAGGACTTGATGCTGGAACTCAGCACGTCGATGCGCACGGCGTTCCTGGTGGTGACTCACGACATGAACCTGGCTCGCCAGATGGACCGCGTCCTGCATCTGCAGGAAGGTTGCCTGACCCCTATCTGACGGCTTGAAACCCGATGCCTGAAAAGGCCTCGGGTCTTTTATTTTTATACGGTGCCCCAGCGAATGTTCAGACCGTTATCGATCTTTATCGGCACGCGCTATACCCGCGCCAAGCGCCGCAATCGCTTTGTTTCGTTCATTTCGATGACCTCGATGATCGGCCTCGCCCTCGGCGTGCTGGCGATGATCGTGGTGTTGTCGGTGATGAACGGCTTCCAGCGCGAAATGAGCTCGCGCATCCTCGGCATGGTGCCCCACGCGACCATCGTTGGCGTCAAGCCGATCGATGACTGGCAACCGGTGGCTGCCGCTGCCCTGAAAAATCCCGAAGTGACCGCCGCCGTGCCGTTCACCGAGATGGAAGGCATGCTGTCCTACAAGGGCATGATGCAGCCGATCCAGATCAGCGGTGTCGACCCGGCCCAGGAAGGCAAGGTGTCGATCGTTGCGCAGCACATCGTGCAGGGCCGTCTCGACGCCTTGAAACCGGGCGAATTCGGCGTAGTGCTGGGTGAGATCACCGCCCGCCGCTTCCGCCTGAACGTCGGCGACAAGATCACCCTGATCGTGCCGGAAGTCAGTACCGCGCCGGGCGGCATTACCCCGCGCATGCAGCGTTTGAACGTGGTCGGTGTGTTCAAGGTTGGCGCCGAGCTGGACGGTTCCATGGGCCTGATCCACGTCGCCGATGCCGCGCAGATGCAGCACTGGGAACCGAATCAGGTGCAGAGCGTGCGCCTGGCGGTGAAAGACCTGTACGCCGCGCCGAAGGTCTCGTCGGACATCGCCACCGGTCTCGGCACTGACTTCAAGGCTGACGACTGGACCCACACCCAGGGCAGCCTGTTCAGTGCGATGAAGATGGAAAAAACCATGATCGGCCTGTTGCTGCTGATGATCGTCGCGGTGGCGGCGTTCAATATCATCGCGACCCTGATCATGGTGGTGAACGACAAGGGCGCGGACATCGCGATCCTGCGCACCATCGGCGCCACGCCACGGCAGATCATGGCGATCTTCATGGTGCAGGGCACGGTGATCGGGATTGTCGGCACCATCATTGGTGGTGTGCTCGGCGTGATTGCGGCGCTGAACGTCTCTGAATTGGTGGGCTGGATCGAGCGAGTCTCCGGTCAGCACATCTTCAGTTCCGATGTGTACTTCGTCAGCAACCTGCCATCGGAATTGCAGGGTGGCGACGTGCTGCTGATCTGCTCGGCGGGCTTCATCCTCAGCTTCCTGGCCACGGTTTACCCGGCCTGGCGAGCGGCGAAGATCGAGCCGGCGCACGCGTTGCGCTATTCGTAAGTTCCCCCGTTGAGGCCGGCATTGCCGGCCTCAATCGTTTTTCGGCAACTCAATCACAAACAGCGTCCACCCCAGAGCTGATTCGCAATGAATCTGCCCGCCATGGGCCCGGATGATCGACTGAGTAATCGCCAGCCCCAGCCCCGCATGCTCCGAGCTGCCTTCCTGGCGCGCCGGGTCCGCCCGGTAGAAACGGTCAAACAAGCGCGGCAACAAATCCGAAGAAATGCCTTCGCCACTGTTTTCCACAGTCACCCTCAAGGACTTCGCCTGCTCGGCCACCCGCACGCGTACTTCGCCGGCCGCCGGTGTGAAGCGCAACGCGTTATCCAGCAGATTCGATAGCGCTCGGCGCAACATCGCGCGATCACCCTCGAACCGCCCCTGACCGTCACGACTCAGGTTGACCTGAGCGTCCTCGGCCAACGGTGCAAAAAACTCCAGTAACGCATCGGCTTCTTCCGCCAGTTCCAGCGGTTCGCGCTTGGGAACCAGCAATCCGTGGTCAGCCTTGGCCAGATAAAGCATGTCGTTGACCAGTTGCGCCATCCATTGCAGCTCTTCGAGGTTGCTGTGCAGGGCCTCGCGATAATCCTCGAGTGGGCGAGGGCGGGTGAGGGTGACCTGCGTGTGGGTCAGCAGGTTCGACAATGGGGTGCGCAGTTCATGGGCGATGTCGGCGGAGAACGCCGAGAGACGCTGAAAGGAGTCGTCGAGGCGTCCGAGCATGGCGTTGAAGCTGTGGGCCAATTCCGTGAGTTCCGCAGGCATCTGCGCTTCAGGCAGTCGGGCATTGAGCGATTGCGCCGAAATCCCGCGCGCGACGGCACTCATGCGTCGCAGCGGGCGCAATCCGCTGCGCGCTGCCCAGGCGCCGAGCAGTGCGGTCGCCAGTGCCGAAAGACCGACGGTCAGCCAGATCAGATGCTGCATGCGTTGCAGGAAGTGCTGGTGGTGGGTGATGTCCAGCAGCAGGGTCAACTGTGGCGAGTCGGTTTGTTCCGGGTAGAGCGGAGCGTTGAGCAGGCGATAATCCGTGCCGTTGTCGTTGATGGTGGCCAGGCCGGGCTGCTGCGGCAGGTTCGCCGGCATTTGCAGGGAGCGGCCGAACCAGCGTTGCCCCTCAGGGCTGCTGATGCGCAGGGTAACATCGCCCTGTTGGCTCAATTCAGCGGTGATATGCGCGGCGTCACCATCACCCAGCAGTGTCTGACGCACATTGATCAGCTTGCCTTCGAGCAGTTGCTGATCGAGCTCGATGAAATGCGCCTCACTGGCCCGATTGAAAACCACGCCCGCCACCAGCGACACCGTCGCGGTACAGGCGGCGAAGAGCAACGCCAGCCGACTGCCGAGTGACAGGCGGCGCATCAGTCGGCACGCTCTTCAAGGACATAACCCATGCCACGCACGGTGTGAATCAGCTTGTCGGGGAAGTCGTCATCGATCTTCAGGCGCAGCCGACGAATCGCCACTTCGATCACGTTGGTGTCGCTGTCGAAATTCATGTCCCAGACCTGGGAGGCGATCAGGGATTTAGGCAGCACTTCACCCTGGCGGCGCAGAAGCATTTCCAGCAGCGCGAACTCTTTTGCGGTGAGATCGATGCGCTGACCGCTGCGCTCGACGCGGCGGCGAATCAGGTCAAGACGCAGGTCGGCCAGTTGCAGGCAGGTTTCCTGCGGAGTGGCGCTGCCGCGTCGCAACAGGCTGCGCACCCGGGCCAGCAGTTCGGAGAAGGCGAACGGCTTGACCAGATAATCGTCGGCGCCGAGTTCCAGGCCATGAACCCGGTCTTCCACGGTGTCTTTGGCGGTCAGAAACAGGATCGGGGTTTCGAGCCCGGCACTGCGCACTGCTTGCAGAATCTGCCAGCCGTTGCGACCGGGCAGCATCACGTCGAGGATCAACAAGGCATAGTCACCGCTCAAGGCCAGTTGCTGTCCGGTGGTGCCGTCGGCCACCAACTCGGTGTTGAAGCCGGCCTCGGTCAGGCCCTGGCGCAGGTAGTGGCCGGTTTTCGGTTGGTCTTCGACGATCAGCAGTTTCATGGGGTGTGGAGCTCAAATAGACAGAACAAGGGCGTTATACCGTGGGCGGTGGTTATGCAGACCAACCTGACAAAGTTGTAATCTGGCTGTCAGGTAACTGCCAGCGCGGGCGGGCTAAAGTTTCCCACAGGCTGAACCTTATCTAGTTGGAGTATGACTATGTTTTTGCGCAACCCTCTGGCCGTCGCCGCCTGTCTGCTGGCGTTGAGCTCATCCGTCTGGGCCGACCCTGCGCACACCTATGACTTCGGCCAACCCGCCCCGGCCGCCAAGGCCAGCCGCAGCATTGAAGTGGTGATGGGCGACATGACGTTCGATCCGAAGGCCATCGAGATCAAGGCCGGTGAGACCATTCGCTTTGTCTTGGTGAATAAAGGCCAGTTACTGCATGAATTCAACCTCGGCGACGCGGCGATGCATGCCAAGCACCAGCAGGAAATGCTGCAGATGCAGCAAAGCGGCATGCTGACGCCGACCGGCATGAAAGAAATGTCCCACGACATGGCGGGCATGGATCATGCCTCGATGGGGCACGTCATGAAGCATGACGACCCTAACAGCGTACTGGTCGAACCGGGTAAGACCGCCGAGCTGACCTGGACCTTCAGCAAAGCCGTAAACCTGGAGTTTGCCTGCAACATTCCCGGGCATTACCAGGCCGGAATGGTCGGCAAACTGACTGTCAGTCAGTAAGCACTCAAAGGCGGGAGCAAAGGCTGATAGAATCCGCTGATTCTTCAGTCAGGTTTCCGCCATGCATCCCGCAGCCGAACATTCGCCGCTGGGCAAATCCAGCGAATACATCGCCACTTACACACCGTCCCTGCTGTTCCCGATCCCGCGCACCGCGAAGTGGGCCGAGCTGGGCCTGACCGCCGAGACCCTGCCGTATAAAGGCGTGGATTTCTGGAACTGCTTTGAACTGTCGTGGTTGCTGCCGTCGGGCAAACCGGTGGTGGCGATCGGCGAATTCAGCATTCCGGCGGACTCGCCGAACATCATCGAATCCAAGTCGTTCAAGCTGTACCTGAACTCGTTGAACCAGACGCCGTTCGCCGACGTCGCGAGCCTGGAAGCGACGCTGGTCAAGGACTTGTCCGCCGCTGCCGGCAAGCCCGTGGGCGTGCGGGTTCGCAGCCTGAAAGACGTTGAAGCCGAAGGCGTCGTCGCGCTGCCGGGCGTGTGCATCGACGATCTGGATATCAGTGTCAGCAACTACGAACATCCGCGTCCTGAACTGCTGCGTTGCGATGATTCGCGGGTGGTGGAGGAGAGCGTGCACAGCCATCTGCTCAAGTCCAATTGCCCGGTGACCAGCCAGCCGGACTGGGGCAGTGTAGTCGTGGAGTACCGGGGGGCGGCGCTGGATCACGCCAGCCTGCTGGAATACATCGTCAGCTTCCGCCAGCATTCGGACTTCCACGAGCAATGCGTTGAGCGGATTTTCCTCGACCTGCAGCGTTTGCTGAAACCGGAAAAGCTCACGGTGTTTGCACGCTATGTGCGCCGGGGCGGGCTGGATATCAATCCGTACCGCAGCACTGAAAGCGTGCAGTTGCCGAACCATCGTCTGGTTCGCCAGTAACCCG
This sequence comes from Pseudomonas sp. GW821-FHT11G12, assembly GCF_058808055.1. Classification (NCBI taxonomy): domain Bacteria; kingdom Pseudomonadati; phylum Pseudomonadota; class Gammaproteobacteria; order Pseudomonadales; family Pseudomonadaceae; genus Pseudomonas; species Pseudomonas sp. GW821-FHT11G12. The sequence goes on from NZ_JBXARH010000001.1 coordinate 76,958, forward strand.
TAACGCGGACATGAAAAAGCCCTGCCATTGCTGGCAGGGCTTTTTGCATTTCAGGGGAGGGCGATCAGATGCCCATACTGCCCAGCGCATTGACGATATTGCGCAGGGTGCCCGCAATAGCAGGGTGTTCGAGCTCGAAGCGATCAACTGCCAGATTCACGCCATCGGCGATGCTGGCGTCCTGCGTCGCGCTCTCCAGTTTGATTTGGGATTCGATCTGCGCCATAAGCTCACGAAGATGTTCGCGCTCTTCTTCTGTAAGCGGCGGATTCTGATCCAGTTGCTCGCGCAGGGTGTTGAGCTGTTCTTGCAGTTCGCGGGCGGGCATGGTGTTTTCCTTTTATCGAGAGGCACTGGCATAGACCGCAGCCGTGCGCCAAAGGTCTATGGCTCTCCTTAAGACTAATCCACTCTCGATGAACCTGCATGATCCCGGTCAGGGCTTTTCGCCTTTGAGGCGGCGCAGGCTGATGTCTGCCAGGCAGGTATCGAGATCGCCCAGGTGATCGATCACCGAGTGCACGCCCAGACCGAACAGTTGCACAGTGGCCTTGCCGCGCAGTTGTTCGCGTTCTTTTTGACTAAGGGCTTGCCATTCGCTCGGGGCCAGGCCGCAGAGTGAGCCACAGGAGGCCAGGCCAATGGTCCACAGCCCGGCATTCAAGCCCGATTGCAGCAAGCGCGGTTCACCGCTGACCAGCACGCAGCCGTCCAGGCGATCGACATTCAACGCCATCAAGGCTTGCCAGCAGGCATTCGGCGCCGGCCATGGATTGTTTGTTGCGGGATGTTGCGAGGGTTTGATCCAGCCCGGCAATCCGGATGCCAGCACCTGGGTGAGGGCAGGGGGCAAGTCATCGAGCCAGGCGCAGGGGATCAGTTGGCGCTGCAGGCTGCGCAGGCTGTCGAGCGCGCCTGGCGTGGCGTCGGCATGCTCTGTGCCGGGGCTGGCGTGATGACGGGCGCGGGCGCCGAAGTCCACCAGGCAACCGCTGAGCCCGAACAGCACGGCCGTCAGGTTGGGGGCGGACAGGGGCAAGGCTTCGGCTTGAGGCATGGAAAACGTCCCTGAAATAGAAGTCAGGCTAAGCATCGCCGGTGACAGTTGGATGACAAGCGCATGACGCACCGTCCTACAGAGGTGTTCATGCTGGAATGCCTAAAACCTTGTTTCCGTCTTATACTGCACCTCTTATAACCGTGGCCCGCTTGCCGCGTATGTACAATCCAAGGAGTTTTCTATGCGCTGGAGCAACCCTCTCGCTCAGCTTTGTGTATGTGCCAGCGTGATGCTGGTGCCGTTCGCCGCTAACGCTGCAACGGAAGAAGACCCTTGGGAAAGCGTCAACCGTCCGATCTTCCAGTTCAACGATTTCGTCGACACCTACGCGCTGAAACCTCTGGCGCAGGGCTATGAATATGTAACGCCGCAATTCCTGGAAGACGGCATCCACAACATGTTCCGCAACGTGGGTGACATCACCAACCTGGCGAACAACATTCTGCAGGCCAAACCAGCCGCTGCCGGTGTCGACACCGCGCGCCTGATCTTCAACACCACCTTCGGCCTGCTCGGCTTCTTCGACGTCGGCACCAAGATGGGCCTGCATCGCAGCGACGAAGACTTCGGCCAGACTCTCGGCTACTGGGGCGTCAGCAGCGGTCCGTACGTGATGCTGCCGTTGCTGGGCCCGAGCACTCTGCGTGACGCGCCGTCCAAGTACGTCGACACCTACACCGCACCGTACCGCTACATGAACGACATCCCGGCGCGTAACACCATCTACGGCCTGAACATCGTCGACACCCGCGCCAGTCTGCTGTCCAGCGAGAAGCTGATCAGCGGCGACAAGTACACCTTCATCCGCAATGCCTACCTGCAGAACCGCGAGTTCAAGGTCAAGGACGGTCACGTCGAAGACGATTTTTGATCTCGATTGATCGACATGAAGGGGCGACCGCAAGGTCGCCTTTTTTGTGGGCGCGTCCAATGATTGGGTTACGGTTGAAGCCGTTCTTATAACTGCGAGTGATTTGACAAACAAAGTCTCCAAGCGACCATCGGCGCATGCTTGAAACGCCTCTCGGATGGGAGTACCGTCTGCGCCTTAGAAGGGCACCTCTGGTGCAACCGTGTACAGGGCAAGCGCTCTGAAACGGTGCAGCAGAGAGGCTAGAAAGCGAATCCAGTAGTCTGCGCCGGGCCGTTGCCCCGCCTGCTACGCCAACCTAATTCTGGCGCCGTTTGCCCACATGCCAAAAACCAGTGCCACGCTGCTGATAATCGATGATGACGAAGTAGTGCGCGCGAGCCTCGCGGCCTATTTGGAAGACAGTGGTTTCAGCGTCTTGCAGGCCAGTAATGGTCAGCAGGGTCTTCAGGTATTCGAGCAAGACAAGCCCGACTTGGTCATCTGCGATCTGCGCATGCCGCAGATGGGCGGTCTCGAACTCATCCGTCAGGTCACCGAGCGGTCACCACAGACTCCTGTGATCGTGGTTTCGGGTGCCGGCGTGATGAACGATGCGGTCGAGGCCCTGCGCCTGGGCGCGGCGGATTACCTGATCAAACCTCTCGAAGATCTGGCCGTGCTCGAGCACTCCGTGCGCCGGGCCCTGGATCGTGCGCGCCTGCTGCTGGAAAACCAGCGCTACCGCGAGAAGCTGGAAAAGGCCAACCGTGAGCTCGAAGCCAGCCTGAACCTGCTCCAGGAAGACCAGAACGCCGGTCGCCAGGTGCAGATGAACATGCTGCCGGTCAGCCCGTGGACCATCGACGAATTCAAGTTCGCCCACCAGATCATTCCGTCGCTGTACCTGTCGGGTGATTTTGTCGACTATTTCCGGGTGGACGAGCGTCGGGTCGCGTTCTACCTGGCGGACGTCTCGGGCCATGGCGCCTCTTCGGCCTTCGTCACCGTCCTGCTGAAGTTCATGACCACGCGCCTGCTGTTCGAGTCCAAGCGCAACGGCACCTTGCCGGAATTCAAACCTTCGGAAGTCCTTGGTCATATCAACCGGGGGCTGATCAGTTGTAAGCTGGGTAAACACGTCACAATGGTCGGTGGAGTCATCGACGAGGAGACCGGTTTGTTGACCTATAGCATCGGCGGCCATCTGCCGTTGCCTGTGTTGTACACGCCTGACAGTGTTCGCTACCTCGAGGGGCGCGGTCTGCCCGTGGGGCTTTTCAATGAAGCCACCTACGAAGATCACGTGCTCGAGCTGCCACCGACGTTCAGCCTGACGCTGATGTCTGATGGCATTCTGGATCTTTTGCCAGAACCCACACTCAAAGAGAAAGAAGCTGCCTTGCCCCAACGGGTCAAGTCGGCGGGCGGCAGCCTGGATGGCCTGCGGCAGGTTTTTGGATTGGCCACGCTAGGGGAGATGCCGGATGATATCGCCTTGTTGGTGTTGAGCAGGAATCTTTAATGAGTACCGGTAGAATCCAGTTCGCCGAACAGGACGGCACCTTCGTCCTGAAGTTCGTCGGTGAAGTTCGCCTGACCCTGTGTTCGGCGTTGGATGCGACTATTGAGAAGATCTTCACCGCGCTGAATTTCAACGCGATCGTGATCGATCTGACCGAAACCCGCAGCATCGACAGCACCACGCTGGGCCTGCTGGCCAAGCTGTCGATCCTGTCGCGGCAGAAGGTCGGCCTGCTGCCGACCGTGGTCACCACCCACGACGACATCACCCGTCTGCTGCAATCGATGGGTTTCGAGCAGGTGTTCAATATCGTCAACCATCCCGTGCCTTGCCCGGAATGTCTCGATGACCTGCCGGATCAGGATCAGTCGGAGGAAGTCGTGCGGATCAAGGTGCTGGAAGCGCACAAGATCCTCATGGGCCTGAACGACTCCAATCGCGAAGCCTTCCATGATCTGGTGAATGCCCTCGAAAGGCATTGATTCACCCGCTATCAGGCACAAAAAAGGGCGAACCTGTGAGGGTTCGCCCTTTTTGCGTTTGCCGTCAGCCGATTACAGCTTGGCTTGCAGCAGCGCCTCGAGTTTTTCCTGGTCGCGGGCAAACTGACGAATGCCTTCGGCCAGTTTCTCGGTGGCCATCGCGTCTTCGTTGGACAACCAGCGGAATTGCGATTCATTGAGGCTCAGGCGTGCTTCGCCAGCGTGACCTGGAGCCAGTTTGCGCTCCAGTTTGCCAGTGTCTGCCGCCAGCTTGTCGATCAGGTCCGGGCTGATGGTCAGGCGGTCGCAGCCGGCCAGTTGCTCGATCTGATTGAGGTTGCGGAAGCTCGCACCCATGACCACGGTCTTGTAGTCATTGGCCTTGTAGTAGTTGTAGATGCGCGTGACGGACTGCACGCCCGGATCATCGGCGCCGGTGTAGTCGTTGCCGTTGGCCTTCTTGTACCAGTCGTAGATACGGCCCACGAACGGCGAAATCAGGAACACGCCGGCATCGGCGCACGCAGCGGCCTGAGCGAAGGAGAACAGCAGGGTCAGGTTGGTCTGGATGCCTTCCTTCTCCAGCACTTCGGCGGCGCGGATGCCTTCCCAGGTCGAGGCGATCTTGATCAGCACGCGGTCACGGCCGATGCCGGCCTTGTCGTACAGCTCGATCAGACGGTGCGCACGCTTGAGCATCGCGTCCTTGTCGAAGGACAGGCGTGCATCCACTTCAGTGGAAATGCGGCCCGGAATCACTTTGAGGATTTCCTGCCCCACCGCGACGCCAAAGCGGTCGCTGGCCAGACCGACATCGCCCTTGCAGTCGCGAACAGCGGCGTTCAGCAGATCGGCATAGGCCGGAATGGCCGCCGCCTTGAGGAGCAGGGAAGGGTTGGTGGTGGCGTCGACCGGTTTGACCCGGGCAATCGCTTCGAAGTCGCCGGTGTCGGCAACCACGGTGGTGAATTGTTTGAGTTGTTCCAGCTTGGAAGTCATGAGCGTGCTCTGTCCTATGGGTCTGACGACATTACCCGAGCGCTGACGGCCACTCAAGGGCATGTGGATGTATCGATTGCCCCGCGGGCAACAACCTGAAAACGGCTGTTTGAATGATCGGGGCGCGATGTCGATAAATACGATGCCAAAACCGGCCACAGGTTCAAGGCATCTGACCGTCAGTACTCTGTGGGCCAGATGATTACATAGGATTGAGCTCGGCTTTAACCGTGACTTCCGCAGGTTTCGGCTGGCCGTCGGCGTTCAGCATGCCGAAGTTCCTTTCCCGGTCATTACTGCCCGACGTGGTGTCTTTCCATTCGTAAATCGACGTCAGCGGGATATTGAGCTTTTTCATATCGGTGACGAACGCGCCGATTTTGCTGGCCTGTCCCGCATTCCCGCCATTGGAGGCGAGTGACGACACGCCCCATTCACTGATGACGCCTGGCAGGTGGAATTTCTGCTGGATGAACGTCTGCGCGTTGCTGATCTGCGTCGTGGTCATGCCGTACGGGTGATAGGAAATCGCACTCAGGCATTTGGGGTAGGCACTGACGATGCTGTTCAGTGCCGCCGTTGATGCAGAGCTGTCACTCGGTGGCCGGGCGAAGCCGAAGCCGATCAGGGGTGTCGACGGTGGATTACCCTGCAGCGTTTTACACACGGCGCTCATGAAAGGTGCGAACGTCGTGCTGAAATTACCGGTCGGCCAGTAGGTGTCCAGATCCGGTTCATTCCATATCTCGATGGCGACCAGTTGTGGGCCGTACGCTTTCTCCAGGGTCGTCACCGCGTGGGCGAACGTCTCACCGGCCGAGGTGAAATCGCGGTTGTTGCCGGGTGCCGAGGTCAGCGCCTGGGTCGAACGTACGGTCAGCAGCACCGGCAGGCCGGCTGCCCGGGCGGTCGCAAAGGCATCGTTGACCTGTTTTTGATAGCTGGGGTCACCCAGGCTGTCCGTCCAGACACCAAAACGCACGAAACCCAGGCCGGCCGCTTTGATCTTTGCAGCGTCGGTGGGGGAAAAGGTCTGGATCTTGACCTGCACACCAATGGTCTTGTTGGCGGGCAGTTCAGGGAACAATTCAGTGGCGTGAACCTGGCTGGTGACACCGAGCACCGACAGGGTCAGGGCGGCAAGCCGTTTGAGGTGTGTTGATTTCATTTCTGTGTTCCTTGTTAGAAATGACACTGGCCATTGGTTATCACATCGCACGTTTTTAGAGCGTCGCAACGGTACAAAGTGCACCGATGTTATTTTTTGTCGGAAAACTTCGGTCGGGAAAATACCCTGAAAATCACAGTTATTTTTAGTCCGGTAATTCTGGTTGGGTGACTTTTAGACCCCGTGGTACTTAATGCACCGGTACTAACAGGCGAATCTATTTCCGAATGCAGGAAAGTCCGGTGGGTTCATTTCAATCCACACGGCATGTTGGCCGATTGACATTACACGGGAATGTAAACCTTGTTCAGAAAGATCCTTGTCGTCTGCGTGGGCAATATTTGCCGAAGTCCGACAGCTGAACTGTTGCTGCGTAACGCGCTGGCGCCCTCGACGATCACGGTCACCTCCGCAGGCCTGTCTGCACGGGTTGGCGAGTCCATGGAGAGAACGGCCCGCCAGGTGCTGGAAGACCGTGGACAGAGCGCCGAAGGGTTCAAGGCGCGGCAACTGACAGCAGACATCGTCAATGAATCAGACCTGATTCTGGTCATGGAAAAAGAACATGTAAAACAAGTACTGAAGATTGCCTCTCACGCCAGAGGCAAAGTGTTTCTTCTCGGCAAGTGGCAGAACGAGCGAGAAATACAGGATCCGTATCGTCAAGGGCAGGCCGCTTTTATTCATGCCCATGCATTGATTGAAGATGCTGTTGGCTCATGGGCACAACGCCTCGGGCATTGATGAATATTCTTCAGAACAGTGAATGGTAAGAAAGACTTATGCAGTTACCGTCAGTAGTCGGCACCCGTGACAACGATCAAGACAGTATTGATCTTCTCGGCATATTTGGCAGTTTGATCGATCAGAAATGGTTGATCGGCGCCTTCACCGGCGCGTTCATGATGACCGGCGTTGCCTACGCGATTCTGGCCACGCCGGTATATCTGGCCAACGCGCTGGTACAGGTCGAACCGAAGAAGAACGACATGCTCGGTTTTTCCGATCTCAACAGCATGCTGGGCGGGCAATCGCCGTCCGTGACCGAGATCGGGATCATCAAATCCCGTGCAGTGATCGGCAAGACGGTCGACGATCTGCGCCTGGACATCGATGTCACCCCGAATACTTTTCCGGTGATCGGCGGCTTTCTCTCCCGTCGCTATCGCGGTGAAACCGAATTCAGCGTCGCACCGCCGCGTTTCGGCCTGAACAGCTACGCCTGGGGCGGTGAGCGCCTGGAGTTTTCCCGGCTCGATCTGCCCAAGGAGCTGCTGGGCAAGAAACTCAGCCTGATCGCCGGCGAGCAGCATCGCTTCCAGCTATTCGATGACAACGACAACCTGCTGGCAGAAGGCGTTGCCGGCGAAGCCTTCGCGCAGGACGGCGTAGAAGGGCAGATCACCCAGCTGTTGGCCAACCCCGGTACCCGTTTCGAAGTGGTGCGCTACCCACGAATCGTGACCATCCAGGGTTATCAGGACGCGCTGGATATTTCCGAGCAGGGCAAGGAGTCGGGGATCATCCGTCTGGCCCTGGCCAGCAGCGACGCCGCTGAAGCGGTGAAGATCCTCAACAAGATCGCGTCGCTGTACGTCGATCAGAACGTACGACGCACCTCGGCCGAAGCGGCGCAGAGCCTGGCCTTCCTGCAAAGCCAGTTGCCGCAGGTCAAACGCGATCTGGCCAAGGCCAGCGATGCGCTTAACGCCTACCAGACTCGCGGCAAGACCGTGAATATCTCCCTGGAAACCCAATCGGTGCTCGGCCAGTCCGTCGCCCTCGAAACGCGGATTTCCGAGCTGAAACTGCAACAGGCGGAGATGGATCGCAAGTTCACCAAACAGCACCCGGCCTATCGTGCGTTGATGACCCAGATTGGTGAGTTGACCCAGCAACAGCGGTCGCTGGAAGGCAAGGTCCAGGACCTGCCGGCCACGCAACAGGAACTGCTCAACCTGACCCGCGATGTCGAAGTCGCTTCGCAGATCTACACCCAGTTGCTGAACAAATCCCAGGAGCTGGACATCATTCGCGCCGGCGCCGTGGGCAACGTGCGTCTGGTGGATACGGCGGATGTCGACCTGACCAGCCCGGTCAAACCGAAGAAAGCCCTGATCGTGCTGATCGCGACTTTCCTCGGCGCCTTTGTCGGCGTGGCCCTGGTGCTGTTGCGCAAGTCGTTGAGCAAGGGCCTGGAAGGGCCGGAAGCCATCGAGCAGCTCGGCTTGCCGGTCTACGCGTCGATCCCTTACAGCGCCCTGCAACAGGAAGAGGACACCAAGAAAGTCCGCGCCAAAGTCACGGTGGACACCCCCGCGTATCTGCTGGCCCTGCGCAATCCGACGGACCTGTCCATTGAGTCGATCCGCAGCCTGCGCACCTGCCTGCATTTCGCGGCGCTGGATTCGACCAACAACCGCATCATGATTTCCGGCCCGAGCCCGCAGGTCGGCAAGACCTTCGTGTCGTCCAACCTCGCGGCGGTCATGGCGCAGAGCGGGCAGCGCGTGGTGCTGATCGATGCCGACATGCGCAAGGGGCATCTGCACAAATCGCTGAACACACCGATCACCAACGGCTTGTCGGACCTGCTGGTCAAGCGCTGCACCCTCGAACAGGCGATCAACAAGGTCGAAGTCGACAATCTGCACTTCATCAGCCGTGGCCAGGTGCCGCCCAATCCATCCGAGCTGTTGATGCACGCCAATTTCCGCGAACTGCTGGCGCAACTCAGCGAGCGTTATGACGTGGTGATCATCGACACACCGCCGCTGCTGGCGGTGACGGATGCGGCGATTGTCGGTCGCGAAGCGGGCATCAGCCTGATCGTCGCGCGCTTCGGGGTGAACCCGGCCAAAGAGATCGAACTGACGATTCGCCGCTTCGCCCAGAACGGCATCGAGTTGAAAGGCGCGGTGTTCAACGGCGTCGAGAAGCGTGCGGCCAGTTACTACGGCAACGGCAGCTACGGCTATTACAACTACGAATACGCGTCCGACAAGTCCTGAAAATCAGTGATTGTCCTTACCGGCAAGAAAGTGGGTGGGTTGTGAAAAAAATACTGCACGTGGCTGAAACGATAAAAGGTGGCGTCGCGACGGTGATCCGCACGATTTCCGCGTCCCCGGAAGATGACCGCGCCAACTACGAGCTGGTGTATCTGGTGCCGCAGGATCAGGAAAAGGAACTGCACGGCATCGCGCCGCAACAGATCCGTACTTTCGATCGAACCGGGCGCAATGTGCCGTCGCTGCTGCGTTTTGCCTGGCGCCTGATGCAATTGATGCTCAAGGAAAAACCCGATGTCGTGCACCTGCACAGCACGTTTTCCGGGGTGATCGGCCGTTGCGTGTGCGTGCTTCTGCGGCCGTGGCGCAAACCGAAAATCGTCTATTGCCCGCATGCCTTTTCGTTCCTGATGGAAAGCTCGCCGATCAAGCAGAAAGTCTATGCGTGGATCGAGCGGGTGTTGCAGAAGGTCACGGACACGATCATCTGCGTCAGCCAGTACGAGATGGACAAAGCCGCAGCGTTCGGCATCGAGCGCAAGCGTATGCGGCTGATCTACAACGGCATTCATCCAAAGGATGACGAACGTAAAGCCAATGATCCGAAGCCGATTCATCTGCTCTTCGTCGGTCGACTCGATTATCAGAAAGGCTTCGACGTGCTGCTCAAGGCCTATGCCAAGGCCGGGCGCAACGATCTGAAACTGACGGTGGTCGGCAGTGCGGTCAACGAGGCAACGGTCGAGTGCCCGCCAATGGACGGCGTTCAATACCTGCCGTGGGTCACGCCGGCCGAAGTCAACGCGCTGTACCAACAGGCCGATGCGCTGATCGTTCCTAGTCGCTGGGAAGGCTTTGCCATGGTGCCGCTGGAAGGCATGGCGCTGGGCCTGCCGGTGATCGCCAGCGACTGCACCTCGCTGCCGGAACTGGTCACTCACGGGGTATCCGGCTACGTGTTCCCCACCGGTGATCACCACGCGTTGGCCGATCGCCTGAAGCAGATCCAGAAACCCGCGTTGTCGGTCCTTGGCCTCGAAGGTCGGCGCATCGTCCGCGAGCGCTTCAGCGCCGCGTTGATGATCCGCCAGACCTACGACGTGTATTCCGCTCCCTCTTATTAAGTAGAACTCCGCTCATGAACGTAACGATTTTGCATGGCTACAGTGCCTCCAATTCCGGCGATGGTCTGCTGGTCGATCTGGCCATCGCGCTGGTGCAGCGCAACTTTGGCGAGGACACCGCGATCAGTGTCGTGGCCTCCGATCCGGACTCTTTCAAGTACCTGCCGCACCCGCGTTTCGACGCGCCGGTCATGGCAGCCAAGGGCCTGGGTCGGGTCAAGCAAGCGGTTTTCCTCAATCAGTCCTATGCCGGGCTCGCGGATCTGTTGAAGAAAACCGATCTGATCGTCGGCGTCGGTGGCGGCTACATGCGTTCCAAAAGCGCCTTCGAACACATCAAGCTGAAACTGGGCCACGCCAAGCAACTGGAAACGGCGATCCTCAGCAAAGTGCCGTCGGTGTACCTGCCGCAAAGCATCGGGCCGTTCCACGGTGAGAGCGACAAGATCGTCGGCCACTACGCCAGCGCCGATGCGGTGTTCGTGCGCGATAACCGCTCCTCGGCGTTGTTCGATGCCTGCGAAAACGTCTACCGCGCACCGGACCTGGCGGTGCAGGCCCTGGCCGGCAAAATCCTTCAGCAACCCAAGTTCACCCGCTGCGCCTCGACGCCAGCCACGGTGTGCGTGGTGCTGCGCAAACCGCCAGCGTGGAGCAAGGAAAAGAAGCTCGCCTACGTGGCCAATCTGAAAGTGTTGCTGCAGCGTTTGAAGAACAAAAGCAAAGTGGTCTGCGCTGTGCAGAGCGCTGTGCGGGGCAACGACGACGGTGCGTTCTATCGCGAACTGGGTATTACCGAAGACCTGCTGCCATTGAAGGCGACGCTGGCCAAATACCAACCGGACCTGGTGATTTCCGTGCGTCTGCACGGGGCGATCGAATCGCTGCTGTCCGGGGTGCCGGCGTACCACATCAGCTACGAGCGCAAAGGCTTCGGCGCCTATCAGGACATGGGCGTCGAGGACTGGGTGATCAACGGCGGCGACATCAATGTCGACACCATCATCGACACGGTTTTTGCGCCGAACGCGCTGTCGAACTTCGGCAAACGCCTGACCGACACCTGCCGTGAAATCGAGGCGAAAACCGTGGCCATGGACGACATCATCAAGGGCGTCATTCGATGATATTCCGCTTGTTGCTGCGCGGCGGAGCACTGGGCGCGAAGTTCTTGCTGGTGCTCGCCATCACCCATTACCTCGGTTACGAGGCGCTGGGTTTCTACGGGGTGGTGGTCGCGGCGTCGTTGATCGCGTCGAAGTTCTACAGCGTCGGTTTCAGCTCCGAGATCAATCGGCTGATCAGCGTCGGCGGCAGTTCGAAGCGGGTCGTCGACAAGGTTCTGCTGCTGTACCTGGCCGTGGGGTTGCTGTTGTCGGTGGTGACAGTGCTGATTTATTCACTGTTCCAGCAGGTTGAGGCGACGACGGCATTGATCGCCTGTGTGACGCTGGTGCTGCTGACCGAGCACCTGTCGTTCGAGATCAACTCGTTCGTGTTTTCCGCGCAGAAAGCCACGGCGGGCGCGTTGCTGTTCTTCATCAAGACTGGTCTTTGGGCGCTGCTGGCCGTGGGCGGGATGATGCTCGGCTGGGTGTCCGGGATCGCCAGCGTGTTGTGGCTGTGGGTCATCGCCAACGTGCTGGTGATCGTCTCCGGTTATCTGATTGTGGTGAACGTTCATCGCGGGCGCGAAGAGGGGACGCTGGCGACAGCGACCGTTTGGAAAGCCGGGTTGCCGTTTTACCTGGGCACCGGTCTGATCGCGTTGAGTCAGTACGCCGAGCGCTTTCTGATCATCGACCTGGAACCCTACGCCAGCCTCGGTAAATACGTGTACGCCTGGTCGGCGGCCAACACCTTGCAGGCGCTGTCCTACGCGGTGGTGGCGGTGGTTGGCATTCCGGTGCTCGCCAAGCGTTATCAGGCGGATCAACAACCGTTCACGGTCACCCAGTTGTTCGTGAACAAGTGGGTGATGCGTTCGCTGGTGGTGTCGGCCGGTGTCGCGGTGCTGATTTACCTGTTCTTCAACATCGTGCTCGATTACGTCGCAACGGCGGTGCCGCGTCCGGACAACGGGATCCTCGGCGTACTGATCTTTTCCTTCGCCCTGCGCGCCATTGGCGACATCGTCTGGGGTGGCTTGATCGCGTCGAAAAACAGCCGGGTATCCCTCGCCAGTTCGGCCATTTGCCTGCTGATTTCGGTGCCGGTCAGCTACCTGCTGATCAAGCACTATTCGATCTACGGCGCGGCCTGGGGCAACGTCTTCGGGATCATCGTGCAGCTCGGCGTGATTGCGCTGCTGACCCGTGCCACGCGCGCGAAAAAGGCTGTCGTGTCATGGGCCTGAAACTGCCGTGCATCGAGTTTCGCGGCAGGAAACTCGACTCGTCGCTGTCGTTCCTGATCCTGTTCACCGGCCTGTTTCTGTCGGTGGCCATGCCGCTGCTGATCCCCCGCGATCCGGGCCCGGATGCGATGACGTTATGGTCGTCTTATGCCCGGGCCGACAACTGCAATTTCTGGAACCCGTTCTCGCCGGATCGCTCGTCCTACGAGTGTTCGGCGTTCCTGTTGCGGCCCACCGGGATCAACCTGACCAATGCCTGGGCCTACGGGATGTTCTGCAATTTCTTCCTCACGGCGATTCCCGTGGTGGTGTTCCGGCGCATGCCGCTGGCGATCTTCGGCACGCTGTGTCTGTGGGGCATCGTCCGTTCGTTTTTCCTGGAAAACCTGACCAAGGAAATCATCGTGTCGGTGGCGGTGCTGAGCATTCTGTTCAGCTCGCTGACGCGCAAATACCGCGGCGGATTTTTCCTGTCGGCGGTGATCTACGGCGTGCTGATCCGGCCTTACTGGATTCTGTTTTCGCTGTCCTGGGTCGGCGTCTGCATGATGAAGAAGTACGTGTCGCGCATGACCTTCTTCCTGATGCTGTTCCTGTTCTATCTGGCGGTGGCGATGGCGATCCAGTTGGCGCTGGGCTTTCCGGTGTCGTCGATTCGTGCCAGCAACAACGAACTGCGCACGGCGGGCGAGGAGGGTTCCAAGTCGCTGATCGTTTCGTGGCTCAGCGGTAGCGACTTCGTTTCGCAGGCCCTGGATTCGATGATCATCTTCTTCCGGTTGTCGTTCCCCGTGGAGCTGATCCTGCTGTCCGGGCCGGGTCAGGTGATCTTCGTGGCGTTGATGATCATGACCGCGTTGCTGCTGTTCAAAGTCATCACCTCGACCGATTACAAAGGCGCGCCGATCCAGACCAAACCCAAGGAGCTGATCGCGATTCCCTTGGCGTTTCTGTTGGTTCAAGGTCTGTTCGAACCGGACTTCGGCTCGTTCGCCCGGCACTTTTCGATGGTGGTGCCGGTGCTGTTCGTGGGCCTGGGGTTGATGTTGCGGGCGAACAAACCGGTGCAGGTCGAGTCAAGAATTCTGAATTGAGGCGGGTGTTTTATGTCGAGCAAGAAAAAGTCGCTGGAGATCGAAACCCTGCGCGGCCTTGCGTGCCTGTTGCTGGTGCTCTACCACGTGATCGGCCCGTTGGGCGGCGGTTTGAAGATCGACATCGGCTCGCCGTTCCGGGTGATCGCCGATTCGATGGTGTACGTGCGCATGCCGCTGTTCACCTTTATCTCGGGTTACATCTATTCCATCTACAAGATTCGCGGCAATGACTTTTCGGCGTTCTTCAGCGGCAAGGTGCGGCGGCTGATCGTGCCGCTGTTTTGCGTGGGTGTGCCGTTCTCGGTATTGCAGGCGGTGGGGCCTGGCGTGAACAAGGACGTCGGCGTGATCGATGCGTTGTTGTCGTTCTTTGTGCCGATCAACCACTTCTGGTTCCTGCAGGCGGTGTTCATCATCTTCATGTTTGTCGGCCTGCTGGAATGGCGTGGTTGGCTGCGTTCGGCGACGCGTTTGTACCTGTTGTTCGCATTCTCCGCCGCGGTGTTTCTGCTGCCGCCGTTCAAGTTCGATGCGTTCGGCATCAATGGGGCGACCTATCTGTTGCCGTTCTTTGTGGCCGGGATGATTGGCCAGGAGAATGTCAGCGCGTTGAAGCAGCGATTCAAAGTGCTCGGCCCGTTGGTGTTCGTGCTGATTTCCCTGACGCTGTTGTACATCGCGGCGCTGGATCGCGAGCTGATCATCGATCGTCGCAGCCTGATCGGCCTGACGGTGGGTTGCGTGTCCTGCTTCGCGTTGCTGTCGAGTGACATGCGCTCGAAGGCGCTGTCCTGGCTCGGTGGTTACTCTTACGCGATTTTCCTGTTTCATGTGCTGTTCGCCGCGACATCGCGTTCGGTGCTCGGACGCCTGGGCATCAAGGACGAAAGCGTTCTGGTGTTCTGCGGCGTGGCTTGCGGTTTGCTCGGGCCGGTGTTGCTGTCGACGATCTTCAGTCGGTTCAACTTCACTTCGGTGCTGTTTCTGGGCGAGCGTGCGGCGGCGAAAAAACCGGCGGGGAACGTCTCCCCGGCGCAAGTCTCGGCTAAAGGAAGTGTTTGATGGTTGCAGTGGATGATGCCGCGCCGGTCGCGGCATCGGTGGTCGAAGTCGGCGACGCTCGCCAGCGGTTTGCCCAGTGGCGCGAAGGCAAGGCCGGGAAGGTTCTGTCGGTCTCGGTGATCGGTGACAGCTACAGCGCCGGGCAGGATTTCTATCTGAACAAACTGGTGCAGCGGTTGGTCGGTGAGGTTGGTTTTGCCGGCCCCGGTTATGTCGGTTTCAACCATGGCGCGGCGCTGGGCGGCAGCCATTTCAAGTACACCCGCAGCAGCGAGAAATACTTCGGTGGCGACTGGCAGGTGTCGAGCCTCGGCCAGGCCAGCCCCGACAGCCGCACCGTAACCGGAAGGCCCGGTGCATGGCTGCAAGTCGATGCTCATCCGAGCGAAACGACAAACACCGCCGTCACCCAGGCAAAACTGCTCTATCTCGGCAACGGCGAACCCAATGAAATCCGCTATCGTTGGGCGCCCTCGCAATCCTGGCAGCCGTTGAAACTGAGCGGTGCCGGTGTCCAGGAGGTCCCGTTGTCAGGTACATCCTCCGCGACGGACTGGGCGTTCAGGCTGGAAGTGGTGAAGGGCGCGCCAACGCTGTTCGGTCTGTGGATGAGCAACGATCAGGCCGGTTTGCGGGTGTCGAAACTGGCGGCGTCGGGTGCGGCCTCTGCCGACTTTTATCATGGCGACGGTCAGTGGCAGGCGCAGTGGAAAGCGGTGGTCTCGAAGATCCCCGCTGACATCTACTTGATCATGCTCGGTGGCAACGATCAGGGTTTCGGGGTGAAACCGGAGCAGTACCTGAAGAACGTTCAGGGCCTGGTCGGGATGGTCCGCGAGATTCAGCCAACAGCGAGCGTCAACCTGATCATGCGCCAGGACACCACGCGCTCCAGTGCCTATCCGATGTCGGCGTATGCGCAGGTGTTGGAGCCCTGGGCTCGTGAGCAGCATCTGGGCTACGCCAATCTGCAATGCGCGTTCGGTACGGACGTCAAACGTTACGCTGCGGCGATGATCGGCCCGGACAAGATACATCCGGTGCCGGCCACGGGCGGGAAGGTGATTGCCGATTACTTCTATCGGATGATCGTCGGCGGCAACCACGGGGCTTCCTGCGGCGCCGCCTCGGAATAAGGGTTCAGCCCTTGTCGAAGTTGTCCACGTGACCCAGAAGCTCTGCGGTCTTTTGCGGCATCAATTGCGTCACGCAGCGGGTTTCCACAGTGATGATGATCGCCGGGTCGTTGCAGCAGATGCGCACCCGGAATCGCCAGTCGCTGAAAATCACTTTCAGGCCGTCGCGGTCATCGACCTCCAGCGCCTGTTCACCGTAGATCCGTTTCAGATGGGCGAGCAGGGGATAGGGATCGCGCAGCGGCCGGCGAATGTCCCCGGATGAAGGAAACATGCCGATCCGCTCCACCAGCAGGATGGTCCCGAGCCAGGATTCGTTGGCGCTGGGCAACGGCTGATGACGAGACAACCAGCTCATCACCCCGAGGTTGTCCACCTCCCGTTCAATGTCTGTCGAATGTTGTGCGATGTTCATGGTTGCCTCGTCGGATGTGCGCGGGGGCGGTTTAACGGCCCTTGAGGTAGACGTTCTCGTAGCAGAAATTGGTCGCTTGCAGGTAACCCTCGGCGTCGCCGCAGTCAAAGCGCAGGCCCTTGAATTTGTAGGCCAGCACGCAACCGTTCTGCGCCTGTTTCATCAGGGCGTCGGTGATCTGGATTTCGCCGCCCTTGCCCGGCTCGGTGTCGGCGATCAGGTCGAAGATGTCGGGCGTCAGGATGTAGCGGCCGATGATCGCCAGGTTCGAGGGGGCGTCCTGTGGCGCGGGTTTTTCCACCATGTGATTGACCCGGTAGATACCGTCGGAAATCGCCTCGCCGGCGATCACGCCGTACTTGTGAGTCTGGTCGCGCGGGACTTCCTGGATGGCCACGATCGAGCAGCGGAACTTCTTGTAGAGCTGGATCATCTGCGTGAGCACGCCGTCACCTTCGAGGTTCAGGCACAGGTCGTCGGCCAGGACCACGGCGAAGGGTTCGTCACCGATCAGCGGGCGGCCGCTGAGAATCGCGTGGCCCAGACCTTTCATTTCCACCTGGCGGGTGTAGGAGAAGGTGCAGGTGTCGATCAACTCGCGAGTGCCGGCCAGAAACTTCTCTTTCTCGGTGCCGCGAATCTGGTGTTCGAGTTCGTAGCTGATGTCGAAGTGGTCTTCCAGCGCGCGCTTGCCCCGTCCGGTGACGATTGCCATGTGCTGCAGGCCGGCGTCCCGTGCTTCTTCAACGGCGTATTCGATCAACGGCTTGTTGACGATCGGCAGCATCTCTTTGGGCATGGCTTTGGTGGCCGGCAAGAAACGCGTGCCATAGCCGGCAGCGGGGAACAAACATTTACGAATCATAGAAGTTTCCTGGACATTCATGGCATACAGCCATCGGTTACATTGCAATAAAGAAAAGTTGCAAGTTGATGAAGCTGTACTTTAATACCTGAGTCAGGTTGTAAGTGGCAATGTTAGCTTAGTGTAAAGCGGGATAATGTTATTAGATGTCGGCTTGATAAATAACAGTTATTTTTAGTCGGTATCTGTCGATAGTGGTGAAAGTGCGAGAGTGCTAATAAGTACCGGGCAATACAGTTTGGCCTTTAAGAATATTTTTGGCCAGCGATGGAACTGTTTTTGTTTTGGATTGTTGTCGCCTTGTTTGTGTGAAGCAAGACACACATTAAACAAATGGGGCTTGACACGCTAGTTGGCACTTTCCCCACTATGGACCGCGCTATGAAGATTCTGGTAACGGGTGGCGCCGGGTATATCGGCTCGCACACCACACTTGCATTGCTTGAAGCAGGTTATGAAGTTGTTGTTCTGGATAATCTTTGCAACAGCAGCGATGCGGCACTGCATGCAGTGGAAGGCATTTGCGGCAAAAGTGCAGTGATGGTCCGCGGCGATGTGTGCGACCGGGCGTTGCTGGACCGGATATTCCAGCAGCATTCGATCGACGCCGTCCTGCATTTCGCCGGCCTCAAGGCGGTCGGCGAGAGCGTGCGCAAGCCGCTCGAGTATTACGAAACCAACGTCAGCGGCAGCATTACGCTGTGCCAGGCGATGGCAGCGGCGGGGGTGTTCCGGCTGGTGTTCAGCTCCTCGGCCACGGTGTACGGCGAGCCTGAGCAGATGCCGATCCGCGAGGATTTCCCTACGGGCATCCCGACCAATCCCTACGGCCAATCCAAGCTGATTGTCGAAAATGTGCTGCGCGACCTGAGCCTGGCCGAGCCGCGCTGGAGTATCGCGCTGCTGCGTTACTTCAACCCGATCGGCGCCCACGACAGTGGCCACATGGGCGAAGACCCGAGCGGCATCCCCAATAACCTGCTGCCTTACATCAGTCAGGTCGCGGTCGGCAGCCTCCAGGAGTTGTCGGTCTTCGGTGACGATTACCCCACGGCAGACGGCACCGGCGTGCGCGATTACATCCATGTCGTCGATCTGGCGGACGGTCACCTGAAGGCCTTGCAGGCCATCGACGGGCGCACCGGCATTCATACCTGGAACCTCGGCACCGGCGATGGTTACAGCGTGATGCAAGTGCTGCGAGCCTTCGAACAGGCGTGCGGGAAACCGGTGCCCTTTCGGGTGATGCCACGGCGTTCTGGCGATATTGCCGAGAGTTGGGCCGACGCTTCCAAAGCGGAAAAGGAACTGGGCTGGAAAGCCACGCGCAACTTGCAGGACATGGTTACCGATACTTGGCGCTGGCAGTCGAATCATCCCAGGGGTTACCTGGAATGATGGCCATTTAGTCCAATGTTATTTTCGGTCAGGTTGTTAGATATCGTCGGGAAATTACACTGGCAATGCCTTTTGCAAGTCCGTAGATATAACCTGCCGTTCGACTTTATCAGTTGAGTCTGACTGTGAAAGAACAGCGGATCTTGTTCGCGCTTTTTGCGACTTGAACTCTACCACCTCTAACGAAACACTCGATGTAACGGTGCAATGTTAGAAAGGAGTTGATATGAAAAAAGTGATGGCGATTGCCTTGTTGACGATGTTGAGCAACTGGGCATCCGCAGCTGAAGCGCCGCTTACTGCGGTGACCAATGTATCGGGCAGTGTCGCGGCTTCTACAGCGCCTGCTGCCAGTACTGCAATGGTCGCCAGTGCCGTAGCGGCGTCCAACAGTGGTGGAAGTGCCAACGGCGGTACAACGGGTACCACCGGTACCACGGGTACAACCGGCACGCACAACTAACTGAAGTAACTGTTGGTGCAGTACAAGGTCGCCCGACGAAAGTCGGGTGACTTTGTTTTGGATTCGCCCTTGAATAGCGTAGTGCCATTATGACTCGTAGTTTTTCTCTTTTAATGCTGGCAAGTCTCGCTCTGCAAGGTTGCATGTTTTCCCCCGGTCAACACTTGAGCACCTTTGGCATCACCCGCCAGGGCGCCAGTGAAAGCAGCCGGGTCGAGTTGATTCCGATCACGCCCAAGCTGATCTCCATGAACCGGGCCACGCAGAAGCGTGAGTCAGTGCCCACGGAGTTGCTGGCGACGCCTGCCGAATACCGCATCGGCAACAACGACGTGCTGTACATCACGGTCTGGGATCATCCCGAGCTGACCGCGCCGTCGGGCGCGCAGCAGCAGATCGACGCCAACGGTCGCCTGGTGCGCTCCGACGGTACGCTGTATTACCCGTATATCAAGGAAGTCCAGGCCGCCGGCCGGACCATCCAGCAACTGCGCGACGACATCGAACAACGGCTGTCGGCCTTCATCGCCGAGCCGCAAGTGGATGTTGCCGTGCTGCGCTTCGCCAGTCAGAAGGTCGTGGTCACCGGCGCCGTCGCCAAGGCCGGCCCGCAAGCGATTTCCACCAACCCGCTGAGCGTGGTCGAAGCCCTCGGTTCGGCGGGTATCGACACCAACAATGCCGACTTGTCCGGGCTGTTGCTGACGCGCAACGGACGGGTCTATCCGCTGAATCTGGATAACCTCAACCAGCAGGATTCCGAGTTGCAGAACGTCTACCTCCAGGGTGGCGACAAACTGTATCTGCCGTACAACGACAACAAGCGCATCTACGTGATGGGTGAGGTCAACCAGCCGCGCGCCCTGAGCTTCAAGACCGCGACCATGAACCTGTCCGACGTGCTCGGCTCGGTCGGTGGCCTGAGCCAGACCACCGCCAACGGCAACGCCGTGTACGTCATTCGCGGCGTGGAAAACCTTGATGTCGAACCCGCAAAAATTTATCAACTGGAAGCCGAATCTCCCACCGCCATGGTCCTCGCCACGCACTTCGAAGTGCGCCCGCAGGACGTCGTTTATGTAGGGCCTGCCAACGTGACTCGCTGGAACCGTCTGATCAGCCAGTTGGTGCCGTCGGCATCGATTGTCGGAACGGGTGCTTCCGCTGCGAAGAACTGGAGCGAATTCACCAACAACAGCAAATAAGGCCGGCCGACTGTGAATACGTTGAAAGTTGGCGTCTGCCTGATGGCGGCCTTGTTGCTGTGTGGCTGCAACCCGTTGATGGTCGCGTCGGTGACCAACCTCAAGTCGGCGGTAGTCGGCCCGGATGATATCGACGTGACGCCGGCCCAGGTGGCCGAGGTCAACTATCCGCAACTCAAACTGACCACGCCGTCCGGCTCCGGCGTGTTGGCGCTGGTGCGTGAGCGCGAGGATCTGCAGTTCTGGGTCGCCTCCGGCAAACAGGTTCTGCTGCTGCGCGACGGTCTCGCCGTGCGCACCATCGGCCTCGGTGCGGAAGGCGATCTGGACGGCACGCGGCTGTCCGATGCGTCGCCGTTCAAGCGTGGTCTGCACAACGTTGCCGATGGCGACACCAGTCAGCGCTGGATCGATCTTTACAAGGGCCAGGAAGTCGGGCTGATCGTCAACAGCCGCTTCACCCGAAAATCCACGGAAACCCTGAAGATTCTCAACAAGGAATACGCTGTGCTGCGTGTCGATGAGCGTATCGACGTCCCGGCCATCGGCCTGCGGGCGACCAACCGTTACTGGGTCGATCCGGTTGACGGTTTCATTGTGCAGAGTGAGCAGCAACTGACCTCGCAACTGCGAGTGAAGATCGTGCAGCTGACCCCTGATCGCAGGCACGTGCCATGAAGCGCTTGAGGGTTCTGTCGGCGAGTTTGATGTTGCTCGCCGGCGCAGGCCAGGCAGCGGTGACCGTCACCGGCGACGTTGCCAACCCGGGGCCGGTCGAGTTGCCGGCAGGTGGGCGATTGACCGATGTGATCAGCGTCGCCGTACCGAATGCCGAAGGTTATTGGCTGGCGGGCGAGTTGCTGCGCCAGTCCCTGCTGGAGCAGCAGACCCGGCTCAAGGTCGGCGTGCTGTTCGACCTGGACGTGTTGCAACGCATGGCCGATTTGTTCGATCGACCGAGCCGCAAAGCTCTGGCGGTGCGCATGGCCGAGGACGTGCGGCAGATGCCGGTCACCGGGCGTCAGATCGCGGATCTGGACCCGGTGGCGCTGGAAGTCGGGTTCGCCCGCAACATCCGTCTGGACGATGGCGATCGCCTGATCTACCCGCAGCGGGTCGATGAAGTGCAAGTGCTCGGCGCCGTTGCCGGGACCTGCCGACTGCCTTATCAACCGTTGCTCGAGGCCCGTGAATATCTCAGCAGTTGCGTGCTGCTGGAGGACGATGCCGACGCCGATTACCTGTGGCTGATCCAGCCCAACGGCGTTTCGCGGCGCGTCGGCATTGCCCATTGGAATCGTGAGAGCGGGCAGTTTCCCGTAGCCGGCAGCAAGATTCTGGTGCCCTTGAAAAATGATGATCTTGATCCGCCTATCCCTGAACTGAATCAGCAGTTGGCCGAATTTATTGCCACGCAGTTGGCTGAGGTGGTTCGTTGAATTTGCGTTTTGCAGCTGTGTTGTTATTGCCGTGCGGCCTGGCCCATGCCGAGCCGCGCATTACCCAGGGCGATTTTGGTGGCACCGGTCTGTTGCAGACGCCCACCGCGCGCATGGCCCCGGCCGGCGAGTTGAGCGTCAACGCCAACCGCACCGAGCCTTACAGCCGCTACAGCGTTTCGTTGCAGCCGCTGGACTGGCTCGAAGGCTCGTTTCGCTACACCGCCATCACCAACCGTCCGTACGGCCCGGAGTCGATGAGCGGCAACCAGAGCTATAAGGACAAGGCGGTCGACGTCAAAGTCCGGCTCTGGGAAGAAACCCATTGGGCGCCCGATATCGCATTGGGCTTCCGAGACGTCGGCGGTACGGGTTTGTTCGCCAGTGAATTCCTGGTGGCCAACAAGCGCTTCGACAACCTGGATTTCAGCGCCGGCATTGCCTGGGGTTACATCGGCAATCGCGGAGATGTCGACAACCCGTTGGGCTATCTCGACGATCGCTTCAAGACCCGGCCGGCGATGGAAGGCACCGGTGACGTCAATGCCGGCTCGTATTTTCGCGGCCAGCCATCGTTCTTCGGCGGTGTGAGTTACCAGACGCCATGGGATCGCCTGAGCCTGAAACTCGAATACGAAGGCAACGACTACAAGCACGAACCGAAGGACAACGTGATCAAGCAGGACTCGCCGATCAACCTCGGCGCGGTGTTCAAGGTGACCGACTCCCTCGACGTGAGCGCGGCGTGGGAACGCGGTAATACGGCCATGTTCGGCGTCACGTTCCACACCAATTTCGTCAGCCGCAAAGCCCCGGCGAAGACCTTCGATCCGCCGCCGGAACCGTTGCCGGCCAAGGCACCGACCACGGCGCCGGACCAGGTCGACTGGGCCAACGTCTCGCAACGCTTGCAGCAGAACGCGGGCTATCAGGTCGAGCGCATCGCCCAGCGTGATTCCGAGTTGATCGTGTACGGCGAGCAGCAGCGTTATTTTCATTCGGCCAAGGCTGTCGGCCGTGCGAGCCGGATTCTGGACAACAGCGTCAACGACGACATCAACTGGTTCACCGTGGTCAACAAGCGCTACGACCTGCCGCTGGAAGAAACCAGTGTGCCGCGCCAGACCTTCCGCGAAGTGATCAACAACGAGGAGCCGCTGCAAACGTTGCACCGCACCACCGAGGTCAACCCGGCGATGCCGCACAACGAGAAGACGCTCTACACCCAGGCGCCGCAGCACTTCAGTTATGGCGCCGGTCTGGGCTTCAAGCAGAACGTCGGCGGCCCGGATGGCTTGCTCTATCAGTTCAGTGCCGACCTCGACGCCGAGTTCCGCTTCAACCGCAACACCTGGTGGAGCGGCATGCTCAGCCAGAACCTGGCGAACAACTTCGACAAGTTCAAATACGACGCGCCCAGCGGTCTGCCGCGTGTGCGTACGGACTTGCGCCAGTACCTGACGACCTCCGAAACCACCATGCCGTTATTTCAGGTCAGCCACGCCGAGCAACTGGACAAAGATCTGTATGGCATGGTCTACGGCGGTTATCTGGAGTCGATGTTCGCGGGTGTAGGCGGCGAGGTGCTGTTCCGTCCGACCGGGGAGCGCTGGGCGATCGGTGCGGACCTGAACTACGTGCGTCAGCGCGAATTCGACCAGGGTTTCGACCTGCGTGATTATTCGGTGCTGACCGGCCATATCACCGGTTACACCGACTTGCCTTACGAAACGCTCGCGGCGGTCAGCGTCGGGCGCTATCTGGCGGGCGACTTTGGCGGCACGCTGGATATCTCGCGAGAGTTTTCCAACGGTGTACGCTTCGGTGCGTGGGCGACCATCACCACCGCCGGCAGTACGGAATACGGCGAAGGTAGTTTCGACAAGGGCATTTACCTGTCCATTCCGTTCGACGAGATGATGAGTATGTCGACCATGCGCCGGGCCAACCTGGTCTGGGCGCCGCTGACCCGTGACGGTGGTGCGAGGCTTAATCGCAGCTTCCAGCTGCACTCGATGACCGATAGCCGCGAAGACGACATGTTCTATCGCAACTTCGGGAAGATTACCGAGTAAGTCCGGGAGACCGGGAAGCCAAAATGGGAGCCCTTCGGCTCCCGTTTTTGTTTGTGGTGGATGCCTTTGTTGATCCTTCCACCGTTTCCACAGGTTATTGGGTAATGCCTGATCTTCAGCATTGCCCGGAATCTCGTGGGAGCGAGCCTGCTCGCGATTGGCGTCAGTCCGGTCGGTATCAATTCAACTGACCCTGCGTGCTCGCAAGCTGCCTGCCAACCCCCAAATCCCGCCCACAAAAAAGGGGACTTTCGTCCCCTTGCGGTGTTGCTTTCTGCAGCTCTGCGTCTCAGTAAATATCCTTCGACAACAGGGTAAACGGCGTCTTCACCAGGATCTTCACGTCCAGCCACAGCGACCAGTTGTTGATGTACTTGAGGTCGATCTCGACACGCTTCTCCATCTTGTCGAGGGTATCGGTCTCACCCCGGCAACCGCTGATCTGTGCCAGGCCAGTGATGCCCGGTTTGATTCGGTGGCGCGCCATGTAGGCGAGGATTTTCCCCGAGTAGTAGTTGTTGTGCGCCACGGCGTGCGGGCGAGGGCCAACCAGTGCCATGTGGCCTTGCAGCACGTTGAACAGTTGCGGCAGTTCGTCCAGCGAAGTGCGGCGGATGAAGCGTCCGACGGCGGTGATGCGCGAATCGTTGCGGCTGGCCTGTTTGACGTCGCGGTCATCGTGCACGCGCATCGAGCGGAACTTCCAGACCTGAATCACCTTGCCGTTCCAGCCATGGCGATCCTGCTTGAAGAACACCGGGCCGGGGGAGCTGAGCTTAACCGCCAGGGAGATGAGCAACAGCACCGGGCTCAACAGCACGATGGCCAGCAGCGCGACGCTTTTCTCCATCAGGCTCTTGCTCAGGGCGGCGGTGGGGCGGCTGGTCAGCGGGCTTTCGTTGAGGTAGATCGCCGGCAGGCCGTCCACGACTTTTACCGAGTGATTGAGCAGCGTCAGGCTGTTCAGATCCGGCACCCAGACCACGTCCACGTTGGCATCCAGCAGATCGACATACATCGCTTCGATCTTCGCCGCTTCGGACAGCGACAGCGTGATGTACAGGCGACGGATGTCGTGGCGTTTGATCAGTTCCAGCAGGTTTTCCTGATCGCCGACGACGCGTGGTGCATTTGCGTCCAGAGCGGGCAGGGTGCCGTTGCTGACCAGACCCACCAACGGCAGGTTTTCGTGTTCGCTGAGCTTCTTCGCCAGGCCCAGGGCCAGTTCGCCAGTGCCGACGATCAGGGTCTTGTGCTCGCTTTTGCGCGAGCGCTGGTAGTACTTGGAGAACGCATGCAGCGGTGCATACAGCAACGCTTGTCCGAGGAAGCCGTACACCGCCCAGTCAAGGATCACCTGGCGCGAAAACAGCTCATCGGCCTTGCAGATGAACGCGATGAACGTCAGCCCGGCCATGGTCATCGACCAGCCCATGAACAGCCGTCCCAGACCGGTCAGGTAGTTGTCTCGCTTTCGGTAGGCGCCACTGAACGTATAGGCCGGAACCGAAGCCAACACGGCCAGCATGGTGCACATCCGGTAATAGAACTCGACCGTTCCCGTGTGCTGCTCAGCCAATATAAATAACAGTGAAACAATAAAGCACTGTGCCAGTGCCCATTGGCCCCAGAAGGTAAGTCCCTTGAGGCCCGTGTTTCGGTTGATACGTAGAGTGAGATCCATATGCGATATCCCCAAAAGACTTCCATTCAGGTTTCGACAGTTGAAATCCGAGTTGTTAAGCAGATTTGTTTTTGTTTTAGGTGCCCATGTTCTGAGGTAACAACATCGGTATGCCGAACTGTCGTCAATCAATAGACTAAGTTATTGGGGAAGAAGCTGTCTGACGAGTTCTAACAAGATGGCAATGTGCCAATCATTTGAATTGAAGAATATCAAACGTTAGAAAAGGTCGAAGGGCGGAGGGTTAATAATCCCTGTTGTGTTTGCTATCGTAGGAAGGGTGAGGAGGGAGGCATTACTGACAAAGGAGGGTTAAACCAAGCAAAGTGCTTTTTTATTTTTGTAATTGCACTTGCTTCTGTTCATTGATGGGAAGGCTGTGCTTAGGCAACAACTTCCTGGATCAGGCAATAACCGCGATTACGGACAGCGCGAAACAGTCGCTCACCGTTACTGGCACTTTTGAATTTGTCTTGAAGACGGCTCAGGCACATCTCCAGACCGCGATATTGTTCCGGTTCCCGACCGATGCTGAGGATCAGATCGTCGCGACTGACAACGCGTTCCTCATGGTGCAGCATTTTCCTGACGAGTGCGGTTTCGAGGCCGGTGAGACTGATCTCGATATCCTCCCGGACAAGTACGCCTTGATCATTGTCGAGGTGCCAGGCTTCTGTGACCGGCCGGGAAGTGTCGTTGACGTCCGACGTTATGGCCTGGGTGTTCTGGAATGAATGAGTAGATTGTGCAGCCAGCCATTCGGACTCGAGGGTGGCCAATATTCGCTGGGTATCATGTTCAATACTGCGAGCGACGCTTTTCCTTGTGCCGCGTGGGTAAGTGAACTCCATCAGCGTGGGAGTGGAAGAGGGCGAAGCAACACCTTCAACAAACATCTGTGCCTGAGACGTACCAAACGAATTGAAACGCTCACTGGAGAGAATGCTCTCGAGTTCGCGCTGCGACGCGGAATTGTTCGTCACGACAACAAAATATTTTCTTGGGAGGGTTGTACTGGTTTCCATGTCTCTCTCCTGAAATAACGCACCAAATATGGCTAAAAGGTATTCGGCAGACGAGTAATAACGCGCTCGGAAATAATCGACAGGCAGGGTCTGGGCCCAATTATGGCCGCGATAAGTTCCACTTGGTCTGCTTTTAGAGTAATGATTTATTGTTATGTTTAAGTGTTGCAGCGCTCATTCAATTGACAGCTTTTTATTGGATAGATATTGCGGATAAAGCGGTGAGACGTTGGATTTTCATAGCGTTGCATCAGACGTTCCCTCGTATGCTGCAAATGATGATTTCCTGACTCAGGCGGTCGAGATCAACCCCCTCATCAGGCGGTAGCCATACCCGCGAATGCTCTGTATGGCGTTCGTACCGTACACGTCCTTGATTTTCCCACGCAAGCGGCTGATGGATTTTTCCAGTGCCCGGGGATCGTAGAAATTGCTGTTGAGCCCCATGATGCTGGCGATTTCATCATGGCTGAGTATGTGATTACTGGTCTGCGCAAACGCTTCCAGAATCTTCATTTCGGCAAAGGAAATGTCCAGTTTCTTGCTGGTGTCCGACAGGCAAATACGGGTGGGGTCCAGCACCAGGTCTATATCCCTGAGCCATTCTTCACTGCTGAAGAACTCACCGAACAACTCGGCGCCTTCGTCGGCAAGCGTATTGAGCTTGATACAGAAGTCGGCCCCCGCAAGATGGTATTTGATCTTGCTGTAGGCGCCGCGCCCTGTAATGACCGCGCAAATGATCGGCTTCAAGTTGTCGGCACGCAGGTTTTCCACCCGCGCCAGATTGTCTTCGAGTGCCTGGGGAGTGTCGATGATGATGAAGATGGCTCGATATGAGCCGTGATATTCATTTTGCTGATATGAACTAGTGAAGGAGTTGGCCTCTAGAGCCAGATCGGTCTGCACATGCTGCGCGATCAACGCTCTAAAATGTTCAGCCACAGCACGGGTACGGGCCAGAGTGAGAACGCCTGGCTCGTTGTTTGTCCGGTGTGGGCTGCTAGTCGCCAAGTTCCCTGTAAGCATGATGCGTTGACTCGAAAAAGTGCTGACATCGGGATGTTAAAGCACCGGTTCTCATCTGTGACTGACAATTGGTAACATTTACGCGGTTTTTAGACGTGGCTCCCGAGTTTTCTAACAATAATTAAGCATTTAAAGCTTTTAGTTGATTTTCTCGGGGCTGTGAACTAACGAAACGAAGGCCGTTAGATGGTGGCGATGTGCAATGGTGCCACTATTTTGTAATTATGGCGACCTGTTTTATGTCCTATGGCCACTATTGGTCGTGGCTTGAAACTGGAGAATGTGAGGTGGGTCACATTTTAGGGTGTGAGGGCTTTTTTTGCTACTAAGAGAACAAGTTCACAGACGGACGATTATTAACATGGCTTGAGTGTGTCTTTTGATAAGACATATTCTCCGTCACCGAGTCGGGCAATGGGTCTGGATCTACCAATTGTTTAACTTCAGATACCCAATGCCTGAATACAGTTGATCGGGCGCTCTTTACGAGCGTTCTGACGGAGGCTTAATGGATTTACTGACCTTGTTCAAGGTGTTGATTTTAGGTGCGGTAGAAGGTCTCACCGAGTTCTTGCCCATCTCCAGTACGGGCCACCAGATTATCGTTGCCGACTTGCTCGATTTTGGTGGCGAACGCGCCATGGCGTTCAACATCATTATTCAACTGGGTGCCATTCTTGCCGTGGTCTGGGAGTTTCGCCCGAAGATCTTCGAAATCGTCAAAGGCCTGCCGACCCAGCGCAATGCGCAACGATTCACGCTTAATTTGATGATCGCATTCTTCCCGGCGGTCGTCCTGGGCGTGCTATTCGCCGATGCCATTCATCATTACTTGTTTAATCCGATCACCGTCGCTGTCGCACTGGTGGTGGGCGGTATCGTGATGTTGTGGGCCGAACGTCGGGATCATGTGGTGAGCGTCGAGCACGTCGACGACATGGCCTGGTCCGACGCGTTGAAGATCGGTTTCGTACAGTGCCTGGCGATGATTCCGGGTACTTCGCGCTCCGGCTCGACCATCATTGGCGGCTTGCTGTTCGGCCTGTCGCGCAAGGCCGCCACGGAGTTCTCGTTCTTCCTGGCGATGCCGACCATGGTCGGTGCTGCGGTGTACTCAGGCTACAAGTACCGGGAACTGTTCCAGGCGGGCGACTTGCCTGTGTTCGCCCTGGGCTTCGTCACCGCGTTCGTGTTCGCGATGATCGCCGTACGCGGCTTGCTCAAGTTCATTGCGAACCACAGCTACGCCGCGTTTGCCTGGTACCGGATCGCCTTCGGCTTGCTGATCCTGGCGACGTGGGTGTTTGGCTGGGTGAACTGGACGGAAGCGGCGGCCTGATCACTGACTGCTGATCAGCGCCGCGACGGCGAGGTCGCTCAACTCCGTATCAGGCGATTCCTGACGAAAACGCTGCAAGGCTGACGTGAAATACGCAGCCTTCAGCATGCCGTCGCTGGCGAGGTAGAGTCGCGCGTCTTCCAGCTCCTCGGCGGAGTAAACGCGTTTATGGCTTTCGGTGGTTTCTTGCGAGGCCGTAAAGGGCGTGAGCAGCAAAGAGACAAGCGTGAAACCAGACAGCTTGGTCACCTCCCATGGCGTATCGGTGTTACCCAGACACAGCCCGTCGCAGTGGGCCTGAACATTGGACGTGACGCAAAACAAGGCAAGGAGGGTGCAGCGCTTGAAGCCAGGGAAATTCAACGTGGGCATAAACAAAAGACATCCTGTCAGTACATCAAAAGAATTACAGCCGCGGGCAACGGTCATTCGTTGCCCGCACATTCAACGCCTCGATCAACGACCCGCCAGCAACTCCGCCGCCTGATCCAGCAACGCCAACGGATCCTTGGCCTTGTGAATATCCACCGACAACAACTGCCGAAACTTGCGCGCCCCCGGGAAACCGGTGCCCAGGCCCAGCACATGGCGCGTGATGTGATGCATCGCCCCACCAGTCGCCAAATGCTCGGCAATATAAGGCCGCAACTGCGCCAACGCCTCGGCGCGAGTGATCACCGGCGCTGAACTGCCGAACAACTGCTGATCCACCTCGGCCAGCAGATACGGATTGTGATAAGCCTCACGGCCCAGCATCACACCGTCAAAGGTCTGCAAATGCTCATGGCAGGCCTCCATCGTCTTGATCCCGCCGTTCAAAATGAACTCCAGCTCCGGAAAATCCGCCTTCAACCGCGCCGCCACGTCATAACGCAGCGGTGGAATGTCCCGGTTCTCCTTCGGCGACAGCCCCTCCAGAATCGCAATCCGCGCATGCACCGTAAAACTGGTGCACCCGGCATCCCGCACCGTGCCGACGAAATCACACAGCTCCTCATAACTGTCCCGCCCGTTGATCCCGATCCGATGCTTCACCGTCACCGGAATCGACACCGCATCACGCATCGCCTTCACACTATCCGCCACCAACTGCGGATGCCCCATCAGGCACGCACCAATCATATTGTTCTGCACCCGATCACTCGGGCAGCCAACGTTCAGATTCACCTCGTCGTAACCGTGCTCCTGCGCCATACGGGCGCACGCGGCCAGGTCCAGCGGGACACTGCCGCCCAGTTGCAGAGCCAACGGATGCTCGGCTTCGTTGTGACGCAGGAAGCGCTCGTGATCACCGTTCAGCAGCGCGCCGGTGGTGACCATTTCGGTGTAGAGCAGGGCGTTTTTCGACAGCAGGCGTAGGAAGTACCGGCAGTGACGGTCAGTCCAATCCATCATCGGCGCGACGGAGAAACGGCGGGAGAGTGGGGCGGGTGTAGCGGTGATTGGGGGCATTGGGGGTACGGAATCGGTGTGGCTGGGAGGTGGGGGAGTTTATCAGGAATGACCGGTTGGGCTCAGTGATATCCGGCGGAAATACAACCTCATCAAGTGTGGGATTAAGCAAGACAGCCATGAAATGGACTGATAGCATCAGGCTATCAATAAGAGTGAGGAAGGGATCCCATGCTGAAAAAAATCGCGTCATCCATTCTCGTCGCCGGCGCCCTGCTTGCCTCCGCCCAAGGGGCTTTCGCCGAAGAAAAGCTGTTCAAAAACTACGTCTACCAAACCCCACTCGCAAAATTCACCGAAGCCGCTGGTTACTACGACTGCTCCGAAGACGTCGGCGGGACCGCGAGGTGCATCGACGATGTGGATTTCTTGGAAGAGAAATTCACCGTCGCGCTGATCTTCTCGGGTGACAAGCTGATGATGGTTTCGTTGATCAGCCCGTTTGATCAGAACCTGTATGTCAAAGCCATCGCGGGGCTTTCCAAATCCTTCACGCTGGTTTCCATGAGCGATGAGAAATCCATCCTGGATATGTTTGATACCGCGAGAAAGTCGAGAAGCACTGAAGAGCTGACGACGAAAATTTCCAATTTTGAGCAGGTTGGTCTGGCGTCGGGGAATTTGACTTATACGTTTCTTGAAGGGTTGAACGCTAAAGGGCAAACCAATGCTGTGAGTGCGTTGGCTGCTGCGCCGGAAAATATTCGGTCCGCTGAATTGGTGATGGCGGGGCAGGGTGCTGATTCGGGGATGATTATTCGGTTTACGTTTCCGCGGTTAGAGGCGAATAAGATTTTGGCTGAGGCTAAGAAGCCAGTTGAGGCGTTTTAAATTTTTTGTTGATTTTTTCGAAATATGCTGAGGTGATGAGAAAGAACGGATTAATTTTTGTGAAGGTGGAAGATAAATAAATCCGTCTCATTTTTTTAAATTTCTTAACGTCGTTGAAGGATTGTGTTGTGAAAGGAATTAAGCCATTTCTGGTGTTGAGATACTCGCTGATCGAAAATAAGCAAGGTGCTCTTGTTCCGTCGCCTTTACCTAAACCCAAGGGAGCTGTTGTGGTGGCAGCCCTACAGGACGATGGTCGTGAGTTCGTAAAAAACAAAGTCCGTTATAGTTTTGTGGGTTTTGCATATGCTAAGCCCATCGCTGACGAGTTTCCTGAAAATAGATTTCTAGTAGGAAAGACGGCCAAGCATAAATTAACTAAGGTTGGCGATAAAGTTCCTGGTGATATAGTCGCGCACGACGCTGATGATTGGGTTCCAGTTATTACCGTGGTTGATACTGTGGATCAGTACATTTTTGTCCAGCATGATTGGCGATTTGGTACGGATGAGCAAATTGCAAACGCCATTCAAGCGGGGCTTAAAGACCCCGTTTTGAATGAATTTAATTATTCAATATTTATTGAGCCTAAAACCGTTCGGGGTGAATTTTGGAACGTAATTGGATCTCATAGAAAGATTTTTGAAATTGAACTTGAGCTCATTTCTCCAAATATATTAGAGACTAATATAAAAGCCCGTGATGCACTCAAAGCGATGAAGGATCTTTTTGGTCAGGATGAAGTGAAGATCTCGCTGAGCAACGAGTTTGGAGATCTCAAGGTTCCGGCTTCCCCTGTAGAGGACTACATAGACTATATTGAGGAGGGGGAAGGTAAATGGAGTGTCACAACTGAGGGTGATCATAATGGCAGGAAAATCCATAAGAGCACATCTGCCATTGTGAAAATTGATCTGAATGTTCCTTCTGATGATGTGGTAATGCAAGAGGGTCAACTAGAACTTGAGACTGGACAGCCTGCGCCGGGTCGCTCTGTTCACGATGCTCGAATGGTGGCTGACGTGTATTCTGCTATAGGTGATTTGTTGAGGCGTTAACATGGTTCGCCTACTGTTCGTTTTTATTACATCGTTCAGTCTCTGTTACCTGTCGTTGTGGGGGACGAAGGGGGAGGCGAGCCCATTATTTAGCAATGTAAATCCAGTGCTATTCGTTTTGGGTGCGCTATTTGGAGCTCTCTCGTTGGCATTTTTTAACTATGTCGAAGGTGTTTTAAAGGATGTACCTAAAAAGCTGAAACAGCAAAAGCCAAAGGCTTTTATAATGGTTGTTGAAGCTTTAACAGATTTAAAGCACGAAGTTGTCACCAATGTTGTTTTGGTTGTTGTTTTTTTGATGGTTACATTTGTAGTTGGTGCAGTAAGTGAAATGCCTTTTATGCAGAGCGTAGAGCCTTTGAACTATTTGATGTGGGCAGCATTGTCGGTTCGTGGCGCCTGTCTTATTAGCGTTCTTGTGGTGATGTGCGTACAGTTGGCAGGGTTTGTGACGGCAAATAAGTTGCGGGCGGAAATTTCTATGAGTGGTGAGTAGTTTTCGGTCCCATGAAAGCTATAAAAATGGGACGGATTTATTTTTTAAGTGGAAAATAAATCCGTCCCCATTTTTTCCGTCCCCATTTTTTCCAAATATGGGGTCCTCCCGATTTAGTTTCCAATGCTTTGGGTTGTCAAGGGAGGTCTTACCCGCACAATTTTTTTGAAAGCATTTAACTCTTTCTCTATCACAGAAAGCTTGACATTGGAGAAGCGCCATCCCTTGTTCGTTCCCACAAGCGCTCTCGTAACATCCTTGCACAAGATCATTGCAACTAGATGTGCAATCTTCATAGCTTTCAGAAAATGCTTGAAATGGAAGTGCAATAAAAAATAATAAAATAAGTGATTTCATCATTGCAGCCATTGTTATGTAAATTTTAGCCAAAAATAAAAGTAATACCGTTAGTAAAGCTCGCTATGGCCAGCCATGAGTTAAATCGGGTTTTGAAGGACCTGCATTTTCCGGATCCCCTTGTACAAAGCCCGTGCTGCAGGCCGTACGGCCTTTACAGCTCCAAAGACCGACCTGCTGAGTGATTTTTTTACATACCCCAGCCTGTTCAAACTCATCTAGGTATTGCGGTAAGACACCGAAGACTTGGACATCTCCTTCAGCCCAGGATCTTCCACCACCTAAGCCGAGAACAGGCGTCACTGTAGTCATCTGAAACTCTGTTGGATTAATTGCAGTATTGATTGTTGCTGATTGACTTCCATCTGCTGGTACTACTGAGGTCACCCTGATACGAGTGGCGCAATAGCTATACCCTGATGGGACGGGAAGAACATAGTGAGTTTCCTCTCCTACTTGGGTGGCAGTTGGTACTGCCGACGCTGCTAACTGAATATAAGTTGGATCAATACCCATCAACCCAGCTGATGCTCCAAGTATTACCTTAGCCTCTTTGCTTTGTAAGTACCAATCTAAACCATGAGCTTCGCGCACAGAGTCATAATGCAGTGCCGAAACAGCAAACAGGTTTCGTGGGTATTTAGGGTTAGCAATACACGAACCGCTAGCGACTAGCATAGCGATTATCAAGGCAGATGCGTTTAGTTTCATTTTTGTTTCACTTGTCTGCGACAGAAACCAACAGACGCTGTTTAAATAAAAGAATCGGTAATCACCAACACTAGCGGATGAATTTAAGGGTTGTAAGATAATTTTGAAATAGTAATAAGTTCGATTTATTGCAAAAGCATACACGACATCTGGACGAACTGGTTCGCTTCGATTTCCATGCCTGACTTGAACTCCCCCCCCCTTGACGAAATTCTTGCAAACTACGTAGCGGTCACCGTATTGGCGGATGGCACCACGTCATTACAGAAAGCTACGTTTTTGGAGCGATGACGCTGAGATGCGTAACTTCATGTCTAAATGACGCGGATTAGCTCTAACGCAAGCGCCATATTACGGGCGGTGTTGATCGATGCATGAGTCCAATTGGCCCTGACAAAAAAAGGCGCACCCTGGGCAGTTTTTTCAGCCACTTCAACGCTAGAGAGTGGAGGGCTGGCCCCACCATTTCTCCTGTAGTCCCCATTCAAATGCCAATTTTGGTCATTGCAAACAAAAAAGCCGCCCGTCATCACCGGCAGCTATGGGTCGAGTGCAGCCCTTCGTGACAGGCAGCAATCGACCCGCTGCTGCCATTCATTCATCCCTGAGCCTATCTTGTGCCATCCGCAATATCTCTGCGTAGTTGCCTTCCATTGGAAGGTTTAGGTGCTTTTCAAATACGCAGCATAGGTTCCATAGGGCCCTTTGCTCTGCTCGGTCTTCAATAGCCAATGTATCGGTATCACTGAAACGACGGACAAACTCAAACAGCACTACCGCTTCGTCCGGTGAAAGAGGAATGGAAATGGTTGTGTCGAGTGGTGAGGGCATCAAAAAACCGCCTTAACTGCGTTATGGATTGATGAGTAGTCTGTGAGCGTGCGTTGAATTGCGCTACTCCGATGTCCGCTTTCGGCCAGAAGCGGACATTGGGAAGCCGACGGCTACCGGCCATTAACAGACGCTCACAATCGACCGCCACTGGCCGGAAGCATCCCTTCACGGCAGGCAGCTCTCGACCAAAAACGGCCGTACAGACGTATCCGCCTATAGGTGTAATTGTGCCTAATTGCTATCCGTGACTGAGACCCCACTATATTGTGGGTTAGATTAGTTGGTGTGCCAGTTTGGCGATCTCGCAAACATCAGGTTGCGATAGGTGATCAATAAGCGCGAGTTTTTTCCCGATTCCGTTCAAGGAGGTGCCCATAACAATGCCTGTCATATTTTCAGCATCTATCCAAAAACGATCATGGAATTCTTCGGTAACAACGTCTTTGATCGAAACCTTTGGCGCGACTGCCTTCAGGGCCGAATGCATACTCGAACTCTTGCTAGCCCGACGACCGTTCGTGAAGAATGTCACGGATTTAAGCTGGCCGGATAGTGCAGACATCATTTTTTCGAAAAGGGCAACGCAATCAGGACTATCTGAATAAAAATAGGGATCAATAATGAAAAGATCCCTTACACCATTCAATTTTCCAACGAATTGAAGAGCGATGTCTGTTATTTCATCCACATGAATACCTCCATGCAGTACAGCATCGCAAGTCAGCGAAAAGTTGAACAAAGAGGAAATTCCATTCTCAACAATATATTCGCGAAAATAATCGCGAGCGTTGATCGCATCGAATCTCGTGACGAGAAAATGTGAGAGCTCTGGATATTTATTCACCTCTTTCAGAAAGTCCACGACATCTGATCCTTCCTTGTAGCTTTTTACATAAATGATGCTGGACTCCATAGTCTTTTCCTTATTTTGTT
Source organism: Pseudomonas sp. GW821-FHT11G12 (assembly GCF_058808055.1). Classification (NCBI taxonomy): domain Bacteria; kingdom Pseudomonadati; phylum Pseudomonadota; class Gammaproteobacteria; order Pseudomonadales; family Pseudomonadaceae; genus Pseudomonas; species Pseudomonas sp. GW821-FHT11G12. The sequence goes on from NZ_JBXARH010000001.1 coordinate 112,437, forward strand.
GGCATGTAGAGACCAGCGTAGTGCTCAAGAGTGGCACAAAAAAGCTAGCTTTGCGTAGGCTGACTCGAAGGATGGTTTCAGCCGTTTATGTCCAGGCGCAGCACTCGTTTCTCCTAGCCGCGGCAACCTTCTTGGAGTTTGTGTCAGTCAGCACTCGTCCGTGGACAGATCACTCATCACCTAACCTCGTAGACGTCGCCGTATGACATCCATTAGCTGACTTCTGTTTGTTACCACCGTCAGCTTTGGGTCAAAAACGGTCTCTTCTGAGCGACTGCTTTTGGCCGTTTCCTGTCGGATGCGAAGGCAGCGCGTGATCAGTCGAGAGGGCGCGGTGGTACAGAAATGGTACGAGGCAAATGAGATGTTGCTGTGAGCCCTTGTATTAAAGCCTCTTGTCGTTAGTCGTTCCAATCCATCATCGGCGCGACGGAGAAACGGCGGGAGAGTGGGGCGGGTGTAGCGGTGATTGGGGGTACGGAATCGGTGTGGCTGGGAGGTGGGGGAGTTTATCAGGAATGGGGAAGAGGGGCTTGGGGGGCGTCTGGGTGGCGTGCCGGCGGATGCAGCAGCTTGATAAAGGGACGCTAAAAATAAACAAGTCCGCATTTCTAGATAATTATTTCTCTCGGCGGCTTGAGTTTTCTTTAGATTGAACCATCGTTTTTGATGCCAATGATGCCAATGATGCCAATGATGCCAATGATGCCAATGATGCCAATGATGCCAATGATGCCAATGATGCCAATGATGC
>NZ_JBXARH010000001.1:113287-281469 GCF_058808055.1 Pseudomonas sp. GW821-FHT11G12
AATGATGCCAATGATGCCAATGATGCCAATGATGCCAATGATGCCAATGATGCCAATGATGCCAATGATGCCAATGATGGCAGATAACGGACTATAAATATGGCTAACGTATATGTGGAACCGCGCCCGAAGGGCAGGCCAGACGGCGCGGCAATCGATCACTATGTGCTTGAGCATGCCGGTGGACTGAGCGTTGATGGAATTCGTCACGGAACGCAGGAGGCTGCCATCAAAGCAGCTAAAAGCTTGGGGCACAGTCCCTTAGTGGGACGTGTGCGGGATACCAGCAAAGGCAACCCTGACCACTGGAGATCGGCATAACTGATTTGAGTAGTGAAAGCGGTTAGGGCGATAGCGCAAGGGTGGGCTCGACTCTGAGGTTCACGCTACGTTTCCTTGTATAGCCGGCCCTGCTGCCTTTTTCGGGTAACAGGGCCTCTATGAACAAAGATGGACAGATTTATTTTTTGATTTCTATGTGGTAAATAAACAAGTCCCTATTTTCTAGTGATTTCTAATAAATAAATCTGTCCTGTTTTTTCGTCTATAGTTACTTTTCTGCGTGTTTTTTTCGGCGTTGTAAGCACAAGGATTGCAGAAATGCCCGACATAAGCAGTGCATATAACTGGACCGCAAATAATAACCATAATGTTCGCCTCTTCGCGCGCGCCACCATTGTCAGCGGGCGGCATGTCACAGAAAATTCACCTCAAACGTCTCAATGGCTGAATCGAGTCAGCATTGCAGCGAACAGTACTGACATGGTGTTGCAGACCCGGCCGATGTCTGGCACCAATTGGAGTGCCGTAAACCCGGCGGTAAGCATCACGCAGGCGCAACTACTAGCCTTCGTCAACTTTATTAATCAAAACTCTTACGATGATCAAGCGCATCGAGGTGTGCTCACCAATGCGACGTGGCGAGGCTTCTACAATGTTGCGCCGCGCGCCCTTGTCTATGTAGACCACGCTGGTGCACCCGCCGGCCCTCCAGCGCCGTTGCCAGACACCGTACCCTGCTACGACTGTGGGTTAGTGCATACGCTCGACAACATTTCAATTGACCACCAACGCCCCATTGGAGGTAATCCGTACGAAGCTATCTGTAAAGTCTTTCGTGCATTGGGCCTCACCCGTGGTACGGTCCAAGGCCCAAAAGGCGCGCATTTTCAAGCCATCCATATGGCCGCAGTGGGTGGAGTAGCATCTGTCTCTACTGCTAGGGCGGACAAGTACACCTTGAATACCCAAGGTGAGATTTATTACTCTCTTTTTTTTCACCGCAATATGCTTCAAGAGCTCGCTATTGCCTGTATGAATCACATTATTAATCTTCGTCCTCTCTGCAATGGTTGCAACACCCCTAACCGCAATACATCACATTACCCCTAGGTCCGTTGAAAAAATGTACGAATTTGTCTTTTGCCAGTCTTCAGGAGTGAAGGAAGAGGAGGCGGGGTTATTTGTTTTAACGCTATAAAGTTAAAGGGGGGGGCTGCAGAACTGAAAGGGGACAGATTTATTTTTTTGGATTTTTAGGTAGTAAATAAATCCGTCCCCATTTTTTCTGGATCGAAAAGGTGAATCAAACCATGGCACATCTAACCAGATTGCAGTTAATTGAATCAATTCTTGCTGAAATGGATCGCGTTTGGGGGACGGAAGGTTTTGGCGGTGAATTTGAAGCCTATGCGTGGCTGAAAGAGAACTTCGAGATATCGGAAGAGGAAGATGTACAGTGGCAGGACATACTTTCGGATTGGGCGGGCACGCTTGATGAAGACATAGCGGATCTGGGAAAAGACGAAATCAAAAAAGTGAAAGCGTTTTTGCAGGACGATTCGACCGTGACTGCATTCCTGGAAACGCTACTTCAGCGCTATAGAAGTTCTGATTTGACATATCATGGTTAAGTTGGGTGGTGCAAAAAGAGGGCGGATTTATCTGTTTTTATTTATAGGTAATAAATAAATCTGTCCCTATTTTTTTGGTCCCTATTTTTTTGCTATTTTTTGCTCATTATTTATTAGTCGTACGATTAACTATCCATACGGGGGCAGTCGGTGACGAGGGAATGGCTCGGGATCTGCGCGCGGGCGCTTAATTGAGGCAACATGTACCAAGGCGGAACAATATTCTCGATGGAACTAGCTATGGTGGCTAGATTGCTCGTGATACTTATAGCCATACAAGAATAACTGGATTTTGGCAAAAGCCTGATTACTTGATGAAAAATACGGCTGTAGTGATAGAAAATGTCCATGCTAAACAAGCAAAAATCAAAAGGTTGAATTTTTTGTTCATAGCCTTTGAGTGGTTAATCAGCTCTTCGATTTTTTGGGTGTTGTCTATCATTTGTGGGTGAGCGTCATTTCTCGCGCGGTATTCACGAGTATTTGTATCGGCATAATTCGCAATTATGCTTCCTCCAGCTCCAGAGCAGCCCAGCAAGATTACCTGATTAAGCAGTTCAATTTGCTTTCCAATATCCTCGGGAATGTGCATGGGGTACAGAACTAAATCCAGATACTGTGGGTAGAAGATTGGATAGAGAACTCCCAATGCAATCAGCCACATACCTTTGATAAATCGCTCCAGTACGATTTCAAGTAAGGTTATGAATATGATGGAAATTCTCACAACCGTGCTGAAAAAACCTACTGGTGCATATTCGGTACTCAAGAGTTTCGGTGTGCCATAAAGGAGCAGGAAAAAGCCGAGCGCGAATAGCGCGAGCATCAGAAATTTTTGTTTCGTTGTCATCTCTAGTTTTAGTCCTTTAAAGTTATCAAATTGGTATCGCCTCGTTGTCAGCGCTGTATCTCTTATCAACTTTTCCGGTCAGGTTCTTTTCTTAATTTTGGTGTGCGGAAAGAAAGTTGCAGAAAAAAGGTGAAGGGTTTATTTTTTAGAATGCTCACCTTTGGTCTTGATACTGCTCTTCTAATTTTATCCAGATGTACCTGTATCTATTCTTCAACCACATCACTAGTAAATCATTGGTTTTGATTTTAAGCCAGGTGCTCTTTTTCGACTTCAGCATTTTTTTTTCAATGTCGTCTTCCAGCTCCTCCCTGTTGAAGCAAAGCCATGTAGTTGGAAGTGTGCTCTCAAGGTTGGAGTGGCAAATAGGTGCCACCTCTTCAAAAAGGATGCGTTTTATTTCATCTCGATCGAATTCTCTTGTCCGCCTTGCAATTGCAGTATAGTCGACGTCGTTATCAACGAATGCATCTGATAGCGCCCAGCGTATATCCGCTCTCTGCTGTTTTGTCATAAAGGTATCAGATTTAAAAAAAAATTCTTTCAATGAGGTGTTTGAATTCATAGGTTTCAATGTGTGTCTTGTTGGTTGCAGGATTTATCTTAATTGTTAATGTTTTTTAAGATTTCTTTCCAGATATAGCTATAACTACGTCGAAGCCAAAGAACCTTCAGTTTGTCAAAAGCTCGACGCGCCCTGTTTTTTTCACGAGCTTGCAGTTCTTTTTCAATCTTGTCTAACAACCACTCATCTTTGAACCCTGTCCAGATGGGAGGTGCTGGCGTCTCAAGATTGCCAAAGCACACAGGAGCCACTTCTGAATACAGTATGTCTTCAACAATTTTCAGATCATAGGATTTAATTCGCTCCGCGATGTATGCATAGTCGACTTCGTTGTCAACGAAGGCTTCAGCCAATGCTATCTGGATCTTGGCTTTATCTTCCGGAGTTAAAATACTTCCCAATGGGAAAGCTCCTCTAATTCTTCGTCAAAAGTATCTGCAACTACGCTTCCAGCAATGCCACCTGCCATGCTGCCTAATAAAACTACGGCTACAGCGCACGCTGGTGCCGCTGGGCCGCAAATTGAGCTCACACCCCGCAAGGAAGCCGCCGGCGGCTCCCGGACAGCGAAAGGGGACAGATTTATTTTTCTCCAGTTATTCCTGCCTGCGTCATCACGAGTCATGCTGAACTCTCGGACATCAGCCGAGGAAAGGGGAAATTAAGGCTGCGCACCGCAATAGCACATTGCCCTCACTGCACGTTATCATTGCTCCCTTGCGCCAAGAAGCCACCAAGCCGTACCACTTATTACTCATGGATTAGAAAGCAGCATGGAAAGCAGAGCCCCTCTCGAACCACGCTGGGTTGATTACTACGCCTCGTTCGAAACAGTCGTCAACGATGGCGATACCCAGACCGATTTCGCCACCGTTGTGATCGACGCTATCCCAAAGTCTTCAGCTGTTGCCCTCAGAACGCTCAACGTTGATAGGGCTTTCGAAGATCTGGATAGGTACTTCCCGGTGTTCATGCTGACTGCGAAGCTTGAGGTGAAGCGAGCGAACGACCTTGTGGAAAATTCAGGTTGGATCGAATTGTCGATTAGCACTGACCCGCATGGCGACGAGGAAAGTTTCCAAGCCTCATCGATCACGTTCGAAGGCGATGAAGAACAAGCAGAAACTATATTTTGGGTTCGGGTGCGATCGACTTCTGTTGCAAAGAGAAATCTGAGCGCGCTTGCAGCGATAGCGGAATTTCCCACGGTGGCGGATGCCACAGCTCCGACTCTGATCCCTTTCGACTGCGCGCACGACGCTGTAGGCGTTGCGGTTTATGACGTGGGCCAAGCGAGCTTTTGCGCTCTGGTAGACCAATATGAACACCCCTTAATGTTCTTCGATTTTGGTTGGCCGCTGTCATTCAACAAAAAGTCGTTGCGGTTGCCAGGTCCGTTTTCGCCTATTGATGAATCCTTGCAAAGAAACGGCCCACAGCCGGTAGTTTTGTCTCATCTTGACTGGGACCACTGGGGGTTTGCGCAACTTTCCGGTAGGGCCCGGTTTGATCATCAGAACGGCCATTGGCATTCAGTCCCCAAATACAAGGAAGACGCCCTAAAACGGCCATGGCTAATGCGCCGGCCACGATTTCATCGCCACAAGCTTGGTCCGAGCCACATTCATTTCCTCTTGACGCTGAGTCGTACTTTCCTTCCAGATGGGACGTGCGCTCTAACATTTTGGCCTGCAAAACATTCGAAGTTATCTTTCACCAACTACACAATTATCCGATGCGGCCCTCCAAAAAACGGGAAAGCGAACTCTGCGTATCTCAGGAACAATGAGTCGTTGGCGCTAGCGGCAAAGCTTGAGAGCCGCCCTGAAAAAGTATTACTGACCGGAGACTCAGATTTCCCCTCCATCCCCGCTCACTATCTTAAGGGGCTAACTGGCATGGCTGCCCCTCACCATGGAGGGGCAATTACCAGGCATTCCACGCCTGCGGCACCGCGATATAGCCGAATGGTTCGCTCCACCTACCCTGGCTGCTATGAAAACGTTCCTTCACACTTGGCAGAAACTGAGGCGACAAATCAAGGCTGGGAACTTCACGATACAAACGACCGGGCCCTATGCCATTGCGCGCCTAGGTGTAACACACACGGTAATAAACTCATTCCACTGAGTGCAGATAATCCTAAGTGCAGTTGTGGCAATGTGCCCTCGTTCGGCCTGTGTCTCAGATAACGCCCCACCGAGGTTTTGATGGTCTCCAAGGTGCGGATCAGAACAGGGCAAAAGGGGACAGATTTATTTTTATCGGATTTCTAGATAGTAAATAAATCAGTCCCCATTCTGTTCCGGGCTGGCTGTGAATCAGGCGTTGGATAACGTCGAAATCAAGGTGTAACGGAAAACCCTTCCGTGGCCCGTGCCACGGAAGGGCAGTGTTTCTTCAGATTTCCCCACCATGGACGACAACTTACGCATTCCATTCCGCGTTTTGAGTTGTCCATGAAAAAACTAGTTGTCGTGATGTTCGCCGTCCTGTTTCTCGCAGGCTGTGCCAATCAGAAGTTCAAACCCGAATACCGCACTCAAATCCACACGGTGAAGATTCTCCCGGTGACGTGGAGCAACAAGGAAATGACCTACATGGGCCGTGAACAGGCCTGGGGTGCTGCGTTGGGTGCCGGCGTCGGCGCGGGTGTAGGGATGGCGTCGGGTGCCGGGAAGCTGGGTACGGCGGCGCTCAGTGGGGCCGGGTTTGCGGCGGGGTTGAAGGCTGGGGATCTGGCGTCGATGTCCACGGTCGAGGCGATTCAGTACAACATGGCGAGTGCTGATATCGACTTGGGCAAGTTGGTCAAGAAAGGTTTCGAAGATCAACTGGCGGCGACCGGCCGTTTCAAGGTGGTTGCCGAGAATGAACCGGCCGATGCAGAGATCAAGTTGACTGTGGTCAATTGGGGCTTTGCGCTGACTCAGGGTTTCAGCAGTGTGGTGTACCCGACGATTGTGGTGAACGGTTCGTTGAAGCGCGGCGAGGAGTTGATCTGGCAGCGCAATGAGCCGATTACCGCGTTCAACGGTGCCAACACGTATGGTTACGAGCCGCTGCGTTATCGCACCGAGCCGGAGCTGGTCCGTGAGGCGTTGACCGGTGTGTCGCAGATTGTCGGCAATTATCTGGTCAAGGATCTGAACGAGTAATGATCAGGCGTTGATGATCTGTTAGTGGCCGCTTTAGCCAAAAGTCAAAGCGGCCATTTCAATAAATCGACGAAACCAGGTAGTGATTAAAGTTAGCCGTAATTTCCTAAGCCCCGAAGTTAAAGGCTATGGAAATTCGCGGTCTCGTTCCTTCAAAACGTTGTACGGAATGCATCAACCAGGATGGAAACATGATGAAGGTTCCACTTTTGGCGGCGCACCTGCAACTGAAGCCGGCAGTCAGGCAATCTTCGACTCTCATTCGCAGCGCAGGATTGTAGGTCGATGCGACCATGCCCCGAGGGTCTACGAATTCCAGGTCGCCGCCCACCGCTGCACCGTCCTCGCGGCCGCCGGCGTCGACCCAGTAAACCCCTGACCAAAAAGCACCGGGGTGCCCATGGAGGGAGTTGCTGTGGCCAGCCTCGTTAACGTTTGCCCACGCGTTGAGTTTCCACTCGAAGCTGGGTTCGGTTAATCCATATTGGTCGCTATGAACCGCTGTCAGTTGAATGGCAAAGTCGGTGGCGAATTTCACCAATGCATCGCAGGCTTCGCCACCCCATTCAGGGAAGTCGTTTGCAGACTGCCAGCCACCTTCATTACTCCGATGTGCGCCGCGGCGATCTTCCGCCATACGGCGGGTGATTATAACTTTCAGTTCAGCATTGAGTCTTTCTGCATCCGGGTATTGGATACTCGCCAGGGGTGTTGCGAACAGCCGTCGAATCTTTATCAGTTCAGGATCTATTAGTGTTTTATTCGACTGCATTGAGTCTTATCCAAGTCTCGCTAGTTGCAAAAAACTATACCGAGCGAAATGAATAACCGATGTAAACCTTTGTTAAAAATTTCGTGGTAAGTACAACAGACCATCTTTGAGGCTGCGGGTGATTGAAAGAGAAGTCCTCGCCTGCGGTTGCCCAAACCTGAACCCGCGCTGTCGATCAAGAAAGTTTCATCTTCCCAGCTCCCACAAGCGCCTACGATGCAGGCATAAGGTCGTGCTATTTCGCGTTTGATCCCAGGGGAGCCCCACCATGCGTGCCAATGTCGTCAAAGTGCTGTTGATCGCTGCAGCTGTCTCGGTATTGAGTGCCTGTTCGGGCTCCGGTGGGTTGACCACTACCAGTTGTTTTTCTTCGGATTGCCAGTCGCCGGAAGGGCGCGCCAGCGCCAATACGCTGAAGTTCGGCGGCACCGGTATTGGTGCCAGTCTCAACCAGTACAGCTCCGGCATGTTGCATGACGATTGAATAGAAAAGGGCGCCCATCGCGGGCGCCCTTTTTCGTATGGCCTAGATCGCGCCGATGCGCTCGACGACTTTCTGCAATGCCGGTCGCTTGGCCAGCCACTCAGCCTTGGTAATCCCCAGCAGCACCACATCAATACGCTCGCCGTCCTTGAGGATGTTCTGCCGTCTGACGCCCTCCAGCTCAAATCCGAACTTCTGATGCATTTTCACCACCGCCGGATTGCTCGCCAGCACTTCGCAATTGAGCTTTTCCAGCCCCGCTTCGGCAAATGCGTAATCCAGCATCCAGAACTCGACCACGCTGCCCAGGCCTTTGCCTTGTAGTTGAACGTCGAGGTAAAACGCCCAATCAGCCGTCTTCTGTACGGTGTTGATTGCATTGAGTGAAACAACGCCAACCGCGCGCTCTTCCTTGAGCACGACAAACACTTGCTGGCGCGAATTGCCTTTGAGGGACGTCAACCAGTTCGCATGTTCCTGGTCGCTGATTTCATGGGAGGTGTACATGTACTTGCGCACGTCTTCCTGGTTTCGAAGGGTGCGGACGTGGGCCTGGATGGCGGGGTTGGCCTCGGTGAGGGGGACAAACTGCATGGTGCTTTCCTTGTCGCGCGGGCGCCTGAGCTGAACCCGCGGGGTCGATCGTTGATGTTTCAGGTTGTGTTCCCGGGCAGGCGCGCGGGAGGGGTGGGATTTGGGGGTATCGTTTTTTCCAGAGCAATCGCGAAATAAACACCAAATGTTTCAAGGCGTTATTGAACGGCGTCAGTGTTTTGCTCATAAAAAAGGGCGCCTATGGAGGCGCCCTTTTTCGTTTTACGTATTTCGTCCTGAAAGACTCACTGCGGCCCTGCCAGCCACTCGCCAATGACCTTCTGATACTTCCCGGTCACCTTGCTCAGGTGCAGCCACTGATCGACATACAGCTTCCAGCTCATGTCATCACGTGGCAGCAAATAGGCCTTTTCCCCGTACTGCATGAATTGCTCCGGGTTGACCGCGCAGAGACCGGGTTTCTGTTTCTGTTGATACCGCGCTTCGGAGGCGTCGGTGATCATCACATCAGCCTTGTTGTCGAGCAGTTGTTCGAAGATCGTCACGTTGTCGTGCAAGGCCAGTTGCGCCTTGGGCAGGAAGGCGTGGACGAAGGCTTCGTTGGTGCCGCCGGCGGGTTCGACCAGGCGCACATTTGGCTGGTTGATCTGGTCGATGGTCTGGTACTTGGACTGGTCGGCGCAACGTACCAGCGGGATCTTGCCGTCGACGTCGAGGGTGTTGCTGAAGTAGGCCTTTTTCTGCCGCTCCAGCGTTACCGAAATGCCGCCCATGCCGATGTCGCACTTGCCGGCCTGCATGTCCGGCATCAGGGTTTTCCACGTGGTCTGCACCCATTCGATCTTCACGCCGAGACTGTCGGCCAAGGATTGCGCCATGGCGATGTCGATGCCTTCGAAACCGCCGTCTGCGCGCTTGAAGGTGTAGGGTTTGTAGTCGCCGGTGGTGCAGACGCGCAACTGGCCTTGTTGCTGGATGGTGTCCAGGTGTGAGACTGGCTCTTGCGCATGGGCGGTGCTGGCCAGCGCCAGCAAACCGCAGAGGATCGTCGTGTTTTTTCGAATTGTCATGGAGATCGGGCTTGTGCAGTGGGAGTGCGGGCCAGTGTAGTGAAAGGGTTTGCCGGGTGTCATCCCGCGTCCGGCCCGAGCGTCCCCAGCCACGCCACCAGCGCCACGATCAACAGCGCAATCCCGAGCTCCACCGCAACACTGCGCCGTAGGGCATTGGCCGCCACTTGATGCTGGCCGTCGCGCAACGATTTTTCCAGCAACGGGCCGAGGTGAAAGCGGTTCAGCGCTGCTAAAACCAGCATGCCGGCAAACAGCACAACCTTGATCGCCAGCAGCATCCCGTAGGTGCGGAGCAAGACATCGTCCAGTGTCGGGCCGACGATGAACAGGTAATTCAGTACGCCGCTCACGGAAAGGATGAGCACAATCGCCGCGCCCACGCCTTCGAAACGTTTGACGGCCTCGGCCAGCGAACGAATACGTGTTTCGCTGAACAGAGCGTCGAGCCGCGACATCAAGATCAACGCCAGCATGGCGCCCATCCACGCACCCGCCGCGAGCAGGTGCAGGATGTCGCTGAGCAGATGCCAGGCGTTATCCATCGCGCCGTGCCCGCTCCAGGCCAGAGAGGCGAGGGCGAGTGCGCCGGCTATCGACGCCAGCCACACACCCGGCCAGATCATCACGACGATCAGCGCAATCATCCGCACCGCCCACGCCAGCCCGACATCGGTTTCAAACAGCATCATTTGCAGATGCGGCCACAGCGCCGCGAATTCCGTTTCGCCGCTCATGGCGCGGGTCATCAGCACCAGTCCGGCGACCGACAGCAATGCCCCGATCAACGCCATCCCGCGCAGCATCGGCCGACACCGCAGCATCGCGTCAACGTTGTACAACCCAAACAACGCCACCCCGAACAACAGCAGCAAATCCACGTACAACGCCATCCGCAGGAGGATGTTGATCAGGTCGGCCATCGGTCACTTCACTTTGAACGTGACGTTGCCGGTGATCGGGTGAGTGTCCGACGACACCGCGCGCCATTCGACCTTGTAGGTGCCGGCCGGCAAAGGCGAGAGCGGGGTGACAAGCATGGTTTTCGGATCGCTGCCGGCGCTGACTTTGGCCTTCATCGGCATCGGCGAGTGGGCCATGCCGGGCATTTCGGTCATCACCAGTTTGGCGCCGGAGAACTGGGTCATCAGGTTCTCCGAGAAGCGCAGTTCGATTTTCTCCGGTGGTGCGCCGTCCGCGCCTTCGGCCGGGGTCGACGACAGCAGTTTCGGGTGGGCCTGAGCCAGGGAGCTCAAGAGCAATCCGGTGGCGAGGATGAAGGTTGTTTTGATCATGCGCATGCGAGGCCTCTTACCGCTCTTCGGCGGTGGTTTTCAGGGGTGGATGAAACGGATTCAGAACCACAGCCGTACGCCGAGGACGAGTCGCGCTTCGCTGCGATCCTCGCCTTCTTCCCGTGCGTAATCGGCGGTGTTGCCGTAGGTGCGGTTCCAGGTCACGCCGATGTATGGCGCGAATTCGCGGCGGATTTCATAGCGCAAGCGCAACCCGGCTTCGGTGTTCGAGAGACCGGAGCCGAGGCCGCGTTGCGGGTCGTTTTTGCCATAGACGTTGAGTTCGGCGGTCGGCTGCAGGATCAGGCGATTGGTCAGCAGGATGTCGTAGTCGCCCTCCAGCCGTACGGCGCTCTGGCCGTTTTCGCCGATGAATGCCGTGGCTTCGGCTTCGAAGTTGTACAGCGCCATGCCTTGCAGACCGAACGCGGCCCAGGTTTGCGGGGCGCCGGGTTTGAAGTCCTGGCGCACGCCGCTGACCACGTCCCACCACGGCGAAATCGCGTGGCCCCACAGCGCCTGGATCTCCGCGTCTTCGGTCTTGCCGTTGCTGCGTTCACCCTCGGAACGCAGCCACAGACGATCGATGTCGCCGCCGATCCAGCCAGACAAATCCCAGGCCAGGGTGCTGGCGTCGTCGCCGTTCTGCCATTCGAGTTTGTCGGCGAGGAAGTAAGTGTTGATCGCGCTGTCGTGCACCTGGTGGCCACCGTGACTGGTGAACACGGCGGCGCGGTCGGCGTCGGTCAGCTTCGGGATCGGCGTGCGGCTTTCAGTTGGCGCGGCGGGCTGCATCATGCCGTCGTCCATGCTTTGCATATCGCCCATCTGGCTGTGGTCCATGCCCTGCATGTCGTTGGCGGCAAACGCCGAGGCCATCGACAGGAGTGACAACGAAAACACGGCAAATCGAGTCATGGTCGGCGTCCTCATTCTTCCACCCGCACTTCACGGAACATGCCCATTTCCATGTGATAAAGCAGATGACAGTGAAAGGCCCAGCGGCCCAGCGCATCAGCGGTCACGCGATAGCTGCGGCGCGTGCCGGGGGGCATGTCGATGGTGTGTTTGCGCACCTGGAAGTCGCCGTTTTCGTCTTCCAGATCGCTCCACATGCCGTGCAGGTGAATGGGGTGAGTCATCATCGTGTCGTTGACCAGCACCAGGCGGATGCGCTCGCCGTACTTCAAACGCAGGGGCTCGGCGTCGGAGAACTTGATGCCGTTGAACGACCAGGCGAATTTCTCCATGTGGCCGGTGAGGTGCAGTTCGATGGTGCGGCTCGGGTCGCGGCCGTCGGGGTCTTCGAAGGTGCTGCGCAGGTCGGCGTAGGTCAGCACGCGGCGCCCGTTGTTGCGCAGGCCGAGGCCGGGGTCGTCGAGTTTCGGGGCGGTGGTCATGGCTTGCATGTCCACCAATGGATTGTCCTTTTCGCTGTCGGGGTGCGACTGCATCGGGCCCATGTTCATGCTGGCGTGGTCCATGCCGCTCATGTCCATCGAACCATGATCCATGCCGCCCATGCCCATGTCGTCCATGGTCACCAGCGGGCGCGGGTCCAGCGCCGGCACCGGGGCCGACAACCCGGCGCGGGCGGCGAGGGTGCCTCGGGCGTAGCCGGTGCGGTCCATGGCCTGGGCGAACAGGGTGTAGGCGTCGGCGGCAGGCTCGACGATCACGTCATAGGTTTCCGCCACGGCGATGCGCAACTCATCGACGGTCACCGGTTTGACGTGCAGGCCATCGGCGGCGACCACGGTCATTTTCAAGCCGGGAATACGCACGTCGAAGTAAGTCATGGCCGAACCGTTGATCAGCCGCAGACGCAGCTTTTCACCGGGCCGGAACAGCCCCGTCCAGTTGGAATCCGGTGCGTGGCCGTTCATCAGGAAGGTGTACGTGGCGCCGCTGACATCGGCGATGTCGGTGGGATTCATCTTCATCTGCGCCCACATCGTGCGATCAGCGACGGTGGCGCCCCAGCCTTTTTCGCCGACGTCATGGATGAAATCGCCGACGGTGCGTTTGTGGAAGTTGTAGTAGTCGGACTGCTTTTTCAGGGTCTTCATCAGGCTGGCCGGCTCTTCGTCGGTCCAGTCGCTGAGCATCACCACATGCTCGCGGTCGTAGTGGAACGGCTCCGGCTCCCGGGCGTCGATCACCAGCGGCCCATAGACGCCGGCCTGCTCCTGCAACCCGGAATGGCTGTGATACCAGTAGGTGCCGTGCTGGCGCACCGTGAATTGATAGACGTACACGCCACCCGGTTCGATGCCGTGAAAACTCAAACCCGGCACGCCGTCCATGTTGGCCGGCAGCAGAATGCCGTGCCAATGGATCGAGGTGTCGGCCTTGAGCCGGTTGCGCACCCGCAGGGTCACGGTGTCGCCTTCGCGCCAGCGCAGCAGCGGGCCGGGCACGCCGCCGTTGATGGTCATCGCGGTGCGCGGCTGGCCGGTGAAGTTGACCGGGGTTTCGCCGATGAACAGTTCGAAGTCTGTACCGCTGAGCTCATTTACCTGGCCGGGGCTGTTCAACGCCCAGACCGGCGTACGCCACAGACCGAGGCCGCCGAGCAGACCGCCGGCGGCCAGGCCTTTGACAAAGGTGCGTCTTGAGGTGGTGGAAGGCATGCGCTGGAAGTCCCCGTTTGACCAATGACGGGGAGGCTAACCAGCGCCGGCTTTCAGTTGGCTGAGGCGCGGATTACAGTTGTGTCAGGTTCGGCGGGCGAGGTTGTCCGCCAGGTCTCGTGCCTGTTGCGATGCGGCGAACCGCGAATCGCGATCGACCTCTTCACCGAAGATCGTTTTCTCGACAATCAACGTGTGCACATCGCTCACGCCGATAAACTCCAGCCACGCTTCCATGTACGGTTTCTGAAAATCGAAACGCTCGGCCGGCGTGATCGACTGCGCGGAAAAATCCATCCCCCGCGCATAGGCCACGACGGCTTTCTTGCCTTGCAGCAAACCTCGCAACCCGCGCTCCGGATCGAAGCTGAAGAGGATGTCTTTCTGCGACACCAGGTCGATGAAGTGCTTGAGCTTGTAGGGAATGCTGAAATTCCACAGCGGCACCGAGAACACCAGCACATCGGCCCCGCGTAGGTGGGCGGCGAGGTCTTCGAGGGTCTGCCAGGCCGATTGTTGCGACGGCGTCAGCGGCGTTCCACTCAGGCCTGCGTATTTGGCGTTCATCGCGTCCTCGTCGAACTCCGGCAGGTGCAGGCTCCATAAATCGAGCGTGCGAACCTGGGTCTGCGGATCATTTTGCCGATAGCGCTCAATGAAACGGTGCGCCACTTCAATGGACGCGGAGCGCTGTTTGCGGGGAGAGCATTCGATGTGCAGGAGGGTGGTCACGGTGAGCCTCGACATTCGGGTAGGGAAGGCGAGGTATTGCAACATAGCTGGCTTCTCACTATAAATCGTAAATAAATCGGCCATTGATCACGTATTCAACTATGTTCGACGCCCTGTTGTTGAAGACCTTTGTCACCGTTGTCGACGAGGACGGCTTCAGCCGTGCCGCCGAAAAACTGCACCTGACCCAATCGGCGGTCAGCGGTCATCTGCGACGGCTGGAAGAGCAGATCGGCAAACCGTTGCTCAAACGCACGACCCGCTCCCAGCAATTGACGGCGGATGGCGAGCGCTTGATCGCCTATGCGCGCACGATTCTGGCGCTGAATCGTGACGCCTGGGCACAGCTCACGCGCACGCCGTTTCAGGGACGGGTGCGGATTGGCGTGTCGGAGGATTTTGTCGAGCCACGGTTGCTGAGGGCACTGCAGGACTGCGCGGCGCAGCATCCGGGCATGGAGATCGATGTGCAGGTCAACATTCCCGGTACGTTGTTGAACCAGATGAAGCAGGGCAATCTGGAGTTGGTCATCGGGTCGCTGTGCGAGACCCGAGAGCCGGGGTTGTTGCTGTGGCAGGAACCGCTGGTGTGGGCGTGGTCGGCGCAACCGGTCGCCCAATTGCCGACGCCGTTGCCGCTGGCGCTGTTCCCCGAACCCTGTCCGTATCGCGAAGCCGCGTTGACCCGCCTGGCCCAGGCCGGCATTGCCCAGCGCACCGCGATGCTCTGCACCAGCACCGCTGGCTTGCGTGCCGCGGCGTTGGCCGGGTTCGCGGTGGCGCCGATGGCCGCCAGCCAGTTGGGGCAGGGCCTGGCGGCGCTCGGTGTGGAGCTGGGTTTGCCGACGCTGCCGGACGCGGAGTTTCGCCTGTTCACGGCGAGTCATGCCGATCCACAGATGATCGAAGCGGTTTCCCGGGTGATCGTCGACTATTGCTCGGCGCGACGGGAGTGAAGCGTCCTACAACCCGAGACCTTCCTGAACCACCAGCAGCAGGTTGTTTTCCGTCAGGGCAATCGCATCCAGCTGTTGCCCGGTCTCGATCGTCTGCAACCACCAATGACTCTCGCCGTGTTCGTCGACGGTCCGCAGCAGGGAAGTGTCCCGGCCCGGCAGGACGATCTGCACGCGACCGGCACCGTCCTCGGTGAAACGCGCGATGGGATCAAAGGTCAGGCTGTGATGGTTGGCCTCGATGATCAATTGGTCGATGGCGTAGTCGTGCGTCTCGCCTTCCGGCGAACTTTCGCAAACATGGGTAGGATTTCGCCGAATCTTCAGTCCCACCTCGGTGACCGGTTGTAACCAGCCCTCGATGCGGTGATACAGGTCGTAGACCACCGCCGGCCAGCAATCGATTTCCAGTTCGGCGCAGGTGATGTCGTCCGCGTGGGTGTGCCGGGTTTGCTTGAGCTTCGCGGCGAGTTCGTCTGCTTTACTCATTTCGGGATCCCTGTTTTTGGTGTCTGCTTATTAATCGTAGACCTTTCAACGTAGTACAGCTTTGCCTTGCGTCATGCGCTTGCAACACTGGCATGACTCAATCAGCCCCTGACCACTTGACGGTCAGATCACAAAAACCATGGACGCCAGCGTCCCAAGGAACGGGAAGATGAAAAAGCTTTTTACAATTATGGCGCTGATTGCGCTGACGGTCGGTAGCATCGGCCTGAGTTCGGCGCGTCAGTCGCATGCCAACAAGGCACCCACGGAATCAGTGGCGGGGGTGTTCGATTACTACCTGCTGACGCTGTCCTGGTCGCCGACGTTCTGTCTGACTCACAAGGACGATCCTCAGTGCACCGGCAAGGGCTACGGTTTTGTCCTGCATGGCCTGTGGCCGCAATACGCCAAGGGCGGCTGGCCGGAATCCTGCCCGCCGCTGACCAACCTGTCGGCCGCCGAAACCGCCAAGGGCTTGACGCTGTTCCCGACGAAGAAACTCCTCGATCACGAATGGAGCAAGCACGGTACCTGCAGCGGTCTCGGTGCAATGGGCTATTTCGACGAAGCGGATAAAGCCGTGGCGGCGGTGACAATCCCGCAAGAGCTGCAACCGTTCAGCAACTCTTATTACTTCGAAGCGCAAGAAATCGCCGACCTGTTCCGCAAGAGCAATCCGGGCATCCCGGCAGACGGCATTGCCGTGATCTGCAGCGGCCCGGAACTCTCGGAAGTACGGGTGTGCATGGGCAAGGACCTGCAATTCGGCGCCTGCGGCAAGGGCGTGAAAACCCAGTGCCGGGCAGGGGATATCCGGGTTCCGCCGTCGCGCTGACCTGAGCGGTAACCGACCACAAAAACAGGCGCCTTTTCAGGCGCCTGTTTTTTTATGTTTACACGACAGGGCTTATGTCATCCGAAGATACGCCGATACCGTACAGCGGCACGGAAGCACCACTGACTCCATAGAAGGCAAGAAACTGAACAATGTTTGAATATATCTGGCGCAGCATCAATTCCCCAGGCTACTTCCCCAACGTACTGGATTGGATGATCCATATTCTCCTCAACCCGCTCATGGTGATGATGTGCCTGATGGCCGGAGCGCTGACCGGCAAATGGTGGAGAGCCATCCCCTACGGCAGCCTCACGTGTTATGTGGTGTTTCTGAGCCGGTCGTCATTTTATCGGTGGGGAAGCATTTTTCCCTCAGCCGGCCTGCCTGCGCTGTTCATTGATGGTGCACTGTTGGCCCTTCTCGGCTTTTATTTGAACGGCGTACTCAGAACTCGCTCGGAAGCTAAACCCGAAGGCCATTGGTTGCGCTGGCTTTATAAACGCCTGAAGGTCGTCATGCAGATACTTGTGGTGATGTTCTGGGTGCTCGTGGTGCTGTTTGTCGTGGCCTTCACCGTCTCGGTTGCTACCCAACCGTCACTGGTGAACTGACTCACCTCCTGCTAGCCAGCGGCTGTACGAAAAATCGCCGAGTGTCGATCAGGCAGTTTTCGTACATAGCCCAGGCCGGTCGCCGGCGAGCCTCTGCATTAACACAGACAGGCCTTCCCTGTTTCAACGACGTTTACATTCTTCAAGCTCTTGCTGGCTGGCTAACTGAGTAGAGATACCAAGTCGATACCAGCAGTAGTCCATGACTTGAGTTCTCTCTTCATCATTGAGTTCGGACAGTTTTTTATCGTCTGACTCGTACGCGAAGATGTTCACGAATCTCAACTTGAGCGTCGGGTGCTTTTTGATGAAAAAAACTTTCTCTGGATACGCATCTTCCAATTTTTTGTAGTAACCCACAAAAAAGAGTGCTGAGGTCAATGCTGCTAGTGCGAGGACGATCAGTAATCTCATGAGGCCGGTGGCCGTAGCAGTGCAATGCCACTGGAACAGGTATCACCCTGGCGTGCAGCCGCCAAGCCATCGAAAAATACGTCCGGAGAGCCAGTCGCTATCGCATTGGTCCCGTGTCCGGGGAGTGGGCATTTGCTGGGATCGGTAAGACGGGCGGCAGGCTTTGCCATCATTTGACTCCTGTCATCACGTTTGTGGGGGAGAACTGTATCAAAGAAAAATAAATTACATCGCAGGTCATCCATTTCCGCTGCGCGCCGATATCAACGGGGTCGGGATTGTCTCGGTGGCACTTGGTTGCCCCGCACTATCCGGTGGGCTACGCTCACAAAAAACAAGGGTTTCGGGCCTTTGCCCCTGTCGTACCTGCCCAGGACACGCTTTTGCCTATCCCCATTCACGATCCGCATCAGGCCCCCGGCGGCACACTCAAGCGTTTGCCGCTGCGAAAGGCGGCGGTGCTGTTCATCGTTGCGGTGTGTCTGTGCCTGTCCGGTCTGCTGTATTTGCAGATCGAGCAGTCGCGCCGGCAGGATCTGGCGAATGCGCAGATGTCTTCGGCCAACCTGACCCGGGCGATGGCGCAGCAGGCCGAAGACACCTTTCTGGCCGCTGATCTGGTGATGACCAGCCTGGTCGACTGGATTCAGGAAGACGGCTATGGTGCGGCGCAGAAGCCGCGTTTGCAGAGAACCTTCGCGCGCCGGGTGCAGCAACTGGAGCAGTTGCACGGCATGTTCCTGTTCGATCGCGAAGGGCAGTGGGTGATCACCTCATTCCCTGATCTGCCGCGAGGCAACGGCGTGGCGGATCGCGAGTACTTCAAGTTTCACCAACAGAACGTGTCGGCCGTGGCGCACATCGGCCCGGCGATCCGCAGCCGTGAAAACGGTGATTGGATCATCCCGATCTCCAAACGGGTCAACGACCGCGCCGGAAATTTCCAGGGCGTGTTGCTGGCCGGCATCAAGATGTCGTACTTCGACCGGTTCTTCAAAAGCTTCAGCCTGGATGACAACGGCACCATGTTCCTCGGACTGACCGACGGCACTTTGCTTGCGCGCCGGCCGTTCGACGATGCGTTGATCGGTACCTCGCTGGCCAAGGGCGAGATCTATCAGACGCTGTTGCCGAACGCCTCCGCCGGTACGGCGATGATCGATTCTGTGGTCGATGGGGTCACACGACTTTACGGTTATCGGCAGCTCGAAAGTTATCCGCTGGTGGTGTCTGCCTCTTCCTCGCGGGACACGATTCTCAAGGGCTGGCATGACCGCGCCTTCCAGTCCAGCGTCATCGTGGCGCTGGTGATGCTTGGGGTTGGGCTGTTTGGCTGGGTGTTCATCCATCAGGTGCGTGACGGCGAGCGGATCGAGAAAAACCTGCTCAAGGCCCAGCGGGCGCTGGAGCTGATTGCCACCCACGACAGCCTGACCGGGCTGGCCAACCGGCGCCTGTTCGAGCAATCGCTGGAGATTGAATTCGCCCGGGGCGCCCGGCAGTCGAGTCCGATCAGCCTGATCATGCTCGATATCGATTTCTTCAAGCGCTACAACGATGCCTACGGCCATGTGGCCGGCGATCATTGCCTGACCCAGGTCGCTCTGGTGGTGAAGAACTGCTGCCAGCGCAAATCCGATCTGGCGGTGCGCTACGGCGGCGAAGAGTTTGCGGTGCTGTTGCCGGACACCGACATCAACGGCGCGCTGGCGATTGCCGGGCAGATCCGCCGCAGCGTCATGGACAAACACATTACCCACAGCGGCTCGCCCACCGGTTATCTCACCGTGAGCCTGGGCTGCTATTCGTTCATTCCGCTCGGCAACGACAGCCCGGAATTGTTCATCCAGCGTGCCGATGCGGCGCTGTATCAAGCCAAGAACGCTGGTCGCAATCGCGCTGCGGTGTTGTCGATGGACTGCGGCATTGGTGAGTTGATGCGTTCGGACCGCTGATCGCCAACATAAAAAAGAGCAGGCCACGGCCTGCTCTTTTTCGTTGGGGCGGCGGATGAAGTGCCGTGACTCAGAAGTCCACGGTCGCCGAGACTTTCAGCGTGCGAGGCGTGCCCTGGGTCAGGTAGCCGCCGTTGGCCGAGGCCCAGTAGGCTTCGTTGGCGACGTTTTCCAGATTGGCTCGCAGGGTGATCTGTTTTTCGTCCAGTTTGAAGGCGTAGCGCGAGCCGAGGTCGAAGCGGGTCCACGCTGGAATGCTCTGCGTATTGGCCGCGTTCAGGTACTGACCGCCGGTGCGCAACATGCGGGCGCTGAGGGCGGCGCCTTCGAGCCCCGGAATGTCCCAGTCGGCACCGAGGTTGAATTGAAAGCGCGGCACCCCGACGGCGCGGTTGCCGTCATTCACGCCGTTGGCGCTGCCTTCGAGTTCCGTCTTCATCAAGGTCGCGCCGCTGAGCAGGCGCAGGCCGTCGAGCGGTTCGCCATAGACGTTGAGTTCCACGCCTTTGTTGGTCTGCTGGCCGTCGACCCGGAAGATCCCGTCCTGGGTGTAACTCGACGGCTGTTCGATGCGGTAGACGCCGAGGCTGGCGCCGTAGCTGCCCATGTCCAGGCGCACGCCGGCCTCGACCTGTTTGCTGCGCACCGGGGCGAAGGTTTCGTCGCGGTTGATCGCGGTGGTCGGCGGCGTCGGGCCCTTGGCCAGGCCTTCGATGCGGTTGGCGTAGAACGACACGTGTTCCCACGGCTTGATCACCAGGCCGTAGACCGGGGTGGTGATCGATTCGTCATAACTTGACGTGCGTGCCCCGGTGACGGTGCTCCAGCCGTCGACTTTCAGTGTCTGGCGGCGCACGCCGAGGGTCAGCAGGATGCGGTCATCGACGAAGCCGAGAGTGTCGGAAATCGCCTCGCTGCGCAGGGTGTTCTTGCCGGTGATGCGCGGGTCGTTGATGTCGCTGGCAAACGAGGTGGCGGGCGGGCGCGGCTTGTCGGTGACGTTGTACAGGTTGGTGCTGTAGCGTGCGGCGCTGCCGATGGTTTCGTAGGCCGAGCGCTGCTCGCCCCAGATGCCGGCCCAACCGAGGTTCAACTGATGGGTAACGGGACCGGTGTCGAAGCGACCGTTGAGCCCGGCCATGGCGCTTTGGTTGTCTTCGTCGTGGGGCGAATAGAGCATGCCGCCACGGGCGTTGCCGTTGAGGTCGGTGACGGTCAGCGACGAGTACACCCCGTTTTCCCGGGTGTGTTTGGCACCACCGGACACATAGGCGGTCCAGTTGTCGTTGAGGTCATATTCGGCGCGGGCCATGCCGAAGGTGTCTTCGAGTTGCGAATAGCTCCAGCGCTGGGCGTAGCTGGCGTTGGCGTCCGGCACCTTGGGGGCTTTTGTCAGGCTCGAATCGACATAGATCACCGAGCGCCCCTGATTGATCACCTGCTTCTGATAACCGAAGTCGGTCGAGACCCGCAGGCGTTCACCGCGATAGTCCAGGCCGACGCTGAACAGCGACGAGCGCTGGTCTTCGTCATCGACGGCGGTGTCACCTTCGCGCTGCATCAGGTTGACCCGCGCGCCGAAGCGGTTGTCTTCGCCGAAGCGCTGGCCCAGATCCAGATGCCCGCCGACCCGACCGTCAGCGCTGTAGTCGAGGGTGACGCTGCGTGTTGGCGTGTCCATGGCGCGTTTGGGTTGCAGGTTGATCCCGCCCCCAATGCCGCTGCCGCTCGGAGTCACGCCGTTGACGAACGCGTTCGGGCCCTTGAACAGTTCCACCCGATCCAGCGCTTCGACGGCGATGATCTGCCTTGGCAGCACGCCGTAGAGGCCGTTATAGGAAATGTCATCGGAGGCCAGCGGCAGACCGCGGATCATGAACATCTGCGAGAAGTTGCCGAAGCCGTTGGACTGGCGCACCGAGGCATCGTTGAGCAGCACATCGCCGACGGTTTGCGCCTGTTGATCGGCCATGGTCTTGGCGGTGTAACTGGTGACGCTGAACGGCAGGT
Source organism: Pseudomonas sp. GW821-FHT11G12 (assembly GCF_058808055.1). Lineage (NCBI taxonomy): Bacteria > Pseudomonadati > Pseudomonadota > Gammaproteobacteria > Pseudomonadales > Pseudomonadaceae > Pseudomonas > Pseudomonas sp. GW821-FHT11G12. The sequence continues at coordinate 134,588 of NZ_JBXARH010000001.1, forward strand.
CGTTGACTTCCTGGTTGCCGAGCATGCCGACCTGCGCGCGGCGGGCGACCTGTTCGCCGCCGTAGGTGTCGCCGCTGTCGTCGCGCAAGGCACTGACATTGGTGGCGCCCAGTTCCAGTGCGCCGTCCGCCGCGACTTTCGGCGCCACCGTGTAACCGTTGTGACCAGTGCTGATCAGCTCGAAACCGCTGCCTTCCAGCAAGCGGGCAAAACCGCTCTGCGCGGTGTAACTGCCTTGCAGGCCGGGGCTCTGGCGATTGCCCAGTTGCGCCGGATCGAACGACAACGGCACGCCGACGCTGACCGCAAATTGCGCCAGCACATGGCTGAGCAGGCCGGGGCCGATGTTGACACTTTGGCTGGTGCTTTCGCGGGTGCTGTCGGCGGCGTGGCCGAGGGTCGGCAGCAGCGCGCCGAAGGCCAGGGCAAGGCTCAGGTTCAGGGCCTTGAGCGGGAAAGTGGCGGGGCGGGACGTGGGCAATGCGGTCATTCGGCGATCCTGTCGAGCGCGTGGAATTGAAAGGTCTATCCACTCACCGAACGAGACGCGAAAAGGTATCAGTGAACATCGAAATTAATTTCACCGGCTTCAGACACGGGGCTCCACCGACAGCCAATAGCGGGTCAGGCTGTTGATGTTCAGCGGCAGGGTGTCGCTGAGTAGACGCAGGCTGGCGTCGGTGTCGCGCAGGGAAAATGCCCCGGACACGCGCATCGCCGCGACGTCCGGATGACAGCGCAAGACGCCCCGACGATAGCGGCTCAGTTCGCCGAGCAATTCGTCCAGGCGCATGTTGCTGGCCAGCAGCATGCCTTTGTCCCAGGCCAGGCTCGCGGTGTCGAAGGTTTCGGCGCTGTCGAAGCCGTTCAGTTTGAAGCGCTGGCGCTCGCCGGCCTTGAGCATTGCGTTTTGCTTGAGCAGTTCCGGGGTGATTTGTACTTGCCCCTCCAGCACCGACACCAGGCTGCGCGACCCCTCGGTGCGCACGCAGAACCGCGTGCCGAACGCACGGGCCACGCCTTGTGGGGTTTCGACCATGAACGGGCGGGCGGCGGCATCGCTGGCGGTGTTGATCAGCACCTCGCCGTTGAGCAGCAAGACCCGGCGCTCGACCGGGCTGAAAGCGATGTTCACGGCGCTGTCGGTGTTGAGCAGCAACTGAGTGCCGTCCGGCAGTTGCAGCGTTTTTTGCTCGCCGACGGCGGTGCGCTGATCGGCGGTCCATTGCTGCCAGGGCACATGTTGCGAGGCGATGCCCAGTGGTCCCGCCATCAACAGCAGGCCGAGGCGGGTGAGCGTCTGACGACGGCTGAGGCCTTCTTTGCGCGAAGCCCGTTGCAAGGTCTGGATCGCCACATTGGCCGGCACACTGCGTAAATCCCCCAGCAGCGCTTCGGCCCGCAGCCAGGCCTGGGCGTGTTCGGCGCTGCGGCTGCGCCATTGGGCGATGGCCTGATGATCCGACGGCGAGGCGCTGCCCGAATGCAATTGCACCAGCCAGTCGGCGGCTTCACCGAGAATCTGCGGATTGATCATCGACGAACTCATCAGGCGACACTCAGGCAGGCAATGAACGCGGCGCGCATGTGGCGTTTGACGGTAATCAGCGAAACACTCAGGCGCGTGGCGATCTGTGCGTAGGTCAGGCCTTCGATCTGCGACAGCAGGAAAGTGTCGCGGGTCTGCGCCGGCAACTCGCGCAGCAACGCTTCGATGCGCCACAGGGTTTCGAGAATCAGATAGCGGGTCTCCGGCGACGGCACCTCGGCGGCGGGGAGGCTGGCGATGGTTTCCAGGTAGGCGCGCTCGATGTCCTGACGGCGCCAGCGGTCGATCACCAGACCTTTGGCAATGTGCGTCAACAGCGCCCGGGGTTCGCTGCCCAGCGGTTTGATCACCTGGCGGGTGAGCAGGCGCAGGAACGTATCGTGCGCCAGGTCGGCCGCATCGCAGCGATTGCCCAGCTTGCGCTGCAACCAGCCCTGCAGCCACCCGTGGTGTTCGCTGTAGAGCGTCTGGACTTGCTGATTCAAGGGCTGATCGAGGGACGACATGAAGGGCAGATACTCGTTTCGGGCGTCCGTTGCCTGGTTGCAATGTAGAGGTGCAATCGAGAGTGCGAAAAGTGTGCAATTAAGAATTGATCGCATTCTAGTGGCACGGAACGAGCGCTGGCAATTGCCCCCCGACACTTTCTTTTCTGACGCCAACCAAGTGGCCTACTCGTCTTCCGGGAGATTGGCTATTTGCCTGACCCGCCCCCGGGACTAACGTAGCCACACATTCACTCGCCCCGGAGAACCACCATGAAACCTCGTGCCGATTTCTACACCGCTTCCCCAGACGCCCTGAAAGCGATGATCGCCCTGGAAACCGCCGTCTCGAAACTGCCGCTGGAAAAGACCCTGATCGAACTGGTCAAGCTGCGCGCCTCGCAAATCAATGGCTGTGCGTTCTGCATCGACATGCACACCACTGACGCGATCAAGGGCGGCGAAACCCCACGTCGATTGTTCGCCGTGACGGCCTGGCGCGAAGCCCCGTTCTTCACCGACCGTGAGCGCGCCGCGCTGCTGTGGACCGAATCCCTGACTCAACTGAGCCTGACCCACGCCCCGGACGAAGATTACGAAGCGGTCGCTGCCCAGTTTTCGCCGAAAGAAATGGTCGACCTGACCGTGGCGATCAGCACCATCAACAGCTGGAACCGTCTGGCCGTGGGCTTTCGCAAAACCCCACAAGCCTGATCGGTCAATGTGCATCGGCACTCGGCGCGGCCGGTGGTTGCACCTTGCGCATCAAGGGCACCATCGCCGTGGCGATCACGAAGCACACCATGATCATCAGGAACGTGTCGCCATAGGTTTGGGTCTGCGCCTCGCGGTAGGTCAGCAGCCATAACTGATGCAGGCCGGCGGTGATGCCGACGTCACCGCTCTGACCCTGTGCGGCGAAGTTGCCGCCGACCTGGGCCAGCCACTGATTCAACGCTTCGTTACTGCTGTTCAGATGCTCCGCCAACCGCGTGAAGTGCAGGTTGGTGCGGTCGTTGAGAATGGTCGCGCACGCCGCAATCCCGATCGCACCGCCCAGGTTGCGCATCAGGTTGAACAGGCCCGAGGCGTGTTTCAACCGCGCCGGGGCCAGCCCGCCAAGCGTCAGCGTTACGGCCGGCGGCACCGCCAGTTGCTGGGCAATCCCGCGCAGGGCTTGCGGCAGCATCAATTGCCCGGCACCCCAATCGTGGGTGATCGGACTGAATTCCCACATCGACAACGCAAACAACGCCAGGCCCGCCATCATGATCCAGCGCAGATCGATGCGATTGGCCAGAAAGGCGTACAGCGGAATCGCCATGATCTGGAACACCCCGGTGGAAAAAACCGCCAGACCAATGTCCAGCGCACCGTAGCCACGCACCCGGCCGAGAAACAGCGGCGTCAGGTAAATCGTCGCGAACAGGCCGATCCCGGTGACGAAGGAAAAGAAGCAGCCGAGGGCGAAGTTGCGATCCTTGAGCGCGCGCAGGTCGACGATCGGATTGGCCACGTGCAGCGTGCGGCCAACGAACGCCACGCCGGCCAGGGCGCTGATCCACGCGGTGGTCAGGATGGTCTGGTCGCTGAACCAGTTCCAGCGCGGGCCTTCTTCGAGGGTGTATTCCAGGCAGCCGAGAAACAGTGCGAGAAACACCATGCTCAGATAGTCCGCGCCCTTGAGCAGCGACAGTTCCGGCTGATCGATCTTGACCAGCATCGGCACCGTCACGGCGACGAAAATCCCCGGCACCAGGTTGATGTAGAACAGCCAGTGCCAGGACGAAATGTCGGTGATCCAGCCACCAATCACCGGGCCCAATGTCGGTGCCAGCGAAGCCACGGCGCCGATGGTGGCGGCAGCAATCACTCGCTGCTTGCCCGTGAAGAAAAAGAACGCCGTGGTGAACACCAGCGGAATCATCGAGCCGCCGAGAAACCCTTGCAGCGCCCGAAAGGCGATCATGCTCTGGATGTTCCAGGCCGCGCCGCACAACAGGCTGGCGAGGGTAAAACCGACTGCCGAGGCGCAGAACAGCCAGCGGGTCGAGAACACCCGCGACAGCCAACCCGACAGCGGGATCACGATGATCTCGGCGATCAGGTAACTGGTCTGCACCCACGCCGTTTCATCGGTGCCGGCGGACAACCCGCCGCCGATATCCCGCAGCGAGGCCGAGACGATCTGAATGTCCAACAGCGCGATGAACATGCCGATGCACATGGTGGCGAAGGCGAACACTTTGGTTGCCGTCGCCATCTCGGCGGCATTGAACGGCTGCGCAGGGACAGCGAGGGCGCGGCTCATGGCGCGCTGGCCACGGCGGTGGTTTCAGGCTGGGCACGGGTGTCGACTTCAGCCGTCACCGACAGGCCCGGACGCAGATGACCGAGCACGCCGTCGGCGGGGTCGAGCAGGATCCGCACCGGCACACGCTGGACGATCTTGGTGAAGTTGCCCGTGGCGTTTTCCGGCGGCAGCACGCTGAACTGCGAACCGGTGGCGGGGGCGAGGCTGTCGAGGCGGCCGTGGAATTCCTGGCCGGATAAAACGTCGGCGCGGATGCTCACGCGCTGGCCCGGTTTCATCCGCGCCAACTGGTCTTCCTTGAAGTTGGCATCGACCCACAGACCGCTGGCCGGCACCACCGACAATTGTTGCGAACCGGCCTGAGCGTAGGCGCCGACCCGCGCGCGGCGGTTGCCGATCACGCCGTCGACCGGGGCGCGCAGTTCGGTGTAACCAAGGTTGAGTTGCGCCAGATCACGCTCGGCCCGGGCTTGCTGGAGGGCGGCGCGGGCCTGTTGTTTCTGGGTTTCGATCACGGTGAGTTGGCGTTGCGCAGCCAGCAGTTCGGCCTGGGCCTTGGCGCTCAAGGCTTGCGCGGTCTTGAAGGTGGCGTCGGCCCGTTGCGCACTTTCCACCGAGACTGCATTGGTGGTCACCAGGCGTTTGTAGCGTGCGTTGTCGTCCCGGGAACGGGCGGTTTCGGCACCGGCAGCATCGATGCCGGCGCGGGCCTGACCGATCACCGCTTGTTGCAGTTGCTCGGTGGCGTCGAGGTTGGCCAGCAGCGCTTCTTCGGCGGCTACTGCGCCTTCGGCCTTGGCCAGATTGGCGCGATAGTCGCGGGCGTCGAGGCGGATCAGCACGTCGCCGGCCTTCACCGGCTGGTTGTCGCTGACCAACACTTCCTCGATGTAACCGGCGACTTTCGGCCCGATCACCGTGACGTCACCGCCAATGTAGGCATCGTCGGTCTCTTCGAGAAATCGACCGGCACCCCACCAATGCGCGGCGTACAACCCGGCGAACACCAGCGCGGCCAGACCCGCAGTGGGCAACAGCAGGCGTTTGAGCAGGGGAGGTTTGGAAGCGCTGACCGGAACGGCGAGATCGGGTTCAACGGTGGGCATGCTGGTCATGGCGTAATACCTGCGGCTGATACCGGCAAAAACGGGTTGTTATTACGGCTGTAATATGACGCAGGTAATATTTTGTGGCAAATGATTTTTGCTGCCGGTCGTCGTTTGCTTATCGCAGCCAGGTGCCGGGCGTCGTGCCGGTCATGGTCTTGAAGAACGCAATGAATGCGCTGTCGCTGGCGAAACCCAGTTCAAACGCGCAATAGCCGAGGTTGCGCCCGGTAGCGAGCAATTCCATGGCGCGCATCAATCGCCATTGCTGGCGCCATTGTTGATAGCTCATGCCGGTTTCGCGCTGGAAGATCCGGCCGATGGTGCGGCTGCTGGCGCCGATCTGTTGCTCCAGCACTTGCAGCTCCGGTGGCAGTTGTTCGGGGCGTGCAAGCAGAGGCGCCAGGCGTTTGTCTTGCGGCAATGGCAAAAGCATCGGCTGCTGCGCCGCGTCACGGATTTCACTCAGGCACAGCCCCAGCAGATGGACGAATTTGCCCTGCTGCCAATCGGTGGCGAACTCGGCAATCGCCATCGGTTCCAGCACGGCGCGCAGCAGCGGGCTGACCTCGATCACGCAGATCTGTTGCGGCAGCTCGCGACACAACTCGGGTGTCAGGTAGATGGAGCGGTAATCGACGCTTTGCTGCATCACCGCCCGATGCGTGACGCCACCGGGAATCCACGCCGCTCGCGACGGCGGCAGCAGACACAATTGCTGTGCCAGCGTGATGCGCGTGCAGCCCTGTCGGGTGTAGAGCAGTTGCCCGCGCTGATGCCGATGCAGGCCGGAGTCGTGATCGCCGAGGGTAGAGGCGATGCCGATTACCGGCGCAGGGAAGCGATCCGGGTCAAAACGGTCGTGGGCTTCGAGCCAGGCCATGGGTTGTCCGATTTCAACGATAAATTGTCAGGGTTTGGATAATACGTCAGTCGCGACTTTTTAAACTCCTCGGCGTTTTTGTTGAGGAGTCATGGTGATGAACCCTGGAAAGTTTTTGATGTTGGCGATTGCGCTGCTGATGTTTCCGCAGATCGCCCAGACCCTGTTCAGCCCGGCGCTGGGGGATATCGGCCGTGCATTTGATGTTGGCCCGCAAGCGGCGGCGCAAACCCTGTCGGTGTACTTCCTGGCTTTCGCGTTTGGTGTGGTGACGTGGGGACGAGTGTGCGACCGGATCGGCCGGCGGCCCTCGATGCTCGCCGGTCTGGCGATTTATGCGGTTGCCTGCGTACTGGGCTTGAGCGTGCGCAGTTTCAACGGCTTGTTGATGGCCCAGGCGCTGGCGGCATTTGGCGCCGCCGTCGGCTCGGTGGTGACCCAGACGCTGTTGCGTGACCGCTATCGCGGGAGCGAACTGGCCCAGGTGTTTTCTCTGGTGGGCATGGCGCTGTCGGCCAGCCCGGCCATCGGTTTGTTCAGCGGCGCGAGCCTGGTTCAGGGCTTCGGTTATCGCGGCGTGCTCGGTGCGCTGCTGTTGCTGGCATCGGCCTTGTGGATCTGGAGTTGGCGCAACCTGCCGGAAACCCGTCCGCCACAACTCACCTACGTTGGCCTGTTCGCAACCATGGGCGACATGTTGCGCGATCCCCGTATCTGGCGTTCGGCGCTGTGGATTGCATCGTTCAACGTCGCATTGTTCAGCTATTACAGCCTCGGGCCTTTTCAGTTCGAACGTCTCGGACTGAGCAGTTCATGGTTCGGCTACAGCGGCGTGATGCTCGCATTGGCCTCAGGGTTTGGAGCATGGCTCAACAAACGCTTGCTGCACATCGGTTGCAGGCCGCTGCAGTTGATTCGCCTTGCGGCCCTCACTGGTTTACTCGGTGGCATCGGCGTGTGGCTGTTGCAGACGCATGTCTGGTTCGTGCTGCCGATGCTGCTGGTGGTACTGGCGTTCGGCATGGCGATCCCGAACATTCTGGGCGCAGCACTGAGCAATTACACCGATCGTTTGGGCACCGCCGGTGCATTGCTGGGGCTGTTTTATTACCTGCTGATCGGTGCGGGATTGATGTTGGCAGCGTGGTCTCAGGCCCTCGGGGAAACCCTGATGATCTGCAACTTGCTCGCGTTATCGCTGGCGATTCGCGCGAAAAAGGCATTTGTTTAAGAAATGTAAGCAATGTAGGAAGCGTCTTGCAATTGTGTAGGAAGGCTCTGACTATCACTGCAATTGATGGGATGGCATTAAGCCATTTGATTGCAAGGATGTTGAGTGCCGTATTCGATTCGCGCTGTTACCCGTTGTAGTTTCCTGCCTCGCCCGCTGTTGTCGGCCTTGTTGTTGAGTGTGTGTGCGCCCAGCGTTCTCGCCGCCGAAGCTCCAGCCCCGGGCCAGGAAGTGCTGCGCCAGCAACAACTGCAACAGCGCGATCTGCAACAACTGCAACTCGAACAGCGCAAGCGGCAACTGGAGCGCGGTGCGTTCGGCCCGGCGCCTGCCACCCCGGCCATTGCTGAATCGATCAAACCCGACGAACGTTGCTGGCCCTTGAGCGGCACGCGCATCGGCGGTGTCACACTGATCGATAAGGACAAGCTCAACGCCCGGATCAAACCGCTGCTGGCACCGTGTATGGGTGTCGGCCAGATCAACCATTTGCTGGCGACCATCACTGCGCTGTACGTGGAGAAGGGCTACATCGCCAGCCGTCCGTACCTGAGCAGTGCGCCGGCAGCGGGCCAGTCGCTGGATATCCTGATCGACGAAGGCTACATCGAATCCATCGAACTGGCCGACCAGAGCCTGCCGGTGTCCCTCGGCGGTGCATTCCCGGGCATGCTCGGCAAGCCGCTGAACCTGCGGGATCTGGAGCAGGGGCTGGATCAGTTGAATCGTCTGCGCTCGCTCGATCTGACCGCCGACATTGCTCCCGGCAGCCAGCCCGGCGCGTCAAAAATCATCTTGCGTTCGCGGACCTCGGGGCAGTCGCGCTGGGCACTCGGGGCCGGTTTCGACAACCTCGGCAGCGCCAGCACCGGCCGTGATCGCGACACGCTCAGCCTGACGCTCGACAGTCCGCTCGAACTCAACGACCTGTTGAGCCTCAGTGCCAGCGACACGCTCAATCAGGGCGACCGCTACAGCCGCAACGCCAGCCTCTATTACGCAATTCCCTACGGTTACTGGACGTTCAGCACCTTCGCCAGCCACGCCGAATATCGCGCACCGTTCAAACTCAGCGCGGCGACCCTGCACAGCACCGGCATCACCGATCAGCTCAGCCTGCGCGCCGACCGCGTGTTGTGGCGCGACCAGAGCCATCAGCTCAGCGCCAACCTGCAACTGGCGCACAAGGACGTCGACAGCTATCTGGAAAACGTCCGCCTCGGTATCCAGAGCCCGACCCTGACCGTGGCCGAGGCCGGGCTCAATCTGTTCTGGCTCGATCGCGCGGTGTGGAACCTGGATTTCAACTACGCCCAGGGCCTGCGCTGGCTGGGTGCCGATGACGATGCCGATCATCAGGTCAAGAACCTGCCCAAAGCACAGTTTCGCAAGTACCGCGCCGGCCTCAGCCAGTGGCGCAACGGCCAGCTCGGCGCGCAAGCCTGGCAATGGCAGAGCCAACTGAACGTGCAGTACAGCCCGGATCCGTTGCCGGCGATCGAACAACTGCTCGGCACCGACGATTCCGCCGTGCGCGGTTATCGGGTCAGCAGCGCGTCCGGCGCCAGCGGTGCGATCTGGCGCAATACCTTGCGCCTGCCGCTGCGCAGTGATTTTCCCGTGCAGCTCACCCCGCGAATCGGGCTCGACCACGGCTGGATCAAGGCCGACCACGGCGCCTCGGTTCAACGCCTGAGCGGCGCCAGCATCGGCCTCAACCTGGGCTGGAAAAACCTGCAAGTGGATGTCGATTACCAACGCAGCCTCAACACCCCGACCGGTCTGCACAGCGAGCCTGAAACCTGGCTGATGCGGGTCGGATTACAGATATGAACGTCAGTGAACAACAGCCATCGGACCTGAGCGCGACAGCCGTGGCCTTCTACTCAACGCGCAACGTGATGCCGCACTACATGGAGAGTTTTTTATGCCAATGAATACCTTTGCGTTTCATCTTTCCCCACGGGGCAAACTGCGCTGGGCCATCGCCAGCCTGTTCCTGGTCGCTCATCTGCCGGGCGCCATGGCCGGCGGTGTGGTGGTCGCACCCGGCCCCGGCGGCACCGCGCAACTGCAAACCCAGGGCGGCGTCCCGATCGTCAACATCGTCGCGCCGAACGGCTCGGGCCTGTCGCACAACCAGTTCCTCGACTACAACGTCGACCGTCAGGGACTGGTGCTGAACAACGCCTTGCAGGCCGGGCAATCGCAGCTCGCCGGGCAACTGGCGGCCAACCCGCAATTGCAGGGCCAGGCCGCGAGCGTGATCCTCAACGAAGTGATCAGCCGCAACCCGTCGGCCATCAACGGCGCCCAGGAAATCTTCGGTCGCGCCGCCGACTACGTGCTCGCCAACCCGAACGGCATTTCGGTGAACGGCGGCAGTTTCATCAACACGCCGAACGCCAATCTGGTGGTCGGCCGTCCCGAGCTGAACGACGGCAAGCTGCAAGCCCTGAGCACCCGTGACGCCACCGGTCAGTTGCAGATTCAGGGCGGCGGGCTGCGCAATGGCGAAGGCTCGATCAACCTGATCGCCCCGCGCATCGACAGCCAGGGTGCGATCACTGCACGTGACCAACTGAACCTCACTGTCGGACGCAATCAGATCGACTACGCCAGCGGCCAGGTGAAAGCCGTGGACCCGGCGGGCAACACCACCGATCAGCGGATCGACGCCAGCCTGTTCGGCGCGATGCAGGCCGGGCGCATCAACATCGTCAGTACCGCTGAAGGTGCAGGCGTGAAGGTCGGGGCTGTGCAAGTCGCCGGGCGTGATGGCGTACAGATTCGTTCGGCTGGCGACTTGAGCGTCAGCGGCCAGGCGATCCCGGACAGCCTCGATGTGACCCGCGCCGGCATCCGCAGCAGCCAGGGCGACGTCGGCCTGCACAGCGGCAAGGACCTGACGCTGGCCGCCACCGACGTCAGCGGTCGTGACGTGAAGGTCGATGCCAAGCGCAATCTGACCTTGACCACCGTCGAGAGCCGCAAGCTCCAGGAACAGCGCGAGAACTGGAACAACAGCACCATTGGCATCACCTGGGAAACCTACGAGCGCACCAAGACTGACAGCGATTCGCGCCAGCACGGCAGCCAGATCGTCGCCAGCCGCGACGCGCAGCTGTCGTCCGGCAAAGACACCGAACTGAAAGCGGCCAAGGTCGAAGCGAAGAACAACCTCAGCGTGCAAAGCGGCGGCGACCTGCGTTTGACCGCCGCTACTGAAAGCCACACCCAGACCGATCAGGGCAAGCATCGCAAACACCTGTGGAAAGCCGATTGGGACAGCAGCAGCGAAGAGCAACGCAGCGTCACCAGCCAGTTGAAAGGCGGCAACATCGCCCTGCAAACCGCTGCACTGTTGCGCTCCGAAGGCGCCGAGCTGAACAGCGCCGGCGATCTGCAACTGGCCGGCAAACAAGTGGAAATCACCACCGCGACCCGCACCAACCGCAGCAGCGATAACCGCTATTCCGGTGATCTGGTCGGCGGCGGTTTCTTCGGCAAGACCGGCGACGCCGACAAGGGCCAGACCCAGCATCAGGGCAGCAAGATCAACGCGGCCGGCAAACTGGTGGTCAAGGCAGACGACGTGCGCATCAGCGGCAGCCAGGTGCGCGGCGGCCAGGACGCCAGCGTGATCAGCGACAACGGTTCGCTGACCATCGACGGCGTGCAGGACACCTCGCACAGCAACAACCACGACAAGGACAGCAAGTTCTTCGGCATCACCAAGGACGAGTCCCGGCAGAACAGCAAGGACAGCACCACGGTGCGCAGCGAGCTGGTGTCGGACAGCAACCTCAAGCTGAAAAGCGCCAAGGACATCGAAGTCGCCGGCTCCAAGGTCAAGGCCGGCGGTTCGCTGATGGCGGATGCGGCGGGTGATGTGAATGTGCATTCGACGCAGAACACCCACGACAGCAGCAACAGCACACAGACCCGTGGTTTTGACGCTTACGCCAAGGAGCAGACGGCGGAGCAATATCGCGCCGGCGTGCATTACGAAGACAAGGCGCAAACCGTCACTGCCAACGACGTCACGCAGCAGGGTTCCAGCCTCAGCGGCGGCACTGTGCAAGTGAAGGCGGGCGGCGATGTGACGCTCAAGGGCGCCGAGGTGAAATCCACCGCCGGCGACACCACCCTGAGTGGCAAGAACGTTTCGTTGCTGGCCGAGCAGGACAGCCACAATACTTCGACCGAGACCCGCAGCACCGGCGGCGGTTTCTACTACACCGGCGGCCTCGACCGCGCGGGCAGCGGCGTGGACTTCTCGCACAGCACTTCGCAAGACACCACCGGCAAAACCACTGCGCAAACTACCGGTGTGCAGAGCAGCGGCAGCCTGAACATCAACGCTGACAAACTCGTCACCGAGGGTGCGCAACTGAAGTCCGGCAACGGTCTGAACGTCGCCGCCAACGAAGTGGACAACCGTGCTGCCAGCAACACCGAGAGCAGCACTCACAAGGAGAGCAACTGGTCGGCAGACATCGGCGCCAACGTCGAGTACAAAGACATCGCCCGGCCGATTGCCGGCGCGGTGAAAGACGTGCTCGACGGCAAAGTGCCGGACAAGGACGCACTGGCCAATCTCGGTCAGCCGAACGTCGGTATTGACGTGGCGGTAGGTCATGCCAGCGCGGATAAAACCGAGCAGAGCAGCAACGCCGTGGTCAGCCAGTTCGACGGCAAGACCGTGGACGTGAAGGTCGGCGGCACGCTGCACGACCAGGGCACCCAGTACAACGCCAGCGCCGGCAAAGTGAACATCAGCGCTGACAAACTGGTGGCCGATGCCGCGAACAACACCCGCAGCAGCACCGAAAATTCGGTGGATGCCAAGGTTGATGTGCGCGTCTACACCAAGACCGGTGAAGACGTGAACGTGGCCGGCAGCGGCGCGGGCGGCAGCAGCCAGTCGAGCAAGAACAGCGCCACGGCGGTGGTCGGTGGTTACGCTGGCAACCAGGGCGTGAACATCAATGTCGCCCGCGACGCACAGTTCGAAGGCAGCCGTTTCGACGGCGGCCAGGGCGGTGTCAGCGTCAAGACCGGCGGTGATCTGGCCCTGAATCAGGCCAACGACCGTCAGAGCAGCGACAGCTCAAGCTTGCGCGGCAACGGCTCGCTGACCGTCGGCACCTTGCCGGGCACCGACGGCACCAATGTCGATCTCGGCGCCGGGTTCCAGCTCGATCACAAAGGCAACCAGACCACTGACAGCCAGGCGCATGTCGCCAGTATCAGCGGCAACGGCCCGGTGCAATTGAGCAGCGGCGGCAATCAGGTTCAACAAGGCACGAAGATCGACAGCGTCGGCAACATCGACCTGAAGGCCGACGGCAAGCTCGACCTGCAAGCGGCCACCGACACGCACGTCGCCACCGGCAGCAATCTCGGTGGTGGCCTGAAGGCGGGCGGCAGCAAAACCAGCAGCGAGAAGAGCCGTGATCAGGGCGGCAACCTCAGCGGCAACTTCAACATCGGTCGGGTCAACGAGAACACGCAGACCCTCACCGGTGGTCAGCTCAACAGCCAGAACGGCATTGCGCTGAGCGGCGACTCGGTGCGCCTGCAAGGCACTCAGGTCAGCGCGCCAAACGTCAACATCGACGCGCAGAAGGGCGGCTTCGTTCAGGAGTCCGCACAGTCCAGCGACAACCGCAACAACTGGAACGTTGCGCTGAACGCCGGCGGCAATCTGAGCAAAAGTACGCCTACCGCCGCCGATGAAAAAGTCAGCAGCGATCACGGCTTCAATGCCGGGGCCAAAGTCGGCGTGGACTACCTGCAAGGCACCACCCAGCAGAACAGTCAGATCAAGGCTGACACTGTGGTGCTGAACAGCGCGGGCGATGCGAGCCTGAGCGGTGCGCGGATCGATGCGCGCGACGTCAGCGGCAAAGTGGCCGGTGATCTGACGGTCGAAAGCCGTCAGGACTCCAGCACTCATGCCAAGGTCGATGTGGATCTGGGCCTGACCGCCAAGAAGACTCCCGCGGATGACAAAGGCAAACTGGCCGGCACCGACTACAAGCCAACGCTGAAAGTCGACGGCGAATACGCGCACAAGGACAGCGTGAAACAGGCTTCCGGTATCAGCGGCAGCCAGGGTGTGAACCTCACTGTCGGCGGCGCTACGCAACTGACCGGCGCGCGGATTTCCGCCACCGGGGGCAACGTCGATCTGGGTGGTTCGAAGGTCAGCAGCAGCGACCTGAGCAACCGCGACTACGGCGTGAAAGCCGGGTTGGATCTGCCGCACAAAACCGAAGAAAACGCACCGAAGGTTTCCCTTGAAAACGGTAACCTGAAAGTCGGCCCGGTGACCTTGAGCGGTCACCTGGACAGCCAGTCCCTGCAAGCGGGGATCGACGAAAGAGGTTGATTCGTCGGCAATAAAAAAGGTGGGAGCCCGGTAACGGGCTCCCACCTTTTTTTGTAGCGGTTAAACCGCGGTCAGCGTTTGAACGGTCTGCCGCTTGAGCAGTTCCTCCACAAAGCGTTTGCCGAATTGCTCCAGGTACTGACGCTGCAACAGGCACTCGTGGGGGGCTTCGACGTCATGCCGGATCAGCTCGCCGCTGATGTACGGCGACCACAGCGACGGCTGCTGTTCATCCTGACGCAGGATGTCTGCGGTGGCACGGATGAACAACATATCGCCCCGGTACTGTTCGTACTGCGTCCTGCCCAACAACTCCAGCATCCGCTTCGAATCGTCGACCAGACGGCTCAGGAACTCGTCGCCGATCTGCCGGCTGCCGAGCACTTCTTCCATCGCACTTTTCAGACCCTTGAGACCGGCCCGTGGCGTGCCGACGATGGCGCGGGTCATACGGCTGATGATCATCGCATCGTCGAGTTTCAGCGACGCCGGGCCACCCTGCAGCGGATAGCTGTCGAACATGCACAGGAAGCTCACCTCACGTCCCCGGGCCTGCAACATCGCCGCCATGCGCAACGCCAGGTTGCCGCCCACCGACCAGCCGGCCAGTTGATACGGCCCCTCGGGATACAGCTCGATGATGCGTTGCAGGTATTCCTCGGCCAGTTCATCCAGCGACTCGATCACCCGCGTCGGATCGCGCAGGATCGGCGATTGCAGCGCGTACAGCGGTTGATCCTCGGGCAGGTACGGCAACAGTCCTGCGTAGGGCCAGGCAATCCCGCCGCCGGGGTGGATGCAGAACAGCGGCGGCCGCTTGCCTTCGGTGCGCAGCGCCAGCACGGCATCGAACGGATCGCTGGCACCGGTGTTGTGTTGCAGGCGTCGGGCCAGTTGTCGCGGGGTCGGCCCTGCGAGGAAATCGGCGATGCCCAGCGCGATGCCGAACTGTTCCTTGATCCGGCTGACCAGTTGCAACCCGAGCAACGAATGCCCGCCGAGGTCGAAGAAACTCTGGTTGGCGAACACTTCGCTGCAACCCAGGGCTTCGGCGAACAGGTTGCACATCGTGGCTTCTTCCAGGGTCTGCGCAGGCGACAGTTCGGCTGCGTCCTGCCGCGTCGGCGCGGGCAGGCGATCGACAGCCAGTTTGCCGTTGGGGGTCAACGGGAATTCGGCCACGCGCATGATCACGCTCGGCACCATGTGTTGCGGCAGGTGTCGGCCGAGCGCCTGTTTCAGTTGCTGGCTGTCGAGGCTTTCATCCTTGCTCGCCACGTAGCCGACGATGGCCGGGCCGTGGGCCAGTTCACGCAGCATGACCGTGGCGTCATCGACACCGGCGCAACCGAGCAGGACGTTCTTGATCTCGTCCAGCTCGATGCGCAGACCGCGCAGCTTGATCTGGTTGTCCTGTCGGCCTAGGTAGTGAATGCGCCCGGCATGATCGAAAAACACCCGGTCGCCCGCGCGGTACATGGTGTCTTGCGCGTCGAGCAGGTCGGCGACAAAGCCCTTGGCCGTGAGGTCGGGACGATTGCGATAGCCCCGCGCGACGCCCGGCCCACCAATGAACAGATCGCCCCAGGCCCCCGGCGGCAACAAGCGCTGGCGGTTGTCGACCACGTACAGGCGGGTGTTGGCGGTGGCCGGTCCGATGGACAGATCACCGGCGCCGTAGCAGGCGTTGATCGAGGTGGCGAAGGAGGTTTCCGTCGGGCCGTAAACGTTGAGCAGGCGGCAATGGGAGAAACGCGCCAGCAGCGCCGGGGTGCACGGCTCGCCGCCAAGCATGAGTACGGTGTCCTGAGGGAAGTCCTCGGTTTGATGACAGGCCAGCAGACTCGGTGTCATCACCAGCAAATCGATGGATTCACGCTTGACCAGTTGCGCCAGGGCCCGGCCGGGAGCACTGGTGACTTTGTCGGTGATCACCAGTTCGGCACCGGCCAACAGGGTCATCATGATTTCCAGCACCGACATGTCGAAACCGGCGGCGATGAATTGCAGCACCCGCGCGCCGGGCTGCAACTGCGCGGCGTCGATGGCGGTGCGAGCGATCGGCACCAGATTGCGCTGGGTGACTTCCACGCCCTTGGGCTTGCCGGTGGAGCCGGAGGTGTAGATCAGGTAGCCCGGCAGCCCAGCTTCGAACGGCGCCAACGGCTCGTTGGCTGGCGGCAGTTGCGCCAGGAACTCGGTGTTCAGCCACAGCTGTTTGTCGGCGGCGATCTCGACTTTGAGCTGACTGCCGGGGGCGACGATCACCACCGCCGGATCGGCATCGCTGAAGATGTGTTCGATCCGTGCCTCGGGCAGGTCCGGGTCCACCGGTACATAGCAGGCACCGAGTTTGAACAGGGCCACGGCGGCCACCGCCCATTCGAGGCTGCGGGAGAACATCACCACCACGCAGTCACCGGCCTGCACACCGCGTTCGCGCAAATGCGCGGCCAGTCGGGTGGCCTCGTCATCGAGGCGTGCATAGCTCAGGTGTCGCCCACCCTGGCTCAGCGCCGGGCGCTGGGCATGTTCGCGGACGGACTCGGCGAAGGCCTCGGCGAAGACCGGCAACGGCGCATCGCTTTGCGGGTGCGAGTAGAAACGCTGCTGTTCGTCGGGCAGAAACAGATCGTAGTCGGCCGCCAGGGTTTCGGGCGCAGTGGCGAAACGTTCGAACAGCGCGGTCAGGCGTTGGTAATGCAGCTCCAGTGCTTCAGGGGAATACAGGTCGGCGTTGGCATTGAAGCCGATCTCCAGTCGGCCATCGGCGTGACGGTCGAAGATGTCGATGCCCAAGTGATCCGCCGGCCCGTTGGCGACGTTCTGCAGGGTGGTTTCGCACCCGGCAAACCCCGGCCCCTGATCGTAGGCGACGATGTTCAGCAGGGTGTTGAACAGCGGCTTGTTGCCGCGCTCGGCGTGCAGGTCGCGGATCATGCTTTCGCTGCGGTAGCTCTGGTGCAACAAGTGATGGCGCAGTTGCCGCTGAAGGTTGGCCGCCACCGTCAGCACCGTGCTCTCGGCGTTGAACGACAGGTGCAGCGGCAGGATGTTGGCGACCATCGACGGCACATTGCGCAGGGCCTTGAGCTGACGCGCCGCCACTGGCATGCCGAGCGCCAGTTCGTCTTGCCCGGTCATGCGCTGCAAGTAAGTCGCGCACAGTGCCAGCAGGATGCTCGACAGCCGCAGTTGGTGTTCGCTGGCGGCGGCGCGCAGGCGTTGCAGGGTTCTGCCGCCGAACACTTTGCGCAGGCGATTGAGCCGGATCAGCGGCGCATCGCCCGGCACCAGTTGGGTCGGTTCGGGCATCTTCAGGCAGTACTGGCGCCAGTAGGTGCGATCCTTGTTGTGCATCTCGCTGAGGCGATATTCCTCCTGCGCCTCGAATACGCTCGACAACGGCGCCAGCGTCAACGGCTCGACCCCTTCGCCGCGACTGAGGGCGTTGTAGTGGGCAGTGATGTTGCCGAACAGAATCCCGTGGCCGAACCCGTCCACCACCAGGTGCGAGGCCAGTTCAATCATGCGGTGGTGGTGGGGTGCGAGGCGGATCAGCACGTAACGGATCAACGGGCCGTGTTGCAGGTCCATGTCGGTTTGCAACAGGTGGTCGAGCACCTGGCGCCAGGCGGCTTCGGGGTCAGGCTGGTCGCTGACGTCCAGATGCTCGAAGGCCTTGGCTGGCAGAGTATCGATGGGCTGGATGTACTGGGCGAAGGTGCCGGTCTGCGGGTCGGTCCTGAAGGTGGCGCGCAGGGTGTCGGTTTGGCGGAACTGCGCGCCGATGGCGGCTTCGAGCCAGGTCAGGTTCAGCTCGCCGCGCAGTTCGATGACATCGCACAGATGGTAGTTGAGGTTGCTGTGGTTCTGGCTGATGGCCAGGCAGACTTCCTGCTGTGCCGTGGAAAGCGGGCACGAGTGTACGTCACGCATAAGAGTCATCCTTTCTTCCGTTGCGTCGGGTTTTCGGCAGGCAATACCGTGCCCATTCCGGTTGGCGCGAAAGCGACAGGTCCGGAATCGACGGCAAGCGCCGTTTTCAGTTTTTCAGGGGTGCGCCAGGTGGGTCAGGCGGGGCTGGAACCGTTGCATGACGCCAATCCTTGGCGGTGTTTCTTGTTGTGAGGTTGAAGCATTTGGTAACACTTCGCGGGGTAACGTAGGCGCATAAAACAGCCCTGTCAATTAACTGATTTGTGACTTTTGCCAGGTCTGCAAAAAACGGCAGCCATTGTCGCTTACCGTCAAGCACGGGCTTTTCAGGCGTCTACAGTGGACGAAAACCCCTGCCTGCCGGGAGCGCCCGAGCCATGAACGACAGTATCCCGACCCTGAGAATCCAGCTGGCCTGCGCCCTGCGCTGGGCCGCGCGACTGAACCTGCACGAGTCCATCGCCAATCATTTCAGCGTGGCGACGTCACCGGACGGCCGCGAGTTTCTGATCAACCCTTACGGCAAACACTTCTCGCGGATTCGCGCCAGAGATCTGCTGCTGCTCGATGCCGACGATCCGGCCAGTCTCGACCGCCCGGACGCCCCGGACATCACCGCCTGGGCCTTGCACAGCGCCTTGCACCGCAACCAGCCCCAGGCCCGCTGCATCCTCCACACCCACAGCAAATACGCGACGACGCTGGCCTGTCTGAAGGACTCGCGGCTGCCACCGATCGAGCAGAACAGCATGCGGTTTTTCGAGCGGGTGGCGATCGATGACGGCTTTGACGGCATGGGGCTTGGGGAAGAGGCGGAGCGGGTGAGTCGGTTGCTCGGCGACAAGCCGATCCTGCTGATGGGCAATCATGGATTGCTGGTCGCGGCGCCGAGCGTGGCTCAGGCGTTCGATGATCTGTATTACTACGAGCGGGCTTGCGAGGTGTACATCACCGCGTTGGCCACCGGGCGTGAGTTGCGGGTGGTCAGCGATGAAGTGGCGCGCAAGACGTGTCGGCAGTGGCTGGATTATCCGGGGTTTGCCGATAAGCATTTTGCGGCATTGATGAACATCCTCGATGAGGAAGAGCCGGCTTACCGGCAGTGACTCACTTCTGCGGCAGGTGCGCCTTGCTCAACGGCTGGCGCATCACCGGCGCGCTCCACGCCTGGCGCCGATCTTCGCTTGGCGGGCAGCCAAACCGCGCACGGTAAGTGCGGGAGAAATGCTCCAGCGATCCAAACCCCGAGCACGCCGCCACCTGGGCCACGCTCATCTGCGTCTGTTGCAGCAGGTTGTGCGCCCGGGCCAGGCGCAGGGTGATGTAGTACTTGAGCGGCGAGAGCCCGGTCTGATGCTTGAACTGGCGCTCCAGTTGCCGCCGAGACAGGCCGACTTCGCTGGCAATTGCTTCGCAGTCCAGCGGTTCTTCCAGAGCCTTTTCCATCAACTGCACAGCGCGGCGGATCTTGCTGCCGTACATCCCGCTGTTACCCAAGCCACCGTCGAGCTGATTGTCCGCCGGGGCGCGCATCTGGCCCATCAACAGGTGCAGGCCGATTTCCCGGGCCAGGTCCGCATCGAAGCGCTGGCCGATCCAGCCCAGCAGCATGTCGAGAATGGTGGTGGCGCCCGCGCAGGTCAGGCGCTGGCGTTCGAGGGTGTAGAGCTGCGGTCGGGCGCGGACCTTGGGGTAACTCTCCTGAAAACCCTGCAGGTTGTCCCAATGCACCGCCGCCTCGTAGCCGTCGAGCACGCCGGCAGCGGCCAGCAGTTCGGTGCCGGTTTCCACGCCAATCAACACCGAACCGAACAGCGCCTGCTTGCGCAACCAGCTCTTGAGCGCCGGGTTGCGGCTGTGTTGATGCACCTCGAAACTGGCCAGCACTACGCAGGCGTCGAAGGCCTGTTCAGTGTTCAAGCCAGCTTCGGCGATGCTTACCAGACCGTTGCTGGCGGTTACCGGGCCGGGCTGCAAGGACAACAGCGTCCACTCGAACAGCGTGCGCTGGCTCAGCCAGTTGGCGATGGCCAGCGGTTCCAGCACCGCCGCCAGCCCGAAGTTGGAAAACGCCGGCAACAACAGCACCGCCACTCGCAGCGGTGCGCCGTTTTGCAGTACAGCTTCAGCGGATCGGGTCATCACCATCTCGGCTTCATCGTTGTCCGGTCTGCCAGTGCGGGTTGATCCACACCGGTACATCGAGGGCTGGCAACGGCGCGAGGTTGCGGATCAGGTCGCTGGCCTTTTCCGCGATCATCACCGTCGGTGCGTTGGTGTTGCCGCTGACGATCACCGGCATGATCGACGCGTCCACCACCCGCAAACCGTCGAGGCCATGCACCCGCAATTGTGGATCGACCACCGCTTCAGGGTCGCCTGCCGGCCCCATCTTGCAGGTGCCGCTGGCATGGTAGCCGGTTTCCGTGACCTGCCGCGCCCAGGCATCGAGCTCGGCGTCGGTCTGCACCGAACGGCCCGGCACCAGTTCTTCGCCCTTGAACGGGGCCATCGCCGGTTGGTCGAGGATTTCGCGCACCAGTCGTGCGCCGGCGCGCATGTCGGCACGGTCCTGTGCGGTCTTCAGGTAGTTGAACAGAATCCTTGGCGGTCGCCGCGGTTCGGCGCTGTGCAACGTCACGCTGCCCAGGCTGGTGGGGCGCATCAGGTCGATGTGGATCTGGAACGCGTGGGTCGGCACCAGCTCGACGCTGCCCGGTTGCACCGCCAGCGGCATGAAGGTCAGTTGCAGATCCGGGTGCTCGACGCCGGCCCGGGAACGCAGGAACGCGCCGGCCTCGAAATGATTGCTTGCCGCCAGGCCATCGTGACGGACGAACCAGCGCGCACCGATCCACCATTTGCCCGGCGCGGTGGTCCAGCGATACAGCGACACTGGTTGCTTGCAGCGAAATTGCACCACGGCATCCGGGTGATCGTTGAGGCGTTTACCGACGCCGGGCAGGTCGTGAATCACGCTAATTCCGAGGTCGCGCAATTCTGCCGCCGGGCCTACGCCCGAGAGCATCAGCAACTGCGGCGAGTTGATCGCCCCGGCGGTCAGCAGCACTTCACGACGGGCGCGAACGGTGCAGGTTTCGCCGCTCTGTTCGTAATCGATGCCGACGGCCCGCTGGCCCTCGAACAGAATGCGCAACACCAGCGCATCGGTGATCACCCGCACATTGCCCCGTGCCAAGGCTTCGCTGAGATAACCGCGCGAAGTGCTCCAGCGCCGACCGTTGCGCGTGGTGCGATCGACCGGGCCGAAGGCTTCCTGCCGATAGCCGTTCAAGTCCTCGCTGACGCCATAGCCGGCCTCGGCGCCGGCCGCGATAAACGCTGCGCACAACGGTGTTTCGACATCGCCGGGAGTGACGTGCAAATGGCCGCTGGCACCGCGATAGTCATCGCCGCCGTCGGCGTGAGTCTGCGCACGCTTGAAGTACGGCAGCACTTCGCGATAACTCCAGCCGGTGCAGCCCTGTTCGGCCCAGCCGTCATAATCCCGGGCATGGCCACGGATGTAGACCATGCCGTTGATCGACGATGAACCGCCGAGGGTGCGGCCTCTCGGCGTACCGATCCGCCGGCCGTCGAGGTACGGCTCCGGCTCCGACTGATAGCGCCAGTTGTAGCGCGACCCGCCCACCACAAGGCCCACGGCGGACGGCATGTCGATCGTCCAGCTCTTGTCCTCGGGGCCGGCTTCCAGCAGCAGGATGCGTACGTTCGGGTCTTCGCTCAGGCGATTGGCCAACACGCAACCGGCCGAGCCGGCGCCCACGATCAGGTAATCAAACCCGGTTTCGTCCATGGTCTGCTCCTTTTTAACGAATGGCGAGGGAAGGGCGGATCAGTCCACGGTGTGGCCGTGAATGCCGTTGAACACCAGGCGATGAAAGTGATGCACCAGATGCTCGCTTTCATTGCTGCGCTGGGCATCGATCATGTAGCGGCCCTGGTCGTAGCCGAGCGAGCGCAGGCCTTTTTGCACCGAGATGTTCAGGGCGATGTCTTCGGGGCCGAGGTCTTCGTTCATCCACTTCATGCACGCGGTGCTGACCGCAGCGGTCTCGGGGTTGCTTGAGTAGTAACCGAAGCGCAGCAGCGAGCGTTCGGCATCCAGCGGAATCATGATGAACGAGCCGAGAAACTCGGAGAACGGGAAGGTGTAGAAGGTGTTGTTCGGCCACATGCCGATGTTGAAAAAGCATTCTTGCGGATTCGGCTCGCTTTTCAGCGGTACGCCATAGGCTTCGGTCGCCGACAGATTGGCCGGTGCAGCATAGGTCCACCAGTTGTCGCGTTTGATCAACTGGTAACCCTTGAAGTCGATCAGTCGGGCGAGGTCGATGTGGCACGGGCCGGACAGCTTGAAGTGATAGCCCTCGATGGAATTGTCCATGATCACTTTCCAGTTGGCCGGCACGATCACGTCCTGTTCCTCGATCAGTCGCATGTCGGTCAGGTCTGGGAACACCCGGCGCATTTCTTCGTCCGCGCCGGGGAACAGATCCCGCAGCGACGGCGCATTCGGGTCGAGGTTGAAGTAGATGAAGCCGCCGAGTTCTTCGATGCGCACTTGCGGAATGTTGAACTGCGCCAGCTCGAAATTCTTCATCCGCTCACAACGCGGCGCACCGCGCAGGCTGCCGTCCATCTCGTAGCACCACGAGTGATAGGCGCAGCGCACCACGCCGCCGGTGGTGCCACGGCGCTCCTCCAGCAAGCGATTGCCGCGGTGCTGGCAGACGTTGTGAAAACCGTGGATCTGCCCCTGCCGATTCTTCGCCACCACCACGCTCTGGTCGAACAGATCGGTGACCACGAACTGCCCCGGTTCGGCGAACTCACTGACATGCCCGGCGACATGCCAGGCCTTCATGAAAATGTTGTCGCGCTCGGCACGAAACAGGCTGTCGTCGTAGAAATAGCGCGAGGGCAGGGTGAAGGCTTGCTCCGGATCCTGCTGATCCCAAGCGTCGACCGGACTGTGCTGCTTGCGGGTCTGGAAACTGTGCATGAGGCGATCTCCACGGTAGCGGGCCGCTCGGGGCGGCGTGTTGTTGTGGGATCTAATCTAGGGCGCGGGACGGGGGTGGGGTTGATGGATTGCGACCAGTTGATGGGTGGAATGATCAATCCCATGCTGTACCGGGGAGGCCTTGACAGCCCTGCGATAATCAAACTTCACCGCGATCATGATGCAGAGGAGGGTTTTCCATGGACAATCAAGCACTCAAGGCCTTGTTCGACCAGCAGTCCGCTGTCTATGACAAACAGTGGAGCGGGATGGCGCCCATTCGTGATGCGCTGTACCTGCTGCTGGATTCGGTGTTCGCGGGCCTGCCGGAAAATGCCCGGATACTCTGTGTTGGCGTGGGTACCGGTGTGGAAATTGCGCACCTGGCCCAGCGGTTTCCCGGCTGGCAATTCACGGCAGTCGACCCTTCTGGCGCCATGCTCGATGTCTGCCGCCAAAGAGCGACGGAGGGCGGTTTCCTTGCCCGTTGCCGTTTTCACGAGGGCTATCTCGATACGCTGACGGATGAATCGGGTTACGACGGCGCGACCTGTTTTCTGGTGTCGCAGTTTTTGCTCGAACCACAGGTTCGTATCGACTTTTTCCATGAGATTGCCCGTCGTCTGGTGCCGGGCGGGGTTCTGGCGAATGCTGATCTCGCTTCTGACACCGCGTCGCCGGCCTACGAAGCATTGCTGCGTCACTGGATGACGCTGATGGCTTCGGCCCAGGTGCCGCCGCAAATGCTCGAACGAGCGCGTGCGGCGTATGCCAGCGATGTGGCGATCCTGCCGGCGCCGCAAGTCGCCGGGCTGATCGAGTCGGCCGGGTTCGAGGCGCCGGTCCAGTTCTTCCAGGCGGGTTTGATGCATGGGTGGTTTTGCCCGCGCAAGGCCCGGATCGATGCGAGTCAGAGCGCTGGAGGCCTCTCACGGACCCATTTCGCCAAATCCTGAGAGGGTAAAGGACGAGCGATGCAATAACCCTGTGCGATCTGGTACCCCAGGCCGCGAAGAATTTCCAGCTGCGCATCGTTTTCAACACCTTCGGCGACGATGTTCAAATGCAGGCTCTTGCAGATCCCGGCAATCGACTGGGCCAATGTCCGGGCACTGGCGCTGTCTTCGATATCGTCGATGAAGCTCTTGTCCAACTTGATGGTGTTGACGGGCAGGCGCAGCAGGTAGCTCAAGCTGGAATAACCGGTGCCAAAGTCGTCGATGGACAAGCTGACACCGGATTGCCGGACTTCGGTAATGACCGATATGACAGTGTCGGTGGCGTCCAGTATGAAGTCTTCAGTGACCTCCAGTGTCAGGCAGGAGGGCAGGAGCCGATACTTTTCCAGCAGCGTTTCAATGAGTTCAACAATGGCTCTGTCGCGAAAGGCGACGGGGAAGATATTGACCGACATATGAGGCACTTCGAGCCCGGAATCGCGCCATTGCGCCATTTGCCGACAGGCTTCGGTAAGTACCCATTGATTGAGTCCGGGCATCATTCCCGCGTCGCGCACCAACGGGATGAATCGACCGGGAGGAATATCGCCAAGCTCGGGATGACACCAGCGGGCCAGCGCCTCGACACCAAAGAGCTGGTTGTTATCGAGGATTATCTGGGGTTGGTAATGCAGCGCCAGCTGGTTGGACTCCAGGGCACTCTTGAGTGCCATGCTGAGTGTCAGTTCGTCATCGGCTGAATCGCTGATCACTGGATCGAATACTTCAATGGCCTGGCGTCCTGCGGACTTGGCTTTGTACATCGCCTGATCGGCGTGCAAAAGCAAGGAATGAATGTCGTTACCGTGGTCTGGATAAATACCAATGCCAATACTGGCGGACGGTGTGATTTTTACATCGTCCAACATCACGGGTTCCGACAGTTTGTTGATCATTCTTTCTGAAAAGGCAATGGCTTGTTCAGTATTGGAGGGGGACAGAATAACGACGAATTCATCTCCCGAAAGACGGCTGACAAAATCATTTCCCCGCACAGAGCTCTGAAGCCTGTTGGCTATTTCGGACAGAAGCGAATCCCCGGCGGCATGCCCGAGGGAATCGTTGATCTGCTTGAACTTATTGATGTCGATGAACAGAACTGCCATGGATGATTGTGACCGCTGCGCATTCGCGATCATCGTGTTTGCTTTCATCATCAACAGTCGTCGATTGGGCAACGTCGTCAGGCTGTCATAGTAGGCCAGTCGTTCGATATCGTTGATGAAGCTGTCCCTCTCGAGGGCGAGGGCGCAAAGCTTCAGGCTGGTTTCAAGCAGTCTGTGGTGCTGGACAGCCGGGAGGTGGTTCTCGCGGTAATAAAGCGTGAATGTGCCTAAAGTACGTCCGTTGTTGGAGCGAATGGTGTTAACCCAGCCAGCCGTGAAACCGAATGATTGCGAGAGCTGATGATCGACGCATTCGCCATTGTCCGACGCAGGGTCAGTGAAGTTCAGCATGATGCTTTTTTTCACGTCCATCTTTTTCAGGATGGATCTTTCAGCGAGGCTTTCCAGCGACTGAATCAATCCCGCCGGCAGGTTGAACTCCGCTACCAGTGGAAGGCAACCCTGCTCGTCGAACTGCCTTATTGAAATACCGATTTCAGGTGCAATTCGGCCAATCTCCTGGCAAATCAATTTCATGACGTCGGGAAGCGATTCTTCACGGGCCATGGCACTGAGTACCTTGAACTGCAACTCATCATTCATCTTGGCCTCGGTGATGTCAGTCACGATTGCCACTACGTCCTGTTGGACACCTTGTGGATCGAGCACCGGATTGGCGATCACTCGTACCCACAGAGGATTCTTCGATTTGTTGTAAACCAGTAATTCAGTGGTATGGCTTTTTCCGCTCTGGATACTGTTCCTGAAAGACAGGACCGCTTCCGGATCGGTATGCCGGCCATAAAAAACTTCATCCGGCCTCTTGCCCACCAGGTCGTCTGTTTCATAACCCAGCATGCGCACGAATCCCTCGTTTACATAAGTAATCATCCTGTTCGGATCGGTGACGATAATTGCACTGTCAGTTCGATTTACGGCAATTTTAAGAAGTCGGCTTTTCTCAACCTTTTTTATGATGTAGAGCAGGAAGAATGTAGTTGCCAATACCAGTAGAAGTATCATTGCGGCGGCAGCGATATATATCTTGAAACGATCACCCATGGACTGAAGTGAAGTCTGGCTGATGCTGTTTCCGTACTTGATGAAGTTTTTCTGTTCCACCAGGAACTGCTCTTGGATGTCCTGTACCGGCTGGGCAAGAGCCCATTGCACATCGCCAGCCCCGGTGTACCGGACCAATCGATTGAGCACGTCCACATAACGTGAATACACGTCTTTTAATGCCTGTACACGGATGTGATTTTCTTCATCAACCCTTGTACTTGTCAGAAAACGGTCGAAAGATTCATTCGCCAGTGTCAACTCCGTGCGGGCGTGTTGCACCATTTCATGTGGAATTGTGTTGAACAGTACGATGCGGGTGTTGGCGCGCGACAGCGAGAGTCGCGCTTCCATCAAGTGTTGAACGGTTTCTGCTACAGCATCGACTTGATCGACGGCAACACTGGAAAGATTGCCGATGCTCGACTGGTTGCTGGTCACCAACCAAAAGCTGAGGACTAAAGTTGCACATTGGAATACCAGTGCAGTGGTCAGGATCGTTCTCAAGCCATGAGGCGGTGCAAACTTGCGCAGCAAATAATCCTCCTCTGTCGCAGACAGATAGGGAAAGGTTGGAAAAAACGAGCAGTCGGGCAGAAAGTGTCTGGCCGGTCGTTCAGGGTTGTGGCGAAGGAAGTTGTTTTTCGGGGTTGTGCCGGATGACGTCAAGACGAGACGCAGCAGGATGTGGCATGTTTTTCAGATTCAAGAGTTCGTCAAGCTGTCAGGGTTGGTGGCTACGAGCCATTAAGGTGGCGTAGCTTATAAGAAATGCGGGCTGGAATGAAATGGAGGAAGCGTTGCAACGAGGAGAATTTTTTCTTCTGTTATTGGCTGACTGGTCAGGAAAGTTAATAAAAAAGCTTTAGCGTTAGATGCTTATAAAAGTCTGTCAGACAATCAGTCATTAAGGCTTTCAAGCGGCTGTTATTGTCGACCATTATTCATGGAAGTGATTATCTGTCGGGCTCTGTTGTGAACGCTGATGCCGGATCGAGCGCGATCACCCAGGCCTATGAAAACCCGTGGTGCCAAATCGGGCGCGTGTTTACATTTCTTGAGTGCCTGCGGTCGGTATCCCGAGTAATGCATTGCTTCGGCTTAATACGAAGCATTACTATTCACGCCCCTTTCCCCAGCACGCCGCAATGATCCCCATGCTGCCCCGCAGACCCGGCTTTCTCGAGCATTACGAAGAGTTGATCGGCACCTGGACCCGCCGCCTGCGCAATCGCTCGCAGGCCGAGGATCTGGCGCACGACACCTTTGTGCGGGTGCTCGAGTCCGATTCGTCGGCGGTGCAGCAACCCCGGGCGTATTTGCACCAGACGGCGCGCAACATCGCGGTGGACGGCTATCGACGTGAGGACCGGCGGGGCGCCATGGAGTCGGAGGCGATCGATCTCAGTGAGTCGCCGACCGGTGACCCGGAGCATTACATGCATGCGATCCAGCTGGCCGATTCCATCGAGCGGGCGCTCACCGAATTGCCGGTCAACTGTCGGCGAATTTTTGTCTGGCAGAAGATCGAAGGCCTGACTCAGGCGGAAATCGCCGAACGCCTGGGCCTGTCCAAGAACATGGTGGAAAAGTATATGATCCGCACCCTGCGGCATCTGCGTGATCGCCTGGACGGGGCGCAATCATGAGCCGCGGCGTCTTTTCATCCCCAGCCAAACAGGACATTCCATGATGGATACTCGTGATTGCGCGTGCGGGCAAACAACGGTGCGCGATGACGCGGCACGCTGGTTTGTGCGTTTGCAGGAACCAGCCGTCGATGCCGAACAATACCGGCGCTTCGACGCCTGGCTGAACGAACATCCGCAGCACCGTGACGAATTCCAGTTGCTCCAAGGCCTGTGGACGGCGGCGGATCTGCTGCCGGCGCCACGGCTCAAGGCTCTGTGCGAAACCCCGCCAGCGCGTCGCGAACGCCGTCCGCTGTTGCGTTATGCCGTGGCGGCCAGTGTGGTCGCGGTGGCCCTTGGGCTCGGTCTGTTCAGTGGCTTGAATCACCCGGCGGGTTACCGCGCCGAATTCGCCACGGCGCTGGGCGAGCGTCGCCATGTGGCATTGCCGGACGGCTCGGTGATCGACCTCAACAGCCGCAGCCGCTTGCAGGTACGTTTCGAGAAGGATCGGCGGCTCATCGAGTTGACCGAAGGCGAAGCGATGTTCAGCGTCGAGCACGATACCTCGCGCCCGTTCGTGGTCGAGGCCGGCAGCGGCAAGGTCACGGTCACCGGCACCCGCTTCGATGTGCGCCGCGACGTGACGCAAACCCGGGTTGCGGTGGAGCAGGGCACCGTCAAGGTGCAGGGGCGTAATGCGCCGGACAACGAGTTCATCAACCTGACGGCCGGCCTCGGTACCCATGTCGATGCCCACGGTGTGGTGGCCCAGGCCTATGCGGTCAACCCGGCGGAACTGACGGCGTGGCGCAGCGGCAAACTGGTGTTCAACAACGCCAGCCTCAGCGAAGTCGTCGAAGAGATTTCCCGTTATCGCGAGAAGCCGCTGACCGTCGCCAACCCGACCGTGGCCAGACTGCGCCTGACCAGTGTGTTCAAATCCGACAACACTGACGCCTTGCTCAAGGCCTTGCCGAGCATCCTTCCGGTGGCCGTGCGCACCCTCGCCGACGGCAGCCAGGAAATAATTTCAAAATAAAATTCAGGTTTTTTTCGAGTTCGTCGTCTTCCTGTTCAACTGCAACTGGTTTGCATTAACAGCCGCACACTCTTGCGATCCACAGGACTACGTACGACGTGAAAAACACCACTGCCAACAACAAAAAATCCCCTTGGTTGCCGCTGGCGCTCGCGCTGGCGGTCAACGCTGCGATGCCGATGGCATTTGCGGCCGACGCCATTCATATCCGCGCGCAGCCACTGGGCCAGGCGCTGAGCGAACTGGGTCAGCAAACCTCGCTGCAGGTGTTTTTCAGCCCGGATCTGGTGGCCGGCAAGCAGGCCCCGGCCGTCGATGGCAACCTCTTGCCGGAGGACGCACTGCGCCAGTTGCTGCAAGGCAGCGGCCTGAACTATCAGATCAATGAAGGCTCGGTGACCCTGTCGCCGGCACCGACCGCAGCCGCCAATAGCCCGTTGGAACTGGGCGTGACCGACATCAAAGTGGTCGGTGACTGGCTCGGCGACGCCGATGCCGCCGTGGTGCAGAACCACCCGGGCGCGCGGACGGTGATCCGTCGTGAAGCGATGGTCGAGCAGGGCGCGATGAACGTCAGCGACGTCCTCAAACGTGTACCGGGCGTGCAGGTGCAGGACTCCAACGGCACCGGCGGCAGCGATATTTCGCTGAACGTCGGCGTGCGTGGCCTGACTTCGCGTCTGTCGCCGCGCTCCACCGTGCTGATCGACGGCGTACCGGCGGCGTTCGCGCCGTACGGTCAGCCACAACTGTCGATGGCGCCGATTTCCTCCGGCAACCTCGACAGCATCGACGTCGTGCGCGGCGCCGGCTCCGTGCGTTATGGGCCACAGAACGTCGGCGGGGTGATCAACTTCGTGACCCGTGCCATCCCGGAAAAAGCCACCGGTGAAATCGGCACCACGCTGGAAACCACCCGCTACGGCGGCTGGAAACACATCGATACCGCGTTCCTTGGCGGCACGGCCGACAACGGCATGGGCGTGGCGCTGTTGTACTCCGGGGTCAACGGCAATGGTTACCGCGAGCGCAACAACGGCAACGACATCGACGACGTGCTGCTCAAGACCCACTGGGCGCCGACCGATCAGGACGATTTCAGCCTCAATTTCCACTACTACGACGCCAGTGCCGACATGCCCGGCGGCCTGACGCAGAAGCAGTACGACGACAAACCGTATGACTCGGTGCGCGACTACGACAACTTCAGCGGCCGCCGCAAGGACGTGTCGTTCAAGTGGATCCGCCAGATCGACGAGCGCACCCAGGCTGAAGTGCTGACCTATTACACCGATAGCTTCCGTGGCAGCACCATCGCCGCCCGCGACCAGAAAACCCTGAGTTCGTATCCGCGCTCCTACTACACGCTGGGCATCGAGCCACGCGTCTCCCGGGTATTCGATGTCGGCCCGACCACTCAGGAAGTCAGCGTCGGTTATCGCTACCTGAAAGAGGCGATGCACGAGCAGTCGAGCCGTCTGGCGCTGGTCAACAATGTGCCGGTGGTCACCCCGTCGTCCGACGGCCATGTGTTCCAGGACCGTACCGGTGGCACCGAGGCCAACTCGGTCTACCTCGACAACAAAATCGACGTCGGCAACTGGACCATCACCCCGGGCATTCGCTTCGAGCACATCAGCACCGACTGGCACGACCGCGCCGTGCTCGACACCGCCGGCAAGCGCGTGCCGGAGAAAAACCGCAGCATCGAGAGCAACGAACCGCTGCCGGCACTGAGCGTGATGTATCACCTGTCGGATGCGTGGAAGCTGTTTGCCAACTACGAAACCTCGTTCGGCAGCCTGCAGTATTTCCAGCTCGGTCAGGGCGGCTCGGGTGACCAGACGGCCAACGGTCTGGAGCCTGAGAAAGCCAAGACCTACGAGATCGGCACGCGCTACAACGATGACGTGTGGGGCGGTGAAGTGACGCTGTTCTACATCGACTTCGATGACGAGCTGCAATACATCAGCAACGACGTGGGCTGGACCAACCTCGGCGCCACCAAGCACCAGGGTATCGAGGCTTCGGTGCACTACGACATGGCTGCGCTGGATCCGCGTCTCGATGGCCTGACCGCCAACGCCGGTTTCACTTACACCCGCGCGACCTACGAAGGCGAGATCCCGGGCTTCAAGGGCCGCGACCTGCCGTTCTATTCGCGTCAGGTGGCAACCGTCGGCCTGCGTTACGACATCAACCGCTGGACCTACAACATCGACGGTTTCGCCCAGTCCAAACAGCGCTCGCCGGGTACCGGCGTGAATGCCGACGGCAGCTTCAGCAACAACTACATCACCGAAGGCACGGCGGACGGGCAGTACGGCGACATTCCGGGTTACGTGACCTGGAACGTGCGTGGCGGCTATGACTTCGGTGCGCAGCTGTCGAACCTGAAGCTCGGTGCCGGGGTGAAAAACATCTTCGACAAACAGTACTTCACCCGCTCCAGCGACAACAACTCGGGGATGTATGTCGGCGCGCCGCGTACGTTCTTCGTGCAGGCCAGCGTCGGTTTCTGACGCTGCTTGGCTCGCTCCCACGCTACGTGGGAACGAGCTGGCTCAGACCTTCAGCGCTTTCCCGCCAATCGCCACCGCTACCAGCAGCGCTGCCATCAACCCGAAGGCGAAACTCAGGCTGCTGGCATGGGCGACAAACCCGATCACCGCCGGCCCCGCCAGAATGCCTGCATAACCCAGCGTGGTGATCGCCGGCACCGCGATGCTTTCCGGCATCACCGTCTGCTTGCCGACAGCTGTGTACAGCACCGGCACTATGTTCGAGCAGCCGGCGCCGACCAGTGCATAACCGACCAGTGCGGCTTCCCAGCTCGGCGCGAACGTCGCCAGAAACAACCCCGCCGCTGCCAACAGACCGCCGAACAGAATGACCCGCGTTGCGCCCAGTGCGCGAACGATCCGGTCACCGGTCAAACGGCCCGCCGTCATCGTCAGCGCAAACGCTGCGTAACCCAGGCCTGCATATGCCGTATCGATCCCGCGTTCCTGCGCCAGAAATACCGCGCTCCAGTCCAGCGCTGCGCCTTCGGTGAGGAACACGATGAAGCACATCCCGCCGATGAACAGCACGATCCCGTGGGGCACTGCGAACGCCGGGCCCGAGCTTTCGCTGCCGTAAGGCAACATGTGCGGCACAGCCTTGAACAGCGCCGCGATCAGCACCACGACCACCACCAGCATCGCCGCCAATGGCGACAACCCAAGGCCGAGCAGGGCGCTCACGCCTGCCGCGCCAACGATCCCGCCGAGGCTGAACAGGCCGTGAAAGCCCGACATCATGTTCTTGCCGCTGGCCCGCTCGACGATCACCGCTTGCAGGTTCACCGTCGAGTCCACCGTGCCGAGCCCGGCACCGAACATGAACAGTGTGGCAATCAACGCCGGAATCGACGATACCGTTGCCAGCAACGGCAACGCTGCACAGATCAACAGCGTGCCGCCGGTGGCCACTTTCCGGCAGCCAAACCGCGTGGCCAGAATCCCCGCCAGCGGCATCGCCAGAATCGAGCCCACGCCAAGGCACAACAACAACAGCCCCAACGTCCCTTCATCGAGCCCGGCCCGTGCCTTGGCATACGGCACCAGCGGCGCCCACGCGGCGATGCCGAGCCCGGCGATGAAGAAGGCGATGCGCGTGGACATCTGTTGCAGGCGTCCGGGGGCGAGGGGAGGCGGGGTGTTGATGGCAGTCATGAAACGTCCTTGGTCTTGCGGTCAATGGCGTGATGCAGGGCAACATCCTTGCATATCAGTCCATGGGCCGCGACCTGGAGTTCCTGGGGCGGGTGGTTTTACTCGGTGTGATTGGCAGTCCCTTGCAGACAAGGGACTTCGATCAGTTTGTGGCGGTCATACCCGCACCGGATTGCAGTCGAAAGCTTTTCAGTGTGTTCAGGAAGTCTTCCTTGGTCTGTTCAAACGATGTGGTCTGGGTTGAAGAGTAATTCTCGACCTTCAACACCATGCTCGGTTCGTACCCTTTGTTGGCGAGGCCGGCAGTCATCACGAATCGCTCGGATCCGGCGCCTTCAGGGTCCTTGAAGGACTTGCCGCCCATGATGCCGGTGCGGGTACCGATCTGAACCGATGTCGGGCCGAACGTCTGGATGGCGCCGGCGGCCGGGAACGGGTTGCCTTGAATGGGCGAGGCCAGTACCGGCAACAGGTTCAACGCTTTTCCGATGTCGTCACTCAAACTCAGGCTGTAGAGCGTGTCCGGGGTGTTTGTCGGGTGCCAGGCCATGGTGATCGAGTAGTGGGGCTTGCCATCATCGGCAATAAAACCGAAGGGCAGGCAGAATCCGCTTTCCTTGGGGATTTCAAACTCGGCGCGCGTGCGAAAGCGCGAGAGCACGTCACGGGCGGCGGGCAGCAGTTTTTCGAACGAGCTTCTGTGTTCGGAGTAGTCGCTTTGCTGGCCGAATGCAAAACGATAGACGCGCTCGTCACGCCACAACAGGACTATGAGTTTGTCGGGGTAGCGAGCGCCGTAGGCGTCCGGCATGCCGAAGTCGAAGGCGGACTGCTCGGCGTAGAGTTCGTCTGTGGGGTAGGTGTCGAATTCTTTTTTGTAGGCTTCCAGCTCGATCTCGAATTTTTCGTAGGGGCGGTTTTCTCTTTTGAATTGGCTTATAAAGTCTGGAAGTACGACGAGCTCGGTGCTTATTTTTCTTACTCTGTCTATTTTTTCTCGGAGTTCGAATCTTTCATTTTGTAGTGACTTGTATAGGGCCGGGTTGGAGCGCGACAAATCTCCTGTCATTGTTTCTGATATTTTGTCGATTCTACTTTTTAAAACACGTTCTTTAGCTTCTCTTATGTCTGGGTGGTGCCTGCCGACTAGATCGTTGAAGGTTTCTATATTTGTTTTTGGGCTGACTTCTATAGTGACAAGCCCGTAGGCGTCATTTGTGGGGTCACTGCCGTAACTGAGCTGTTTGTCAGCTAGTCTGATGTCCGGTGAATAGTTAGGGAAGTTGATGCCGTCGGTATAAGTCCACTGGTCGTTAAGCAGGTGCCATGTTATTTCTGGCTTTATATCAAACAAAGAACGCCCCAGGCATTCGGTTTTTGTTTGATTTTTTATGCTATGGGTTTCTGCTTGTGTAGTTTGGATTGATAACAAAAGGCAGCTGGAAAAAATTAAAATTAATTGAGTGGGGTGCATTAGGAGTTTTCCGTGACTCGATCATTAGTTAAAGCTGCGATAGCTTTGTAATCACTGTCCTGTTTGTTGGGCTGTATTTGAGCAAGGATAGTCAAATTGAATTCGGAATCATTATTTTCGTCTTTTGTCCAGTTGACGGGAAGTGCCGTAATAAACCCGAGGATTTCTCCAGGCATTCCGCTGGGTGTGTATTTCTTCCAGAATTCAGCCTCGAATGGCATTGGTTTTTCTTTTTTACCAGTTGAATAGCTCGTATTTGCTTCTTGCTTTTTGAGTGCTTTTTTCCAAGTCGGCCAGATTGACATATTGTCGCTAGGGATAAAAGGGAAGGCCTCTTTGTATGCGTCAGAGTTTATTTGTGCCTGCTCTTGAATCGCCTTCCAAGTTCCCGGTGATGCAGGCTCATTGATCAGGCTGCCCAACAGCGTAGCGGGCCGGACTTTGACGTTTTTATCGGTGACGTCAAGAGCAAATAGCTTGCTCCAGAGTTTGCTTCGAAGCGCCTTGATCTCAGGACAGACTGGATGTTGCTTTTTGCCGTTCACTGGTGCAGGCGTCGAAACGGTGCCTGACACGATCACAGCCAATTCGGAATCTCGATCACCCAGTTGGCTACGATCATTGATGTTTGCACTGCCAAGTATTGCCACACGATCATCTGCAATCAGCAATTTACTGTGTACGTAAATTTGTTCCGTCACTGGCCGATCAAGACTTTCCCAAGAGCGGAGGTTCAACAAAGTCAAATAGCGGGTCCACTTCATCGTTTCAAAAACTCGAAGTTTTTTATTTTCACCGGAAGGGACCTCCACGCCAGTCTTGGCCTGCTCCTCCGTTCTGCCTCTATCCATTTGCTCCTTGATCGCCATCGCCCGCTGCACCCGTTTTATCAAACTCTGCTCACCCAGCGAAATACTCTGCATCGTCAAGTGAACCTGCGTCATCAGGTTGATCGCGTTGAGCGGACCTTCAGGGTGGACGGGAAGCACCATGTAGACGTGAAAGTTTTCGCCCATTTCAATCGCGCGTACAATCCGGTCGGCCAGTGCTTCGCACAGCGGGTTTATCAATGCTTTTTGTGGCGTCTGGAAGAGCTTCAAGCCTTCGACGGTCGCCTGATTGCTCAGCACCTGCATGATGCCTTGGGTAAAGGCTTCGGCTTCCTTGTTTCGTATCATCTCCGCCAAAGCGAAATAATCGATTTTGTGCAGTTTTTTGGGATCTTTATCGACCTCGTCCAGCCGCAGGCGTTTTTTATAGGTTTCATAGCCCGGCAACCCGGAGATGCTCATCAGGCTTTGCATCGGCCCATCGATGACCGTAGGCGCTGCCTTGTTGTCCTTGCCATAAGCACTCTGAAAAAACTGGTTTTCAATGTAGATGAAATGCTGGGCCCCGGAGATCGCCTGCAACATGGCCTGCA
The DNA here is from genome assembly GCF_058808055.1 of Pseudomonas sp. GW821-FHT11G12. Classification (NCBI taxonomy): domain Bacteria; kingdom Pseudomonadati; phylum Pseudomonadota; class Gammaproteobacteria; order Pseudomonadales; family Pseudomonadaceae; genus Pseudomonas; species Pseudomonas sp. GW821-FHT11G12. The sequence continues at coordinate 169,970 of NZ_JBXARH010000001.1, forward strand.
TGCAGTTCGCCTGAACGCCCGTCGGTGATGAGGCAGGACTGGTTGCGCCTGATTTTCTGGCGCCCTGGCGCTCTTCGTTTTGCAGATGCAGCGGGGCACTTCGCAGAACCTGCATGCTGATGTTTCCCTTGGGTGCGACAGGTTCAGGTTGAGCAAGGTAGCGCGCCTTGAACGGAACCGGTTCCAGTTTTTTGTCGGCAAACTTCAGGAGGCCGATCAGCGCGCTTGGCATCTTCTGCACCTTGCCGTCGAAGCGTGCCTGCAAACTGTTCCAGCGATCGATGAAGTTGCGTGACAGGTCAAAAACAGAGCTGCCCTCCAGACGCATGTGCACGTCGTGCCAGGGCATGCGCGGTTGTTTCGCGCTGTCGAGCATCATCCCCCCGCGCGGCAGCAAACGGGTCGCGGGATCCGCCAGGAAAGAATAGGGCTTGCCCACCTGGGCAGTACTCAAGCGGTCGAGAACTGAATGCAGGTAGAGGATGAAGGGGGTTGAGATCTTCTCGAACTCATCAATCGCCTTCGCCGTGAGGATCGGGGAGGGCGTGTTGTTGATCCAGGCGTAAAAGGCTCCCAGCCCGGTTTGCTGAATCCACAAACTGGCAATTTCGCTGCCCTTGTTCAACAACTCGTCCGTGATGTTCTCTCCGGACTTGATGATCTGGGTGGCCCATGCCGACAAGTCCTTTTGAAGTTGGTCAGCCTGTGGCGCGACTTTTTGCGACCAGGTTTGTACTTCGCCCTTGAGCCGGTTCACCTGTGTCTGCAACCTGGCACGCCCCGGTTGAGTGACGGAAGTCACCACCGGGATTTTCTGCTGCGCGCGTGCCAGCCAGTTCTCGACCCGCTGCTGAATCGCCGACGCTTGTTCCGGTTTGTCGAGCGCCACGCCGATGGCCGTGCTGATGGACTTGGCTTCCTGGCGCAGCTCAGTCAGCGCGCTGTCGGTTTTTTGCAGCGTCTGGACTTCTTGATCCATGGTGCTGACCGCGCCATCAAGCGAAGTTTTCCATTGGCGCAGAGTCTTTTTCCAGGCCTCCAGGTTGTCACCGGTCAACTGTTTCTGAACAAACTCGGCAATGTAGATCACGCCGCCGGTGGAGTACGCCGCGCCTGCTCCGAGCAAGCGCAAACCATCCTTGCCCTTTTCGGCGAACCATTCGCCAGCGTCTTTTTTTGCCTCGCGCATGACGTTGAACATCTTGTTGTCCATGGCCCACGCATACGTGCGCTGGCCTTTGCTCAGCGCATCGCCTTCCATCAACGCGGCGCCGATCAGTTCGACGGTGGTCATGTAAGGGTATTGCTTGTGTGCCTCGATTTCCGTGAGTGGCGGGATGCACGGGTTGTAAAACTCGTTCGCGGTTCTCCCGTTCGCGGCCAGACGAAAGTTGTTGTCATCACGGCGACCGTAAGCCAGATCGATCCCGCCGACGTAGGCGATTTCGTTGTCGATCACCACCATTTTCTGGTGATGAGAAAAGAACAGTCCCAAGGTGCCCATGTCACTTTGTTGAATCGCCGGCAGGCACCAGACTTTTTTCTTTGGCAGACCGGCGTTCAAAACGAAGGCGGCTACCATGGTCTCCAGGTCACCGGTATCGACGGCAGCCTTGGGTGACAGCCAGGGCATCAGATAAATGTCGGGCGTTTCGCCTGGTTTGCGCAGCGCGTGATTCAAACAGTCCCAGAGACGGACATCACCTTCCAGCCGCACTTCGTAGTTGATCTGCCAGCCGGAAATGAAGATCGATTTTTTGGCGTTTTTTATCGCATTGGCAACGTCTTTGAAGTAATCGCTACCGGTGGTGAAGAACTTGACCTGGTTCCCCGAGCGCTCAGGTGAAAAGGCTTCACCGAACCTGGCATTGTGTTGTTTGATGAACCAGCCTGGGGCAGAGGTCGAGGTATAGGCTTTGCCGTCTTTTGAAATCAGTTGGTTCAATTGTTTGGGCTGAACGCCATTCAGATTGCTCATGCCTTGAATTCCTTAAACTTGTCGAAGAGTGCTAGGCCGTCCGCCAGAGACAGGTTTTCCAATGCACTGTTTTTATCCGTACCGGCTTGCGGGTGATGACGCGCGGCATGAGGTTCGCTGCTGAAGTCCATGCTCGCCAGCGCCAGCAGTTCCCGTTGTTCGTCGCTCCAGCCATTGTCTGTGTGGGCCTTCAGGGCGACGCACTGGCCGGGATAAACCAGCCAGAACATTTCCGGGTTTTGCGGATACTCAAGGGAGAGTTTTTTCTGAGCGGCGTCTGACAAGGTGACACGCCCCGTGTCATCGGTTTCGCCTTGGGCAATCACATCGCTCTCTGGTACACGACCGAGTTTTTTCCAGCTCGGTTCGCTCATCCTGATGATTCGCCACGGCGTGTTCGCCAGCGCAAAGGCGCCTTCGCCCGGACGGTCAGCCAGACGAATGTCGAAGCTCAGTTTGGTCGGCTCGACCGGTGGCACCGGCAGTCGTTGGCCCGGTTGCGCGGGCGCCATGAGATTGCCAGCCCTGGCCGAAGGAGCAGGAATCGGCAGCAGCGGCATCAGGATCGCAATCCCGGAACCCGTTCCCGCCGAGCCACCTGCGTTGATCTTCACCACCGGCCCGACCACCGTGATGCCACTGCCATCGAGTTTGATGAAGCTGCCGCCAGCCTGGACGGTCAGTTCGCTGCCGGCCTCGATGACCATTTTGTCACCGGCCTTGAGATGGATTTCCTTGCCCACGCTGGTCAACTGCGCGGTGCCGAGTTTGATGTGCTGATCCTGGTTCACGGTCAGGTGGTCACTCGCCTTCACTTCCACTTTGCGATCGGAAATCGTGGTGCGGTGTTCTTCGGCCTTCAGCTCGGTGTAGGTGTTCTTCACCACGGTGTCGTGACGTTCGTTGCCGACCCGGATCTTCTGGTCGTGTTCGACGTTTTCATCCCAGTCCCGCTGGGCGTGGATGAAGATTTGTTCGGCGCCTTTTTTGTCTTCGATGCGCAGTTCGTTGTAGCCACCGCCGCCCGGGGAGCTGAGGGTTTTGAAGACGCTGCGGGTTTTGTTCGCCGGGAGGGCGTACGGCACCGGGTTTTCCTTGTGGTACAGGCAGCCGGTCACCAATGGCTGATCGGGGTCGCCTTCGAGGAAGGTGACGAGGACTTCCATGCCGATGCGCGGGATGGCGATGGCGCCGTAGCGATCGCCGGCCCAGCTGCTGGAGACGCGCAGCCAGCAGCTGGTCTTGTCGTCGGCCTGGCCTTCGCGGTCCCAGTGGAATTGCACCTTGATGCGGCCGTACTGGTCGCAGTGGATTTCTTCGCCTTTGGGGCCGGTGACCATGGCGGTCTGGCTGCCGAGCACGCGGGGTTTCGGGTGTTCGAGGGCCGGGCGGTAGAACACGTCCCACGGGGTGGCGAGGAAGGTGTTGCGGTAGCCCTGGTGGAAATCGTCCTTGTTGTCGGTGGTGTCGCTGGTGACCGATTCTTCGAGGACTTGCGGCTGTTTGCCTTCGTGGAAAATTTCGGTGAGCAGCCACAGGTCGTTCCACTCGCTGCGCGGGTGGTCGGACATTTCCATGAAGTGGCCGCTGACCAGTCTGGTCTGGTCGCCGCGACCTTCGGCCTGACGGTAGTCGGCGCGATGGCGTTCCAGGGCGCGCTGGCTGAGGAACTTGCCGCGGGCGCGGTCGATGAAGCGGCCGGGGTAATCGTAGTCTTCCAGATCAGGTTCAGTGCTCTCGCCGTCCGGTTTGTAGGCCGCTTCCATTTGCAGGCGCGGTTTTTCGAAATCGTAGTCGCGGCGGGTGGTGCGGCTGGTGCGGGTTTCCAGGCGCAGCCGGAAGCCTTTGATCACCGGCTCTTCGGCGACCATGCCGCTGCCCTGTACGTACGTAGTGGGCTGGCCGAGATTCGGGAACACGGTCTGGTCATCGCCGAACACCAGCAGGTGACCTTTCTTGCTGTGCTGGAAGTGGTAGTGAATCCCTTCCTCTTCGCACAGGCGCTGGACGAAGTGCAGGTCGGTTTCGTCGTACTGCACACAGTAATCGCGATCCGGGCAAGGCTGGCTGAGCTGGAAGCTGTAGGCGTTGCCCTTGATGCCGTGCTCGTCGAGGATCAGTGCGATGATTTTCGGCGCCGACATCTGCTGGTAGATGCGCTGGTTGGTGCGGTGATGCAGGTATTGCAGCTGCGGCACCAAGGAGACTTTGTAGCGGGTCAGGCGCTTGCCGGCATCGCCCTGGGCAACGCGGTAGATCTGGCCGTGGATGCCCGAGCCCTGCGGGTCGAGAGCGAGGAACGCCTGTTTGTGCAGGAGCTTTTCCAGGTCCAGATCCGGGTTTTCGCTGACCAGTTCCAGGTCGAAACGGAACGGCTGGCTGATGCCTTCGGTGCCGGTGAACGACAGGACTTGCAGGTCGCCTACGTAGTCTTCAACGGTAAGGCTGAAGTGCGTTTCGTTGGCTGGACTGAACATTTGGCGCTCCTTGAGGTGAAACACAATCTCCTGAAAGTTCTACAGCGGGCGAAAGCCTGATCCAGAACCGAAGCGGATCATAAAGGCTTAAAGTTGCGCAAAAAGTTGCGCACATACCCTGAAGGCCACGGTTTATAAGGGCTGCTTGAAGTTGCTACGAGATATTTCTTGGCAAAGTGATATCACTTTTATTGATATTTCCAGGTGATTGTCGATCCCGTCAGGCAGTAGAGTGGAGCGCTGACAGGAGCCTCAGCGCAGGAAAACAGATGACGAAGTTCTACGATGCCCGCGGCAATATCTATGGTGTGGTTTCACCCCGACAGGTGCGTGAGGCGGGCATCGACCTGCCGGCCAGTGCCGGAGACGCCGCTTCATCCAGAGCCTTCTGGAGCGAGCAGGCCATAGAGACATTCTGCCAATGGCCTGACGCGATTCGTCCCGCCGGTGCCAAGCACCATCGTAGCGATGGCTTGCTGATCGGCCCGTTTCAATCGTCGCCACCCTTCGATCTGCTGATCGTCAATACCGACGGCACGCTGGCCGAGCGCAGCGGTAACGGCTTGACGATTTTCTCCCAGGCGCTGCTTGAACAAGGGTTGATGCCGAAAGAGGGCGCACCACTGCAGGTGCATCACGACAAACAGGATGCGCCGTCGCCCGTGCCGACCTCGGTCAAACCGGCTGAGGTGGCGGGCGTGCAAGGCTTCTGGCTGGATCTCGGGCAACCCGGATTCGGTCCGGCAGCCGTCGGTGCGCTCGGTGTTGAACCTGTGCCGTTCAACGGTGTGGAAGTCAGTCGTGTTCGGCCGTTGGTGCAGATCGATCCCGCTTGGGCGAACAGTCAGTTCGTACGCATCGGCAATCCCCACTGCGTGACGCTGGTGCAGGATGAAGCGGCACTGCCGAGCAACGAGCGGATGCTTGAACCGCCACTGGCGGACAGTCTGACCGCAATCGCCTATGCCACCCCCGTCGGCGCCGGCCAGCCGTGCCAGGCCGGGGTCAATCTGCAATGGGCGATGCGCGCAGGCGATCAACGCATTGTTGCGCGGGTTTTCGAACGCGGCGAAGGCCCGACGGCGTCCTCCGGCACCAGCGCCAGTGCGGTGGCGAGCGCAGCATGGCGGGTGGGCTGGGTGTCGGCGGGAGAAGTGAAGGTGGTGATGCCGGGCGGGACTGCGCCGATTTTACTGGAGGAACAGGACTGTGAACTGAGCGGCGTGCGTCTGTTCGGCACCGCGCATCAGACAAAAAGGTGAAGTCCCTTTCATGATCGTCCCCCCGGGAACGATGGATCCCTTGGACTTCACTGTGAGCTGGTTCGCTGCGGTTGTCGCCTGTCAGATCTGACAGGCCGGCTCTATCGTTTTGCGATAAGGCCGGCCCGATCCATAACCACGGCTCAACCCTCGACGAATTCCACCACCGGCATCTGCCGCTTCATCAACACCTTGCCGCCACGGATCGAATACAGCGGCAGGCCCTGGCTGCGGATCACTTCGTAATCGCTGTCCGCCGACAGAATCAGCAGGTTCGCCGGGCGACCCTGTTCAAGACCATAGCGTTCACCAAGGTGCATGGCCTTGGCGCTGTTGTCGGTGACCAGGTCCAGTGCGCTTTGCAGGTTGCGGTAACCGAGCATGTGGCAGATGTGCAGCCCGGCTTCGAGCACGCGCAGGATGTTGCCGTTGCCCAGCGGATACCACGGGTCGACGATCGAGTCCTGACCGAAGCAGACGTTCATGCCGGCTTCGAGCAATTCGTTGACGCGGGTCACGCCCCGGCGTTTCGGGAAGTTGTCGAAGCGCCCTTGCAGGTGAATGCTTTCGGTCGGGCAGGAGACAAAACTGATCCCCGAGTGCCCGAGCAGGCGGAACAGTTTGGCGCAGTAGGCGTTGTCGTAGGAACCCATCGCCGTGGTGTGACTGGCCGTCACGAGCGCGCCCATGTCGCGGCTGCGGGCCTCTTCGGCCAGCACTTCGAGGAAGCGCGAATGCGGGTCGTCGGTTTCGTCGCAGTGCACGTCCACCAGGCAACCGGTGCGCTCGGCCAGGTCCATCAGAAACTTCACTGAGCTGACGCCCTGATCGCGGGTGTATTCGAAATGCGGAATCCCGCCGACCACGTCCGCGCCCATGCGGATCGCTTCTTCCATCAGTTCGCGGCCATTGCGGAACGACTCGATGCCTTCCTGAGGGAACGCGACGATTTGCAGGTCGATCAGGTGACGGCTTTCTTCGCGCACTTCGAGCATCGCTTTGAGCGCGGTGAGTTGCGGGTCGGTGACGTCGACGTGGGTGCGCACGTGCTGGATGCCGTGGGCGGCCAGGGTCTGGATGGTTTTTTTCGCCCGGGCCTTGGTGTCTTCCTGGGTGATGGTGACCTTGCGCTCGCCCCAGCATTCGATGCCTTCGAACAGCGTGCCGCTCATGTTCCAGCGTGGCTCGCCGGCGGTCAGGGTGGCGTCGAGGTGAATGTGCGGTTCGACGAAGGGCGGCACCACCAGATTGCCGCCGGCGTCGAGGTCGTCGGGGCCCAGGGTCGGCGCTTCGGTCTGGCGCGCGATGCTGCGGATCAGGCCATCTTCGAGGTGCAATTCGTGCAGACCTTCCTGGTTGCGCAGTCGGGCGTTGATGATGTGCATCGGGCGAATCCTTTTATAGATCTTGTAGAGGGGCGGCCGCGTTGCGGGCGCCGAGCAGGCCGGTCACTGCGATATACGTTAACGCGGCAACGGCGATGCCGACCAGCGGCGCGACCCACGGCGAGCCGAACGCAGCGACGGTTCCAGCCGCGTAGGCCGCCAGGCCCGGCCAGTTGAACGCGGGCAGGCGCGCATCGGCAAGACGTGGATATTGACCGCGCCAGCGGAAGAAAAAGTCCGCCATGATCACCCCGCCAATCGGCGGAATCACCGTGCCGAGCAGGATCAGATAAGGCACCAGCATGTCGTACATGCCCAGCAACGCGAGTGCCGTGCCGATCACGGCACCGACCAGGGTCACGGTCTTGCGGCGTCCGGTACGCAGCAGATTGCAACCGGCGACGGCGAAGTTGTAGATGGTGTTGTCCTGGGTGCTCCAGATGTTCAGCAACAGCATCGCCATCGCCGCCATGGCGAAGCCCTGCAACAGCAACACTTCGACCACGTCGGGTTGTTGATAGACGATCGCGCCGTAAGCGCCGATCAGCACCATCAGTCCGTTGCCGATGAAAAAGCCAATGAGGCTGGCCAGCACCGCGACCCGCGCCGAGCGGGAAAAACGCGTCCAGTTGGTGGCCTGGGTCGCGCCGCTGACGAAGGTGCCGAACACCAGTGTGATAGCGGTCGACCAATCCAGCGAACCGCTGGGTACGACGCTGAGCAATCCGTCGAGGCCGCCGACTTTCACGGTCGCGACCCACATCGACAGCATCAGCAGCAACATCATCGCCGGTACCGCGATGTACGACAGGATCTCCAGGCCGCGATAACCGACATACGCCGTGGCGCAGAACACCAGGCCGAACAGCACCATCAGCCCCAGCACCGTGCCTTCGTTCAGGTCGAAATACTTGCCGAGCACCACCGCCGCCGTCGCAGTGCCCCAGGCGTACCAGCCGATCTGGGTGAACCCGAGAATCAGGTCGCTGAGTTTGCTGCCGACTTCGCCAAAACAGAAACGTCCCATCAGCACCGAATTCAGGCCGCTCTTGAAGGCGATGTAACCGAGGCCTGCGGCGTACACGCCGAGCAGCAGGTTGCCGATGACGATGACGGCGAGCATTTCGCCGAAATTGAATGCAACGCCGAGCTTGCCGCCGGCAAACATGGTCGCGGTGAAGAAGGTGAATCCCAGCAGCACCATCGCCGTGGAGGCCAGGCCTTTGCGTGCGTGCATCGGGACTTCACTGAGGGGGTAATCGTTGCCGGGATCGTTCTGCGTCATGGGGGCGTTCCTTGCTGGAAAGGGGAGGACGCGAAGAGGTTGCAGCGGTCGTGCCAAACGCAATGTTGCGGGTATTTATAGACGAGACACGGATGATCGGCGCGAAAGCAGTGCATTTGGCGCCTTGCCGAACCATGGGGGAGCAGGGCGTCCCCCACAAGGTCATGGGATTCGATCAGAGGAACCGCAGCAGTGCAGCAACGATGGCTTCAGGCGCATCTTCCTGTACCAGATGCCCGGCATTCGGGATCGGATGAAACTGCGATCCGGGGATCATCTGGTGCAAGGCCCGGCCGCGTTCAATGGGAATCCACTGATCCTCTTCGCCCCAGAGAATCTGCACCGGACAGCGAATCGTCGGGTACAGCGGCTGCGCTTCCAGCGTGTAGCGCTGGTCCATCTGCGCGATCTGCCGGTAGAACGCCGCTTGCCCCAGATCGCCCAGCCACGGCTGCACGTAGGGCGCCAGTTCATCATCCGGAATGTCACGATGAATCGCCCCGCGAATGTAGGCCGGGACGATGGCGCGCTGGATGTAATCGGGCAGGCCGCTGAACGCCACTTCATGCTGGCGCACGTGCTGCACGAACGGCGAACCCCAGGGTGTCAGCGCCACCGGGTCGATCAGCGTCAGGGTGCGGTAATCCTTGCCATTGAGCAGATGCGCGCGCAGGGCGGTGGCGCCGCCGAAGTCGTGGGCAACCACGTCCGGGCGTTGCAGGCCCCAGTGATCCAGCAGTTGCGCGAGCAATTCGTTTTGCACGCCGAGGGAGACATCGGCGTCCGGTTGCTCGGACCGCCCGTAGCCCAGCAGGTCGAAGTAATGCACCCGATGGCTGGCGAAAAAATGCGGCGCGATGCGGTGCCACACGTAGGAAGAGAAGGGTGTGCCGTGCACGAAAACCAGCGGCGGGCCGTCGCCGCGCACCCCGTGGCGAATCTGTCGCCCGTTGAAGTCAAAGACCTGATCCAGCAGCCAGTCCGTCATGGGCCTGTCCTCTTGGCGGGTTCGAGCCAAAAAGCATAGGCGTAAAAAAACCACCGGTCTCGGTGGTTTTTTGGTGTCGCTGGATTTACTCGCCGCGATAGATGCAACCGCTGGTGCAGGTCTCGTGGATGCGGATCGCACTGAGTTCCGGCAGCAGGGGCTTCAACTCATTCCAGATGAACTTGGCCAGCACTTCGCTGGTCGGGTTCTCGAGGCCCGGAATATCGTTCAGGTAGTTGTGGTCCAGACGCTCGTACAACGGCTTGAAAATCGCCTTGATCTCGGAGAAATCACGGATCCAGCCGGTGTGCGGGTCGAGGTCGCCGCTCAGGTGAATCGCCACTTTGAACGAGTGACCGTGCAGGCGTCCGCACTTGTGGCCGTCCGGTACGTGGGGCAGGCGGTGGGCGGATTCGAACGTAAATTCCTTGAAGATTTCCACAGTGTTTTCAGCTCTGTTGAGATGGCGTTCGCCGCAGCGAATTCGGGCAGGCGGCGAGTTTACCAGCTTGTCCCCGGCTGTGCTGACTAAAGGGTCAGCAAGCGCTCGGCGAGGCGACCATTGGCAGTCAGTTCGAGGAACTCGTCGCCCAGCCGGCGACTTTCGTCCATCGCCGCGCGCCAGTATTTCTGCCGGCTCGGTGCATCGCCCATGAAGCGTTTGAAGTCGTTACGGTCGGGGAGTTTGCCGTAGGGCAGGCGCGCCAGGTATTCCTTGGACGGCGCGAGCAACAGCACGTCCTGCAAGCGTTCCACCGAGGCTTTGCGCCAGGGCAGGGTCTTGTCGAACCAGCCCGGAATCACCCGGTCGGTGAAGTGCGGATAGAGCACGATGCCGTCGCCGTTGTAGGGCAGGTCGAGGTGATAGTCCAGCAGACCGCCATCGCGGAACGTGCCGGCTCCGGCGCCCGGCAGGTCGCGCACGCCTTCCATGACCATCGGGATCGAACCGGACGCCAGCAGCGCCTGACGCAGGTTGCCGGCATCGAGGGCAACAAAGCGCGACGGGAAGTCATTCAGCGCATGCACCGGCGGCGCCAGGCGCGGGTCGTGGATGATCAGCCGTTCGAAGTGCCGCGACAGCCGCGCCCGTCCCCGCAGGTTGTCGGCGATCACTGAACCCAGCGCCAGCCCGAGCCGGCCGCGATGATCGTCCGCCAGCCGCCCGTGGCTTTTGACCACCATGATGTTCAAGCGGTAATGGGCGTTGTCGAGCAGTACGGCATCGCGACCGTCAAGCAGGTCATCGAGCATGCGCTGCGAACTGCGGCTGACGTCGCCGATGGTCACGCCTTTGTTGAAGTTTTGCTCGGTGTACAGATGACCGAGGCGACGAATGCCTTCGGCGGCATCCGGCAGGCAGGCGCTGGCGAAGCGCCAGGAGCCCACCGACGCACCGATCAGCGAGCGCTCGCGCGGTGCGGCCGGCAGCCACTCGCCGAACAGCGCCAGATCCAGCCCCTGAATCCCCAACGCCTTCGGCCCACCGGCAGCGCCGGGCAGCGTGCCGACGTCGGCGGCGTTCAGGCCTTGAGCACGAATGCGTGCCATGGCGCGCGGGCCAGCCTTGAGGGTGAGGGCAGGGAACTTGATGTGGATGGCTGTCATACCGGTCTCGATCGTTAGCAAGCGAAGAATTATAAACACATGTTGCCAGCCCTGCAGGAGCGGGCCCGATGATGGCCATTCAGTTTCAGTTAAGTTCGCACCGTTATGGTGCCGACCGTAGCGACACATAAAACACGGAGACACCATGAAAACCCTGACTGCCCTGAGCCTCGCCTCGTTCATCGGTCTGGGCGTCAGCCTGGCCCATGCACGCGATCTAGGGCCGGACGAAGCCCAACGTTTGCACGACGCTGGTACTATCGTGCCCTTCGAGAAGCTCAATGCCACGGCGCTGGCCAGGCATCCGGGTTCCACCATTACCGACTCCGAACTGAAGGAGAAGTACGGCAAGTATCTCTATCAGGTCGATCTGCGTGATCCGCAGGGGCTGGAATGGGATCTGGAATTGGACGCCGTCAGCGGGCAAGTGCTCAAGGATCATCAGGATACGTAATGAAGCTTAATGCTCGCGCCGCCAGTCGAACTGCGTTGGCGCTTTTGATTGTCTGCTCGGCGGTGGTGGCCCGCGACCTCGACCAGGACGAGGCCCTGCGCCTGCGTCAGCAGGGGGTGATTCTGCCGCTGGAGCAGGTGCTGCATAACGCGCTGGATCGCTACCCCGGCGCGAAACTGCTGGAAGTCGAGCTGGAAGAAAAACACGACGTCTACATTTACGAAGTCGAGTTGCTGACCGTCGACGGTGTGACACGCGAGCTGCATCTCGAGGCCGCCACCGGCCGTTTACTGAAAGACAAGGAAGATTGACCGATGCGTTTGCTTCTGGTGGAAGACCACGTTCCTCTGGCCGATGAGCTGATCGCCGGCCTGCAACGCCAGGGCTACGCCGTGGACTGGCTGGCGGACGGCCGTGATGCGGTTTATCAGGGCCGCAGCGAGCCGTACGACCTGATCGTTCTCGACCTTGGCTTGCCGGGCGTGCCGGGCCTTGAAGTGCTGGCGCAATGGCGCGCCGGTGGGCTGGCGACGCCGGTGCTGATCCTCACTGCCCGGGATTCCTGGGCCGAGCGCATCGAAGGCCTGAAGGCCGGTGCCGACGATTACCTGACCAAACCCTTCCACCCGGAAGAACTGCATTTGCGCATTCAATCGCTGCTGCGCCGCTCCAAGGGGCAGGCCAACCAGCCGACGCTCAAGTCGGCGGGGCTGCATCTGGACGAGGGCCGCCAGTGCGTCGTGCGCGACGGCGCCGATATTCAACTGACCGCCGCCGAGTTCCGCCTGCTGCGCTACTTCATGCTGCACCCGGAGCAAATCCTTTCCAAAAGCCACCTCGCCGAACACCTCTACGACGGTGAAACCGAGCGCGACTCCAACGTGCTTGAAGTCCACGTCAACCACCTGCGCCGCAAACTCGGCAAAAGCGTGATCGAAACCCGTCGCGGCCAGGGTTATCTGTTCGGCGGACAAGCTTCGTGAGATCGATCCAGCGCCGCTTGAGCCTGGGTCTGATCAGCGTGATGGTGATCGTCGGCCTGGTGCTGGCGCAAACCAGCCTGTGGCTGTTCGAAGTGGGGTTGCAGCGTTACCTCGAAGCCGGCCTGCGCAACGACAGCGAGAGCTTGCTGGTGGCACTGGTGCGCGGCCCGCAAGGCTTGCAGCTGGACGAGCGGCACTTGTCGCCGGCCTATCAGCGGCCGTTTTCCGGGCATTACTTTCGCATCGATTTCGCCGAGAGTCACTGGCGCTCCCGTTCGTTGTGGGATCAGGAACTGCCGCTGCTGGAACGGCCAGGCCTGCACAGCAATCTGCAACTGGGGCCGGACGGTCAGCAACTGCTGGTGCTGCGCTCGGATTACAAACGGCTCGGCCAGTCGATCTCGATCAGCGTGGCCCAGGATTACACACCTGTGCGCGAGAGCTTCCAGCGCATGCGTCAGGTCGGGCTCGGGCTCGGGCTGGCCGGGTTGTTGCTGATCCTGATCCTGCAACGGCTGACCGTGCATCGGGCCTTGCGTCCACTGGAAAAGGCTCGCGAGCAAATCGCCCAGTTGCAGCAGGGCCAACGCTCACAACTCGATGAACAGGTGCCGGCGGAACTGGAGCCGCTGGTGGCGCAGATCAACCATTTGCTGGCGCACACCGAAGACAGCCTCAAGCGCTCGCGAAACGCGTTGGGCAATCTTGGGCATGCACTGAAAACGCCGTTGGCGGTGCTGCTGAGCCTGGCCTCGAACGAAAAGCTCGATGCTCATCCCGAGTTGCGCAAGATCCTCAAGGAACAACTGGAACAGGTGCAGCAACGGCTTAACCGCGAGCTCAATCGTGCGCGACTCTCCGGCGATGCGTTGCCGGGGGCGCTGTTCGATTGCGATGCGGAACTGCCGGGGCTGCTGGCGACGTTGAACATGATCCACGGCGAACACCTGGCATTGAGCTACGTCGCGCCGACCGGGCTGCAATTGCCGTGGGACCGTGAAGACTTGCTGGAATTGCTCGGCAACCTGCTGGACAACGCCTGCAAATGGGCGGATGCCGAGGTGCGCCTGAGCGTGGTCGAGACGGCTGAAGGCTTTGTTCTGAGTGTGGAAGACGACGGGCCGGGGATTCCCGAGGCGCAGCGGGCTCAGGTGTTCAGTCGGGGGACGCGGCTGGATGAGCAGACCCATGGGCATGGGTTGGGGCTGGGGATTGTGCGGGATATTGTCGAGACGTGGGGCGGGGTTTTGGTGCTTGGCGAAAGTGAGTGGGGTGGGTTGAAGGTAGAGATTCAGTTGCCTCGGCGTTAAACCCGCTCCCACAGGGATCTGTGGTGAGCGGGTTTTAGCGTCAGACCCGGAACTGATCCATAAGACTCTGCTGCTGATTCGCCAGGCTATTGAGCGACTGACTCACCCGCGCCGATTCATTCGCCTGCCCCGACAGCGATTCCGTCACATCACGAATCGTCGCCACGTTGTTGTTGATCTCTTCGGCTACTGCGCTCTGTTCTTCGGCGGCGCTGGCGATCTGCAGGTTCATGTCGCTGATCACCGTCACCGCATCGCCGATCTGGCGCAGCGCGGTCACGGCCTGGCCGACCTGTTCGACGCTGCCCTGAGCCTGACGATGGCTGTTGCCCATCGAACCGACCACGTCCTGCGTGCCACTTTGCAGTTGTTCGATCACCTGGCGGGTTTCTTCCACCGATTCCTGGGTGCGGCGGGCGAGGTTGCGCACTTCGTCGGCGACCACCGCAAAGCCACGACCGGCCTCACCAGCGCGGGCGGCTTCGATGGCAGCGTTGAGCGCCAGCAGGTTGGTCTGCTCGGCGATGGCGCGGATGGTTTCCAGCACCGCGCCGATTTTCTCGCTGTTGGCGGCCAGGCCTTCGACCTGGATCATCGCCGCGCTCATGTCGGCGGCGAGGTGGTCGATGCTGGCGGTGGTGCGGTCGATCACGGTCAGGCCCTGACGGGTAGCGCGATCGGCATCTTTGGCGGCTTCCGCCGCTTGCGCGGCGCTGCGGGCCACGTCCTGGGCAGTGGCGCTCATTTCGTGGGACGCGGTGGCCACCTGATCGACCTGACGGTATTGCTGTTCCATGCCGGCGCTGGTCTGGGTGGCAATGGCCGAGGACTGGTCGGCAGTGTTGCGCGCGTCCTGCACCGAGCGTTTCACCTCGGCGATGATCGGTTGCAGCTTGTCGAGGAAGCGGTTGAACCAACCGGCCAACTGACCGAGTTCGTCTTTCTTGTCATAGGCCAGACGACGGGTCAGGTCGCCTTCGCCGCTGGCGATGTCTTCCAGCATGTGGGCCACGCCAAGGATCGGCTTGGTCACGCTACGTGCCATCAGCCACACCAATAGCAGGCCGACCAGCGCGGCGAGCACGCCCAGGCTCAGTTCGATCAGCGTGCCCGAGGTGTTGCTGGCATCCAGTTGCTGCTTGAGCGCTTCGGCGCGGCTGACCAGGACTTTCTCCGGTACATCGAGCAGCACGCCCCACGACGGGCCACCGGGAATCGGCTGGAACGGCGACAGCACTTTCAATTGCGCATTGCTGTGCAGGCTGCTGACGGTTTTGCTCGAGGCCAGCAGGCGCAGCAATTCAGCGCCGCTGGTGGTGTCCACGGCGTCGAGGCGCTGGCTGAGTTTGCTGGCGTCCGGGCTGTAACCGGCGAGCAGGCCGGCAGGGCTGATGATGCTCACGGCGGTCTGGCCGTCATAGAGCTTTTTGCTGGCGCCCTGGCTGATCGCTTGCAGGCTGTTGAGGTTGATGTCCACCGACAGCGAGGCGATGACTTTGCCGTTGACCATCAGCGGGAACACGATGCTGGTCATCAGCACGTTTTGCCCGTCGATCACATAGAAGTACGGCTCGATCACGCACGGCTTGAGCGTGGTGCGCGGGCAGGTGAACCATGCGTTGGCGGCCTGGCCGCTGGGGCCGGTGCTGGTGTCGGCCATGTCGCTTTCCGGCAGCGCCATCGAGGTGACCTTGCCCGGGGTCGGCTGCGACCAGTACAGGGCGAAGCGGCCCTTGTCGTTGCTGCCCAGTTCGGCCTGGCCGGCAAACAGTTCATCCTTGCCGTCCAGCGCGTTGGCTTCGAACACCAGCGACAGGCCGAGCAATTCCGGGTTGGCCTGCAGCGCCGATTTCACCTGACGCGTCATGTCTTCGCGCAGGTCGAAGGCATCGAGGAAGCGCTTCTCGGCCTGTTCGCGCAGGAACAGCACCTGCCGCGAGAAGCCGTGGCCATATTGATAGGCGTTCATGAACTGCTGGCGAATGCCTGCCGCCTGAACTTCGCCCTGGGATTCGATGCGAGCCTGGGCCGACTCGGTGAGCATTTCCATGCTCGAAGCTTTCACCAGTTCAGAACTGTGCTCCATGCGATACAGCGAAAGACCCACCAACAGGGTCACGATACCGGCCAGGCAGAGCCCGGCGAGCAGGGTGATTTTCCATTGGATGGAAAGTTGTCTGAGCGACATGGAGACGTCCTTATTCGATAAATATCTGAGACTTTGCACTGTAACGGCCGCGTTTCGACTTTCTTTATGGCGCAAATGCAATATGGCGAATTGACGCACGTTGTGGCGGATATGCCATCGTTCGCAGTTTGATCATGGAAAGTTACACAGTGTCGCGACCGGTCGCTTTGACACTGCGCCCGCTCTGCGGCACAGTGCGCGCCCTTCTAATAAGACCCTCTATGCAAATCCGCTGGCGACCCTCGTGGCTTGCCGGCCGGACTCATCCTGTCTGGCGGTGAATGGCTTTACCGTCGTGTTTTTGAGGTAGTGAAATGAATGCAGTGATTGCTGCGGTCGGCGTCATGCTGATCCTCAGCCTGTCCCGTGTGCATGTGGTGATCGCGTTGATCGTCGGTGCGCTGGTCGGTGGCCTGACTGGCGGCCTGGGCATCGACGCCACGCTCAAGGCGTTCAACAGTGGCCTGGGCGGCGGGGCGACGGTGGCGTTGTCCTACGCGTTGCTCGGTGCTTTCGCGGTGGCGATTGCCAAGTCTGGCCTGGCCCATGCGCTGGCCGACAAGGCCCTGGCGATGGTCGATCGCCAGCATGCGACCGGGGGCGGCAGCGTCAAATGGCTGCTGATCGGTCTGTTGTGGGTGGTGGCGATTGCTTCGCAGAACATCCTGCCGATCCACATCGCGTTCATTCCGTTGCTGGTGCCGCCGCTTCTATATGTACTGACCAAGCTGCAACTGGATCGCCGGCTGATCGCCTGCGTCATGACCTTCGGCCTGATCACGCCGTACATGGTGTTTCCGGTCGGCTTCGGCAACATCTTCCTCAACCAGATCCTGCTGGCCAACGTCAGCAAGGCCGGCGTGGACATCAGCCAGGTCAACGTCATGCATGCGATGGCGATCCCGGCGGCGGGCATGGTGTTCGGCCTGTTGATGGCGGTGTTCTTCAGCTACCGCAAGAAGCGTGTCTACGACCTGGAAAAGATCGAACAGGTGGAGCAGGTCAGCGTCGCCTACAACCCGATGACGATCGGCATCGCCGGCCTGGCTATCGCCGCAGCCTTCATTATTCAGTTGCTGCTGGATTCGATGATTATCGGGGCGCTGGCCGGGTTTCTGATTTTCTCGGCGTCGGGCATCGTCAAGTGGCGCGAGACTGACGGCCTGTTCACCGAAGGCATGAAGATGATGGCGATGATCGGTTTCATCATGATCGCCGCCTCAGGGTTTGCCGAAGTGCTGAAGGCCACCGGCGAGGTGCGCACACTGGTCGAAAGCGCAGCGGCGCAGATTGATCACAGCAAGGCCATTGGCGCGCTGCTGATGCTGCTGGTGGGGCTGATGGTGACCATCGGTATTGGTTCTTCATTCTCCACGGTGCCGATTCTGGCGGCGATTTTCGTGCCGCTGTGCGTGCAGCTGGGTTTCAGCCCGATGGCGATTGTCTGCATCGTCGGCACGGCCGGTGCTCTGGGCGACACCGGTTCGCCAGCTTCGGACTCGACCCTCGGCCCGACCTCCGGCCTGAACATCGACGGCCAGCATCACCACATCTGGGACACCGTGGTGCCGACCTTCCTGCACTACAACCTGCCGTTGCTGGCGGCGGGCTGGATGGCCGCGATGGTCTTGTAAGGCCCAAACCGGATCGTTACTGCTCAGTGAGTGGTAACGATCTGGTTAAGACCCAGCTCAACTTTTGCTTTCGCGTGCCGTTAACGCCTTTAACCACGCCAATAAAACCAAAAGAGTGAGCACCCATGCGCCTGAGTCTCAAGGCTAAAGTCCTGTCCCTTGCCGTCCTTCCGGTCTTGCTCTTTGCGCTGGTGATCAGCCTGACCACGCTGTTCATCCTCCAGGAGCAGGCGCACAAGGAAGTCGAACAGACCCGCGAACGCCTGCTCGGCGACGCCAAGGCCACCCTGGCCAGTTATGTCGCCGTGGCCATGACCACCATCAAACCGCTGTACGACGCTGCCGCCCCCGGTGACGCCGACGCGCGGGCGCAGGTGATCAAACTGCTGTCGAGCATCAAGTACGGCAAGGACGGCTACTTCTTCGGCTACGACTCCGAGACTGTGCGCCTGTTCAAGTCCACCGACCCTGACGGCGTGGGCAAGAGCTTCAAGGACAACCGCGACCCGAACGGCGTCTACGTCAACCGCGATCTGGTAAAGGTGGCGAAGGACGGTACTCACTACCTGCAATACAGCTCGCCACTGCCGGGTAACGCGCAAGTGCTGGTGCCGAAACTCGGCTACACCGAATACCTGCCGAAGTGGGACATGGCGTTCGGTACGTCGGTCAACCTCGACGGCATCGAGGCGCAAGTGGCGCTGGTTCAGGCCCAGGTTCAGGACCGAATGGAAGGCGTGGTGCTGAGCATCGTCGGCGTGGCGGTAATCGTGTTGCTGCTGATCGCGGTGGCGGGGCTGGTGCTGGCCAATACCATTTTGCGGCCGCTGACCCTGATGAAAGCCAACCTCGACGACATTGCCGCGGGTGAGGGCGACCTGACTCGTCGCCTGACCATCACCAGCCAGGACGAACTCGGCGAACTGGCCGGTTCGTTCAACCGTTTCGTCGACAAGATTCACGGCCTGGTGCGGCAAATCACCGAGATGACCTCGCAATTGACCGGTCTGGTAACCCAGGTCTCGGATCAGGCCCAGCGCTCCGATCAGGCCATGGAACGTCAGCGCCACGAGACCGATCAGGTCGCCACGGCAATCAACGAAATGTCCGCCGCTGCGCAGGAAGTTGCCAAGAGCGCACAGAACGCCGCCGTCGCTGCACAGCAGACCGACGAAGAAGGCCAGACCGCCAAACGCGTGGTGGCCGGCAGCATCAAGCAGATTCATGCGCTGGTGGACGACATCCGCAGCAGTGGCGTGTCCCTCGACAGCCTGCAGCAGGACGTGTCGTCGATTGTCGGCGTGCTCGGGGTGATCCGCTCGATCGCCGAACAGACCAACCTGCTGGCACTCAACGCCGCGATTGAAGCGGCGCGGGCCGGTGAGGCCGGGCGCGGGTTTGCGGTGGTGGCGGACGAGGTGCGGGCGCTGGCTTCACGCACGCAGATCAGCACTCAGGAAATTCAGGGGATGATTGATCGCTTGCAGGCCGGTACGCAGTCGGCGGTCGAGGCGATGCGCCGTTCCAGTGAAGCGGGTGACGGCACGTCGGCCCAGGCCAATCAGGCGGGGGCGTCGCTCGACGCTATGGCGGATCTGATTGCGACCATCAACTCGATGAACGCCCAGATCGCCAGCGCCGCCGAAGAGCAGACGGCCGTGGCCGAAGAGATCAACCGCAGCGTGCATCAGATTGCGGTGGCGGTGGATAACGTGGCGGATGAGACCCAGTTGGGGGCGCAGACTTCGCGGAGTCTGGCGGATTTGGGGCAGCGGCTGGGTAAGTTGGTTGGGCAGTTCCGTATCTGACCCCTGAAAGCCCCCTCACCCTAACCCTCTCCCGGAGGGAGAGGGGACTGACCGCAGTGTCTTGCGTCATACATCGACCTGAAAAAACCAGTCGATTATGGATTCAAAGCTAATCGCTCACGTCGGTGCATTTCTTAAATATCCCCCAATCGGTCCCCTCTCCCTCCGGGAGAGGGTTAGGGTGAGGGCTGGCTTTTGATCTTCAGGGTCGATCCCAATAAGGAACCTCCCCAAAACACTCAACAAAGAAATCAATCACCGTCCGCACCTTCACCGACAACCGCCGACTCCCCGGCCACAGCACCGAAATCTGCTGCGGCTCGACACTGTTCGACACCTGATAATCCCCCAACACCGGCACCAGCGTGCCCTCACGCACCGCCTCGCCGATCAGCCATGACGGAAACATCACCAGCCCCAAACCCTGTTCGGCGGCCTGGGTCAGGGTGTCCGCGTGGTTGCCGGTGATCGGACCCTTGACCGAATACGGCGTCCACTCGCCCTGATCCTGACGGAAAAACCAGCGCTGCTGGCCGGTCGCGCCCTTGTAGGCCAGGCACTGGTGGCGGGCGAGGTCTTCGGGATGCTGCGGTGTGCCGAAGCGCTTGAGATACGCCGGGCTGGCCGCGACCTGAAACCGGTGCGGCGCGAGGATCCGTGCCTGCATGCTCGAATCGTGCAGCGGGCCGATGCGGAACAGCAGGTCGGCACCTTCCTGCAGCGGGTCGATGTAGTGGTCGGTCTGCTGGATGTCCAGTTGCAGCTTTGGGTAGCGCTCGCACAAACGGCCGAGCCACGGTGTCAGGTGGCGCTGGCCGAACACCACCGGGGCGTTGATCCGCACCAGTCCGGTCGGTTCGCTTTGCTGTTCCTGCAACGCCTGTTCGGCTTCTTCCAGCTGCACCAGCACCAACCGTGCGTGATGACCGAGCATGCGCCCGGCTTCGGTTGGTGTGACCGCGCGGGTGTGGCGGTAAAGCAGTTGCTGGTTCAGCGCTTGCTCCATCAACTGGATCTGCCGGGATATCGAAGAGGGCGCCACGCCCTCGCGGCGGGCGACTTCGGAAAAGCTGCCGTGATCGAGCACGGCCACAAACAGCCTTAGCGCCTTGAATCCCAGTTCGTTGAGCCCGTGCATCGTGTGTCCTGCTGTGCGAGTAGCGCAAAAGTGTTGTCAGGATGCTCCCATTTATCGCACAGCTGCGCCAGCCGATAATCCGCGCCATCGTGTCCTTCAGAGGTTTTTTAGATGCAGTCGTTTGATGAAGTGAGTGCTGCGCCGGCTCCTGTCGTCCGGTCCGGTTTGCGCTTGTTGCTGTTGCCGTTGGTGATTCTGGCTGGCATGGGTTTGTCGGTGGAGGCCGGGTTGCTCGGGCCGCTGGGTGAACAGGTCGGGCACCTGTGGGCGACCTTGAGCATCTTCGGGGTTGGCTCGGCGATTCTGTTTTTGCTGTTGCTGTTTGCGGGGCCGCAGAAGGGGCCGGCGCTGACCGATCTGCCGCGCTGGCAGTTGATCGGCGGGTTTCTGGGGCCGATGTATGTGGTGGTGCTGACGTTGGCGACGCCGCATATCGGGATTGCGATGACGATGATTGCGATTCTGTCGGGGCAGGTCGGCAAGAGTGTGCTGATTGACCATTTCGGCTGGTTTGGGGCTACGCGCAAGAAGGTCAATGCCGAGCGCTGGCTGGCGTTGGGGTTGATTGTGGCGGCTTTGGTTTTGATTGCGCGGGGGTGAAGTGATGAGTCTGGTTATTTTGTTGGCGGTGGTGGTGTTGGCTGGCGCGGTGTTGAGTGTGCAGGCGGCGATCAATGGGCGTCTGGGTGAAACCGTCGGCGTTCTGCGCAGCAGTTTGTTGACGTTTGTGGTGGGGGCAGTTTCGACGGGGTTGTTGATTCTGTTTTTTGAGCCTGCGCAGGTGGTGAGTTTGTTGGAGGTGCCGAAGTGGCAGTTGAGCGGGGCGTTGTTTGGGGTGGTTTATATGATGGTGATGGTGGGGGCGGTGCCTCGGGTGGGGACTGCGGTGGCGACGGTGGCGGTGATTGTCGGGCAACTGGGGATGGGGATGTTGATTGATAATTTTGGGTGGTTGGGGAATCCGGCGATTGAGCTGTCTTCGAGTCGGGTTTTGGCGATGGTTTGTTTGGGGTTGGCGTTGGTGTTTATGTATCGCAGTAGCGTGCGGGGGGTTGATTGAGTACATATCCGTTGCTGCGGTAACGGCTTCTTAGGGTTCCGCCCTTACGGCGGGTCACTTTTGGCAAACGCCCCAAAAGTAACCAAAAGGTCTGTGCCCTGACGTACGGCCCTCGCTGTGGCTCGGGTTCCTTCGCTCCGGGATTGATCCGGGGGCATCGCCTACGGTTTGCTTCGCTGCACCTCCTCTCGATGCATGCGGCTTCGCCGCACGGTCGCTGCGCTCCCACCCCCGGATCAATCCCTCCACTCAGCCTGCCGACGGGCCTGTGCGTCAAAAGCGGTACTCGAGCTAACGCTCATCGTGTTGAGTGGTGGGGGATGGTTGAGTGAGTGGTTCGGTTGTTGGGTTGTTGGGTGGTTTTCACCTTCTACACTGGTAGCACGGCTTGTTCTTTCAGCCTCAGACAACCACCACCAAAGGAGTCTGTTCCATGGCAGATAGAAAATGCGATTGTCCGGGATGTCGTTGCACGATCAAGGAGGGTGAGCATTCTTATGTGGCGCACGGTAAGCATTATTGCTGTGAGGCCTGCGCGCATCATCACAAAAGTGGCGAGGAGTGTTCTGGCAAGGGTTGCCAGTGCGCGCACCCGAAATAACGGTCTGTATGAAACAGTGGAGCCTAGTCAGGCTCCACTTCCAGTTTCAGGCTGTCGTCGTCCAGGCGTTCGGTGTGGCGGACGGTGCCTTGCAGGCGTCGGCCTTCGACTCGGACGTCGACGGTTGTGGCCTGTTCGAGGTCTTCCGGCTGTGGGGCCGGGACGCGCAGGGCGAAGCAGTAGGGATCGTTTTCGACGGGTTCCAGGCCAACCGGGCAGTCGATGCTTCTGGTGACTCTGCCGGAGGCGGTGTCCAGGCTGTAGTCCAGGTGCGCCGGGCTGCTGATGGTCGTCATGTGTGTTCCCCCGAATTAGTCCCCACCTGCGCCACAGCTTAGCTTGCCGGTCGCCACGTGACGTTTTCCACGCCGAATTTTTCCGCCGCGGGCTTGCTGGTCTTTTGCACCTTTTCCCGGCCGAAACGCGGGATGCGGCCCACCCCGGCGTCGCAGCTTGCCCAGTGCCACGCCTCGGTGTTGTCCATTTTGTCCGAGCGGATAATGAACGACTTCGGCGCGCCGTGAAGGGTGTATTCGATGACAAACAGTTTTGCGTTGTTCATAAAGCCCGTCTTCCTCCCTGTGGTAATAGAAGGATCGTCGCGCACCGGGAAAATTCACTCGGATTGTCCGACGGTATCTATCAATGGCGAGCGAGGGGGCGGACTGGTTACCATGGCGTTTCCGTCAACCCCGATGAATGTTCGCCATGGCCCTCGCCGCGCCCCCCGATCTGAGTGATACCGATGTGCCGGTGCAACCGCTGGCCCGCACGTATCCGCGCGGGTTGTTCATCGAGCCGCACGAGCATGTCTGGGGGCAGTTGCTGTATGCGATGAGCGGCGTGATGTGGGTCGAGACCCCGCACGAGGCGCTGGTGGTGCCGCCGCAGCGGGCGGTCTGGTTGCCGCCGGGCGTGCCGCACGGGATTCGCGTGGTGTCGGATTTGCAGATGCGCAATATCTACCTGCGCCCGGCGCTGGCGGCGACGCTGGATGAAACGGTGCAGGTGATCGAGGTCGGTGGTCTGCTGCGTGAGTTGATCGTCGGGCTGGTGGAACAGGGCGATAACGGCGATGCCGAGTATTACGAAGCGTTGGTCGGGCTGGCGCTGCTGGAGCTGAGACGCGCAAGGCGTTCACAGTTGAAGATTCCGCTGCCGGACGATGCCGACCGGCGGCTGATGAGTCTGTGTCAGGCGGTGATGGCTGCGCCGTCGCTGGAGATTCCTTTTGAGCAACACGCCGAAAACGCCGGGGCCAGCGTGCGTACGCTTGCACGGTTGTTCAAGGAAGGCCTGGGCATGGGCTTTGCCGAGTGGCGGCGGCAGGTGCAGTTGGCGACGGCGGTGGCGGAGTTGATTCAGGGCGTGCCGGTCAGCGCGATTGCCCGTGAGCTGGGTTATTCGCCGAGCAGTTTCAGCGACATGTTCCGCCGCGAGTTGGGTGTCGCGCCTTCGCAGTTCAGTGCCGGGCAGCTTCCAGGCTGATTTGGCCGAAATTCAGAAGTCCTTGGCCGGTGCCGGTCGCAGCCTTTCCCTAGACTTTGCCCATTCCCTTTATGTGGCGGAGTGATCCCATGAACTACCTGATTTCCCTGGGCATCGGTCTGGGCGTCGGCCTGCTGTATGGCGCGCTGGATTTCCGTTCCCCGGCGCCACCGGCCATCGCGCTGGTCGGCCTGTTGGGCATGCTGGCGGGCGAGCAGTTGTGGCCGATGGGCCGGCAACTGGTCAGTGGCTGGCTGTCCTGAATTTCCTTTTTTCATTCGGTGGATCAACTCATGAAAGCACTGCAATTCGATAAAACCGGCGACTTGTCTTCCCTGCGCTTCGTCGAGGTGCCGACACCGGTGCCGGGGGTCGACGAGGTGCTGGTGCAGATCAAGGCGGCGGGCCTGAACCCCAGCGACGTGAAGAACGTGCTCGGGCGTTTCCCTTACACCACGCTGCCGCGTATTCCCGGTCGGGACTTTGCCGGTGTGGTGGTCGAGGGGCCGCAGGCGTTGATTGGTCAGGAGGTTTGGGGCACCGGCCGGGAGCTGGGCTTTTTCGCCGACGGCTCCCATGCGCAGTTCGTCAAACTGCCGGCCAATGGCGTGGCGCACAAACCTTCGCACCTGAGTTTCACCCAGGCCGCCAGCCTCGGTGTGCCTTACACCACAGCGTGGGATGCGCTGGAGCGCAGTCTGGTCAGCGCTGAAACCCGTTTGCTGGTGATCGGCGGCGGGGCGGTGGCGACGGCGGCACTGGCGCTGGCCAAGGTGCGTGGCGCGCAGTTGCTGGCGGCGGCGCGGCGGCCGGAGCAGGTCATGGATTTGCAGGCGCAGGGTTATCAGACGATCCAACTGGACAAGCCCGAGGAGCTCGGCGCTCAGGTCAACGCGGTGTACCGCGGTGGTGCCGACGTGATCTTCGACACCACCGGGTTCTGGCTGCCGGCCTCGGTGCCGGCGCTGGCACCTTTCGGGCGCATCGCGATCATCGCTGCGCCGGTGGACGGGCATGTGCAACTGCCGGCGCTGGCCCTGTATCGCAAGGGCGGTTCCGTGGTTGGCATCAACTCCCTGCTGTACGGCGTTGAGGCTTGCGCGGCGATGCTCGAACAGTTCGGCCGGTTCTTCGACGAAGACTTGCTGCCACTGCCGCAAGGGCTTGTCGAAGCGCCGCTGGCCGAAGGACTGGCGCGCTATGCCGATGTGAATCAGGGCAGTGGCGACAAGATCATCCTGATGCCTTGATCCTCAGGCTTCAGGGACGCCGTTCTCCCACGCCGACCAGTGCTTCAGGATGTCCTGCACCAGCGGATGACCTGCGCGGTAGAGGTTTTCCAGTGCCGGGACAAATCCGCCTTGATCGGCGTACTTGAGCAGGTTGTCCACTTCGCTACCGCCCGGCGCCGGGCGGTCGAAGTCGGAGCCGGCGCGCACCACGGCCAGGCGCTGCACGTCCACCAGGCCCTCGCGGCTGGCGCGTAGCAGGGCCTCGTAGGTGGAGTTGTCTTCCTGTTGGGTGGTGCAGTATTCGCCTTTGTTGTCGGTCAACAATTTGGTCCAGACCTCGGCGCGTTCGCTCAGGCGTGTGCCGGAGAACCAGGTGTTGCCCGCCAGCGTGTCGCAACGGGTGACTACCGGAGGCTGATTGGCCGGTGCTGCCGGGTATTTCAGGCGCCACGCCGCCGATTCCTTGCTCTCGCTCAGTTCGACCTTGTGGCTCAGGGCGAAGGCCTTGGCCTGTAGTTTCGGGTTGAGTTCGAAGACTTCGGTCTTGTAGTCCAGCGGCGGTTTTTCATTCGGGCCTTTCGTGTTGATGCCGAGGTAACCGGTCGGCCAACTCGATGGCGCATCGCGCGAATCCAGTTCCCACTGGGTGCCGAACTCGACCAGATAATGCGCCCAGGCAGCGGTGCCGATGGTTCCGTGTTTGGGGCTGATGCCGGCAATCCCGGCGATCAGGAAGTAGCTTTTGCGCAGGTCGAATTTCGGCGACAGCGCCAGTGCCAGGGTCGAGGCGGCGGCGTTGGTCTGACCCATTCCGGTGGTCATCAGACATACCTGTTGCGTGTTGCAGCGGATGGTCGGGTACTCGGTGGACAGGCCCGGCACGCGGATTTCCTGCTTGAGTTCGAGGCGATCGATCCAGTGCTGAGCTTCCGGGGCGAACATGGTGATCAGCACGACTTTCGGCTGAATCGGTGCCTCGGCCGCCCAGGCGGTGGAAGAGAGCAGGGCAGCAGCGGCCAGAGATATACGCGTCATTGCTTTCATGATTGCTCCTGGATTCAGAACTGATAACCGATGCCGGCGTAGTAACCCCAGCCGTTGGAACGTGCGCGGAAGTTGCCGTCGCCGAAGTTAAGCTCGCTGCCGTCCTCCCAGTTGCCGCCGTTGTGGAAGTAACGGCCGACGAGGGTGAAGCGCAGGTGCGTGAACGAGTACAGCAACACGTTGGTCGCCACCGTGGCATTGGCGGTGCGCGCCGGGTTGTCCTTGTGCAGGTCCGAGCCGAAATCGAAGTTGGTGAAACCAATGTAGGTCAGCGAAGCACCGTTGCTGAACTTGTCGATCGGCACGATGTACTTCAGCTGCGCGCGGTAGCCGTCCCACGAATACTCGTTGCTGGCGCCGTAGTTTTCCCACTGGTAGCGCCCGTACAGGTTGGCCGACAGGTTGACCCGCGAGTGGGTGTCGATGTCGGTACCCAAACCGCTGTACAGCGTGTTGGCACGGTTCTCCTTGCGGCTGCCGTGATCGTAGATCCAGTCGAACGCCACGTACCATTCCTTGAACGGCCCGATGGCCAGGCTGCGGCCGGCGAGGTAGTCGATGGAGATGCGCGGTTCGTGTTCCATGAACACCGGCGAGCCGTGATCCCACACGCCTTTGTCGTGGCTGTTGCCGATGTTGAAGATCTTCGGAATGTCGACGTAGCCGTACAGCTCGAACGGGCCCTTGCGCCCGAAGTACTCATATTCCAGATAGATATCGTCGGCCGGTTGCGGGCCGAAGCTGATGTCCTTGCTGCCGATCAGCATCAGGTCCTGGTTGTACCAGTCCGACAGGTACGCGCCTTTTTTCGGCGGGCTGGCTTCGGGGCTGAGAGCTTCGCCCTGGGCAGATTCTTCGGGCAGGGCAGGTTGCGCCAGCGCGGTGTGGCTGAGAACTCCGGTAACGCCGGCCAGTAGCAGGGAAACAGCAACGGTGCGCGCACCACGACGGCGGCGGCAGGAAGAAACGTGCATTCAAAGTCCTTTTTGCGGATCAAGGCCCGAAAAAGCGGGCTTGTACGGTTCTGTAACGAAATTGTGAGTAACGGCGACTCGCAAACGTTTGCACAACCCGTACCAGTTTCGCAAGACGCTGAAAAACAGATCAATTCAGTGATTTACCTGGCCCTTCGGTCAAGCATGGCTCAGGCCTTCCCCAAAAGTACTCAAGCCCGTGCTCAGAACGGCTCGGAGCATCGCCTTGCCGGCTTATCGCACAAAAGTATTAACACTATTTAACCGGTGCCCCATCGCAGGGCATCAACTAGCTTGTCTCGGGAATAGACGGTTTATCTGATGACCGTCATACGCTTGATACGCGTGTCGGATCTTGCCGCAGTTGCACGCCTTCAAGGATGAATTGGCCACGAAAGGAGTAGCCCGTGGAAGCAAGGTTTGGTGTCGCCCTCGTTTCGCGTTTTTCCCCACTTTCCCTTGCTGTGCACCTGAGCGTCGCCGGGCTACTGTTCGGCGGGGTCAGTGAGCAGGCGTTCGCCACCTGCTCGGCTGCAGGCTCCACGATTACCTGTTCGGGCGTCCCGACGCTGCCGCTGTTTCTCAACGATTACAGCAGTGCCACCAGCGGATTGACGGTCAACGTCACCAACGGTGCACAGATGAACGCGACCCTGGGTGGCAAGGTGATCAACCTGACCGGGGCCAACATCAACCTGAACAACTCCGGCACCCTCGACCCGGCCTTGCTGGGCCTGGTCTCGATCCTCAGTGGCGGCGCGTTCATCGGCACCGGTGCGACCAGCACGGTGAGCATCGTCAACAACACCACCGGGCTCATTCGCGGTACCGGCATGTTGCTCGGCCTCAACCTGACCAGCATCGACGGGCTGGGGATAGCCGTGAACAACTCGGTGTCGGGCACTACGACCATCACCAACGACGGCACGATTACCTCGACCGGGCTGTCGGTCGGCGGGATCACCCTGGCCGATACCCCGGTGGTCGGGGTGTATGGCGGTTCACAAGTCAACATGACCAACAGCGCCACCGGCACGATCAACGGCCGGGTCGCGTTCGAGACGTCGGTGGCGGGCAACACTTTCACCAACGCCGGTAACATCACTGGCGGCGTGTCGATGGGGGCGGGCAGCACCAACACCTTCTACGCGATCACAGGTTCCAGCGTTAACCAAGGTGACGGTGCGCAATTGTCCGTCGGCCTCGGTGGCTTGATCGGCGTCAACCTGACCTTCGCCCCGACCGGGACGATCGATGGCGGCGCAGCCGGTACCAACACGCTGATCCTGCAAAACCCGATCGGCCTTGGCGGCGGCACCACCGGCACCGGCACGGCATCCAGCCTGGTCTACGTCAACTTCAACAACCTGACCCTCAACAGCGGCACCTGGACCTTGCAGGGGCCCTTGGTCAGCGGTGCGACCACGCTCAATGGCGGTGTCGCGCAGTTCAACGACAACGCGGCGTTCGGTAGCGGCGTACTGACGTCCAACGGCGGGATTCTCCAGGCCAGCAACGCCGGACTGTCGCTGGCCAACCAGATCAACCTGGGCGCCGGCGGTCTGACCCTGCAGGGCATCAACGGCATGACTCTGAACGGGGTGATCTCCGGCACTGGCGGCCTGACCAAGATCGGCAGCGGCCAGATCGACCTCAGCGGCATCAACACCTACACCGGCAATACCGTGCTCAACGGCGGTGTGGTGCTGGTGGGCAACAACCAGGCGTTCAGCACCGGTAGCATCACCGTTGGCGGCTCTTCGAGCATCTCGGCGACGACGCCGATTTCGCTGGCTAACGCGATCACGCTCAACAGCACCCTGACCGCGACCGGCACCGGTGCGCTGACCCTGGGCGGAGTGATCAGCGGCGCCGCGAACCTGACCAAAACCGGCAGCGGCAGCCTGACCCTCAACGGCATCAACACCTACACCGGGATCACCAGCCTCAGCGCCGGCACCTTGCGCGTCGGCAACAACAACGCCTTGGGCACCGGGGTGCTCAATACCAGCAACGGCACCAGCCTCGACAGCACCGGCAACGTGACCCTGGCCAACAACGTCGGCATCACCGGTGCGTTGAACGTGCTTGGCAGCAATGCTCTGACGCTGTCCGGCATCGTCTCCGGCACCGGCGCAATCACCAAGAGCGGCAGCGCCAGCCTGACCCTGACCGGCAACAACACCAACAGTGGCACCACTGCGCTCAACGGCGGCACTTTGTTCGTCGGCAGCAACACCGCGCTCGGCACGGGAGCACTTAACGCTGCGTCCGGCACCACCCTCGATGCAACGACGGCGGTGACGCTGGCCAACGCGGTTGCACTGGCGTCGGACCTGACCATCGGCGGCACTCAGGCCCTGGGCCTGAGCGGCGTCATCAGCGGCGCCGGCAACCTGATCAAGGGCGGCACCGCGAACCTGACCCTCAGCGGCAACAACACGTTCTCCGGCGGTACGGCGCTGAACAACGGGACGCTGATCGTCGGCTCCAACACCGCGCTGGGTACCGGCGCACTGACCACGGCGGCGGGCACTACCCTCGACGCCAGCACCACCGTGGCACTGAGCAACGCCGTCGCCCTCGGCGGCAACCTGAACATCGCCGGCAACGCCAACCTGACCCTCGGCGGTGTGGTCAGCGGCAGCGGCGGGCTGACCAAGAACGGCGCGGCCAACCTGATTCTCAACGGCGCCAACACCTTCAGTGGTGGCACCACGCTGAACGCCGGGACGCTCACTGTCGGCAACGCCGCCGCACTGGGCAGTGGCGCCCTGACCGTCGCGAATGCCGCGACCCTCGACAGCAACACTTCGGTCATCCTCAACAACAACGTTGCCCTCAACGGCAACCTGGCCATCGGCGGCAGCAACGGCATGATCCTGGGCGGCGTGCTCAGCGGCGCCAGTCAGTTGATCAAGAACGGTACCGCCAACCTGACCCTCAACGGCGCCAACACCTTCACCGGTGGCACGGCGCTCAACGCCGGCAGCCTGACCGTCGGCAACGGCGCGGCACTCGGCACCGGCACGCTGACCGTGGGCGGGGCGGGTGCAACGCTCAACAGCAGCGCCAACGTGACGCTGAACAACGCGATTGCGCTGAACTCCAACCTCACCGCCGGTGGCGCCAACCCGCTGACCCTCGGCGGCGTGATCAGCGGTGGCAGCAACCTGATCAAGACCGGCACGTCTACCCTGACCCTGACCGGCAACAACACCTACACCGGTGCGACGTCGCTGAACGCCGGGACACTGATCGTCGGCTCCAACACCGCCCTCGGCACCGGCGTGCTCAACGCCGGCAACAACACCACGCTGGACGCCAGCACCGCGACGAGCCTGGCCAACAACGTCAACCTCGGCGGTAACGTGACCATCGGCGGCAGCAACGCGCTGACGCTCGCGGGTGTGGTCTCCGGTGTCGGTGGCCTGACCAAAAGCGGCCCCGCCGACCTGATTCTCAACGGCGCCAACACCTATTTCGGCAACACCGCACTCAACGTCGGCAAGCTGATTGTCGGCAGCAATACCGCGATCGGCAGCGGCGCATTGAACGCAGCGGCCGGCACCACACTGGATACCAACACAGCCGTCACTCTGGGCAACCAGGTCAACCTGGCCGGTGCGATGAACATCGGCGGCAGCGCCGATCTGACCCTCACTGGCACTGTTGCCGGTGCCGGCAGCCTGGTGAAAAACGGCGCAGCCAATCTGAACCTCAATGGCACCAATACCTACGTCGGCGGCACCACGCTGAACGCGGGTACGGTGACCGTCGGCAACAGCTCGGCACTGGGGACCGGCGCCTTGACCGTCGGCGGCGCAGCAACGCTCGACAGCAGTTCGCCGCTGGCCAGTCTGGCCAACGCGGTCGTGCTCAATGCGGCGCTGAGCGTCGGCGGCACCCAGGACCTGACCCTTGGCGGCGTGATCAGCGGCGCAGGCCAGTTGATCAAGAACGGTGCAGCCAACCTGACTGTCAACGGCACCAACACCTTCAGCGGCGGCAGCACGCTCAACGCGGGCACGCTGACACTGGGCTCGGCCGCTGCGTTGGGCAGTGGCGATCTGACCGTCGGTGGCGCTTCGACGCTGGATACCAGCACCGGCATGAGCGTCGGCAACAACATCACCCTCAACGCCGGCCTGACCCTGGCCGGCAGCAACACCCTGAACCTCAGTGGCGTGATCGATGGCGCCGGTAGCCTGACCAAGGACGGCTTTGGCGACCTGACGCTCAGCGGCAACAACACCTTCACCGGTGCGCTGAACATCGCCTCCGGCAGCGTCACCACCGTGAGCAGCGGGGCGCTGGGCAACACCTCCGGCGCCAACATCAGCGCCGGCGCCAATCTCTATCTCAACAGCAGCGCCAGCCTCAACGGGCTGAGCGGCAGCGGCAGCGTGCAGATCGCCGGCGGCAACACCCTGACGGTGGGCGGCGTGAGCGGCGCCAGCACCTTCGACGGTGACCTCGGTGGCAGTGGCGCCCTGACCAAAGTCGGTACCGGGACGCTGAACCTCACCGGCAGCAGCGGCCTCACCGGCAACACCAACGTCAACGCCGGTACGCTGAATCTCACCGGTTCGCTGGCCAGCACCCAGCTCAACATCAACAACGGCGCCACCCTCACAGGTACCGGTTCGGCGCTGGGCTTCATCACCATCAACAGCGGCGGTCATCTGGCGTTGTCCTCGGGCAACACCTTGTCCACCTCGTCGCTGATCCTCACCGCCAACAGTAATGTCGACGCTAGCCTCGCCACGCCTTCGACCAGCTCGCTGATGAACATCGGCGGCAACCTGACCCTCGACGGCAATCTCAACGTCACCGATGCCGGCGGTTTCGGTGTCGGTGTCTACCGCTTGTTCAACTACATCGGCGCGCTGACCGACAACGGCCTGACCGTGGCCGGTGTGCCGGTGGGTTACGGCCTCGGCGACATCCTCGTGCAGACCCTGGGTAACCAGGTGAACCTGGTGGTGTCGGCGCCGAACACCAACCTGCGTTTCTGGGACGGCAGCCAGACGATCGCCAATGGCACCGTGGATGGCGGCACTGGTACATGGACTGCCGGCGGCACCAACTGGACCAATTCCAGCGGCACGGTGAACCAGACCTGGGCCGGCGACTTTGCGGTGTTCCAGGGCACGGCGGGCACGGTGTCGGTCAACGGCACGCAACTGTTCACCGGGATGCAATTCCTCACCGATGGCTACAACGTGGTCAACGGCACGTCGGGTCTGCTGACCGCCGTCAACGGCACTGGCGGCACCACGGCGATGCGGGTCGATCCGGGCGTGACCGCCACGGTCGGTGTGAACATCGACGGCAGCGGCATCCTCAACAAACTCGATGCGGGCACACTGGTGCTCAACGGCGCCAACAGCTACACCGGCGGCACGCAACTGGACGGCGGCACATTGGTCGTCGGCAGCAACACCGCCCTGGGCACTGGCGCTTTGATCGCCAACGCCGGTACGCAACTGGACAGCAACACCGCCGTGACCCTGGCCAACGCGGCCACGCTCAACGGCAACCTCACCGTGCTCGGCAGCAATGCGCTGACCCTCAACGGTGTCATTTCCGGCACTGGCGGCTTGATCAAGAACGGTTCGGCCAGCCTGACCCTCGGTGGCAACAACGCCTTCCTCGGGCCGGTGGCACTGAACGCGGGCGGATTGATTCTGGCGTCGAACAGCGCGCTGGGCTCGGCCACCCTGAACGCGGCGAATGGCACCACCCTGGATGCCAGTGGCGCCTTCACGGCGGGTAACGCGATCAACCTGGCGGGCAACCTCGGCATCGTCGGCAGCAACGATCTGACACTCAGCGGAGCCATCAACGGCGCCGGCAGCCTGACCAAGAACGGCGCGGCCAACCTGATCCTGAACGGGGCCAACAACTTCCTCGGCGGCATCACCCTCAATGCCGGCACCCTGACCGCCGGCAGCAACGGCGCCCTCGGTCTGGGCAACCTGACCGTGGCCGGGGCGTCGTCGCTGGACAGCAACACCTCGGTGTCGCTCGGCAACAACGTGGTGCTCAACGCCAACCTGACCAACACCGGCAACAGCGACGTGGCCCTCAGCGGCGTAGTCAGCGGCAGCGGCGGACTGATCAAGAACGGCGCCTCCAACCTGACCCTCAATGGCATCAACACCTACAGCGGTGGCACCACGCTGAACGCCGGCACCGTGACCCTCGGTACCTCGGCGGGCCTGGGCTCCGGCGCGGTGACCGTGGCGGGCGCATCGACTCTCGACACCACTGCGCCGCTGGTGCTGGCCAACAACGTCAACGTCAATGCCAACCTGACCGTGGCCGGCAACAACAACCTGACCCTGGGTGGCGTGATTGCCGGGGCGGGCACCCTGACCAAGAACGGTCTGGCCGACCTGACGCTGTCCGGCAACAACACCTTCAGCGGCACCTTCGACGTGCAGGCCGGCAGCCTGACCACCCTGGGCAACTCGGCACTGGGCAGTAACGCCGGGGTCAATCTCGGCGCTGCGGCGACCCTCAACCTCGGCGGCTCGGGCAGCCTCGCCAGCCTGACCGGCAGCGGCACCGCCCTGATCGGCGGCGGCAACACGCTGAGCATCGGCGGCAACAACGCCAGCAGTATTTTCGGCGGTGTGCTCACCGGTACGGGCGAATTGAACAAACTCGGCATCGGTACGCTGACCCTGACCGGCCTCAACAGCCTGACCGGCAACACCACGGTCAACGCCGGCACCTTGAACGTCAGCGGCTCGCTGGACAGCGCCAGCGTACTGGTCAACAGCGGCGGCACCCTGACCGGTAGCGGCTCGCTCGGCGGGGCCGTGACCGTGGCGGACGGCGGCCATCTGGCCGGCGCCACCGGCAGCACGCTGTCGGTGAATTCGCTGGTGTTCAACGCCAACTCAAACTTCGATGTCGGCCTCGGCGCACCGGTTTCCGGTGGCGGCAACGCGCTGGTCAACGTCGGCGGCAACCTGATCCTCGACGGCACCCTCAACGTCAGCGACATCGGCGGCTTCGGCAGTGGCGTGTACCGGTTGATCAACTACACCGGCGGCCTGACCGACAACGGCATGCTGATCGGCACCGTGCCGGGCAGCGTCACGCCGGGCGATCTGACCCTGCAGACCGCGCTGGCCAACCAGATCAACCTGCTGGTCACCGCACCGGGCGTCACCGTGCAGTTCTGGGACGGCAACCAACTCGTTGCCAACGGTTCGGTGGATGGCGGCAGCGGCACCTGGGGCACCGGCACCACCAACTGGACCGACGTCAACGGCACCACCAATCAGGCCTGGACCAACAGTTTCGCGGTGTTCCAGGGCACGGCGGGCACCGTGACCGTCAATGGCGCGCAAACCATCACCGGCATGCAGTTCGTCACCGATGGCTACAGCCTGCAGAACGGCACGGCCGGTTCGTTGAATCTGGTCAACGGTTCGCTGGGCAATGCCACCGTGCGGGTCGACCCGAACGTCACCGCGACCGTGGGCGTCGCGCTCAATGGCGCCGGCACGCTGGGCAAATACGACACCGGCACCCTGGTGCTCAACGCGGCCAACGGCTACACCGGCGGCACCGCGCTCAACGGCGGCAAGATTGTGGTTGGCAACAATGCGGCCCTCGGCACTGGCGTATTGACCGCCGCCAACGGCACGGCGCTGGACAGCAACACGGCGGTCAGCCTGGCCAACGATGTGGTGCTCAATGGCGGACTCACCGTCGCCGGCTCCAACGCATTGACCCTCGGCGGTGTGGTCAGCGGCAGCGGCAGTCTGATCAAGACCGGCGCATCGAGCCTGACCCTCAACGGCAGCAACACTTACAGCGGCGGTACTCAGCTGTCTGGCGGTACGCTGATTCTGGGCAACAACAGCGCGATCAGCAGCGGCGCTCTCAGTGTGCTGGGCAACGGCACCCTCGACAGCACCTCTGCGCTGCAACTGGCCAACGCCATCAACCTGGGGGCGCAACTGACCCTGGCCGGCAACCAGAGCACCACGCTGATCGGCGCGATCACCGGCAGCGGCAGCCTGGTGAAAAACGGCGCTGGCGACCTGGTGCTCAGCGGCGCCAACACCTACAGCGGCGGCACGACGCTGAACAGCGGCAGCACCCGTGGCGACACCAGCAGCCTGCAAGGTGCAATCGTCAACAACGCGGCGCTGACCTTCGAGCAGAACAGCGACGGCAGCTACACCGGCAATCTGACGGGCGCCGGCACCCTGAACAAAACCGGCACCGGCGCCTTGCTGCTGACCGGCAACAACACCTTCACCGGCAACACCGCCGTGCAGGCCGGTACGCTCAACGTCAACGGCGTGCTCAACAGCGCCAACGTCAATGTCGCCAGCGGTGCGAAGATCGGTGGCAGCGGTCAATTCGGTGGGACTGTGCAACTGGCCAGCGGTGCGACGCTGCTTGGCGGCGGTAACGCCGCACCGTTGTCGGTTGGTTCACTGGCGTTGTCTTCGGGGACGAATCTGGACTTCACCCTCGGCTCGGCCGCCAGCTCCACGACTGTGGTCAACGTCGCCGGCAACCTGACCCTCGACGGCACGCTGAACATCACTAACGCCGGTGGCTTCGGCGTCGGGGTGTATCAGCTGTTCAGCTACGGTGGCACGCTGACCAACAACGGTCTGGTCTACGGCAGCCTGCCGGTTTCGGCGGCCAATCTGACCCTGCAAACTGCGCTGGCCAATCAGGTCAACCTGCTGGTGCAAGGCACGCCGGGCGAAGTGCAGTTCTGGAACGGTGGCAAGACCAACCCGGACGGCAGCATCGGTGGCGGCAACGGCGTGTGGGGGCCTGGCACCAACTGGACCGACCCGACCGGCACTCAGGCACTGGGCTCCAACGGCCAGTTCGCAGTGTTTGGCGGGCAGGGCGGGACGGTCACCATCCAAGGCAACCAGAACTTCACCGGGCTGCAATTCCTCGTCAACGGCTACAGCCTGGAACCGGATGCCGGCGACACGCTGACCCCGGTCAACGGGCCTGGTGGCACCCCGGCGCCAATCCGCGTGAATGCCGGCGCCAGCGCGCAGATTGATGTGCCACTGATCGGTACCGGCGGTATCGAAAAACTGGACTCCGGTACGCTGATCCTCACCGGCGCCAACACTTACAGCGGTGGCACCACGGTCAGCGGCGGTACGCTGATCGGTAACACCACCAGCCTGCAAGGCAACATCATCGATAACGCTTCGTTGGTGTTCCAGCAGAATACCAATGGCCAGTTCAATGGTGTTCTCAGCGGCCTCGGTGCGCTGGCCAAGCGTGGCGTCGGGACTTTGCTGTTGACCGGCGATCAACCGTTCAGCGGCACCGTGTCGGTCGATCAAGGCGTGCTGCAGGTCGGCAGCCGTTCAGCGCGGGCCTCCCTGGGCGGACAAGTGACCGTGGCCAACGGCGCGGCCCTGAGCGGTAACGGCAGCGTCGGTTCGGTGGTCAACCACGGTGTGGTGGCCTCCGGTGGCGCAGACGGCACCTTGAGTGTGGCGGGCAACCTGACCAACGCCGCTGATGGCGTGCTGACCCTGACCGTCAGTTCGCCCACCGCTACGCCTCTGGCCGTTGGTGGCACCGCAACTCTGGGCGGTGGCCTGCAAGTGAACAGCCTGGCGCCGTTCACCGGCAACACCGTGTATTCGCTGATCACCGCCGGCGGTGGCGTGACCGGCACCTTCAGCGCCGCCGATCTGCCGCAATATGCGTTCCTCGACACGGCGCTGGTGTACAGCCCTGACGCGGTGAACCTGGTGGTCAGCCGCAACGGCAATTCGTTCGCCGACGTCGCCGCCACGAGCAACCAGCGCAACACCGCCTCGGCGTTGATGAGCAACGGGCCGGCGGGTGCTGCGTTGCAGAACGAGATCGTCAACCTCAGCGTGGCCGGCGCGCGTCACGCCTTCGACAGTCTGTCCGGGGAGATCCATGCCAGCACCGTGAGCGCGGTTCTCGAGGATTCACGCTTTGTGCGTGAAGCAGTCAATGACCGTATGCGTCAACCGACCTGCAGCGCGTCGGATGATCCACGCCGTACATTGGCACCGAGCGACACCCAACTGAGCAGTAACGGCTGCCACGGTGAAATGGTCGGTTGGGCCCGGGCCATTGGTGCCTGGGGCGACATGGGCGGCGACAGCAACACGGCGAAAGTCGATCGCAGCCTCGGCGGTTTCATGCTCGGCACGGACAAGCAACTCGACGATCAATGGCGCGCCGGGATGGCCGCGGGCTACACCCGTGGCAACCTCAACGCCCACGATCGCAACTCCGATGCCAAGGTCGACAGCTACCACCTGGCGGGTTACCTGAGTTCGCAGTTCGATGCACTGGCCGTGCGCCTCGGCGCGGCTTACAGCTGGCACAGCATCGAGACCAAACGCGACGTCAGCGTCGGTGCCTACAACGATCGCCTGAAGGCTGACTACGATGCCCGCAGTGCTCAGGTGTTCGGCGAAGTGGGTTACGCCATCAATGCGGCAGGCGTGGCCATCGAACCGTTCGCCGGCCTGGCCTACGTCAACTACGACAGCGACACCGCCAAGGAAAAAGGCGGAGTGGGGCGCCTGAAAGGCGATGCCGATCAGGACATCACCTACTCGACCCTCGGTGTGCGCATCGGCAAGTTGGTGACCCTGGCCAACGGCAGCCAACTCACGCCACGGGCGGCGATCGGCTGGCGGCATGCCTACGGCGACACCAAACCTGACGCCGACCTGACCTTCATCGACGGCGGCGCGTCGTTCAGCACCCAGGGCGTGCCGATCGCCAAGGACAGTGCGCTGCTCGAAGCCGGCGTGGACTTCCAGATCAGCCCGACCGGCAAGCTCGGCATCGGCTACTCGGGTCAGGTGTCCAGCGACAACAACGACAGCGCGATGACCATCAGCTTCAGCCAAAGCTTCTGATCATGGTCGAAGCACTTTAGCCGCCCGAAAGGGCGGTTTTTTTTGGCTAAATACGCTCGAATCCGTGATCTCGGATCATGAGTGTCAGTTCGGCGGGTTAGTCGCAGGAAGAACGGCGGCAGGTGTTGTTTTATCCACGCATGTTTGGAACCCGACTTTGCAAAGTATGGCGTCATACCAGGCTCCGCTTTTGCTTGCTGTCGAAGGTTGTGCCCGCGCACTGGAGGACTTCATTTGCAGTTGCAGCTCAATCTCTACTCGCCGATCTGCGGCCAGGCACTCTTTGAGCTCGACGGAACCGAGATTCCTGGGGCAGTTCGATTTGGGAAAAAGCGAGCCTTGCCCAGTACTCTTAACCGGGACCGCTGGCACGCCGATGAACAGACTCTCCAACTCTGCATGCACACTTTCTGCGCGTCGCAAAGACAAGGCCGCGTTTGAATCTCCCGATTTCATGACCGGTGTTCTGTCCGTGTATCCGATGATTTTTGCTGACAGGATGTGTAAGTGATCCTTTTCGAGCTTTTGTTTGGTTTCGCTGCTGAAGGTGATCAATTGTTGCTTTCCGCTTGTGCTGACTTCGTCTTCGTAAGTGTCAAAAAGTGCATCGGAGTTAAGCGTGTGGCAGGTACTGAAACTGGCTTCCTTATTGGAGGCTTTCAAAACTTTCAAACCACTGCGATCCAACTCGATTCTGGCTTTTGGTGACCAGTCTTTTCCGTTGTATGCAAGTATTTCCACGAGACTCCGTTCGCCCAAGCCATGCCAGAGAATATTGAAGTGATGAACGATGTTGGTTTGACTGCCGCTTTTCAGGCATCCGTAGACGGAAATATCGAATTCCTTTGCAACATCGCTGACGACTTTCTGGTTCTCTTCACTCAACGCCAACGAGACATCCTTCTGTGCGATGCCGATGAATCCGAAGGTGCTGCCAATGATGAGGCCCATGATGAGGCCCATGACAGGCACCGCCACTGCAATCGGCAGAATCAAGGCAGTGATGAACGTGGCCACGCGCATCCGTGCACGTTGGCGAATCTGTTCAATCGTCGCGCCGGCAGCGTCAGGTTTCCAATAGATGATTGAAAGGAACAACAGGGCGCCACTGAAGACGGGCGCTGCGAGTGGTGAAAAATCATGCATTAAAAGGGCGACGATGATCAGGCAGCCGATAAAAACAAAACACATGAAAACCGCGAAGGCTTTGTCCATTTTTTTGGAGCTTTTAGTGAAGTCGTGCGCGAAATACACGCCCAGAAATCCGAAAAGCAACCAGTAGAAATAGAGCAGTCCGAAGCCAAGCGCGATAAAAATAAACACCAGGCTGTCGGCGAGAGTTAATCCTGTGGGGAAGAAGTTGATGATGAAGGCGCAGTAGCCCCAGGTAATTCCTATACCCAGCGCCACTATCAGTTTGGCAGCCAGCGTTCCGTGTTTTTCCACTGCATCCAGTAACTCAGACATGTTCTTCCTTAAATGGTGTAGAAGCGGGGGGACGTGACCGTCCACTCGGCGAGCGCCGATTCTGGTGGACTGCACACTGATGTCAATATGCCCAATCCTGTTCAGGGTGTGACGCACTCGCAGCTCCATTGAGGCCCTCTGCTAGAATTCGCCCCTGTCCCTTCCCGGAGATTGCCCCGATGAGCGAGCCCATTCGTCTGACCCAGTACAGCCACGGCGCCGGTTGTGGCTGCAAGATTTCGCCCAAAGTGCTGGAGGTGATCCTCGCCGGCAGCGGGGCGCAGAATCTTGATCCGAAATTGTGGGTCGGCAACGCCTCGCGTGATGACGCGGCGGTGTACGAGATCGATGCCGAGCGCGGCGTGGTGTCGACCACCGATTTTTTCATGCCGATCGTCGATGACCCGTTCGACTTCGGCCGGATTGCCGCGACCAATGCGATCAGCGATATCTACGCCATGGGCGGCGATCCATTGATGGCCATTGCCATTCTGGGATGGCCGGTGAACGTGCTGGCACCGGAAGTGGCGCGCGAAGTGATTCGTGGCGGTCGCGCGGTGTGCGATGCGGCGGGAATTCCCTTGGCGGGCGGGCATTCGATCGATGCGCCGGAGCCGATTTTCGGTCTGGCCGTCACCGGACTGGTGGAAAAACGCTTCATGAAGCGCAACGACACCGCCACCGCCGGATGCCTGCTGTACCTGACCAAACCGCTGGGGATCGGCATCCTCACCACCGCCGAAAAGAAGGGCAAGTTGCGCAATGCCGATATCGGTCTGGCCCGGGACTGGATGTGTACGCTGAACAAACCCGGCAGTCGCTTCGGCAAACTGGCCGGCGTCACCGCGATGACCGACGTCACCGGTTTCGGCCTGCTCGGGCATCTGGTGGAAATGGCTGACGGCAGCCACCTCACCGCACGCATCGTCTATGACCGCGTGCCACGTCTGGACAGCGTCGAATATTACCTCGAACAGGGCTGTGTGCCGGGCGGCACCTTGCGCAATTTCGACAGCTATTCGGACCGGCTCGGGCGGGTGCAGGAACTGCACAAACGGCTGTTGTGCGACCCGCAGACCAGCGGCGGGTTGCTGGTGGCCGTGACCCCGCAAGGCAACGCCGAATTCCTTGCCGTGGCAGCGGAACTGGGCTTGAGCCTGGAACCGATTGGTGAACTGGTCGAGCGACAGACCCACGCCGTCGAGGTGTCTTGATGGACCCTGACTACGGCGATTACCGGGATATTTTCCTCAACGACCGACCGCTGATGGATGTTCGCGCGCCGGTCGAGTTTCACAAAGGTGCGTTCCCCGGCGTGGTCAATCTGCCGCTGATGAATGATCTGGAGCGGCAGAAGGTCGGCACTTGCTACAAGCAGCATGGCCAACACGCTGCCATCGAACTGGGCCACCGCTTGGTGTCCGGCGCGGTGAAGGCCGAACGTATCGAGGCCTGGGCCGAGTTTGCCCGGGCCCATCCCGACGGTTATCTCTATTGCTTTCGCGGCGGCTTGCGTTCGCAGATCACCCGGCAATGGCTCAAGAGCGAGGCCGGGATCGACTATCCGCGCATCCGTGGCGGCTACAAGGCGCTGCGCAATTTCCTGATCGACACCCTCGAGCAAGCCGTGACCCAGTGCGATTTCGTGTTGTTGGGCGGCATGACCGGCACCGGCAAGACCGAACTGCTGGTGCAGTTGGGCAACGGTCTGGATCTGGAGGGCCACGCCAACCATCGTGGGTCCAGTTTCGGCAAACGCGCCACCGGGCAACCGTCGAACATCGACTTCGAAAACCGCCTGGCCATCGACCTCCTCAAGAAGCGTGACACCGGCATCGGCCAGTTCGTGCTCGAAGACGAGAGCCGGGTGGTCGGCAGCTGCGCCTTGCCGCTGCCGTTGTATCAGGGCATGCAGCACTACCCGATGGTCTGGCTGGAGGACAGTTTTGAAGATCGTGTGCAGCGGATCCTGCGCGATTACGTGGTGGACCTGTCGGCCGAGTTTTCGGCAGTGCACGGCGAGCAGGGTTTTGCGCTGTTCTCTGAACGGTTGCTCGAGAGCCTGAACAATGTGCAGAAACGTCTGGGCGGCGAACGCCATCGGCGGATGCTGCTGTTGATGGAAGACGCATTGGCAGAGCAGGGGCGCAGCGGCGCGGTGGATTTGCACCGAGGCTGGATCGAGGGATTACTGCGCGAATATTACGACCCGATGTATGTGTTTCAGCGCGAGAAGAAGGGCGCGCGGATCGAGTTTGCCGGAGAGCGCGGGGCGGTGATCGAGTATCTGCGCGAGCGGTTGAATCAGAAACGCTGAAACCGGAGACCCGGCACCGGCTCCAGAACACTCAAGTCGGGCAAGTGACCTTGCCGTTATCCAGCCCCTGCTTGTAACTGTGGCTCTGCAGGCTGGCCTTGCCGTTGTGCCAGGTCAGGGTCAGCACATACAGCGAGTCATAGTCGCCGGACGCCCAGTCCTCGGTGATGGACTGTTTCTCGCCAACAGCCTTGCCGGCGACCTTGTTGATCAGCTCCGGCAGGTAGCCGTGGGACCAGGCGGTGTAGATGGTCGAGTTGTGATACTTGTCGGCGGTCAGCTCCCGAGCCAGGTCGCTGGTGTCGTTGGCCGAGAACTCGATGTTCACCGGCAGGCCGAGCTTGATCGCGGCGGGGCTGATGGTCATCAAGGGGCGGATGTAGCTGTAGGAATTGTCCAGCTCGCCTTCCTCGACATTGCGCGTCGGGTTGGCGGCGAACACGTAGTCGGCCTTGCCGAATTTCTCCGGCAGCAGCGTCGACAGCTCGATGGCGCGGTTCAGACCCTGGCAGTTGAGCTGGCCGAGGCCGCCGGCAGGTTTTTCCCCGTGGCGCAGGAAGATCAGGGTCTGGGTGCCGTCCACCGGTTGTGCGCGGCTTTCGCTGGACTCGAGCGACAGGAACAGCGCGCTCACCGCCAACAGAGAGGGCAGGGCCACGTAGGCGCGATGTTTGAAGCGTTTGGCGACTTTCATCAAGTTCGTCATGAGATCAGGATTCTTCAGCGTGTTCGGTTAAGGCTGACAAACCTCTACACCACGGGCTGCCGGGGCCGGGTGTTTTTCCCTGTCTTGATTGGCTTGCTTGGAGCCCCCGCAGGCCTTTTGGTTCGATCCGCCTGCCGGGGCGCACTCTAAAGGCATCGCCCAAAGGCTTGAGGGAAGGTTAGCGACAGGATGTTGCGGAATTAAGTAAGCGTGGTGCCCACGGCAAAAAAGAACCCGAGCCAGAGCGGAAAACGTGGATTATGCTCAGGCCTTTCATTTTGTGACTGGATGCTACACATGACCGATCTGTCCGCGTTCCCGATCACCCAGAAATGGCCGGCGCAGTACCCTGACTGGATTCAGCTCTATTCTCTGCCGACTCCCAACGGCGTCAAGGTCTCGATCATGCTCGAAGAGATCGGTCTGCCCTACGAACCGCACCGTGTGGGGTTCGACACCAACGACCAGATGTCCCCGGCGTTCCTGTCGCTGAACCCGAACAACAAGATCCCGGCGATCCTCGATCCCCACGGCCCGGATGACAAACCGCTGCCGTTGTTCGAGTCCGGTGCGATCCTGATTTATCTCGCCGACAAAAGCGGCCAGTTGCTGGCCCAGGAAGGCGCGCTGCGCTACGAGACGATCCAGTGGCTGATGTTCCAGATGGGCGGCATCGGCCCGATGTTCGGCCAACTCGGCTTCTTCAACAAATTCGCCGGCAAGGACTACGAAGACAAACGTCCCCGTGACCGTTACGTCGACGAAAGCAAACGCCTGCTCAACGTCCTGAACGCCCGCCTCGAAGGGCGCGACTGGATCATGGGCGAGCGCTACACCATCGCCGACATCGCCACGTTTCCGTGGGTGCGCAACCTGATCGGGTTCTACGAGGCGGGCGATCTGGTCGGCATCAAGGACTTCCCGAACGTCACCCGGGTACTGGAGCGTTTTCTGGCGCGGCCGGCCGTGGTGCGCGGGCTGACCATTCCCTCATAACCCTGTGGGAGCCGGGTGCGCGGATTATTGCGCGCCCGGTAATGCACTGTTGATTGATCCAGGTTTGTACCCCGTCCCCCGCAAGGCATAAGCTTCGCCCCCTACGACTTTCGTCTCATCTGCCCGTTTTCAGGAAAGGCCCCATGT
This sequence comes from Pseudomonas sp. GW821-FHT11G12, assembly GCF_058808055.1. Taxonomy (NCBI): domain Bacteria; kingdom Pseudomonadati; phylum Pseudomonadota; class Gammaproteobacteria; order Pseudomonadales; family Pseudomonadaceae; genus Pseudomonas; species Pseudomonas sp. GW821-FHT11G12. The sequence continues at coordinate 213,428 of NZ_JBXARH010000001.1, forward strand.
CCAGTCAGTTCCCCGAAGCACGTCCACGCCGCCTGCGCCGCAATGCGAGCCTGCGCAGCCTGTTCCAGGAAACCGAGTTTTCGCTCAACGATCTGGTGCTGCCGATCTTCGTCGAAGAAGAGATCGACGACTTCGTGCCGATCAAGAGCATGCCCGGTGTGATGCGCATTCCGGAGCGCAAACTGGCCAGCGAGATCGAGCGTTACGCCCGGGCCGGGATCAAGTCGGTGATGACCTTTGGCGTATCCCATCACCTGGACGCCAACGGCAGCGACACCTGGCGGGAAAACGGTCTGGTGTCGCGCATGTCGCGGATCGCCAAGGACGCCGTGCCGGAAATGATCGTGATGTCCGACACGTGCTTTTGCGAGTACACCGACCACGGTCACTGCGGCGTGATGCACAACCATGAAGTCGACAACGACCAGACCCTGATCAACCTCGGCAAACAAGCGGTCGCGGCAGCGCGTGCCGGTGCCGATGTGATCGCACCGTCGGCCGCGATGGACGGTCAGGTGCGGGCGATTCGCCGGGCACTGGACGATGCCGGCTTCACGCAGATTCCGATCATGGCCTACTCGACCAAATTCGCCTCGGCGCTCTACGGCCCGTTCCGCGAGGCCGGTGGCAGCGCGCTGAAAGGCGACCGCAAAAGCTATCAGATGAACCCGATGAACCGCCGCGAAGCCCTGCGCGAATCGTTGCTCGATGAGCAGGAAGGCGCCGATGCGCTGATGGTCAAACCGGCGGGCGCGTACCTGGACATCATTCGCGATATCCGTGAAGCCTCGAACCTGCCGCTGTCGGCGTATCAGGTCAGCGGCGAGTACGCGATGATCAAGTTCGGCGCCCAGGCCGGGGCCATCGACGAAGATCGTGTGGTGCGCGAAAGCCTCGGTGCGATCAAACGCGCAGGTGCGGATCTGATCTTCACCTACTTTGCGATGGATCTGGCGCTGGCCGGGATCTGATCCGTCAGGGGCAACTGAAAAACGGCCGGATTCCGTGGTCACGGAAATACCGTTCGATCACCTTTGGATCCGCGCTGTTGTCGGCAATCGCCACATAGGTGTCCGGGCGCAACAGGTAAAAGCCGTTGCGCCCCAGTCCTGCCGATTCAAACGCCGGGCGCCAGTCGAACACGTGCAGCGGCAAGTGGTGTTCATTGCACCAGGCGATCATCTCGTCGCTGGTGTCGCCGTACACATGCACCTGCCAGCATGGATTGCGCAGCGGTTCGTAATTATCCCCCTCGCCATCATGGGCCCACGGCAAGCGGTCGCCGCCGTGCACATGCCCGGCCACTCCCTCGCTCAACGCCATGCCCCGATAATTGACGGTGATTTGCGAGACGGTGCGAAACAGGAATTCGCGACTGGTTTCGAATGACGCCATTTTCGGGATCAGGAACGGTGCCAGTCGTGTGCGCAACAGATCGGCCATCCGGCCTTCGGCAGTCACAAAACTGAAGACTTTGTCAGTGGTCGACACCAGTCGCCGGGCGAAGGCGATGCGTTCGGTTTCGTAGCTGTCGAGCAGCTTCGCCGTGGCGCCACCGCTGAGTACCGCCGCGAGTTTCCACGCCAGATTGATCGCATCGCCGATGCCGGTGTTCATGCCTTGGCCGCCGGCGGGGCTGTGCACGTGCGCTGCGTCGCCGAGCAGAAAGGCCCGGCCCTTGCGAAAGTGATCCGCCACCCGATGATGCACGCGATAGGTGGAGAACCAGTTGACGTCCTCGATGTGCACGTTCAAATGCTCGATGGCGCGGCTGCTGACATCCGAGAATTCCAGGGTTTCGGCGCGATCCGCACGCTCGTCGCGTACCGTGCCGATCAGCCGCGCACGGCCTTCGCCGGCCAGCGGGAATACCGCCAGAAAATCCGCCTCATCCAGATCCAGATGCAACTCGCCGTTGAGCGCCGGGCCGCTGGCCTGCACGTCGGCGACGTAGAAAATCTGCTGATAGGTGCCACCGGGGAAACCGGTGTCGAGGGTTTTGCGCACGACCGAACGGGCGCCGTCACAACCGGCCAGGTAGCAGGCCTGGCAGATCTCTTGCTCGCCATCCGGCAGGCGCAAATGTGCGGTGAGGCCGTCGCCGTTTTCCGTGAAGCTTTCGAGGGTGGTATTGCGCTCGACGAACACGTCGTAGTCTTCGAGGCGGTCGATCAGCAACCGCTCGTGTTCGTCCTGCGGGTAGATTTCCAGGAAGGCGTAAGGCGTCAGGCCTTCGCCGATGCGGTTAAGCGGCAGTTGTGCCACGGGGTTGCCCTTGACCCAGAAATTCGCCGCCGCCACCCGGTGCCCGTTGCGCACCACGGCTTCGGCGAGATCCAGTTGCCGGTACAACTCCAGCGTGCGCGCCTGCACCGCCAGCGCCCGTGAGGTGGTGCCCGGCACGGAGTTCTTGTCGATGATGCGCACCCGCACGCCCAGTTTGCTCAGCCACAGGGCCAGTACCAGTCCGGTGGGGCCCGCGCCGATGATCAGAACGTCACTGCGGTTCATGGTCTGTCCTCCTCGCGTGCCCTTTGCCACTGAGTGTGCAGCAGCAAGTATGGATCAGCAGGCGAGGGCGGCCAGTCGGCCTGCCAAACGGGGCGATGGAACAGCGCCGCCGGCCCGCAGTCCTATCCTGCACCCTGCGATTGAGCGTAGGGTTAACCCGCCTCAACGGACTGGATGAAGCGTTATGCACACCCCTCGATTATTCGTCAGCCTCGCCGCATTGCTGGTGCTGGCCGGTTGCGCAGGCCAACGCGGGCAGGAACCGGCCCCGCGTTCGCCGGCCGAGGTCAAGGCGCAGATCGTGCGTTTGCTGCCAGCGAAAACCGCCGACCGCCAGGGCTGGGCCACGGACATCTACACCGCGTTCGCCGCGCAGGGCATCAGCCCGACCACGCAAAACCTGTGTTCGGTGCTGGCCGTCGCCGAGCAGGAATCCAACTTTCAGGTCGATCCGTCGGTGCCCGGCCTGGGCAAGATTGCCCGCGACGAGATCGACCGGCGCGCGGCCAAGGTCCATATCCCGAGCCTGTTGGTCAGCGGCGCGTTGCAGGTGCGCTCGCCCAACGGCAAGAGCTACAGCGAACGCCTGAGCGCGGCACGCACCGAGAAAGACCTGAGCGGCATTTTTGATGACTTCATCGGCATGGTGCCGATGGGGCGAACGCTGTTTGGCGGCTTCAACCCGGTGCACACCGCGGGACCCATGCAGGTCAGCATCGAATTCGCCGAACAGCATGCCAAGGGGTATCCGTACCCGGTGAGCGGCACGATTCGCCATGAGGTGTTCACGCGTCGTGGCGGCATGTATTTCGGCATCGCCCATTTGCTGGGGTATCCGGTGAGTTATCGCGAGCCGCTGTACCGCTTCGCCGACTTCAATGCCGGGTGGTACGCCAGTCGCAACGCGGCGTTTCAGAATGCAGTCAGTCGCGCCTCGGGCGTTCCGCTGGCACTGGATGGCGACCTGATCCGCTACGACTCGATCATGCCGGGCACGACCGAACTGGCGGTGCGCAGGCTCGGCAAGTCATTGGGTATGCGCAATCCACAGATCCGTGACCAGTTGGAGAAGGGCAACACGCTGGGATTCGAGGAGACCAGGCTGTATCAACGGGTCTTTGAACTGGCGGACAAGGCAGAAGGCAAATCATTGCCCCGGGCGGTGCTGCCGGGGATCGTTCTGCAGAGCCCTAAGATCACCCGCAAACTGACCACTGCGTGGTTCGCCAAACGGGTCGATGAGCGCTATCGGCGCTGCATGGCCAGGGACTGAAGAGGCAAAAAAAGACGTAAAAAAACCCGGCTGACGGGAGCCGGGTTTTTTCTGGATTGCTGCGGTAAAGCCCTTCATTCAGGCAACGCGGCTTTCGATCAGACGATCCGAGCCACCTTCGGCAACACGACGTTCTTGCAGACGATCCGAGCCACCTTCGGCAACGCGACGTTCTTGCAGACGATCCGAGCCACCTTCAGCAACGCGACGTTCTTGCAGACGATCCGAGCCACCTTCGGCAACTCGACGTTCCAGCAGACGATCCGAGCCACCTTCGGCAACTCGACGTTCTAGCAGACGATCCGAACCACCCTCGGCAACGCGCTGTTCGATCAACCGATCCGAACCGCCTTCGGCGATCATGGTGTGGGCAGGTTTGGCGGCAAATGCGTTGAAGGCCAGAACCGAAAGGGCAATGCTGAGGATGACTTGGCGTTTCATGATTTTGTGCTCCGGGGGTGTTGTTTGTTTGGTATGGAGCAGATGTTACGCCCGGCATTTTTTAAGAGAACTTCATTGACGTGATGGTGAACATCGACGCCGATGATGGTTCTTCAGAGCACCTTCACCGCTCGGCCAATCGCCTGGATCGGCCCGGTGGGTTTGCCGATCGGCGAACCATTGGCGCCTTCCAGCGTCAGCTCGAACAACTGGTTAGGTTGCAGCGGCGGCAGCTTGTCCAGCGGGATCGACAGCGCTTGCCCCGGCTTGACCAGACCCAGCGACACCGGGCCTTGCCAGCCGTCGGCCTTGGTCCAGAACTCCAGCGCCTTGTCGGCCGGCACCTCGACCACGCCCAGCGGAATCAACTGAATCTCCCGGGGACTGCTGGCCTGGATCACCCAGCCCGGTGCCTTGTCTTGTGGCGCGACCAGCACCACCAGATAACTCGGTTTCGGCGTGGTCTGGGTTAACAGGATCGAACCCAATAACAAGGTTGCGGCCAACCCGGCAGCGCTCAAACCGCGCCACAGTGACAGGCGGTTCCACCATGAAATCTCTGGCGCCATCTTATGGGTGAGTTGCCCGACACTGCGTTCAATGCGTTGCCACAACTGCGACGAGGGCTGATGCGCCGGGGCGAGGTCGGTCAGTTCCAGCAGACGCCGTTCCCAGGCATCCACGGCCGCTTGCAGCTCGGGCTCGTTCGGCAGGCGTCGCTGCACTTCGGCGCGTTCTTCGGCCGAGAGCGTGCCAAGCACGTATTCGCCCGCCAGTTCATCGCGTTCCTGCGCCGATTCGGTGGTCATCCCATGCACTCCCGCAACGCATTGAGGCTGCGTTTGATCCAGGCTTTGACGGTGCCCAGCGGCGTATCGAGGCGTTGGGCGATCTGCGCGTGGCTGTAACCGTCGACGTAGGCGTGAAGGATGCAGCGGCGCCGTTGCGGTTCCAGTTGATGCAGGCAGCGGTGGATGCGCGTCGATTGCGCCAGCGTGTCGAAGCCGTCATCACTCGCCAGTGATTCGTTGCTGTCGTCCAGCGGTGTTTCCCGGCCATGATCGCGCAACACATTCAGCGCCAGATGCCGGGTCACGCTGAACATCCAGCCGCGGGCCGAACCGCGCGACGGATCGAACCCCGACGCGCCGGCCCAGATCTTGATGAACGCATCATGGACGATGTCCTCCGCCAGCGCCGTATCACGCACTAGACGCCGGGCCACACCGAGCAGCCGCGGACCTTCCTGCACGTACAATTCGCGCAGCGCCTCGCGCTCGCCGCGAGTACAGGCGGCGAGGCGGGCTTCGTAATCGAACAGGTTTTCGGGCAAGGGCATGTCCTGCAATCTAGCAAGCATCGACCAAACGTCCAGTCAGGCTCAGTTCGCCGCCCAGAAAATGTAGTCGGCCTGGTACTTCACCACTTCCTGTTTACCCTTGTTTGCGGCCGTGCATTCGCTGCCCGGCGCCACACCGCCCTTGAGGGCGACGCGCTGGATGTAGCTCACGCCGCTCATCGCGCCTTTGCCTTCAGCGGGGTTGGCCTTCACCAGTTGATAGGGCAGGTTGCCCGGACTTGAGGGGGCAACGGCCAGTTGCGTGCCGGTGACTTTCGAACCGTCCTGCGCCTGCCAGGTGGCCGGTGGGCCGAAGTAGGTGCCGACCTGTTTGCCGCTGCGATCATTGAGCACCGCCTTCGGGCCGACGAACACCCACTCGGTCTGCCCGGCGGCATTGGCCTTGTCCCGGCATTCGTAGGTGATCTCGCCGACCCCCGTGGTCTCCAGGGCGATCTTGTGGCCGTCCGGCACCTTGATCGCGTCGGGATAACTGCTTTGGGCAAAGCTTGTCGAGGCGACAGCGAGCAAACCGGTGAGGCCAATCAATTGGGTGATGTTCATCAGTGTTTCTCCGAAAAGGGTAAACCGCTGACAGCCGAAAGAGGGCTGTTACAGGGACTACCCGTGACGGAACGGTTTGGATGCAGGGCTCATGAGAAATTTTTTGCAGCCGTTGCAGATCCCTCAATTTGGCGTGCCTGCACGAGCCCGGAAGCCTTGAGCAACGCCTGGGTATAGGCATGCTGCGGCGCCGCAAAAATCTCGCGCGACGCTCCCTGTTCCACCACCTTGCCATCCTTGATCACCATCAAGTCGTGCGCCAGCGCATGCACCACCGCCAGGTCATGGCTGATGAACAGATACGTCAGCCCATGGCGGATCTGCAACTGCCGCAGCAATTCCACCACCTGTTTCTGTACCGTGCGGTCCAGCGCGGAGGTCGGCTCGTCGAGCAGAATCAGCGCCGGTTCCAGCACCAGCGCCCGGGCGATGGAAATACGCTGGCGCTGGCCGCCGGAGAATTCGTGGGGATAGCGGTGTCGGCTCTGCGGGTCGAGGCCGACTTCCTCCAGGACGCGGATCACCGCTGCCTCACGTTCCTCGGCCGTGCCGATGCCGTGGGTCAGCAGGCCTTCGGCGATGATCTGCTGCACCGACATCCGTGGGCTGAGGCTGCCGAACGGATCCTGGAACACCACCTGGATCTGCCGGCGCAACGGGCGCATCAAACGCTGATTGAGCAGGCTCAATTGCTTGTTGCCGAACCGAATATCGCCCTCGGATTCCACCAGCCGCAGAATCGCCTGGCCCAGCGTCGACTTGCCCGAGCCGGACTCGCCGACTATGCCCAGGGTCTTGCCCCGTTGCAGACGAAAACTCACGCCGTCTACCGCCTTGATGTATTCCTGGGTGCGGCTGAACAGCGCCTTGGGCAGCGGGAACCAGACTTTCAGATCGTCCACCTCCAGCAGGTTGTGATCGTAGCGGCTCGGCACCGGCGCGCCGGATGGTTCCGCCTCGATCAGCAGGCGGCTGTAAGGATGCTGCGGGGTGCGGAACAGCGTTTCGCAATCGGCCTGTTCGACGATTTCCCCGTGGCGCATCACGCACACCCGTTGGGCGATGCGCCGCACCAGATTGAGGTCATGACTGATCAGCAGCAGCGACATGCCGAGGCGTTGCTGCAACTCGATCAACAGCTCCAGAATCTTCTGCTGCACGGTCACGTCCAGCGCCGTGGTCGGCTCATCGGCGATCAGCAATTCGGGTTCATTGGCCAGCGCCATGGCGATCATCACTCGTTGCCGCTGGCCGCCGGAGAGCTGGTGCGGATAGGCCTTCAACCGTTGCAACGGTTGGCGAATCCCCACCAGTTCCAGCAGCTCCAGCGTGCGCTGGCGAGCGGCGCGACCCTTGAGCCCCTTGTGGATCTCCAGCACTTCGCTGATCTGCTTCTCCACCGTGTGCAACGGGTTCAGAGAGGTCATCGGCTCCTGGAAAATCATCGCGATGCGATTGCCGCGCAAGCTGCGCAGTTGTTTTTCGCTGGCGTGCAGCAAGTCCACGCCGTTGTAGCGGATGCTGCCCGTGCTGCTGACGGTTTTGCCTGGCAGCAAACGCAGAATCGAGTGCGCCGTCACCGATTTGCCCGAGCCGGATTCGCCGACCAGTGCCAGGCACTCGCCACGGCGGATGTCGAGGTTTACGCCGTGCACCACTTCATGCCCGGCGAAGGCGACGCGCAGGTCGCGGATTTCAATCAGGTTATCGGTCATTTCAGCTCCGGGGATCAGGATCGCGGATCGAACGCGTCACGGCAGGCTTCGCCGATAAACACCAGCAAGGACAGAATCAGCGCCAGGGCAAAAAACGCCGTCAGCCCCAGCCACGGCGCTTGCAGATTGCGCTTGGCCTGGCCGATCAGTTCCCCCAGCGACGCGGTGCCGGCGGGCATGCCGAAGCCGAGAAAGTCCAGTGCGGTGAGTGTGGCGATGGCGCCGGTCAGAATGAACGGCAAGTAGGTGAGGGTGGAGGTCATGGCGTTGGGCAGAATGTGCCGGCGCATCAGTTCGCTGTCCGTCAGACCCAACGCCCGCGCAGCCTTGACGTATTCCAGGCTGCGCCCGCGCAGGAACTCGGCGCGCACCACGTCCACCAGTGCCAGCCAGGAAAACAGCGCCATGATCCCCAGCAGCCACCAGAAACTCGGCGAGACGAACCCGGACAAAATGATCAGCAGGTACAACACCGGCAGCCCCGACCAGATCTCCAGCACCCGTTGCCCGAGCAAGTCGACCCAGCCGCCGTAGTAACCCTGCAACGCCCCGGCGACGATGCCGACCAGCGCACTGACGGCGGTGAGGATCAGCGCAAACAGAATCGAAATTCGTGTGCCGAAGATCACCCGCGCCAACACGTCCCGCGCCTGATCGTCGGTGCCCAGCCAGTTGCTGGAGGACGGCGGACTCGGTGCTGGTTCCGTGAGGTCGTAATTGACCGTGTCGTAGCTGAACGGGATCGGCGGGAACAGCATCCAGCCGCCCTGATCCTCGATCAGCCTGTGTACGTAATTGCTGGCGTAATCCGGCTGGAACGGCAGTTCGCCGCCGAAATCGGTTTCCTGATAATCGCTGAGGATCGGGAAGTAAAAGGCGTTGTGGTAGCGGATCACCAGCGGCTTGTCGTTGGCGATCAGTTCGCCGCCGAGGCAGATCAGGCACAGCCCGATGAACAGCCACAGCGACCAGCGCCCGCGACGGTTGGCCTTGAATTGCGCGATGCGCCGCCGGTCCAGAGGGGAGAGTGTGAACATCAGGCAGTCCTCGCCGAAAAGTCGATGCGCGGGTCGAGCAGGGTGTAGCAGAGGTCGCCGATCAGCTTGATCAACAGGCCGAACAGGGTGAACAGGAACAGCGTGCCGAACACCACCGGGTAGTCCCGCGACACCGCCGCTTCGTAGCTCATGCGCCCGAGGCCGTCGAGGTTGAAGATGGTTTCGATCAGCAGGGAACCGGCGAAAAACACCTCGATCAACGCCGACGGCACACCGGCCACCACCAGCAGCATCGCGTTGCGAAACACATGGCCGTAGAGCACACGTCTTTCGGTCAGCCCCTTGGCGCGCGCGGTGATCACGTACTGGCGGCTGATCTCGTTGAGGAAGCTGTTCTTGGTCAGGATCGTCAGCGTCGCAAAACCGCCGATCACCAGCGCCGTCACCGGCAACACCAGGTGCCAGAGGTAGTCGCCGACCTTGCCCCACAGGCTCAGACTGTCGAAGTTGTCCGAGACCAGCCCCTGCACCGGAAACCAGTTGACGTAGCTGCCCCCGGCGAACACCACGATCAACAGGATCGCGAACAGAAACGCCGGCATTGCGTAGCCGACGATGATCGCCGTGCTACTCCAGACATCAAATGCGCTGCCATTTCGGATCGCCTTGCGAATGCCCAGCGGGATCGAGATCAGGTAGGTGATCAAGGTTGCCCACAGGCCGAGGGACAGCGACACCGGTAGTTTCTGCACGATCAGATCCGTCACCTTCGCACCGCGAAAGAAACTGCTGCCCAGGTCCAGTTGCGCGTAGTTCTTGAGCATCAGCCACAGGCGTTCGTGCATCGGTTTGTCGAAGCCGTAGTGGTGTTTGATTTCTTCGATCAGCGCCGGGTCCAGGCCACGACTGCTGCGCCCGGCACCGCCGATGGCGGTTACCTCGCTGGCGCCGCCCATGCTGTGCCCGCCGAAGCCTTGCAGGCGGGCGATGGCCTGTTCCACCGGGCCGCCGGGTGCGGCCTGCACGATGACGAAGTTGACCACCAGAATGCACAGCAGCGTCGGGATGATCAGCAACAGACGTCGACTCAGATAACACCACATGTCACTGGCCCCCCGCGAGTTGGTGCAAGGCACTCATTTGCGGGTTGGTCAGCGGCTTGGTCGAGACCTCCCACCAGGTGTCGAGGCCTTCGCTGTAGATCGGCTGCACCGGCGGCATGCCGAAGCGGTTCTGATACACCGTCGGCGTGCCTTTGGAGTAGTAGTTGGGAATCATGTAGTCACCCCATTGCAGCACCCGGTCGAGGGCGCGGGCGTAACGCACCATGGCGTCGCGGGTATTGGCCTGCACCAGGCCGTCGATCAGTTGGTCCACTGCCGGATCAGTCAGCACCATGGAATTGGAACTGCCGACCTGCGTGGCGCTCTGCGAGGCGTACAGGCTGTACAACTCGCGGCCCGGCGAGACGATCGGATCGCCGCTGCGTGGGAAACTGGTGACGATCATGTCGTAGTCCCGGGCGTTGAGCCGGTTGATGTACTGCGCCGAATCGATGCGTCGCAGATTCAGGGTGATGCCGATCTGCGCGAGGGTGCGTTTGTACGGCAGCAGCATGCGGTCGAAACCGCCCTGGCCGTCGAGGAAGGTGAATTCGAATGGCTCGCCGGCGGCGTTCACCAGCCGATTGTTTTTCGGCGTCCATCCGGCTTCGGCCAGCAGCTTTAATGCTTGCAACTGCTTGTCGCGGATGTAGCCGCTGCCATCGGTTTTAGGCGCCTGATAGACCCTGCTGAAAGCCTCGTCCGGAATCTGTCCGCGCAGCGATTCGAGGATCGCCAGTTCCCCGGCGTCGGGAAGTGCGGTGGCAGCCATTTCACTCTTTGGCCAGTAGCTGTTCTGACGCACGTAGAAGCCGCGCATCATCTGCTTGTTGGTCCACTCGAAATCCCACAGCAGGCTCAGCGCCTGACGCACGCGGCGATCCTTGAACAGCGGGTTCTGCAGGTTGAACACAAAACCCTGGGCGCTGGTCGGTTTGTCCGGGGCGAGAATCGCCTGTTGCAGGCGTCCGTCGCGCAGGGCCGGACTGTCGTAGCCGACCACGTAGCCAGACGAGGAAAACTCGCGGTTGTAGTCGAACGCGCCGGCCTGCAGCAGTTGCCGGGCGACGTCGGTGTCGCCGTAGAAATTCACGGTCAGGCTGTCGAAGTTGTACATGCCGCGACTGACTGGCAGGTCCTTGCCCCACCAATGCGGATCGCGCTGGAAACCGATGCTTCGCCCCGCATCGACCTTGCTCACCCGGTACGGGCCGCTGCCTAGCGGCGGTTCGAAACCGCCGCCGTTGGCGAAGTCACGGGTCTTCCACCAGTGTTCGGGCACCGGTCGCAGCGACGCCAGATCCAGCGCCAGCGTGCGGTTGAGGTTGTTCTTGAAGGTGAAGCGAATCTGCCACGGGCCTTCGATCAGCACATCCTGCACGTCGGCGTATTGCTGGCGATAACTCAGGCTGCCCTTGGTCATCAACAACTCGAAGGTGTAGCGCACGTCCTCGGCGGTGATCGGTGTGCCGTCGGCGAAACGCGCCTCGGGATTCAGGTTGAAACGCACCCACAGGCCGCCGGGATCGCGCTCCATGGATTGCGCCACCAGACCGTAGACGGTGTAGGGCTCGTCCAGCGAACGGAACGCCAGCGGCGAATACACCCAATCGTTGACCTGCACCACGGAAATGCCCTGATCGGCATACGGGGTGATGTAGTTGTATTGACCGATTTCCATCGAGGCGCGGCTGAGCGAGCCACCCTTCGGGGCGTCAGGATTGACGAAATCGAAGTGCTGGAAACCGGCGGAGTATTTCGGCGCCTCGCCGTACACCGTCATCGCGTAGCTGCCGCCGGCCAGCGCAGATGCCGCGTTGCACAGCAGCGCGCTGCCGAGCAGCAAGCCGGCCATGTTGCGCATGAATGTCATGAAGTCGTTCCTCTGGAGCCGGAAAAACCCGAAGCGGCGGCTGGCCGCTGCGGGATGCGAATTCGCAAGGGGAGGGGGCCGGCCGGAGTCTTGCTCGGCCCCGACCGTGACTCAGAAGTGGTACGTCATGCGCGCAAACAGCGTGCGGCCCAGCGGATCGGTGTAGCGCGGGTCATAGCCGCTCTGGAAGTTGTAGGCCTGGTTGGAGAACGGCGGATCACGGTCGAACAGGTTCTTCACCCCGGCATCGACGTCTAGCACCTTGTCGAAGGTGTAACCGGCCGACAGGTCCCACACCGAATACGACGCGACCCGCGCGTTGGTTTCGCGGTCGTAGTCGTTGTAGCCGGTGGTGAAGCGGTTGGTCAGCGCCGCACGGGCGGCGCCGAAGGTCCAGGAACCGGTCAGGTTGTGTTTCCAGCGGGCAATCACACCGTCGCCCTTGAAGTCGCCGACCTTGTCGGTGAACGGGCCCTTGATGGTGCTCTGGAAGTCGTACTCGTCGACATAAGTGCCTTGCAGGCCCAGACCGAATTGACCGTACGGCGTGTTCGGGAAGCGATAGTCCAGCGACACATCGACGCCGTTGGTTTCGACGATGCCGAGGTTGGCGTTGCCGGTGACGATGTAATTGAGCGTGCCGTCGGCGTTGCGCACGAAGCGGTCGGGGTAGCTGCCGGCCTGATCGAACACGGTGGATTCCGGGAACGGCTGGATCTGGTTGGAGATGTGAATCCACCAGAAATCCAGGCCCACGGACAGATTGCTGAGCGGCTGATAGACGAAGCCCAGCGTCACGTTGCGGGCTTTCTCCGGGGCCAGGTCTTCGTTGCCGCCGATCTGGTTGAGGAACTGCTGACCGCAATCGCGCCCGCCGTTGCCGCCCGGTTGCACGACACCGCCGGTACACAGCACCGGGTCGTTGTAGTAGCCCTGGGTGTAGGTGATGCTGCGCGGCGAATACAACTCATACAGCGACGGCGCACGGAAACCTTCGCTGTAGGCGCCGCGTACTACCAGCTCCTTGAGCGGCTGATAGCGGAACGAATATTTCGGGTTGGTGGTGCTGCCGAAGTCGCTGTATTTGTCGTGACGTACGGCGGCGGACAGTTCCAGGCTGTCGAGCACCGGCACGTTGATTTCCGCGTAGGCGGCTTTCACGCTGCGGTCGCCTTCAACGCTGCCGGCCGGGTCGATGCCCAGGCTCTGGATGTCGCCGGCGAACGGCTCGAAGTCCTGGTGGAATTTCTCTTTGCGGTACTCGCCGCCCAGCGCCAGACCCGACGGGCCGGCACCGAACCAGTCACCGATTTCGCGGCTGATCCGCCCGTCGAAACCGGCGACCCGACCGACCGCCGTGGAATAGGCGCCGTGGTACATGGCCTGATCGATGTATTGCTGACCGGCGCTGCTCTGCGGCCCGAACGGGTTGAGCAGACCGCTGGCCAGACCGCTGATCATCGCCTGATCGCTGACGTAGCCGCTGGTGACGCTGGAGACGATCTTGTTCTGGTTGTAGGAGGCGCCAACGTTGTAGTCCCAGCCGCCAACCAGACCGTCGAAGCTCAGCAGGAAGCGCTGACTGGTGTTCTGGTCTTTCGATTCGCGCGGGCCGGCAGCCGTTTCGCGCCAGTTCACATCCACCGGTTGCGTCGGGTCGAGGGCGAAGCCGGTGGGCGCCGGGGTGATGCCGTTGCCGGGGTAGTAGGGCGAGGACGAATCCAGGCTCAGGCCGGTCAATGGCGCCGGGCCGACAGCGGTGGCGTTGTTGTTGCGCGACCAGAAGTATTCGAGGTTGACGTTGTGATCATCGGCCAGTTTGCCGGTGGTCTTGCCGAAGAACGAGGTCTTCTCGGTCTGCGGCACCAGGTCGATGTATTCGCGGGTGCTGAAGCGGCAGAGGCCGTCACGGGCCACCAGGTTGGGGCCGTTGCAATTGCTGTTGGCCAGCGGGTTGGTGGCGTTGCCGTTCTGGCTGTAGTTGCCGGGGAACGCGGTGCCGGAGGTCTGGTCCAGGCCACGGCCGGGCACGTAGTCGCGGGCGAAGGAGCGGTCGTTGGCGTCGAGGTTCTGCTGCTTGTTGTAGTTGAACACGCCGAGCACGTTGAAGCGGTCCTGCTCCAGGTCGCCGTAACCCCAACTGGCGCTCATGTCCTTGGTCGCACCGCCGCCGCTGTGGGTCGGGGTTTCGCCGCCGAGGGTGAGCTGACCGTCGGTCATGGATTTCTTGGTGATGAAGTTGATCACGCCGCCGATGGCGTCGGTGCCGTACAGGGCCGAGGCGCCGTCGCGCAGCACCTCCACGCGCTCGATCGCGGCAAACGGGATCATGTTCAGATCCACCGCGCCGCCGGCCGAGTTGGTGCCCGACAGGGCGTTGTTCGCCAGCCGGCGACCGTTGAGCAGCACCAGCGTCTTGTTCGCGCCGATGCCGCGCATGTCGGCGAACGATGCGCCGCCGGTGGCCGCGCCGACCGAGCCTGCGCTGTTGTTGATCGACTGGCTGCCGGTGATGCGCTGCACCAGTTCGGCGGTGGTGGTCACGCCCTGTTTGCGCAGTTCCTCGGCCTTGAGCACGGTGATCGGCACCGCCGTTTCCGCATCGACCCGACGGATCGCCGAACCGGTCACTTCGACCCGTTGCAGTTGCGTGGTCGGCGCGACCACCGCAGCGGCGGCCGGGACGCTGTTGTCGTCCTCGGCAGCCTGAACCCCGGCGCCCATCCCCATGGCCACCAGGTACAACGGAACGAAACGGTGGCGGGAAATCGTCGCCACCAAGGGTTTGAGCGTGAAGCGTGGAGTGTTCATCAGCATGGTTGTTTCCGACTTTGTTAGACGTTTATCGAAATGGCCTTGTGAGCCCTCTTTGCACGGAGCACGGTGGTGCCGCGCCGCGAAAACCACTTTCTTCAAGCAAGCCGATCCCCTCCGAAGACGCGGTGCGTTTTTTCGGTCGGCCGATTGCGACGGGATTCAACGAACGGTGTCGGGCGCGTCCCTCACAGCGCGCCCGGCACCGCCGTCAGCGGGTGGTCATCACCGATATTTTGGTGATGCCCGAGCGCTCGATGGACGCCATGGCTTTGGCTACCTGGCCGTAATTCACGGCGGAGTCGGCCTGCAGCTGCACGCGCACTTCGGCGTCCTTGGCCTTGACCTCCTTGAGGCTGGCCTCCAGTGATTCCGGCGCCAGCTCGGTCTTGGCCAGGAAGAACTTGCCGTCCTGATCGACGCTGACCACCACCGGGTCTTTCTTTTCGGCGGGGGCGACGGCGTCGGTTTTCGGCAGGTTGACCTTGATCGCATTGGTCATCAGCGGCGCGGTGACGATGAACACCACCAGCAGCACGAGCATTACGTCCACCAGCGGCGTGACGTTCATTTCGCTGAGCACTTCATCGCTGTCTTGAGTGGAAAAGGACATCAGCTGGCCTCCCGCACGGCGGCCGTGGACTTGGCGATGGCCTGGCGGCTGATGGAAAACGCACTGCGCGAGGCGAGGGCGTCGAAGTCGTGGGCGAAGTCATCCATGTCCGCCGAGGCCAGCTTCAGGCGCCGCAGGAAGAAGTTGTAAATCAGCACTGCCGGCACCGCGACGGCAATCCCCACGCCGGTGGCGATCAGTGCGTGGCCGATGGGTCCGGCCACGGTTTCCAGGCTGGCCGAACCGCTGGCGCCGATGCTTTGCAGGGCTTCCATGATTCCCCACACGGTACCGAACAGGCCAATGAACGGCGCGGTGCTGCCGATGCTGGCGAGGATCGCCTGGCCGTTTTCCAGCGAGCGGCGTTCCTTCTGGATCTGTTGGCGCAGGTTGCGCTCCAGTCGGTCGGAACGGTTGATGGTGTGCGCCAGTTGTTGGGTGGTGCGAGGGGATTCCTCCACCAGCAAGGCTTCGAAACCGCTGCTGGCGATCCGCGCCAGCGAGCCCGGATATTGGCTGGCGTGCTCGGCGGCGGTCAGCAGGTCCGGCGCGCCCCAGAAGGCTTTGCTGAACTGTCTGTTCTGGGTTTTCTGGCGCAGGTACTGCGCCGACTTGACCAGCAGGATTGCCCAACTGACCACGGAAAACAGCACCAGCCCCCAGAGCACGCCGGGGACAATCATCGAAGACAAAGAATCGTTCATGGCTACACCTCGCTTGCGTTAATCGGTTGTGAGTTCGGTTGTCGCGCCGTCATTGCGGCAATTTGAAATCGATGGTTTGGGTGGCGAAGCCGTCGATCGGTGTGTCGCCGCGTTTGGCCGGAATGAACTTCCAGGCTTTCACCGCCGCGACCGCTGCGTCATCCAGTTGCGGCTTGCCGCTGGATTTGGTCACCGTCACCGAGCCTGCACGACCGTTGGCCAGCACCTGAATCCGCAGCACCACGCTGCCTTCCCAGTTGCGCCGCAGGGCCAGCGACGGGTATTCCGGCGGCGGGTTGCCAAGGCTGGCGAGACCGGAAATCGCCGCCGACTCTTTCACCGGGCCCGGTGCCGCAGCAGGTGCCGGAGGCGCGCTCGGGGTGGCCGGGGCGACAGGCGCTGCCGGTTGCGCAGGGGCGGGCGGCGCTTTCGGCGGCTCGGCCTTTTTCACCGGTTTGGGTTTCTCGACCGGTTTCTGTTTTTCGATCGGCTTGGGTTTCTCCACCGGTTTGGGCGGTGGCTTGACCGCGTCCTCGTCTTCCACCGGTTGTTCCGGTTCGGGAGGCGGCGGAGGGGGCGGCGGCTCCGGTGTCGGCGGGGCCGGAGGTGTCGGGCTGGTGAGCTCGACGGTCATTTCCGGAATTTCCGGTGGCGTGGGCAACGGCTCGGCCCTGGCCTGCTGGAAAAACCACCAGGCGCCGCCGTGTATCAACGCCGACACCGCCACCAGCAACAGCATCTGCTGTTTGTTCAGGCCGCCGGGCTGCGAAGTGTTGGCCTTATAGATGGGCCGACCCGCCACAGACGCAAGTGGTGCGTTCCGTAATGGCCCCGGCGGCGTTCTGTGCTTTACCGCATCGTTCATTAAAGCTCCCTCGGGTGGATGAAGGGCAATAAGGTGCCGTTCGAACAACAAAGCGTTGTTCGAGTGAGTGGTCGCAACTTTCATACAGGTGTGCAGAAGCCGATAGTTGAACTATCTATTGAACAGGGCTTGTGCAGCTTATTGCTTCAGTAACATCGACTTCGATTGTTCATTGACCCGGTCCGTGGCTGTTCTTTTATGAGTGAGTGTGCAATTGAGTGGCTTGTCTCATTCTTGCCCTCATGATTGATGCAATAGCAACCGCTGTGCCAAAGAGTGACCCATTGTGTAGTGTTTATTTCTCGACTGATACGTATGTCGCATTTATATAAGTTTCATCAAGCACGCCGGTTTTCATGGGCGCATAACCTCCCGAAGGCCCTGTTTGCAGGGCTTTTTTCAAGGCGAGACAGGCCGGGCGCGGTATCGCGCTGTTCAGCGAGATAGAGCGGCTGTTCTCGTGTCAGCCAGGGCGCGTGATGGTGCGTGGCGGACTGATTTGGTGCGGGTCAGTGTTTTAGCGGGTCACAGGCGATGTTCCTTGTTCTTGTTTAAGTAGAGTCGGTCGTTCCGCTTGAGCGGTGTATTGACTGAAAGTGCAGTTTTGGTGCGCGCCGAACATTAACGCCGAACAGTAAAAGTTGTAGCGGTGTGCTGTCTGGAAGTTATTGTCGAACAATATTTTCTGGCGTTCATTAATGCAGCGCGCACGCAATGACTTCTTGCATGCTATTTAAAAAATAAATAGTGCTGGCGTTCAGGTAATAAAAGGAATGCACGGACTGTTCGGAGGACGAACACCGCGCAGGTACAGGGGTACGGAGAGAAGAGAATGGCGCAGCAGATGAAGATTCACGCGGTGAACTCCTTGTTGCCAGCTCGGATACGCGAACTTTTGGTTCGGTATCGCACCTTACAAGAACGCGGATAGCGTTCGCTGATTGCTCTTGGTGCGGGATGGGCACCGCCAGCGCTGTTTTGCGAGATCAGGGATTCGCAAGCTGCCGATGAATGCGCAATCCGTGCCAAATTCGATACAACAGCTATAAATAGGGCCAGGCAGGATGCCTTTCGCAGTGGAGGAGGGGATATGTATCAGCTCTACGGACATCGCAATTCAGGGGCGGCGGCCATCGAGGCGGCGCTAGAGCTGTGCCAGATCGCTTATCGCTTCATCGACATCGAAGCCAGCGCCGAAGCGGCGCAGGAACTGGCCAGGCTCAATCCGCTCAAGCAGATTCCGACTTTGCAACTACCCGATGGCAGTGCGCTCACTGAAAGCGCGGCGATCCTGATTCACCTGGGGTTGAGCTTCCCTGCGTCGGGCCTGTTGCCGGCCAACGCGGCGGATCGTGATCAGGCGATTCGCGGTCTGGTGTACATCGTCAACAATTGCTACGGAGCCATCGGTGTCATCGATTACCCCGAGCGTTGGCTGGTGATGCCGGACGAAGCATCGCGACAGAACCTGATGGCGGGCGCCCGGGAGCGATTGCACTGGATGTGGGAAGTGTTCGCCGACCAGTTTTCCGCCGAGCTGTACCTGGACGATGAAACACCGGGAGCACTGGATGTATTGGCGGCAGTGGTGACGCGCTGGGCTGGCACCCGCGAACACCTGCGCCAGGCCCGGCCGGGGTTTTATGCATGGCTGCAACGCATCGACCGGCACCCGGTGCTGGCGCCGGTCTTCGCGCGACATTGGCCCGGTTAAGAAATCGAATCAGATGTTGATCGTTGATCGTTCCCACGCTCCGCGTGGGAATGCAGCCCGGGACGCTCCGCGTCCCAAAGCGTGACGCAGAGCGTCACAAGAGGCATTCCCACGCAGAGCGTGGGAACGATCAGGGTGAAGGCATCACTCCCCGCGAATGTACTGCTCCAGCTGTTTGATCAGCTCGGCCTGTTCGGCAATCGCTTCCTTGACCAGGTCGCCGATCGACAGCAGGCCCAGCAGCTTGCCGTTTTCCACCACGGGCAAGTGGCGCAGACGTTTGTCGGACATGATGCTCAGGCAGGTGTCGACGGTCTGGTGGGTGTCCACCGTGATCACGTTTGCGACCATGATGTCGCGTACCGGCGTGCCTACCGAGGAGCGCCCGTGCAGCACCAGTTTGCGCGCGTAATCGCGTTCGCTGATGATGCCCACCACTTTATCGTCCTCCACCACGAGCAAGGCGCCGACGTTTTTCTCGGCCATCTTCATCAGCGCTTCGAGCACCATGTGATCGGGTTTGATCTGGTGCACTTCCTGATTTTTCTGATCTTTGAGCTTGAGCAGCTGGGCGACGGTTTTCATGGTGGTTACTCAGGTGTTGTCGTTGTTCTCCAAGCATCGTAGACGCAGGCGCGCAGAGCAAGGCCGCAAAACGGCAGATAACACGCAAAAAACGTCATTTGACGGGTTTTTTCATTGCGAGGCCTGTGCCACCGGTTGCTGCAATGCCGCGTAGAATGCCTTTCTGAATCAATTCTTGAGGTCGCAGTGGTGGATTTACAGCAGGGCTTCGTCCTGACCCGGCATTGGCGCGACACCCCGGCCGGCACCGAAGTCGAGTTCTGGCTGGCGACCGACGCCGGGCCGCGCCGTGTGCGCCTGCCGCATCAGCCATCGGTGGCGTTCATCCCGGCGGCGCAGCGTGAGCAGGCCGAGCTTGTGCTGGCGGGCGAAAAGAACGTCGAACTGCGCCCCTTGGCCCTGCAGGATTTCGAACATCGCCCGGTGCTCGGGCTGTATTGCCAGCAACACGGTCAGTTGATGCGTCTGGAAACCGCGCTTAACCGTCACAGTGTCGATGTCTTCGAAGCTGATGTGCGACCGCCCGAGCGTTACCTGATGGAGCGTTTCATCACCGCGCCGGTGTGGTTCAGCGGCACACCCGATGCCGACGGTGTGCTGCTCGACGCCCACCTCAAGCCTTCGCCCGACTATCGCCCGACACTGCGGCTGGTTTCGCTGGATATCGAAACCACCGAGCAGGGCGAGCTGTATTCCATCGCGCTGGAAGGCTGCGGCGAACGGCAGGTGTACATGCTCGGCGCGCCGAATGGCGATGACAGCATTGTCGACTTCGACCTTGAGTACTGCGAATCGCGCACACTGATTCTGAAGAAACTCAACGACTGGTTCGCCCGCCACGATCCCGACGCGATCATCGGCTGGAACCTCGTGCAGTTCGACCTGCGCATTCTCCACGAACACGCCCGACGCCTTGGCGTGCCGCTCAAGCTCGGGCGCGGCGGTGAGGAAATGCAGTGGCGCGAACACGGCAGCCGCACTCATTACTTCGCGGCAGCGGCGGGGCGGCTGATCATCGATGGCATCGAATCCCTGCGTTCGGCGACCTGGAGCTTCCCCTCGTTCAGCCTGGAGAACGTCGCCCAGACCCTACTCGGCGAGGGCAAGTCGATCGACAACCCGTACCAGCGCATGGACGAAATCAACCGCATGTTCGCCGAGGACAAACCGGCGCTGGCCAAGTACAACCTCAAGGACTGCGAACTGGTCACGCGGATCTTCGCCAAGACCGAGCTGCTGAAATTTTTGCTGGAGCGCGCCAGCGTCACCGGCCTGCCGGCGGATCGCAGCGGCGGTTCGGTGGCGGCGTTCACTCATTTGTACATGCCGTTGATGCACCGCCAGGGCTTTGTGGCGCCGAACCTTGGCACCAATCCACCGCAGGCCAGCCCCGGCGGATTTGTCATGGACTCGCAACCGGGGCTGTACGAATCGGTGCTGGTGCTCGACTACAAGAGTCTTTATCCGTCGATTATTCGCACATTCCTGATTGATCCGGTGGGGTTGATCGAAGGCTTGCAGCATCCTGACGACAGCGATTCGGTGCCAGGTTTTCGCGGCGCCCGTTTCTCCCGTACCCGTCATTGCCTGCCGTCCATCGTCGCCCGGGTCGCCGAGGGCCGCGAGACCGCCAAGCGTGAACACAACGCGCCGCTGTCCCAGGCGCTGAAGATCATCATGAACGCCTTTTACGGCGTACTCGGTTCCAGCGGTTGCCGGTTTTTCGATACGCGGCTGGCGTCATCGATCACCCTGCGCGGCCACGAAATCATGCTGCGTACCCGGCAGTTGATCGAGGCTCAGGGGCATGCGGTGATTTATGGCGACACCGACTCGACGTTCGTCTGGCTGCGTCGCCCCCACGGTCAGGAAGAAGCGGCGACCATCGGCCGGGCGCTGGTGCAGTACGTCAACGACTGGTGGCGCGAGCATGTGCGTGAGCAGTACGGGCTGGAAAGCGCCCTCGAATTGCAGTTCGAAACCCACTACAAACGCTTCCTGATGCCGACTATTCGTGGTGCCGAGGAGGGCAGCAAAAAGCGCTACGCCGGTCTGGTGACCCGCGCCGACGGCACAGAAGAAATGGTCTACAAAGGCCTGGAAACCGTGCGCACCGACTGGTCGCTGCTGGCCCGGCAATTTCAGCAGGAGTTGTACGAGCGGATCTTCCAGCGCAAGCCGTATCAGGATTACGTGCGTGAATACGTGCGCAAGACCCTGGCCGGCGAGTTCGACGAGCGACTGGTCTACCGCAAGCGTCTTCGCCGAACCCTCGACGACTACGAACGCAACGTGCCGCCCCACGTGCGCGCTGCACGGCTGGCCGACGACTACAACGCGCAGCACGGTCGCCCGCGGCAATACCAGAACGGCGGCTGGATCAGCTACGTGATCACCCTGGCCGGCCCCGAGCCGCTGGAAGTGCGCCGCGCGGCCATCGACTACGACCACTACATCACCCGCCAACTGCAACCGGTGGCGGATGCGATTCTGCCGTTTGTCGACGACGATTTCTCAACCCTGATCGGGGGGCAACTGGGCCTGTTTTGAGTCCAGCAGTTGCAGGGTCCACTCGTCCTGAATGCCGTGGAAATAACGCTCCAGCGCTTGATGCCAGAGGCTGTTTTCGTCGGCGAACTGGGCGAACAGGGTCATCGATGAGTGGAATTTCAGATCGTCCGGGTGGCCGAAAATCTCGGCAATCGAACGCTGCTGCACGTTCAGCACCAGTTGCGCGCACGTGCGCAACCTGGCGCCGAGCAGCTCATGGGCCAGATAAGCCTTGGCTTCCCCGGCCGAGCCGATGGCAAAGCGTCGGGACATCTCGCTGCCCCCGAGCCCGGCGAACTGCGGAAATACAAACCACATCCAGTGGCTGCGCTTGCGGCCCTCGTCGAGTTCGCGTTGCACCCGTTCGAACACCGGGTCCTGGGCCAGGACAAATCGTTGCAGGTTGAACGGGTCGTACTGATCAGTGCTTCTCATGGCGAAGCCCTCTGCCCGTCGGCGGTGGCTCAGACCATGGCCAGCCGCTGCTTGCGTTGTGGCGCGTGAAACGCCTGGTCCAGCGCCGCCAGATCCCCGGCATCGAGCTGTAGCTGCGCCGCTTGTGCATTGAGCTGCACATGTTCCGGACGCACTGCCTTGGGAATTGCAATCACCCCATCCTGACGCAGAATCCACGCCAGCGAAACCTGTGCCGGGGTCACGCCGTGACGAACGGCAATCTGTTTCAGCACGGTTTCCGCGAGCATCGCGCCGCCCTGGCCGATCGGGCAGTACGCCATCAGTGGCATGCGCTGTTGCTGGCACCACGGCAAAAGATCGAATTCGATGCCGCGCTCTTCCAGGTTGTACAGCACCTGATTGGTCGCGCAGGCCGAATTCGACAGTTCTTCAAGATCGCCGACGTCGAAGTTCGACACGCCCCAGCGGCCGATCTTGCCGTCCTCGCGAAGACGCTCGAAGGCCTCGACGGTTTCTTCCAGCGGATACTGGCCGCGCCAATGCAGCAGATAGAGGTCGATGTAATCGGTGTCGAGCCGACGCAGACTGCGTTCGCAAGCCTGGGGAATGCCTTTGCGACTGGCGTTGTGCGGGTAGACCTTGCTCACCAGGAACACTTGATCGCGCAGGCCGGCGATGGCTTCACCGACCACGGTTTCGGCACCGCCCTCGGCGTACATTTCGGCGGTGTCGATCAGGGTCATGCCCAGTTCGATGCCACTGCGCAGGGCCGCGACTTCACGCGTGTGCGCCGAGCGGTCTTCGCCCATGCGCCAGGTGCCCTGGCCGATCACCGGAACCTGCACGCCAGCCAATTCGAGGGTACGCATTCAAACCTCCTATCTGAAACGGTCGATACCTTTAAGTGGGCAGCAGGATAGCCCATGGGTTCCAAATGAGGTGTGTCGGCCCGTTGAGGCGTTTATGGCGAGGTTCTGTTGCTCCGATGTATTGAACGGGCGTTTCGCAACTGCGCAAGAAGTTGCGCAGTTGTCCGTAATAAAACCAAGTTAAAAACCGCTACAGGCCTTGCCGATCAAGGCCTACAGCCAAGTGCGCAAGAAGTTGCACAGTACTGCGCAACTTCTTGCGCACTTTTCGACGAATTCAGTGGGAGTTTTCGCCGTATCTACGAAGAAAACTTACCAAGCCCCCGGTTTATAAGGGTTTGAAAAAGTTGGCATGCTAATTGATGGCCATTGGCCGCCTCTTGGGTGATATCACCTATCGGCGCACCCAACGATTCAGCAAGGAGCACACCCCATGGCAACACCAGCGTACATGTCGGTTACCGGCGAAAAACAAGGCCTGATCACTGCCGGCGCCTTCACCGCCGACTCCGTTGGCAACACCTACCAGGAAGGCCACGAAGACCAGGTTATGGTTCAGGCTTTCACCCACGACGTGATCATCCCGCGTGACCCACAATCCGGTCAGCCAACCGGTCAGCGCGTTCACAAGCCCGTTGTGATCACCAAGGTCTACGACAAGGCTTCGCCTCTGCTGCAAGCAGCACTGACCTCCGGCGAGCGCATGAGCGAAATCGTTATCCAGTGGTACCGCACTTCGGCGCAAGGCACCCAAGAGCACTACTACACCACCAAACTGGAAGACGCGATCATCGTCGCCATCAACAACAAAATGCACAACTGCCAGGATCCAGGCAACGCGCACTTCACCCACCTGGAAGAAGTGCAGTTCACCTACCGCAAAATCACCTGGACCCACGAAGTCTCCGGTACTTCGGGTTCCGATGACTGGCGTGCTCCAGTCGTTTAATCGCGGCTGATGGTTGTACCGCCTCGGCCGGGTTCGCCGGTCGAGGCACCTTCACTACTCAAAGAATTTTTGCCGCCCGATCCTTAGCGATCTGGCGGCGTCGCAGCACTGTGCGAGGGACAAGGGAATGTTCTCACCGGCCAACCAGGCTCATTTCAACCTGACCATCGATGGCGCGGACAGCGATTTCCAGGTGCTGTCGTTCACCGGTCGGGAGGCCCTCAACACGCCCTTCGAATTCGAGCTGGAGCTGGTCAGCGAAAAGGCCTCGATCAACCTTGAAAGCCTGCTGCACAAACTGGCGTTTCTTCAGCTGTCGCCGAGCGGCACCGGGATCCACGGGCTGATCTACAGCATCGCTCAGGGCGAGGCGGGCAAGCGCCTGACCCGTTACAAGATCTCGCTGCGCCCGCAGCTTTCGTACCTCGCACACCGTTTCAACCAGCGCATCTTCCAGCAGATGACCGTGCAGCAAATCATCAGCCAGGTGCTGGAAGAACACGGCATTCTTGCCAGCGACTACCACTTCCAGCTCAGCGCGATCTACCCGGAGCGGATCTACTGCACGCAGTACGACGAGTCGGAC
Source organism: Pseudomonas sp. GW821-FHT11G12 (assembly GCF_058808055.1). Taxonomy (NCBI): domain Bacteria; kingdom Pseudomonadati; phylum Pseudomonadota; class Gammaproteobacteria; order Pseudomonadales; family Pseudomonadaceae; genus Pseudomonas; species Pseudomonas sp. GW821-FHT11G12. The sequence continues at coordinate 237,911 of NZ_JBXARH010000001.1, forward strand.
CTGCATTTCGTCCAGCGCCTGTGCGAAGAGGAGGGGATTCACTACCACTTCCAGCACACGTCCAGCGGCCACAAACTGACCTTCGGCGATGACCAGACGGTGTTCCCGAAACTCGCGCCCGTGGCCTATCAGCAGGACTCCGGGCTGGTGGCGGACAAACCGGTGGTCAAGCGTTTCGGCTTGCGCCTGGCGACCCGCACCAGCCGCACCACGCGGCGCGATTACGACTTCGTCAAACCGAAGATCGAGCTGGAAAGTGACGCCAAGAGCAGCGCCCAGCCGGACCTGGAAGATTACGATTACCCGGGGCGTTTCGTGGACCGCGAGCGCGGCAAGCATCTGGCCAACCGCAACCTCGAACGCCACCGCAGCGACTATCGCCTGGCCGAGGGCAACAGCGACCAGCCGATCCTGGTCTCCGGGCATTTTCTGGCCCTGACCGACCACGCCAACCCGACGTGGAACGACCTCTGGCTGCTCACTGAAATCTTCCACGAAGGCAAACAGCCGCAGGTGCTGGAAGAGTCGGTGACCAGCGACACCACCGACAACAAAGACGATTTTCACCAGGGCTATCGCAACCGTTTCAACGCCATCCCTTGGGACGTGCCGTACCGTCCGCCGCTGGACCACCCGAAACCCAAAGTCCTCGGTTCGCAAAGCGCCGTGGTCACCGGCCCCGAAGGCGAAGAAATCTTCTGCGACCAGTACGGCCGGGTGAAGGTGCAGTTCTTCTGGGACCGCGAAGGCCAGCACGACGACAAGACCACCTGCTGGATGCGCGTGGCCTCCAGCTGGGCGGCTGAAACCTTTGGCTCGATCAACATTCCGCGGGTCGGCATGGAAGTGCTGATCACCTTCCTCGAAGGCGATCCCGACCAGCCGCTGATCACCGGTTGCCTGTACCACGGCGCCAACCTGCCGCCGTACAAACTGCCGGATTTCAAGACCCTGGCCACGGTCAAGAGCAAGGAATACAAGGGCAGCCGCGCCAACGAACTGCGCATCGACGACACCACCAGCGAAATCAGCATTGCGTTGCGCAGTGACCACGGCGCCAGTGCGATCAACCTTGGTTACCTGACCCACCCGCGCCCAAGCGGCGGCCAGCCGCGCGGCGAAGGTTTCGAGTTGCGCACCGACCGCCACGGCGCCGTGCGTGCCGGTGCCGGTCTGTTGATCACCACTGAGCCGCGCCCGAACGAATCCAAGCACCACAAGGACCTGCCGGAAACCGCCGAACGTCTGGCCACCGCCAGCGATCAACAGGACGGTTTCGCCACACAAGCCAAAGAGCTTCAGGCTCAAGAGGCCGGCGATCAGGACGACGTGGCCAAGGCCTTGCACGCCCAGCACCAAGGCGTACTCGGCTCGGGTCCGGCAAACCTCACCGCCAACGAATTCCCCGAGTTCACCGAGCCGCATCTGGTACTCGCCAGCCCGGCCGGCATCGCCCTGACCACACCGCGCTCCAGCCACATCGCCACCGGCGAACACCTGGCGCTGAGCAGCACCGGCCACACCAGTTTTTCCATCGGTAAACGCTTGCTGGCGAGTGCCAGCCGTGGCATGCGCCTGTTCGTGCAGAGCATGGGTTGGCGTCTGGTGGCGGCGTCCGGCGACATCGACGTCAAGGCACTGAAGGACAGCATCAACCTGCTGGCCAAACTCAACATCACCGCCAACGCCGACCGCATCACCATCACCGCCAAGACCGAACTGGTGATCCAGGGCGGCGGCAGCGCCACGACCTACAACGCCGGCGGCATCACCCACGCCACCAGCGGCCCGTACACCGCCCACGCGGCGAACTTCGCCTACACCGGCGCCAAGAGCCTGGCCGGCGTGTTCCCGGAACCGCCGAAACCGGGCAAGGGCAATCTGGAGCTGTTCAACCAGTACGCCGGGCGTCAGGGCATCAAGGAAGGCGATTACGAAGTCATCGATGCGCTGGGCAAAAGCATCAAGGGCAAGCTCGACGGCAAGGGCTTCGCCAGCGTCGCCGGCGCCGCACCGGGGCCGGCGCGCGTGCTGTTCGGCAAGGATCCGGCGGACACCTGGAGTGAAGGCAGCTACATCGGCAAACCGGAATGGCCGTTGAATCCGCCGGGCGCGGAAGACATTCCGAGTCAGGTGCAGGCGATGGTCGCGCAGGCGCTGCCGAGCAAGAACTGGGATCTGTTGGAGAAGGGCAAGGAATTGGCACAGACAGGGATGGGTGCGATGCAGACCGCACAAGCCGCGATGCAAACGGCGCAGCAGGTGAAAGGCGCCGTGCAGGGCGGAGCGGCGGGGCTGCCGAAACTGGCGAGTGCGGCGATGCCGAGTGCTTCCGGGCTGCTCGGGGCGGCGAGCAAGGCGGGCAAGTTGCCGAGTCTGCCGGCGCCGACGCTTCCAAAACCTTCCTTGAAAACCCCGGGCCTGCTGGCGGGTGAGATGCTGTCATGACGACTGAAAATGCTGTTGTAAAACGTGAACCTCAGGTTGCTATTGTTCCCCTGAATGCCATCGACATTCAGGACGTCGCCAGCGGTGCGGCGACTTTCGATGCCTGGCTGCAATCGGCCAGTGGCGGCGTGGTCACCCTAGATCGGATCAAGAACGTCGCCGGCGCCTTACCCGTGGTGGGCAACATCATGGCACTGGTCGATGCGCTGGGTGACATCGTCACGTTGTCGAATGCGCAGAAGCGTGATCTGCTCGCCTGGGCCAGTCTGGGCATCAACCTGATCGGTGTTTTGCCGTTGCCACCGGCGATGGCGGCAGCCCGAATGACCCTGCGTCCGACGCTGTTTCTGGTGCGTCAGGAGATGAGGGCCAGCAGCAAGTTGTTGCTCAGCACCTCCGTGATCGAGGTGCTGGTAGGTCACCTGAACGCCTCGATTATTGGCACGCTGGATGATTTTGTTGAACAGGCCAAAGGCAAGCTGCCGGGCATTTTGGCGGACGCTGGCAAGCTGGGCGAAGACGTCGTCAACGAGATTGCCAAAGGCCTCGAGACGGTGGCCAATGGCAAGCTTGATGCCAAGGGCGACCTAAACGCGGCTGGCGCACAAGCGAGTGCGGCGGTCGATCAATTCAAGAATGATCCCCTTGCATCGTTCGGAAACATCTTCGGCGCCGCGTGCAGCGCTTATAAGGCCGCAGGCAAAGGCTTGGCCAACAGTGCGGCCGATCACCTGCTGCCCGATGAGGTGAAGAAGCGGGTTGCCACGGAAACCGCGAAACTGCGGGCGATGGGTCCGGAGCTGCGCACCCAGTTGAGCAAGCTGGACGACGAGTCCGTTCAGAACTCCATCGGTTGGTTGCTGCTGATTCTTTCCAGCGCCGTGACGTTGTGGCGCAAGCGCAATGCCCATGGCCAGAACGCCTCCGTCCATCCGGAGAAGACCGGACAGGCGAAGCGTACGGCATCTGAGGGGCAGTTGGCCGCCCACGGCCAACAGGCACCGGCGAAAGGCGCGCCCAATCCAAAGAAAGGCCCTTGCAAATGTGCCACGGACTTCAGCATCAATTTCGCCTTGGGTTCGGAAAGCCTCAGCCATACCGATTTCAGCTTGCCCGGCCCATTCCCGATCGAATGGACACGCACTTACAACTCACGCCTCGACGCCTACGATCAGAGCGAAATCGGCGCTCGCTGGGTCAGCGAGTTCACCACACGTTTCGACTGCGTGGACGATGGCCTGACGTTCTACGACGCCGATGGCCGCGACCATAGCTATCCGTTGCCCAAAGTCGGTCTGTTTCACTACGACGCCATTGAAAACATCACCCTGGTTCGCAGTGGCGAGGAGCAGTTGCTGTTGTGTCGTGGTTTCGAACGCAAGGAAACCTACGTCCGCCGTGGCCAGCGTTTTGTGCTGACCAACATTTCGCTGCGCAACGGCGCCGGGATCATGTTGCATTACGAGCATCGGCACGGCGAACACTCGGTGCTCTCCGACCTGATCACCTATCAGGAAAACGACACCAGCAAGGTCCACCTTCACCTCGGCACAATGATCGACGACCACGGCCGGTTCATCGGCCTCTGGCAGATCGTTGACGGCGAACCGTTGCGACAACTTTGCGCCTACCAATACGACGCTTATGGCGACCTGATTCAAGCGCAGGACGAGAACGGCGCAGTCTGGTCGTATCAGTTCCAGCATCACCTGATCACCCGCTATACCGACCGCACCGGACGCGGCATGAACCTGCAGTGGGACGGTCCGGGTGCTAAGGCTAAAGCCATCCGCGAATGGGCGGACGACGGCAGCTTCGACTCGCGCCTGGAGTGGGACGAAAACATCCGTCTGACCTATGTCACCGATGCGCTCGGCAACGAGACCTGGCACTACTACGACATCCTTGGCTACACCTACCGCATCCGTTATGCGGATGAGCGTTCGGAATGGTTCTTCCGCGACGAGGCCAAGAACATCGTGCGCCGCGTCAATGCCGACGGCAGCACCGATCGCTACAGCTACGATGAACGCAGCAACTTGCTCGAACACATCCGAGCCGATCACACGGTGATGCATTACGCCTACGACGACCAAGACATGCTGATCAAGATCAGCGACGCCGAGGGTGGTCAGTGGCAACGCGCCTATGACGACCAAGGCAACCTGGTCGAAGCGCTCGATCCGCTGGGCAACAAAACCGAATACGCCTACAACAAATCCGGTCAGCCCACCGCGATCAAGGACGCCAACGGCAACGAAAAGACGTTGGATTACAACGACGCCGGGCAACTGGTCGAGTACGTCGACTGCTCAGGCAAGACCAGCGCCTGGGAATACAACGAACTGGGGCAGATGATTTGCTTCACCGATGCTGCCGGGAACGCCACCGAATACGAATACAAGGCTGGCCAACTGGTGCTGATCAAGCACCCGGACAAGACTGAAGAGCGCTTTGAACGCGACGCTGAAGGCCGGCTGTTGACGCATGTCGACGGTCTCGATCGCTGCACCACCTGGAGCTATAGCGCGGCCGGTTTGATCGCCGAACGTGTCGATGCCGCCGAGCAAACCCTGCGCTATCGCTGGGACCGTCTCGGCCGGCTAACGGCCCTGGAAAACGAAAACGAACAACGCGCGCACTTCCACTACGACCCCGTCGGACGCCTGCTTGAAGAACGCGGCTTCGACGGCCGCACCACGCGCTATCAATACGATGCTCAAACGGGTCGCCTTGCCCAATCGATCAATGGCAAACGCGTCATCTCGGTGAGCTTCGACCCGATGGGCCGCTTGACCGAGCGTCGCGCGACCTTAGGCGATCAGTCACAAAGCGAGACCTTCGCCTACGATGGCAACGGTAACATGCTGCTGGCCAGCAACGCCGACAGCCGCCTGCAATGGTTCCACGACCCGGCTGGCAACCTTCTGCGCGAACACCAACACTACCTCGGTCTGGAAAAATCTAAGGTCGCGATCTGGCAGCACGAGTACGACGTGCTCAATCAGCGTGTTGCCACTATTCGCCCAGATGGTCACCGCGTCAGTTGGTTGACCTATGGTAGTGGCCACCTGCTCGGCATGCGTCTGGACGAGCATGAGCTGATCGGCTACGAGCGCGACGACTTGCACCGCGAAGTCGCCCGTCATCAAGGCAATCGTCTGATGCAAACCCAAAGCTGGGATCCGGCTGGACGTTTGCAGGAGCAGCGACTAAGGCGTCGCGATGACAAATCGACACTGCTGAGGCGCGAGTACAAATACGATGCTGCCGGCCAACTGACCGACATCAACGACAGCCGTCGCGGCCCCCTGGCCTATCGCTACGATCCCGTCGGCCGACTGCTCAGCGCGGTGACACGCCAAGGGGTAGAAACCTTCGCCTTCGACCCGGCGAGTAACCTGCTCGACGACAAAGCGACAGAAGTTCGCCGCCCGCTGGAGCTGACACCACCGCGCAGCAAACTGCTCGATAACCTGCTTCGTGAGTATGCCGGCACTCACTACGACTATGACGAACGTGGCAACCAGATCCAGCGCTGGCACAACGGTCAGCGTAGCGATCTGAAGTGGGACTTGTTTGACCGGCTCGTGCATTTCGAAGATCCACGCCTTGCGGTCGATTTCGCTTATGACGCACTGGGGCGACGCCTGCACAAAAACTCTCGCGCTCACTACAAACAGCGTCCTGAAGCCGGCTCCCTGTGGAACCGCAACGAACACGCACGCAAGCAACGAGAGCTGGGCTGCGGCTTCACGCTCTACGGTTGGGATGGCGACAACCTTGCGTGGGAAAGCAGTCCCGCGCAGGCCGATGGCGAGCCTGGGCGCACTGTTCACTATATCTTCGAACCAGGCACCTTTGTTCCTGTGGCTCAGGCATTGACGCACAGCACTATCAACTTGATGGGAGTGCCGAGCTCTGACGACGACTACAGCCTGGATGATGATCCGCTGTGGAGTCACTCACCGGTGCCCTCGCCGATTGATATGCTGACGTGGTATCAGTGCGACCACCTAGGCACGCCTCAGGAACTGACGGATCAGAAGGGTGAGGTTGCGTGGAGTGCCCAGTACAAGGCTTGGGGGGGTATTCGGGAGCAGCGTTCCGTATTAGCGCAGCAGCAAGGATTGACCAACCCTATTCGGTTCCAAGGGCAATACCATGACCATGAGACACATCTGTATTACAACAGACATCGATACTATGATCCGAACATAGGGCGTTTTGTCAGTAAGGATCCTATCCGCTACGCAGGTGGTTTGAATTTTTATTCATATGCTCCAAATCCAATACAGTGGGTCGATCCCCTCGGGCTGGCTCGAGTTAAAGGAATAACTCCGAACAATAAAGGAACTCGTACTGATATTGGAGGGGGGAAGCTTCCGGATCCAGCTGTAGGTTTAAGCACAACCGCAGGAGGAGGTGGTGTTCACCACCACGTCGTAGCTGAGCTTTACGAGGATCATAAAGAACCACGTTCTATCTATCATGGACAATGTGGAGAGGCTGACGCACTCAGCAACATTGCGAAGAAACACAATGTTCAAACGGTTGATGAGTTAAAAGACCTTATGGAGGGCTCTACATCAACCACTACAAGAAATGATGGTAAAATGATGCCGTTTTGTCCCTCGTGCTCAGGGGTTATGAGCAGGCTTAAAGTAAAAGATGGAGCAGTATGATGATTGATAGCCTTGAAGTTAAAGAGTTTGATCGTCTTGAGGGTGCGTTAATCGAAGCGAACGTATCTTTCGGCGAAATGACACGCCAGTACGCTCGTTATTTACTGAGTCTGATTGATGGTGGTGTGCTAGCTACCATTTCGGACTCTAAGTTAAAGACGCTGATCCCATATATCGAAGAAGGTATTCTGCGAGAGCGTATAGAGAACGATGGTGATCTCCGAAAAAAGCTTGCGATAGAACTCTGGGAGATAGAGGCGCAGCACCGTAAATCAGATGAGAACTTTGCAAATCTCATACGTTGTGTAATTTTTTGTTTTGGAACAGAAGATCGTTGGATTGAGGAGGGAACGGGCGATACAACACCAATCTATCTTTATTTTCTGGGTCTTAAAAAAATTCTGCCTGATATAAGGCAAGGCTTTATTAAAGTCTTCAAAGACTTTATAGCAGACCGAAGGAAAATCGATTGAGGAGTGGCTTGATGAAACCGGACACCATTTAGGCGAGAATTCTGGCCAAATAGAGGTATCTGATGACCGGTCAACGCTGTTCTTTTTTCGATGAGTTCGAATGCGAGGCTATCTACAAAAATCTCGATGACGATGATGATAAAAGGTTGTTGAGCCGGTGGCTCGAAAACTGACGATCCCGATTCACCATCGAAGGGTATCGGATCGATAAGCAACGAGTGGCTGTGAGCGAACAAGAGCAGAGGTATCCCAGCGCTGTCCAGAACGCGGTATGCGAAAAATACGGGATGTCAGTGCTTCCGCCAGAGGACGTGGTCGCTATCGCCACCGGGTCGCTAGGACATGCCCCCATTTACGGCACACGCATTCGATTGCCGAATGGGGGGAATGTCAGCTGGTTCATTCACTGCGGCACGCATTCGACGGCGATAGATTTTTACCAGCCGATTTGTATTGAACATTTACCCGAAGTGCTACCGCTGGTTATGAAGTATCTGTGCTTGCCCACGGGCGCAAAATTCATCATCGATACCCAAGGGTACGAAGACGTCTGGATGGCTGAGTAACTTGGTCAAAGGAGTGACAACATGAAAGACGCAATTCGTCTCGGCGACTCCACTACACACGGTGGCAAGGTGCTCGAAGCTTTCTCCCGAACCGACCTCAACGGTAAGCCGATTGCCGGGGTCGGTCACAAGGTTAGCTGCCCGTTGTGCAAGGGGATTTTCCCGATTGCAGAGGGTAGTAGCACCTACACCGTCGATGGCACGCCCATCGCGCTCGAAGGCATGAAAACCGCCTGTGGTGCCGCGCTGATTGCCAGCGGCCCAAAAGGTGCGGTTGTCAGCTGAGTCCACATTTTGTGAATGGATTGCCTATCTCCATGGCACGGACTCCCGTCGTCCGTTCTAAGGCAATTGAAGCGTGAATGAAGTCGTTCTTTTAGCATTGTCTGAATGTAGATGCTAACTACCCAATCATGAGTTTTATATGCTGAATTTAAATTCTGTTTTTAACCGCCTGTGGGTTGCATGTGTCGCAGGTGCTTGCTTCTGTAGCACGAACGTAGCGCTAGCGCAGTCAGTTGACGCCTATAAGCAATTGGATACCGCTGTGCTTCAATACGCCTATTCAAAAGAACAGAAAGACCTGGATAGCGTAAACAAACTTCTTGCGGAAGGCGCGAAACCTGACGCTATTATTCTATGGCATGCAGCTTATTATAGGAGTCCAGTTCTGGTGGATCGGCTTCTCGAGTTTCCTATCGATGTCAATCGGCCAATTAGCGAGAATGGTGAAACGATACTGTTATCCATATTGGGGCATATGGGTGATCCAGAAGACATGAAGGACTCAATGCCCATAGTGCAGAGCCTTATCAAAGCGGGCGCCGACACCAATGTGATTGCTCAAGGCGGAACCAATACCCCACTTATTGCAGCTGTGAGCATAGAAAATCTGTCGTCGGTCGAAGTGACAAAGTTACTGCTGCAGGCCGGTGCCGATGCCCGGATGCTGACGCCTCAGGGATTTTCTCCATTGATCGGCAAAGGTGCGAACAATCTGGAATTGATCAAGCTGTTGATCGCTGCTGGTACCGATCCCTATGGCGTCAGCAAGGTGGGTTCTACACCGCTGCATTACGTTTGCGAGCGCGCCTATGCATTGAACGATCAACCGGATCCACAAGCTGAACAGCGGATTGCCCTGCTACACAAGGCTGGCACTTCCGTTGATACTTTCGCACCTCAACAGCAGGCATGGCCTGTTGGCACTCCATTGCTGGAAAGTGCAATTCGTAGCAACCCGGATTGCACGAAGGCTTTGCTGGCTGCCGGCGCTGATAAAGATGCACCGGCTTTCCCCCCGGAATATGTGGCACAAGACCCGAGTGTTAAAGGTCAGACCGTCCGTCAAAACATACTCAAATCAGTAAAAGATGTACCGGATTTGTATTCCGAATCCATTATTAAGTTGTTCCAGTAAAAACAATCGAGCCAAACAGAGCTCAATGCTCTCTGAAAATTAAAGGAATAAATATGAAGATCGCTTCTTTAATTCTTAATAAAGGTGACGGATTTATTTTTACATCACTTTTGCACTAAATAAATCTGTCGTCCTTAACAAGCACGGCGTCAACGGGGAGCATTATTCATATGAGAATCAAAAGTCTAAAGGATGTCCACAATGAAAGCTGTAGTTGATGCCGGGTCCGTTCTTGCTTCGAAATCTGCAGGATTTCGCTTTGATAATTCATGCGACTCGATATGGTATCTGGCTACAGGCTATGCTTATGGATTGATTTTTGATTGCTTGGCTCCCATTTTTTTTCGGCATAATATATATGCGGTGTTTGCTGCCGAGCTCGATTCCAGTAGCAGTATCGCGAAGAAACTAGGCCAGCATAAAAGAGCGTTTGGGAAGCTTGGCTTGGCCGCAGCAAACAAAAGAAGACACTTGGAATTAGACTTAGACATTGAGGGGATACATCATTTCTGTGACCTCTCTGCCCTCTCTAGCAGCGAAGAAATAAAAACCCTTTTGACTGCCACATACAAAGGGTGGAATGCATTAATATTTTTATCAGAGATAGAGCTGAGTGAAAGTGATAAAAAAGAAATCCTCGGTGTAATCTCTGAGATGTATAGAGCCTCAGGAACAGATTTCTCTGAGGCCTCCTCATTAAAATTATTTCATAAAATAACGGCAATGCTATTTTCAAAAAAGTGCACTGTCGTCATGCTAGGTGAAGATCTCTCTGATACTCGAGCAATACTAATCTCAGGCCATCCGGAACAGATAATCGAATTTTCAGAGCTCGCAAACACTTTGGTTCGAACCGAATCCAATCGGACTCCAATACCGTTAACACGAAATTTCACAATAAAAACCCCTTTCGCGAGAAGGCGTATGTTTGAGATGTAAATAACAATCAAATAAAGGGGGGCGGATTTATTTTTGCAATGAGTTATGAATGCAAGCTGGTGTTCGACGACACCACATCAGCCAGCAACGTAATGAAGAAAGTAGGGGGCAGCGGCGCATGCGTTCGCGTGCAACAGCCTGGTGACCTCTACCTGAAAGATCAGTCGCTCAACAGCAGCGCTGATTATGACGCTCGATTGATCTATGAAAGTGAGAGCGTTCTATGGCTTCAGGTCAATTTCAAGTCATTGAGCCTGTACCAAGCCATGCTTCCGGCGTTGGGCGACAGCAACTATAGATGTCTTGAGGATGGTGATGACGATGAAGAGGTGCCGCTCAAGGAAGCGTTTTGCATCGTGCGTCAGTGCAAATAGACAGGCCGTGGTCAAAGGAGTGACACCATGAAAGACGCCATTCGCTTGGGCGACTCCACCACTCACGGTGGCAAGGTACTCGAAGCTTTCTCCCGGACAGACCTCAACGGCAAACCGATTGCCGGAGTCGGTCACAAGGTCAGTTGCCCGTTGTGCAAAGGGGTTTTCCCGATTGCCGAGGGCAGCAGCACCTACACCGTCGATGGCGTGCCCATCGCGCTCGACGGTATGAAAACCGCCTGTGGGGCGGCGCTGATTGCCAGTGGCCCGAAAGGGGCCGTAATCAGCTGAGTCTTTGAATTTCGTTTAGGTTCACTTCAACGTCGCGTGTTTTACGTTTGAGATTTTTAACCAGGCTCACACCAACGAACAGGCTTTCTGAGTACGAGTCCCTGCCCAATGATTAAAAGTAGTCTGTCCCCTTTGAAATCAATGAAAAACATGACGTGCCGAAAGGCTTGAGGTTTTAGCTGATGATTAGCAGTGCTGATGATTTTAAGTGTTATGCGGAAAGTAAAGATGAGGTAGAAAATGCAAAGATAAATGAGACTGCGGCAGAGGAAGTTTGGCTAGAGGTTATCTCAAAGTATCCTGATCTTTCACGGTTGGTTGTTGCGAATGGGTCGGTATCTATTGATGTGCTCGAGAGGCTGTCACTAAGCGACGACGTTGATGTTCGTTGGGATGTTGCAATGAAGAGACGTATCAATAGAAGCACTTTCGAGAGACTGGCTACTGATAAGTCTGTAATGGTTAGACATAGAATTGCATGCAATCCGAAGGTGCCGAGAGATCTATTGGTTCTACTTGCTGAAGATGAAGATGAAGATGAAATGGTCGCCGAGGCAGCAAGAAAAAGACTATAAGTCGAGTTTTTTTGTTGTGTTTCCAACTGGCGAAGATGAGTATTTCAAGAGAGCTTCTCTGTGGAATAGTTGGAGTGTTTTGCATGGTTTTGTATTTCATAAGGCTGTAATCGTTAGCGGCGTTAAGAATGAAATTTAGAGATCTTTATAATAAAATAATTAGCAAAGAGCCGTATGATGATATGGGTGTTTTCTTTGCGAACTATGAGAGCTTTGAAGAGATTCCGCTTGTATCAAGATATAGCCGCTTAAAATGCTTGAAAGAGGAGATGGGCTGCAACGAGGTTTCTGATTTTCTGACTGGGTTTGCTGCGTTTCTTTTGAGTGCTTTGAGATTGTTAGATGCGTCGAGAGGCAGTGACATTTTTTTTGCAGTTACTTTTACAGATTTTGAAGGGTACGGGGAGCAGGGTGTTCTCGTGCCTAATATATTTATTTATCCAAAACCAGCCGCAGTAGGTTTTTTGGAAAAGATAAGAAAAAACCATAGCGGACTTGCTTCGCAGGAGATTAAAGAAGTTAAAAGACATTTTTCTAACTGCGGATTGGAAGCTGCTTTTGATTTTTATGAGAGTAGGTTTCATGACGCGGCTTGCGGTGAGGCTGTTGTAAGGGTCTTTGCTGTTTTTAAAGACTCGTTGATAGTTAAAGAGTCATTTTAATGCTTTGCTGGTGGCGCGTGTTTTTTAATGCATTGCCTCATAAGTGTATAAGTGTGTTAGCTTTGATGCGTGGTATTGGTGTGTTGTTGTTGTTGTTGTTGGGTGGAAGAATAAAAACCTCCCCTTTGAAATCAAGAATGAGTAAGCGTAGTCGCCCCCAGTTGTGCAACGGTAAAGGAAAGGACTTTTACACAAAAGGGTGCTGTAAATGAATATAGATCATTATAAAAGAGAAATTCTTTATAGAAAGTCTCAAGGAAAAAGAAAGCTGAGCCAATATCAAATAAAGATTGAGTCTCTTTTAAGGCGGTCTTTTGATGAGTTGTTGCTTTTAAGTTTGGCGGAAACAGATAATATAATTGCAGGGCTGATGGCGATGCATGAAGTCTCTTGCGTGCGCAAAGAGTATTTGTTGTCTGCTGATGCATTTAATTTTGTCCTGTCGGTAGTCGAAGATAAAAAATACTACTTACTGATAGATGAAGATTGGAAATGCTGCGGGGCATATATGGCCGAAAGCGCTGCTTCTCTATGCGCGAGTTTCGATTTTGACGAAACCACAAGCGACGAGATTAGATTGATTAGTACTGATCTTTCCACGTAAATCTCTATTGATTACAGTGAGACTTGCGGCGAGAAAGTTTTTGAATGCTGTGTAAAAGTATATCAGTAATTTTAAAGAGCTAGTCGGCTGGCGAATCAAGAGGGTCGTGGAGTTAATGATTTCGAAACACTTGGAGTCCACCATGATTAGTCATGAGCAAATGATTAATTTTTCAGATCTGTTGAGTAAAGGTAAAGCTGAGGCCGATGCAACTCGGAACATAATGAAGTTTATGTGCGCGGGCGTCGGTATGGTTCTTCAGGACGAAGAAGTGTCCCCTGTTGTCAATGGCGCGTTTACAGCTGCGCACATATACTGGTTTGAGGGGGGAGAAAATGAAAAAGAGTTGAATGCTGCCAGGGTCAAATGTTGGGATTTTCTGGAGGCGAAAGGGCGCGATGTCGACATTGAAGATAACGAAGATGCTGCCATAAGAGCCTTATTTTGTGTCATGTATCCTGACAGAGTTTCCGATGAAGATTTCGTGCAGGAGTCTTTTCAATGGTTTTTCGAGATGATCAACAGGATTGGCCATTTCAGTCGGGCGTTCGAACAGCTAGCCACAAAAGCAGCTCTTGATGGAGAGTCGAACTCAAGAGGGCCGAAGCGCTGAAATAGCCAAACGGGCGTCTTTTTAAAACGCACGTTGTTGTTACCAACACTGATTGTGACCGGATGCTGAACATGCCCCCGCTGATCGAACTCCCCGAAAGCCTGCGTCCACTGTTTCTCGCCGCAGGCTGGCCCACTACCAGCACCGAACCGCTGCCGGTTTTCGTCCCACCTGAACACCCGGCCGCGGCCTTGCTCGGGCAACTTGCCGGACTGCGGGTGGGCACCTGCGGCGCAGGTGAGGAATGCGCTACCAGTGATGTCGAATTCGGCACCTTTGAACATCTGCATGGGAGCGAAGAGTTCCTTGAGTGGCAGCAACGCCTGGGCAGTACCTTGGTGAGCATCGCCGAAGTCCAGCACGGCCACGGCGCGCTGTTGATGGACGAGCGGGGTCGCTGCTACGTCTTGAGCCTTATCCATGACGAACTTTGGATGCAGGGACGTGACTTCATTCAGGCCTTGGAAACCCTGATTTTCGGGCGCAAGGCCGGTGAGTGGAGCGAGTGATTCCTGACCCCCCCGGACTTGTTGAGTGTAAAGAGTTCGTCTGTCTGTTCGTGCTGATACGATTTTGAGTGGGCAGCAGGCTAGCCCAGGGGTTCAAAAAGCAAAAAGATCGCAGCCTGCAACAGCTCTACATCCGGATTAATTTTCCCCTGTAGACGCTGCTGCAGCCTGCGATCTTTTGCTTTTACTTCGCAGAAAACTTCAACACCACGCTCTGCGTGTAGGTCTGTCCCGGATCCAGACGGGTGCTCGGAAAGTTCGGCTGGTTCGGCGAGTCCGGATAGTGCTGGGTCTCCAGAGTGAACGCGCCCCAGTGCGGATAGACCTTGCCACTCTTGCCCTTGACCGTGCCGTCGAGGAAGTTGCTGGTGTAGAACTGCACGCCCGGTTCGTTGGTGAACAGCTGCAAGTGGCGACCGGATTGCGGGTCGCTGACTTCGGCGGCGAGTTTGCTTGCGTCCCCTTTGGTGTCCAGCGCCCAGTTGAAGTCGAAGCCGCCGTGTTTCGGTTCGGCGAATTTCAACTGCGGGTGATCGACCTTGATGTGCTGGCCGATGGCGGTCGGTTGGGTGAAGTCCATCGGCGTGCCGGCCACGGGGGCCAGTTCGCCGGTCGGGATCAGTTTGGCGGTGACCGGGGTGTAATGGCTGGCGTGCAGGGTGGCGACCTGTTTGAGGATGTCGCCGTTGCCGGCACCGGCGAGGTTGAAGTAGCTGTGGTTGGTCAGGTTGAGCACTGTCGGTTTGTCGGTGCTGGCCTTGTAGTCGATGCGCAGTTCGTTGCTGTCGGTGAGGCGATAAGTCACTTCGGTAGTAAGGTTGCCGGGGAAACCCATTTCGCCATCCGCCGACAGGTAGGTCAGGGTCACGCCGACCGAATCCTGGTCCTTGGTTTCCTTCGCCTTCCAGACTTTTTTGTCGAAGCCCTGAGTGCCGCCGTGCAAGGCATTGGTCTTGTCGTTCTGCGGCACCTGGTAGCGTTTGCCATCGAGCTCGAACGCGCCATCGGCCAGACGATTGCCGAAGCGGCCGATGGTCGCGCCGAAGTACGCGGTGCCTTTCTGGTAACCCTGCACATCGTCGAAGCCTAGGACGATGTCGTCGAGCTTGCCGTGTTTGTCCGGCACCAGCAGCGCCTGCAAGGTTGCGCCGTAGGTGATGACCGTGGCTTGCATGCCGTGGCTGTTGCGCAGGATGTATTGCTCGACGGGCGTGCCGTCATTGGTTTTGCCGAAGGCTTTGTGTTCGCTGGACAGGCCGGCGGCCTGGGCGGAGAGGGTGGCGATCATCAGGGACAGTCCGAGGCCGCAGAGTTGATGTCGGGATTGAAGCATGGT
The DNA here is from genome assembly GCF_058808055.1 of Pseudomonas sp. GW821-FHT11G12. Taxonomy (NCBI): domain Bacteria; kingdom Pseudomonadati; phylum Pseudomonadota; class Gammaproteobacteria; order Pseudomonadales; family Pseudomonadaceae; genus Pseudomonas; species Pseudomonas sp. GW821-FHT11G12. The sequence continues at coordinate 253,406 of NZ_JBXARH010000001.1, forward strand.
TGACCTTCCATTTTGTTGTTGTTTTGAAAATCGCTAAATAGTCATGCTAATTATCGTGTGAATGAAAATTTATAGCGGATTAAACGTTTATTGCAAAAATAAAGTCGGACTAAATTGAGTGGGTGTCCTGCGCCGAAGGTCGGGAAATCGCTGCGGCACTGCACTTTTGCGAAATCCTCGGCTCTATCCATGGCCAGGTTGCGGTGACTCCCGCCGCACAGGAATGTGTCCCTCAAAGAATTCATGTCGAGAGTTTTTCGCCCAATCGCTGCTTTCATTCATCGCCCGTGCCTGTTACTGGCCTGCCTGTCGACGCTGTTGCTCGGTGGTTGCAGCCATCAGGACGGCAACAATTTCATCAACCAGATGCGCGAGGGCAGGCCTCAGGAGTTTCTCCAGACCAGCGTCGATCGCATGGCCACGCTGGCGATGCGAGACAACCTCGACAGCCTTTATCGTTTGATGGGCAAGTTGTACCTGCGCAACCCGGACGAGCTGCGCAAATCCGGCTTCCTCGACATTCGCACCGCGGTCAAGCAGGTGCGGCTGGCGATCGAACAGCAGCAACCGTTGCCGACGCTGGGCGGCAAGAAGGATCTGGCAGCGCTGAGCTACGCCATGAGCCCGGAGTTTCTCGGTGACCGGGTTGGTGCGTTTATCTATGCGATCGGCAGCATGCTGGTCACCGCCCACGGCAACCGCACCGAGTTCTACATGACCGATGAGATCAACCCGACCTTCGTCAACAACGCCGCGCGCAACATCGAGAAAGCCACGTGGATCCTCGCCCAGCGGCAGAACAAGGAAGGTCAGCCGCTGCTGTTCTCCAACGAGATTTCCGAGGAGGGCAGCAATCTGAGCTTCGCCACGGAGTTCGGCAAAGTCGTGGCGCGTCTGGACTTGCTGACCCAGATGCTCGACGAGCGCTACCGGCGCATCGGGCTGAATTACGCCCAGAGCCTGCTGTTTTTGAATTTTTTGCCAGTGCAGTGAGCCAAGTCGGTTAGAGTGACGGACGATCGTGTTTGTATACAATCTGTCGTTCGATTTGACTCAAAGGGAGCTGCACCCGTCATGACCGACCCCGCAAGCGCCGAATTCACGAACCTGGAACGTGCCACCCGCACGGATAAACTGCCTTACGCCGCACTGCTGGCGTTTGCCATGACCGGCTTCATCGCCATCCTCACCGAAACCCTCCCGGCCGGTCTTTTGCCGCAGATCGGCGCCGGCCTCAACGTCAGCGAAGTGCTGGCCGGTCAACTGGTGACGCTGTATGCGCTGGGCTCGATTGTCGCGGCAATACCGCTGACGGTCGCCACCCGTGGCTGGGGGCGCAAGCGGGTGCTGTTGATGACGGTCGGTGGATTTCTGCTGTTCAACACCGTCACCACGTTTTCCACTCATTACGGTGTGACCCTGGCGTCGCGGTTCCTGGCCGGGATGGCGGCAGGGCTGTCGTGGGGGATCATGGCCGGTTACGCGCGGGGGATCGTGCCGGTGCATCAGCAGGGCCGGGCGCTGGCGATTGCCATGCTCGGCACTCCGGTGGCGTTGTCGCTGGGTACACCGGCCGGCACCTGGCTGGGCAATGTGATCGGCTGGCGCGCCTCGTTCGGGATCATGTCGGCGCTGGCTTTGGTGTTAGCGGCGTGGATCGTCATCGCGGTGCCGGATCGGCCGGGCCAGGCCCGCGCCGAACGTTTGCCGTTGATGCAGTCGCTGCGCTTGCCCGGCGTGCGCCCGGTGCTGTTCGTGGTACTGACCTGGATGCTCGGCCACAACATTCTCTACACCTACATCGCGCCGTTCCTGATGCAGGCCGGTCTTGGCGAGCGGGTCGACCTAGTGCTGCTGGTCTTCGGTCTGTGCTCGCTGCTGGGGATCTGGATCATCGGCCTGTTGGTGGATCGCTGGTTGCGCGGGTTGGCGCTGATCAGCCTCGCGGTGTTTGCCGTGACTGCGTTGGTGCTGGCACTGGTCGCGCCGTCGCCCTGGCTGATTTATGCCTGCATGGCGGTGTGGGGCCTGTCGTTCGGCGGCTCGGCGACGTTACTGCTTACCGCCGCAGCGGACTCCGCCGGGGAGCACGTCGATGTGGTGCAGGCGATGCTCACCACTTCATGGAACGTGGCAATTGCCGGCGGCGGATTGTTTGGCGGATTGCTACTGGACCGTGCAGGGGCGATGTCGTTTCCGTGGGCGTTGCTGATTCTTTCGCTGATCGCGTTGGCCACGGTCTGGATCAACAGCACCCACAGTTTTAAACCGGGACGGCGGCAGCACTGATGTTCAAGAAATGGCATAACGATAGATCCGATCGATATAGGGCGTTATAAGAAAACTGGTTATGCTGCGGGCCGGATTTTCCTGTGGTTCGTCTGGACGTCTTAATGGAATTGGCAAATTTCGGCCTGGTGATTGCCGGGCTGGTCGTGGGGTTCATCGTCGGCATGACCGGTGTCGGCGGCGGTTCGTTGATGACGCCGATCCTGCTGTGGTTCGGCATCAATCCGGCCACGGCGGTGGGCACGGATCTGCTGTACGCCGCCATCACCAAATCCAGCGGCGTGCTGGTGCACAGGAAGAACAAGAACATCGACTGGGCCATCACCGGCTGGCTGACCCTGGGCAGTGTCCCGGCGGTGGCGATGACCTTGTGGTTTCTCAGCACTCTGCACACCGCGCCGGACGCGATGAATGCAATCATCAAGCAGGCGTTGGGTTTTGTGCTGTTCGCCACGGCGCTGGCAATTTTGTTCAAGAAACGCCTGCTGGAGTTCGCCCACAAACGTGCCGGCGGCAACTACAACCCGAGCGGTGCGCGCCTGAATGTCATGACCGTGATCACCGGTCTGATCCTCGGAACCATGGTCGCCCTGACTTCCATCGGCGCCGGCGCCCTCGGCACCGTCGCACTGTTCATCCTCTATCCGCTGCTGCCGACCCGCCGTCTGGTCGGCACCGAAATCGCCCACGCCGTACCGCTGACCCTGGTCGCGGGCCTCGGCCACGCGAGCATGGGCAATATGGATTGGGGTGTGCTGGGCTTTCTGCTGGTGGGGTCGCTGCCGGGCATCTGGCTCGGCAGCCACCTGACCGGTCGCGTCTCCGATGAACTGCTGCGCCCGTGCCTGGCGACCATGCTGGTGCTGATCGGCTACAAACTGGCGTTCTGATCGGCAGGCAAGCCATGAGCGAAACCACGTTCCATTGCAATGGCCGCCTCGCCATCACGGTCGAGCCCCGGGAGATGCGCATGAGCCACTGGCTTTACGCGCCACTGGTCGTCGATCAGCAGCGCCAACAGACGCTGCTGGACTTGAGCGACAGCCAGTGGGATCTGATCTCCACCAGCGAGGAAAGCGACAACGGCATCAAACTGTTGCTGCGCAGGTATCCGGGTGACAAACCTGCGGTGTCCCTGAGCGTCAACCTCGATGACGGAATGCTTCGGCTTGACGGCCGATGTGTCGATTCATCCGGGCTGGAAGTGGCGCTGAGCCAAGCGATCACTGGCTGATAGAACGTTTCATCACCGTCACCGGCAAGCCGTCATACTCCATCTCTTCCACCACCTCCCAACCCAGTCGCGCATACAGCGACTGCGCCGCATCGGTGTACAGGTACAACTGCGGCAGGCCCAGCGCGGCGGCTTCCTCGACGATGCGGTTGACCAGCTGCGAAGCGATGCCACGTCCGCGTTGTTCGGCCTTCACGTAGACCCCGGCCAGCCACGGCGTCAGTTGCGGACGGGCGTCCATGTCACTGTCGATCAGCAGCGCACCGCCGAGCAACCGGCCGTCTTCGAGCGCCACCACCACGCTGGGAATCGCGCCTTTGCCGCAGGCGGCGCGCATGCGTTCGGTGCGGGCGGCGAGGGTGTCTTCGGGGTTGTACTGGCCCCATTCCTTGAAGTTGAGCTCGGCCAGTTCTTCAATCAGTTCGGGGTGATCGCACAGGTAGTCGATGTGCATGGGGCTTGAACTCCGTTTCATCAGCAGAACAACCACCCTAATGCGGTCATGAAAGGTAATCAAATGCGCGACATGATCGAGCGCATGCGGTTGCGCAAAATCGTTGCTGACCTACGCTTTGAACAAGGCGAAACATATTTGCCGGGTAACCCCGGAACAATCGCCACGATGCGCAATCATTAGAGCGTGGATATCAAAAGGAGATGCGCATGCTCATCAGGTCACTGACCCTGACACTCTTGCTGGCGATTGCCGGCCCCCTGTTCGCCGGCGACAACGATTCCCCGCTGGACGTCGACAAAGGCAACTACCGCCCCTTGATCGTCATCGCCAGCAGCACGGTCGACCCTGTCTGGGTCAGCCTGAAAAAGTCGCTGGAAGACCCGGCCAACAAGCAAGGCATCGCCGACCGCAAGCTCAAGGTCTACACCATCCTCAACATGTTCGGCCAACTCGACGGCAAGGACCTCGGCCAGCAGGACACCATGGGGCTGTTGCGCTCGTTGAAGCTGGGCGCCGGGGCTTATCCGAAAATTTTCCTGGTGGGCAAGGATGGCGAGACCAAGCTTGCTGTTTCGGGTGATGAGGCCAAGTCAGTCGATTTGAAAAAAGTCTTCGACACCATCGATGCACTGCCAGCCGCCGAGAAAGAGCTTGCCGCGCCGCCTCCAGCACCGGTGGCTGCTGAAGCGGCACCGACCAAAGGGACGAAGGGCGGCAAACCGGCAAAACCCGCGAAGCCGGCCAAACCTGCGGAAATGCCGGATGACTGATGGCGTGATCGTGGAATGAGCTGAAACAAAAATGGGCGACCTTCTCAGGTCGCCCATTTTTTATGGCGTGATTACCGGGTCAACTCACCCAGAATCTTGTGCGCAATCTTCACCCGCTCTCCATTCGGATAATTACGGTTCGCCAGAATCACGATCCCGACTTTCTTCGACGGCACGAACGCGACATACGCACCGAAGCCACCCGTGGCGCCGGTCTTGTTGAGCAGCACGTTCGCCGGTTCCGGCTGTGGCGGGTTGAGCCATTTGACCTTGTGCGCTTCCATCGCCATCGGCGTGGAGTTGCCGTCCAGCAGGCGCTCGAGGCTGATCGGGTAGGCGTAGCGTTCCCAGCCCAGGCCCTGGGTCATGTCGCCGACGGTGTAGTAGCCGGTGTGGGTGAGGGCGATGGCTTTTTGCAGCGGTGTTTCGAGTTTGGCGGTGTCGAGGTTGGCTTCGACGAATTGCAGCAGGTCCGCAGCGCTGGTTTTCACGCCGTAGGCTTCGGAATCCAGTGCGCCGGGGCTGACTCGCACCGGTTGGTTGTTCTTGTCATAGCCCTGGGCGTAGAGCTTCTCTTCAGACGCGGGCACCGACAGGAAGGTGTGCTTGAGCCCGAGTTTCGGCAGCAGGGTTTCGGTCATGATCTGATCGAACGGCTGGCCGAGGCTTTTTGCGGCCAGATAACCGAACAGGCCGATGCTCGGGTTGGAATACAGGCGATGGCTGCCAGCAGGATACGTCGGTTTCCACTGTTGGTAATAGCCGAGCATCTTGTCGGAAGAGTCCGCGGCGTCCGGGAATTGCAGTGGCAGGCCACCGGCGCTGTAGGTGCCCAGTTGCAGCAGGCTGATACGGTCGAACGCGCTGCCTTTCAGCTCGGGCCAGTGCTGGCTGGCCTTGTCGGAAAACGCCAGTTTGCCGCTGGCCTGGGCGTAGGCGCCGAGGGTCGCGGTGAAGGTTTTGCTGACCGAGCCGATTTCGAACAGGGTGTTTTCACTCACCGCTTGCCCGGTGCTTTTGTCGGCAACACCGTAGTTAAAGTAATGCGCCTTGCCATCGACGGTCACGGCTACAGCCAGACCCGCGATGTCCTGTTGCTGCATGACCGGTGTCACGGTGGCCTTGACCAGCGCCTGCAACTGATCGTCGGTTTGCGGGGCGGCCAGGCAGGTGGCGGCGCTGAAGAAAAGTCCGAAAGCGCACAGGGACTTGAGTTTGTTCAGGTTGATCGAAAACATGCTTGAACCACTCTCCATGAGTGTTGATGGTGTTATCCCGCTACACTGCGAGCGTTTTCCGTCGGGCCGGCTGATCGGCGCCGCCAAATCTAGGCAGTCCGGTGTCTTTCGACAAACGATGAAAACTCGGATGAGCCATTAGAAAAATTTGGGACTTGGCATGATTCGACCTCAATTGCCCTTGAATGCATTACGCGCCTTTGAAGCTTCTGCGCGTCATTTGAGCTTCACTCGCGCTGCCGTTGAGCTGTGCGTGACTCAAGCCGCGGTCAGCCATCAGGTCAAAAGCCTGGAGGCGCAACTCGGCGTGATCCTGTTCAAACGCCTGCCCCGTGGGCTGATGCTGACCGGCGAGGGCGAAACTTTGCTGCCGGTGCTGACCACGTCGTTCGATCATATCGCGCAGATGCTCGAGCGTCTGGCAGGCGGGCAATATCGGGAAATGCTGACGGTCGGCGCGGTGGGCACTTTCGCCGTGGGCTGGTTGTTGCCGAGGCTGGCGGACTTCCAGGCGAAACATCCGCTCATAGATTTGCGACTGTCGACCAACAACAATCGGGTGGACGTCGCCGCTGAAGGGCTGGATTACGCGATCCGGTTTGGCGCGGGGGCGTGGCACGGTATCGAGGCGACCCGTTTGCTGGAGGCGCCGTTGTCGGTGCTTTGCGTGTCGGAAATCGCCCGGCAACTGCACACGCCGGGGGATCTTCTGCAGCAGCGTTTGCTGCGTTCCTATCGCACCGATGAGTGGCCGGAATGGTTTCATGCGGCCGGTCTGGCGACCCATGCTGCGCCGCCTCAGAGCATCGTGTTCGACTCGTCGCTGGCGATGATGGAAGCGGCGTTGCAGGGTAGCGGAGTGGCGTTGGCGCCGCCGTTGATGTTTGCCCGGCAACTGGCGGCGGACCTGATCCGCCAACCCTTTGCCATCGAAATCACCACCGGCAGCTATTGGCTGACGCGGTTGCAGTCACGGCCGGAGACGTCGGCGATGGCAGCGTTCAGGCACTGGCTGCTGGAGGCTGCGCAGGCTTAGCGCACCAGACACGGCCGCTTGTTATCGAACGTCCAGCCCGGAATCAGAAACTGCATCGCCACGCTGTCATCCCGCGCGCCCAGTCCCATGCCTTTATAGAGTTCGTGGGCCTTGGCCACCTGATCCATGTCCAGCTCGATGCCCAGCCCCGGTTTCTTCGGTACCTGCACGCAGCCGTCGACGATTTGCAGCGGCGCCTTGGTCAGGCGCTGGCCGTCCTGCCAGATCCAGTGGGTGTCGATGGCGGTGATGTCGCCCGGTGCGGCGGCCGCGACGTGGGTGAACATCGCCAGGGAAATGTCGAAATGGTTGTTGGAGTGCGAGCCCCAGGTCAGGCCCCATTCATGACACATCTGCGCCACCCGCACCGAACCCTGCATGGTCCAGAAATGCGGGTCGGCCAGTGGGATGTCGACTGACTGCAACTGGATCGCGTGACCCATCTCGCGCCAGTCGGTGGCAATCATATTGGTGGCGGTTTTCAGGCCGGTGGCGCGACGGAATTCAGCCATCACTTCACGGCCCGAATAGCCGTTTTCCGCACCGCACGGGTCTTCGGCGTAGGCCAGCACATGATGCTGGTCACGGCACAAACGGATGGCTTCTTTCAATGACCACGCGCCGTTCGGATCAAGAGTGATGCGTGCGTCGGGGAAGCGTTCGGCCAGTGCGGTCACCGCTTCGATTTCGGCGTCGCCGCTGAGCACGCCACCCTTGAGCTTGAAGTCCTTGAAGCCGTAACGTGCATGGGCCGCCTCCGCCAGACGCACTACGGCGTCGGCAGTCATGGCTTTCTCGTGACGCACGCGGAACCAGTCGTTGTCGGCATCCGGTTCGCTGCGGTAGGCGAGGTCGGTTTCCCGGCGATCGCCCACGTAGAACAGATAACCGAGCATCTTTACTTCATCGCGCTGCTGGCCTTCGCCGAGCAATGCCGCCACCGGCACGTCGAGGTGCTGGCCGAGCAGGTCGAGCAGGGCGGCTTCCAGCCCGGTGACCGCGTGAATGGTGATACGCAGGTCGAAGGTTTGCAGGCCGCGGCCGCCGGCATCGCGGTCGGCAAAGGTCTGGCGCACCTGGTTGAGGATCTTCTGATAAGTACCGATCGGGCTGCCGACCACCAGGCTGCGGGCGTCTTCAAGGGTCTGGCGGATACGCTCGCCGCCGGGCACTTCACCGACGCCGGTGTGGCCGGCGTTGTCCTTGAGGATGACGATGTTGCGGGTGAAAAACGGCCCGTGGGCGCCGCTCAGGTTGAGCAGCATGCCGTCGTGGCCGGCCACCGGGATGACTTGCATCTCAGTGATGATCGGGGCTTTGGCGATGTCGTGTGCGGTCATTTGGCGTTGTCCTTTCAAGCGTGTTTCGGCGCGGCATCGGCCACGGCGACGTCAGGTGCGGATTTGGGTGTCATGCGGGCGGCGAACACGATGATCGCGGCGATGATCGAGGTCGCGGCCAGGCCATAGAGGCCGCCCTGGATCGAACCGGTGTGTTGTTCCAGCAGGCCGAAAGTGGTCGGGGCGACGAAGCCGCCGAGGTTGCCCACCGAGTTGATCAGCGCGATCACGGCAGCGGCGATCCGCGCATCGAGATAAGCCTGCGGGATCGGCCAGAACAGCGACGACGCGGATTTGAAACCCAGTGCGGCAAAGCAGATCGCGACGAAGGCGAAGATCGGCCCGCCGGTGGTGGACATGAACATCCCTGCGGCGGCGATCAACAGCGCCGTGGCCACCCACGCCTGCTGGTGTTTCCACTTCGCCGAGAACGAGGCGAATGCATACATGCCGATGATCGACAGCAGCCACGGAATCGAGTTGAACAGGCCGACCTGGAAGTCGCTCATCTCGCCCATCTTCTTGATGATGCTCGGCAGCCAGAACGTCGCGGCGTAGATCGTCAGTTGAATGAAGAAGTAGATCAGGCAGAACAGGATGATCTGTCGGTCCTTGAGCAGTTTGCCCAGCGAAGGCTTGATCGGGGTCGCGGCTTCGCGGGCCTTCTGTTCATCGTCGATGGCCTTGACCAGTGCATCCTGCTCGGCGCGGGTCAGCCACTTGGCATCGTGGGGTTTGGTGTCGAGCCAGAACCAGACGAACACGCACAGGCCGACCGAGAACATCCCTTCGATGAAATACATCCATTGCCAGTCGTGCAGGCCCAGACCTTCGATCTGCAACAACAGGCCGGACAACGGGCCGGAAATCAGCGAGGCCACGGCCGAACCGCTGAGGAATATCGCAATCGCCTTGCCGCGCTCGGCCCCCGGCAGCCAACGAGTGAAGTAGTAGATCACCCCAGGAAAGAATCCGGCCTCGGCCACGCCGAGCAGAAATCGCAGAATGTAGAAGTGGGTTTCGTTCTGGATGAACGCCATGCCGGCGGCCACCAGACCCCAGGTGAACATGATGCGGGTCAGCCAGATTCGCGCACCGACCTTTTGCAGCAGCATGTTTGAGGGGACTTCGAACAGCGCGTAACCGATGAAGAACAGGCCCGCACCGAAGCCATAGGCAGCGGCGCCGATACCGAGGTCATGTTCCATGTGAGTGCGGACGAAGCCGATGTTCACCCGGTCAATGTAATTGACGATGAACATGATCACGAACAGAGGCAGGACGTGGCGTTTGACTTTGGCAATGGCGGAGGACAGCACCGAATCGGCGCCCTCGTTCATCCCGGCAATGGATGATTTCACTTGGTTTTCTCCCACTCGTTATTTTTATGCGGGGTGTGGCTGGGTGCTGCGTTGTTGATAGACATCATACAACTAGATTTTTTTGTCCTACAAGCGGGAGTGCTCAATCAAATTTGTCTACGGGGAGTGGTTTTTATGCTTTTTCGGATTTTAAGTGCCGTATTTGTTGGGGTTTTGAGAGATTTCATCAAGCGTGATACAGCGTTCTGTGCCAGTGATCGTTGGCTGATTGCCCGGCGAAATGGAAGATTTTTTAGCTAAAATCGATTGTTGTCATACAAGTTGAGGGCCTGAAATCATAGGAGCTCATACAAGTCATCCCCCGCAGTGCTACGATCGGTGTGCCCCGATCACCGGAACCGACCATGCAAGAAGACCTCGACGCTCCCGCCCGTAAACGCGCGCACAACCTGGCCCATGACCTGGTGGAAAAACTCACCCAGAGCATCCTGCTCGGCCAGATGTTGCCCGGTGACAAGCTGCCCTCGGAGAATTCGATCGTTCAGGAGCACGGCGTCAGCCGCACCGTGGTGCGCGAGGCGATTTCCAAGTTGCAGGCGTCGGGGCTGGTGGAGACGCGGCACGGCATCGGCACGTTCGTGATCGAGCGTGCGCCGGAGCAGGGGCTGCGGCTGAATGTCGACACCGCGCTGGGGGTGCGCAGCATTCTCGAATTGCGCATGGGACTGGAGACGCAAGCGGCGGCACTGGCCGCGCAGCGCCGCACCGACCAACAACTGGTGCAGATGCGTCAGGCGCTGGACGACTATCAGCGTCTACTGGCCAACAACGACAGTTGCGTCGAGGCCGACCGGCGCTTTCACCTGCTGATTGCCGAAGCCACCGGCAACGTCTGCTTCACCGAGATCATGCAGCACCTGGGCAGTGCGATGATTCCGCGTACCCGGGTCAATGCGGCCGAGCGCGGGGCGGTGGATTTGAGCAAGCTCGGGCAACTGGCGAATCTTGAGCATGAGGCGATCCTCAACGCGATCAAACGTCAGGATCCGGACGCGGCGCGTGCTGCAATGTGGCTGCACCTGACCAACAGTCGTGACCGGTTTTCGGCGGGCGGCGCATAACGGAGTCGCAACTCAAGTCTCAATGGCCCGCACCGCCGCAGGCCGCTCCAGATTCAACGCCAGCACGCTGATCAACACCACCGCCGAACCCACCAGCACCAACAGCGTCGGTCGCTCACCCAATCCCACCGAGGCAATACCCATCGCGGTCGGCGGAATCAGATACAGCGTCATCGTCGCCCGGCTCAGATCGACATGTTTGAGCACGAACGCCCACGCCAGATAGGCGAGGGCGCTGGGAAACACACCCAGACCGAGCACCGCCCATTGCACCCGCAACGGTGCACGGGCCACGCTGTCGGCCAGCCCCGGCAAGTAGATCAACAGCAACAGCGTGCCGGACCACACCGTGTAGCAAACCAGCGTGAGCCCGTCGTAGCGCCGGGCGTGGTGTTTTTGCAGGGCGAAGTAAACGCTCCACGACACCGCCGCCAGCAGGATCAGCAAACCGTGGGCGTCGATGCTGCCGAGGCCGCGATCGCCACTCACCACAATTACCACGCCGACGAATCCCGTCAGCACGCAACCCCAACGCCAGACGCTGACCCGATCCTTGAACAGAAACCGCGCCAGCAGCGTGCTGAACAGCGGCGTCGATTGCGCCAGCACACTCGACGCGCCGGCGCTGACGCTTTGCTGGCCGATGTTCAGCACGACGTGATGCAGGCTGACGGCAAAAAAGCCCAGGGCCAGTAACAGCGGCAAATCCTGCAGGCGCGGCAGGTGAATACCCTTGAAACCCGCAATCACCGCCATGAACAACGACGCCAGCAGAAACCGCAGCAATGCCAGATGACCGGGCTCGTAGGCTTGCAGGCCGATGTGAATGCCGGTCGGCGAATAGGCCCAGCAGCCGACGACGAAGGCCATGGCCAACAGGATTTTCAAAGGCGAAGTGGAAGGCATGAGCGAGGCACCAAGAGGGTTGATGCGCCGAGTATCCGGGTGGCCAATTATTCGCCACAACTGACTTATACTGCGTCAACCATTCACTATGAGTGACGAGTTATGGAGCTGGCGCAGATCCGCATGTTCAAGACCGTGGCCGAGGTCGGCAGCATCGCCAAAGCGGCTGAAAAGCTGTTTTGCGTGCCGTCGAATATCACGGCGCGGATCAAATCCCTGGAAGCGGAACTGGGGGTGGCGTTGTTTCTGCGCGAAGGGCGCGGGCTGCGGATCAGTCCTGCCGGGCAGACCTTTCTCGCTTATGCAGAGAAGATTCTGGCGCTGACAGCTGAAGCCAAAAGGGCGGTCGATCCTGCCGCCGAGCCTTCGGGGCCGCTGCGCATCGGCGCCATTGAATCTTCGGCAACCGGTCGACTGCCGCGTCTGCTGGCGAAATTTCACAAACGCTTTCCGAACGTGGCACTGGAGCTGACCACCGGCACCTGGGGGCAACTGCTCGACGATACCGCCAGCCATCGTCTGGACGGCGCCATCGTCGCGGTGGATGTCGAGCGCTCCCAGCTCAAACGCACCCCGATGTATCGCGAAGAATTGCTGCTGATCGCATCGACCTCATTCGGGCCGGTGCGCGACCTCGATGATTTGCAGGACAAGACCGTGTTCATGTGGCCGCAGGGCTGTCCGTATCGCGCCGCGCTGGAGCACTGGCTGTTGCGTCAGGGCCTGGCGTTGCCGATTGTCAGCCTGGCTAGTTACGGGGCGATCGTCGGTTGCGTGAGTGCCGGCGCTGGCGTGGCGCTGGTGCCCAAAGGCGTGTTCGAGCAATACGCCAAAGGCGCAGGGTGTGCGGGTTACGAATTCCCGGAACTGACGGCCATCGACAACTTGTTCTACTGGCATGAAAACGCCGGGGTGCACCCGGCGCGTGAGGCGTTTGTGGCGATGTTGCGCGAGGAGTTTGTCTGAGCTGGATCAGGCTCCGGTCACGTCGCGCATCAACAAGCCGAAGCGCAAATCCACGGCATCCGGAATCGGCAGGTACACCGTGTGCCCATCCCCCGGCGCCACGTCGATGGCGTCGCCCTTGAGGCTCTGCAATTCATGCAGATCAAAATGGAAGTTGCCCTTGGGTGTCATCAGTTCCAGATGATCGCCCAGTGCAAAGCGGTTCTTCACTTTCACCTCGGCCAACCGATCCCGGCGTTCGCCGGTCAGTTCACCTACAAACTGCTGACGTTCCGACACCGAGCTGCCGTTCTGGTAGTTCTGATATTCGTCATGCACGTGACGGCGCAGGAAACCTTCGGTGTAGCCGCGCTGGGCAAGGGATTCCAGGTCGGTCATCAGGCTGCGGTCGAATTCGCGGCCGGCGACTGCATCGTCGATGGCGCGGCGATAGACCTGGGTGGTGCGTGCGCAATAGAAGTGCGATTTGGTCCGGCCTTCGATCTTCAGTGAGTGCACGCCCATGCGGGTCAGGCGCTCGACGTGCTGCACGGCGCGCAGATCCTTGGCGTTCATGATGTAGGTGCCGTGCTCGTCTTCGAATGCCGGCATCAGTTCGCCGGGACGATTGGCTTCCTGCAACAGAAACACCTGATCGGTGGGGGCACCGAGGCCGAGAGTCGGTTGCGGTTCGAAGGTCTGCACGATCTCGCCGAGCTGGTTTTCGGTGGCTTCCTGCGCCGAATATTTCCAGCGGCAGGCGTTGGTGCAGGTGCCCTGATTGGCGTCACGCTTGTTCATGTAACCCGAGAGCAGGCAGCGGCCGGAATAGGCCATGCACAGCGCGCCGTGAACGAACACTTCCAGTTCCATGCCCGGTACCTGTTCGCGGATTTCGCCGATTTCTTCCAGCGATAATTCACGGGACAGGATGATCCGGCTCAGACCCTGTTGCTGCCAGAACTCGACACTCGCCCAGTTCACCGTGTTGGCCTGCACCGACAAGTGAATCGGCATCTGCGGAAAGTGCCGGCGCACCAGCATGATCAGGCCGGGGTCGGACATGATCAGAGCGTCCGGCGCCATCTCGATCACTGGCGCCAGATCCTTGAGGAAGGTCTTGAGTTTGGCGTTGTGCGGCGCGATGTTGACCACTACGTAAAAGCGCTTGCCCTGGGCCTGGGCTTCGCGAATCCCGAGGGCGAGGTTGGCGTGGTCGAACTCGTTGTTGCGCACCCGCAGGCTGTAGCGCGGCTGGCCGGCGTAGACCGCATCGGCACCGTAGGCGAAGGCGTAGCGCATGTTTTTCAGGGTGCCGGCGGGGGCGAGCAGTTCCGGGGTGAAGGAGGGCGTCATGGCGGTGTCGGTCGCAAAAGCGCGGGAGGGTAAACGAGGTGCGGCGAGGGTTTATTGATCTGGATCTATGCTCCATGAACAAAGATGGCACTCGCGCGGGCGTGGGCTGACTAAGTTGGGCGGGTGCGCGTGGCGCCTGACTGACATGGACCGGACATGAACCAAAAGAGTCTGCAATTCAAATCCCTCACCGTGCTGCTGTTTCTGGTGACCATCGCCTTCATCTGGATCCTGCTGCCGTTCTACGGCGCGGTGTTCTGGGCGGTGATCCTCGGCATTCTGTTTGCGCCGATGCAGCGCCGGATGCAGCAGAAATTCGGCTGGCAACGCAACCTGACGTCACTGTGCACCCTGAGTGTCTGCCTGGTGATCGCGATCCTGCCGGTGATCGTCATCAGCGTGTTGCTGGTGCAGGAAGGGGCGGTGCTCTACGACAACATCGAAAGCGGCAAGCTCGACATCGGCGCGTATCTGGCGCAGTTCAAGCACAGCCTGCCGCCGTACTTTCAGCATTTGCTAGACCGTTTTGGCGTGGGTGAACTCAATGCCTTGCGCGAGAAAATCGTCAAGGCTGCGATGCAGGGCAGTCAGGTGCTGGCGACCCAGGCGTTCAGTTTCGGCCAGGGCACGTTCGATTTCGTGGTGAGTTTTTTCATCATGTTGTACTTGCTGTTTTTCTTTCTGCGCGATGGCGCCGAACTGGCGCGCAAGGTGCGCACGGCGGTGCCGCTGGAGGAGCATCACAAGCGTCGGCTGCAACTGAAGTTCAACCGGGTGGTGCGCGCCACGGTCAAAGGCAACCTGCTGGTGGCCATTACTCAGGGCGCATTGGGCGGGGCGATTTTCTGGTTTCTCGACATTCCCAGCGCGTTGCTCTGGGCGGTGTTGATGGCGTTTCTATCGCTGTTGCCGGCGGTGGGTGCGGGGATTGTCTGGGCGCCGGTGGCGGTTTATTTCCTGCTCAGCGGGATGATCTGGCAGGGCGTGGTGCTGGGGTTGTTCGGGATATTCGTGATCGGCCTGGTGGACAACGTGCTGCGTCCGGTGCTGGTCGGCAAGGACACCCGCATGCCCGACTATATGATTTTGATTTCGACGCTGGGCGGGATGGCCGTGTTCGGCCTCAATGGTTTCGTGATCGGGCCTTTGATCGCTGCATTGTTCATGTCGAGTTGGGCGCTGTTCATCGAAACCAGGCCGAAGGTGCAGCTGCCTTAAGCCTTGAACGGGCCGTTGATCAGCCGTTGCGACAATGCCTGGGCGGCTGGCAGTGAAGTGAGCGGGCCGCTGACCGGCTCGCCGTCGCGCACCAGATACCAGCAGGCGAGCAGTCCCATTTCTCTGAGCGATGCGGGAACCGCGCTGCCGATAACGGACATGATTTGAACCTGAGCCATGAGAAGTACCTCCATCAATCTATGGAGCTACCTTAAGGACTCGTCCGTTTCAGGGACAATCAACGCTTTCGATAGTGGACATTGATGCCAGTGAGGACTGGCTCAATCCACCACTTGATCGAGCATGTGCACGATCTCGTGCTCATTGAGCAAGCCCTTGCGCACCAGGTTTTCCGCCAGCAGCGACACAAACTTCGCCGTGCGATGGCCTTCCAGGTGCTTGAGCTCGGTCAGTGCGTTGTACACCTTGCTCGAGGTGCATAAACCGACGATGCGGTGCGGATTCTGTGTAGGCATTCAAGTCGTCCTTGTTGTTATCAACCTGTTGTATGCGGACGGATTCAGATTGCGGTTCCGTCATGACAAATAGATGACCGTTTTGTGTTTTGCCCCCGACGGTCGAGTCCATCATGCCGACTTTAACGGTTCAAACTGTCCCCACAGCGACCTTGGCGAGATTTTTTCAGACTTTGTCCGACAGACGGCGCCCTTTATCGAGGGCAATAAAAAGCCCCGCTAAACAGCGGGGCTTTGTGTTTTGGCTACCAGCGCGGGCCGCCGTAGTAGTGCGGACGACCGTAATAGCCGTGCGGAGGGCCGTAATACACCGGGGCCGGTTGCACGTAGACCGGTTGCTGTACGTAAACCGGGGCCGGCTGATAGTAGACCGGTGGTGGCGGTTGTTGCACGTACACCGGTGCCGGTTGAGCGTAAACAGGCTGTTGAACATACACCGGACGATCCTGGTTGATGAGCGCCGAGCCGATGATGGCCGAGCCGACGATCGCACCAAATACCGCCGGGCCCTGCCAGCCACCGCCATGGGCTTCTGCCTGACCTGTGATAGCGCATGCACCGATCAACAAGGCCACGATGGGGAGTTTACGAATCATGATAAATCCTCGGTTCTTCGACCCGGCGTCGAGGCCTGCAACAGGCTCGGGATGGCGCGGGGATACTTCTAAGACAGCAACATTTGGAAAAACAGCACGGCGGCTGGGTAAATTTTGTGTAAGGTCTGTACCGGTTTGCTTACCGGGTTTCATGCAACGGCTGTGATGCCCGGAACAGACCGCCTTATGATCGTTCAGAAGCCGATGGTCTGGCTAATCCCGTCCATCCGAAAGTGCATTAGAAGGAGACTCCCATGCAGATGAACCCCAACAAAGACACCCAACTGTGTATGTCCCTGTCTGGGCGTCCCGGGAATTTCGGTCTGCGTTTTCATAACCATTTGTACGAGCAACTGGGTCTGAATTTCTACTACAAAGCCTTCAGCAGCCAGGATCTGCCGGGGGCCGTCGGTGGGATTCGTGCGCTGGGGATTCGTGGTTGCGGGGTGTCGATGCCGTTCAAGGAGGCCAGCATTGCGCTGGTCGATGAGCTGGATGCGTCGGCGGCAGCGATCCAGTCGATCAACACCATCGTCAACACCAACGGCCATCTCAAGGCCTACAACACCGATTACATTGCCATCGCCCAATTGCTGGAAACCCATGCGGTGCCGAAGGACTCGACCTTCGCCCTGCGCGGCAGCGGCGGCATGGCCAAAGCGGTGGCCAGCGCCTTGCGCGATGGCGGTTACAAGAATGGTTTGATCGTGGCCCGTAACGAGCGCGCCGGCCGTGCATTAGCCGATTCCCTGGGCTATCGCTGGCAGGCGGAACTGGGCGACGAACGCCCGCAGATGTTGATCAACGTCACCCCGGTGGGGATGGACGGCGGCCCGGAAGCGGGTCAGCTTTCTTTTGATGTGGATGTGATCAAATCTGCCGAGACTGTGTTCGATGTGGTGGCGATCCCGTCGGAAACTCCGCTGATCGTGCGTGGCCGCGCCGAAGGTAAAAAAGTGATCACCGGGCTGGAAGTGATCGCGATTCAGGCGCTGGAGCAGTTCGTGCTGTATACCGGCGTGCGGCCGACGGTCGAGCAGTTTGACGCGGCGGTGGCGTTTGCCCGTAGTTGATGGATCCTGAGCATCGGCAAATCCGTCCGGACTTGCCGTTGCCTATACTGTCGGACCAGCAAGCACAGACTTGCCCATCACAAAAACCGAGGTCTGCATGCACCCGCCGATTCTCAACCTGAATGACGTCGAACTCGAACCACTCCCCGAAGGCTTGGCCCCCGAAGGTGAAACCGCCGGGCGTTATCAACAACGGTTCGCCCGGGTCGGCCAGCAATTGGGCTCCCAGAAACTTGGTTATCGCCTGTACGCGCTGCCACCGGGCATGCGTGGCAGCCCGTTTCACAGCCATCGGGTCAATGAGGAAATGTTTTACGTGGTGGCCGGGGAAGGGGAGGTGCGCCTCGGTGCCGAGCGTTTCCCGATCCGCGCCGGCGACGTGATCGCCTGCCCGCCGGGTGGCCCGGAAGCCGCTCATCAGATCATCAACACTAGCTGCGAAGAACTGCGCTATCTGGCGGTCAGCACTCAGCAGCAACCGGAAATCTGCGAGTACCCGGATTCGAACAAATACGCGGTGATGGATAATTTCAGCGTCGATGCCGAAGGCAAGGCCTCGGGCTTCGTGGCGGTGGCGCGGCAGGCGGACGGGGTGGATTACTGGGACGGCGAGTGACGCCGCCCCGATTGCACTTATTCGAGTCGGGCCAGACGCTCTTCCAGCGCTGCAATCCGCGCTTCCAGTTCTTCGATGCGTTCGACTGAAACACCGCTGGCCGCGCCGCGATCACTCGGGTTCTGCCGCGCGGCGATAATCGCCTCGATGTCCGCCGGATCACCCAGTGCGTGGGTGTAACGATCTTCGCGCTGGCCGGCCTGACGTGGAATCAGCACGGCCAGATCCCGAGCGATCAGGCGTTCCAGCTGATGCACCACCTGTTCGGCGTCTTCGAATTCATGCATGCGACCGCTGCGGGTCAGCAGTTCGTTGACGGTCTGCGGGCCGCGCAGGAACATCAGCCCGGTCAGAATCATCTGTGCAGGCACCAGCTCCAGCGCCTTGTCGACCTTGTGCTCCCAGCGGTCGGCGCGACTGCCCATGACCAGTTTGGCGAAACCGCGACCTTCGAGGGCGCGTAGGCTCTGGCCGACCTGGCCCTGGGTCAGGTTCATCACCGGTTCCCGGCTGGTTTTCTGATTGCAGGCCAGCACCAGGGCGTTGAGGGTCAGCGGATAGGTTTCCGGGCTGGTGGCCTGTTTCTCGATCAGCGAACCCAGAATGCGGATTTCCGTGGCGTTGAGCCGTGGTTCGTTGGCGTTGGTATCAAGTTCTGTGGTCATCGCGCGTTCCCTCTGCAGTCGAAGGCGCCTAGCCTAATCCTTGCTGGATAAAAGACAAGCCGCGCGGCGCGCGAGCATGGCTATAATCGCCCCACGATTCACCCAGCCACCACGTGAGACTGCCATGACCATTTCCCTGTACGCTGCATCCGTCCCGGTTTTCCAACAAATGCTCAACGCCCTGAGCGATGTGTTGAAAAAGGCTGAAGCCCACGCCACCGAGAAAAACATCGACCCGAACGCCTTCCTGCAGGCGCGTCTGTACCCGGACATGTTCCCGCTGGTGCGTCAGGTACAGATCGCCGTGGACTTCGCCAAAGGCGTTTCTTCGCGTCTGGCTGAAGTCGAGATTCCGAAATACGACGACACAGAAACCACCTTCGCCGAGCTGCAAGCGCTGATCGCCAAGGTTCTGGCCTTCATCGGCGAGATCAAGCCTGAGCAGATCAATGGCAAGGAAGGCATCGAAATCGTTACCCGTCCGGGCACGCCGAAAGAGAAGCGCTTCTCCGGCCAGGCTTACCTGCTGAGCTACGGTCTGCCGCAGTTCTTCTTCCACGTCACCACCACCTACGCACTGCTGCGTCACAACGGTGTGGAAGTGGGCAAGCGCGATTACATGGGCGCGTTCTAAACCGCCCTGCAACGAAAAAGCCCGCCAAGGTGCAAACCTTGGCGGGCTTTTTATTGCGCTCGGTTTTTACGCCGGACGCTGGGTTTTCTGCTCTTCGCCCAGGCAAGCGGCGGCGGTGAACAGCACGTCGGTGGACGAGTTCAGCGCCGTCTCGGCCGAGTCCTGCAACACGCCAATGATGAAACCGACTGCGACCACTTGCATGGCAATCTCGCTCGGGATGCCGAACAGGCTGCACGCCAGCGGAATCAGCAGCAGCGAACCACCGGCCACACCTGATGCACCGCACGCGCAGATCGCCGCGACGACGCTGAGCAGGATGGCGGTCGGGATGTCGACGGCGATACCCAAGGTGTGCACGGCCGCGAGGGTCAGCACGGTGATGGTGATCGACGCGCCGGCCATGTTGATGGTGGCGCCGAGCGGAATCGATACCGAGTAGGTGTCTTCGTGCAGGCCCAGACGCTTGCTCAATTCCAGGTTGACCGGAATGTTCGCCGCCGAGCTGCGGGTGAAGAACGCGGTGATGCCGCTTTCACGCAGGCATTTCAGCGTCAGCGGGTACGGGTTGCGACGCAGCTTCCAGAACACGATCAGCGGGTTCATCACCAGTGCGACGAACAGCATGCAGCCGAGCAGCACCGCCAGCAGATGCGCGTAGCCAACCAGTGCACCAAAACCCGAAGTGGCCAGGGTCGACGCCACCAGGCCGAAAATCCCCAGTGGCGCGAAGCGGATCACCACGCGCACGATCAGGGTCACGCCGTTGGACAGGTCGCTGACCACTTCCCGGGTGGTGTCGCCCGCATGGCGGATGGCTACGCCCATGCCGATGGCCCAGGCCAGAATGCCGATGAAGTTGGCGTTCATCAGCGCGGTGATCGGGTTTTCCACCACGCTCAGCAGCAGGCTTTGCAGCACTTCACCGATGCCGCCCGGCGCACTCACGGCAATGTTGTCGGTGGACAGCACCAGATGCGACGGGAACATTGTGCTGGCGATTACCGCGACCACAGCAGCGGCGAAAGTGCCCAGCAGATAAAGGAACAGAATCGGCCGGATGTGGGTTTCCTGGCCGTGCTTGTGGTTGGCGATCGACGCCATGACCAGCACGAACACCAGGATCGGCGCCACGGCTTTCAGCGCGGATACGAACACCTTGCCGATGAATGCGGTGCCTTTGGCCGCTTCCGGCGCGAGCAGCGCCAGGGCGATGCCGGCAATCAGGCCGATCAGGATCTGTGTGACCAGGCTGAGGCTTTTAAGGCGTTGCAATAGAGAAGGGGATGAAGCGGTCATAACGGCATCTCTGCTTTTTTATAGGGTGCAAGGTTGCGTGATCCGGGCGATGAATCGGGGGCAGGCCACAGACACGAACCGAAAGGAATGACGCGACAGCCACGCCGTTAAACGGGCGGCTGAACAGGGTGTACGTTTTGCAGGGCGCGGACTTTATCACAGGGGCGTCCGGATCCTTCAGACCTGTGACGATCTGCCACCGGATTGTTCGGCAACTTAGACAGGTTTGTGCAAGTCACTCTGGAAACACTCTGTTAAGATTGCGCATCCTTATTTTCAAGTTCTGCCAGCGGGCCTTCGGGTCAGCGCTGGTGTCGTCGTTTTGCTGGAGTTCCTCATGCTGTTGCCCATCCTTCTGTTGTCTGCCGCCGGGTTCACGGTGCTGACCACGGAGTTCGTCATCGTCGGCCTGTTGCCGGCGATTGCCCGCGATCTGGCCGTCACCATCCCGCAAGCCGGGTTGCTGGTGACTCTATTCGCTTTCACCGTGGCCATGTTCGGCCCATTCTTGACGGCATATTTCGCCCGTTTCGAACGGCGCAAACTGTTCATCACCATCCTGATCATGTTCGGACTGGCCAATACCGTGGCGGCATTCGCACCGAACATCTGGGTCATGGCCATTGCACGGTTGATTCCGGCGCTGGGGCTGCCGGTGTTCTGGGCGCTGGCCAGTGAAACCGCCGTGGATATCGTCGGCCCGGACTTCGCCGGTCGTGCCATCGCCAAGATCGGCTTCGGCATCGTCTGCGCCACGGTATTCGGCATTCCGGTCGGCACGCTGATTTCCGACGCGTTCGGCTGGCGCAGTGCGTTCGGCATTCTGGCGGTGATCGCGTTTGCCAAGGCGTTGCTGCTGTTTGTCTATCTGCCGAAAACCAGCCTGCACCAGCATCAGGTCAGTTTCGCTTCACAGTTCAAGATCCTGCGCAGCCCGCTGATGCTTGGTCATGTGCTGCTGTCGATCCTGGTGTTCAGCGGCATGTTCACCGCTTACACCTATCTGGCGGACATTCTTGAACGCCTGGCCGGCTTCAATGGCACCGTGGTCGGCTGGTGCCTGATGGGCTTTGGCGCGGTCGGTCTGATTGGCAACTCGCTGGGTGGACGCGCGGTGGATCGTCATCCGTTGATGGCGTCGGTGATGTTCTGTGCGTTCATGATCCCCGGGATGGTGGCGCTGGTGCCGAACATCAATTCGTCGCTGGGTCTGGCGGCGGCGATGGGGATCTGGGGCGTGACGCAGGCGGCGCTGTTTCTGGTCAGCCACGTGCGCTTGATGAAAGCGGCTCCTGAAGCGCCGGCCTTTGCGGCGTCGCTGAACATTGCCGGGGCCAACCTCGGGATTGGTCTGGGCGCGATCATTGGCGGTCGGGTAATCGACAGCGCCGGCCTCGGCTTCGTGGGTTTCGCCGCAGCCGGGTTCATTCTGCTGTCGATTTTCCTCGCCATAGTGCTGATGGTGCTCAAGCCGCGCGACGTCTGCGCGCCGGCTTAAAACTCTGTAAACAGCTCGCGTCGGGCACCTTCGGTAATCGCTTTGATGCCGGGGTGCTTGACCTTGCGCTCCACCGAAATCGCGTAGAACGATTCGCTCACCGCATCGGTCTGTCCGATCAATTCGACGCCGTACTGGCGCTTCACTTCCTCGGCAATCACGCTCGGGCCGATGAAGATCCCGCTGCCGGACTGGCCGAACGCCTGCATCAAGGCGCTGTCATCGAACTCCCCGACAATCCTTGGCTGAATCTGCTGCTCGGCGAACCAGCGCTGCAAACGGCTGCGCACTACGGTTTCTGCGCCGGGGATCAACAGCGGCGCACCATGCAGGCTGCGTGGGAAATCCTGACCGTACTGCGCCGCCAGTTCGGCGGTGGCGAAGAAGCTGATCCCGCATTCCCCGAGTTTCTGGCTGTAGCCCTTGATGTCCAGGTGCGAGGGCATCGGGCTGTCGGAGATCACCAGATCCAGGCGCTGGATCGCCAGATCCGCCAGTAACCGCTCGAGTTTGTCTTCGCGACAGGTGATGCGCAGAGGCTCGCTCAGATCCATGGTCGGTGCGATCAGGCGATAGACGATGGATTTGGGCACGACGTCCGCCACGCCAACCCGAAACAGGATCTGCTGTTCATTGGGCTGGGCGCGCAGCATCAGTTCCAGTTCGCCACCGAGCTGAAACATCTGTTCGGCATAGGGCAGGGCCTGGCGCCCGGCTTCGGTGAGCTCCAATTGCCGGCCGACTCGTTGAAACAATTCGATGCCGTAAGTCTGTTCGAGCAGGGAAATCTGTCCGCTGATGGTCTGTGGCGTCAGGTTCAGTTGCTCGCACGCGCGCACGATGCTGCCGGTTTTGGCTACCACCCAGAAGTAATGCAGTTGTCGGTAATTGAGCATGGCGATCCGTCCATGAAATACAGTTCGTATAAATCGAAGTATAGCCGCTGAAAATACGAATTTTCCTGAAGTGTTTGTCTCCCTAGAATGCCCAGCCATCGACGAGTGGTCTGTGACCCTGTCTGTTCATTGGAAGGAAACCTCATGAAATACACGATCCCGGCACTGATGTTTACGTCTTTACTGCTTATGGCGGGTTGCGACCAGGCTGAAAAAAGTGCCCAGCAGTTGTTGGGCAAGGCGGCCGAGAGCGCCAAGCAGGCGATCGACGACACGCACAAAGCCGCTGAACAAGCGCTCAGCGAGGCCACTGGCGGCCTGATCGAGAAAAAAGAAGCTCCGGAAAAAGACGCGGAAAAAACCGAATCTTCCTCCAAGACCATCTAAATCGTCTTACAAGAGTCAGGACTGACCCATGGAATACCTGTTAGAACTCGCTTCCAGCCCGACTGCCTGGATTGCCTTGGCCACACTGGTGGTAATGGAAATCGTGCTGGGCATCGATAACCTGATCTTCATCTCGATCCTGACCAACAAACTGCCCGAGCAGTACCGGCAGAAGGCCCGTCGCCTAGGCATCGGCATGGCGCTGATCATGCGTCTGGCCTTGCTGAGCACCATCGCGTTCATCGTTCAGTTGACCGCGCCGGTCATCGAGATCCTCGGCCAGGCGTTCTCCTGGAAGGACATGATCCTGATCGCCGGTGGCTTGTTCCTGGTGTGGAAAGCGACGACCGAGATCCATCACAGCATGGACCCGGCGCCGGAAGATCCGAAGTCCGCCACGTCGACAGTGACCCTGGGTTTTGCCGCCGCCATCGGGCAGATTCTGATGCTGGACATGGTGTTCTCGATCGACAGCATCATTACCGCGGTCGGCATGACCGAACACTTGCCGATCATGGTGATCGCGGTGGTGGTTTCGGTGCTGGTGATGCTGTTTGCGGCTGATCCGCTGGCCAAGTTCATCAACGACAACCCGACGGTGGTGATGTTGGCCCTGGGCTTCCTGATCATGATCGGCATGACGCTGATCGCCGAAGGCTTCGGCGCCCACGTACCGAAAGGTTATGTGTATGCCGCCATGGCGTTCTCGGCTTCGATTGAAGTGCTGAACATGATGTCGCGCCGCGCCAGGCAGAAGAAACTGACTGCCGAAGTGTAATCGCTGGAAAACCAAAGGCCGCCTGAACTCGCGAGAGTCCAGGCGGCCTTTTTGTTTGAGTCGGTTGCAGGAGGTCAGTGCGCGGTGGCGTGACGGGTGCTGTGTTTCTCGACTTTCTTGATCGGTGCGGGTTGTGCAGGGTGGTGATGGTGGCGCCGGGAAATCCGCAGCACGCCCCACAGCATGGCGGCGGCGACGGCCAGCCAGCCGGCAATCAGCATTACGATGGTCATGGTCAGGCTCATCTGTGCCTCCTCTTTGCCCTGCGTCGGGCGCTCGCTCTTTTGCGCTTGTCTGGATGACAGTCTAGTCGCTGGCGTGTTTCAGGCTATTGACCAAAGGTCGGTGGTGACCAATCACTTCGCTCTATGCAGACGATGCATCTGCCCCTTTGGGCTATACCGCAGCGTTACGCCGTCCTATGATCCTCGACCAAGCCGGAACACGATGACCGGTAACTGATCAAGAGAGTGACGATGGTGCAGCTATTTTCCCGGATTCGCATGGCGTTGCTGGTAGCCGGTTGCGTGACAGCATTGGTGGGTTGTGCGGGCAGTGTGGCACCCGAGGTCCAGCGCCTGCCGGAGCGCGTCGAGCTCAGTGGCACCTTCTATCGTGGCGAAGCCAATCAGAGCGGGCCGCAGGTGCTGGCCAGTCTGCTGTCGCAACAGGGCGTCATGATCACGCCGGGCCTGTTGGAAAAACCGCTGCATTTGCCGGGCGCCGAAGACAAGTTGCAGCAGAATATGCAGAACCTGGCCCGTGAATACGGCATGGTCGTATACCCGGTAGATGCCCGTTTGCCTGCGTTGCTGACCCAGGTCGCGGCGGGTTACCCGGTGATGGTGCGTTTCAGCGAAGGATCGGCGTTCTGGGCCGAGCCGCGTTACGCGATCCTCTCTGGCTACGACCGCAAAAAGCAGAAGGTGCTGCTGCGCGCCGGGATGAACCGCCGCGAACTGATGAGTTTCAGCTCTTTTGAGTCGGCGCTCGAGAAGTCGGGTGGCTGGGCAGTATTGATTCAGAAGCCTTCGCAGATCCCGGCAGCGGTCGATCGCCAGCGTTGGTTGAAAGCGGCTGATGAACTGGCACAGGCCGGTCAGGAGCGCGAGGCGGCACAGGCCCGCAAGGCGCTGGAAGCGAAATGAGGTTCCGTCCGTCTTCTGACGGGCACGATGGCGCGGGGCTAAGCTCTTAAAGGTAACGCCCGATTTTTCGGGTGATGACCCGAATGAGAGGTGCGTATGAGTACCGATTCGAGCTTCGACGACCATAAACCGGACAGTGTGCCGACGACGCCGGAACCGGACGTTGATCCGGTGCTGGACCCGGATAGCCCGCTGCGTGATCCGCTGGCTCGTCCCGCCGTTGTGACGCCGGAGCATCGGCGCGATCCAAGTGCCGGTGATGACCAGATGCCGCTGCCCAACGACTGATCCAGCAGACGAAAAAAAGCCCCGAATGTTCGGGGCTTTTTCTTGTGTCGCGGATTACTTGGAGGCTTCGACGACGCCGCTGTGGCGACCCTTGAGGTTCTTCTCGGCCTTGTATTGCTGAGCCACCGCCGGAACGTTGGTGCTTCTGCCGGTTTCCATCCAGCTGCGGATGCGGCTCGCATCGGCAAAGTGGGTGTACTTGCCGAAGGCGTCGAGAATCACCAGGGCGACCGGACGGTTGCTCATCCTGGTCACAAGCACCAGGCAGTGGCCGGCCGGATTGGTGAAGCCGGTTTTGGTGATCTTGATGTCCCAGTCGGCTTTGTTGACCAAGTGGTCGGTGTTGCGGAAACCCAAGGTGTAGTTGGGTTTGCGGAACGACACGGTTTTTTCCTTGGTGGTGGTGAGCTCGCTGAGGATCGGATGTTTTTGCGCGGCCATCAGCAACTTGCTCAGGTCGCGGGCGGTGGAAACGTTGCGTTCCGACAGGCCGGTCGGCTCGACGAAGTGGGTGCTGGTCATGCCCAGCGCCTTGGCCTTGGCGTTCATCGCCGCGATGAATGCCACATAGCCGCCTGGGTAGTGGTGGGCCAGGCTGGCCGCTGCGCGGTTTTCCGAGGACATCAGGGCAATCAGCAGCATCTCTCGGCGCGGCAATTCGCTGCGCAGTTTGACCCGGGAAAACACGCCTTTCATTTCCGGGGTATGGCTGATGTCGACGTCAATCCATTCGTCCATGTTCTGGTGAGCTTCAACCACGACCAGACCGGTCATCAACTTGCTGACGGAGGCGATCGGCACGATCACGTCCGGATTGCTGGAGTAGATGACTTTGTTGGTCTGCAGATCCATCAGCAGGGCGCTGCCAGAGGCGATTTTCAGTTGCGAGGCGTCTCGGGGGGCAGCGGTGGTTTCGGCGGCGTTGACCGTTGGCGTGAGGAGCGTGCCTGAAAATGCAAAAACCAGGCTCAGGATGGACAGACGAATATTCACGCGGGCGAACTCATGAAGGTTGGAAATGCCGTTATTTGTAACGGACTGTGTCGTAAAACGACGCATTTTAGGAGTATGGCTGAAGAACTGTCGATGGTTGTTTGCGAGGCATGAAAAAGTCGTGAAAAGCCCTGTAAAAATAGGGGTTTCCGGCGAACGGTAAAGGTTTTTTCGAGGACATGAAAAACCCCGCACGAGGCGGGGTTTCGGGAGAGCGGGAAAAGCGACTCAGGCGTGCAGGGTTTCTGCCGCGTACAGCGTGTTTTCCAGCAGGCAGGCACGGGTCATCGGGCCGACACCGCCCGGTACTGGAGTGATCCAGCCGGCGCGGGGCAGGGCGGTTTCGTACACGACGTCACCGACCAGTTTGCCGTCGTCCTGACGGTTGATGCCGACGTCGATCACGATCGCGCCTTCCTTGATCCACTCGCCCTTGACCAGGCCCGGCTTGCCGGCAGCCACCACCACCAGATCGGCGCGGCCGACGTGACCGGCCAGGTCCTTGGTGAAGCGGTGGGTCACGGTCACGGTGCAGCCGGCCAGCAGCAGCTCCATGGCCATCGGGCGACCGACGATGTTGGAAGCGCCGACAACCACGGCGTCCATCCCGTACAGATCGACACCGGTGCTTTCCAGCAAGGTCATGATGCCTTTCGGGGTGCAGGGGCGCAGCAGCGGAATGCGCTGGGCCAGGCGGCCGACGTTATAAGGATGGAAACCATCGACGTCCTTGTCCGGGCGGATGCGTTCCAGCAGTTTGGAGGCGTCCAGGTGCTCAGGCAGCGGAAGTTGAAGCAGAACGCCGTCGATTGCCGGGTCGTCGTTCAGTCGATCGATCAGATCGGTCAGCGCTTCTTGAGTGGTTTCAGAAGGCAGGTCGTAGGCTTGAGAGAGGAAGCCGACCTCTTCACAGTCTTTACGCTTGTGCGAGACATAAACCTGAGAGGCAGGATCGCTGCCGACCAGGATCACCGCGAGGCCGGGAGTGCGCAAGCCTTGCTCGCGACGTTCGGCTACCCGTTGGGCGATCTGCTGGCGCAGGCTGGCGGCGATTGATTTGCCGTCGATTAGTTGTGCAGTCATTGCGCGTGATTAACCATCGAGAGGGGAAAAAAAGAGAACGCATTCTCGCATGTCAGACGGTGAGGGCAAAGGCGCTTGGTCAGCAAATTCCCCTAAGCCCTTTAATTAAATGAATTTTTTTTAAAAAGGATTTGACGACCTGCAGGTCGCTCTATACTATTCGTCGCACTTGTCGGGCACAGCCTAGCACTGGTTAAGAAGGTTGAGCGGAATCAAGGTTCTGCGAGACTGGAAAGCACTTAGTTTGTAGTCCTCCAAGGGTACAGCTAACAAGGC
Organism: Pseudomonas sp. GW821-FHT11G12; assembly: GCF_058808055.1. Taxonomy (NCBI): domain Bacteria; kingdom Pseudomonadati; phylum Pseudomonadota; class Gammaproteobacteria; order Pseudomonadales; family Pseudomonadaceae; genus Pseudomonas; species Pseudomonas sp. GW821-FHT11G12. The sequence continues at coordinate 281,344 of NZ_JBXARH010000001.1, forward strand.
GCCCGTAGCTCAGCTGGATAGAGCATCCGCCTTCTAAGCGGATGGTCGCAGGTTCGAGTCCTGCCGGGTGCGCCATTAGGCAGCTTTGGCACAAGTAACGCGATATGGTGGGCGTAGCTCAGTTGG
>NZ_JBXARH010000001.1:281567-1706573 GCF_058808055.1 Pseudomonas sp. GW821-FHT11G12
GGTAGAGCACGGGATTGTGACTCCCGTTGTCGTGGGTTCGATCCCCATCGTCCACCCCATATTTCGAAAGGCGCCAGATGTAACAGTCTGGCGCCTTTGCTTTAAAAAGCTTCATCCGCGGATGTGGTGGAATTGGTAGACACACTGGATTTAGGTTCCAGCGCCGCGAGGCGTAAGAGTTCGAGTCTCTTCATCCGCACCAATCAAAGCTTCATTCATGCCGTTGGTAGGGTGAAGTTCTACAAAGAAGTTGTTTGGCTTCTTTGGCACGCAATATGGTGGGCGTAGCTCAGTTGGTAGAGCACGGGATTGTGACTCCCGTTGTCGTGGGTTCGATCCCCATCGTCCACCCCATATTTCGAAAGGCGCCAGACTTAACAGTCTGGCGCCTTTTTTGTTTTACGGTTTCGAGTATTTCGGCGACTGCCGGTTTCGGGTCGCAGGGCAGGGCGCTTCGTCGTATTAATGTTGCTCGATGATGCTGCGCTGCCCGCCGACCTTGCTTGCGAGGTTGGCTGTCAGGGAGATGATTCAACCGCCTCTATATATAGAAGAGGTTGGCGCAGAGCCCTGGCTTGATTGGCTGTATTTGCTAACAGGGCGAGGCGCAACCGTTTGTCCCCGCCTTCAAATTGCCTGCTGTTTTCTTACCCGTTTTCAGTAGGGTGACTTCTTGAGTTTGACCCACTAGAATGCATGCCCTTGATTCTTGGGTCGGAAACGGCCGGCTAACGTCTGTGCAACGAGGAATATCCATGCAAGTTTCTGTTGAAAATACTACTGCTCTTGAGCGCCGCATGAGCATCACCGTGCCGGCTGAGCGCATCGAGACTCAGGTCAACAAGCGTCTGCAGCAGACTGCCCAAAAGGCCAAGATTGCTGGCTTCCGTCCAGGCAAAGTGCCAATGAGCGAAATCAAGCGCCGTTTCGGTGCTGATGCGCGCCAGGAAGCGATCGGCGACGTGATCCAGTCCTCCTTCTACGAAGCTGTGGTTGAGCAGAAGCTGAACCCGGCCGGTTCGCCGTCGATCGAGCCTAAGTCGCTCGAAGCTGGCAAGGACCTGGAATACGTAGCCGTATTCGAAGTGTTCCCAGAGTTCACCGTTGCCGGCTTCGAAGGCATCACCGTCGAGCGTCTGAGCGCTGACGTGGCTGACGCCGATCTGGACAAGATGCTGGACATCCTGCGCAAGCAGAACACCCGTTTCGAAGTGGCCGATCGCGCTGCCCAGAACGAAGACCAACTGAACATCGATTTCGTTGGCAAGGTTGACGGCGAAGTGTTCGCTGGCGGTTCCGCCAAGGGCACTCAGCTGGTGCTGGGTTCCGGCCGCATGATCCCAGGCTTCGAAGAAGGCTTGGTCGGTGCTAAAGCTGGCGAAGAGCGCGTTCTGAACCTGACCTTCCCAGAGGACTATCAGAACCTGGACCTGGCTGGCAAAACCGCCGAGTTCACCGTGACCGTCAACACCGTTTCCGAGCCAAAACTGCCAGAGCTGAACGAAGAGTTCTTCGCCCAGTTCGGTATCAAGGAAAGCGGCATCGACGGCTTCCGCACCGAAGTTCGCAAGAACATGGAGCGTGAACTGCGTCAGGCGATCAAATCCAAGGTCAAGAATCAGGTAATGGACGGTCTGCTGGCCACCAACCCGATCGAAGTGCCAAAGGCTCTGCTGTCCAACGAAGTTGACCGTCTGCGCGTGCAGGCTGTTCAGCAGTTCGGCGGCAACATCAAGCCTGACCAACTGCCGGCCGAGCTGTTCGAAGAACAAGCCAAGCGCCGCGTTGTGCTGGGTCTGATCGTGGCTGAAGTGGTCAAGCAATTCGACCTGAAGCCAGACGAAGCCCGCGTTCGCGAAATGATCCAGGAAATGGCTTCGGCTTACCAAGAGCCTGAGCAGGTTGTGTCCTGGTACTACAAGAACGAGCAGCAACTGAACGAAGTCCGTTCGGTTGTGCTGGAAGAACAAGTTGTGGATACTGTTCTGCAGAAAGCCAGTGTGACCGACAAATCGGTCTCTTACGAAGAAGCGGTCAAGCCGGTAGAAGCTCCAAAAGCCGACTGATTGTTTTTGCGTTAGAAGCACACACCATAAGCCAGCTTTCGAGCTGGCTTATGCGTATTCAAGACATAACTATTTGGGAGTGACTGCAGAGCATGTTCCGAAATTCGTATATTCAGCAGAACTCTGATATCCAGGCCGCCGGCGGCCTGGTCCCGATGGTTGTCGAGCAATCTGCTCGTGGCGAGCGCGCCTATGACATCTACTCGCGTCTGCTCAAGGAACGAGTGATCTTTCTGGTGGGTCCTGTAGAGGACTACATGGCCAACCTGATTTGCGCGCAATTGCTGTTCCTTGAAGCGGAAAACCCGGACAAGGACATCCATCTTTATATCAACTCCCCGGGCGGTTCGGTGACTGCGGGCATGTCGATCTACGACACCATGCAATTCATCAAGCCAAACGTGTCGACCACCTGCATCGGCCAGGCGTGCAGCATGGGCGCATTCCTGCTGACCGCAGGTGCTCCGGGCAAGCGCTTCTGCCTGCCGAACTCGCGTGTGATGATTCACCAGCCACTGGGCGGTTTCCAGGGCCAGGCGTCGGATATCGAAATCCACGCCAAGGAAATCCTTTTCATCCGCGAGCGTCTCAACACGCTGATGGCCAAGCACAGCGGTCGCACTCTGGAAGAAATCGAGCGCGATACCAACCGCGACAACTTCATGAGTGCAGAAGCTGCGAAGGAATATGGCTTGATCGACGAAGTGATCAACCAGCGTCCAGCTTAAAATAAGCAGCTCGAAATAGGCCTGGTCGGCTGGTCCGATCAGCGGCGGGCTTGAAAAAGCCCGCAATAGCCTTCATCTTGTGTTGCAAGCCTATCGGATTTGGATCGAACGAATGACTGACACCCGCAACGGCGAGGACAACGGCAAGCTGCTCTATTGCTCCTTCTGTGGCAAAAGCCAGCATGAAGTGCGCAAATTGATTGCCGGCCCCTCGGTCTTTATCTGCGACGAGTGCGTCGACCTGTGCAATGACATCATCCGTGAGGAGGTGCAGGAAGCACAGGCCGAAAGCAGCGCGCATAAATTGCCTTCGCCTAAAGAAATCAGCGGCATCCTTGACCAGTACGTAATCGGTCAGGAGCGTGCAAAGAAGGTTCTGGCGGTAGCGGTGTACAACCACTACAAGCGTCTGAACCAGCGTGACAAAAAGGCTGACGACGTCGAACTCGGCAAGAGCAACATCCTGCTGATCGGCCCGACAGGCTCCGGTAAAACCCTGCTGGCCGAAACTTTGGCCCGCTTGCTGAACGTTCCGTTCACCATCGCCGACGCAACCACCCTCACCGAGGCGGGTTATGTGGGTGAAGACGTCGAGAACATCATTCAGAAGCTGCTGCAGAAGTGCGATTACGACGTGGAAAAGGCCCAGATGGGCATTGTCTACATCGATGAAATCGACAAGATTTCGCGCAAGTCCGACAACCCGTCGATCACCCGGGACGTTTCCGGTGAAGGCGTGCAGCAGGCCTTGCTCAAGTTGATCGAAGGCACGGTCGCTTCCGTTCCGCCGCAAGGTGGTCGCAAGCATCCGCAGCAGGAGTTCCTGCAGGTCGACACCCGTAACATCCTGTTCATCTGCGGTGGTGCGTTCTCCGGTCTGGAGAAAGTGATTCAAAACCGTTCCACCAAAGGTGGCATCGGTTTCAACGCAGAAGTACGCAGCAAGGAAGAAGGCAAGAAAGTCGGTGAATCCCTGCGTGAAGTCGAGCCTGACGATCTGGTCAAGTTCGGTCTGATCCCGGAATTCGTCGGTCGTCTGCCGGTCCTCGCGACGCTGGACGAGCTGGATGAGGCTGCATTGATGCAGATTCTCACCGAGCCGAAAAATGCCCTGACCAAACAGTACGCCAAGCTGTTCGAGATGGAAGGCGTGGATCTGGAATTCCGTTCCGACGCGCTGAAATCGGTCGCCAAACGTGCCCTGGAACGTAAAACCGGTGCCCGTGGCCTGCGTTCGATTCTCGAAGGTGTGCTGCTCGACACGATGTATGAAATCCCCTCGCAGTCCGAGGTGAGCAAAGTCGTGATTGATGAAAGCGTGATCGAAGGCAAGTCCAAGCCACTGTATATCTACGAAAACAGTGAGCCGGCTGCCAAGGCAGCGCCGGACGCCTAAGCGTCCAGTCTGCTGGAATAAAGAAGGGGCCTTCGGGCCTCTTTTTTTTTAAGAAATTTTAACGTCCTCATAGCGCTTGTTTTTTTTGGAAGCAGCCCCCATCTTGGTTTCAAGCTTAATTCCATCTGATTACGGCCATATGGCCGCCGTAGAGGCGAAATCATGAAGACCACCATCGAATTGCCTCTCCTGCCATTGCGTGATGTCGTTGTGTATCCGCACATGGTTATCCCGCTGTTCGTGGGGCGCGAGAAATCCATCGAAGCCCTCGAGGCCGCGATGACGGGCGACAAGCAGATCCTGCTGCTGGCCCAGAGAAACCCGGCTGACGACGATCCCGGAGAAGACGCTCTGTATCGCGTTGGCACCATTGCCACCGTTCTGCAGCTGCTCAAGCTGCCTGACGGCACCGTCAAGGTTCTGGTCGAGGGCGAGCAGCGTGGCGCTGTCGAGCGTTTCAGCGAAGTCGACGGCCATTGCCGCGCCGAAGTGTCGCTGATTGATGAAGTCGACGCCGCTGAGCGCGAGTCCGAAGTCTTCGTGCGCACGCTGCTGTCGCAGTTCGAACAATATGTTCAGTTGGGCAAGAAAGTCCCGGCTGAAGTCCTGTCGTCGCTCAACAGCATCGATGAGCCTGGCCGTCTGGTAGACACCATGGCCGCGCACATGGCGCTGAAGATCGAGCAGAAGCAGGAAATCCTCGAAATCATCGAGCTGCCGGCCCGCGTCGAGCACGTCCTGGCCTTGCTGGATGCTGAAATCGATCTGCTGCAGGTCGAAAAACGCATCCGTGGCCGCGTCAAGAAGCAAATGGAGCGCAGTCAGCGCGAGTACTACCTGAATGAGCAGATGAAGGCCATTCAGAAGGAACTCGGCGACAGCGACGAAGGCCACAACGAAATCGAAGACCTGAAAAAGCGAATCGATGCCGCTGGCCTGCCGAAAGACGCGCTGGCCAAGGCCACTGCCGAGCTGAACAAACTCAAGCAGATGTCGCCGATGTCGGCTGAAGCCACCGTCGTGCGCTCCTACATCGACTGGCTGGTGCAGGTGCCGTGGAAGGCTCAGAGCAAGGTGCGTCTGGACCTGGCTCGTGCTGAAGACATTCTCGATGCCGATCACTACGGCCTCGAAGAGGTCAAGGAGCGCATCCTTGAATACCTCGCTGTGCAGAAGCGCGTGAAGAAGATTCGTGGCCCGGTGTTGTGCCTGGTCGGTCCTCCGGGCGTGGGTAAAACCTCGCTGGCGGAGTCGATTGCCCACGCCACCAACCGTAAATTCGTGCGCATGGCCCTCGGCGGCGTGCGGGACGAAGCGGAAATCCGTGGCCATCGTCGGACTTACATCGGTTCGATGCCAGGAAGATTGATTCAAAAGATGACAAAGGTGGGCGTCCGCAACCCGCTGTTCCTGCTCGATGAAATCGACAAGATGGGCAGCGATATGCGTGGCGATCCGGCGTCGGCGTTGCTGGAAGTGCTCGATCCGGAGCAGAACCACAACTTCAACGATCACTATCTGGAAGTCGATTACGACCTGTCGGATGTGATGTTCCTGTGCACCTCGAACTCGATGAACATTCCGCCGGCGCTGCTCGACCGGATGGAAGTGATCCGTCTGCCGGGCTACACCGAAGACGAAAAGATCAACATCGCCGTCAAGTACCTGTCGCCAAAGCAGATTGCAGCCAACGGCCTGAAGAAAGGCGAGCTGGAATTCGACGAGGAAGCGATCCGCGACATCATCCGTTACTACACCCGTGAAGCCGGTGTGCGTGGCCTCGAGCGGCAGATTGCCAAGGTCTGCCGCAAGGCAGTGAAAGAGCATGCACTGGAAAAACGCTTCTCGGTGAAAGTGACAGCTGATCTGCTGGAACACTTCCTCGGTGTCCGCAAATTCCGCTACGGTCTGGCCGAGCAACAGGATCAGATCGGTCAGGTGACCGGCCTGGCCTGGACTCAGGTCGGCGGCGAACTGCTGACCATCGAAGCCGCTGTCGTACCGGGTAAAGGTCAACTGATCAAGACCGGTTCGCTGGGTGACGTAATGGTCGAATCGATCACTGCGGCCCTGACCGTGGTGCGCAGCCGTGCCAAGAGCCTGGGCATTCCCCTGGACTTCCACGAGAAGCGCGACACCCACATTCACATGCCGGAAGGTGCTACGCCGAAAGACGGTCCTAGCGCCGGTGTAGGCATGTGTACTGCGCTGGTGTCGGCTTTGACGGGTATTCCTGTGCGTGCCGATGTCGCCATGACCGGCGAGATCACCCTGCGTGGTCAAGTCCTCGCCATTGGCGGTCTGAAGGAAAAACTGCTGGCCGCTCACCGTGGCGGAATCAAGACAGTGATTATTCCGGAAGAGAACGTGCGCGATCTGAAGGAGATTCCTGACAATATCAAGCAGGATCTGCAGATCAAACCGGTTAAATGGATTGACGAGGTCCTGCAAATTGCGCTGCAATACGCGCCGGAGCCCTTGCCGGATGTGGCTCCGGAGATAGTTGCCAAGGACGAAAAACGTGAGTCTGACTCTAAGGAAAGAATTAGCACGCATTAATACGCTTTTGCCTGGGGGGCTTCCTTGACAGCTTTTTAGAGCCCTTGTTATAAAGCGGCTCTTAAGTGTCTGTAGGCCATTCAGCACTCGTTTTTGCTTTCACCAAAAAACTTAGAATCATACTCAAATAGATATAAGGGGACTTAGAGTGAACAAGTCGGAACTGATTGATGCTATCGCTGCATCCGCTGATATCCCGAAAGCTGCTGCTGGCCGTGCGCTGGACGCTGTAATCGAATCCGTCACTGGCGCTCTCAAGGCTGGCGACTCCGTAGTTCTGGTTGGTTTCGGTACTTTCTCCGTAACTGATCGTCCAGCTCGCGTTGGTCGTAACCCACAGACCGGCAAGACTCTGGAAATCGCTGCTGCCAAAAAGCCAGGTTTCAAAGCCGGTAAAGCCCTGAAAGAAGCCGTCAACTAAGTTTGATTCAGGTTTTTACCCATCCGGGTCGGGGTCATGCCTGACTTGGCAGCGGAGCGGTAGAGCAGGCGGTTTGGAATAATTGCCTGCTACACCGGGATCGAGGGTTCGAGCCCTGTCCGCTCCGCCAGTTACGAGAAGGCGCATCCTCGGATGCGCCTTTCTTCTATCCGGATTCTACCCACGCTCCACGGTTGCCTAATTTTTGAAGTTCAACCGTTTCTGGGGGACGCATGCTGCAGAATATCAGGGACAATTCACAAGGCTGGATTGCCAAGACCATTATCGGGGTCATCGTTGCACTGATGGCTCTGACCGGTTTCGACGCCATTTTCAAGGCCACGACTCACACCAACGAGGCGGCCAAGGTCAATGGTGAAGAAATCAGCCAGAACGAGCTGAGCCAGGCCGTTGACATGCAACGCCGTCAGCTGATGCAACAGCTGGGCAAGGACTTCGATGCTTCCTTGCTCGACGAAAAAATGCTGCGCGAGTCGGCCCTCAAGGGTCTGATCGATCGCAAGCTGCTGCTGCAAGGCGCAGAAAAATCGAAGTTCGCTTTCTCCGAAGCGGCGCTGGACCAAGTGATCCTGCAAACACCTGAATTCCAGGTTGACGGCAAGTTCAGTTCCGACCGTTTCGACCAGGTGATCCGTCAACTGGGCTACAGCCGTATGCAATTCCGCCAGATGCTGGCTCAGGAAATGCTGATCGGCCAGTTGCGCGCCGGTGTGGCGGGCAGCGGTTTCGTGACTGACGCTCAAGTGCTGGCCTTCGCCCGTCTGGAAAAACAGACCCGTGACTTCGCCTCGCTGAGCATCAAGGCTGACCCGGCGGCAGTGAAGCTGACCGACGATGAGGTCAAGGCTTACTACGACGAACACGCCAAGGAATTCATGACCCCGGATCAGGTGGTCATCGATTACCTCGAGCTGAAGAAGGCTTCCTTCTTCGACCAGGTCGCCGTCAAGGACGAAGACCTGCAGGCGGCGTATCAGAAAGAGATCGCCAACCTGTCGGAACAGCGTCGTGCGGCGCATATTCTGATCGAAGTGAATGACAAGACCACCGAGGCTCAGGCCAAGGCGAAGATCGAAGACATTCAGGCACGCCTGGCCAAGGGTGAGAAGTTCGAAGCGCTGGCCAAGGAGTTCTCGCAGGATCCGGGGTCGGCCAACAATGGCGGCGACCTGGGTTATGCCGGTCCTGGCGTTTACGATCCGGCTTTCGAAAAAGCCCTGTATTCGTTGAACAAGGATCAAGTGTCCGAGCCGGTTCGCACCGACTTCGGTTTCCACCTGATCAAGCTGCTGGGCGTCGAAGCACCGGAAGTTCCGACTTTCGCCAGCCTGAAAGACAAGTTGACCCGCGAGCTGAAAACCCAGCAGGTCGAGCAGCGTTTCGTCGAGGCGACCAAGCAGCTGGAAGACTCTTCGTTCGAATCGTCTGACCTGGCTCAGCCGGCGCAGGATCTGAAACTGACCGTGCACACCTCCAAGCCGTTCGGCCGTGAAGGTGGCGAAGGTGTTGCAGCCAACCGCGCCGTGGTGACTGCAGCGTTCAGCACCGAAGTACTGGAAGAGGGTGCCAACAGCACCGCCATCGAGCTGGATCCGGAAACCGTGATCGTGCTGCGCGCCAAGGAACACCTCAAGCCTGCGCAACTGCCGCTGGAAGCCGTGGCGACTGCCATTCGCACCCAGTTGGCCAAAGAGCACGCCAGCGCTGCTGCCAAGACCAAGGCCGAGCAACTGATCGCCGGTCTGCGTGATGGCAAGACCCCGCTGGACAAGGCCATCGACGGTCAGAACTGGAAAGTGACCCAGGCGGCCACCCGCGCCCAGGAAGGTGTTGATCCAGCCGTGCTGCAAGCACTGTTCCGCATGCCGAAACCGGCAGGCAAGGACAAGCCGACTTTCAGCAGCGTGACACTGCCTGATGGCAGCCTGACCATCGTGCGCCTGAACGCTGTGAACGAAGCCGCTGCGCCGACCGATGAAGAGAAAGCGCAATACCGTCGCTTCCTTGCCTCGCGTGAAGGCCAGCAGGACTTCGCGGCGTACCGCAAGCAGCTGGAAAGCGAAGCGGACATCAAGCGTTTCTGATGCCTGACTGAGCGACAAAAAATGAGCCCCGGATGAACATTCGGGGCTTTTTTTTGCCTATCAATCACTGGGTGACAGGATTTTCATCGACCATTGACCGGTTTGCCTTTTTCCCTGCACCCATGACCGGTAGAGTTGTAACTGTTTTAAGACACTAATCCGTACGCCGCGGGGCAGCGATATGTTGCACAATACGCCCCGGACCGTTTTTCCCTCAGGATGTTTAATGTTGAATTCTATTCCCGTGCGTTTCATCGGGTTGGCGTTGTTGCTGACCGCCGCTGCCGGCTGCTCCAAGGACAAGCCTATCTACGAGCATGAGAACTTCGACGACTCCGGCACCTTTTCGCGCAATTACCCGGTCACCGACACCGCCAGTTGCGAAGCGGCTCGCCGGGCGTTGCTCAGCCAGGGCTACATCATCACCAGCAGCGACCCGAAACTGGTCAGCGGACACAAGAGTTTCCAGCAGACCGGTGAAACCCACCTGGAGATCAGCTTCAACGTCGTGTGTGCCGATGATGGTAGCGCTGGCCACCACGCCACGGTATTCGCCAACGCCTTGCAGGACCGCTACGCGCTGAAGAAGACCAACAACTCGGCCAGCCTGGGGGTTGGCGTGCTGGGCTCGGTGTCGATGCCGATCGGCTCCTCTGACGACTCGATGGTCAAGGTGGCCAGCGAAACCGTGTCCTCGCAGAAATTCTACGAGCGCTTCTTCACCCTGGTGGAGCTGTTCCTGCCGGCGGATGCGAAGAAAGCTGCGCACATCACCGAGAAGCCGAAGGCCGATCTGGGCGTGCCGGAACCCAAGGCCGCGCCGGCCGCATTGGCGCCGACGCCAGCGGCTGAACCTGCGCCGACCCCGGCCCCCGCAGAGCCGGCTCCGGTCAGTTCAGAGCCGGTCGTTCCACCGGCTGAAGCAGCACCGATCACCCCGGCACCAGGTTCGGAGATGGTTCCAGCAGCAGCGCCGGCAACGGAAGTCATCACGCCTCCGGCCAATCCGACGGATCTGCCGCCGCCGTCCGAGCCGATTCCGGCAATGCCAACCGGGCATTGATCGGTTGCGGGAGCGACGCAACGTCGCTCCCGCTTCGATTTCTGTGTGATCTGAAATGTCGGTTCACACATTCTGAAAATATCCCCGCGATAAATCCCTGACCGCCTGCTACGTTTATTTCATGAAGGCTGCGTTTCATTTTTCCTTCATACGGGCACTTTATGCTCGAGGCACTGGTCATTTGCTCCAGGCCATTTCAGCAAAGCAGTTAGGGGGATTACACGATGGATGACTATCAAGAAGAACTGCTCGAATTCCAGGCCTACGAACTGGATTCACCGGAGCCTGCGGAAGACGCCACCGAGCTCTGAGGCTTCAACCGGTCTTGCGGTGACTGCGGCGAAACTCGCCCGGCGTCTGGCCGTTCCAGCGCTTGAAGGCGCGCTGGAAAGCTTCGGCCGAGGCGAAACCCAGCAGGTAGGCGATTTCACCGAACGCCAGTTCAGTGTCACGGATGTAGGTCATCGCCAGATCACGGCGAGTGTCGTTGAGGATCGCGCGAAACTGCGTGCCTTCTTCGGCCAGTTTTCGCCGTAACGTCCAGGTCGGCAGCTTCAGGCGCGCCGCCACTTCTTCCAGGTCGGGTTCACGACCCCCATTGAGCAACGGTCCGAGCAATTGCGTGATGCGTTCGCGCAGGCTGCGGGTTCGCGTCAATTGTTCCAGTTCCCGTTCACACAGTTGCAGCAGATGCTTCCAGGTGCTGGGGCAATGCTCCGGGTTGCGTGCGGCCAGGCTGGTGAGGCTCAGACGCAGCTGATTGTGCTCGGCGCCGAACTGGATCGGGCAGTCGCCGAGTACGGCGTAGGCGTCGCGATAATCCGGGGTGTCGAATTCGATCTCGATCCGTTCGGCGCGCAGCGGTTCGGGGCTGACGCTGGACAACTGATGCAGCCAGCCGGCGATGATCGAATCCACCACAAAGCGGTTGTAGGCGTTGTACGGGCTGATCGAGTAGAAGCGCAGCCAGGCTCCGCTGGCATCCTCGTGGAAACTCGACTGGCCGCGATAATTGGAACCGTACAACGGTTCGAAGCGAGTCAGGCAGCGGGCGGCTTCGCGCACGGTCGGTGCCTGCGCTGCGGTGACGCCGGCCAATCCCGCCTGGCTCAGGCGACTGAGCTGGCCCATGCGCAAACCGAGTGCCGGATCGCCGGTCAACTGGATCGCGCCATGGCCCAGGCGCATGTAGCGCGGGATCGACAGGCGTGCCCCGGCCTCGGCCAGCCGTGCTGCGTCGAGGCCGTATTGTTCGAGCAGCGGTTGCGGGTCGGCGTCATGGCTGCGCACGGCATCGGCCAGGCTATGAACGAAGCCTACTGACAGATCCCCGAGACGCATCGGCAGCGGCTTCATGGTTTACAACCAGAGGTTCAGCAAGCGCGCGCCACGGGCTTCACCGTCGGCGAACTGCTGGCCGTTACTGCTGAGGAAGCTCTGCCCGGAGCTCGGCTTGTCCCAGAACTGCCCGCGCAGGAACACGCTCATGCCGGCAATCGCCCGGCTGCCCGGTGGTTGTGCCGTCAGGGTCAAGCGGTGCCAGGCCTGGCCTTCGCTGACCTCTCCCGGTTTGAGGCTGACCGAGTCTGGCGCGTTCAAGCCTCTGTAGCCCTGCCAGGGCAGATCCCACACGCCATGACCGATGACGAACGCGGGCACCGCAATCAGTTGCGCGCCTTGCTCATCGAGTCTGCGATAGTTGTCCGGGTACCAGCTGTCGTTGCCGATCAGCACGCCGAGGCGCCCAGCCGGGGTATCGATCACATTGATCCGGGAGACATCGTTGGATGGCATCGTGTCATCCTGATCGAAGATCGGGCGCATCTGCCGCTGTGGCTGACCGAGCGGGGCGCCGTCACGGCCGAACACCACGCTGGTGTTGTACAGCGCGCCGCTGCCGACCTTGAGCCGGCCGTCGATGATGTTCGGTTCCGGCAGCACGATCGAGCCGGCCACCAGGGTGATGTGGAATTCCTTGGCCAGACCGCCGAACAGCAGCTGATAGTCCTTGGCCATGTCTCGGGATTTCATCCGCAAGTGGGCGTCATCCAGACGGCTGCTGCCCCTGGCGGTGAGCCAGGCGCGGGCGAATTGCAACGGATTGCTGGCGGCCAGCCAGTTCATCGCTTCGGCGAGGGTGGGGGCCTGGTACAGCTCGTCTTTCTCGCCGCTGATCATCAGCCAGGTGCCAACATGCTCGGGCAGCACCACGATGGTTTTTTCATTGAGCAAACCCTGATCCTGAGCCTGCTGCAAATAAGCGGCGAGCTTGCGGTGCAGGCGTTCGGAGCTTTGATAGTCGGTCGGGAACAGTTCCGGCTGAATCCCCAGCAGGTTGCCACGGTCGGCTCGGGTGCCCTGATCGACCGCCAGTTTGATCCGCAGGTCCGACAGGTAATGACCGGCCGGGCGGTCAGCCGCCCACATGGCGTAGAAGGTAAGCGCGGCGACAAGCGCCATGGAAAAGGTCAGGTACAAAAGTTTGCGCATGAAATCCAACAACAGCCGGGTACAGGGTGTGCGACTAGGGTAGGGCCCATGCCTGCGCTTGCCAAGGGGCGCTGCGCATTTGGATCAATAACTTGTCAGTTACGGTCATTGAGTGACAGCGATGCGACTCTTAGTCTGTCGAACATGACTGACGGGGGACGCAGAGCTCCCGCATTTTCCGTGATCGCTCGCTGTGGAGTTACCGATGACCGCCACTTACCCGCACCTGCTGGCCCCGCTGGATCTGGGATTCACCACGTTGCGCAACCGCACCCTGATGGGCTCGATGCACACCGGCCTTGAAGAGAAGCCGGGTGGTTTCGAACGCATGGCGGCGTACTTCGCCGAACGTGCCCGTGGCGGCGTTGGCCTTATGGTGACCGGCGGTATCGGCCCGAACGACGAGGGCGGCGTGTACTCCGGTGCAGCCAAGCTGACCACCGAGGACGAAGCGCTCAAGCACCGCATCGTCACCCGTGCCGTGCACGAGGCGGGCGGCAAGATCTGCATGCAGATCCTCCACGCCGGCCGTTATGCCTATAGTCCGAAACAGGTGGCCCCAAGCGCAATCCAGGCGCCGATCAACCCGTTCAAGCCCAAAGAGCTGGACGAGGAAGGCATCGAGAAGCAGATCAGCGATTTCGTCACCTGCTCGGTACTGGCCCAGACCGCCGAGTACGACGGCGTGGAAATCATGGGTTCCGAAGGCTACTTCATCAACCAGTTCCTCGCAGCCCACACCAACCACCGTACCGACCGCTGGGGCGGCAGCTACGAAAACCGCATGCGCCTGCCGGTGGAAATCGTTCGCCGGGTGCGTGAAGCGGTCGGCCCGAACTTCATCATCATCTTCCGTCTGTCGATGCTCGACCTGGTCGAAGGTGGCAGCACCTGGGAAGAAATCGTCACCCTGGCCAAAGCCATCGAGCAGGCCGGCGCGACCATCATCAACACCGGTATCGGCTGGCACGAAGCGCGGATTCCGACCATCGCCACCAAAGTGCCGCGTGCGGCGTTCAGCAAGGTCACGGCCAAGCTGCGTGGCTCGGTTAATATTCCGCTGATCACCACCAACCGCATCAACACCCCGGAAGTTGCCGAGCAGATCCTCGCCGAAGGCGATGCTGACATGGTGTCGATGGCGCGTCCGTTCCTCGCCGACCCGGACTTCGTCAACAAGGCCGCCGAAGGCCGCGCCGACGAAATCAACACCTGCATCGGCTGCAACCAGGCCTGTCTCGATCACACCTTCGGCGGCAAACTCACCAGTTGCCTGGTCAACCCGCGTGCCTGCCACGAGACCGAGCTCAACTACCTGCCGGTCAAGCAGATCAAGAAGATTGCCGTGGTCGGTGCCGGCCCTGCGGGTTTGTCCGCCGCCACCGTGGCTGCCGAGCGTGGGCATCAAGTGACGCTGTTTGATTCGGCCAGCGAGATCGGTGGTCAGTTCAACGTGGCCAAGCGAGTACCGGGCAAAGAAGAATTCTACGAAACCCTGCGTTACTTCAAACGCAAGTTGCAGACCACCAACGTCGAGGTGTGCCTGAACACCCGAGTCGATGTGGCGAAACTGGTAGAGGGCGGTTACGACGAAGTCATCCTGGCGACCGGTATTGCACCGCGCCTGCCGGCGATTCCGGGCGTCGAGAATGCCAAAGTGCTGAGCTATCTGGATGTGCTGCTCGAGCGCAAACCGGTCGGCAAACGAGTGGCGGTGATCGGCGCCGGCGGTATCGGTTTCGACGTGTCGGAATTCCTCGTCCATGAAGGTGTGGCCACCAGTCAGGATCGCGCTGCGTTCTGGAAAGAGTGGGGCATCGACACCCACCTCGAGGCCCGTGGTGGTGTGGCCGGGATCAAGGCTGCACCGCATGCACCGGCCCGTGACGTGTTCCTGCTGCAACGCAAGAAGTCCAAGGTCGGCGACGGTCTGGGCAAGACCACCGGCTGGATTCACCGCACCGGTCTGAAGAACAAGCAGGTGCAGATGCTCAACAGCGTCGAGTACCTGAAGATCGACGACGAAGGCCTGCACATCCGCATCGGTGAAACCGGCGAGCCGCAAGTGCTGCCGGTGGACAACATCGTCATCTGCGCTGGCCAGGATCCGCTGCGCGAGCTGCAAGAAGGGCTGGTGGCAGCCGGGCAGAACGTGCACCTGATCGGCGGCGCCGATGTGGCGGCCGAGCTGGATGCCAAGCGTGCGATCAATCAGGGTTCGCGTCTGGCCGCCGAGCTCTGATCCACCCTAGAATGCCGGCTCTTTGCACAGAGCCGGCCTTCATGTTTCTGCCTCCCACCGACTGGCTGGCCCCAGCCCCCCTCGAACCCCTTCATTTGGACTGGCTCACTGCCGCCGGCATTGAAGTCGCGATTCTGCGTCTGGACCGGATCGATCCGCTGATCAGCGGCAACAAGTGGTTCAAACTCGTCGAACACCTCAAAGCCGCCGACCGTGCGGGCGCCGAAGGCATCATCAGCCTGGGCGGTGCGCACTCCAATCATCTGCATGCACTGGCTGCTGCGGGCAAGCGCTTGGGATTCGCAACGGTCGGTTTGCTTCGCGGGCATCCGCAGGACACGCCGACGGTCAGGGATCTACAGGACTTCGGCATGCAGCTGCACTGGCTCGGTTTTGGTGGCTACCGGGCGCGGCACGAGCCGGGGTTCTGGCAGCCGTGGCTGGCGCAATATCCGACGCTGCATCCGGTGCCCGAAGGTGGCGGCGGATTGCCTGGCGCACAGGGTTGCGCATCACTCAAGGATCAGGTCAGTGAGCAACTGGGCAAGCTCGGTTGGGACGACCATGACGGTTGGTGGCTGGCGTGCGGCACTGGCACCACGCTCGCGGGACTGGTTCTGGCGGAGGCGGGTAAACACCCGGTGTATGGCGCCATGGCCGTGCCCGACGATCACGGCGTCGCTGCAAACGTCGAAGCGATTGTCGGTGACATCGCAGGCTACGAACTGATCGACGCCAGCCGTGGCGGTTTCGCCAAAGTCGATGCGCCGTTGCTTGAGTTCATCGCACAGGCTGAACAGGCCAGCGGCATTCCCCTCGAATCGCTCTATACCGGCAAGGCTTTGCTGGCACTCAAACAGCAGATCGAGGCGGGCCGCTTTGCCCGTGGAACGCGACTGATCTTCGTCCACACCGGCGGCTTGCAGGGCCGGCGTGGATTCGATGGCTAAACCTGGTTGCGCTTGGGCATCATCCGCAGCAGGGTGTTATCGCCCACCACGTAATGGTGATACAGCCCCGCCAGCGCGTGCAGGCCGATCAGCCAGTAGCCGATGTTGCCGATCAACACGTGCCAGTGTTCAACCTGCTTGGCGAAGGCTTTGTCCTCCTGCACCAGCAACGGCAGGTCGAAACCGTAGAACATCACTTGATGACCTTCGGCGCTGGTAATCAGCCAGCCAAGGATCGGCATGCTGATCATGAACAGGTACAGCGCCCAGTGCATCAGTCGGGCCAGTGCGGTCTGCCATTGCGGTGAAGCCGGGAAGATTTTTGGTGCCGGGCCGATGCTGCGGGCCAGCAGGCGAAACCACACCAGCACGAACACGGTCAGGCCGAGCATGTAATGCGCTTCACGGATCAGCGAGCGGCCACCACTGCCCTTGGGAAAGATGCCTCGCAATTCCATGCTGGCATACACCAGCACCAACAACACCAGCATCAACCAGTGCAACAGGACTGACACGGTGCTGTAGCGTGATTCGGAACTTGTCCACGGCATACGGTATTTCCTCACGGATCAGGGTCGAAACGTGCCGTTCTTGAGCGACGGCATGCTTTAACTGTAATCCGCTTTGGCCGATTTGCGCGTGTCTAAAAACTCTTTCATTGCGCGAAATCAGGGGTTTGCCCATAAAAAAACGCCAGTGTCGCGCAGACACTGGCGTTTCTGTTTGCCGCAGGCTGCGTTATCAGCTGCTTTGCGGCATTTCACCGTTGGCCAGACGCTTGTTGATGTCGGCGATCACTTCCGGCAGATCGGTGATGGTGTCGATCATGTAGTGCGGACGCGAACCTTCGAACAGCGCGTGAATGCGCTTGCGTTCGCTGGCCAGCGCGTCGCTGCCCAGTGCGCGGTAGCCTTCGTAATCCAGGCCCAGCGCGTTGCCGGAGCAGATCAGCGCCACGGTCCACATCCCGGCGCGACGACCTTCAAGAATCCCCGGCACGGTGTCGTCGATCTTCACGCAGGCGGCGACATCGTCGATGCCCAGCGCAATCACGTTGGCCAGGGCCTGTGCCGGCCATGGGCGGCCGTTCGGCACTTCGTCGGTGGCCACGACGTGGTCGGCGATGTAGCCGTTGCTGGCGGCCAGTGCCACGACTTTGTCCATCACTTGCTTCGGATAGCCCGAGCAGGAGCCGATCTTGATCCCTTGCTGACGCAGGTTGGCGATGGTCTCCAGTGCGCCGGGGATCAGCGCCGAGTGCTCGGCGATTTTTTCGATCTGCAGCGGCATGAAGCGGTTGTAGATCGCGGTCACGTCATCGTCGGTCGGGGTGCGGCCGAACGCCTTGCGATAGCGCTCGGCAACCTGCGGCTGATCGCACAGGGTGCGGATGTGATCCCACTTGCCCATGCCCATCGGGCCGCGAGCTTCGTCGATGGAGACCTGGACGTCGAACTCGGCGAAGGCTTCGACGAAGATCTGGGTCGGTGCGAAAGAACCGAAATCGACCACGGTGCCGGCCCAGTCGAGGATGGCAGCTTGCAGTTTGCTTGGGTTGTTGTAGTTCATGGCAATCAAATTCCTGAGTGGGCAATGCAATTCAAATGGGGGAGCGGGCCGGATGAATCAGATGTCGAGCACTTCCATCTCGCGCAGCACTTCACCCACTGCCGAGACGGCTTCATGCATCTGCGCCGGGGTGACGTGGCCGATGCAGCCGACGCGGAAGGTTTCGACCTGGGTCAGCTTGCCGGGGTAGAGGATGTATCCCTTGGCCTTGACCCGTTCGTAGAAGTCCTTGAACTGGTAGCGCGGATCCTTTGGCGCATGGAACGTGGCGATGATCGGTGCCTGGATGGCGGCGGGCAGGAAGCTGCGCAAGCCGAGTTTGCCCATCTCCTCCATCAGCGCCTGGCAGTTGGCGGCGTAACGCGCATGCCGTGCCGGCAGGCCGCCTTCTTCGTTGTATTGCAGCAGGGCTTCGTGCAGCGCCGCGACCACGTGGGTCGGCGGGGTGAAGCGCCATTGGCCGGTCTTCTTCATGTAGCTGTGCTGGTCGAACAGGTCCATCGCCAGCGAATGGGAGTTGCCGGCGGCAGCGGCCAGGGATTCCTTGCGGGCAAACACGAAGCCCATGCCCGGCACGCCTTCCAGGCATTTGCCGGAAGCGGCGATCAGTGCATCGAACGGGACTTTTTGCGCATCCACCGGCAAGGCGCCGAACGAGCTCATGGCATCAATGATCAGGCGTTTGCCGTGTTGCTCGACGACCTGAGCGATCTCCGGCAGTGGATTGAGGATGCCGGTGCTGGTTTCGCAGTGGATCAGCGCGACGTGGGTAATGTCGCGGTCGGCGCGCAGCAGGCGGTCGACGTCGGCGGCGGTGGTTGGTTCGTCTTCAGCGGTTTCAAAGGTGCTGAACGAGCGGCCCAGCACTTCGCAGATTTTCGCCAGACGCTTGCCGTAGGCGCCGTTGATCAGCACCAGCACCTTGCCGTCGCGGGGGACGAGGGTGCCGATCGCGGCTTCGACGGCGAAGGTGCCGCTGCCCTGCAAAGGCACACAGTGGTGGCTGTCGGCGCCGTTGAGGATGGCCAGCAGTTGCTCGCACAGGCTGGCGGTCAATTGGTTGAAGCGGTCATCCCATGAACCCCAGTCGACCATCATCGCCTGGCGGGTGCGGGCCGAGGTGGTCAACGGGCCGGGAGTGAGCAGGATGGGTGCGGCAGTACTCATTCGTGTGTCCTCGCGATAGCGCTGTGGGATGAAGCTACGGGGCATACGTTGCAATTCGGCGGATCATCAATCAAATTGTTTGTTGTTATGCCAGCCATCAGTGAGGGTTATTCATGAACCTGTTCCAGCTCCGCGCCTTCGACGCCGTGGCCCGGGAAGGCAGCTTCACCCGTGCCGCCGCACGCCTGTTCATCAGCCAGCCGGCGGTCACCGGGCACATCAAGGCGCTGGAGGAGCATTACCAGATCACGCTGTTGCGACGGACGGCACGCCGGGTCGAGCTGACCGAGGAGGGCACCAAACTGGCGGCGATCACCCGGGCGATGTTCGGCATGGCCGAAGAGGCCCAGGCGCTGCTTGAAGCCAACCGGCAGTTGCTCACCGGGCGACTTGAGGTGGCGGCGGACGGTCCGCACATGGTCATGCCGATGCTCGCCAGCCTGCGGGCACGGTACCCCGGGATCACGGTGAACCTGCGGTTGGGCAACGCTCAGGAAACGTTGGCGGCGTTGTTGTCCGAACATGCGGACGTGGCGGTGCTGACCGAAGTCGAGCCGCGCAAGGGCCTGCACCTGCAAGCGCTGAGCGAATCGCGGATCTGCGCACTGGTGCCGGCCGGGCATCCGTGGGCGAAACGCAGTGGCGAAGTCAGGCTCAAGGAGCTGGATCAGGTGATCATGGTCTTGCGCGAGCCGAGTTCGATTACCCGACGCACCTTCGATCAGGCCTGTGCGCAGGCGTCGGTCAATCCACGGGTGTTGCTGGAACTCGACAGCCGCGAGGCGGTGACGGAAGCGGTGGCGGCTGAGTTGGGGGTTGGCGTGGTGTCATCGGTTGAAGTCAGCCATGACCCGCGGGTGGTGGCGATTCCGATTGCCGGCGAGGGGCTGGTCAATCGGCACATGATCGGCTGTGTGGAGCGGCGGCGGGAGTTGCGCTTGATTCAGGCGTTTTTCGGATTGGCGCCGGTCTGAACAAGACTCTCGCGCACCATCTCGAGAAACGTCGCCACCACCCGACGCGAACTCTGCTCCCGCAGGCACACCAATGTCTCGGTCAAGCGCCGGGTGCAATCGGTGATCGGCAGTGCACAAACCCTTGAGTCAGCGCCAAACTCCGCCGCCGACACCACGCCCACGCCAATCCCCACGACCACCGCTTCCCGCGCGGCTTCCCGGCCCTCGACCTGGATCGCCGGGCGGATGCGGAAACCGGCGCGGGCCATTTCTTCTTCCAGGGTCTGGCGGGTCACCGAGCCGTGTTCGCGCAGCACCAGCGGCGTGTCGTCGAGATCTTCCAGGCAGATCGATTCACGCTTGGCCCACGGATGATGGCGCGAGACGAATGCCACCATCGGATCGTTGCGCAGCGGCACGCACAGCAGGCGTTCATCGCTGACATCGCGCCCGAGCAGCGCCAGATCGGCTTGATAGTTGAACAGGCGAAACAGCGATTCATCGGTGTTGCCGGTTTCGATCTTCACGCTGATCCCCGGGTAGCGCTCGCAGAACCGGGCGATCTGCGGCAACACATGCACCGGCGCATCCACGGCCAGAATCAGGCTGCCGGTCTGCAGGGCCTGGGATTCCTGCAACAGCTCCTGGGCTTCGGCCTCGACCACGAACAGGCGCTGGGTGATTGCCAGGAGGCGTTCGCCCAGATCCGTCAGGCGCACCGAGCGTTTGTTGCGATGGAACAGCAACACGCCGAAGCGTTCTTCCAACTTGCGCACTTGATCGGAAATCGCCGGTTGCGTCAGATAAAGCCGCTCGGCGGCCTTGGTGAAGCTTCCGTGCACGGCCACGGCGTGAAAGGCTTTGAGCTGGGCGTGGGAAACAGACATCGCAGACTCCATTAACAAGCTGAGCTTATGTGTGAAATACGATAAATCGATTTTATTTATTAAACAGTAATTGCTTTGATCGGCTCACGCCAACGCTGACTGCCCGGTCGGGCAGCGACGCTGGCCATGAGCCTGTGCGTGCAACACCAGGACTCATCTGACCGGTATCGCCGAAGGGACGGGGTGATATCGCAGTGCTCAACAATAAAAAACACAGGCGTTTACTTAACGATTCTGCCGGCACACTCACACCCTGAGGTCAGAACCACAATGAACAAGCACATCGGCACCCTTGCGCGTTGGCGCATGCAGATCTTCGCTGTCACCTGGCTCGCTTACGCCGCGTTCTATTTCACCCGCAAAGCCTTTTCGGTGGCCAAACTGGGCATCGCCGAAGACCCCACCTTCATGCTCGACAAAATGGCCATGGCCAACCTCGACGCGATTTACCTGGCGGCCTACGCCATTGGCCAGTTCACCTGGGGCATGCTCGCCGACCGCTTTGGCCCACGGATCGTGGTGCTCGGCGGCCTGCTGATTTCCGCTGCGGCGGCGCTGGTGATGGGCAGTTTTGCGACCTTGCCGATCTTCGCCACCTGCATGTTGATTCAGGGCCTGGCGCAGTCCACCGGTTGGTCGGGGTTGTGCAAGAACCTCGGCAGTTTTTTCCCTTCGGAACAGCGCGGGCGAGTGCTCGGGTTGTGGAGTTCCTGCTACGCCTTTGGTGGATTGGTGGCGTCGCCGTTCGCCGGTTGGTGGGCGTACACGCTGGTCGGCACCTGGCACGCGGCGTTCATTTCCAGTGCGGCGGTGGTCGCGGCGGTGGCGGTGTTGTTCTTCATCTTTCAGCGCAACAAACCTGAAGATGTAGGCCTGCCGGCGGTGGAACCGGAGCCGGTCATCAGTGCCGAGGAAGCCGAAGCCAACAGCAAACTCAGCGTCTGGGAACCGCTCAAGGAAATCCTCCGTAACCGCACGGTGCTGGTGCTGGGACTGGCGTACTTTCTGCTGAAACCGGCGCGCTACGCGATTCTGTTGTGGGGCCCGGTGATCGTCTTCGAGCAGATGCCCACCGTGGGCAAGGTCGGCGCGGCGATCATTCCGACCTCGTTTGAACTGGCAGGTCTTTTAGGCCCGATCATGATCGGCATGGCCTCGGACAAACTGTTCGGCGCCCGACGCATGCCGGCCTGCGTACTGAGCCTGCTGGCGCTGACCGTAACCCTGGCGCTGTTCATGGGCGCCTTGCACACCGGCAGCGTGATGCTGGTGGTGGCGCTGCTGTTCGTGATGGGCCTGACCCTGTACGGCCCGGACTCGATGATCAGCGGTGCAGCCGCGATCGATTTCGGCAAGGCCAAGGCCGGCGCCACCGCCGCCGGATTCGTCAACGGCTGCGGCTCGGTCGGTGCGGTGCTCGGTGGTTTGCTGCCGGGCTACTTCGATTCGGTGACGGTGTTCATCGTGTTCGCCGGTTGTGCGCTGTTCTCGGCGCTGGTGCTGATTCCACACTGGAACAGCCGCCCGGTCGGCGTCATGGAACCGCGTGCCTACGTGCCCAATCGGGCCCTGACGATCAAACCCCTGCGTAACTGAACAATTCCTGCCTCGCGGCCTGCTGCGGCATTCGCGGCAGGCTGTGCCGTGGCCGACTGACTGGAGAATTTTCATGAGACCGTTTTGGCTGGAGCAGGCCTTGCAACTCGATTCGTCCGAACCGTGCCCGCCGCTGCAAGGCGAAGTGCGCACCGACGTGTGCATCGTCGGGGGCGGTTACACTGGTTTGTGGACGGCGATCATGCTCAAGCAACAGAACCCCGAACTCGAGGTGTTGCTGATCGAGGCCGACATCTGCGGCGCCGGTGCCAGTGGGCGCAATGGCGGTTGTGCGCTGTCATGGTCGGCGAAGTATTTCACCCTCGAGCGGCTGTTCGGCGTCGAGGAAGCGGTGCGGCTGGTCAAGGAATCCGAACGCAGCATCCACGCCATCGGCGAGTTCTGCGAGCAGTACGGCGTCGATGCCGATTACCGGTTGGACGGCACGCTTTATACCGCCACCAATCGTGCGCAATGCGGTTCGACCGACGCGGTGATTGCGGCGCTTGAGCGCAACGGCATCAACTCTTTTACCCAACGTCCGGTCGCTGATGTTCAGCGCATGGCCGGTTCGGACAAGCATCTGGAAGGCTGGTTCTCGCCGGCCGCCGCCAGTGTTCAGCCGGGCAAACTGGTGCGTGGGTTGCGGCGAGTCGCATTGCAACTGGGCGTAAAAATTCACGAGAGCACAGCGATGACCGGATTGGAGGAAGGGCGTCCGGCGCGTCTCCAGACGGCCAGCGGCAGTGTGGTCGCCGACCGCGTGGTGCTGGCGATGAATGCCTGGATGGCGCGGGCTTTTCCGCAGTTCGAACGCAGCGTGGCGATTGTCTCCAGCGACATGCTGATCACCGAGCCGCGCCCGGAGCTGTTGCAGGAAATCGGCTTGACCAGCGGCGTGACCGTGCTTGATTCGCGGATTTTCGTTCACTACTACCACAACACCCCGGACGGCCGGATCATGCTCGGCAAAGGCGGCAACACCTTCGCTTACGGCGGGCGGATGCTGCCGGTGTTTGATCAACCATCGCCTTACGCCGGGTTGCTCAAGCGCAGCCTCGACGATTTTTTCCCGGCCTTCGCCGATGTGAAGGTCGACGCAACGTGGAATGGCCCGTCGGATCGTTCGGTCACCGGCCTGCCGTTTTTCGGCCAGATGAGTGCCAGCGGCAACGTGTTCTACGGGTTCGGATACTCCGGCAGCGGCGTCGGGCCGTGCCACATGGGCGGGCAGATTCTCGCCTCGCTGGTGCTAGGTCTCGACAACCCGTGGACGCGTTCGCCGCTGGTCAACGGGCCACTGGGTTACTTTCCGCCTGAGCCTATCCGCTATCTCGGTTCGCTGATGGTGCGCAACGCCATTCGCCGCAAGGAGCGCGCCGAGGATCACGGGCGGCGACCTCGGCACCTCGATGTTCGCCTGGCGAAATTCGCCGCCGCCGCCGGCAAGGCTGACAAGGGTTGAACGTCAGGGCGAAGGCGGGGTGCGATTGAGCAGCCAGTCGAGCAACAAGCCGTTGTCGTGTGGTTCCGGGTTTTTGCGCGCCGGGCGAGGTTGGCTGACGTCCAGGCACAGGATCGGTCGATCCGGATCGCTGTCGAGAAAACTCACCCATACTTCGCTGCCAGCACGCGGCAGCGCTTCCCTGGCGATCCGGCCGCCCGCACCGACCATGGCAATTGCCAGCCATAAGCCGTCACTGTCGGCGTTCTGTGCCGGCCCGGGCCATAACCGGACGGCGATTCGGCCCAGATCGTCCAGCTGCGGCGGTTGCCCGGGCGAACCCAGGACTTGCGCTGGGTGATAGCCCGGAATGCTCGGGCGCGGTTGCCGCAGCGGCGGGCGATACTCCGTCGACCAAGGCTGTGCGGTGAAGTCGTTGTGATAACGGCGAGGTGTGGACATCGGGTCGAGAATCGACGGCTGTTGCCCCTGATGGCGCAATTCGGTGATCAGCCACTGCTCGTTGAACGCACCCACCGGATGATCCGTAACCTGCAACAGATGGCCACTGAGCAATTGCGTGCAATCGCTGCGCCCCTGAATGCAGCGGTACTGGCAGCGCTGGCGTTCCAGTTGGCGACGGCTGCGTTGATCGGCGTGGCGTTGCCCGGAGGGCGGGAATCCTCGCAGGGGGATGACGCCTGTCGCCGCGTGATTGGCCGCCTCATCGTCGTTGCTCGGTTGCCCGCGTTCACGGACGGTGGGTGACACCTGCGCCGTGACGGCGTCGTGACGCAGGAACAGCGTGCTGAGGGCGGGCGATCGCGCCTCGTTCTCTGGACTGAAGGGCACGGGTATCGGGGGCTGCGGCAGGTTCAGGCTGTCATCGGCGAACACCACGACATGGCCATCCGGCCGGTGCTCGAAGTGATAGTGGATGCCTTCTTCCTCGCACAGTCGATGCAACAGTGCCAGGTCGGTCTCGTCGTACTGGATGCAAAACGGACGCGGCGGATAGTGTCCCACCGTCAGGTCGAGCCGGTAACCGTGTGCGGGCAGGCGATGTTCGGTGAGCAGTCGTTCGAGAATGTCCGGCACGCTCAACCGGGTGAACACCCGGCGCCTGGGCTGCTGCTCCAACCTCTGCAGGTGCGGCACCAGCACCACTTGGTAACCGATCCGATGGGCACCGCGATGTTCGCAACTGGCGCTGTGAAGGGTGCCGTGAAGGCCATGACCTTCATTCAACTGCAGGAAGGCCGACCGATGCAACAGGGTGGCGGGGGCGAGGGCCGGGGCCAGGCCAAGGACTTCTATCTCGAAACGATAGGGCCGGTTCAGGCCTTCATGGCCGCTGAAGCGCAGTACCGGCAGGCACAGGCCACCCTCGAGGAGGGTCAGCGTGAAGGGACTTTCCTTGTCATTGAGCATTCGGACGGGCTCTGTCGGGTCATACGGGCTACAGAGGGTACGAAACCGCAGTGCGAAATGGTCATGACAAACCGGTTTTTCAGAATCGCCCTACAAGGTGTGTAGAAGATGTCGACACGTGACGGAATTTTTGGTCGATTGCCGACTTTAGGCCGTATAAACTTGGCGCCACGCGTCGGCCAATAGATGTCTCGGCGCCACAGATCAAGAGAGTGAGTAATGGGCGCACAGTGGAAGGTTAAACACAAAGAAGCGGCAGCCAACGCCAAGGGCAAGATCTTCGGCAAACTGGTGAAAGAAATCACCATCGCTGCCCGCAACGGTGCCGATACCGCCACCAACGCACACCTGCGTCTGGTGGTCGAACAGGCCAAGAAAGCCTCGATGCCCAAGGAAACCCTGGACCGCGCGATCAAGAAAGGCGCGGGCCTGCTGGGTGAGACCGTTCAGTACCATCGCGTGACTTACGAAGGTTTCGCTCCGCACCAGGTTCCGTTGATCGTCGAGTGCGTCACCGACAACATCAACCGCACCGTGGCGGAAATCCGCGTGGCGTTCCGCAAGGGCCAACTGGGTGCTTCCGGCTCGGTAGCGTGGGACTTCAACCACGTCGGCATGATCGAAGCCTCGCCGGACACCCCGGACGCCGATCCGGAAATGGCCGCGATCGAAGCCGGTGCCCAGGATTTCGAGCCGGGCGAAGAGGGCGCAACCCTGTTCCTGACCGATCCGACCGACCTGGATTCGGTGCAGAAAGCCCTGCCTGAGCAAGGTTTCACCGTGCTGTCGGCCAAGCTGGGCTACCAGCCGAAGAACCCGGTCAGCGGCCTGAGCGACGAGCAGATGGCTGAAGTCGAAGCGTTCCTCGAAGGCCTCGACAACCACGACGACGTGCAGGACATGTTCGTCGGCCTGGCCGGCTGATCCGCTGCGTCAATGATGCCGCCATCGCGAGTTCGCTCGCGATGGCGGTGTAGCGGCTACAACGCTTCCAGCTGCTGCACAACCTCACTGAATCCCGGTCGCGCCAGCACATCCGGCTGACAGCAGCGCTGTTCCAGCGCCTCCAGCACCTCACGCCGATCCGCACTCAGACCCGAGTCGATGCGTGCCAGCAATTCCCCCAGCAAAATCCCGAACGCTCGCACTTCGATGCGTTGCAGTGCGCGGGTTTCCAGGTTGTCCGTGGTGGCATGGAATGACGCCGCGCCAAAGTCCCCCAGCAGACAGTCGCCCTGATCGTTCAACAGAATGTTGTGCCCATAGAGGTCGCCATGGGTGAT
This sequence comes from Pseudomonas sp. GW821-FHT11G12, assembly GCF_058808055.1. Lineage (NCBI taxonomy): Bacteria > Pseudomonadati > Pseudomonadota > Gammaproteobacteria > Pseudomonadales > Pseudomonadaceae > Pseudomonas > Pseudomonas sp. GW821-FHT11G12. Next base: position 307,921 of record NZ_JBXARH010000001.1, read on the forward strand.
GCCTTGTTCATGCAGATGCTCGGCGACCGAAGCGATGCCCCGGGCGATGCGCAAGGCGACATCGGCACTGAACCGGCAGTCATCGGTGTAGATATCCCGCGAACAGGAGGCCAGGCTCGGCAAGGCGGCGAGGTTGCGATAGCTCGGATCGATCAGTTGCATCACCAGTCCTTGCTGGCCATCGGGGTGATTGCCGATGCGGCCCTCGACCCGGATCAGGTTCGGGTGCAGCCCGGCCGTGATGCAGGCGTTCATCTCATGCAACGGTGAGCCGTCGCTGGTCATCTCACCCTTGTAGAGTTTGACCGCCACCGAGCGCTCCGGTTGGCCGGCCGGCTGCCACACCGCACGGGAAATCACCCCGGACGCGCCTTCGCCCAGCCGTTGTTCCAGACGCAAGGTCGACCAATCGATCAGCGGCGTGGCCTCCAGTGCGGCGGCGTCGGCCTCGGTTTCCAGCGGGTTGCCGGCGTAGGCCAGCCAGGTCAGGCTCGGCAGGGTCAACAGCCATTGCGGCAATTCTGTCAGCTGGTTGGCGGCGATGCGGATCAGCTCCAGTCGATGGCACTGGCTCAACGATGGCGGCAGCGCGCGCAGACGGTTACCGGCGAGCATGAGTTTTTGCAGGAGCGGGCGCTCGCCCAGTTCGGCGGGCAGGGTTTCGATGAGGTTGTCGGTCAGGATCAGCCAGCGCAAGCGCGGTGGCAGGGCGGTGCCGGAGACCTGGACAATCCGGTTGGCCTTGAAGCCGATCATTGTCAGTGCCTGGCACTGACCCATGGATTCAGGCAGTTCGGTGAACCGGTTATCGGAGCAGAACAGCACGCGCAGATGGCGCAGGCGATGCAAGTCGTCCGGCAGGCTGCTCAGCGCGTTGCCGCTGAGGTTGAGCACCTCCAGCGTGTCGGCCAGGTCGAAGATCTCGGGTGGGAACTCGGTCAAGCCTTCGACCAGGTCCAGCCGGGTGATGCCCGCCAGTTCGCCGGCGCGCAATTGAGCAAGGGTGTGCATGTAATGGGTCGCTATCAAAGAGGGCGCAGTGACGCCGGGAATGGGCGGCATGATAACGGCAAATCAGGCCGGTTCACGCACTTCCGGTAATTGCCCCAGCCGGCTGCGGGTGCGGGCCAGGTCAATGGCGTTGCCGGCCAGGCTTTCGTGCAGAGGCAACTGCCCGAGCAGCGTCAGGTGTTTGTCCTGATCGTAGAGCACATCGATCAGGTTGATGAAGCGCTGCTGGACGGCAATCGAGCATGCGTCCAGTTCCGGCAGTTCATCGATGATCCACTGGTCGAAGCGCCGGCACAGCTCCAGATAATCCATCACGGCCGTGGGCTGCTCGCACAGGTCATTGAAGGTAAAGGCGACGCGGCGGTCTGTGCACAGACGCGCCTGTAAAACCCGGTTGCCGACCGCTAACGGCTGCGGCGCGGTATCGCGTGGTGGCAAGTCCAGTGCCAGACGTTGTGCCGGCGTGGCCGGCCAAACGTAATGGCCCTGGGTGAACAGTTGATGCGCGTGGTTGCGCGCCTGGCTGCGGTAGTCGTGGGGGCCGCCGACTTCCATGACCTGCATGCGGGCATTGATCAGGTCGATCACCGGTTTGAACCGCGCGTGGTACAGCGGGTTGGGCAACAGTCCTTCCGGCGGATAGTTGGAGGTCACCAGCAACAGGATTCCGCGCTGGAACAGGGCTTTATACAGGCGGGTGATGAGCATCGCGTCACCGATGTCATGCACATGGAACTCGTCGAAACACAGCACCCGGCAGTCCTGCAGCAACTCATCGAGGGTGGCGCCGAGGGCGTCGTCCTGCTTGCGATGCCTGAACATGCCCTGGTGCAGGCGGGCGAAGAACTCATGGAAGTGCAGGCGCTGTTTCTGCTGGATCGGCAACGCCTGGAAAAAACCGTCGAGCAACCAGCTCTTGCCGCGCCCGACGGCGCCGTGCAGGTAAAGACTGGGCGGGGTTTGCGCCGAAGGGCCGAACAACAGGCCGGCCTGCTGTGCCATGCAATCGATCACCCGTTGCTGGCTGTGACTGAGGGTGTAACCCTGGCCATGGGCCTTGAGCCGGAAGTAATCGCGGATTGACTGGGCGCTGGCGCAATGGCCAGCACTGGCCAGGTTTCGCTTGCCGAACAAGCGGCGTAATCCTGAAAGGCGTTGTGACAGACGCGAACGTTCGGGCGGTCGGGCGGGCACGGTGAGGTCACTCCGTCATCGTCAGGCCGGCTCCCCCCGAGCGCGGCGGCGTAGTGTAACCAGACGGATAGTTTTCCTTCCACTGCGCTTTATCGGCCGGCGACTTTTCTGGACAGCATTCTGCGGCGCGTACAGGTTTTTTCAGCGTCCTGGCGTGCCGGATCGCCAATCTTTCGAAACAAATCCCGCCCGATCAGTGGATCCAATCGACTGGCGCAATCGGCGTCCGTTGCTAACCTGAAACACTGTAACGACACAGACGCTGTCGCCATCAAGGAACGGGCAGTGAATGCAGGGATGGTCTGGGCATTGCTGGGCGGGTTCGCAACAACGGTGCAGGCGGCTGACTTGCAGGTTGAAGTGCGCGTCGATGTGCAGCGCGGTTGCCAGTTGATCGGCCAGCAGCGCGAAGCCGGTATCGAGCAACTGGGCGTGCTCGACTTCGGCAGCACGGCGCGCCTCGACGATCCGGCCGGGCCGCTCGGGGCGGCGCTGATCAATTCGCGATTGCCGCGCCTGGAATGCAACCCGGACACGCCGTATCAGTTGCGCGTCGATGGCGGCCTGCACGGCGGGACGGGCGAAGTGCGCTACATGGCAGGCGAGGCGGGTGGCAAAGCCATTCCTTACCGTTTGTATCAGGACGCCGCGCGGCGAGTGCCGCTGGTGGTGGACGTGCCGGTCACCGGGAGGGTGCCGGACAGCGGTTCGGTTGAATTGCCGCTGTATGGGCGGATCGAGCGGATGGCCGAAGTTCCGCGTGTCAGCCGGTATTCGGATCTGGTCAAGGTAACGGTCACCTGGTGATCAAGCCGGATGCAACAGGAAATCGACGTTCAATGACGAACGCAGAGGTCGAGTGATGCTGAAGGATCAGAAGGAGTAGGGACGCAATGACAGGCAAGCACTGGCTGGTAGTCGCCACAGGCGCATTGCTGTTGCTCACCGAGGACGCGCAAGCCGCGATCAACGGGCAGATTCATGCGCGGCTGATTCTGATCGCCGGCTGCGAGGTGACCAATTCGTCCAGCATCGCCAGCCCGGTGGGCGATTTCGGCAAACTCGATTTCGGCCAGCAGGGCCCGACCTGGAATGCGCCGATCAAGGCCAGCCTGGCCAATGACAGCAGCGGCCGGCTCAACGTGGCCTGCAATCCTTCAGTGACCGGTTTCACCGTGACCATCGACGGTGGCGCCCATGGCGACGGCAGCACCCGGCGCTTGAGCAACGGTCGCCAGACCATTCCCTATCAACTGTTTCTCGATGCCTCGGGCAGCCAGAGTTACAGCATCGGCCAACAACACAATTTCGCTGTCACCAGCGGCGCGCAGATACCCATCCCGGTATTTGGCACGGTGGTGGCGAACACCCGTGCGGTACCGGTAGGTGTCTACACCGACACCCTGACGGTGACGCTCGATTGGTAAACCGTAGAGGAAGGACACCATGCGTACGATTGCATCAAGGATAGGTTTGTCGTTGCTCGGCCTGACGCTGGCCTCCAGCGTCAACGCCGCTACCACGGTCACCGGTCAGATCACCTCCAGCCTGATCCTGATCAGCAGTTGCCAGGTCAATGGTTCCGGCGGGTCCTCCGGCCTGAACTTCGGTGCCTTGAACTTCGGCACCGCCAACAGCCTGTTCACCACGGCCACCGGGCAAGTGCTGGGCGGCGGTGGCGGGGCGTTGTCGATTCTCTGCTCTGCCGGCACCACGCCGACGGTCAAGGTGCGGGCCGGTGCCCATGACGGGTTGTCGCCCGGCGGCACCCGCGCGCTGTACGACGGTGTCGCCAACTACGTGCCTTACGACTTGTACACCGATGCCGGGCACTCGCAATTGCTGGCCATCGACGGCGTGATCAACCTCGCCGCCAGCACCGGTGTGGCGCAGACCGTGAACATCTACGGTCAGGCGGTGGGCAAGGCCGGCCTGCCGGCGGGCACTTACACCGACACCATTTCCGTTGAACTGACGTTCTAGTGCCATGGGCCGGCATGGCTGTGCGGCGCTGCTGGTGCTGTGCGCGGGGGCTGTGCCGTTGCCGCTGGCGGCGGTGACCAGCCAGAGCTTTCAGGTCAGCGCGACGATCACACCGGGCTGCCTGGTGGTGGGGGGCGTGTCGAACTATGGCGGGCTGAATTTCGGCTCGAGTTCCGCCCTGGCCACCGGCACGGTGCAAGTGGCATTGACCGGTGGCGTGCAGTTGCAATGCACGCCGGGGGTGACGCTGAACATGACGGTCGATGGCGGTCAGTACAACAGCGGTGGGCGACGAATGCAGATCAGTGGAGGCAGCGCGAAGGTGGCGTATGCGCTGTTTCGCGATGCGGCCTACAGCCAGAGTCTGGGCATCGGCCAGACCGTGGCGGTGGCCTATAGCGACGCCAACAACATCAGCCTGCCGATCTACGGTCAGGTGCAATTGCCGGGCAATCAGCCTGGGGGGACATACAGCGACGTGTTGCAGGTGCAGCTGTCGTGGTGATGCAAGGCACAAGGAGCGGGTTTATGGGGTTTATCACGTCACGGCCATGGCTCGTGCGTTGCGCGATGTTGATGTGGGCTCTGCTCGCTGCGGTCAAGGCGCAGGCGGCCAGTTCGGTGCTGATCTGGCCGATCGATCCGGTGCTCGAAGCCGATCAGCAGGCCAGTGCGCTGTGGCTGGAGAATCGTGGCAGCGAAACCGCCAACCTGCAGATCCGCGTGTTCGGCTGGAGCCAGAACGGTTTCCAGGAGCAATACCAGAACCAGCGTGACGTGATCGGCAGTCCACCGGTGGCGAAGATCGAGCCGGGGCAGAAGCAACTGGTGCGCCTGACCCGGACCAGGGAAGTCCCGCCCGGCCAGGAACTGGCCTACCGGATCATCATCGACGAAATTCCCTCGGCCCAGCCGCCTGCCGCCGATGCCGGGAAAACCGCCGCCGCGATCCGCTTCCAGATGCGCTATTCGGTGCCCCTGTTCGCCTACGGCGCGGGGCTGTGGAGCAAGGAAGACACGACCCGTCAGCGTGATCCCAAAGGCATCGGCCTGCCGCAATTGAGCTGGCGCACGGTGGCGGTGGATGGCCGGCCTTATGTGGAAGTGCGCAATCAGGGCGCGGTGCATGCGCGCTTGACCGATGTTGCGCTCAGGCAGGGCGGGCAGAGCAAACCGCTGGCGGAAGGGCTGTTGGGTTATGTGTTGCCCGGCGCGGTGATGCGCTGGCCGGCACCGGGACCTGTGGCGGGGGAACTGGCGGGACGGATCAATGGCGCAGCACAAGTGCAGAGCATCGCTCCGGCGAAGTAGGGATTGCGGCCTGCGGGCCGACTAGTGCGGGGCCGCCAGGCAAGCGATTGGCCGGCGGGCAACAGCGGTTTCAGGAGGAACCAGTCCATTGACGGACGAAACACGCTAATGAGTCCGGGATGGGCTCGCCGTATTCAGCGTCCGTTGTGGCTTGTCACCGGCGCGTGTTGCCTGATGTTCATTCATCCATCCGGGGCCGGCGAACTGCCGCCGCCTCCCAGCGGCATGGAGGCCGTCAGCGATGCTCAGTTGTTTCTGGAACTGGTGGTCAACCAGATGAATACCGGTCGGGTGGTGGCGGTGGAGCAGCGCGGCGGGCGGTTGTTCCTGCCGGCCAGTGTGTTGCGTGACACCGGTATGAAACTGCCCGAGAGTGCGGGGGCTGAAGTCGATCTCGATGGTCTGCCGGGGCTGCACAGCGACTACGACAGCGTCAGCCAGCGACTGCTGCTCGACGTGCCGCCGGACTGGCTGCCGGAGCAATTCATCGGTAACCGTCAGGTCTACCCGCGCACCCCGGCGCTGAGCAGTTTCGGCGCGTTGTTCAACTATGACCTGTACCTCAACGACACCGATGACGCCGGGACTTATCTGGCGGCATGGAACGAGGTGCGGGTGTTCGACAGTTGGGGCACGCTGTCCAACACCGGGCAGTACCGGCGCACCTTGTCGGGGGATTCGGTCAGCACGCTGAGCAACGGGTATCTGCGCTACGACACCACATGGCGCTTCTCCGATGATGAGCGGATGCTGACCTACGAGGCGGGGGACGTGGTCAGCGGCGCCTTGCCGTGGAGCAGCTCGGTGCGTCTGGGCGGCGTGCAGTTTTCCCGGGATTTTGCGGTGCGCCCGGACCTGGTGACCTACCCGTTGCCGCAGTTCGCCGGTGAGGCGGCGGTGCCGTCCTCGGTGGATCTGTTCATCAATGGCTACAAGTCCAGCAGCACCGATTTGCAGCCGGGGCCGTACACGCTGACCAACATTCCGTTCATCAACGGTGCGGGCGAAGCCGTGGTGGTGACCACCGATGCGTTGGGGCGGCAGGTATCGACCACCGTGCCTTTCTATGTCACCAGCAGCCTGTTGCAAAAGGGCTTGAGCGATTTCTCGGTCAGCGCCGGTACGCTGCGACGTGATTACGGGTTGAAGGATTTCAGCTACGGGCCGGGCGTGACGTCGGGCAGCCTGCGTTATGGCATCAGCGACAGCTTCACGTTGGAAAGCCACGCCGAAGCGGCCGATTCACTGACCCTCGGCGGGCTCGGTGGCAATCTGCGGCTGGGCAATTTCGGGGTCCTCAACAGTGCGATCAGCCAGAGCCGTTTTGACGGTGACGGTGGTCAGCAACTCAGTCTCGGTTATCAGTACAGCGCTCAGCGTTTCAGCTTTTCCTGGCAACGGTTGCAACGCCGCGACCAGTACGCCGACCTCACGGTGGTCGACAGTCCTTACACCAGCCTCAGCAAGCGTAGCGAGCAGGCGACCCTGAGCCTGAACCTTGAGCGGTGGGGCAGTCTGGGTGTCGGTTATTTCGATATCCGGGCGGCGGACGAAACCCGCACGCGGTTGCTCAACCTGAGCTGGAGCAAGCCGTTATGGCACAACAGCAGTTTCTACCTGTCGGCCAACCGCGAAATCGGCGATGCCAACTGGGCGGTGCAGGCGCAACTGGTGATCCCGTTCGATCTGCGCGGCAGCCTGGCCATCAGCAGCGAGCGCAGCAAGACCGGGCAGACGCAACAACGCGTCAACTACAGCCGTGCCGTGCCGTCCCAGGGCGGGGTGGGTTTCAATCTCGGTTATGCCAACGGCGACGGGCCTGATTACCGTCAGGCCGATGTGACTTGGCGTCTGCAATCGGTGCAGTTGCAGGCCGGTGTCTACGGCACCTCGGATGCGGAAACCCGCTGGGCCGATGCCAGCGGTTCGCTGGTGTGGATGGATCATCAAGTGTTTGCGGCCAACCGCATCGACGATGCCTTCGTGGTGGTCAGTACCGATGGTTATGCGGATGTTCCGGTGCGTTACGAGAATCAGCAGGTCGGTCAGACGGATCGCAACGGCCACTTGCTGGTGCCGTGGAGCAGTGCCTACTACCGCGGCAAATACGAAATTGATCCGTTGAACCTGCCGGCCAACGTGCGCAGCCCGAATGTCGAACAGCGCATTGCCGTGCGCCGTGGCAGCGGTTATCTGCTGGAATTTCCGCTGAGCCGGGTGATTGCCGCGAGCATCGTGCTGGTGGATGCGCAGCAGCAGGAACTGCCGCTGGGCAGCGGCGTGCTGCATGAGGAGAGTGGCACGCGCACGGTGGTGGGCTGGGACGGGCTGGTCTACCTGGAAAACCTGCAAGCACAGAACTCATTAAGGGTGACCCTGGCGGATGGCAAGACCTGTCAGGCGCAGTTCAATGTGGATCTGCAACAGGATCAGGTGCCGCTGATCGGTCCGTTGGTGTGCCAATGACGAGGGTTCGGCTCTGTCTGTGGCTGGTGCTGACGCTGCCGGGGGCGGCGCAGGCGCTGTGTTCGGTGGTCACCACCACTCCGGCCGCGTTCGGTACGATCAGTTCGATTGCAGTTCGCACGACCTCGCAACCCAGTTCCACGCTGAACGGTGGTTTGAGCTGTACGGGCTCGCTACTGTCCTTGTTGAGCACCAGCGACCACTTCTGGGCCACGGTGACTTCGACCCAGAGTGGTTTGCTCGGGCCGACCGGCGACGTCATCGGCTACACGATCTACGCCAACAACAGCACCAGTTACCCGCTGACCCGCGGCACGGCCTACGACTTCGCCCGCAACGGCATCATCGATGCGCTCGGATTGCTCGGTGGTACGGTGCCGAAAACCGTGCCGCTGTACTTCGGCACCACCATCGGCAGCAACGTAGCAGCCGGGGTGTATACCGAAACCCTGAGCATTTTCTGGAACTGGAACTACTGCTCCGGGATTGGCATCGGCTCGGTGTGTCTGGGGCGCGATATCGGTAGCGGCACCACGACGCTGACGGTGAACCTGACCGTGGCCAACGATTGCACCATCACTGCGCCCAACATCGCTTTCGGCAGCGCCCCGGTGATCAGTGCGTTTACCCCGGTGACCGGTCAGACCATCAACCTGGCCTGCACCAAGGGCAGCGCCTATACCGTGGGTTTGAACGACGGACAGAACGCGGTCAGTGTCGGCGGTCGACGACGAATGATTTCCGGCAGCAATTACCTGGCCTACGACATTTTCAAAAGCGCCGGCACCACTCGCTGGGGCAGTGTCGGTGCGGAGCGACGGGCCAGCAGCGATGCCGAGGTCAATCCTGGCAATGGTTTGGGCACCGGCAGCCAGATCTTCAACTACAACGCGAAGATCTACACCGATCAGACCACGCCGCCCGCCGGCACCTATCTGGACAACGTGGTACTGGATGTCGGCTTCTGATCCGATCAGAAGCGCACGGTCTGCTTGAGGAGCTGCGCTGCCGGGGTGTCGGTCGGGCTGACCATCGCGTAGTTGTAACCTTCGCCGGACCAGTATTCGGCCTGTAAATCCCCGTCGAGTCGGCTACCGCGTGGCAGGAAGGTGTTTTTCGGCCCGGGCGGGCGCACGTAGAAACTCACTTTGTGCCCGGCGCGATCCTCATACATCACCATCGCCGCCGGACCTTCTTCGGTGCTCAGCAGGCGTCCGCTGACCGGTCGAAAACCCGCCGCCGTCAGGTCCGGCAGGCGGTTGGCCTGGGTGAAGTAACGGTCGAGCCAGCGCTGCATGTCACCTTCGCCGCCGACCTTGTAGTCCGCCGGCAGAATCCCTTGCTGGGCGATCAAACGGTACGCCTGCAAGGCATCGGTCATGGGCGCAACCGTGCGCACAAAGGTCATTTCCCGGGCTTGCCAGCCACTGATAGCGCCGATGCTGACCGCTATCAGCAACACGGCTGCGCTGGCCCATTGGCGGCGTGATCGATGCTTGAGCCGTTGGCGGATCAGTGCCGGATCGAGGTCTGGATTCGCCGGCTGTTGCAGGGCGCCACCGAGGGCGGCGCGCAGGTGCTGGGCATCCTGTTGCCAGGCGCGGATCAACGCGGCGTCGTCGGGGTGGCTGGCCAGCCAGTTTTCCAGCACACGCCGGTCGGCGTCGCTGAGCTGGTGGTCGATGTAGGCGTGCAAATCACGCTCGCTGGGGGGCAGGCTGATCATTTGAGTATCCGCAAGGAAGGGCTGCTGATTTCGCCGTCGCTGAGCTGGCGCAGAGCCTGGCGGGCGCGGGACAGGCGCGACATCACGGTGCCGGTGGGGACGTCGAGGATCTCGGCGACCTCCTTATAGGTCAAGCCTTCCACCGACACCATCAACAGCAGGGCGCGTTGCTCGGTGGGTAGACGATCGAAGGCTTGCAGGGTCGATTGGGCAATCACGGTGCGTTCTACCGAGGGTTCGGCGTCATCGCGGCCGGTGAAGAATTCGAGCATCCGCGCGTAGCGCCGAGAGCGTCGGTGCGCATCAAGGAACTGGCGATACAGAATCGAAAACAGCCACGCGCGCAGATCGCCCTCGGCGCGTTTGTCGCCCCAACTGGACAGGGCTCGCTCCAGGCTGGCCTGCACCAGGTCATCGGCGCTGCTGCTGTTGCGCGTCAACGACACGGCAAAGCGCCGCAATCTGGGAATGATTTCTCTCAGTTGTTCGTCGAATTCGCTCATGAAGTTCTGCTAGTCACTACGCTGTGGACTAGGAAGACGCCCGGCATTCGAGGTTATTCCACGCTCGGAAAAATAAATACCGGGCCGTGGAATAAATCCTGATGGCGTGCGTCTTGCTGATTCTTCCTACTTGTGGCCGATGGCCCTGGAGTCTTTCATGGTTGATCGCAGCTCACCGCCCGGCGGGCCACAACGCCCGTCACTGAGTGCCGCGAGCCTGGTGTTGCGTCTTGGCGGTATCGCCGTGGTGGTCGCAGCAGTGGCCGGGGCGTTTGCCTACGTTCATGGCTCGTTTGACCCACAACGCCTGACGCCAAAAGCGTTGGTCGATGTGCTGGAAAAGAACAACGGCGTGCATCCCGGGTTTCGCCGCAACCACGCCAAGGGCGTGTGCGTGATCGGACATTTCGAGAGCAGCGGTGAAGCGCGGCCGTTCTCCGTTGCGCAGGTGTTCAACGAGCCACGCACACCGGTGGTCGGGCGATTTGCGTTGCCGGCGGGCAGTCCTTATGCACCGGACAGCGCCGTACCGATTCGCAGCCTGGCGCTGCGTTTCACTCAGGCCAACGGCCAGCAGTGGCGTACCGGGATGAACAGCATGCCGGTGTTCCCGGTCGGCACGCCCGAGGCGTTCTATCAATTGCAGCAGGCGCAATCGCCGGATCCGGCGACCGGCAAACCGGACCCGACCAAGGTCCCGGCGTTCTTTGCCTCGCACCCGGAAGCCGTACCGTTCCTGACCTGGATAAAGGGCGCCAAGCCTTCGGCCAGCTATGTCACGGAAACCTACAACAGTGTCAACGCGTTCTATCTGGTCGATGCCAGCGGCAAGAAGCAAGCCGTGCGCTGGAGCATGACGCCATTGGCGCAGGATCCCGCCGGGGCCACGGCGCCGGAGGGCAGCGACTTTCTGGAGAAGGATCTGGTGCAACACCTGGCCGAAGGACCGCTGCGTTTTCAGTTGAACATCACCCTGGCCAATGCCGACGATCCGGTGAACGACGCGAGCAAGGCCTGGCCTGCCGGTCGCAAAGTGCTGAACGCCGGCACCCTGGTGCTGGAAAAGACTCAGCCGCAGCTCAGCGGCGAATGCCGTGACATCAACTACGACCCACTGGTCCTGCCCGCCGGGATTGAAGGTTCCGACGACCCGCTGCTCGCCGCTCGTTCAGCCGGTTACGCCGATTCCTACCTGCGTCGCACCAGCGAAGTCAGCCAACTGCCCGCCGCCAAACAGGAGGCTCGCCCATGAGAACGCCACCGACGCATTTCAATCCGCTGGCGCGACTGCTGCACTGGCTGATGGCGCTGATGATCATCGCCATGCTGTTTATCGGCGCCGGCATGGTGACCTCGGTATCGGCGCGGCATGAATGGTTGATCAACCTGCACAAACCGCTTGGCATTGCGATTCTGTTGCTGGTGATCGTGCGCATTCTGGTGCGACTGGGCACGCGTCAGCCGCCGCTGCCGGAGGACTTGCCGGGTTGGCAGGTGATGGCGGCCAAGGCGTCGCATGTGTTGTTGTACGCGCTGATGCTGGTGTTGCCGCTGCTGGGTTGGGCGATGATCAGCGCGGCGGGGGATCCGGTGATGCTTGGCCATTCGTTGCAATTGCCGTCGATCCTGCCGGCGGATGCCCAGGTGTTTGCGCTGTTGCGCAAGGCACACGGTTATCTGGCGTATCTGTTGTTTCTGACTGTGTTGCTGCACCTGGCGGCGGCGCTGTTCCATGGTTGGGTGCGCCGTGACGAGGTGCTCGACAGCATGCTGCGGGGACGGAGTCGCGACTGACCACGGACGTTAATCTGGCGTGGCGAGGGAGCAAGTCTGCTCGCCACGTTTTTGCGGTGCGAGCGTTCGCCACCAGTACAACAACGCGACCATGTTGATTCCGGCACCCAACCAGCAGACACCCGGCCATCCTGCCCAGGCGTACATGGCCGTCGAGGCGATTGAGCCCACGGCGCTGCCAATCGAGTAAAACAGCATGTAGCCGGCGGTCAGTCGGCTTTGTGCCTGGGGGCGGACGCTGTAGATCATGCTCTGGCTGGTGACGTGCACAGCCTGCAAGCCCAGATCCAGGGTGATCACCCCGAGCAACAGTGCCCACAACGAGGATTGGGTGAACGCAATCGGCAGCCATGAACCGAGCATCAGCAGCAAGGACAGGCCGCTGACCCATTGGCCGAACCCTCTATCCGCCAAGCGCCCAGCTCTTGCAGCCGCCAGTGCGCCAGCCGCGCCGGCCAGTCCGAACAATCCGATTTCACTGTGGGAAAGCGATAGCGGCGGGGCGGCGAGCGGTAGAACCATCGGCGTCCACAGGACCATGGCGCTGGCGAAGGTCAACAGGGCCAGAATCGCCCGTTGTCGCAGTACCGGTTCCTCTTGGAATAACCGGAACACCGAGGCGATCAGCACTGTATAGGATGTTGCCGGTTGCGGGCTCTCGTCCTTGGGCAGTACGCGAAACAGTAGCAACGCCATGACCAGCGTCAGCCCTGCGGACAACAGATAAATCGCCCGCCAACCGGCCAGATCCGCCATCCCGCCGGCCACAGTGCGCGCGAGCAAAATGCCGACCACGATGCCGCTGGTGATGACGCCGACGACGTGTCCGCGTTGCGCCGGGATGGCCAGGGTTGCGGCATAGGCCACCAGCACTTGAGTGACGACGGCGAGCAGACCGGTCAGGGTCATGCCGATCAGCAGCCAGGTGCTGCTGGTTGCCAGCGCGATCATCAGCAATGCCGCGGCGGACAACAGGGTTTGCGTGACAATCAAGCGCCGACGGTTGAGCAGATCGCCGAGCGGCACGAGCAGTATCAGCCCGACGCCGTAGCCGACCTGAGTCAGCGTGATGACGATGCCGATACTGGCGGGCGACAGGTTGAAGGCTTCGGCCATGGCGTCCAGCAGCGGTTGAGCGTAATACACGTTTCCGACTGCCAGGCCGCAAGCGATGGCGAACAGCAACACCACGCCGCTGCCGAGTGTTTGAGCCTTCATGTCCCGGTTCCTTTTCAGGTTTTAAATTAAAACTGGATTGACGGTAAGTAATCTAGTTTTGTTTTGCAACCTGATTGGGTAAAAGTGCAGCGCAAAAAAAAGATCGCAGACACGCTGCGATCTTTCATGTGGCGAAAAACAGGGGGGGGATCAGCGCAGGGTGTCGACCATGTCGGCGATGGTGGTCAGCACGTCTTTGCCCAACTGTTTCGAGCGTTGGCCCGACCAGCCGGTGAGCGGGTTCGGTGCGTCATCGTGATCCTTGAACGGCATTTCCAGGGTCAGCGACAGGCAGTCGAACTTCTGGCCGACGCTGTTGCACGCCAGGGTCATGTTGGCCTGACCCGGTTCGTCGCGGGTGTAGCCGTACTTGGTCTGGAAGTCTTTGGTGGTGTGTTTCAGGTGGCTGCGGAAGTGTTCTTCGAGTTTCTCGATCCGCGGGGTGTAGCCCGGATTGCCTTCGCAGCCGGCAGTGAACACGTGGGGGATTTCTTCATCGCCGTGTACGTCGAGGAACAGATCGACGCCGTACTTTTCCATTTGCTGCTGTACGAAAAGGACTTCAGGGCTGACTTCCTGACTGGCGTTCTGCCAGGCGCGGTTCAGGTCCTGCCCCATGGCGTTGGTGCGCAGGTGGCCGTGGAAGGCACCGTCCGGGTTCATGTTCGGCACCAGGTACAGATCGGCACTTTCCAGCAGTTTGTTCAGTACCGGATCGTTGTGATGCTCCAGACGTTCGATCACGCCTTCCATGAACCACTCGGCCATGTGTTCGCCCGGATGCTGCTGGGCGATGATCCAGATCTTGCGACGGCCTTCGGCGCCAGTGCCTTTGCGCAGCAGTTGAATGTCACGGCCTTCGACGCTCTTGCCAGTGGCCAGCAGCTCGGTGCCGGCCTTGGTCAGCGCTTGCTCGATCAGCCAGTCATGACGGCCACGGCTGTAGGGTTCGAAGTAGGCGAACCAGGCGTGAGTCTGCTCGGCTTCAAGGCAGAAGCGCAGGCTGTCGCCTTCGAATTGGGTCGGAATGCGGAACCAGTTGACGTGGTCGTAGGAAGCGACGGCCTGATAGCCGGTCCAGGCTTTGTTGTAGGAGGACTGGCTGGCGTTGACCAGGCGGAACCAGTGTTCCTGATGAACATGCAGGCCGCTGGCCTTGAAGTGGAACCACTGGAAGTGGGCGCTGCGGGTATCTGGCCGAATCGCCAGAACCGGGCTGAGCGGGTTGCTGATGTCGATGACTTGGATGTTGCCGCTGTCGAAGTTGGCGCTGATGTCGAACGAAGATTTGGCCACGGTCATAATCGGTTCCTGAATATGATTTTTATGGCGGCTACTTTACACGCAAGACAGGGGTGAAACCGAGGGAAATTGCGGGGTGTGGCGGGGGGCGTCCTCCATGACGCGGATGCAGCTTAGTAGCTGTGCGATTGATTCTCAAGTGCTAATTGGCATTACTTTTCCCTAACGCGGGCGGGGTTCTCTTGCCAAGCGATATTCTTTTGATATTATCCGCGCCATCGAATTTGCAGCACCCAAAGACTTCATTAGCCTGAAGCCACAAGCCAGAAAACTGGCAAAAAAAAGACCCGGCAAAAAGCCGGGTCAAAAACCGTGATTAGCCTGATGAGGAGATAGTCCAGAAGACCGACCTAAGGTCTCTGGTCCATCGACTGATCTCGCGACCAGCTGCTTGCAATAATAATCATTATCATTTGCAAGTCAAACGTTTTTATCTGCGCGATTGGAAAATTCTTTCCCGTCCGTCTTCAGCGAACACCGCCATCGAGCGAGTGATCGACCATCGCTCGTGCCATGTCCACCATGTGCACGACCGAAAAAGCCAAATCCCGACTGACACCCTGCAAGCCGTCTGCTGCCTTGAATGCCGTGGCCGCTGCACATCGCAGCAAATCCGAGGCGTGGACCAGGGATTCTTCGCCACTCAGGTTGCTGTTCACGCCGAAAAAACGTTCTTCCACATCCGGTTCTGACACAGCCGGTTTCAAGTAATAGTCCAATGCCCGCTGCGCAGCGGCGCATCCTTGCGCAGACGTGAACGTGGTGTCCATTTGCAGGTCGGGCAGGTCTTTGCTGGTGATGTTCATGGTGAAAGGTCACTCCTTGGTCGATTCAAATCCGTGATCCAAGAATAGTACCTAGAGTATTTGTGACCAGAATTTAAATACTACAATATGTGTTTTGATGGCCCGGGACGGGCACGTATGGTGCCGCACATGGATAAATGGATTGAGTTGGTCAAGGCCAAAATGAGTGAACTCAATGTCACTCAAGTCGAACTCGGCGAGCGCGTCGGCATGTCTCAGGGCGGTATCGGCCATTGGCTGAACAAACGCCGTGAGCCCGGCATCACGCAGATGAACCGCGTGCTGAAAGCGCTGGGCATGGAGTTTCTCGAAGTCGCGGTAGTGATCCGCGAACCGCAAGTCGACAAGGACGACGAAATGCCTCTGGCGCAGAAGTACAACCCTTACTTCCGCTATCCGGTCAGCGACTGGAAAACCCCGATCGAGGCCCGTGAAGCCCAACCGGCGTATTCGAGCGGCAAGGACAAGCGACGTTTCGAACTGACGGATTACCATGCCCGAGGCCCGGCGTTCTGGCTCACGGTAATGGGCAACTCGATGACCGCACCAACCGGGCAGAGCATCGGCGAGGGGATGCTGATCCTGGTGGATCCGGCGGTGGAGGCGGAGCCCGGCAAACTGGTGATCGCCCAGTGGCAGGACAGTGATGAAGCGATTTTCCGCAAACTGATCGAAGAGGGCGGCCAGCGTTACCTGATGCCGCTCAATCCGACCTGGCCGAAAGCCGTGTTTACCGACGAGTGCCGAATTATCGGTGTCGTGGTTCAGGCATCGGCCAAGTACTAGTCAGATCGATCCTCACAATGTGTAGGATCGATCCACCTTTCAAGCCTCTTCCAGCTCGACCAGCGCGCTGCCTTCGCTGACCATTTCGCCTTCCTGGCAATACAGCGCCTTGATCACACCGGCATGGGGGGCGCGGATGCTGTGTTCCATCTTCATCGCTTCCAGCACCACCAGTTGAGCGCCGGCCTCAACCGATTGCCCGGCCTCCACCAGCACTCGCACGATGCTGCCGTTCATCGGTGCAGTCAGACCGCCCTGATGGCTGTGACTGGCTTCGACAGCGCTGATCGGGTCGTACGTTTCAATGCGTCGCAACTCGCCGTCCCATTGCAGATACAGAACCTCTCCACGACGAATCGCACGCAACTGACGACGCAAACCATCGCGCTCGATCACCAGTTGCTCGCCGATCAATTTTGCATTGCCGCCAGCACCGAGCGTGAGCGCCCGATCCTGCCCCTCGCAACTTAAATGCAGAGTGATTTCACGTGGCAACCCCGCGCGCAAGCCGCTGTGAAGCGCCCAAGGCGAGGCCGGATCATCTTCCCGAGTCATCCCCGGCAAACTCTGCGCAAAAGCCTGCGCCGCCGCATCCCAGAATTCATCGCTCAGCGCGACAGGCGCTGGCAGTAGCTGTTCCTGATAGCGAGGAATGAACCCGGTATCCAGCTCGGCGGATGCAAATGCTGGATGACCGATAATCCGCCGCAGGAAGTTGATGTTGGTCTTCAACCCGCCAATCGCGAACTCATCGAGCATGCTCAGCAGCCGCAACCGCGCCTGCTCACGATCCTCGCCCCAGGCAATCAGCTTGCCGAGCATCGGGTCATAAAACGGCGAAATCTCATCGCCTTCCTCAACGCCCGCATCAACGCGACGCCCCGGCCCAACGGTGGATTCGCGATACAGATCGAGGCGTCCGGTAGCCGGCAGAAAATCATTCGACGGATCTTCCGCATACAGCCGAACCTCAATCGCATGCCCGTTCAGCGGCACCTGATCCTGAGTGATCGGCAACGCTTCGCCACGGGCGACGCGAATCTGCCAGGCCACCAGATCAAGGCCGGTGATGGCCTCGGTGACCGGGTGTTCGACTTGCAGCCGCGTGTTCATCTCCATGAAGAAAAACTCGCCGCGAGCGTCCAGCAAAAACTCCACCGTGCCAGCGCCGACATAACCGATGGCCTGCGCCGAACGCACCGCCGCTTCGCCCATGGCCCGGCGCAACTCCGGGCTCAGCCCCGGTGCCGGTGCCTCCTCAACGACCTTCTGGTGTCTGCGCTGAATCGAGCAGTCGCGCTCATTCAAATACAGGCAATTACCATGCTGATCGGCGAACACCTGGATTTCCACGTGGCGCGGCTTGAGCAGGTATTTCTCCACGAGCATCCGCGAATCGCCGAACGACGACTGCGCTTCACGCTGGGCCGAAGCCAGCGCTTCAGCCAGTTGGCTGACGTCTTCAACGACCTTCATGCCCTTGCCACCACCGCCGGCAGTGGCCTTGAGCAGCACTGGATAGCCAATGCGCTCGCAAGCATCGCGGAAGGTGTCCAGATCCTGGGCCTCACCGTGATAGCCCGGCACCAGCGGCACGCCGGCCGTTTCCATCAGAGCCTTGGCGGCGGATTTGCTGCCCATCGCATCAATGGCCGAGGCCGGCGGGCCGAGGAAGATCAGGCCCGCCGCTTCGATGGCGCGGGCAAACCCGGCGTTTTCCGAAAGAAAACCATAACCCGGATGAATCGCCTGAGCGCCGCTGGCCTTCGCCGCCGCGATCAGTTTGTCGATTTGCAGGTAACTGTCGGCCGCTTTGCTGCCGCCCAGATCGACGCGGATATCCGCTTCACGGCTGTGCCGCGCTTCACGGTCGGTGGCGCTGTGCACGGCAACGGTAGTCAGGCCCAGGGCCTTGGCGGTGCGCATGACCCGGCAAGCGATCTCGCCACGGTTGGCCACCAGCAGGGTGGTGAGAACAGGTGCGCTCATCAACGCGGCTCCTTGGTGGTGGTTGCGGCTTGCCAGCTCGGTGGACGTTTCTGCAAAAAGGCCCGCAGACCTTCCTGGCCTTCCGGGCTGACGCGGATGCGGGCGATGGCATTTTCGGTGTAGCGGCGCAGGGCCGGAGTCAACGCGCCGTTGCCGACTTCACGCAGCAGATCCTTGCTGGCGCGCATGGCGGCGGGGCTGTTGAGCAGGAGGTTGTCGATCCATTGTTCGACTTTCTGTTCAAGCTCGGCCGCCGGATAGCTTTCGGAGAGCAATCCAATTTCACGCGCCCGTTGGCCGCCAAAACGCTCGGCCGTCAGCGCATAACGCCGCGCCGCACGTTCACCGATGGCTTGCACCACGAACGGGCTGATCACCGCCGGCGCCAAGCCAATGCGCACTTCCGACAGGCAGAACTGCGCGTCATCGGCGCCAATTGCCATGTCGCAGCAACTGATCAGACCCAATGCTCCGCCGAACGCCGCGCCTTGCACCACTGCCACGGTCGGGATTTTCAGCTTGGCGAGGTTGTACATCAGCTCCGCCAGTTCCCGGGCGTCGTCGAGGTTGGTGTGGTAATCGAGTTCGGCCGATTGCTGCATCCAGGCCAGATCGGCGCCGGCGCTGAAGTGCTTGCCGCGTCCGCGCACCAGCAGGAAACGCAGGCTGGCGTCGCTGGCGACCTTGTCCAGTGCCAGGATCAGTTCGCGGATCATCTCGGCGTTGAATGCATTGTTCTTTTCTTCGCGGCTAAGCCACAGGGTCGCGAAACCCCGTGGATCGCTCTGCAATTCGAGGGTGTTGAAGTCGCTCATGAGGTTCTCCCGATCACATCCGGAACACGCCGAAGCGGCTCGGTTCGATAGGCGCGTTCAACGACGCGGACAAGGCCAGGGCCAGCACATCGCGGGTCTGCGCCGGGTCGATGACGCCGTCGTCCCACAGCCGTGCGCTGGAGTAGTAGGGGTGACCCTGCTCTTCGTACTGGTCGAGAATCGGTTGCTTGATCTCGCTTTCCTGCTCGGCACTGAACGCCTGACCGCTGCGTTCGGCCTGTTCGCGCTTGACCTGAACCAGCACGCCGGCCGCCTGTTCGGCGCCCATCACGCCAATCCGCGCGTTTGGCCACATCCACAGGAAACGTGGATCGTAGGCCCGCCCGCACATGCCGTAGTTACCGGCACCGAAGCTGCCGCCGATGATCACGGTGAATTTCGGCACCTTGGCGCATGCCACGGCGGTCACCAGTTTCGCGCCGTGTTTGGCGATGCCGCCGGCCTCGTATTTCTGACCGACCATGAAGCCGGTGATGTTCTGCAGGAACAGCAGCGGGATGCCGCGCTGGCAGGCCAGTTCGATGAAGTGCGCGCCTTTTTGCGCGGCTTCGGCGAACAGGATGCCGTTGTTGGCGAGGATCGCGATCGGGTAGCCGTGCAGATGGGCGAAACCGCACACCAGCGTCGTACCGAACAGCGCCTTGAACTCATCGAACACCGAACCGTCGACCAGTCGCGCAATCACTTCACGCACGTCGAACGGCTGTTTGGCATCCGCCGACACCACACCGTACAACTCGTCGCTGGCGTACAGCGGCGCAATCGGCGCGCGCTGCTGCACTTCGCCGAGCTTGCGCCAGTTGAGGTTGGCGACGCTGCGGCGGGCGAGGGCGAGGGCGTGCTCATCGCTTTCGGCGTAGTGGTCGGCGACCCCGGAAATCTTGCAATGCACATCGGCCCCGCCGAGGTCTTCGGCGCTGACCACTTCACCGGTCGCAGCTTTCACCAAGGGCGGGCCGGCGAGAAAAATCGTCGCCTGATTGCGCACCATGATTGCTTCGTCGGCCATCGCCGGCACATACGCGCCGCCCGCAGTGCACGAGCCCATGACCACAGCGATCTGCGGGATGCCCATGGCACTCATGTTGGCCTGGTTGAAGAAGATTCGCCCGAAGTGCTCGCGATCCGGGAACACTTCGTCCTGACGCGGCAGGTTGGCGCCGCCCGAGTCCACCAGATAGATGCATGGCAGGCGGTTCTGTTGGGCGATGGTCTGGGCGCGCAAGTGTTTCTTTACGGTCAGCGGGTAGTACGAGCCACCTTTCACCGTCGCGTCGTTGGCGACGATCATGCACTCGACACCTTCCACGCGGCCGATGCCGGCAATCACGCCAGCGGCGGGCACGTCTTCGCCATACACGGCGTGGGCGGCCAACTGGCTGATTTCCAGAAACGGCGAGCCCGGATCGAGCAAGCGGTTGATCCGCTCACGGGGCAGCAGTTTGCCGCGCGAGGTGTGACGTTCCTGGGCTTTCGCGCCTCCGCCCTGTGCCACTTGGGCGAGCAGGGTGTGCAGGGCGTCGACCTGTTCGAGCATCGCCGCGCTGTTGGCGGCGAACTCCGCTGAACGGGGGTTGAGCTGGGTATGCAGGATAGCCATGGACAGCTCCGTTTAGCGGGTTTCGTTGAACAGTTCGCGGCCGATCAGCATGCGACGGATCTCACTGGTGCCAGCGCCGATTTCGTACAGCTTGGCGTCACGCAG
Organism: Pseudomonas sp. GW821-FHT11G12; assembly: GCF_058808055.1. Taxonomy (NCBI): domain Bacteria; kingdom Pseudomonadati; phylum Pseudomonadota; class Gammaproteobacteria; order Pseudomonadales; family Pseudomonadaceae; genus Pseudomonas; species Pseudomonas sp. GW821-FHT11G12. The sequence goes on from NZ_JBXARH010000001.1 coordinate 328,551, forward strand.
CAGACGGCCGGCCGGGAATTCGTTGATGTAACCGTTGCCGCCGAGAATCTGGATTGCGTCGAGGGCCATTTGCGTGGCGCGTTCGGCGGTGTAGAGGATCACGCCGGCGGCGTCCTTGCGCGTGGTCTCGTTGCGCTCGCAGGCCTGGGCCACGGCGTAGAGGTAGGCGCGGCTGGCGTTAAGCTGGGTGTACATGTCGGCGACCTTGCCCTGGATCAGCTGGAATTCGCCGATGCTCTGGCCGAACTGCTTGCGGTCGTGGATGTACGGCACGATCAGGTCCATGCACGACTGCATGATCCCGGTCGGGCCACCGGAAAGCACGACGCGCTCGTAATCGAGGCCGCTCATCAGCACTTTCACGCCGCCGTTGAGCACGCCGAGGATGTTTTCTTCCGGCACTTCGACGTCGTCGAAGAACAGCTCGCAGGTGTTGGAACCGCGCATGCCGAGCTTGTCGAACTTGTTGCTGCGGCTGAAGCCTTTCCAGTCGCGCTCGACGATGAACGCGGTGATGCCGTGGGGGCCTTTTTCCAGGTCGGTCTTGGCGTAGATCACGTAGGTGTTGGCGTCGGGGCCGTTGGTGATCCAGGTCTTGCTGCCGTTGAGGACGTAGCGGTCACCGCGTTTTTCGGCGCGCAGTTTCATCGAGACCACGTCGGAACCGGCGTTCGGCTCGCTCATGGCGAGTGCGCCGACGTGTTCGCCGCTGATCAGTTTCGGCAGGTACTTGGATTTCTGTTCGTGGTTACCGTTGCGGTTGATCTGGTTCACGCAGAGATTGGAGTGGGCGCCGTAGGACAAAGCCACAGAAGCGGAGCCGCGGCTGATTTCTTCCATCGCCACGACGTGCGCCAGGTAACCCAGGCCAGCGCCGCCGTACTCTTCCGGCACGGTGATGCCGAGCAGGCCCATGTCGCCGAACTTGCGCCACAGATCGGCGGGGAACAGGTTGTCGCTGTCGATCTGCGCGGCGCGCGGAGCGACCTCCTTGGCGACAAAGGACTGAACCTGATCGCGCAGCATGTCGATGGTTTCACCGAGGGCAAAGTTCAGGGATGGGTAGCTCATGGGTCACCTTTTGGCTTTTTTGTAGGGCAGGGAGGGCGGCGGTTCGGCTCTCACCTTTACGTTAACGTAAGCCTGTGACGAATGGCTGTCAATCACCCTTTACGTTAACGTCAACTTGAGCGAGAGTAGGGCCAGTTCTGAATGGTCGGAGCTCATATGGCTCCGGTCCAACACCCACTAATAAAGACAATAGGGGTCGTCATGGATCAACCCAGTGCAAACCCGCAGCGCAGCTACACCCGTGGTTCCCAGGACAAAGCCTTGCTGGCGATGACCATCGGGCAGAAGTTCGACGAGACCGTCGCGCAGTACCCGGACGGCGAGGCGCTGGTGGTGCGCCATCAGCAGCAGCGTTACACCTGGCGGCAACTGGCCGACGCGGTGGACGTGCATGCCAGAGCCCTGCTGGCGTTGGGTTTGCAGGCCGGTGACCGGCTCGGCATCTGGGCGCCGAACTGCGCGCAGTGGTGCATCACTCAGTTCGCCACCGCAAAGATCGGCGTGATTCTGGTCAACATCAACCCGGCCTACCGCAGCTCCGAGCTGGAATACGTGCTCAAGCAATCCGGTTGCCAGTGGCTGGTCTGCGCGGGCGCGTTCAAGAGCTCCAACTATCACGGCATGTTGCAAGGTTTGCTGCCGGAACTGGCCGAGCAATCCATCGGCGAACTGCGCAGCGAGCGCCTGCCGGAGCTGCGCGGCTTGATTAGCCTCGATCCCCAGCCGCCTTCGGGTTTTCTCCCGTGGTCGCAACTGGCAGATCTGGCCGCCAGTGTCTCTCCAGAACAATTGCGTGAACGCAGCGACAGCCTGCACTTCGATCAGCCCGTCAACATCCAGTACACCTCCGGCACCACCGGTTTCCCCAAGGGCGCGACCCTCAGTCACTACAACATCCTCAACAACGGTTACATGGTCGGCGAAAGCCTCGGCCTGACCGCCGCCGATCGCCTAGTGATCCCGGTGCCGCTGTATCACTGCTTCGGCATGGTCATGGGCAACCTGGGCTGCATCACCCACGGCAGCACGATGATTTACCCCAACGATGCCTTCGATCCGCTGCTGACCCTGAGCACCGTCGCCGAAGAAAAGGCCACCGCACTGTACGGCGTACCAACCATGTTCATCGCCATGCTCGATCAGCCGCAGCGCGCCGAATTCGACCTGTCGACCCTGCGCACCGGAATCATGGCCGGCGCCACCTGCCCGATCGAGGTGATGCGACGGGTCATCAGCGAAATGCACATGAGCGAAGTGCAGATCGCCTACGGCATGACCGAAACCAGCCCCGTGTCCCTGCAGACCGGGCCATCTGACGAACTGGAACTGCGCGTCACCACCGTCGGCCGCACCCAGCCACAACTCGAAAGCAAAATCATCGACGAGGCCGGCAACCCGGTGCCACGTGGCACCATCGGCGAACTGTGTACCCGTGGCTACAGCGTGATGCTCGGCTACTGGAACAACCCGAATGCCACCGCCGAAGCCATCGACGCGGCAGGCTGGATGCACACCGGCGACCTGGCGAGCATGAACGACGAGGGTTACGTCTGCATCGCCGGCCGCAACAAGGACATGATCATTCGTGGCGGCGAAAACATTTACCCGCGTGAACTGGAAGAGTTCTTTTTCACCCACCCGGCGGTGGCGGACGTGCAGGTGATCGGCATTCCCTGCTCACGCTACGGCGAGGAAATCGTCGCCTGGATCAAATTCCATCCCGGCCACAGCGCCACCGAACAAGAGCTGCAAGCGTGGTGCAAGGAACGCATCGCCCACTTCAAGACTCCGCGTCATTTCAAGTTCGTCGAGGAGTTTCCGATGACGGTGACGGGCAAGATCCAGAAATTCCGGATGCGCGAGATCAGTATCGAGGAGTTGCGCGGTAACGAGGGCTGACAGAACCAATCTGTGGGGGCTTGGCTCCCACAGTTTCAACTTTCTATATCGATCAGAGCCTTCGAAGCCAGGGCACGGACCCTGGCTTCGAAAGCAGCGCTTATTGCTTTACCTCTACATTTTCCAATGCCTGATTCACCGCCAATTCCCCCAACATCACCACTTGCGCAATGCCCAGCAGGGTCTTGCGGTTCGGCCCTTCCAGCATCCCGGCAAAGTCACCGAGCATGACCGTGGCTGACGCGAGGGATTCGCAGGCGTTGGCCAGCAAGGACTCCGTGTCGGTTTGCGGGTTGACCATGAACATGTCGTTTGGGGTGTAGGGCGTGGCCATGATCTTGGCTGCGGGGGTCAGGTAATAGTCGAGGGCGCGTTCGGCCGCGTCGTGGAGTTTTCTTGAATCAGGAAATTCATACGGGGACACCGGTTCTTCTAACGGTGGAATGACGGTCTTGGACATCAGCTGGAACTCCGGACAGAGTCGCTTGAGGATTTTTATCGACGGCTGCCAAGCAGTGAGGGGACAAGCCCCTCACCGAGGCGGCAACTACCGCGAGACGTGATGGTTATCCAGCACGCGATTGACCAGCAGCTCACTCAGCATGATGACCTGCTGCAGTATCTGCATCGCCTTGCGCTGCGACGGATCGACGGTGTCGCCGAGATCCCGGGCCATGTCACTGGCCGACGACAGCGTTTCGCACGCTTCGACCAGCAGCGTTTCGTCATCCACCGTTGGATTGACCAGATAGATCTTGCCGGGCTTGCGCGATGGCTTGGACGTCTTCTGCGCCCCAGGATCGAGGTAATGATTGATCGCCCGCTCGGTTGCCGTTTTTATGTTTTCGGCTTCTAGTGCGGCGTCGTAGGGGATTGAATCGGTTTCTGGTGGGTTTGGTGTGGCTTTGAACATACGTGTAACTCCTATCGCAGACTTCAAGGAGCCATCACCCACGCTACCAAACGATGGGTGGCGGCCATACGCGGGTTGGTAGACCGGCTGCAATAGGAACCCGGCGCTCACGAATGAGCCCCACGCATGACCACCATAAAACCGAGCCCCCAAAAGGGACTGGATACGGTGTTGCCATACAGCTATTACAGACGGGCTACCAAACCCGATCACTGTTTTTCAGTGACAGGGAAACGATATAGCCCTCTCCAAGCTGCGTAAGCCGGCGGATTCTGGCGTACGCGTAGGCAACGACGCAAGGTGTTGTAGCCCTTATGGCGTAACGGTTCGTGTACTTTAAACGCGCATGCGGCGTCATGTTTACACACAGCGAAAGCCGTGAACCCTCCGTGTTTTTGTTGGGATTACTTGTATGGGGGGGGCTGGATGTTGAGGCACAAGATCAATTGCCTCACTGAGATCTTGCCGAGTGAGCGCTTACAGGAAGATCGAGATGGGGGAGGAGATCCGTCGCGGACAATTTCAGAACGCCAGACAGCACAAAGGGGAGCCGAAGCTCCCCTTTAATTTTGTCGTCGCGTGCTCTTTTTTATTATTGAGGGGCGGTCTGTTGTTGTTTTTGGCAACCGTGGCCCTTTACCGCTGTTTTTGGCGACCCCCATCCGGGGTCAAGAGCAAACGTATTTTTTTGAGCGCTGATCTGCTTTCTCGCTAGGCGATCCAACCGATTCGGGAGCTACCTGAAGGTAGTTTTATTGTTCTCTGCCCGGTTGCGGGTCATTCCGAGGAACACCCTGAAAAGCACACCTTCTCCAAAAAAATCTGTTAGCTGCGTCTCTGCCGTGTTGTTTTTGTTATGTCAGAGTCGGTACGTCTTATTTTTATTGGTTTGCTGCTTTTTATTCTTGTTATGCCATAGAGATAGCAGAAGCCGTGCCAACTTTTTAAAACCCTTGTAAATCAAGGGTTTGAGTTTTTTGAAGGATTTTTCCTTCAGGCAAAACCAGACAATTTGTTTCCGTGTTACTCGCTTGTGCCCACGTTTCGCGCTCGGCGGTAACACCATCCCCTCACTGTGCGCTACGAGCCTTGGCCACGCGCGAACCGGTTGGGCGACCCAGCACGGCACTGATCTGTTGGCCGGCAGCAATCAAGGCGTCGAGGTCGATACCGGTCTCGATGCCCAGGCCGTTGAGCAGGTACACCACATCCTCGGTGGCGACGTTACCGCTGGCGCCTTTGGCGTACGGGCAGCCGCCGAGGCCGGCGATAGAGCTGTCGAACACCGCGATGCCTTCCAGCAGGCTGGCGTAGATGTTGGCCATGGCCTGGCCATAGGTGTCGTGGAAGTGGCCGGCGAGTTTCTCGCGAGGCACATACTTCGACACTACTTCGAACAGCCGGCGGGTGGCGCCAGCAGTGCCGGTGCCGATGGTGTCGCCCAGCGAAACTTCGTAGCAGCCCATCGCGTACAACTCGCGGGCGACCATCGCCACTTGTTCCGGGGCGACCTCGCCTTCATAAGGGCAACCCAGCACGCAGGAAACGTAACCGCGCACGGTAACGCCGTGCTGTTTCGCCGATTCCATGATCGGCGCGAACCGCGCGAGGCTTTCGCTGATCGAGCAGTTGATGTTGCGTTGCGAAAACGCTTCGGATGCCGCAGCAAACACCGCGACTTCCTTGACCCCGGCGGCCAGCGCATCTTCAAAACCGCGCAGGTTTGGCGCCAGCGCGCCATAGGTCACGCCGGGCTTGCGCTGGATCTGCGCGAACACGTCGGCGGAGCCGGCCATCTGCGGTACCCACTTGGGCGAGACGAAACTGCCGACCTCTATATAGCCGAGGCCGGCAGCGCTCAAGGCGTCGACCAGTTGCACCTTGTCGGCGACGCTGATGGGCTGGGCTTCGTTCTGCAGGCCGTCACGCGGGCCGACTTCGATCAGGCGTACTTGGGAGGGGAGGGACATGGCGTTGACCTGTTGTAATTATCGGGAGGCTACTGCGCGACTTGCTGACTCTTGAGCGTCTGCTCCAGCGCCTGCACGCAGCGTTCTTCAGCGGTGTCGAGTTCCAGCTTCATCTGTTCGATGTCCAGCAACTGCTGTTCAAGCTGTTCCCGGCGCTCGCTGATTTTCGCCAGCATGCTGTTGAGTTGTTTGGTGTTACCGCTGGAGGGGTCGTAGAGCTCGATCAGCTCGCGGCACTCGGCCAGGGAAAAACCGATGCGCTTGCCCCGCAGGATCAGCTTCAGGCTGACCTTGTCGCGCGGCGAATAGATGCGTTCCTGGCCTCGGCGCTCGGGGCTGAGCAGGCCTTGTTCTTCATAGAAGCGGATCGCCCGGGTGGTGATGTCCAGCTCGCGGGCGAGGTCGGAAATGCTGTAGGTCTGGCTGCTCATGAAAGCGCTCGAAATAAGGTCTTGGCGCTAAGCTAATGGCAGGTTGACGTTTACGTCAAGTGGCGGGCGCCTGCAGCTTGTCGAGCTTCTTCTCGTGCGCTGTCACTTGCTGGCACAGCTCGATCATCTGCTCGCGCATCCAGCGGTTGGCCGGGTCCTGATCGGTGCTTTCGTGCCAGTACAAATGGGTTTCCACGGGTGGCACATCGTTGACCGGCAGATTGAACGCATGCAGGTCATGGCGACGGGCAAAACGCTCCGGCACGGTCATCACCATGTCGGTCTGCTGCAACACCTGGGACGCCATCAGATAGTGCTGCGAGCGCAGCGCGATCTTGCGCTGGATGCCCATCTTGCCCAGCGCCAGATCGACATGGCCCAGACCACTGCGACGGCTGGAAATATGAATGTGGGTCAGCGACAGGTAATCGTCGAGGGTGAATTTTTCCTTGGTCGCCAGCGGATGGCCCTTGCGCATGGCGCAGACGTATCGGTCTTCCATCAGCTTGACGTGGCGCACCTGCGGGTCGGTGTTGAGCGGTGCATCCACGGCAAAGTCGAGACGTCCGGCAGCCAGTTCCTTGGTGGTTTCCCGGCGTTTGGACAGGAAACTTTCGATGATCACCGTCGGCGCCAGGCGACGCAGGCGCTGGAACAGCGGCGGCAGAATCACCGCTTCGGTCAGGTCAGTCATGCTGATGCGGTAAGTCTTGACCGCTTGCGAAGGGTTGAAAATGCGGCTTTCCTGAACCGACACCCGCAGCAGCGACAGCGCGTTACGCACCGGGCCGATGATGTTCTGCGCCATGGGCGTCGGCACCATGCCCTGGGCCGTGCGTACGAAGAGCGGGTCGTTGAAGGTCTCGCGCAACCGCGCCAAGGCGTTGGACACCGCTGGCTGGGTGATGCCGACAATCTGCCCGGCGCGGGTCAGGTTGGCTTCGGTGTAGATCGCGTCGAAGACGATGAAAAGGTTGAGGTCGACCTTGCTCAGATTCATTACGCGGCTCTCTTGTTATAGGTGGAGGGTACAGGTCAGGGCTGCCCGGAAAATCAACCAATCATATATCGGTGATGAATGTTTATACACGCCGAGAATAGGCTAGGTAAATTATCAACGCTGTTCTAGCATCGATTGCATGACTTAAACAACCTGCCGAAAAAAGGTAATTGCTCATGGATTTCGCTTATTCGCCCAAGGTGCAAGAACTGCGTGAGCGCGTGACCGCGTTCATGGACACTTACGTTTACCCGGCCGAAGCCGTGTTCGAACGGCAGGTTGCCGAGGGCGACCGCTGGCAGCCGACCGCGATCATGGAAGAACTCAAACTCAAGGCCAAGGCTGAAGGGCTGTGGAATTTGTTTCTGCCTGAGTCGGAACTGGGCGCCGGCCTGACCAACCTCGAATACGCGCCATTGGCGGAAATCATGGGCCGTTCGCTGCTCGGTCCCGAGCCGTTCAACTGCTCGGCACCGGACACCGGCAACATGGAAGTGCTGGTGCGTTACGCCAACGAAGAACAGAAACAGCGCTGGCTCGAACCGCTGCTGCGCGGCGAGATTCGCTCGGCGTTTGCGATGACCGAACCGGACGTCGCATCCTCCGACGCCACCAACATGGCTGCTCGTGCCGTGCGTGATGGCGATGAGTGGGTGATCAACGGCAAGAAATGGTGGACTTCCGGCGCCTGCGATCCGCGCTGCAAGATCCTGATCTTCATGGGCCTGAGCAACCCTGACGCTCCGCGCCACGCCCAGCACTCGATGATTTTGGTGCCGGTCGACACCCCAGGCGTGAAGATCGTCCGTCCGCTGCCGGTGTTCGGTTACGACGACGCACCCCACGGCCACGCCGAAGTGCTGTTCGACAACGTGCGAGTGCCGTACGAAAACGTCCTGCTCGGTGAAGGACGCGGCTTCGAAATTGCTCAAGGTCGCCTTGGCCCAGGCCGGATTCACCACTGCATGCGTTCGATCGGTATGGCCGAGCGCGCACTGGAACTGATGTGCAAACGTTCGGTGAGCCGTACCGCGTTCGGCAAACCGCTGGCGCGTCTGGGCGGTAACGTCGACAAGATCGCCGACTCGCGCATGGAAATCGACATGGCACGCCTGCTGACCCTGAAGGCGGCGTACATGATGGACACCGTGGGTAACAAGGTTGCCAAGAGCGAGATTGCGCAGATCAAGGTCGTCGCACCGAACGTCGCGTTGCGGGTGATCGACCGGGCGATCCAGATCCATGGCGGTGCAGGGGTGTCGAACGACTTCCCGCTGGCCTACATGTACGCCATGCAACGCACTCTGCGCCTGGCCGACGGCCCGGACGAAGTGCACCGCGCGGCGATCGGCAAATTCGAGATCGGCAAGTACGTGCCGAAGGAAATGCTGCGCAGCGAGCGCTGATCCAGCACTTCACCCCTGATCGTTCCCACGCTCTGCGTGGTAACGCAGCCATGGACGCTCTGCGTCCACTGTGACGCGGAGCGTCACGGTATGCATTCCCACGCAGAGCGTGGGAACGATCAGGACATCAGATTCAGTAAACCCACACCTCGACCCGCCGGTTCTTGATCCTGCCTTCATCCCCGCTGTTGGTCGCCACCGGCATCAGCGCGCCAAATCCGCGCACCTCGCGCAACACCACGCCGTTTTTCACCAGCTCCCGACGTACCGCCATCGCCCGCAGCTTTGACAGCAAATCCGCCCGCGCCGGATCGTCCTTGGCATCGCCGAACCCTACCAATGTCACTGCACGGTCGGTCTTCTCGTGGTGCTTTATATAGTCGAACACCCGGGCCAGATCCTGCCGGGCCTTGTTGTCGAGGCTCGCGCTGCCTTCTTCGAAGCGGAAGTTCACGGTCAGACGCTGGGCGTGCCGGCTGAGGGATTGATACCCCTCGGGCATCAGCGCATTCGGCGTAACCGAGATGGCGTGCACGGTTTGGGCGATAAAGCCATTGGCCGCAACAATCGCCTGGCCCTGACGGCTTTGCGCAAAATCCACCAACGCCCGGGCCCACGGGTTCAGGCTGTCGGGTGGCAAATAGAAGAACAACCGTCGCGACAGTGGATAGTCTTCGGTGGCGATCAGGCTGGCCAGCGGCAACATCGCCAGGGACTGTCCATCGACAATCGCCACGGCTTTGGCCTGGCGCACATAGGGCAGGCCGATAAAACCGATGGCTTGCGGATCTGCACTGACCGCGTCGGACAATTGCTCGCTGGATTCGAAACGTTTCGCCGAGTTGTTCAGAGTTTTCCCACGACGACTGAGGACAAGTTCCTTGAACGTGTCGTAGGTCCCGGACTGATCATCCCGCGCATACAGATGAATCGTCCCACCCTTGCCGCCGAGTTCTTCCCACGTCTTCGCCTCGCCGCTGAAGATGCGCGCCAGTTGTTCGGTATTCAATTGGTTCAGCGGATTGGCGGGGTGAAGGATGATCGCCAGGCCATCGATGGCGATGACTTGCTCGGCGCCGGGGCTTTTCAGGTCGCCGAGGGGTTGCAGGCTGGCGAGTTCGCTGTCCTTGATCGGACGAGAAGAGGCGGCCAGATCGGCGCTGTTGCTTTTGAGTGCCGTGAAACCGGTGCTGGAGCCATGGGCGGCGATTTCCACCACGACCCGTTTGCCTTGGGCCGTCAGACCGACGACCCGTTGTTCGTTGGCGGTGTCCGGGGTTTCGCTGTGGACTTTCGACAGTCCCTGTTCTTTCAGCAGACCTTCCACCAGTGCCGGGCCAAGGGCCGCGCCGATGGTGTTGGAACCCTGGATACGCAGGACCGGGCCGTTCTCGGGAATGGGCAATGCAGCGGCCGAAACCTGCAGCCAGGCACTCAGGAGAAAGACGAACAGAACGCGCAGGGTCATGCCGGCACCGAATGCAGCCAAGGGGATTGCCGGGGAGATTAAGTCAGTGAGGTTTCTGAAAGATGACAAGGCAGAAGATCACAACCGCTGGCTGTGATCTTCTGCTTCAGGCTGGTCAGCTCAATTCAAGCCAGATCGGCGCATGGTCCGAAGGCTTTTCCATCCCGCGCAGTTCATAGTCCACGCCGGCCGCTTTCACCCGTGGCAGCAAGCCATGGGACGCCAGGATCACGTCGATGCGCAGACCACGCTTCGGCTCGTCTTCAAAACCACGGCTGCGATAGTCGAACCAGCTGAAGGTGTCAGTAACATCTGGGTTCAGGTGACGGAAGCTGTCGGTCAGGCCCCAGTTCTTCAGGCGGGCCATCCACTCGCGCTCTTCCGGCAGGAAGCTGCATTTGCCGGTTTTCAGCCAGCGCTTCATGTTGTCCGGGCCGATGCCGATGTCGCAGTCTTCCGGGGAAATGTTCACGTCGCCCATCACCACCAGCGGCTGTTCATTGTTGAACTGGCTTTCCAGCAGTGTTTGCAGATCGCTGTAGAAGCGCTGCTTGGCCGGGAATTTGGTCGGATGGTCGCGGCTTTCGCCCTGTGGGAAATAGCCGTTCATGATCGTCACCGGCACGCCGTTGGCGTCGGCGAAAGTGCCCCAGATAAAGCGCCGCTGCGCGTCTTCTTCATCGGTGGCGAAGCCTTTGTGCACGGCAATCGGCTCCTGGCGCGAGAGCAGGGCAACGCCGTAATGGCCTTTCTGGCCGTGGAAATACACGTGATAACCCAGGGCCCGCACTTCTTCCAGCGGGAACTGGTCGTCGTGGACCTTGGTTTCCTGCAGGCCGATGACGTCCGGCTGATGCTTTTCGATCAGCGCCGCCAGCTGATGCGGGCGGGCCCGCAGTCCGTTGATGTTGAAGGAAACGATCTTCATGGTCGGCAGTCCTGGCAAAAGGGCGATGCTAGCTGACATGTAGGATCTGGGCCAGCGTGGCGGTAGTCCATATGCGCTGCTAATGTCTTTCGGGTGTGGGAACGATCCCTTCAGCCCAAGGCTCGTATAACAAGAACGGGGCCTGTTGAGTCCCGTCCAGGGAGAATCACCGTCATGCCTGAAACCTCGACCGCCATCGCCGACATCCACATGCTCGACCGCGGCTATTCCCGTGAAGCGCGATCCTTGCTGTATCAGGCTTACCGTCATGAGCCGACCTTCGCTTATCTGTTCGAGGCCGAACGTCCGGGCTACGAACAACGGGTGCGTGCCACGGTGCGGGAACTGGTCAAACAGCATTTCCTGCAGGATCTGCCGGCCATCGGCCTGTTGGTCAATGATCGCTTGATCGGCATCGCCCTGATCGCACCGCCGCAACGTCGTCTGGGCGTCACCGAGAGTTGGGCCTGGCGTCTGCGCATGGTGTTGAGCACCGGTTTTCGCTGCACCCGGCGTTATCTGGAATATCACGCCGCCGTTGAAGCCTGCGTGCCGACCGATTCGGTACACATGCTGCCGCTGCTGGGCGTGCATCCACAATTTCAGGGCAAACACTTCGGCGAACAACTGTTGCAAGCGGTGCACAACTGGTGCGCGGTGGACGAAAGCTCCCAAGGGGTGATCCTCGATACCGGCAACCCGCGCTACCTGGAGTTTTACAAGCGTCAGGGCTATGAGGAAATCGGCGAAGTCGCCGTCGGACCGGTGCGCGAGCACGTGTTTTTCCACGCCAACCCGCAGGTGTTACAAACTGCAACGGGATAACCATCGAACTTTTTGGGAAATTTCCTGTTCTATCACGCTCCCAAGCCCGTGATAGCATCCGCGCCTATGAAGTTTCCAGGAAGATTTACCAGTGGCGTGCTCATGCTGTTAACCAGCTGCGCGGCGCTGGCGCAAAGTGAATTGGATGTGCGGATCAAACCGTCCAACGATGAACTCAAAGCCAATATAGAAGGCTATATCGGCAGCCTCGGCGATCGTGACGAAGAAGCCTTGCAGCGCTTCAGTCGCGGCGCCGAAGAGCAGGCGCGCAAGGCCGCCCAGGCTTTGGGCTACTACCAGCCGCACATCGAGAGTGACGTGAAGGGCGGCGAAAAACCGCGCCTGGTGCTGAACATCGATCCCGGCGAGCCGATTCGCCTGCGCAATGTCACCGTGCGTGTCGACGGACCCGCTGCCGCCCTCAAAGCCTTTCGTGTACCGAAAAGCGACGTGCTCAAGCCCGGCGCCGTGCTCAACCATGGTCGTTACGAAGACGCCAAGCGCTTGATCCAGAATCAAGCGTCGCGCTATGGCTTCTTCAGTGGCCGTTTCACCAGCCAGAAATTGATGGTAGATCCCCGCGCCGGGGTCGCCGATGTTGAATTGATCTACGAAAGCGGCCCGCGTTATGCGCTGGGCAAAGTCAGCTTCGCGGGCGACACGCCGTTCGACGAAGACTTGCTGCAACGCATGGTGCCGTTCAAGGCCGGCGAACCGTATGACTCGGAGCTGATCGCCGAACTCAATCGAGACCTGCAATCGAGCGGTTATTTCGAAGGCGTGCGGGTCGACGCCGCACCGACCGCCGCGAAAAACGACGTGATCCCGGTGGACGTCAAACTCGAAACCCGCAAGCCGCGCACCATGGGCCTGGGTCTCGGTTATTCCACCGACGTTGGCCCGCGCATCAAGGCCAACTGGACTCGCCATTGGGTCAACCCGCAAGGCGACAGTTATGGCTGGGAAGCCGAACTCTCGGCGCCACGGCAGAACGTCGGTCTGTTCTACGACATTCCGCTGGACCCACCGTTGACCGACAAGTTGCGCTGGGCCGGTGGTTATCAGTACGAAAACATCGACGGCTCCGACACCCTCAGCAAACTGCTGACCTTCGGCCCGGAATGGCACAGCAAGTTGCCCAGCGGCTGGCAGCGGGTGATTTCGCTGAAATGGCAGCGTGAGGAATATCAACTGGGCGACGACTCTGGTCTCAGCAACCTGTTGATGCCCGGCGTCAGTTATTCCTACCTCAAGAGCGACAACCGCATCGACCCGCACAATGGTTATCGCCTGACGTTTGAATCCAAGGTGGCCAAGGAAGGTCTGGCTTCGGACACCAACCTTTTATATGGCACCGCATTGATCAAAGGCCTGACCACGGTGTTCGACAATCACCGCTTCCTCGGGCGGGTGCAGGTCGGCGGCAGCGCCACCAACGGTTACAAATCGGTGCCGCCGTCGCTGCGCTTCTTCGCCGGTGGCGATCAGAGCGTGCGCGGTTACGACTATCAGAGCCTGTCCCCGGAAAACGCCGAGGGCGACCGCATCGGCGGGCGCTACATGATTGCCGGCAGCGTCGAATATCAATACTCGATCGCTGAAAAATGGCGGATCGCGACCTTCGTCGACCAGGGCAACTCCTTCAACAAACTCGAACTGCCGAACCTCAAGACCGGGGTCGGTATAGGTGTGCGCTGGGTTTCGCCGGTGGGGCCGATCCGCCTCGACCTGGCTCACGCGCTGGACGACGATGGCGGCATCCGGCTGCACTTTTCCATGGGGCCTGAGCTGTGAAGCGTGGTTTGAAAATTTCGGCGCTGGCGTTGTTGTCGCTGGTGCTGCTGATTGTATTGAGCATTACCGTTGTGCTCGGCACCCAGGCTGGCAGCCGTTGGGTGCTGGGGCTGGTTCCGGGTTTGAGTGTCGACAACTTTCAGGGTCGACTCGGCGGGCAGTGGAGTGCCGATCATCTGTTGTGGCAGCAGGACGGCAGCCGCGTCGAGCTGAGCAAGCCGATTTTCGAATGGTCGCCGCTGTGCCTGACACGCATGACGCTGTGCATCGAACAGCTCAAGGCCGATCAGGTCAGCCTGCAATTCCCGCCCGGCGAAGAAACCACCGACAGCGGCCCTATCAAGTTGCCGGATCTGCAATTGCCCGTGGCCATCGAGCTGGGTGACGTGCAGGTCGGCAGCCTGTTGTTCAATGGCAGCGAACAGCTCAAAGGCCTGCAACTCGCGGCGCACTGGACTACCAAGGGCATGCAGATCGACAGCGTGAAACTGCAACGCGACGACCTGAGCCTGAATCTGTCCGGCCTGTTGCAGCCCACCGGTAACTGGCCGCTAAACATCGCCGGTGATCTGACCCTACCGTCTCCGGGCACCGGCCCATGGACGCTGGCACTCAAAGTCGACGGCGATCTGCTCAAGACCCTGAACCTGCACGCCGACAGCCGTGGCTACCTCGACGGCCAGTTGAGCGGCGAGCTGCAACCGCTGGCGGAAAACCTGTCGGCCAAGGTGCGCATCACTTCGGAAGCGTTCAAACCGAGCGCCGACCTGCCGGACACTCTGCAACTCAATCAACTGGTATTGACCGGCGAAGGCGACCTGAAAAATGGTTACCAACTCCTCGGCAATGCGACGTTGCCGGCCGATAAAGGCCCGGTAGCGCTGTTGCTCAAAGGCAAGGTTGACGCCAAGGGTGCGCAAATCGCCGGCCTCGACCTGACGGCCAATGACAAGCAAAGCCTCAAGCTCACTGGTAATGTCGACTGGAGCAAAGGCCTCAGCGCCCAGGCCAACATCAATTGGCAGGATTTCCCGTGGCATCGGCTCTATTCCGAGATCGACGAGCCGCAAGTCGCTCTGCGCACGTTCACTGGCGAAGTCTCCTACACCGACGGCCAATATCTCGGCAATTTCGCCGCCGCGCTGGATGGCCCGGCCGGGGCATTCAGCCTGAGCAGCCCGTTCAGCGGCAATCTCAAACAGATCTTCCTGCCGCAATTCAAACTCGAAGCGGGGCAGGGCAAGGCCGAAGGGCACGTGAACGTGCAGTTCGCCGACGGCATTGCCTGGGACACTGCGCTGGAGTTGTCCGCGCTCAACCCGGCGTACTGGATGGCGGAGCTGCCGGGCACCTTGGCCGGGCCACTGAAAAGCACGGGCGAAATGAAGAACGAGCGCCTGAGCCTCAACGCTGACCTCGACCTCAAAGGCAAACTGCGTGGGCAACCGGCGGTGCTGCAAGCCAAGGCTGACGGCGCGGGCGAGCAGTGGAATCTGAATGCCCTGCAAATCCGCCTCGGCGACAACAGCATCAATGGCAAGGGCAGCCTGCAACAGAAGCTCACCGGGCAGATCGACATCAAGTTGCCGCGTCTGGCCCAGCTCTGGCCGCAGCTGCGCGGGCAGATCAACGGTCGAGTCGATGTCTCCGGCACGTTGAAAGCGCCGCAAGGCAAGCTCGACCTGCAGGGTTCGCAACTGGTGTTCCAGGACAATCGCCTGCAAAGCCTCAACCTCGACGCCACCCTCGACAGCGCGCAACGGGCGAAAATCGATCTCAAGGGCAGCGGCATTCAGGCCGGCGACACGTCGCTGGGCACCCTGACCGCCAGCGCTCAGGGCGATATCAAAAGCCAGAAGCTCACTCTCGACCTGCTCGGGCCGAAGCTGAAACTCGCGCTGGGCCTGGACGGCAATCTGGACAAAGGCAACTGGCGCGGGCGTCTGGCCAGCGGCGACATTCAGGCCGGCGGTCAGGACTGGAAGCTGCAAAACCCGGCCAAACTCGAACGTCTGGCCGACGGCAAGATCAACTTCGGCGCCCATTGCTGGATGTCCGGCAATGCCAGCCTGTGCGGCGAAGACCAGCGGTTGATGCCGGAGCCGAAGCTGCGTTACCACCTCAAGCAGTTCCCGATCGAAAGCCTGGCGCAGTGGCTGCCCAAGGATTTCGCCTGGCAGGGCAAGCTCAATGCCGACCTGCAACTGGACCTGCCGGCCAGCGGTCCGAACGGCCAGATCAGCGTCGATGCCAGCGGCGGCACCTTGCGCATGAAGGAAAAGGATCAGTGGCTGGACTTCCCGTACCAGACCCTCAAGCTCACCAGCAAACTCACGCCGAAACGCATCGACACCGACCTCAACTTCGTCGGCGGCAAGCTCGGTGAACTGATGGTGCAGGCGCAGCTCAATCCGCTGCCGAAGAACAAACCGCTGAATGGCTCGTTCCGCCTCAGCGGGCTGGACCTGTCGGTGGCGCGGCCGTTTGTGCCGATGGTCGAGAAACTCACCGGACGCCTGAACGGCAGCGGCACGATTTCCGGCGGATTGCTTGCGCCGCTGGTCAACGGCACTGTGCAACTCAGTGACGGCGAAGTGTCCGGCCCGGAACTGCCGCTGGAATTGCAGGCACTGCAACTGCAAGCGGTGATCGCCGGGGAAACCGTGCAATTGAACGGCGGCTGGAAAAGCGGCAAGGCCGGGCAGGGCAGCCTCAGCGGCAACGTCGCCTGGGGTCAGGCGCTGGTGGTGGATCTGGCGCTCAAGGGCACACAATTGCCGGTCACCGTCGAGCCCTACGCCAAGCTTGAAGTGGCGCCGGACTTGAAGATTTCCATGGCTGGCGATGAGCTGGCGATTGCCGGCAAGGTGCTGGTGCCCAGAGGCGAAATCACCGTGCGCGAATTGCCGCCATCGACGGTGAAAGTCTCCGATGACACGATCATCGTTGGCGCGCAGACCGAAGAGGGCAAACCGCCGCTGGCCATGAAGATGGACATCGACGTGGTGGTCGGTGAGGACAAGCTGAGCTTCGCCGGATTCGGCCTGACCGCCAACCTGCAAGGTCATGTGCACATCGGCGACAACCTGGATACTCGCGGCGAGCTGTGGCTCAACGACGGTAAATACCGCGCCTACGGCCAGCGCCTGACGGTACGCCGCGCGCGTCTGCTGTTTGCCGGGCCGATCGATCAGCCGTATCTGGACATCGAAGCGATCCGCCAGACCGACGACGTGATCGCCGGTATCCGCCTGAGCGGCAGCGCCGAGCAGCCGACCACGCAGATCTTCTCCGAGCCGGCGATGAGCCAGGAGCAGGCGTTGTCCTATCTGGTGCTGGGGCGCCCGCTGAGTACCACCGGCGAGGACAACAACATGCTCGCGCAAGCGGCGCTCGGTCTGGGCCTGATGGGCAGTTCCGGGGTTACCAGCGGTCTGGCCAAGGACCTGGGGATTCAGGATTTCCAGCTCGACACCCAGGGCAGCGGCAACACCACCAGCGTGGTGGCCAGCGGCAATATTTCCGAGAAGCTCAGCTTGCGTTACGGCGTCGGCGTGTTCGAACCGGCCAACACCATCGCCTTGCGCTACAAGCTGAGCAAAAAGGTCTATCTGGAAGCCGCCAGCGGCGTGGCCAGTTCGCTGGACATCTTCTACAAGCGGGACTTCTAGACCGCATTCCTACAGAGCCGGTTCGTGTCACCACGATCCGGCTCTTTTTTGATGTATTAGACTGATCTCAGCTTGATGGCTGCAAAGTGCGGCTGCCCGAAACGCCCCGGGGGCGCCTATGGTCCGTTTGAGTATGGTCTTGCTCGGTCACGACTTTGTCCGCCGGCGCTGGTCAGCACTGGCGCTGACCGGCGTTGTCTGGGGCGCGGCCGGCGTGGCCATTTTCATCGATGCGCTGGACGGCGTTCTGTATTTCCCGCTGCATGTGTTCGGCTATCTGTTGTTGCTCGAAGCCCTGATCATTCTGCTGGTGCCGGCCCCGCAAGCTGGCACCGCGGCGGTTTTGCGCAGGGCGCGGGGTCTGGCTTTTCTGCTGCTGGGGCTGCTGATCGTCGACCGGCAACATGTCGCCGGGGTGATTCTCGCGGTGCTGTTCGGTGTGGCTTTTCTGCTCGACGGCGGTTTTCGCCTGGCGGCTGCGGTGGTGGTGCGCTTTGTCGGTTGGCAGGTGTCACTGCTGGTGGCGCTGTTCGAGATTGGCTTCGCGTTGTTCCTCCTCGAACCGTACCCGACGCTTTACAAGGGGACAGTGCCGTTCTGCATTGGCATGAGCATCTTTCTCTCGGGTTGTGCCTTGTTGCAGCAGGCATTGCGGTTCAAGAACGGGCATACGCCGGTGACGCCGTCCCCGGTGTGCAAACCGGCCTACGGTGACGCGTTGGTCATCCATGTCTGGACACCCAGCGGCACCGTTGACGACACACTGGTGCGCAACCGGCTGCTCAACCGTTATATCGCCGCAGTCGACATCAACGGCGTCATCTCCGCCGGCCACGCGGCACTGGAATGTGGGCCGGACGTCTACATCAGCCATTACCCGCTGGACGACATCGATCGTTCGGCGGGGGATTTCGTGCGGTTGCTGCGGGCCACACCGAACAACGATGTCCCAGGCAGGTTTCTGCAGGATTATGCGAGCGAGGTTGCCGACTGGTGTCCGTCCTCGGTTCAGGTCAGCTTCGGGCACTACGATGCCGCACGGCTTCAGGCGTTCTGGGCGGATTATCGGCAGGACACCACCTACAACCTCACCAGCCGCAATTGTTCGAGTGCCGTCGCGCATAGCCTGGAAGCGGCGCTGGAAGGCGCGATGAACCGGGGGCATTCGAGCATGCTGGATTTTGCCCGGGTCATCATCAGCCCGGAATTCTGGGTCGCGGCCCAGGTGCGCAAGCGCGCCGAGGCGATGGCCTGGACGCCCGGGCTGGTGCTTGATTATGCGCTGGCATTGCATGCCGCCATCGAGCCGGCGCCGCCGGGCTGGCACGGCATTTACGCGGGAGCCAGGCGCGCCTGCGGGTATGTGGCGACCGCGTTGCGTGGGCGCGAAGTTCATCCCGTTCAGCCGCCATCGATGAATCATCCCACTGACAAATCTTGAGCGTAATCGGCGTGCAATGCGCCCTTGTTCAGCCACGCTCGCCCAGCCATTTATCCGCCAATTACAAAGCAACCTAACTATTACGTTGACATTCGCTGCCTAGGCAGTAACATCTCGACATACATTCACTGCCTAGGCAGTTATTAGGTGAGCACATGAAGCATTTCACCCCAGACGAATTCAAGCATTGCCATCTCGGCCTGTTGCTCGGCCGTGCGGCCTTGCTCAAGGACAAGATCATCGACACCCACATGGAACCCCACGGCATCACTGCCGCGCAGTTCAAGGTGTTGATCATCATGGCCCAGTTCGGCGTCGATACCCCGGCCGAGCTGTGCCGGCACCTGTCGCTGGACAGCGGTTCGATGACCCGCATGCTCGACCGCCTGGAACAGAAAGGTTTCCTGATTCGCCAACGCAGCGAAGGCGATCGCCGTCAGGTGCAACTGAAACTCACCGAACAAGGCCAGCAACTGGCCGATCGCCTGCCGCACATCGGTGCCGACGCCATGAACGAACTGGCCGGCGCCGTGACCCCGGACGAGTTGAAAACCCTGGAATACATCCTCAAGAAAATTTTGCTGGCGGCCGGTGACCCGATCACCCTCCAGCGGTTAGGTGAACACAATGAGCGGTAAAACCTTGCGCAGCAGCCTGACACTGGTGCTGTCGGCGATGATCCTCGCCGGTTGCGCCAACTACAGTGGCCTCGATACCCAAGGCGCCAGCCTCGATGCGAAAACCCTGAAGACCGGGCAATCGCTCAATGGCGTCACTCTGTCCCAGGCCGCTTGGCCGAAGAGCGACTGGTGGACCAGCCTCGGCGATCCGCAGCTCGACGGTCTGATCCGCGAAGCCCTGCACGACAGCCCGGACATGCAGATCGCCGACGCCCGCGCCCACCAGGCCAGCGCCGCTGCATATGCCGCCGATGCCGAGCGCTACCCGACCCTCGACGCCAGCGCCGGCATTACGCGCTCGCGCCTGGCCAAGGATCAGGACCCGCGAGGGCAGGGCGACGCCTACGCCACTACGCGCAATATCAGCGCCGGCTTCAATTACAACTTCGACCTCTGGGGCGGTCAGCGTGACGCCTGGGAAGCCGCACTCGGCCAGGCTCGCGCGGCTGAAGTCGACCGTCAGGCCGCGCAACTGACCCTCGCCGCCGACGTGGCCCGGGCCTACAGCGATCTGGGGCAGGCGCACATCGTTTATGACTTGGCGACCGAAGACCTCAAGCGCACCAAACAGATGCTCGATCTGAGCCAGCGCCGTTTGAGCTCCGGGATCGACAGCCAGTACCAGTTCCAGCAGACCCAAAGCCTGGAAGCCAGCTCCGAAGCCAGCCTGATCGACGCCGAAAAGCGCCTGAACAGCGCGAAAATCGCCCTGGCCGTATTGCTCGGCAAAGGCCCGGATCGCGGCAACGAAATCGCCCGACCGAAAGTCCTGCAAGCCAGTGCCGTAGCGCTGCCGTCTGTTCTGCCGGCGGAACTGCTGGGCCGTCGCCCGGATCTGGTCGCCGCGCGCTGGCGTGTCGAGGCCGCGAGCAAGGACATCGACTCGGCCAAGACCCGCTTCTATCCCAACCTGAACCTTACGGCGTCCGCCGGTGCCGAATCGTTATTGGGTGACGCGATGTTCGGGTCCGCCAGCCGCTTCTTCAACATCGCCCCGACCATTTCGCTGCCGATCTTCGACGGTGGACGCTTGCGCGCCAACCTCGATGCACGCGACGCCGACTACGACCTGGCCGTGGCGCAGTACAACAAAAGCCTGGTGAAAGCCTTGGGCGATGTCAGCGACACGATCAACCAGTTGCATGACATCGGCCGGCAGATCGGCGCCCAGCAGCACGCGACCGACATTGCCCAGGATTCTTACAACACCGTGGTCCAGCGTTACGGTTCCGGCATCGGCAACTACCTGGACGTGCTCAGCATCGAGCAGCAATTGCTGCAGGCCCAGCGTCAGCTGGCCAACCTGAATGCCGAGCAGATCGACCTGTCGATTCAACTGATGCAAGCGCTGGGTGGCGGCTTTCAGGGGCAAACCCTGACCACTGCCAACGCCAGCCCAGCCACCACGCACAACTAATTCAAGGTATTTGTCATGGCCACTGCCGAAAACACTCAAGCTCAAGACAACACCCCCGACACCGGCAATCCGCGCAAACGCAAAGTGATGCTGGTGGTGCTGGCCGTTGTGGTTGCCCTCGCCGGTGCCGGCGTCTGGGCGTATCACGAATTCGTCGGGCGCTGGAACGAAAGCACCGATGACGCCTACGTCAACGGCAACGTCGTTGAAATCACCCCTTTGGTGACCGGCACCGTGGTCAGCATCGGCGCCGACGATGGCGATCTGGTTCACGAAGGTCAGGTACTGGTCAACTTCGACCCGAACGACGCCGAAGTCGGCTTGCAAAGTGCCCAGGCCAAACTAGCGCGTACCGTACGTCAGGTTCGCGGTCTGTACAGCAACGTTGACGGCATGAAAGCCCAGGTCAACGCGCAACAGGCTAACGTGCAGAAAGCCCAGGACAACTTCAATCGCCGGAAAAACCTCGCCGCTGGCGGCGCGATTTCCCAGGAAGAGCTGTCCCACGCTCGCGACGACCTGACCTCGGCGCAAAACGCCCTGGCCAACGCCCAGCAGCAACTGAAAACCACCAGCGCGCTGGTCGATGACACTGTGGTCTCGTCGCATCCGGACGTGATGTCGGCCGCGGCCGATCTGCGTCAGGCCTACCTGACCAACGCTCGCAGCACGCTGATCGCGCCGGTCACCGGTTACGTTGCCAAACGCACCGTGCAACTCGGCCAGCGCGTGCAGCCGGGCACCGCGCTGATGGCAGTGATTCCGCTGGATCAGCTGTGGATCGACGCCAACTTCAAGGAAACCCAGCTGCGTGACATGCGCATCGGTCAGCCGGTGGACATCGAATCCGACATCTACGGCAGCGACGTGAAATTCAGCGGCACCGTGGACAGCCTCGGTGCGGGCACCGGCAGCGCCTTCGCCCTGTTGCCGGCGCAGAACGCCACCGGTAACTGGATCAAGATCGTGCAGCGAGTACCGGTGCGGATTCACGTCAATGCCGAAGAACTGGCCAAGCACCCGCTGCGCGTCGGTCTGTCGACCAATGTCGAGGTCAACCTGCATGACCAGAGCGGCCCGGTACTGGCCCAGCAACCGCCGCAACAGGCCTCGTTCAGCACCAGCGTCTACGACCGCCAACTGGGTGAAGCCGACGCGATGATCGCGCAACTGATCCACGACAACAGCGCTGCGGTCAGCAAGACCGCGCAACGCTGATTCGCCAATCCTTTCGCCGCGCTCCCTGACGGGCGCGGCGCCTGCCCTCGCTCCAAAAAATTCAGCTCCAAAGGATTCGCGATGAGCAATAACGCCTCTTTTTCGCCGCCCAGCCTGTTGCTCAGCACCATCGGCCTGTCGCTGGCGACCTTCATGCAAGTGCTCGACACCACCATCGCCAACGTGGCGCTGCCGACCATTTCCGGCAACCTCGGCGTGAGTTCGGAGCAGGGCACCTGGGTCATTACCTCCTTCGCCGTGAGCAACGCCATCGCGCTGCCGCTCACCGGCTGGCTGAGCCGGCGTTTCGGCGAGGTGAAGCTGTTTCTCTGGGCGACCATGCTGTTTGTGCTGGCCTCGTTCCTCTGCGGTATTTCCACCTCGATGCCTGAACTGATCGGCTTCCGTGTCCTGCAAGGGCTGGTGGCCGGGCCGTTGTACCCGATGACCCAGACGCTGTTGATCGCGGTCTATCCGCCCGCCAGGCGAGGCATGGCCCTGGCGTTATTGGCGATGGTCACGGTGGTGGCGCCGATTGCCGGCCCGATTCTCGGCGGCTGGATCACCGACAGTTACAGCTGGCCGTGGATCTTCTTCATCAACGTGCCGATTGGCGTGTTCGCGGTGATGGTGGTGCGTTCGCAATTGGCGAAACGCCCCGTGGTCACCAGCCGTCAACCGATGGACTACGTCGGGCTGATCACGCTGATCATCGGCGTGGGTGCCTTGCAGGTGATCCTCGATAAGGGCAACGACCTGGACTGGTTCGAATCGAACTTCATCATCATCGGCGCGGCCATTTCGGTGATTGCGCTGGCGGTGTTCGTGATCTGGGAAATGACAGACCAGCATCCGGTGGTCAATCTGCGCCTGTTCGCCCACCGCAACTTCCGCATCGGCACACTGGTGCTGGTGTTGGGTTACGCCGGGTTCTTCGGCATCAACCTGATCCTGCCGCAGTGGTTGCAGACCCAGATGGGCTACACCGCGACCTGGGCCGGGCTGGCGGTGGCGCCGATCGGTATTCTGCCGGTGGTGCTGTCACCGTTTGTCGGCAAGTACGCGCACAAGTTCGACCTGCGCCTGCTGGCCGGGCTGGCGTTCCTGGCGATCGGACTGAGCTGCTTCATGCGTGCCGAATTCACCAACGAAGTGGACTTCCAGCACATCGCGCTGGTGCAACTGTTCATGGGCATCGGCGTGGCGCTGTTCTTCATGCCGACCTTGAGCATCCTGATGTCGGACCTGCCGCCGAGCCAGATTGCTGACGGCGCTGGTCTGGCGACGTTCCTGCGGACACTGGGCGGCAGCTTTGCAGCGTCGCTGACCACCTGGATCTGGATTCGCCGGGCGGATCAGCATCATGCCTACATGAGTGAAAGCATCAGCACCTATGAGCCGGCGACCCGGGAAGCGCTGAACAATCTGGGCGGGGCGGGAAATCCGGCGTATGCGCAGCTTGATCATGTGCTGACGAGTCAGGCGTACATGCTCTCCACCGTGGATTACTTCACGCTGCTGGGGTGGGGGTTCATGGGGTTGATCTTGATTGTTTGGCTGGCGAAGCCGCCGTTTGCCGCAAAAGCAGGCCCTGCCGCCAGCGGTCACTGAGTCGGCGAGATCGTTCCCACGCTCTGCGTGGGAATGCAGCCCGGGACGCTCCGCGTCCCATGCCGAAGCGGACGCGGAGCGTCCATTGAGGCATTCCCACGCAGAGCGTGGGAACGATCATCAAACGGTGGCAGGGGCGGGCAGTGAAGGCGGCGGTGCAAAATCAAACGGCGCCAACGCAAACCCGTTCTCATCCACCTGTAACGCCCAGCCCTGACGATCCCAATCCCCCAGCACAATCCGCTTCGCCGCCTGATCACCGATCTGCAACTTGTGGATGGCCGGTCGGTGGGTATGCCCGTGAATCAGGGTTTTCACCCCGTATTCCTGCATGATCCGCGGAATTTCCTCCGGCGTGACATCGACGATGTCGTTGGTCTTCATCCGCGTTTGCGCCCGGCTTTCACTGCGCAGCTTGCGCGCCAGTTTGTGGCGGGTGCGCAAGGGCAGGTTGCGCAGGATGAACAGGCTCAGCGGATTGCGCAGGTAGCGGCGCAGCTTCATATAGGCTTCGTCGCGGGTGCACAGGCTGTCGCCGTGCATCAGCAGCACCGGCTCGCCGTAAAACTGCACGACACTTGGATCCTTCAACAGCGTACAGCCGGCCTGTTTGCAGAAGGCCTTGCCGAGCATGAAGTCGCGATTGCCGTGCATCAGAAAAATGGCCGTGCCGCTGTCGCTGAGTTCGCGCAGGGCCTGGCAGATGGAACGCTGGAAGGGGGTCATGGCATCGTCGCCAATCCACGCCTCGAAAAAGTCGCCCAGAATGTACAACGCACTCGCCGAGCGGGCGCGTCCGGCGAGCAAATCCAGAAACGCCCGGGTAATGTCCGGGCGCTCCTCTTCCAGATGCAAGTCTGAAATCAGCAATATCACGCTTCGATGATCTCGGCTTTCTCGATGATCACGTCGTCGCTTGGTACGTCCTGGTGGCCAGCCTTGGAGCCGGTCGAGACTTTCTTGATGCTGTCGACAACATCAGTACCGGCGGTCACTTTACCGAATACCGCGTAGCCCCAGCCTTGAACGTTCTTGCCGCTGTGGTTCAGGAAGCTGTTGTCGGCCACGTTGATGAAGAACTGCGCGGAAGCCGAATGCGGCTCCATGGTGCGTGCCATGGCGATGGTGTACTTGTCGTTGGAAAGACCGTTGTCGGCTTCGTTCTGGATGCTTGGACGCTTGTCTTTCTTTTCCTTCATGCCTGGCTCGAAACCGCCGCCCTGGATCATGAAGTTACCGATGACACGGTGGAAAACGGTGTTTTCGTAGTGACCGGCTTTGACGTACTCGATGAAGTTGGCCACGGTGATCGGGGCCTTTTCAGCGTTCAGTTCGATGACGATGTCACCGTGGTTGGTGGTCAGTTTGACTTGAGTCATGGTCAGTACTCTTTATAAGGAATTCGTGGTTTTGGAGCCTCAGGCCCCGCAACCGGTTCAGCCTGCTTCGGCCAAGGTGCGCAGTTTAGCGTGACAGGCGCGAATTTCGAGGCTGTTTTTCAAATCCCTGCGATTAAATGCGCTCCTTTCTAAGGCCTGCTCTGTCAGCCCCTTGACAGCATCGGCTATGATAGCGGCTTTGTTTTGTCTGGCCCCTCTTTGCGGCCGCGCACATGTAAGTCAAGGATCCTAATGAGCAAGCCCACTGTCGACCCTACCTCGAATGCCAAGTCCGGCCCTGCCGTGCCGGTCAACTTCCTGCGGCCGATCATCCAGGCAGACCTGGACTCGGGCAAGCACACGCAGATCGTCACCCGTTTCCCGCCTGAGCCCAACGGCTACCTGCACATCGGCCACGCCAAGTCGATCTGCGTGAACTTCGGCCTGGCCCAGGAGTTCGGCGGCGTCACGCACCTGCGTTTCGACGACACCAACCCGGCCAAGGAAGACCAGGAATACATCGACGCGATCGAAAGCGACGTCAAATGGCTGGGCTTCGAATGGTCCGGCGAAGTGCGCTACGCCTCGCAATATTTCGACCAGTTGCACGACTGGGCCGTCGAGCTGATCAAGGCCGGCAAGGCCTACGTCGACGACCTGACGCCTGAGCAAGCCAAGGAATACCGCGGCAGCCTGACCGAGCCGGGCAAGAACAGCCCGTTCCGCGACCGTTCGGTGGAAGAGAACCTGGACTGGTTCGCCCGCATGCGCGCCGGTGAGTTCCCGGACGGTGCCCGCGTACTGCGCGCCAAGATCGACATGGCCTCGCCGAACATGAACCTGCGCGACCCGATCATGTACCGCATCCGCCACGCCCATCACCATCAGACCGGTGACAAGTGGTGCATCTACCCGAACTACGACTTCACCCACGGTCAGTCGGACGCCATCGAAGGCATCACCCACTCGATCTGCACCCTGGAGTTCGAGAGCCATCGTCCGCTGTACGAGTGGTTCCTCGACGCACTGCCGGTACCTGCGCACCCGCGTCAGTACGAATTCAGCCGTCTGAACCTGAACTACACCATCACCAGCAAGCGCAAGCTCAAGCAACTGGTCGATGAAAAACACGTCAACGGCTGGGACGATCCGCGCATGTCCACGCTGTCGGGCTTCCGCCGTCGTGGCTACACGCCAGCGTCGATCCGCAGCTTCTGCGACATGATCGGCACCAACCGTTCCGACGGTGTGGTCGATTTCGGCATGCTCGAGTTCAGCATCCGTCAGGACCTGGACGCGAACGCCCCGCGCGCCATGTGCGTGCTGCGTCCGTTGAAAGTCGTGATCACCAACTACCCGGAAGACCAGGTCGACAACCTCGAACTGCCGCGTCATCCGCAGAAAGAAGAACTCGGCGTGCGGAAGCTGCCGTTTGCCCGTGAAATCTACATCGACCGCGATGACTTCATGGAAGAGCCGCCAAAGGGCTACAAGCGCCTGGAGCCGAACGGCGAAGTGCGTCTGCGCGGCAGCTACGTGATCCGTGCCGACGAAGCGATCAAGGACGCCGACGGCAACATCGTCGAGCTGCGTTGCTCGTACGATCCGGACACCCTGGGCAAGAACCCTGAAGGCCGCAAGGTCAAGGGCGTGATCCACTGGGTGCCGGCCGCTGCCAGCATCGAGTGCGAAGTGCGTCTGTACGATCGCCTGTTCCGTTCTCCGAACCCGGAGAAGGCCGAGGACAGCGCGAGTTTCCTGGACAACATCAACCCTGACTCACTGCAAGTGCTGACCGGTTGTCGTGCCGAGCCTTCGCTGGGCAACGCACAGCCGGAAGACCGTTTCCAGTTCGAGCGCGAAGGCTACTTCGTCGCGGATATCAAGGACTCGAAACCAGGTCAGCCGGTATTCAACCGTACCGTGACCCTGCGTGATTCGTGGGGCCAGTGATCAAGTCTTAAGGAACCATCGTGCTTTCGATCTACAACACGCTCACCAAGAGCAAAGAAGTCTTCAAGCCGCTGGATGGCAACAAGGTGCGCATGTACGTCTGCGGGATGACCGTGTACGACTACTGCCACCTGGGCCATGGCCGCAGCATGGTCGCGTTCGACCTGGTGACCCGCTGGTTGCGGTTCAGCGGTTATGACCTGACCTACGTGCGCAACATCACCGACATCGACGACAAGATCATCAACCGGGCCAACGAGAACGGCGAGTCGTTCGAAGCGTTGACCGAGCGCATGATCGCCGCGATGCACGAAGACGAAGCGCGCCTGAACATCAAGAAGCCGGACATGGAGCCGCGCGCCACGGATCACATCCCTGGCATGCACGCGATGATCCAGACCCTGATCGACAAGGGTTACGCCTACGCCCCGGGCAATGGCGACGTGTACTACCGCGTCGGCAAGTTCATGGGCTACGGCAAGCTCTCGCGCAAGAAGATCGAAGACCTGCGCATCGGTGCGCGGATCGAGGTCGACGAAGCGAAGGAAGATCCGCTGGACTTCGTGCTGTGGAAAGGCGTCAAGCCGGGCGAGCCGAGCTGGGAGTCGCCGTGGGGCGCCGGGCGTCCGGGCTGGCACATCGAGTGCTCGGTGATGTCCACCTGCTGCCTGGGCGAGACCTTCGACATTCATGGTGGCGGCAGCGATCTCGAGTTCCCGCACCACGAAAACGAAATCGCCCAGAGCGAAGCGGCCACCGGCAAGACCTACGCCAACGCGTGGATGCATTGCGGCATGATCCGTATCAATGGCGAGAAGATGTCCAAGTCCTTGAACAACTTCTTCACCATTCGCGACGTGCTCGACAAGTACCACCCGGAAGTCGTGCGTTACCTGCTGGTGTCGAGCCATTACCGCAGCGCGATCAACTACTCGGAAGACAACCTCAAGGACGCCAAGGGCGCACTGGAGCGTTTCTACCACGCGTTGAAAGGCCTGCCGAACGTTGCTCCGGCTGGCGGCGAAGCGTTCGTCGAGCGTTTCACCACGGTGATGAACGACGACTTCGGCACGCCGGAAGCCTGCGCGGTGCTGTTCGAGATGGTCCGCGAGATCAACCGTCTGCGCGAGAGCGATCTCGATGCGGCGGCCGGTCTGGCGGCGCGCCTGAAAGAACTGGCCAGCGTGCTGGGTGTGTTGCAGCTCGAAGCCGATGACTTCCTGCAGGCTGGCGCCGAAGGGCGCGTGGATGCGGCTGAAGTCGACGCGCTGATCGCTGCACGTCTGGCGGCACGTGCTGGTAAAGACTGGGCCGAATCCGACCGCATCCGCGACCAGCTCACCGCCATGGGCGTGGTGCTGGAAGACGGCAAGGGCGGCACGACCTGGCGTCTGGCTGACTGATTGTTGTGATTGCTACAAACAAAACCCGCCTTGTGCGGGTTTTTGTTTTTCTGCTGTTTGGGAGATTGATCGTTCCCACGCTCCGCGTGGGAATGCAACCCGGGACGCTCCGCGTCCCATGCCGAAGCGGACGCGGAGCGTCCATTGAGGCATTCCCACGCAGACGGTTCGACGCCTCGACGTGGGAGCGATCTAACAATGCTCGCCTTGGTTGTCAAAATGAAAGCCTGTGATTGCTTTTGGTATTCGCATAGGTCTTGATAGCGCACGCGGCAGGACGCTCATCAGCGGCGAATCCGGAAGGGAGGAATCATGGCTAATCACTATCGCGAACTTGTATCTACACCCGGCGCCACCGGGCTGATCCTCGCGAGTTCTATTGCGCGATTGCCGCAGGCGATGATCGGCATTGGCATCATTACCATGCTGGTGGAGCAAACCGGTGTCTACTGGCTGGCCGGTGCAGTCGCCGGTACGTTTACCCTCGCCAATGCACTGATCGGCCCGTACATCTCGAAACTCGTCGATCAGCGTGGCCAAAGCCGTGTGCTGCCTGTCGTGACGACGTTCAGCATCGGCATGCTGCTGGCGCTGATCTTCGCCGTCCATATGAGGGCGCCGGCGGCATTGTTTTTTATTCTGGCTGCATTGGCGGGCACCATGCCGAGCATGCCGTCGATGATCAGGGCACGCTGGACGCAATTGTTCCGGGGCAAGCCGCAGCTGCACACGGCGTTCTCTCTGGATACGGTGCTGACCGAACTCGCGTACATCGTCGGCCCACCCTTGGCGATCGGTTTGAGCGTGAGCTTCTTTGCCGAAGCCGGGCCGCTTGTCGCGGTCGGGCTGCTGGCCGTCGGGGTGACGGCGTTTCTCCTGCAGCGTCAGACCGAACCCAAGGTTGTTGCGGGCCATACGCGGCATACGGGCTCAACCCTGCTGATTCCCGGCGTTCCCACCATCGTGCTGGCGCTGTTGGCGATGGGCGCAATCGGAGGCTCGATCGATGTCGCCGTTGTCGCCTTTGCCAATGCGCAAGGCTGGCCTGCCTCTGCGACCTTCATCCTCGCCGCCTATGCGTTCGGTTCGCTGGTGGCGGGCTTGACGTTCGGTGCCTTGAGGGTTTCCCTGCCGATAGAAAAGCAGTTCTTTATCGGGATCTTGGTCACGGCCATCACAGGCGTATTACCGCTGTTCTCACCTGACGTTTATGTCCTCTCGGCGATGTTGTTTATCGCTGGCATATCGTTTGCGCCAACGATGGTCGTGGTCATGAAGCTGGGGACGATCATCATCCCGCCGTCGAGGATCACCGAAGGGCTGACATGGATGACCACTGGCATCAGCATCGGCGTCGCCCTGGGTGGCTTGCTCTCGGGTCTGATCATTGATGCCTATGGCGCTCGGGCAGGTTTCGGCGTCGCCATTTTCGCGGGGCTGGCGATGCTGATAGTGGTGCTGGTCGGGCTGCGTACATTGGGTGCCGTATCCGCCACGAGTGCTGAACCGGCCTGCCGGTAACGTGTGTTGTACGAAGGCACAAAAAACAAAACCCGCACCAGGCGGGTTTTGTTTTTTTGGCGGGCCTTAGCTCAACAGCCCGGTGCTGACCGCGACGATCAGGAAAATCCCGAGCACCGCGCGGTAAATCACGAAAGGCCAGGTGGAGAACTTCTCCAGAAAGCGCATCAGGCCCCAGATCGCGAAGAACGCCGAGATACTGGCAACCACCAGACCGAAAATCAGATGCGCCCAGGCTTGCGCCGGCAGTTGCGCATGGAACAACACCCACAACTCCTTCAAACCCGCCAGCGCGATGGCCGGCAGCCCGAGCAGGAAGGAGAAGCGTGCTGCTTCTTCACGTTTGAAATTGAGGAACAGCGCCGCCGTCAGCGTTGAGCCTGAGCGCGAAACGCCCGGAATCAGCGCTCCGATTTGCGCAATACCAACGATCAGCGCATCACGTAAACGCATTTCACCAACGGTGCGGCGGTGGCGGCACGTGAGCTCGGCGATGGCCAGCAACACCGCCATCACCACACAGGAAATCCCGATCACCATCAAACCGCGCAACGGCGAGTTGCAGGCATTGAGCGTCGAGGACAAGGCCAGGCCTGCAATACCGATGGGAATGGTCGCCAGTACGATGGCCACCGCCAGGATGAACCACTGATTGTTGAAATCGCGCTGCCGCACAGCCTCGACACTGCCGCTGACAACCTGCCTCACGTCTCGCCAGAAGTAACTGATGACCGCCGCCAGTGCAGCCATCTGCATGGCGGCGGAAAACGCCGAGCCGGGATCCGGCCAGCCGAGCAGGGCCGGGACGATGCGCATGTGGGCGGTGGAGGAAACGGGCAATAACTCGGTGATGCCTTGAATGATGCCGAGGATGCCGATTTGCAGGTAGTCGAGAGAGGCAAAGCCGGTATCAAGGCCGGTGGTGCAGATGTTGGTCAAAGAGCGTGTCCTGTGAGGGGCAGGAGGAGGGAGGTGTCTGGATCAAAGGTATGCAGCGAAAAGCTGAAACATTTCGTCACAGTCTGGTCGGTGTGGTCAATGGGTGGGCTGGATGGTTTTTGATGGCCGCACTGGCGTCAACGCGTGCAGGCTCACTCCCACGGGGGATTCGTGTCGTGGACGAAACCGCAGATGACGAAAATTTAATGTGGGAGCGGCGATTTGACGTGCCTTCGGTCCACGATCACTCAGCCTGACGCAAGCGTTTGTAGAGCGTGTTGCGACTGACCCCCAACCGCCGCGCCAGATGGGAAATATTGCCGCCGGCCGCCTGCAACTCCCGATTCAACGCCTCGCTGTCATTCAGATCGATCCCCAAGGGCTCTGGCGTATCCAGCGGCTCCATCTCCAGATCGACAAAGAAATCATCCGGCAGATGCTCAGGCCTTACCGGTTGCTCTTCGGCCATGGCCAGCGCGACTTGCATCACGCTGCTGACCTGCCGCAGATTACCCGGCCACGGGTGACGGTCGAACAATTCCAATACTTCGCGGCTCAATCCCGCCCATTGCGTTGGTTCGCGATGCTGTTCCCACAGCCGCTTGAACAGCGCTTGCTTGTCACTGCGCTCGCGCAGCGGCGGCAGTTCCAGGGTGAGGCCGCCGATGCGGTAGTACAAATCTTCGCGAAACCGCCCCAGTTGTACCTGCTCGCGCAACGAGCGGTTGGTGGCGGAGATGATCCGCAGATCCACCGGGAACAGCTCACTGCTGCCCACCGGTTGCACGCAACGCTCCTGCAACACCCGCAGCAGGCGGGCCTGGGTTGGCAGCGGCATGTCGCCGATTTCGTCGAGGAACAGCGTGCCTTTGTCGGCCTTGCGAATCAGGCCGATGCTGCCTTTCTGGTTGGCACCGGTGAAGGCGCCTTTCTCGTAGCCGAACAGCTCGGACTCCACCAGTTCGGCGGGGATCGCTGCGCAGTTCACGGCGATGAATGCCTGTTTGCTGCGAGAGCTGGCCTGATGCAGGGCTTTGACGAACACTTCCTTGCCGACCCCGGTTTCACCGTGAATCAACAGCGGAATATCTTTCTCCAGCAGGCGTTCGGCCTGACGCACGGCTTTTTCCACGCGGCTGTCGCCGAAGTGCAGGGTGCTCAGGCTGATGGCCGTGGGGGCGGCGACCGTCGGTTCGGTGGCTTTGGCTTCAGCGAACACCCGCGCCTGAATCGGTGCCTGTTTAGGCCGTTTCAACAGGCACTGGAATCGGTTGCGGCCCGACGTCTGCAAGGAAAACGGCAAGCCGTCAGGCTGATTGAGCAATTCCAGTAGCGACACTTTGAACAGGCTTTCGACACTCACCCGCGACAAGCGCACACCCAACAGATTGTCGGCCCGGCGGTTGGCCGAAAGCACTTGGCCGCTCTCATCGAAAATCAGCAGACCCGCCCATTGACTGTCGAGGTTGTTCAACCCGGTGTTGAAGGTCAGTTGAAAGTGCTGGCCATGGAACAGGTTGAGGATCAGCCGGTTCTCCACGGTCTGGCTCATCATCTTGACCATGCCGAGGGTGTGGGAGGGTGGCAGATAGCTGTCGCTGGACACATCGAGCACCGCAATGACCTTGCGCTCGGCGTTGAAAATCGGTGCGGCGGAGCCGGTCATGAAACGGTTGGCCTTGAGGAAATGCTCATCGTGCTCGATGTGCACCGCCTGCTCGCAGGCCAGCGCCGTGCCGATCGCATTGGTGCCGCTTGAGCGTTCCATCCAGCTCGCGCCGGCCTGAAACCCCCGCGCCAGGTTCGGCTCGATAAAGCGTTGGGTGCCCCAGGACGTCAGGACCTGGCCCTGATTGTCGGCCAGCATGATCAGGCAGTTGGAATTGCTCAGGATGTTCTCGTAGTACGGCAGCACTTCCTGGTGGGTGGTCTGCACCAGCGAATGGTGACTGTCGAGCAACCGGGCGATGCCGGCGGAGGGCAACTGATCGAACGCCGGGACGCTTTGATGCTTGAGGCCGAAGGCGCGGCAACGGGACCAGGAGTCCTGAACGATGGCCTCGTGGGAAAGCGGCGGGACAGGTGCGGCCATGACAGTCAGCCTCTGAAAGCAGCGTTTTTATTATTGTTATGAGGCCCCTCGGGACCCGAAAAGCATCGATAGAGTGTTGTTCACTATTGTTCATTGTCAATCGTTGAACTGTTCAAATGTGTTCAGCAATGAAGGTGGTTTGCCCGCGTTTTCGGCGATTTTGGCGGCGAATCAACGGCTTGGGATTTCTGGCACGAATGTCGCTCTACTGCACACGTCGCTTGACTCCAATAATAAAAAGGCCGAGCCATGTCACTCACCCTGGAGCACGTCAGCCGCACCGTCGAGGGCCAGACCTGGATCGACGATGCGAGCCTGAAATTCGAACCTGGATCCTTCAACGTCCTGCTCGGGCGCACGCTGTCCGGCAAGACCAGCCTGATGCGCCTGATGGCCGGTCTGGACAAGCCCGACAGCGGCCGGATCCTGATGAACGGCGTCGACGTTACCCAGCGCCCGGTGCGTCTGCGCAACGTGTCGATGGTCTATCAGCAGTTCATCAACTACCCGACCATGACGGTGTTCGAAAACATCGCCTCGCCACTGCGCCAGGCCGGGATCTCCAACGAGCAGATCCAGAGCAAGGTGCAGGAAACCGCGAAGATGCTGCGCATCGAGAAGTTCCTGAAGCGCTATCCGCTGGAACTCTCCGGTGGCCAGCAACAGCGCACGGCCATGGCCCGGGCGCTGGTCAAGGATGCCGAGTTGATCCTGTTCGATGAGCCGCTGGTCAACCTCGACTACAAACTGCGCGAAGAACTGCGCCAGGAAATGCGCGAGCTGTTCAAGGCGCGCCACACCATCGCCATCTACGCTACCACCGAGCCCAACGAAGCGCTGGCGCTGGGCGGCACCACCACCATTCTTCACGAAGGCCGGGTGATCCAGAGCGGCCCGTCGACCGAGGTCTATCACCAGCCACAAACGGTGCTCGCGGCTGAATTGTTCTCCGAGCCGCCGATCAACCTGATGCCGGGGCGCATCGCCGGCAACGAAGTGAGTTTCGCCAACTTCGTACACTTTCCGTTGAACGTAGACCTGCGCCCGGTGGGCGAGGGCGAGTTCCGTTTCGGTGTGCGTCCAAGCCATATCTCGCTGGTGCCGAGCAACGACGACGACCTGGAACTGGCGGTGACCGTCGAGGTGGCGGAGATCAGCGGTTCGGAAACCTTCCTGCATGTGCGCAACGAGCATTTCCTGCTGGTGCTGCACTTACCGGGCGTTCACGAATACGACGTCGATGCGCCGATCCGCATCTATATCCCGACCCATAAACTGTTTGTGTTCGATGCGCAGGGCCGTCTGGTGCAGGCACCGGGCCGGCGCGTCGCGAGGGTTGCCTGATGGCCGAAATCCGTTTGCAACACCTCGCCCACAGTTACACCAGTACTCCCGCCGGGCCCGAGGACTACGCGATCCGCGAGATGGATCACATCTGGGAGCAGGGCGGCGCCTATGCCTTGCTCGGGCCGTCGGGTTGCGGCAAGTCGACCTTGCTCAACATCATTTCCGGCCTGCTCAGCCCGTCTCAGGGCCACGTGCTGTTCGACGGCAAAGCGGTCAACGACCTGACCCCGGAGAAGCGCAATATCGCGCAGGTTTTCCAGTTTCCGGTGGTCTACGACACCATGACCGTGTTCGACAACCTGGCCTTCCCGCTGCGCAATCAGGGCATGGCTGAGGCCAAAGTCCACAGCAAGGTGCAGGAAATCGCCGAAGTCCTCGACCTGCAGAATCTGCTGAGCAAAAAGGCGCGCAACCTCACCGCCGACGAAAAACAGAAAGTCTCCATGGGCCGTGGTCTGGTGCGCGACGACGTCTCGGCGATTCTTTTCGACGAGCCGCTGACGGTGATCGACCCGCACCTGAAATGGAAACTGCGGCGCAAGCTCAAGCAGATCCACGAGCAATTCAACATCACCATGGTCTACGTCACCCACGATCAACTGGAGGCCTCGACCTTCGCCGACAAGATCGCGGTGATGTACGGCGGCCAGATCGTCCAGTTCGGCACACCCCGGGAATTGTTCGAACGGCCGAGCCACACCTTTGTCGGCTACTTCATCGGTAGCCCCGGAATGAACCTGATCGAGGTGCAGCCGCAACCGGGCGGCGTCGGTTTCAACTCGACCCATCTGCCGCTGTCCGACGCGTTGCAACGGCATATCGAACATGGCCAGTGGAAAAACCTGAAGGTCGGCATCCGCCCCGAGTTCATCCATGTGTGGGACGAGCCGTTCGATGACGCGATGCAGGCGCGGGTCGTACACGTCGAAGACCTCGGTACCTACAAGATCATGACCCTGGATCTGGACGGTGCACCGCTGAAAGTGCGCCTGGCCGAAGACAAACCAGTGCCGCAGGGCACGGCGTACATCAGTTTCCCGGCGCAGTGGCTGATGGTCTATGCCGATGAGTTCCTGCTCGAAGCCAGCGAAGAGGTGCAGCCATGAACAAGGTGCAGAACAACAAGGCCTGGTGGCTGGTGTTGCCGGTGTTCCTGCTGGTGGCATTCAGTGCGGTGATCCCGATGATGACCGTGGTCAATTACTCGGTGCAGGACATTTTCGACCAGTCCAGCCGCTACTTCGTCGGCGCTGACTGGTACAAGCAAGTGCTGCTCGATCCGCGTCTGCACGACTCGTTGCTGCGCCAGTTCATCTATTCGGCGTGTGTGCTGCTGATCGAAATCCCCCTCGGGATCGCCATCGCCCTGACGATGCCGACCAAGGGCCGCTGGTCGTCGGTGGTGCTGATCGTGCTGGCGATTCCGTTGCTGATTCCATGGAACGTGGTCGGCACCATCTGGCAGATCTTCGGTCGTGCGGACATCGGCCTGTTGGGGTCGAGCCTCAACGCCATGGGTATCAGCTACAACTACGCGGCCAACACCATGGACGCCTGGGTCACGGTGTTGGTGATGGACGTGTGGCACTGGACCTCGCTGGTGGCGCTGCTGTGTTTCTCCGGGCTGCGGGCGATTCCCGATGTGTATTACCAGGCGGCGCGGATCGACCGGGCTTCGGCCTGGGCGGTGTTCCGGCATATCCAGTTGCCCAAGCTGAAAAGCGTGCTGCTGATCGCAGTGATGCTGCGCTTCATGGATAGTTTCATGATCTACACCGAGCCGTTCGTGCTCACCGGCGGCGGGCCGGGCAATGCCACGACCTTCTTGAGTCAGACGTTGACCCAGATGGCCGTGGGCCAATTCGACCTGGGGCCAGCGGCAACCTTTTCGCTGGTGTACTTCCTGATCATCCTGCTGGTGTCCTGGCTGTTCTATACCGCCATGACCCATAGCGACGCCAACCGCTGAGGCCCGGCCATGAGCAAGAGAAAAGTGATCCCGTTGCTGCTCTACATCCTGTTCCTGCTGGTGCCGATCTACTGGCTGCTGAACATGTCGTTCAAGAGCAACACCGAAATCCTCGGCGGCCTGACGCTGTTTCCCCAGGATTTCACCTTCCACAACTACAAGGTGATCTTCACCGATCCGAGCTGGTACACCGGTTATCTCAACTCGCTGTACTACGTGAGCCTGAACACGGTGATTTCCCTGAGCGTGGCGTTGCCGGCGGCTTATGCGTTTTCCCGGTATCGCTTTCTCGGCGACAAGCACCTGTTCTTCTGGCTGCTGACCAACCGTATGGCGCCGCCGGCGGTGTTTCTGCTGCCGTTCTTCCAGCTGTATTCGTCGATTGGTCTGTTCGACACCCACATCGCGGTGGCACTGGCGCACTGCCTGTTCAACGTGCCGTTGGCGGTGTGGATTCTCGAAGGGTTCATGTCCGGCGTGCCCAAGGAAATCGACGAAACCGCCTACATCGACGGCTACAGCTTTCCCAAGTTCTTCGTGAAGATCTTCATCCCGCTGATTGGCTCCGGGATCGGTGTGACAGCGTTTTTCTGCTTCATGTTTTCCTGGGTCGAACTGCTGCTGGCACGCACGCTGACCTCGGTGAACGCCAAGCCGATCGCGGCGGTCATGACGCGTACGGTGTCGGCGTCCGGTATCGACTGGGGCGTGCTGGCGGCGGCGGGGGTGCTCACCATCCTGCCGGGCATGCTGGTGATCTGGTTTGTTCGCAACCACGTGGCCAAGGGCTTTGCCCTGGGCCGGGTCTGAGGAGCTGATGATGGAATGGATGAGCTGGACCGTCCCGACGGCGGCATTTTTCATCGTGATTGGCTTGATCCTGGTGGGCATGACCACCTGGGAACTGCGCTCGCCGAGCATCCTGCGGCGAGGGTTTCTGCCGATTGCCACCACCCGTGGCGATCGCTTGTTCATCGGTCTTCTCGGCAGCGCCTACCTGCACCTGCTGGTAATCGGCGTGACCGACTGGAGCATCTGGGTAGCGTCCGCGTTGTCCCTGGTGTGGCTGTTGGCTGTGATGCGTTGGGGCTAGTCGAATCGCTCGGCAATCGTGCTCCAGAACTTAAACAGGAGGTCTCTATGTTCGACAAAAACAATAAGCTGCGACATAGCATTTCATTGGCAGCCATGCTGGCACTCAGCGGTTTGAGCGCAACCGCCTGGGCCGATGCGTACGAAGACGCGGCAAAAAAATGGATCGGCAGCGAGTTCAAGCCGTCGACCCTGACGGCCGATCAGCAGCTCGAAGAACTGAAGTGGTTCATCAAGGCCGCCGAGCCGTTTCGCGGGATGGAAATCAAGGTCGTTTCCGAAACCCTGACCACCCACGAATATGAATCGAAGGTGCTGGCCAAGGCCTTCACCGAAATCACCGGGATCAAGCTGACTCACGACCTGCTGCAAGAAGGCGACGTCGTGGAAAAAATGCAGACCGTGATGCAGTCGGACAAGAACATCTACGACGGCTGGGTCAACGACTCGGACCTGATCGGTACGCACTTTCGCTACGGCAAGACCGAGTCGATCACCGACCTGATGGCCAACGAAGGCAAGAACTTCACCTCGCCGACCCTCGACATCAAGGACTTCATCGGCATTTCCTTCACCACCGCACCTGACGGCAAGATCTATCAATTGCCCGATCAGCAGTTTGCCAACCTCTACTGGTTCCGCGCCGACTGGTTCGAACGCGCCGACCTCAAAGCCAAGTTCAAGGAAAAGTACGGTTATGAGCTGGGCGTGCCGGTGAACTGGTCCGCCTATGAAGACATCGCGAAGTTCTTCAGCGAAGACGTCAAGGAAATCGACGGCAAACGCATCTACGGGCACATGGACTACGGCAAGAAAGACCCGTCGCTGGGCTGGCGTTTCACCGATGCCTGGTTCTCCATGGCCGGTGGCGGCGACAAGGGCCTGCCCAACGGCTTGCCGGTGGACGAGTGGGGCATCCGCGTCGAGGATTGCCACCCGGTGGGCTCCAGCGTGACCCGCGGCGGCGACACCAACGGCCCGGCCGCGGTGTTCGCCACGACCAAGTATGTGGACTGGCTCAAGGCTTACGCGCCACCGGAAGCGGCGGGCATGACCTTCTCCGAGTCCGGCCCCGTACCGTCCCAGGGCAACATCGCCCAGCAGATTTTCTGGTACACCGCGTTCACTGCCGACATGACCAAACCGGGCCTGCCGGTGGTCAACGCCGACGGCACACCGAAATGGCGGATGGCGCCGTCGCCGCGCGGACCGTACTGGGAAGAAGGCATGAAGTTGGGTTATCAGGACGTGGGTTCCTGGACCTTCATGAAGTCCACGCCTGAGAAGCAGAAACTCGCGGCCTGGCTGTACGCGCAGTTCGTGACCTCGAAAACCGTGTCGCTGAAGAAAACCATCGTCGGCCTGACGCCAATCCGCGAGTCGGACATCAACTCGCAAGCCATGACCGACCTGGCACCGAAACTCGGTGGTCTGGTCGAGTTCTACCGCAGCCCGGCCCGCGTGCAATGGACGCCGACCGGCACCAACGTGCCGGACTACCCACGTCTGGCACAACTGTGGTGGAGCCACATCGCCGAAGCCGCCAGCGGCGACAAGACCCCGCAACAGGCGCTCGACGGCCTGGCCAAGGATCAGGACGCGATCATGACCCGTCTGGAACGCTCCAAGGCCCAGGCCACCTGCGCCCCGAAAATGAACCCCGAGCGCGACGCGCAATACTGGTTCGATCAGCCTGGCGCACCTAAACCAAAACTGGCCAACGAGAAACCGAAAGGCGAAACCGTGAGCTACAACGAACTGCTCAAGTCGTGGGAGGCAGCACGCAAGTAAGCGTTTTGGGGGAACAGAACGGCACCTTCGGGTGCCGTTTTTTTCAGCCCTCGATTTCACGTTTCACCGCCCGGCGTACGGCTTTGAGGATGGCGCCTTCAAAGGCGTTGTGCCCGGCGTGCAGCAAACGACAGTGAATGTTCATGCGTTGCCTGAGCCAGCGCACGCTGGCCATGCCGAAGGTATCGCGGATGCCCTGGATCAGCAGGGTGTTGTCGTCGAGGATCAGGTCCTGATCCCTTGGCCGGAAGAAATAGCCTTGCAGGTGGTAATGCAGCTCCAGACGGATCGCGAGCACTGCTTCCTGATCGACGAAACGCTCCAGCGTGCCGGGGCAAACCGTCTGCCCCGTGCGGCGCAAAACCCCATTCAACCATTCAATGGCGGCGACACGCTGTTGCAATGGGCAACCTTCACCGAGTATCCGGTAGATGTCCCTGGCGCGATGGCCTGACGTCGCTTGAGGCGATTGTGCCAACCCGTCGTTGAGTGCCTGATCGTATGACCGGACATTGGCTGCAAATGGGACGAACACCGACACCAGCGTGGTTTTCAGCAGGTGCTGCGGATAGCGCTGCTGGTACTGGATCGCCAGCCAGCTGCCCCACGAAACGCCCAGCACACTGATTTTTTCGAAGCCGAAGTGCTGGCGCAGGGCATCGATGTCTTCGACGCACAGACCGGTGTTGTTGTCGCGCCGTTCGCCGTAGGGCGTCGAGCGCCCGCAACCGCGTTGGTCAAACAGGATGATGTCGAAACGGCGCAGGTCGAAGAAGTCCAGATGATGACGACTGCAGCGCCCACCGGGGCCGCCATGCAGGAAAAACACCGGTTCGCCTCCCGCAATGCCATGGCGTTCCCAGTAGAGTTGATGGCCATCACCGGTCGGGTAATAGCCTCTGCCTTGCAGGGAAAAGGTCATGTTGAGTTGGCCGTCAGGCGATATCGGGTTTATGGATCGGGTTTGTGTTCATGCATCCAATGGCGCTCATGGTGTGTGCTTCCTGGTTGTCTGTTGAGTGAACGGTTTCAAGCGAGAGCCGAATCTAGAAGCACAGCGACGATGAGGTCAAAGATGACCAGAGGTTTCCAATCGCGGTTTTTGGGAGCGCCGAAGTACCTACTGACAAATTGTGAGTAGACACGCCACGATCGACGTAAAGGCTTGTTTTAGATGGGGTGGACGGGGTGGTTGAAGGCGAGCGAAGCGACGATGCATTAGCCCTCAACAACGTTTTGTTTCATGCCTTTGTCAGACGTTTCATCGCTAGGTCGACGCAAATTCGCACTGAAAGGTTTGCGAAGACTTATGGCGGATGTGTGCGGTGATTTTTCCGATGGAGATTGAGAAAACACCGCACAAATCTGTTTGAGGGTCTTAATGCTTTTCTGCGAACACTGGGAACACCAGACTGAAAACCGTCATCGCCCCCGGACGGCTTTGCACGTGCGCGGTGCCCGAATGCAGGCTCATGATCGAGCGTACGATAGCCAGCCCCAGACCGGTGCTGCCCTGCGAGCGAGTGCGGCTGCTGTCGACCCGGTAAAAGCGGTCGAACAGATGCGGCAAGTGCTGCGCTTCGATGCCCACGCCGGGATTGCTCACACGCAGTGCGACCTGTGTCGGCGCCTGCTCGATGAACAGCGAAACGGTTTTGCCGGCGGGGCAGTGGCGCAGGGCATTGGACAGCAGGTTCGATATCGCTCGCTGAATCATCAGTCGGTCGCCCGAGACTTGCGCGCTGCCGACCACTTTCAGGTGGATCTGTTTGTCCTGCGCCGACAGGGAAAACAGCTCGGCCACCCTGAGCGCCTCGTCTTCCAGTGCAATCGACTCGAACGACGCGTGCGCCATCGGCTGGCTGGCCTGGGCCAGAAACAACATGTCCGAGACAATGCGTGCGATGCGCTCCAGTTCTTCGGTGCAGGACACCAGGACGTCGGTGTATTCCTCGACCGAGCGTTCCCGCGACAGCGTGACCTGAGCCTTGCCCATCAGGTTGTTGATCGGCGTACGCAGTTCGTGGGCCAGATCATCGGAGAACTGCGACAACTGCTGCACGCCGCTGTCCAGGCGATCGAGCATCACGTTGATGCCTTGCGCCAGTTCGCTGAGCTCCTGAGGCATGTTCACCACTGAAAGCCGATGGTCGAGGTCCTGGGTGGTCACCCGGGCCGCCACTTTGCGAAACTCGCGCAACGGCGCCAGTCCGCGCTGCACCGCGCCCCAGGCGGTCAGGCCGATGAACACCAGCAGCAACGGCAAGGCAATCAGCGTCGAGCGCAGGTAGGCGCTGAGCAAGGCCTGGTCGTGGGCATTATCCATCGACAACAGCACCGGCACATTGCTGCCGTCCTTCAGACGAATCAGCTTCGAGGCGGTGAGAAACTTCGCGCCGTCAGCATCGACGCTGTCGGTGTAGGTCAACTGATTGGTCGTCGCCCGCACTGCTTTCAATTCAATCCGTGGGTCCGTCAATCCTGACCCTGACTTGAGCAGCGGCGAGCGCAAATTGCCTCGGTCATAAATCGTCAGCGTCAGGTTGTCATGCCCCATGACCTGATCGAGCAGAATGTGCGGCTTGCCACTGACTTCATTGGTATCGATGTACAGCGAGAGGCTGTGTTCCACTTGCGTCATCTTCTTTTCCAGGCTGTCCCGAGACAACGCATTCAGTTCATGGGTCAGGGCGA
The DNA here is from genome assembly GCF_058808055.1 of Pseudomonas sp. GW821-FHT11G12. Classification (NCBI taxonomy): domain Bacteria; kingdom Pseudomonadati; phylum Pseudomonadota; class Gammaproteobacteria; order Pseudomonadales; family Pseudomonadaceae; genus Pseudomonas; species Pseudomonas sp. GW821-FHT11G12. The sequence goes on from NZ_JBXARH010000001.1 coordinate 370,474, forward strand.
AATACGCGAGGATCGCCAGGAACACCACCAGCAGCGCACCGAGAGTACTGACTGTCAGCCCCAGTCGCAGTGACAGGCTGGCCGGCTTCATTCCCGTGCCTCCAGCACATAGCCGACACCGCGCAGGGTGTGGATCAGTTTGCTGTCGAACGGGTCGTCGATCTTCGCTCGCAAGCGGCGGATCGAGACCTCGACCACGTTGGTGTCGCAGTCAAAATTCATGTCCCACACCAGCGAGATGATCTGGGTGCGGGTCAGCACTTCGCCGGACTGGCGCATCAGCAGATGCAGCAGGGCAAATTCCTTGGTGGTCAGGTCGATGCGCTGCTGGCCACGAAACGCCCGGTGACGGCCCGGATCGAGCTCCAGATCGGCGACCTTGAGCACCTGCGGCACCGGGATGTTTTCGCTGCGGCGCATCAGGGTACGCACCCGGGCCAGCAGTTCCGGAAACTCGAACGGCTTGACCAGATAGTCGTCGGCGCCCAGATCCAGCCCCCGGATCTTGTCCGCCAGCCGCCCGCGCGCGGTAAGCATCATCACCCGGGTGGAGTGGGTGCGGCGTAACTGTTCCAGCACGCCCCAGCCGTCGAGTTCCGGCAGGTTCACATCGAGAATGATCAGGTCATAAACCTGTTGTTGTGCCAGGTGCAAACCATCAGCGCCGTTAACAGCGTGGTCAACGATATAGCCACTTTCGGTCAGACCCTGATGCAAGTATTCGGCAGCTTTAAGCTCGTCCTCGACGACAAGGATTCGCATGATTTATCACCACTTTTATTCAATGGATAATTAATTAGGGTGGCCGGGAAAGTTGTTGTTCTTGTAGGGGCTTCCGGACGGTTTCAATAACTCAATGGCGTGCACGGTAAAGGCTGTAGTGGCTACAGAGTCAACGCCTGAGGCCTTTAAGTCGGCCATCCGCGACAGCCTGTCGCAGCAGAAAAGCGAATTTCTCATGACTTCGATTTCGGCAAGTGCTGTTCGGCGGATAACTAACGTGCATTTGTTTCCATGTATTGCAACAAAGCCATTCGAACTTCGAATCCTAGAGCAAAACAACTTCGATAAACCGTGGATAACGGATTTGTAATGTTCACGTCACCTTGTCGATAAGTTCAAAACCCTACCGTGGCGCAATCAACGATTCTTGATTAAAGGAAGCCTTCCATTGCCCGGTTTAATAGAACTGACGGCGCGATCACGCCTGAAAAAAACCGCCAGCGGCCTCTTGTTGTTGGCCTGTACAAGCCTTGCCAGTGCTTCGACCCTGACCCTGGATCAGGCCCTGCAAACCGCCTTCGCCGGCAACCCGGATCTGGCCGCTGCACAGTGGGAACTCGGCATTGCCGAAGGTGACCGCAAGCAGGCCGGGCTGATTCCCAACCCCGAGGTTTCGTGGGAGGCCGAAGACACCCGGCGCCAGTCGCGCACCACCACGGTGATGCTCAGCCAGCCGATCGAGCTGGGCGGCAAGCGTGGCGCGCGGATTGATGTGGCGAATCGTGCGCAGGATGCCGCCGGCATCGAGCTGGAGCGCAAGCGCAACGCGTTACGCGCCGATGTCATTCAAGCGTTCAACGGCGCGCAAACTGCGCAGCAACGTTTGCAACTGGCCCGGCAGTCGCTGCAACTCGCCGAGCACGGTTTGCGTGTGGCGCAGGGGAGGATCGAGGCGGGCAAGTCGTCGCCGGTGGAAGGCACTCGCGCCCAGGTGCAGCTCTCGGAAGTGCGCCTGGAGCTAAGCCGCGCGGAGCGCGATCAGGCCAATGCGTACCAGCAATTGGCACAGGTCATGGGCGCACCGTTGCCGACGTCGACCACGGTGCAGACCGCGACTCAAAGCCTGCCCAGCGTACCGCCGCCTACCCGTTTGCTTGAGCGTCTGAATGAAACGGCGGAGCTGCGCCTGGCCAGGTTGCAGATCGACCAGCGCGAAGCGTCGCTGGGGCTGGAAAAGTCCCAGCGGATACCCGATCTCACCGTCAGCATCGGCAGCCAGTACAGTGAAACCGAGCGCGAGCGGGTCAATGTGGTCGGGCTGTCGATGCCGATTCCGTTGTTCAACCGCAATCAGGGCAACGTGCTGGCGGCCGCGCGGCGTACCGATCAGGCGCGGGACCTGCGCAACGCCACCGAGCTTCGCTTGCGCACCGAGATCCAGACCACGCTTGCGCAATGGCAGACCGCCAATGGCGAAATCAAGGCGTTCAACCAGACCATCCTGCCCGCCGCGCAAAGTGCGGTGGACAGCGCCACTCGCGGTTTCGAAATGGGCAAGTTCGGCTTCCTCGACGTGCTCGACGCCCAGCGCACGCTGATCAGCGCTCGCACCCAATACATCCAGGCGGTGAGCGAGGCGACCGACGCTCGGGTCCGCATCGAACGCATTTTCGGCGACCTCAGCGTCAGCCCTTGAATTTCAATTTTCTGATCACTGCGCGATGGCACGGCGCAGAGGAGTTTCCATGGATAAAAAACTGATCGTGGTCGCTGCGGCGACCTTGGCGTTGGGCATTGGTATCGGCTCGATGTGGGCGGGCAACTCAGGCATCGACGCGCATGCCGATGAGGCCGCCGAGCATGCGGATCACGCCGAAGAAGGCGCCGCCGCTGAAGGCGAACATGGCGAAGAAGGGCACATCGAATTGACGGCCGAACAGATCACGGCGGCGGGGATTCAACTGGCCGAAGCGCGAGCGCAGCGCATCAGTCTCGGCCTGCCGTTCCCCGGTGAAGTGCGCTTCGACGAGGACCGCACCGCCCATGTGGTGCCACGCGTACCGGGGGTGGTCGAGTCGGTGTCGGTCAATCTCGGGCAGTCAGTGAAGAAGGGTCAACTGCTGGCCGTGATCGCCAGCCAGCAGATTTCCGATCAGCGCAGCGAGCAGGCGGCCGCGCAACGCCGTTTGGCCTTGGCGCGCACGACTTTCGAACGCGAGAAGAAACTGTGGCAGGACAAGATCTCCGCCGAGCAGGATTTCCTCCAGGCACGTCAGGCTCTGAAAGAAGCCGAAATCGCCCTGAACAACGCCCGGCAAAAGATCAGCGTGCTTAGCGGCAGTGTGGTTGCCACTGGCGGTAATCGCTATGAACTGCGGGCACCGTTCGACGGTGTGGTGGTGGAAAAACACCTGACGCCGGGCGAGGTGGTCGATGAAACCACGGCGGCGTTCACGCTCTCGGATTTGTCGCGGGTGTGGGTCACCTTCGGCGTGTCACCGAAGGACTTGAACAAGGTGCAAGTGGGCAAACCCGTCACGGTCAGCGCGGCGGAATTGAATGCTGAAGTGACCGGCACCGTGGCCTACGTCGGCAGCCTGCTCGGCGAACAGACCCGTACCGCGACGGTTCGCGTGACGTTGGAAAACCCGCAAGGCTCATGGCGCCCGGGCCTGTTTGTCACCGCGCTGGTCGCCACCGACAGCCGCCAGGCCAAAGTCGCTGTACCGGAAACTGCGATCCAGACCGTCGAGGACAAACCCACGGTGTTCATCCGCACCGACGACGGCTTCAAGGCGCAAGCGGTGGAGCTGGGCAGTCGCGCGGCGGGTCAGGTGGAAGTCACCGCCGGGTTGGAACCGGGTGTGCAAGTCGCCAGCGCCGGCAGCTTCGTCCTCAAATCGGAGCTGGGCAAAGCCTCGGCCGAGCACAGTCATTAATCGCGGAAGACTCCCATGTTCGAACGCCTGATCCAGTTTGCCATCGAGCAGCGCATCATCGTGCTGCTCGCCGTTTTGCTCATGGCCGGCCTCGGCATCGCCAGTTACCAGAAACTGCCGATCGACGCCGTGCCCGATATCACCAACGTCCAGGTGCAGATCAACACCGGCGCGGCCGGGTTCTCGCCGCTGGAAACCGAACAGCGCATTACGTTCCCGATTGAAACCGCGATGGCCGGCCTGCCGGCGCTGGAACAGACCCGTTCGCTGTCGCGTTCGGGGTTGTCCCAGGTCACGGTGATCTTCAAGGACGGCACGGATCTGTTCTTTGCCCGGCAGTTGGTCAACGAGCGGTTGCAGTCCGCCAAGGAGCAATTGCCCGAGGGCGTGGAGGCGGTGATGGGGCCGATCTCCACCGGGCTTGGCGAGATATTTCTGTGGACGGTCGAGACGAAGGAAGGCGCGCTGAAGGACGACGGTACGTCCTACACGCCGACCGATCTGCGGGTGATTCAGGACTGGATCATCAAGCCGCAATTGCGCAACGTCCCCGGCGTGGCCGAGATCAACACCATCGGCGGCTTTGCCAAGGAGTACCAGATTGCCCCCGATCCGAAAAAACTCGCGGCCTACAAACTGACCCTCACCGATCTGGTCACGGCGCTGGAGCGCAACAACGCCAACGTCGGCGCCGGGTACATCGAGCGCAGCGGCGAGCAATTGCTGATTCGCGCACCGGGTCAGGTGGCGAGCACCGAGGACATCGCCAACATCGTCATGGCCAATGTCGACGGCACGCCGATCCGCATCAAGAACGTCGCCACCGTGGATATCGGTCGCGAACTGCGTAGCGGCGCCGCCACGGAAAATGGCCGTGAAGTGGTGCTGGGTACGGTGTTCATGCTGATCGGCGAAAACAGTCGCACGGTCTCCCAGGCAGTTGCCGCCAAGCTCGAACAGATCAACAAATCCTTGCCCGACGGCGTGATTGCGGTGCCGGTGTACGACCGCACGCATCTGGTCGACAAAGCCATCGCGACGGTGAAGAAAAACCTCGTCGAAGGCGCGATTCTGGTGATCGCGATTCTGTTTCTGTTCCTCGGCAACATCCGCGCTGCGCTGATCACGGCAATGGTGATTCCGCTGTCGATGCTGTTCACCTTCACCGGCATGTTCAGCAACAAGGTCAGCGCCAACCTGATGAGTCTCGGCGCGCTCGACTTCGGCATCATCGTCGATGGCGCGGTGGTGATCGTCGAAAATACGCTGCGACGACTGGCCCATGCGCAGCAGCATCACGGGCGTCTGCTGACACGATCCGAGCGTTTCCATGAAGTGTTTGCGGCAGCGAAAGAGGCGCGGCGACCGCTGATTTTCGGCCAATTGATCATCATGGTCGTGTACCTGCCGATCTTCGCCCTGAGCGGCGTCGAGGGGAAAATGTTCCACCCGATGGCGTTTACTGTGGTCATCGCGTTGCTCGGTGCGATGCTCTTGTCCGTGACCTTTGTGCCGGCGGCGATTGCGCTGTTCGTGACCGGCAAGGTCAAGGAAGAAGAGGGTGTGGTGATGCGCGGTGCACGTCGCGTCTATGCACCGGCGCTGGCCTGGGTCATGTCCCATCGGGCGATGGCGGTCGGTGCGGCGTTGGGTGTGATCGTGCTCAGTGGCGTGGTCACCAGCCGCATGGGCAGCGAGTTTGTGCCGAGTCTCAGCGAAGGCGATTTTGCCTTGCAGGCGTTGCGCGTGCCGGGCACCAGCCTGACGCAATCGGTGGATATGCAGCAGCGATTGGAAACGTTGATCCTCGATAAAGTGCCGGAAGTCGAGCGCGTGTTCGCCCGTACCGGCACCGCGGAAATCGCCTCCGATCCGATGCCGCCGAACATTTCCGACAGCTACGTGATGCTCAAACCGAAAGACCAATGGCCGGACCCAGGCAAGTCCCGCGAAACCCTGATGGCCGAACTGCAACAGGCCGCCGCGACGCTGCCGGGCAGCAACTATGAACTGTCGCAGCCGATCCAGTTGCGTTTCAACGAACTGATCTCCGGCGTGCGCAGCGACGTGGCGGTCAAGGTGTTCGGCGATGACATGGACGTGCTCAATGCCACGGCGGCGAAGATTGCCGCCGCGATGCAGAAGGTCAATGGCGCGTCCGAGGTCAAGGTCGAGCAAACCACTGGCCTGCCGGTGCTGACCATCAACATCGATCGCGACAAGGCTGCGCGTTACGGGCTCAACGTCGGCGATGTGCAGGACACCATTGCGGTGGCCGTCGGCGGGCAGAAGGCCGGGACGATGTATGAAGGTGACCGCCGATTCGACATGGTGGTGCGCTTGTCCGATGCCATGCGCAAGGACGTCGACGGGTTGTCGGCGCTGCTGATTCCGGTGCCGGCGGCTGGCGGTGAGGCGGCCAGTCAGATCGGCTTCATTGCGCTGAAAGATGTTGCCAGTCTCGATCTGGTGCTGGGGCCGAATCAGGTCAGCCGCGAGAACGGCAAGCGCCTGGTGATCGTCAGCGCCAACGTGCGTGGTCGTGACATCGGCTCTTTCGTCGCCGAGGCGGGCGAAGCGATCGAGCGCGATGTGCAGGTGCCGGCGGGTTACTGGACCACCTGGGGCGGTCAGTTCGAGCAACTGCAATCGGCGGCCAAGCGTTTGCAGATCGTGGTGCCGGTGGCGTTGCTGCTGGTGTTCGGGTTGCTGTTCATGATGTTCAACAACCTCAAGGACGGCTTGCTGGTGTTCACCGGGATTCCGTTTGCGCTGACTGGCGGGGTCATGGCGTTGTGGCTGCGGGACATCCCGTTGTCGATCTCGGCGGGTGTCGGTTTTATCGCGCTGTCCGGTGTGGCGGTGCTCAACGGGTTGGTGATGATCGCGTTCATACGTAATTTGCGGGAGGAGGGGCGCTCGCTTGCCGAGGCGATTCATGAAGGTGCGCTAACGCGATTGCGCCCGGTGTTGATGACGGCGTTGGTCGCGTCCCTGGGCTTCATTCCGATGGCGCTTGCGACCGGCACCGGGGCCGAGGTTCAGCGACCGCTGGCGACGGTGGTGATTGGCGGGATCCTGTCCTCGACCATCCTCACGTTGTTGATCTTGCCGGCGCTGTATCAAATTGCCCATCGTCGGGACGAGGAATCACCGGCTGCTGCTTAGTCGCTTCATGGTTCAAAACAGGCCCGCGATTGCGGGCCTTTCTACATAACGGATATGTAATTTCGGCGCCACCGTCACGAAAGGTTCGGATTGTTACCTTGATCCCGTCAGTTACTTAAACGAGGAATCAAACATGAAATCTGTACAGATCGGTGCTTTTTTGGTGGCGTTGGTGATGTCTTCCCTGGCCATGGCCGAAGGTGGCGGTGACCGCACCTTCGACCGAATGATGACTGCCAACGACCGCTCCGTGGAGCTGTTTGTGGCCAAGGAGAAGGCTCGTGATCCTGTCGTCGTGAATGATAAAAAGGACGAAAAGACCCAAGACCTGTAAGCGTGTCACCAATGAATGAGCCCGTCATCGCGCATCGATGGTGGGCTTTTTTATGAGTCGTTTTTTGAAGGAAATGGATATGAACTTTCTCAAGTTGATGGCGTTCACCGGTGTCATGGCAATGTCTTTGAATGCGTTGGCCGAAGGGGGCGGAGACCGGACGTTTGACCGGGCGCTCAGCGCCAATGCCCAAGCCATGGAGCAGTACGCGGCCGCCCAGGGCAAAGCGGCGCCGGTGGTCAAGGAATACGAGTACGGTATGAAGCTGGATGTGAAGAAAGTGGTCAGCGTTGTCCGGCCGAAGAATGAATGCGCGGTTGTGCCGGCAGCGATGACTTATGAGGACTCCAAAGGGCAACTCAATACGCTCACCTATAGCGTGATGGGCACCTGCCGTCAGCAGGGTGGATAGCGCCGATAGCGGCTCAAACGCCCGGTTCATGTTCAGTGAGTCGGGCTTTTTTTCAGGCATAAAAAAGGCGCCCCGAAGGACGCCAAAGGATTCACCTCTTACCAAAGGAGCAAGGAGCTTCTAAAGGTGAATGTGTATTGCTCGTGAAAACTCAGAGAATCGCCAGCGGGTATTCGACAATCACGCGTACTTCATCCAGATCGGACTCGAATGCCGTGGCACGGGTGGTGGCCTGGCGCAAACGCAGCGACAGGTCTTTCATCGAACCGCTCTGCACCACGTATTTGACTTCGATGTCACGCTCCCAGCGCTTCTGGTCGGTCAGCGGATTGCCGTCGGCATCGCGGCGCATGTACACGGCGTTGGCGTTGGAGTAGTCGGCGTCGGTGCCGCGGGCATAACGGGTCATGAACGACAGGCCCGGCAAGCCGTAAGTGGTCATGTCGAGGTCGTAGCGCACCATCCACGAACGCTCTTTCGGCGAGTTGAAGTCGCTGTACTGGATGGAGTTGTCGAGGAAGATCGAGTCGGACTGACGCAGGTAATCGAAGTCGTCGTTGCCGTTGTTGCGCTGGTGGGAGAGGGCGACAGAGTGGGCGCCAAGCTTCACACCGACACGGCCGCTCCAGATGTTGTTGTCGAACTTGCCGAGCAATTGTTTGCCTTCGTCGACTGCCTTGTAATAGTTCAGACCGCCGAACAGCGACAGGTCATCCGACAGCGGATACGTCCAGGCGGTGCCAGCGTAGTACTGGTTCCAGGCATCTTTCAGGCGGCTGGAGTACAGGCTGAAACTGAGGTTTTTGTTCAGCGCATAATCACCGCCGCCGTAAGCGATCCAGGGCGAGTTGACCGGTCCGGCATAGAAGGTTGCGAAGTTTTCGCGCATGTCGCTGGACACCGGTTGGCTCATCGCATGCAGCCGGCCGCCCTGGATCGACAGGCCTTCGATGCTGGTGTTGGTCGCCGTCACGCCGCGAAAGCTTTCCGGCAGCAGTCGCGAATCACCTGCTGCAACCACTGGGTTGGCCGGGAACACATCGCCGATTTTCACCACCGTATCGAAGGCCCGTACTTTGGCGGCGCCCCCGACCTTGGTGTATTCGTCCCGTGCTTTGCCTTCGCTGTCGACCGGCAACACATCGAACGAACTGCGGCCACCGTTGCGACCATCACCGGTGTCGAGTTTCAGACCGATCATGGCAAACGCATCGACACCGACCCCAACGGTGCCTTGGGTGAAGCCGGATTCGAACTTGCTGATGACCGCATGGGCCCAGGCTTCGGAATAACCATTGCCGGTAGGGCTGGACTGGCCGTTGCGGTGGTCACGATTGAAATAGAAGTTGCGGTTGAGCACCGTCAGGCTGCTGCCTTCGATAAACCCTTCGGGTTTTTCTTCTGCAAACACCATGGACGGCCCGGAGCCGACAACCACTGCTAAAGCGGCCATCGACATTTTTTTGTTGTTAACCATCAATCACTCCTTGGGTTCGGCAGAACGGGAACGTGCGTCGGCGTGAGTTTTATTGTTCGACGGGCAAGGCCCGTCGGGAGAGTCGCCGGGTGACATCGTTGCAGGCTGCGGATAACGCGGAGGTGATTGGGGGATTACAATTTCGTTAGATCCCGGAAGTCAGGTCAGAGCCGCAAGGTGGTCGATCGTTTGTGGAAAACGCTCGACCAGTCGAATGAGTGTCGTCGCTTGGGCATTTGGCGTTGCTCGACCTTGTTCCCAGTTTTCGAGGGTTCGAGTGTTGGTTCGCAGGTACATGGCGAAAACTGACCGGGAGAGGTTGAGTTGCTGGCGGATCGCAACAACTTCCTCGGCAGTGATCGGCAATAGTTTTGGTAACTGGACTTTGTGGGTGCGAAGGGTGACCTTGCCCTGGCGCTCGTCGGCCAAAGCCTCAAGGCCCTCCATCAGTTCGGAAAAAATGTCACGTTTCATATTTGGGTTCTCGTGTTGATTTCTGTATCCAGAGCCTGTTTGAAGACTCTTTTCTGGGAAGGCAACAGATCGTCTTGCTCGTTTTTGCTGTACACGGTGAACAGCCAGAATTGGTCGAAACCAGACCACCAGTAATAAATCACTCGTAATCCGCTGCGCTTGCCTTTACCGCGTCGTTGGTCGCAGAAGCGAATTTTACGCAGCCCACCCGTTCCTTCGATGAGATCGCCCGCTTCGGGATTTTTCAGCAGCTCCAATTGAAAGCTGCGGAACAAATCATCATCCAGGTAATCGTCCCGGTGCTTCTGGAACGCGGGTAATTCGATAAAAAGAGCATCCATGTTCTGTACGTTACCTGCGTATAGTTTTGTCCCGATGATCGAATTGGTCAAGGCCTCCAGGCCATCCTTTTCGCCCCCTTTTCAACGGTAGTCACCGATCGTAAAAACGCCTGTAGGACGAATCGACCAGTGTGGTGGGAGCATTCGACTGAATAGGGAGGAACCTTGCAATTGACGTGACTGAACAATCCGCAGCACTATCCAGCCATGAATGCCCAACATCGAATGACCATGATGTGCTCCTCTGTGACCGCTTCCGGCGGGCCATAAGGTCATGCATGTCTGGTCAATGACGTGTTACCCAAAGCCCCGCCAGAAATGGACGGGGCTTTTTAATTGCCCGTCCGCACATGGCTCAAGGAGAGAGAAATGTTCGAAATGAAAAGAGCCACCCCGGACGATGCCGGGATAGCGTTCGAGATTCGGCGACTGGCGATCCGGCATCAATGCATCGGTGCCTACAGCGAGCAGCAGATGCTCGACTGGACAAAAGGCACGGCGCAAGACGGTTACGACACGCTCATGCAAAAGCATTTCTATCTGGGTTACGTTGAGGGTGAGCCTGTGGCAAGCGGTATGCTCGATCTGGAGCACCGCGAAATCGGCGCGATTTTCATCCATCCGGATTTCATGCAGCGCGGGCTGGGCAAGCGAGTACTGTACTTTCTGGAAGCGCTGGCACGGAGTCTGGGACTGGCAGAGGTTTGTCTGGATGCGACTTTGAATGCCGTCGATTTCTATCGGCGCTGCGGTTACGTCGGGGAGGGGAGTGCGGTTTATCAATCGCCTTCAGGTCTTCAACTGGCCTGCGTGCCGATGCTGAAAAAACTGTGATGGCATTAACGCAAAAACGGCACCCGAAGGTGCCGTTTCTGTTTGTAGCCCATTCCAGCAGAGCAATCAGCCCGCCAGACCCGCCTGCTGAACCAGGGTCAGCAACGGTTGTGGGTAGACGCCGAGGAAGAACGCAACCAGGGCGATTGCCAGCAGCATCACGCCGCCGGCTTTCTGTTCCCAGTGCAGTTGGGCGTCGTGGCGGCGCAGGTTCGGTTCGATCAGGTACAGGGTGACCATCACGCGCAGGTAGTAGAACACGCCGATGGCGCTGCCCAGAACCAGCGAACCGACCAGCCACCATTGGTGCGACTCGACACCGGTAGCGATGATGTAGAACTTGCCGATGAAGCCTGCGGTCAGCGGGATACCGGCCAGGGACAGCATCATCACGGTCAGTACGGCGGTCAGGTACGGACGGCGCCAGAACAGGCCGCGGTACTCGTACAGCGCGTCTGCGTCACGGCCGTTGTACGGCGAGGACATCAGGGTGATCACGCCGAACGCGCCGAGGCTGGTGATCACGTAGGTGACTAGGTACACGCCGATGGCTTCCACTGCCAGACCCTTGCTCGCCACCAGCGCGATCAGCAGGTAGCCGAAGTGCGCGATGGACGAATAACCGAGCAGACGCTTGAGGTTGCTCTGGGTCAGGGCCAGCAGGTTACCGAACAGGATCGAGGCGATGGCGATGATGGTCAGCACGTTGCTCAGAACACCACTGCTTGCGGCAGGGGAGATCTGGAACAGACGAACCATGACCGCGAACACAGCCACTTTCGAAGCGGTGGCGAGGAACGCGGCCACCGGTGCCGGAGCACCTTCGTACACGTCCGGCGTCCACAGGTGGAACGGTACCAGCGACAGTTTGAACGCCAGGCCGATCAGCATCATGCCCAGGCCCAATTGCGCCAGCGAGCTCGGCAGGTTGGTGGTGGCCAGTGCCTGACCGATACCCACGAAGCTCAGGGAACCCGAGTCTGCGTACAGCAGCGCCATACCGAACAGCAGGAACGCGGAACCGGCGGCCGACAGCACCATGTACTTGATACCGGCTTCCAGCGAACGCTTGTTGAAGAAGGCGTAGGCCACCAGACCGTAGACCGGCACCGACAGCAGTTCCAGACCGATGAACAACCCGGCCAGGTGCTGCGCGCTGACCAGAACCAGGCCACCGGCGGCAGCCATCAGGATCAGCAGGTACAGTTCTTCACGGTTGCCCGGGTAACCCGAACCGCCGTCGCCGAGGTAGGCGTGGGCGAGAGTTACGCAGGCGAGGGTGGCGACCAGGATCAGCGCCATGTACAGGCAGGCAAAGGTGTCGATCTGCAGCAATGGGGTCACGGCCAGAGGCGCGACTTTCAGTGCCGGCAGGATCGACAGCAAGGCCAGGTTCAGACCTGCCACCGAAATCAGGAAGGTCTGCGAGTGGTTGCGGCGCCAGGCGATTGCCAGCATCACCACGATAATGGTGAGGCTGGTGATCAACAGTGGCGCAAGCGCAATAAAGTGTTGAATCGTGAATTCCATAGCGCTCTTACCGGGCCGAAGCGAGTTGAGTGAAGGCGGTGCCGAGCCACTGCTGCACGCCATGCATCGTGGCGGCAGAGGTGTCGAGGAACGGTTGCGGGTAGACGCCGAGGTAAATCAGCAGTGCCGCAAGGCCCAGCACCATGATCAGTTCGCGACCGTCCATGCCGTGCAGGATCGAATCCGATTTCGACGGACCGAAGTAGGCACGGTGGATCATGATCAGCGAGTAGACCGAACCGAACACCAGACCGGACGTGGCAATCGCGGTGATCCATGGAGCACTGGCGAAGGTACCGATCAGGATCAGGAACTCGCCGACGAAGTTACCGGTGCCCGGCAGACCCAGGGAGGCGGCTGCGAAGAACAGGCTGATCGCCGGCAGGTAAGCGATACGCGACCACAGACCGCCCATCTCACGCATGTCACGAGTGTGCAGACGCTCGTACAGCTGACCGCTGAGGATAAACAGTGCCGCGGCCGACAGACCGTGCGCCAGCATCTGGATCACGGCGCCTTGCAGCGCCAGTTGGCTGCCGGAGTAGATGCCGATCAGTACGAAGCCCATGTGGGAAACGGACGAGAAGGCGATCAGACGCTTGATATCGGTTTGGGCGAACGCCAGGAACGCACCGTAGAAGATCCCGACCAGGCCCAGGGCCATGGCGAACGGTGCGAACTCGGCCGACGCGTTCGGGAACAGCGGCAGGGCGAAACGCAGCAGACCGTAGGCCGCGGTTTTCAGCAAGATACCAGCGAGGTCGACGGAACCGGCGGTCGGTGCCTGGGCGTGAGCGTCAGGCAGCCAGGAGTGGAACGGAACCACTGGCAGTTTGACCGCGAAGGCGATGAAGAAGCCGAGCATCAGGATGTACTCGGTGGTCATCGACATCTTGGTCTTCAACAGATCGGCGTAGTTGAAGGTGATCACGCCGGTGCTGTTGTAGTTGACCAGTACCAGACCCAGGATCGCCACCAGCATGATCAGGCCGGAAGCCTGAGTGAAGATGAAGAACTTGGTCGCGGCGTAGATCCGGGTTTTCTTGCCGTCCGAAGAACTGTGACCCCAGAGCGCGATGAGGAAGTACATCGGCACCAGCATCATTTCCCAGAAGAAGAAGAACATGAACAGGTCGAGGGCGAGGAACACGCCGACAACGCCGCCCAGGATCCACATCAGGTTCAGGTGGAAGAAGCCAACGTGACGCTGGATCTCTTTCCACGAGCAGAGTACCGACAGGATACCCAGCAGACCGGTCAGCAGGATCATCAGCAGCGACAGGCCGTCGAGGGCCAGGTGCACGTTGATGCCGAAGCGCTGGATCCAGACGTGCTTGAACTCAAGCGCCCAGGTCGGATCGGCGCCAGGCGCCGGAGCAAATGAATAGTCACCGTGGGCCCACAGCCAGAGGCCGAGGGCGAGTTCCAGGGTCATGGTCAACAGCGCAATCCAGCGGGGGAGGGTAGCGCCGAAGCGCTCACCCATCCAGCACAGCAGGCCGCCGATGAAGGGGATCAGGATTAGCCAAGGCAGAATCATGACGGGCTCGTTTCCTTTCGCAAATTCGCAAGGTTCATATCAGACCGCTACCAGCACGACAGCGCCGATTACCAACACGGCACCAGCAGCCATCGAAGCAGCGTACCAACGCAGTTGACCGGTTTCGGTACGGCTCAGGGCAGTGTGACCACCCTTGGCCATGCGCGGGATCAGACCGATGGTCTGGTCGAGCGGGTCTTTGCGCAGCATGTGGCTGATCGCAAGGTACGGCTTCACGAACAGTTTGTCGTAGATCCAGTCGAAGCCCCAGGCAGCGAACCACCAGGCCGAAAGGAAACGGCCGATGCCGCTGTTGGCGATCGCAGTCACGAAGCGACGCTTGCCGAGGAACAGCAGGGCCGCCAGCAGGATACCGGCCAGAGCGATGGCGCCCGACGCGATTTCCAGACTGTGCTTGGCTTCGCCACCGGCATGGCCAACGCTCTCAGGCAGTACGCCGTGCAGCGGTGGAACGATCATGGCGCCGACGAAGGTCGACAGCACGATCAGCACCGACAGTGGCAGCCAGTGAGCGATGCCGTGACCGGCGTGAGCTTCGGTCTTGGCTTCACCGTGGAACGCGATGAAGATCAGGCGGAAGGTGTACAGCGAAGTCATGAACGCGCCGACCAGACCTGCGTACAGCAGACCGTGGTTGCCGCTGGCGAACGCTTCCCAGAGGATTTCGTCCTTGGAGTAGAAACCTGCGGTCACCAGCGGCAGGGCGGCCAGAGCGGCACCACCGACGATGAAGCTGGCGTAGGCCAGCGGCAGTTTCTTCCACAGGCCGCCCATCTTGAAGATGTTCTGCTCGTGGTGGCAGGCAACGATCACCGCACCGGAAGCAAGGAACAGCAGGGCCTTGAAGAAGGCGTGGGTCATCAGGTGGAAGATCGCGCCTTCCCAGGCGCCAACGCCCAGCGCCAGGAACATGTAGCCGATCTGGCTCATGGTCGAGTAGGCGAGGATACGTTTGATGTCGGTTTGCACCAGTGCTGCGAAACCGGCCAGCACCAGGGTCACACCACCGACGATTCCCACGAGATGCAGGATGTCCGGCGCCAGGGCGAACAGACCGTGGGTACGGGCGATTAGGTAGACACCAGCAGTAACCATGGTTGCGGCATGGATCAGTGCCGAAACCGGGGTAGGGCCGGCCATCGCGTCTGCAAGCCAGGTCTGCAGTGGCAGCTGAGCCGATTTACCGACCGCACCACCCAGCAGCATCAGGGTCGCCAGCACGATCCAGAAATCGCCGACCTTGAAGTGCTCAGGCGCCTTCACCAGCAGCTCCTGGACGTTCAGCGTGCCCAGTTGCTGGAACAGGATGAACAGGCCGATCGCCATGAACACGTCGCCGATACGGGTGACGATGAAGGCTTTCAGTGCAGCGTTACCGTTGTTGCGGTTGCTGTAGTAGAAACCGATCAACAGGTACGAGCACAGGCCCACGCCTTCCCAACCGAAGTAGATGAACAGCAGGTTATCGCCCAGGACCAGGAACAGCATGCTGGCGATAAACAGGTTGGTGTAGGCGAAGAAACGCGAGTAACCGGCTTCACCGCGCATGTACCAGGAGGCGAACAGGTGGATCAGGAAGCCCACACCGACTACCACACCGAGCATGGTCACGGACAGACCATCCAGGTACAGGGCGAAGTTAGGCTGGAAGCCCTCGACGGACATCCACTTCCACAGCACATGAACGTACACGCCACCTTCCGGTGGAGCGACGTTGAATTGCCAGATCACGTAGGCCGCGACGATGGCAGACAGGCCGATGGAGCCGACACCGATCAGCGCCGACAGGTTTTCCGAGAGGCGGCCGCGGGAAAACGACAGCAACAGGAACCCGATCAGAGGGAAAACGAAAGTCAGAAAGAGTAGGTTCATCCGCGCATCTCACTGGCAGCGTCGATATCGAGCGTGTGGAAGCGGCGATACAGTTGCAGCAGGATCGCCAGGCCAATACTGGCTTCGGCGGCTGCAAGGCTGATCACCAGGATGAACATGATCTGTCCATCCGGTTGCGCCCAGCGGGCGCCCGCAACGATGAAGGCCAGTGCAGAGGCGTTCATCATCACTTCCAGACTCATCAACACGAACAAAATGTTGCGGCGGACCATCAGGCCGACCAGACCAAGGCAGAACAGGATGCCGGCAACGGCCAATCCATGTTCGAGAGGGATAGCAGGCATGTCTTACTCCTTCGCCTCGTTACGGCCCAAATGGAACGCCGTGACGGCTGCAGCGAGCAGCAGCATCGAGGCGAGTTCGACCACCAGCAGGTACGGACCGAACAGGCTGATGCCCACGGCTTTTGCGTCCACGGTGGTGTGGCCGATGGCCTGACCGCTCTGGTGAGCGAACAGCACATACAGCAGTTCGGCCAGCAGCAGGGCGCCGAGAATCACCGGCCCTGCCCAGATACCGGGCTTGAGCCAGGTGCGTTCCTGCTGAACCGAGGCGGGGCCCAGGTTCAGCATCATCACCACGAACACGAACAGCACCATGATGGCGCCAGCGTAGGCGATCACTTCCAGCACGCCGGCGAACGGGGCGCCGAGTGCGAAGAAGGTCATGGCCACGGCGATCAGCGAAATGATCAGGTAGAGCAGGGCGTGCACAGGATTGGTGTTGGTGACCACACGCAGTGTGGACACAACAGCGATACCCGATGCGAAATAGAAAGCGAATTCCATCGTTCTTCCTTAAGGCAGCAAGCTCTTCACGTTGATCGGCTCGGCTTCGTTTTGTGCGGCGCCTTTCGGCTTACCGGCAACGGCCATACCTGCAACACGATAGAAGTTGTAATCAGGGTTTTTGCCGGGGCCGGAGATCAGAAGATCTTCTTTCTCGTACACCAGGTCCTGACGTTTGAACTCGGCCATCTCGAAATCCGGGGTCAGCTGGATCGCGGTGGTCGGGCAGGCTTCCTCGCAGAGACCGCAGAAAATGCAGCGCGAGAAGTTGATACGGAAGAAGTCCGGGTACCAGCGACCGTCTTCGGTTTCAGCTTTCTGCAGCGAGATGCAACCCACCGGGCAAGCCACGGCGCACAGGTTGCAGGCTACGCAGCGTTCTTCGCCATCGGGGTCGCGGGTCAGGACGATACGGCCACGGTAGCGTGGCGGCAGGTAGACCGGCTCTTCCGGGTATTGCAGGGTGTCGCGCTTGCGAAAGCCATGACCGAAGATCATGACCAGGCTGCGCAACTGGGTACCGGTACCCTTAATGATGTCGCCAATATATTTGAACATGGGTCAAATCCTCACTGAACCGCAACTGCAGGCGTGTTCCACAACACGATTGCAGCGGTCACCAGCAAATTGATCAGGGTCAGTGGCAGGCAGAATTTCCAGCTGAAGTCCATCACCTGGTCATAACGCGGACGCGGGATCGAAGCGCGCAGCAGGATGAACAGCATGATGAAGAACGCGGTCTTCAGTGCGAACCAGACGAAGGACAGTTGCGGCAGGATGCCGAACGGACCGTGCCAGCCACCGAAGAACAGGGTGACCAACAGCGCCGAGATCAGGATGATGCCGATGTATTCACCGACGAAGAACATGCCCCATTTCATACCGGCGTATTCAATGTGGTAACCGTCGGCCAGTTCCTGTTCCGCTTCCGGCTGGTCGAACGGGTGACGGTGAGTCACGGCCACGCCAGCGATGAAGAAGGTACAGAAGCCGAAGAACTGCGGAATGATGAACCACAGGTTCTGCGCCTGGTACTCGACGATGTCGCGCATGTTGAACGAGCCGACCTGCACCACGATGCCCATCAGGGCCAGGCCCATGAACACTTCGTAGGACACGGTCTGCGCCGAGGCACGCAAGCTGCCCAGCAGGGCGAACTTGTTGTTACTCGACCAGCCGGCGAACAGCACCGCGTAGACCGACAGACCGGCCATGGCGAAGAAGAACAGCAGGCCGATGTTCAGATCCGCCACGCCCCAGGTCGGGGTGATCGGGATGATCGCGAAAGCGATCAACAGGGCGGACATGGCCACGACCGGTGCCAGGGTGAAGATCACCTTGTCGGCAAACGGCGGGGTCCAGTCTTCCTTGAAGAACATCTTCAGCATGTCGGCAGCGATCTGGAACATGCCGAACGGGCCAACGCGGTTCGGACCGTAACGGTCCTGCCACCAGCCCAGCAGGCGACGTTCGACAAAGCTGAGCAACGCACCCGCGACCACCACGGCCAGCAGGATGACGATGGCTTTGATGACCGTCAGGATCACATCGATCACTTCAGGGGTGAACCAGGTCATTGCGCTGCCTCCTGCAGACCATCAACGGTTTGGCCGAAAATCGCCGGCGGAATGCCTGCCAGACCGGCCGGCAGTGCAACCAGGCCGGCGCCCAGCTCTTCATTGATGCGCAGCGGCAGACGCAGGGTCTGGCCGGCAACATTGAGGCTCAGCAGTGCACCGTCGTTGACGCCCAGGCGATCCGCTTCGGATTTGGCCAGGCCAACGTAGGCGGCCGGGATACGTTCCTGGACCGGGGCGGCTTTCGACGAGTTCTCGTCGCTGCCGAACAGGTGGTAGAACGGCACGGCTTGCCAGGTGCCCTGGGCCGGGTTGAACGCGCGCGGAACACTGGCGAACCAGTTCAGCGAATCACCGGTGCTTTCGATCAGGCGGGTGCCCGGATCGCCAGCGCGCAGGTGACCACCGACTTCGTCCTGGAACTTGTTCCAGGCTTGCGGCGAGTTCCAGCCCGGCGACCAGGCGAAAGGAACCTGCTGACGCGGTTCGACGGAGCCCGAGTAACCTTCCATCGAGAAGGCGAACGCGGTGTCCTTGTCTTGCGGGGTGCGTGGTTCGTGAACGCTGATGTCGGCGCGCATCGCGGTGCGACCGGAATAACGCAGCGGCTCACGCGCCAGTTTCAGACCCTTGATGCGGAACGAGGCGGACGGTGCAGCGTCGACGATACGCGCCAGTTGCGTGGTGCTCGAAGCAACGGCAGCGGTCACGTGGTCGAGTTGCGTCCAGTCGATCGGCTGGTTCAGCAGGGTGGCGCGCAGGGCGTGCAGCCAGCGCCAGCCTTCGTGGACCAGAATGCTCGAGTCCATGTATTGCGGGTCGAAAACCTGGAAGAAGCGCTGAGCGCGGCCTTCCTGGCTGACCAAAGTACCGTCGCCTTCAGCGAAGCTGGCGGCTGGCAGAACCAGGTGCGCGCGGTCGCTGGTGGCCGTCTTCTGATGGTCTGCAACGATCACTACTTTCGCAGCGTTCAGTGCAGCATCGACCTTGGCTTTGGCGGTGCGGGTGTACAGATCGTTTTCCAGCACGACGATGGCGTCGGCCTTGCCGTCGATGACCGCTTGCAGCGCAGCATCAACCGATTCGCCACCGAGCATGGCCAGACCGATGCTGTTGGCTTCCGGCACGATCAGGCTGATCGAACCGTTCTTCTCGCGCAGCTTCAGGGCCTTGGCGATGTTCGCAGCAGCTTCGATCAAGGCTTTGGAGCCCAGCGAAGTACCGGCGATGATCAGCGGACGCTTGGCTTTGATCAGGGCGTCGGCGATGCGTTTGGCCAGTTCCAGGGCTTCGGCGTCCAGACCTTCGACGGCAGGTGCGCTGGCGTCCAGGGCGTGAGCCACGGCGAAACCGATGCGGGCCAGATCGTCCGGAGCGGCGTGTACACACTCTTCGGCGATGTCGTCGAGCTTGGTTTCAGCCAGGCTGGCGATGAACAGCGGGTTCAGCTCGTGCTGACCGATGTTCTTCACGGCGGCGTCGAGCCAAGGTTGGACGCGCATGGCTTCGGCCATGTCTTCGGCCTTGCCTTTTACCGACTGACGCAGGGCCAGGGCCATACGGGCGGCGGTCTGGGTCAGGTCTTCACCGAGGACGAACACGGCGTCGTGGTCTTCGATGTCGCGCATGTTCGGCACTGGCAGCGGGCTGTCTTTCAGCACTTGCAGGACCAGACGGATGCGTTCCAGTTCGGAGGCTTCGATACCGGAGTAGAAGTGCTCGGCGCCCACCAGCTCACGCAACGCGTAGTTGCTTTCGAGGCTGGCACGCGGCGAACCGATACCGACAATGTTGCGACCACGCAGCAGGTCGGCGGCTTTGTCCAGTGCGTCGTCCAGGCTTAGTTTGGTGCCGTCGGCCAGCAGCGGCTGACGTGGACGGTCGGTGCGGTTGACGTAGCCATAACCGAAACGGCCACGGTCGCACAGGAAGTACTGGTTCACCGAACCGTTGTAACGGTTTTCGATGCGACGCAGTTCGCCGTAACGCTCGCCCGGGGAAATGTTGCAACCGCTGGAGCAGCCATGGCAGATGCTCGGCGAGAACTGCATGTCCCATTTACGGTTGTAGCGCTCGGAGTGAGTCTTGTCGGTGAACACACCGGTCGGGCAGACCTCGGTGAGGTTGCCGGAGAACTCGCTTTCCAGCGTGCCGTCTTCAACGCGACCGAAGTACACGTTGTCGTGGGCGCCGAATACACCGAGGTCGGTGCCGCCGGCGTAGTCCTTGTAGAAACGTACGCAACGGTAGCAGGCGATGCAGCGGTTCATTTCGTGGGAAATGAACGGGCCCAGTTGCTGGTTCTGGTGGGTGCGTTTGGTGAAGCGATAACGGCGCTCGTTGTGGCCGGTCATCACGGTCATGTCTTGCAGGTGGCAGTGACCGCCTTCCTCGCACACAGGGCAGTCGTGCGGGTGGTTGGTCATCAGCCATTCAACAACACTGGCGCGGAACGCCTTGGATTCTTCATCGTCGATGGAGATCCAGGTGTTGTCGGTGGCAGGCGTCATGCAGGACATGACGATGCGACCACGGGTGTCGTTCTCGTCGGTGTACTGCTTGACCGCGCACTGGCGGCAGGCCCCGACGCTACCAAGCGCGGGGTGCCAGCAGAAATAAGGGATGTCGAGGCCCAGCGACAGACATGCCTGTAACAGGTTGTCTGCCCCGTCGACTTCGAGCGCTTTGCCGTCTACGTGGATAGTGGCCATGGTTCAAAGGTCTTCGTTGGCCCGGTGTCAGCGGGCGTGGCTAATGGAATCTTGTTATCCGTCCGAATCCAGTCAGCCCCGAAAGGCGTCATCGGACGAAAGGCGAAGGGCACGGACCCTTCGCCTTTTTAAGCGTTTACGCGCCGACTACGATCGGCTTTGCCAGAGGCGGGACGGCGGCGCTTGCGGGCGCGATACCGGCTTCGAACTCTGGACGGAAGTATTTGATGGCACTGCCCAACGGTTCCACGGCACCCGGTGCGTGAGCACAGAAGGTCTTGCCCGGGCCGAGGAAGTTGACCAGACCCAGCAGGGTCTCGATGTCGCCTGGCTGGCCGCGGCCTTGTTCGATGGCCATCAGCAGCTTGACGCTCCATGGCAGGCCATCACGGCAAGGGGTGCAGAAACCACAGGATTCGCGAGCGAAGAACTGCTCCATGTTGCGCAGCAGGGACACCATGTTGACGCTGTCGTCCACCGCCATGGCCAGGCCGGTACCCATACGGGTGCCCACCTTGGCGATGCCGCCGGCGTACATTTGTGCGTCGAGGTGTTCCGGCAACAGGAAACCGGTACCGGCGCCGCCTGGCTGCCAGGCCTTGAGCTTGTAACCGTCGCGCATGCCGCCGGCGTAGTCTTCGAACAGCTCGCGACCGGTCACGCCGAATGGCAGTTCCCACAGGCCAGGGTTCTTGACCTTGCCGGAGAAGCCCATGAGCTTGGTGCCCATGTCTTCGCTGCCGTCGCGGGCCAACGATTTGTACCAGTCCACGCCGTCGGCAATGATCGCCGGCACGTTGCACAGGGTTTCAACGTTGTTCACGCAGGTCGGCTTGCCCCACACGCCAACGGCGGCAGGGAAGGGCGGCTTGGAGCGCGGGTTGGCGCGGCGGCCTTCGAGGGAGTTGATCAGTGCGGTTTCTTCACCGCAGATGTAACGCCCGGCGCCGGTGTGGACGAACAGCTCGAAATCGAAGCCGCTGCCCAGGATGTTCTTGCCCAGCAGGCCCGCGGCCTTGGCTTCTTCCACGGCACGGTTCAGGTGCTTGGCGGCGGTGGTGTACTCGCCACGCAGGAAGATGTAGCCACGGTAGGTTTTCAGCGCGCGAGCACTGATCAGCATGCCTTCGATCAGCAGATGGGGCAGTTGCTCCATCAGCATGCGGTCTTTCCAGGTGTTCGGCTCCATTTCATCCGCGTTGCACAGCAGGTAGCGGATGTTGATGGATTCGTCCTTTGGCATCAGGCCCCACTTCACGCCAGTGGGGAAGCCTGCACCGCCGCGACCCTTGAGGCCGGCGTCTTTCACGGTCTGGACGATGGCGTCCTGATCCATGTCGGCAAAGGCTTTGCGCGCTGCGGCGTAACCGTTCTTGGCCTGGTACTCGTCGAGCCACACGGCTTCGCCGTCGTCACGCAGGCGCCAGGTCAGCGGGTGAGTCTCGGCCGAACGCTGGATGCGGTTGGCAGGACCGAAAGAGGTCAGGGTCATACGTAGCCCTCGAGCAGTTTGGCGACGCCGGCAGGCTGGACATCGCCAAAGGTGTCGTCATCGATCATCAGCGCCGGTGCCTTGTCGCAGTTGCCGAGGCAGCAGACCGGCAGCAGGGTGAAGCGACCGTCGGCGGTGGTCTGGCCCAGGCCGATACCCAGGTTGTTCTGGATTTCGCTGACAACCGACTCGTGGCCACCGATGTAGCAGACCATGCTGTCGCAGACGCGAATGATGTGACGGCCGACCGGCTGACGGAAGATCTGGCTGTAGAACGTGGCCACGCCTTCAACGTCGCTGGCCGGGATGCCGAGGATCTCGCCGATGGCGTACAGAGCGCCGTCCGGCACCCAGCCGCGTTCTTTCTGAACGATCTTCAGGGCTTCGATCGACGCCGCGCGCGGGTCTTCGTAGTGATGCAGCTCGTGCTCGATGGCCGAGCGCTCGGTTTCACTCAAGGTGAAACGGTCTGTCTGGATAAGCGTGCTGTTCATGCTTAGCGGTCCACGTCGGCCATAACGAAATCGATACTACCCAGGTACGCAATCATGTCCGCGACCATGCTGCCTTTGATCACCGAAGGGATCTGTTGCAGATGCGGGAAGCTTGGAGTGCGGATCCGGGTACGGTAGCTCATGGTGCCGCCGTCGCTCGTCAGGTAATAACTGTTGATGCCCTTGGTCGCTTCGATCATCTGGAAGGATTCGTTGGCCGGCATGACCGGGCCCCACGAAACCTGCAGGAAGTGCGTGATCAAGGTTTCGATGTGTTGCAGCGTGCGCTCTTTCGGCGGCGGCGTGGTCAGCGGGTGATCCGCCTTGTACGGGCCTTCCGGCATGTTGCGCAGGCACTGGTCGATGATCTTGACGCTCTGGCGCATCTCTTCGACGCGAACCATGCAGCGGTCGTAGGCATCGCCGTTGGCGGCCAGCGGCACTTCGAACTCGAAGTTCTCGTAGCCGGAGTACGGGCGCGCCTTACGCAGGTCGAAGTCGCAACCGGTGGAACGCAGGCCGGCACCGGTGACGCCCCATTCCAGGGCCTCTTTGGTGTTGTACTGGGCAACGCCGATGGTACGACCCTTGAGGATGCTGTTCTGCAGGGCGGCCTTGGTGTATTCGTCGAGGCGCTTTGGCAGCCATTCAACGAAGTCTTTCACCAGTTTTTCCCAGCCGCGCGGCAGGTCGTGGGCAACGCCGCCGATGCGGTACCAGGCCGGGTGCAGACGGAAACCGGTGATGGCTTCGATCACCGTGTACGCCTTCTGACGGTCGGTGAAGGTGAAGAACACCGGGGTCATGGCGCCGACGTCCTGGATGTAGGTACCCAGGAACAGCAGGTGGCTGGTGATCCGGAAGAACTCGGCCATCATGATGCGGATGACGTCGACCTTCTCGGGCACCTTAATGCCGGCCAGCTTCTCGACCGAGAGCACGTACGGCAGGTTGTTCATCACGCCGCCGAGGTAGTCGATACGATCGGTGTACGGAATGAAGCTGTGCCAGGACTGACGCTCGGCCATCTTCTCGGCGCCACGGTGGTGGTAACCGATGTCCGGAACGCAGTCGACGATCTCTTCGCCGTCCAGTTGCAGGATGATGCGGAACGCACCGTGAGCCGAAGGGTGGTTCGGACCCAGGTTGAGGAACATGTAGTCCTCGTTCGGGCCGGAACGCTTCATGCCCCAGTCTTCAGGACGGAAACGCGCGGCTTCTTCCTCAAGCTGTTGCTTGGCCAGGTTCAGGCTGTACGGATCGAATTCGGTGGCGCGCGCCGGGAAGTCCTTGCGCAGCGGGTGACCTTCCCAGGTCGGCGGCATCATGATGCGCGACAGGTGAGGGTGACCTTTGAAGTCGATACCGAACATGTCCCAGACTTCACGCTCGTACCAGTTGGCGTTCGGCCAGATGCTGGTGACGGTCGGCAAGCTGAGGTCGCTCTCGGACAAGGCGACCTTGATCATCACGTCACTATTACGTTCCAGCGACATGAGGTGATAGAACACGGTGAACTCAGCGTCGCTCGGCAGGCCTTGACGCTTGGTGCGCAGACGCTCGTCCACGCCGTGCAGGTCATAGAGCATGACGTACGGCTTGGGCAGGTTGCGCAGGAAGGTCAGGACTTCGACGAGCTTGGCACGCGCCACCCACAGCACCGGCATGCCGGTGCGGGTCGGCTGGGCGGTGAACGCCTCGGGGCCAAAACGATTGTTCAGTTCGACGACCACATCCTGGTCGTCTGCCTTATAAGGCGGGATGTACAGAGCACTGCCTGTAGTCATGGTTATTTTTTCGCTTTCGGTCAACGTAAAGAATGAAGCCAGCTTCTCGTTTCTTTGAAACAGATCTGGATCAGACTTCGTCAGGGCTGCGCAGGTTGGTGACTGCGATTCGCTGTTCGCGGCGCTGTTCCTTCTGCGAAGGCATGTCGGCGCGATAAACGCCTTGATCGCCAACGACCCAGGAAAGTGGGCGACGCTCCTGTCCAATGGATTCCTGCAACAGCATCAAGCCTTGCAGAAATGCTTCCGGACGGGGCGGGCAGCCAGGTACGTAGACGTCAACGGGCAGGAACTTGTCCACCCCTTGAACCACGGAGTAGATGTCGTACATGCCACCGGAGTTGGCGCACGAACCCATCGAGATCACCCATTTGGGCTCGAGCATCTGCTCGTACAGACGCTGAATGATCGGCGCCATCTTGATGAAGCACGTACCGGCGATAACCATGAAGTCGGCCTGGCGCGGTGATGCCCGGATTACTTCGGCGCCGAAGCGCGCGATGTCGTGGGGCGCCGTGAAGGCCGTGGTCATTTCCACGTAGCAGCACGAAAGACCGAAGTTGTACGGCCACAGGGAGTTCTTACGTCCCCAGTTGACCGCGCCACTCAGCACGTCTTCCAGCTTGCCCATGAAAATGTTTTTGTGGACTTGATCTTCTAACGGATCGGAAACGGTTTCCCGTTCGCCAATCGGATACTGCTCGTTAGGAGCATCGGGGTCGATTCTGGTGAGATTGTATTGCATTGCCAAAGCCTCATTGTTTCAGCTTCGCCTGCCGCTTGCGACGAGCTTCCGGAGCCCAGTCAAGGGCGCCCACTCGGAACAGGTAGACAAGACCTGCCAACAGAATTGCTATGAAAACGAGAGCTTCGACGAATCCGGTCCAGCCGCTTTCGCGGACGGACACAGACCATGCAAAGAGAAAGAGGGCTTCGATATCGAAGATCACGAACAGCATCGCGACCAGATAGAATTTGGCTGAGAGCCGCAAGCGGGCGCCACCGGTAGGTAGCATGCCGGACTCGAACGGTTCGTTTTTGCTGCGGCCCCAGGCTTTTGACCCGAGGAGGCTGGAGACACCGAGCATGAAGGCACACAGGCCGACTACACCCAGAAGGAAAATGGCAAAGCCCCAGTTGTGGGCCATGAGTCCTGTCGCTTCGGGCATGCTGGTAATCCTTAACAGAGAGCAAAGGTCTCTGAGCTTGATAAAGAAATAAGGCAGTGACGATATGTCGCAGCAATCAATCGCGCTGATTTTATGGCTAAACACCCTGCAAGTAAAATTCCTATAGCGAAATTATTTATTGGAATAAGGACATAGCGCACCTCGATGGCCCCGCAGCCCATGCGTTGCGGGCATTAGCCGGGATTTCACGAATTATGTTTTGTAGGAAATGTAACGAACATAGTTGTCGCTAAATGATAATTAATATCGTTTGGAGTGGTTTTGTAACTGTTTAGCGATTGGGCAGTTGGGAAGTTGTCTTATATCCGCGTTACTGCAAGTAGCGGCGGCGCACGTTTTAACCGATTTTTGTGACCTGGATAGCGCTCTGGATCAATGTTTTGCCTGACAGATTGTGCCGACCCTGAGAGGTTCAGGAAGTCACAGGTAAAAAAAAACGCCCCGAACCAGTCGGGGCGTCAGTTTTTCGGCAATGCGGTTAGCTTTCTACACGGTCCGCAAAGGCCGTTTACTCAGGCGAAGTCGATCAGTGGAACTGTTCTTCTTCGGTCGAGCCGGTCAGCGCGGTCACCGAGGACGTGCCGCCCTGGATCACGGTGGTCATGTCGTCGAAGTAGCCAGTGCCCACTTCCTGCTGGTGAGCCACGAAGGTGTAACCCTTGGCGGCGTCAGCGAATTCCTGCTCTTGCAGCTTCACGTAGGCAGTCATGTCGTTGCGGGCGTAGTCGTGCGCCAGGTTGAACATGCTGTGCCACATGTTGTGAATGCCGGCCAGGGTGATGAACTGGTGCTTGTAACCCATGGCGGACAGTTCGCGCTGGAACTTGGCGATGGTCGCGTCGTCCAGATTTTTCTTCCAGTTGAAGGAAGGCGAGCAGTTGTAGGACAGGATCTGGTCCGGGTATTCCTTCTTGATCGCTTCAGCGAAGCGACGGGCTTCGTCCAGATCCGGCTTGGCGGTTTCGCACCAGATCAGGTCGGCGTACGGCGCGTAGGCCAGGCCACGGGCGATTGCCTGGTCCAGACCAGCACGAACCTTGTAGAAGCCTTCCTGAGTGCGGGTGCCGGTTACGAACGGTTGGTCGTACGGGTCGCAGTCGGACGTCAGCAGGTCGGCAGCGTTGGCGTCGGTACGGGCCAGGATGATGGTCGGTACGCCGGCAACGTCGGCAGCCAGACGAGCAGCGGTCAGCTTCTGTACGGCTTCCTGGGTAGGAACCAGCACCTTGCCGCCCATGTGGCCGCATTTCTTCACGGAAGCCAGTTGGTCTTCGAAGTGAACGCCGGCGGCGCCTGCTTCGATCATGCTCTTCATCAGCTCGTAGGCGTTCAGTACGCCGCCGAAACCGGCTTCAGCATCAGCCACGATCGGTGCGAAATAGTCGATGTAGCCTTCGTCGCCCGGGTTCTTGCCGGCTTTCCACTGGATCTGGTCGGCACGACGGAACGAGTTGTTGATGCGCTTGACCACAGTTGGAACCGAGTCCACCGGGTACAGCGACTGGTCCGGGTACATCGATTCGGCGGAGTTGTTGTCCGCAGCGACTTGCCAGCCCGACAGGTAGATCGCCTGGATACCGGCTTTAACCTGCTGCACAGCCTGGCCGCCGGTCAGGGCGCCCATGCAGTTGACGAAATCTTTCTCTGGGCGGAAGGACGGCTTGGCACCCTGGGTGACCAGGTTCCACAGTTTTTCGGCGCCCATTTTTGCAAAGGTGTGCTCTGGTTGAACCGAGCCACGCAGACGGACGACGTCAGCAGCGGAGTAATTGCGAGTCACGCCTTTCCAGCGCGGGTTTTCAGCCCAGTCTTTTTCAAGGGCTGCAATTTGCTGTTCGCGTGTCAGTGCCATGGAGATAAACCTCGTCGCGTCTTTATGAAAAGTTGTTCTGCGGTGGAAAATTCCTTGCGCTCGCTGACCAGAAGCTTAGGTGGTCAGGTCGGGTTCGGCGGGGCAGGCGACGGGATGAACGATGGGCTCGAGGGGAAGTGAGCAGGTAAAGGCGAACTGGCGGGCGCATTCGGGCGTCGTGGGCCTTTATGCGAACTACAGTGTAAAGCCGGGTTACCTAATTACGCTTCCGTCCCTCGGGACAACTTCGTTCCAGTCGGCAACCTCGTCAAACACACCTTGTGGGCGGTACAGACACGAAACGGCTCGCGGGGATGGGTGCGAGCATCGCTTCGAAGGCCCTTGCCAGGGCCTCTGATTAGCGGGAGCGAGGCCATCATGCCTTCGCTTTTTTGGCTCGTCAAACGTTTTGTAGTGCTTTTTTACAAGCACTACATCTTTCGTCTAATACGACTAATCAGTCAGTTTTTGGTGCTTTAGTCCAACGTGTCGACTTTCACCCGCAACGTCATGTCATCCCGGCCTTGAGTCGAGTAGCTGCGGGCCAGGCCCTGTTTGTCGGCCTGAGTCTCGCGGTTCACGCCGGCGAGGGTGATCCACTCGCCCAGGCGTCCGGTGACGGTTGTGTCGGTGCTCTGCACGTTCACTACATCGGGACGTTCCTGGCTCATGCGGTCACGGTTGGTACTGATTGCCAGGTGAACGGTGTCGCCGGTGACGCTGGCGGTGACGTAGAAGCCCTGAGTGACGTTGCGATACTGGGTCTGGCTGCTGTAATCGCCGTAGGAATTGGTCTGGCTGCTGGTGATCGGCACGCTCTGGCCGACCTGGATCAGGGCGGGCGCGCCTTCGCTGGCCTGAATCTGCTGAATGCCGCCGTCGCGGCTGGACGTGCTGTAGTTGATGATCCTGGTTTGCTGGTCACCAGTGTTCTGTTGGTTGTTTTCGTTGGTGTCGACGGTGATCAGCAGGCGTTTGGGCTCGGTATCCAGTTGGGTCAGCAGGGCCTTGAGGGCCTGAATCTTGTCCGGTTCGGCCTTGACGATCAGTTGGTTGCCATAGGCGCTGACCTGGCCGTCCTTGCCGATGAAGTCCTGGGCCACCGGCAGCATGTCGGCACTGGTGTGGTACTTGAGGGGCACGATTTCTGTGGCTGCCATCACCGAAAAACTGCAGCCGAGCAGCAGGGTGGTGAGCAGGGTGCGTAGGGACATGTCCGTTATCTCCGCTTTCGAAAGGCTTGATATTGCCAGTTTGTCGGCCCGGGGTGGGGCAAGTTGAATCGTAGACAGCAAAACGCCCCGGCATCATGAGATGGCGGGGCGTTTTGAGGTGTACATCAAGCGTTATGCCGAATGACGAACCATGTCGACATGCGGAATCCCGGCTTCCAGGAATTCCTCGCTGACCAAGTTGAAACCCAGGCGTTCATAGAACGCCGTGGCCTGCACCTGCGCGCTAAGCATCTGCTGCTTCAGTCCGCGAGCTTCGGCTTCGGCGATGACCGCTTGCATCAGCGCATCACCGACCTTCAGACCGCGCCAGTCCTTGAGCACCGAAACCCGGCCGATGTGCCCGTCGGGCAGCAGGCGGGCGGTGCCGATCGGAAAGTCGCCTTCGAAAGCCAGGAAATGCACCGCCGTGGCGTCATCGGCGTCCCACTCAAGCTCGGGCGGAACCGATTGTTCGGCAATGAACACCGTTTCGCGAATGCGGCGGATCTCGGCGTTGTCCTTTTGCCAGTCTGCAACACGTACGCGAATCTTATTCATCGTCGGCGAACCCCAGGCTCCCTTGCTTGACCAGTTCGCACAGCAGGCCGCGACCGTCTTCGTCGCTCAGCCAGTCACCGAGGTTGTCGGTGTGCAGGGCGTCAGCGGAGCAGATCAACTTCAGCAGTTCGCGCAACTTGCCCGGCAGGTAACGGCTCTGGCCGCTGGCGAACAGCAGCAGATCGTCATCGACTTCCGACCATGCCAGGCGCGCGCTCGGGTTGCGGATCAGGATGGCGCCGTCTTCGAGCGCGCTGAGGAAGTCTTCTTCTTCGACTTCTTCCGGGCCGACCACCAGCTCCGGATAACGCGGCTCGGTCATGTACTGGCCGAACCAGGTCAGCAGCAGGCGTTCGTCGCTCATGTGCTCGGCGAGCAGCGCTTTCAGGCGGCCGAGTGCATCGTGCTGGATCTGGTGTGGATCGCTGACCGGCTTCGCATCGGCGTCGGTGTAGCGCTCTTCGTCAGTCAGGAACTGGCTGAGGAAGTCGGTGAAGTGGGTCAGCACTTCAGCGGCGCTCGGTGCGCGGAAACCAACCGAGTAGGTCATGCAGTCATCAACGGCGACGCCGCAGTGAGCCAGGCGCGGCGGCAGGTAGAGCATGTCGCCCGGTTCCAGGACCCACTCTTCGGTCTCGTGGAATTCGGCGAGGATGCGCAGGTCCGCATGTTGCAGCAGTGGGCTTTCGGAGTCACACATCTGGCCGATTTTCCAGTTGCGCTTGCCGTGGCCTTGCAGCAGGAACACGTCGTAGTTGTCGAAGTGCGGGCCGACGCTGCCACCTGGGGCGGCGAAGCTGATCATCACGTCGTCGACGCGCCAGCTCGGCAGGAAACGGAAGTTTTCCAGCAGTTCGCTGACTTCCGGCACGAACTGATCGACAGCCTGCACCAGCAGGGTCCACTCGCGTTCCGGCAGTTTGCTGAATTCGTCTTCGGCGAACGGGCCGCGGCGTAGTTCCCAAGGGCGCTCGCCGTGTTCGATCACCAGGCGCGATTCGACTTCTTCTTCCAGGGCCAGGCCGGCGAGTTCGTCGGCGTCGATCGGGCTTTCGAAATCAGGAATCGCCTGACGGATCAGCAGTGGCTTTTTCTGCCAGTAGTCGCGCATGAACTCGCGCGCCGTGAGACCACCCAGAAGTTGAAGAGGAATATCGGGATTCATATGTAACCTATTGAAAAAAAGCATTTTTCAGACGGGAATAAAAACGCCCGGCGCGGCCGGGCGTCTCAAACGGGTCAAGCAGTCGATCAGATGCGTTTGGCTTGCGCTACAGCGTTGCCGATGTAGTTGGCCGGGGTCAGTTGCTTGAGCTCGGCTTTCGCGGCGGCCGGCATGTCCAGGCCATCGATGAAAGTCTGCAGCGCTTCAGGGCTGATGCCCTTGCCACGAGTCAGTTCTTTCAGCTTCTCGTACGGGTTTTCGATGTTGTAGCGGCGCATTACGGTCTGGATCGGCTCGGCCAGGACTTCCCAGCAAGCGTCCAGATCGGCAGCAATCTTGTCAGCGTTCAGCTCGAGCTTGCTGATGCCTTTGAGGCTCGCTTCGTACGCGATCACGCTGTGGGCGAAGCCGACACCGAGGTTGCGCAGAACGGTGGAGTCGGTCAGGTCGCGCTGCCAGCGGGAGATCGGCAGTTTGCTCGCCAGGTGCTGGAACAGCGCGTTGGCGATGCCCAGGTTGCCTTCGGAGTTTTCGAAGTCGATCGGGTTGACCTTGTGCGGCATGGTCGACGAACCGATTTCGCCAGCGATGGTGCGCTGCTTGAAGTAACCCAGGGAGATGTAGCCCCAGATGTCACGGTCGAAGTCGATCAGGATGGTGTTGAAGCGCGCAATGGCGTCGAACAGCTCGGCGATGTAGTCGTGCGGCTCGATCTGCGTGGTGTACGGGTTGAAGCCCAGACCCAGTTCGTCTTCGATGAAGGCGCGGGCGTTGGCTTCCCAGTCGATCTGCGGGTAGGCCGACAGGTGAGCGTTGTAGTTGCCGACAGCGCCGTTGATCTTGCCCAGCAGCGGAACGGCAGCGACCTGAGCGATCTGACGCTCGAGACGATAAACCACGTTCGCCAGCTCTTTACCCAGCGTGGTCGGCGAAGCCGGCTGGCCGTGGGTACGCGACAGCATCGGCACGTCGGCGAAGCGGATGGCCAGTTCACGGATGGCGTTGGCGGTCTGGCGCATCAGCGGCAGCATCACGTCGTCACGGCCTTCGCGCAGCATCAGGGCGTGGGACAGGTTGTTGATGTCCTCGCTGGTGCAGGCGAAGTGGATGAACTCGCTGACCTTGGCCAGTTCCGGCAGCTTGGCCGCCTGCTCCTTGAGCAGGTATTCGATCGCTTTTACGTCGTGGTTGGTGGTGCGCTCGATCTCTTTCACGCGCTCGGCGTGCTCCAGCGAGAAGTTCTCGGCCAGTTCGTTCAGAACGGCGTTGGCTTCGGCGGAGAAGGCTGGCACTTCCGGGATACCGGCGTGAGCGGCCAGGCGCTGGAGCCAGCGCACTTCAACCAGAACGCGGGCACGGATCAGACCGTACTCGCTGAAAATTGGGCGCAGGGCCTGGGTTTTGCCGGCGTAGCGGCCGTCAACAGGGGAAACCGCAGTGAGCGAAGAGAGCTGCATGGGGTGTTCTCGGACAGTCGGGCAACGAAATGGGGCGCGTATCATACATGAAAAAATCCGCCGGTCCGTCGCCAACTGACCGGCGTATTACGCGTTACTGACTCAAAACGGTGTTGCGGGCGCGGTTCAGCTGCTGCGCATCAGCGGGTAAAGCTCTTTGAGCAACTTGCGACGGCTGATCACCAACTGCCAGCGATGACCACCCAACTGACGCCACAGGCGTGCCGAGCGGATGCCGGCGAGCAGCAGGGCGCGGATCTTCGAGGCGTTGCTCGGCTGCTGCAGGTTACGCATGTCGCCGTGCACCTGGATGCGTTGACGCAAGGTGCTCAGAGTGTCCTGGTACAACGCGCCGCACGCGGCGATCACGTTTTCGTGGGCCGGGCCGAAATGCTCGACCTGCGACTGGATCTGCGGCAGACGCTTGCCGATCACGTCGAGCATGTCGTTGCGCTTGGCCAGTTGTCGCTCAAGGCCGAGCATCGACAAAGCGTAGCGCAACGGCTCGCGCTGCAAGGTGCTCGGGTCGCGTTCGAGGGCGCCGATCAATGCGCGGTAACCGTCGCGCAGGTTGATGTCGTCGCCGCCGTACACGTCCAGCGTGTCTTTCGGGTCGCGAACCAGCAGGCTGCCGAGCATGCAGCTCAGACCGGCCTCGTTGGTCTGGCCGGTCTTGGCGATCCGGTCGACCAGCACGGCGGCGAGAAACACGCCGCCCAGAGCCGTCAGTTGCTCCTGAGTCGGGCTCATGCCTGGCCGCTCCACGGCTCGGCGACTTCAATCACGCCGCCCCCGAGGCAGATTTCTCCGTCATAGAACACCACCGACTGGCCCGGCGTGACCGCGCGTTGCGGCTCGTCGAACACCGCGCGATAGCCGGTCTCGGTTTTTTCCAGTGTGCAGGCCTGATCGCTCTGGCGATAACGAACCTTGGCGGTCAGGCGCAGCGGCTGGCTCAAATCGATCGGGTTGACCCAATAGATTTCCGAAGCGAGCAGGGCGCTGGAGAACAGCCACGGATGGTTGTTGCCCTGGCCGACGATCAGCTCGTTGGTGTCCAGATCCTTGCGCAGCACGTACCACGGCTCGTCGCCAGCGTCTTTCAGACCGCCGATGCCCAGGCCCTGGCGCTGGCCGATGGTGTGGTACATCAAGCCGTGGTGACGGCCAATGACTTCGCCTTCGGTGGTCTTGATCTCGCCCGGTTGCGCCGGCAGGTATTGCTTGAGGAAATCGCTGAAACGACGCTCACCGATGAAGCAGATCCCGGTGGAATCCTTCTTCTTGGCGGTCGCCAGTTCGTATTTCTCGGCGATTGCACGGACTTCCGGCTTTTCCAGCTCACCGACCGGGAACAGGGTCTTGGCGATCTGTTCGCCGCCGACGGCGTGCAGGAAGTAGCTCTGATCCTTGTTCGGGTCCAGGCCCTTGAGCAGTTCGGTGCGGCCATCGATGTCGCGGCGGCGCACATAGTGGCCGGTGGCGATCAGGTCGGCGCCGAGCATCATGGCGTAGTCGAGGAACGCCTTGAACTTGATCTCGCGGTTGCACAGGATGTCCGGATTCGGCGTGCGGCCGGCCTTGTATTCGGCCAGGAAGTGCTCGAACACGTTGTCCCAGTACTCGGCGGCGAAGTTGGCGGTGTGCAGCTTGATACCGATCTTGTCGCACACAGCCTGAGCATCCGCCAGGTCGTCCATGGCGGTGCAGTATTCCGTTCCGTCGTCTTCTTCCCAGTTCTTCATGAACAGGCCTTCCACCTCATAACCCTGCTCGATCAGCAGGAGAGCGGAAACGGAAGAGTCCACGCCGCCGGACATGCCGACAATGACGCGCTTCTTGGATGTGTCAGAAGGGGCTGGATCACGCATAGGGATTCAATGAGTGTCTTGAAAAAGGACGCGATTCTATCAGGCTCACGGCCTCAAGGCTAAAGGGAAGGGCGGATCAGTTCGAGGCCGAAGCGATTGCCGGCCAGATAATCATCGATGCAGCGGATGATCAGCTCGCTGCGCCAGTGATCGCGCTGGGCCAATAATTCGTCGCGGGTCAGCCACTTGGCGCCGACGATACCGTCGTCCAGCTGATAATCCGGGTGGTGTTTCACGGCTTTGGCACTGAAGCACACGCGCTGGTAAGTCACGCCGTTGCTGGGTGCGGTGTACAGATAAATACCGATCACGCTGGTGGGTTCGACGTCCCAGCCGGTTTCTTCGAGGGTTTCGCGCACGGCGGCTTCGATCAGGGTTTCGTCCGGATCCAGATGACCGGCGGGCTGATTGAGTACGTTACGGCCAGCCTTGTGTTCCTCGACCATCAGGAAGCGACCGTTGTCCTCGACGATGGTGGCGACGGTGATGTGGGGGAGCCATTGCATGAATTGAATCTCCTGGGCGGAAGGCGGAAACACAAACCCCGGCACGAGGCCGGGGTTTGTGATGTTCCCTTTACAACCTTATACCAGCGCAGCGATGGCCGCGTTGAGGGTTGCGCTTGGGCGCATGGCCTTGCTGATCAGTTCGGCGTTGGCGTGGTAGTAACCGCCGATGTCCACTGGCTTGCCTTGAACGGCGTTGAGCTCGGCAACGATGGTCGCCTCGTTCTCGGTCAGGGTCTTGGCCAGGGTCGCGAACTGCGCTTGCAGTGCAGCGTCTTCGGTTTGGGCGGCCAGGGCTTGTGCCCAGTACATTGCCAGGTAGAAGTGGCTGCCGCGGTTGTCGATGTTGCCGACTTTGCGCGATGGCGACTTGTTGTTGTCCAGGAACTGGCCAGTGGCCTGGTCCAGGGTCTTGGACAGAACCAGCGCTTTCGGGTTGTTGTAGTTCACACCCAGGTGCTCGAGAGAAGCGGCCAGGGCCAGGAATTCACCCAGCGAATCCCAGCGCAGGAAGTTCTCTTCGACCAGTTGCTGCACGTGCTTCGGAGCCGAACCGCCAGCGCCGGTTTCGAACAGGCCACCGCCGTTCATCAGCGGCACGATCGACAGCATCTTGGCGCTGGTGCCCAGTTCCATGATCGGGAACAGGTCGGTCAGGTAGTCACGCAGTACGTTGCCGGTCACCGAAATGGTGTCCTTGCCGTCGCGGGTGCGCTGCAGGGTGTACTTCATTGCGTCGACCGGCGCCATGATCTGGATGTCCAGACCGGCGGTGTCGTGATTCTTCAGGTAAGCCTGAACCTTCTCGATCACCACGCCATCGTGGGCGCGCATCGGGTCCAGCCAGAAAATGGCCGGAGTGCTGCTTGCGCGAGCACGGTTGACGGCCAGTTTGACCCAGTCCTGGATCGGCGCGTCTTTGGTCTGGCACATGCGGAAGATGTCGCCGGCTTCAACAGCCTGTTCCATCAGCAGGGTGCCTTTGCTGTCGGTCACGCGAACCACGCCATCGGCCTTGATCTGGAAGGTCTTGTCGTGGGAGCCGTACTCTTCGGCCTTCTTAGCCATCAGGCCAACGTTTGGCACGCTGCCCATGGTGGTCGGATCGAAAGCACCATTGGCTTTGCAATCTTCGATCACGGCCTGGTAGATGGTGGCGTAGCAACGATCCGGGATCACAGCCTTGGTGTCGTGCAACTGGCCGTCAGTGCCCCACATCTTGCCGGAGTCACGGATCATGGCCGGCATCGAGGCGTCGACGATAACGTCGCTCGGCACGTGCAGGTTGGTGATGCCTTTGTCGGAGTTGACCATCGCCAGCGACGGACGAGCGGCGTAGACCGCTTGAATGTCAGTTTCGATCTGAGCTTGTTGCTCGGCCGGCAGCGCTTTGATGCGGGCGTACAGGTCGCCGATGCCGTTGTTCAGGTTGAAGCCGATCTCGGCCAGCACGTCGGCGTGCTTGGTCAGGGCGTCTTTGTAGAACTCGGCAACGATCTGGCCGAACATGATCGGGTCGGAGACCTTCATCATGGTGGCTTTCAGGTGAACCGACAGCAGCACGCCTTGTTGCTTGGCGCTGTCGATTTCAGCGGCTATGAACGCGCGCAGGGCCTTTTTGCTCATTACGGAGCAGTCGAGGATCTCGCCCGCTTGAACGGTGGTTTTTTCTTTCAGGACGGTCGCGGTGCCGTCTTTGGCGATCAGTTCGATCTTCACGGCGTCAGCGGCGTCGATCAGGGCGGCTTTTTCGCTGCCGTAGAAATCGCCGGTGCTCATGTGAGCGACGTGGGACTTGGAGTCTTTGGCCCAGGCGCCCATTTTGTGCGGGTGCTTGCGAGCGTAGTTCTTGACCGACAGCGGAGCACGACGGTCGGAGTTGCCTTCACGCAGAACCGGGTTCACGGCGCTGCCCTTGACCTTGTCGTAACGCGCCTTGGTGTCTTTGTCGGCGTCGCTGGTCACGGTTTCCGGGTAGTCCGGCAGGTTGTAGCCCTGGGCTTGCAGCTCTTTGATAGCGGCTTGCAGTTGCGGAGCCGAGGCGCTGATGTTCGGCAGCTTGATGATGTTGGCTTCAGGCGTAACGGCCAGGTCGCCCAGTTCGGCGAGGTGGTCGGCTACGGCTTTGTCGCCCAGTTGCTCGGGGAAGCTGGCCAGAATACGTGCTGCAAGAGAGATATCGCGGGTTTCCACGGCGATATCGGCCGAGGCGGTGTAAGCCTCGATGATCGGCAGCAGGGAATAGGTGGCGAGGGCTGGAGCTTCGTCGGTGAAGGTATAGATGATCTTCGAGCGGGTGGGCATATTCGGATTAACTCTCTCTTCTTTGCTAAAGCGTGCGCAGAAACTCGAGGGGCGCCGGGTAAGCGCGTTCGTTCAAAGTCATCCATGAACCGAATGTCGAGATTCTTCGCGGTGATGTTGGGTGCATCAGTAGAGCGTCAAGCAGTCGGACTGCGGTAACAGTTCAACCAATCAGGCGGAAAGTCTCGTGCTAGAGAGGCCAGCCGTCGTGACCCTTTGGTCAGCGGGCGGCATTATACATAGGTAGCTGGCAATCTGCCGATGGTTCATATGCAACGATTCTCGTCCATTGGTCTAAAGGTCGCAGGCCGGGGTGGGGCGTAGAGTCGCCGTGAATGCTTGAGATTGGCGCTTTTCCCTTTGCTTTCAGGCTTGTACGAAACGAGATGTGGCCGCGCCCGGAACAGAGGGTTTGCGTGTTGATTCAACTGGGTTACGCTCGAACCAAGCCAGATGTTCAATCCAAACAATGGAGTTCAGCATGGGTTACAAGAAGATTCAGGTTCCAGCCGTCGGCGACAAAATCACCGTCAACGCAGACCATTCTCTCAATGTCCCTGATAACCCGATCATTCCCTTCATTGAAGGTGACGGCATTGGCGTCGACGTCAGCCCTGTGATGATCAAAGTGGTTGATGCTGCCGTGGCCAAGGCCTACGGGGGCAAGCGCAAGATTTCCTGGATGGAGGTTTATGCTGGCGAAAAGGCAACTCAAGTCTATGACCAGGACACCTGGCTGCCCCAGGAAACCCTGGACGCCGTCAAGGATTACGTCGTTTCCATCAAGGGCCCGCTGACCACCCCGGTCGGTGGCGGCATCCGCTCCCTCAACGTTGCCCTGCGTCAGCAACTCGATCTCTATGTCTGCCTGCGCCCTGTGGTGTGGTTCGAAGGCGTACCGAGCCCGGTGAAAAAGCCTGGCGACGTCGATATGGTGATCTTCCGCGAGAACTCCGAAGACATCTATGCCGGTATCGAATGGAAGGCCGGCTCTCCTGAAGCCACCAAGGTCATCAAGTTCCTGAAAGAAGAAATGGGCGTCACCAAGATCCGTTTTGACCAGGATTGCGGTATTGGCATCAAGCCTGTTTCGAAAGAAGGCACCAAACGTCTGGTGCGCAAGGCCCTGCAATACGTGGTGGACAACGACCGCAAGTCGCTGACCATCGTGCACAAGGGCAACATCATGAAATTCACCGAAGGTGCCTTCAAGGACTGGGGCTACGAAGTGGCGCGGGATGAATTCGGCGCCGAGCTGCTGGATGGCGGCCCGTGGATGAAATTCAAGAACCCGAAAACCGGCCGCGAAGTCATCGTCAAGGATGCCATCGCCGACGCCATGCTCCAGCAGATCCTGCTGCGTCCGGCCGAATACGATGTGATCGCCACCCTCAACCTCAATGGTGACTACCTGTCCGACGCCCTGGCGGCGGAAGTGGGCGGTATCGGTATCGCGCCGGGTGCCAACCTGTCCGACACCGTGGCCATGTTCGAGGCGACCCACGGTACCGCGCCGAAATATGCCGGCAAGGACCAGGTCAACCCGGGTTCGGTGATTCTGTCGGCCGAGATGATGTTGCGCCACCTGGGCTGGACCGAGGCGGCTGACCTGATCATCAAGGGCACCAATGGCGCGATCAAGGCCAAGACCGTGACCTACGACTTCGAACGTCTGATGGAAGGCGCCACGCTGGTGTCTTCTTCGGGCTTCGGTGAGGCGATCATCAAACACATGTAAGAAAGACCGCTGCAACGAAACCGCCCGACTCGAGTGATCGAGCCGGGCGGTTTGTTTTCTGGCAGGTGTTCTGGTCGCTTCAGCTGGTCACTGATTGATGCTGCGCGGCGGCCGAGACGGTATCTTTCGCAGGCTCGGCATTCTGAATTTTTGTGGCGTGCAGCCCTTTGGGGCCTTGCACGATATCGAATTTGACGATTTGCCCGGCTTTGAGGGTTTTGTACCCGTCCATCTCAATGGCGGAGTAGTGTGCAAAGAAATCGATTTCCTTGCCGTCCTCGTCCTTCCCCTCGCGGGATTCGGTATTGATGAAACCGAACCCCTTGGCATTGTTGAACCATTTCACCTTGCCGACAGCCATGCTCAAATCCCTCTGCAACAGTCTCCATCGCTGGAGTATCATCCAATTCATCCGCAGTCGAATCCGTTAAAAAGATTGACTCCGCGGATCTTTTTTACCCACTGTGGGTTCTATTGGTTGTAACACCGTTTTCCCGATAGTCAAGGTGACCGGGCAGTCGGAGTTGAAAACGTGTCAAGCCGCCCCCACCACTGTATTTGCACAACTGACGAACCTTTCTTTCCATGCATGCAATCAGCCAGATTCGACTAACATTCAATCAGGATCGCCCTGATTTACACGACGACGATTCAGCGGGTATTGCTGTTCAGGAAGCAAAGCCTGCGTTACAGGCGCCGCCGATGTACAAGGTGGTTTTGTTTAATGATGACTACACACCGATGGATTTCGTCGTCGAAGTGCTCGAGGTGTTTTTTAACCTGAATCGCGAGCTGGCGACCAAGGTCATGCTGGCCGTCCATACAGAAGGACGGGCAGTATGTGGAGTGTTTACCCGCGACATCGCCGAGACAAAGGCCATGCAGGTCAACCAGTACGCCAGGGAAAGCCAGCATCCGCTACTCTGTGAAATCGAGAAGGACGGTTAATCGCCGACCACTTGGGTATGAGGTGAAGCTATGTTAAACCGCGAGCTCGAAGTCACCCTCAATCTTGCCTTCAAGGAGGCACGTTCGAAGCGTCATGAGTTCATGACCGTCGAACACCTGCTGCTGGCCCTATTGGACAATGAGGCTGCCGCCACCGTATTGCGTGCCTGCGGCGCAAACCTCGACAAACTCAAGCACGACCTGCAGGAGTTCATCGACTCCACCACGCCGCTGATCCCCGTCCATGACGAAGATCGCGAAACCCAGCCAACCCTGGGCTTCCAGCGTGTGCTGCAACGTGCTGTCTTTCATGTGCAGAGCTCGGGCAAACGCGAAGTGACCGGCGCCAACGTGCTGGTTGCAATCTTCAGTGAGCAAGAGAGTCAGGCGGTGTTCCTGCTGAAACAGCAGAGCGTTGCACGCATTGATGTCGTCAACTATATCGCCCATGGCATTTCCAAGGTGCCGGGGCATGGCGATCACTCTGAAGGTGAACAAGATATGCAGGACGACGAGGGCGGTGAGTCTTCTTCTTCAGGCAATCCGCTGGATGCTTATGCCAGCAACCTCAACGAACTCGCACGCCAGGGCCGGATCGATCCGCTGGTCGGGCGTGAAACGGAAGTCGAGCGTGTCGCGCAGATTCTCGCGCGTCGTCGCAAGAACAATCCGCTGCTGGTAGGCGAGGCGGGCGTGGGTAAAACCGCGATTGCCGAAGGCCTTGCCAAGCGCATTGTCGACAACCAGGTGCCGGACCTGCTGGCCAACAGCGTCGTTTATTCCCTTGATCTGGGCGCCTTGCTCGCAGGCACCAAGTATCGCGGTGATTTCGAGAAGCGCTTCAAGGCGTTGCTCAACGAACTGAAAAAACGTCCGCAGGCGATCCTGTTCATCGACGAGATCCACACCATTATCGGTGCGGGTGCCGCGTCGGGTGGCGTCATGGATGCCTCGAACCTGCTCAAGCCGCTGCTGTCGTCTGGCGACATTCGTTGCATCGGTTCGACTACGTTCCAGGAGTTCCGCGGCATCTTCGAGAAAGACCGTGCTCTGGCACGTCGCTTCCAGAAGGTCGATGTGGTCGAGCCATCGGTGGAAGACACCATAGGTATCCTGCGCGGCCTGAAAGGGCGTTTCGAGCAGCACCACAACATCGAATACAGCGATGAGTCGTTGCGCGCCGCTGCAGAACTGGCTTCGCGCTACATCAATGATCGGCATATGCCGGACAAGGCCATCGATGTGATCGACGAGGCGGGCGCCTATCAGCGTCTGCAACCGGTCGAGAAGCGTGTGAAACGCATCGAAGTGCCGCAGGTCGAGGACATCGTGGCGAAGATCGCGCGGATTCCGCCGAAGCACGTCACCAGTTCCGACAAGGAACTGCTGCGTAACCTCGAGCGCGACCTGAAGCTGACGGTGTTTGGTCAGGACGCGGCGATCGATTCGCTGTCGACTGCGATCAAACTGTCCCGTGCCGGCCTCAAGTCGCCGGACAAACCAGTCGGTTCGTTCCTGTTCGCCGGGCCTACCGGTGTCGGTAAAACCGAGGCTGCGCGCCAATTGGCCAAGGCTCTTGGGATTGAACTGGTTCGCTTCGACATGTCCGAGTACATGGAGCGCCACACCGTATCGCGTCTGATCGGTGCGCCTCCGGGTTATGTCGGTTTCGACCAGGGCGGTCTGCTGACCGAAGCGATCACCAAGCAGCCGCATTGCGTGTTGCTGCTCGACGAAATCGAGAAGGCGCATCCGGAAGTCTTCAACCTGCTGCTGCAGGTGATGGACCACGGCACGCTGACCGATAACAACGGGCGCAAGGCGGACTTCCGCAATGTGATCGTGATCATGACCACCAATGCCGGTGCTGAAACGGCGGCGCGTGCTTCGATCGGTTTCACCCATCAGGATCATTCGTCCGATGCGATGGAAGTGATCAAGAAGAGCTTCACGCCGGAATTCCGCAACCGTCTGGATACCATCATTCAGTTTGGTCGCCTCAGTCATGAGGTCATCAAAAGCGTGGTGGACAAGTTCCTCACCGAACTTCAGGCGCAGCTGGAAGACAAGCGTGTGCTTCTGGAAGTTACCGATGCGGCGCGCAGTTGGCTGGCGGCTGGTGGTTACGATTCGGCCATGGGCGCTCGTCCGATGGCGCGTCTGATCCAGGACAAGATCAAGCGTCCGCTGGCGGAGGAGATTCTGTTTGGCGAGCTGGCCGAGCATGGCGGTGTGGTTCACATCGACATCAAGGATGGTGAGCTGACGTTTGACTTCGAGACTACGGCGGAAATGGCCTGACGACTGTGAAGTGAAAAGGCGCCTTCGGGCGCCTTTTTGTTGTCTGTTTGTTTGGTGTGAATATCCGTTGCTGCGGTTATGGCCGCTTAGGGTTCCGCCCTTACGGCGGGTCACTTTTGGCAAACGCCCCAAAAGTAACCAAAAGGTCTATGCCCTGACGTTCGGCCCTCGCTGTGGCTCGGGTTCCTTCGCTCCGGGATTGATCCGGGGGCATCGCCTACGGTTTGCTTCGCTGCACCTCCTCTCGATGCATGCGGCTGCGCCGCACGGTCGCTGCGCTCCCACCCCCGGATCAATCCCTCCACTCAGCCTGCCGACGGGCCCTGCGATCAAAAGCTTTACTCGAGCTAACGCTCATCGTGGTGAGTGGTGAGGAGTACGGCGTGTTCGGCTTAGGTTTTGTGGTGGGATTACCCCTCACCCCAGCCCTCTCCCCGAGGAGAGGGAGCCGATTTTTGTGCTTTTCAAAGCCTGAGTTCGACTCGGTATTTCACGTCGGCGCAATTCTCCCAAACAACTCGGTCGGTTCCCTCTCCCTCCGGGAGAGGGCTAGGGTGAGGGGATCTTGATCTGGCTTCTGCTCTGGCTCTGGCTTTTGATCTTTAGCCCCTTCGGCAGGCCGAGCGGAGGTGTCCATCAGGGGGTAGGCGCGCAGCGCCGTGCGGCGTAGCCGCATACATCGAGAGGAGGTGCAGCGAAGCAAACCGTAGGCGATGCCCCCTGATGGACACCGTAGCGAGGGAACACTGAGCCTAGGCGAAGTGCCGTACGCCGGGGGCCAAGCCTTTTGCTTACTTTTCGGCGTTTGGAAAAGTGAGTCGCTGTAAGAGCGAAACCCTAAGAAGCCGTTACCGCAGCAACGGATATTCACTCAAAACCAACAAACCCATCAAATCCCAGACAAACAAAAACGCCCGGCATTAAGCCGGGCGTCTTGTATTGACTTGATTAGCGAGCGCGGTAAGTGATGCGCCCTTTGCTCAAGTCATAGGGCGTCAGCTCGACGCGCACTTTGTCACCGGTAAGAATACGAATGTAGTTCTTGCGCATCTTGCCGGAGATATGCGCGGTTACGACGTGCCCATTTTCCAACTCCACACGAAACATGGTGTTGGGCAGGGTGTCGACGACAGTGCCTTCCATTTCGAAGCTGTCTTCTTTCGACATGCAGTAAAGCCCTCGGTGTCCAATGAATGGCCCGGTGCAACTGCGCCAGGCAAAAGCGGCGTGCATTGTGCCCGAAAAATGGGGTTTACGCCAAGGGGTTTAGGGCTTGCATTCAGTTCAGGATGACCCAGCGCTGATTAATCAGCAGTTCGATCGGTCGATATTGGGTCTTGTAGTTCATCTTTTTGCAGTTTTTGATCCAGTAACCCAGGTACACCGCCTCGAGCCCCAGTCGCTGGGCCTCGCCGATCTGCCAGAGGATGGCGTAGCGCCCTAGGCTGCGGCGCTCTTCCTCTGGTTCGTAAAAGGTGTAGACCGCCGACAGACCGTTAGGCAGCAGATCGGTGACGGCGACCGCCAGCAACCGTCCGTCGAGCCGGAACTCGTAGAAGCGTGAGAAGGGCAGGTCGCGAACCAGAAAAGTCGAGAATTGATCACGGCTCGGCGGGTACATATCGCCGTCGGCATGGCGTTGTTCGATGTAACGCTGATAAAGATCGAAATATTCTTCGCTGAAACCAGGCTTGACCGGGCGCACCTGCAAGTCGGCATTGCGTTTGAAAATGCGTTTTTGCTGCCGATTGGGGTTGAACTGCGCCACCGGAATGCGCGCAGGCACGCAGGCATTGCAGTTCTGGCAATGCGGGCGGTACAGGTGATCGCCGCTGCGACGAAAGCCCATTTCCGACAGGTCTGCGTAGACATGCACATCCATGGGCTGGCTCGGGTCGAGAAACAGGGTCGTGGCCTGCTCCTCGGGCAGATAACTGCAAGAGTGAGGCTGAGTGGCATAAAACTTCAACCGCGCCAACTCGGTCATGATCAACCCTCGGGGGTAAGCTGGTGAATTAAGTGTAAGCCACGCGCGCAAAAGTCGCTCAGCAAACCCAGGTGGCAAGGTTGGGTTGATCGAGGTGCCGGGCCAGATATTCGGCAAAT
The DNA here is from genome assembly GCF_058808055.1 of Pseudomonas sp. GW821-FHT11G12. Taxonomy (NCBI): domain Bacteria; kingdom Pseudomonadati; phylum Pseudomonadota; class Gammaproteobacteria; order Pseudomonadales; family Pseudomonadaceae; genus Pseudomonas; species Pseudomonas sp. GW821-FHT11G12. The sequence goes on from NZ_JBXARH010000001.1 coordinate 414,219, forward strand.
GCGGGGCGGGAGATCGCCCGGGCACCGAGGCTGTGCAGATGATCGGTAGGCATCTGGCAGTCGATCAGCACGAAACCCGAGTCTTTCAAGTGTCGCACCAGGGTGGCAAAACCGTACTTGGAGGCGTTGTCGGCGCGACTGAACATCGACTCGCCAAAAAACAGTTGCCCCATCGCCAGGCCGTAGAGTCCGCCGACCAGTTCGCCCTGGTCCCACACTTCTACCGAATGGGCGAAGCCGCGCTGGTGCAGTTCGACATAGGCGTCCTGCATGGCCTGGGTGATCCAGGTGCCATCGGCGTAATCCCGTGGCGCGGCGCAGGCACGAATGACCGCCTCGAAATCCTGATCGAAGGTCACTTGATAGCGTTGCTGGCGCAGCAATTTACCGAGGCTGCGCGAGACATGCAGTTCGTCGGGAAACAACACGGTGCGCGGATCCGGCGACCACCAGAGGATGGGCTGGCCTTCGGAGAACCACGGAAAGCAGCCATGGCGATAGGCCTGGATCAAGCGATCGGCGGACAGGTCGCCGCCGGCCGCCAGCAATCCGTTGGGATCGCGCATGGCCTTTTCCAGTGGCGGGAAAGTCAGTGAATTGCGTTGTAACCAAGTCAGCATGGCGTCCAGGCTTGCAGAAGGGGAGGGCAGTAGGCGGTGAGGCCCGTTACAAAGTGTGCCGGTAAAAAGCGCGAATGTCCCCCCGAACCTGTTCGAAGATTGCACGGCTGCAACTTGGTCGGGTGGACGCGGTCGTAGACGGGCGTCGGGGGCGAATGTGCACGGTGTCCGGGAAGGCGTCGAGTGGGGGCATTTGGCCGTCATGAGCAATCAGAGGTAGATGCTTCGCTACGTTCATCAAATACACCTCATAAGCCTTTGTCACAAAAGACAATGCATGCTCAAATTGCGTCGCAGGTTTTGTCTGCTTGGCTATGCTTGAAGCTGGGGCTCGAAGCATGGCATCGCACGCGCAAACCCGTACAATGCCGGGCTGTTACAGAATATTCGCAGCGAGCCGTGTTTATAAAACACGGGGCGCAGTGTTAAAAGTAGTCTCAGTTGTGCCCGTCAATTTTTTTACCTGCCTGGATTGGGCAGTTTTTTATTGTCATTCAATAGATGGACGCGCCTCTGGCGCAGGAAAAGAAGCGTTTTGAAGAAATCCACCGCAGCACCAAAAACAGTCGTCCCGCTCTGGCGCCAGCAATTGCACTACCGACTCAAGGAAGGTGCATTGATCGCCATCGGTGCCTTGTGCCTGTTCCTGATGATGGCCTTGCTGACTTACGGCAAGGACGATCCGGGCTGGAGCCACAACAGCAAGATCGACGACGTGCAGAATTTCGGCGGCCCGGCGGGCTCCTACAGCGCCGACATCCTGTTCATGGTGCTGGGTTACTTCGCGTACATCTTCCCGTTGCTGCTGGCGATCAAGGCGTATCAGATCTTCCGTCAGCGCCACGAACCCTGGCAGTGGAGCGGCTGGCTGTTCTCCTGGCGCCTGATCGGCCTGGTGTTTCTGGTGCTGTCCGGCGCTGCGCTGGCGCACATTCATTTCCATGCGGCCACCGCGTTGCCGGCCGGTGCGGGTGGCGCGCTGGGTGAAAGCCTCGGTGATCTGGCCCGCAACGCCCTGAACATTCAGGGCAGCACATTGCTGTTCATCGCGCTGTTCCTGTTCGGCCTGACCGTATTCACCGACCTGTCGTGGTTCAAGGTGATGGACGTTACTGGCAAGATCACCCTCGACCTGTTCGAACTGTTCCAGGGCGCGGTCAACCGCTGGTGGTCGGCGCGGACCGAACGCAAGCAACTGGTCGCGCAATTGCGTGAAGTCGATGACCGGGTGCACGACGTGGTCGCCCCGACAGTCACCGACAAGCGCGAGCAGGCCAAGGTCAAGGAACGTCTGATCGAGCGTGAACAGGCCCTGAGCAAGCACATGTCCGAGCGCGAGAAACAGGTTCCGCCGGTCATCGCTCCGGCCCCGGTCAAGGCGCCAGAGCCAAGCAAGCGCGTGCAGAAAGAGAAGCAGGCGCCGCTGTTCGTCGACAGTGCCGTGGAAGGCACCTTGCCACCGATCTCGATTCTCGATCCTGCGGAAAAGAAACAGCTCAACTACTCGCCCGAGTCCCTGGCGGCGGTCGGCCACTTGCTGGAGATCAAGCTCAAGGAGTTCGGCGTCGAAGTCACTGTGGATTCGATCCATCCCGGCCCGGTCATTACCCGTTACGAAATCCAGCCAGCCGCTGGCGTCAAGGTCAGCCGTATCGCCAACCTGGCCAAAGACCTTGCACGTTCGCTGGCCGTGACCAGCGTGCGGGTGGTCGAGGTGATTCCGGGCAAGACCACGGTCGGTATCGAGATTCCCAACGAAGACCGCCAGATCGTGCGTTTCTCCGAAGTGCTGTCGACCCCTGAGTACGACAACTTCAAGTCGCCGGTCACCCTGGCCCTGGGCCACGACATCGGCGGCAAGCCGGTCATTACTGACCTGGCGAAGATGCCTCACTTGCTGGTGGCCGGTACGACCGGTTCCGGTAAGTCGGTAGGCGTGAACGCGATGATCCTGTCGATCCTGTTCAAGTCCGGCCCGGAAGACGCCAAGCTGATCATGATCGACCCGAAGATGTTGGAACTGTCGATCTACGAAGGCATTCCGCATCTGCTGTGCCCGGTCGTGACCGACATGAAGGACGCCGCCAACGCCCTGCGCTGGAGCGTTGCTGAGATGGAACGTCGCTACAAGCTGATGGCGAAGATGGGCGTGCGAAACCTGTCCGGCTTCAACGCCAAGGTCAAGGAAGCCCAGGACGCCGGCGAGCCGCTGAGCGATCCGCTGTACAAGCGCGAAAGCATCCACGACGAAGCGCCGCTGTTGCAAAAGCTGCCGACCATCGTTGTGGTCGTGGACGAATTCGCCGACATGATGATGATCGTCGGCAAGAAGGTTGAAGAACTGATCGCCCGTATCGCCCAGAAAGCGCGGGCCGCCGGTATCCACCTGATCCTTGCGACCCAGCGTCCGTCGGTGGACGTGATCACCGGTCTGATCAAGGCCAACATCCCGACGCGGATGGCGTTCCAGGTATCGAGCAAGATCGACTCCCGGACCATCATCGATCAGGGTGGTGCCGAACAACTGCTTGGCCACGGTGACATGCTCTACATGCCGCCGGGCACCAGCCTGCCTATCCGGGTTCACGGCGCCTTCGTGTCCGACGATGAAGTTCACCGGGTGGTGGAAGCCTGGAAGCTGCGCGGTGCGCCGGAATACAACGACGACATCCTCAACGGTGTCGAAGAGGCGGGCAGTGGTTTCGAAGGCAGTAGCGGCGGCGGTGACGGCGATGATCCGGAAGCCGACGCGCTGTACGACGAAGCCGTGCAGTTTGTACTGGAAAGCCGCCGCGCCTCCATCTCCGCTGTACAGCGCAAGCTGAAGATCGGTTACAACCGTGCCGCGCGCATGATCGAAGCCATGGAAATGGCCGGGGTCGTGACGTCCATGAACACCAACGGTTCCCGCGAAGTTCTGGCCCCTGGCCCGGTGCGCGACTGATTCGATACCCTGATTCACATGCAAAGGACGGTGCATGAAGCGCCGTCCACTTTCCCACGAGTATTCAAGAGGACTCCCATGCGTCTTATCCGCATGCTGCTGCCAGTACTGGCTCTGACCACCCTCACGGCTCACGCCGATGACAAGGATGTGGCACGCCTGACCCAATTGCTGGAAACATCCAAGACCCTGACCGCGAACTTCTCCCAGCTCACTCTCGACGGCAGCGGCACCCAGTTGCAGGAAACCACCGGCGACATGACCCTGCAGCGTCCGGGCCTGTTCTACTGGCACACCAATGCCCCCGCCGAGCAGACCATGGTGTCCGACGGCAAGAAAGTCACCCTGTGGGACCCGGACCTGGAACAGGCCACCATCAAGAAGCTCGATGAGCGCCTGACCCAGACCCCGGCCCTGTTGCTGTCCGGTGACGTATCGAAGATCAGCCAGAGCTTCGATATCAGCGCCAAGGAAGCCGGTGGCGTGATCGACTTCACCCTGAAGCCGAAAACCAAGGACACCCTGTTCGACAGCCTGCGTCTGTCGTTCCGCAACGGTCTGGTCAATGACATGCAACTGATCGACAGCGTCGGCCAGCGCACCAACATCCTGTTCACCGGGGTGAAGGCCAACGAAGCGGTCCCGGCCTCGAAGTTCAAGTTCGACATCCCGAAGGGTGCCGATGTGATCCAGGAATAAACACAGAGGTTTCAACGGTACGTGATGGATCTGTTTCGCAGTGCACCGATTGCCCAGCCGCTGGCCGCCCGTTTGCGGGCGACCAATCTGGATGAGTACGTCGGTCAGGAACACGTGCTCGCTCGCGGCAAACCACTGCGCGAAGCGCTGGAGCAGGGTGCCCTGCATTCGATGATCTTCTGGGGCCCGCCGGGCGTGGGCAAGACCACCCTGGCGCGGCTGCTGGCGGAAGTCTCGGATGCGCACTTCGAAACGGTTTCGGCCGTATTGGCCGGGGTAAAAGAGATCCGTCAGGCGGTGGAAATCGCCAAGCAGCAGGCCGGCCAGTACGGCAAGCGCACGATCCTGTTTGTCGACGAAGTTCACCGCTTCAACAAGTCCCAGCAGGACGCTTTTCTGCCTTACGTTGAAGACGGCACGCTGATCTTCATCGGGGCGACCACCGAAAACCCCTCCTTCGAATTGAACAACGCGCTGCTGTCGCGGGCCCGGGTCTACGTACTCAAGAGCCTCGACGAGGCGGCGTTGCGCAAACTGGTGCACCGCGCACTCACCGAAGAACGCGGCCTGGGCAAGCGCAATCTGACCCTCAGCGATGAAGGCTTCCAGATGCTGCTGTCCGCCGCCGACGGCGATGGCCGGCGCTTGCTCAACTTGCTGGAAAACGCCTCGGACCTGGCCGAAGACAACAGCGAAATGGGCACTGATTTGCTGCAAAGCCTGCTCGGCGACACGCGTCGTCGTTTCGACAAGGGCGGCGAAGCGTTCTACGACCAGATTTCCGCGCTGCACAAGTCGGTACGCGGCTCCAATCCGGACGGCGCGTTGTACTGGTTTGCGCGGATGATCGACGGTGGCTGCGATCCGCTATATCTGGCCCGCCGCGTGGTGCGCATGGCTAGCGAAGACATCGGCAATGCTGACCCGCGCGCCCTGAGTCTGTGCCTGGCGGCGTGGGAAGTGCAGGAGCGACTTGGCAGCCCGGAAGGTGAGTTGGCAGTGGCTCAAGCTATTACGTATCTGGCTTGCGCGCCGAAAAGCAACGCGGTGTACATGGGCTTCAAGACCGCATTGCGGGCCGCTGCCGAACATGGCTCGCTGGAAGTGCCGCTGCACCTGCGCAACGCACCGACCAAGTTGATGAAACAATTGGGTTATGGCGACGAATACCGCTATGCCCACGATGAACCGGACGCCTACGCGGCCGGCGAAGACTACTTTCCGGAAGAGCTCGACCCCATCCCGTTCTACCAACCGGTGCCCCGTGGCCTGGAACTGAAGATTGGCGAGAAGCTCAACCACCTCGCCAAACTCGATCGTTTAAGCCCCCGGCAGCGGAGAAAATAGTGATTCGAACGATTCTTGCGGTGTCCGTGGCGGGCATCGCTGGTACATTACTGCGTTTCGCGGCTGGCAATTGGGTCAGCGCCAATTGGCCCCGGCATTTCTATGCGGCAACGCTGGCGGTCAATCTGGTCGGCTGTCTGATCATCGGCCTGCTGTACGGACTGTTTTTGACCCGGCCGGAAGTGCCGATCGAAATCCGCGCCGGTCTGATCGTCGGTTTTGTCGGCGGTCTGACGACGTTTTCATCCTTTTCACTGGATACGCTGCGTTTGCTGGAAAGCGGACAGGCCCTGATAGCCTTCGGTTATCTGGGCATCAGCGTGTTCGGCGGCCTGCTCGCGACCTGGGCTGGCCTGACTTTGACCAAACTTTGATAACGAGAAACCGACATGCTCGATTCCAAACTGTTACGTAGCAACCTCCAGGACGTAGCGGACCGCCTGGCTTCCCGTGGCTTTGCCCTGGATGTCGCGCGCATCGAAGCGCTGGAAGAACAGCGCAAGACCGTCCAGACCCGCACCGAAGCACTGCAGGCTGAGCGTAATGCGCGTTCCAAATCCATCGGTCAGGCCAAGCAGCGCGGTGAAGACATCGCGCCGTTGATGGCGGACGTCGAGCGCATGGCGGGCGAACTGAGCGCCGGTAAAGTCGAGCTGGACGCGATCCAGACCGAACTGGATTCGATCCTGCTGGGCATTCCGAACCTGCCGCACGAATCGGTACCGGTTGGCGAAGACGAAGACGGCAACGTCGAAGTCCGCCGCTGGGGCACTCCGACGGCCTTCGATTTCCCGGTTCAGGATCACGTGGCCCTGGGCGAGAAGTTCGGCTGGCTCGACTTCGAAACCGCCGCCAAGCTGTCCGGTGCGCGTTTCGCGCTGCTGCGTGGCCCGATTGCCCGTCTGCACCGCGCACTGGCGCAGTTCATGATCAACCTGCACGTCACCGAGCACGGCTACGAAGAGGCCTATACGCCTTATCTGGTTCAGGCCCCGGCGCTGCAAGGCACCGGTCAACTGCCGAAATTCGAAGAAGACCTGTTCAAGATCGCTCGCGAAGGCGAAGCCGATCTGTACCTGATCCCGACCGCCGAAGTGTCGCTGACCAACATCGTCGCCGGTGAAATCGTCGATTCGAAACAGCTGCCGATCAAGTTCGTCGCCCACACCCCGTGCTTCCGTAGCGAAGCCGGTGCGTCGGGTCGTGACACTCGCGGCATGATCCGCCAGCACCAGTTCGACAAGGTCGAGATGGTGCAGATCGTCGAGCCGTCGACGTCGATGGACGCGCTGGAAAGCCTGACTGCCAACGCCGAGAAAGTCCTGCAACTGCTGGGTCTGCCTTACCGTACCCTGGCGCTGTGCACCGGCGACATGGGCTTCAGCGCGGTCAAGACTTACGACCTGGAAGTGTGGATCCCGAGCCAGGACAAATACCGTGAAATCTCGTCGTGCTCCAACTGCGGCGACTTCCAGGCCCGCCGCATGCAGGCGCGTTTCCGCAACCCGGAAACCGGCAAGCCTGAGCTGGTACACACCCTGAACGGTTCTGGTCTGGCGGTCGGTCGTACCCTGGTGGCCGTGCTGGAAAACTACCAGCAGGCCGACGGTTCGATCCGTGTGCCGGACGTGCTGAAGCCGTACATGGGTGGCCTTGAGGTCATCGGCTAAATGAAATATCTGCCGCTGTTTCACAACCTGCGCGGCAGTCGTGTGTTGGTCGTCGGTGGGGGGGAAATTGCCTTGCGCAAATCCCGCCTGCTGGCCGATGCCGGTGCGCTGCTGCGGGTGGTCGCACCTGAAATCGAAGCGCAACTGCGCGAACTGGTTGCCACCAGTGGTGGTGAATGCCGGTTGCGTGGTTACGTAGAAGCGGATCTGGACGGTTGCGGGCTGATCATTGCCGCCACCGACGATGAAGCCTTGAACGCGCAAGTTTCCGCCGATGCTCATCGGCGCTGCGTGCCGGTCAATGTGGTGGATGCGCCGGCGTTGTGCAGCGTGATCTTCCCGGCGATCGTCGACCGTTCGCCGCTGATCATAGCGGTCTCCAGCGGCGGCGATGCGCCGGTGCTGGCTCGACTGATCCGCGCCAAGATCGAAACCTGGATTCCTTCGACCTACGGCCATCTGGCCGGTTTGGCCGCACGTTTTCGCAATCAGGTGAAAAACCTGTTTCCCGATGTGCAGCAGCGTCGTGCCTTCTGGGAAGACGTGTTCCAGGGGCCGATCGCCGACCGGCAGCTGGCCGGGCAGGGCGCTGAAGCCGAACGTCTGTTGCAGGCGAAAATCGATGGCGAAGCGGCCGTGGCCACTGGCGAGGTGTATCTGGTGGGCGCGGGGCCGGGTGATCCGGATCTGCTGACCTTCCGCGCCTTGCGCCTGATGCAGCAAGCCGATGTGGTGCTGTATGACCGTTTGGTCGCTCCGGCGATTCTTGAGCTGTGCCGTCGCGATGCAGAGCGGGTTTACGTCGGCAAGCGTCGCGCCGATCACGCCGTGCCGCAGGATCAGATCAACCAGCAACTGGTGGATCTGGCCAAGGCTGGCAAGCGCGTGGTGCGGTTGAAGGGCGGGGATCCGTTCATCTTCGGCCGTGGCGGCGAGGAGATCGAGGAACTGGCGGCCCATGGCATCCCGTTTCAGGTGGTGCCGGGCATCACCGCGGCCAGCGGTTGCGCGGCGTATGCCGGGATTCCGCTGACCCATCGTGATTACGCGCAGTCGGTGCGTTTCGTCACCGGGCACTTGAAGGACGGTTCCACCGATCTGCCGTGGGCCGACCTTGTCGCGCCGGCGCAAACGCTGGTGTTCTACATGGGCCTGGTGGGGTTGCCGATCATCTGCGAGCAGTTGATCAAGCATGGTCGTGCGGCTGATACCCCGGCAGCGCTGATCCAGCAGGGCACCACGGTCAATCAGCGGGTCTTCACCGGCACGCTGGCCGACCTGCCGCGTCTGGTGGCGGAGCATGAAGTCCATGCGCCGACGCTGGTGATCGTCGGCGAAGTGGTGCAACTGCGCGAGAAACTGGCGTGGTTCGAGGGTGCTCAGGGTCAAATCTGACGACTCTGAAGGGATCGCTCCCACGCTGTGGGAACGATCCTGCTCTCAACCTCTGCGCCAAACCCCTTTCCCGCCCAACCGGTCCCGGTCATGGGTCACATTGAAATCCTGCTCCGGCCCCTTCGGCACCACCCCGGTCGGGTTGATGGTCTTGTGGCTGCCGTAGTAGTGGTTCTTGATGTGCTGGAAATCCACGGTCTCGGCAACGCCCGGCCACTGGTACATCTCACGCAGCCAGTTCGACAGGTTCGGATAATCGCTGATCCGCCGCAGATTGCATTTGAAGTGCCCGTGATACACCGCGTCGAAACGAATCAGCGTGGTGAACAACCGCACGTCCGCCTCGGTCAGGTATTCACCCGTCAGATAACGGTTGGCGCCCAGCAGCTGCTCCAGATGATCGAGTTCGGCAAAAACATCATCGAAAGCCTCTTCATAGGCGTTCTGCGAAGTAGCAAACCCGGCGCGATACACGCCGTTGTTCACGGCGGGATAGATCCGCTCGTTCAATGCATCAATCTCACCGTGCAACGGCGCCGGATAGAAGTCCAGATCGTTGCCGGTCAAGTCGTCGAAGGCGCTGTTGAACATGCGGATGATCTCCGCTGATTCGTTGCTGACGATGCGCTTGAGCTTTTTGTCCCACAGCACCGGTACGGTGACGCGGCCGGTGTAGTCGGCGGTGTCAGCGGTGTAGCGCTGGTGCATGAAGTCGAAGTGGTCGAGTTTGTCGCCGGTCGAGCCGAGGTTCTGGTCGAAGGTCCAGCCGTTTTCCAGCATCAGCCAACTGACGACCGAAACATCGATCAGACTTTCCAGGCCCTTGAGCTTGCGCAGGATCAGCGTGCGATGCGCCCAAGGGCAGGCGAGGGAGACGTAGAGGTGATAACGCCCGGCCTCGGCGGCAAAACCGCCTTCACCGCTCGGGCCCGGCGCGCCGTTGCGAGTGACCCAATTGCGGCGCTGCGCCTGCTCGCGCTGGAACGCGCCGTCCTTGCTGCTTTCGTACCACTTGTCCTGCCAGCGGCCGTCGACGAGTAAACCCATGATCAAGACTCCACAAACCAATAATCGTTGGAGCCGAGTCTATTCCGATGAGTTCGAACAAAAAGCGCAAAGATCGGGCGTGAATGATCGGTTAAATCGATTTGTTCCGTGCGGCCCAGTATTGCTCGGCAGTTTCGAAGGCTTGTTCGCGACTTTGGCCAAGGCCTCGCAGGGCCAGGGCCATGGTCGAAATCAGGGCCATTTGCGGATAGCTGTCGACCACATCGCCACGCCAGACGGCCTTCAGATGCTCGATATCCAGCGACGCCGGTTTGACGTGGCGTTGCGCCGACAACTGCGGCCATTCCTCGTCCCAGCTCTCGCCGCCGGTGGTGCCGTACAGGTGGCTGTCGGCATCCGGGTTGATCTCGATTTCGCCGCCGTCACCCTTGATCACGATTGCCGTGTCGCCGAGCAGACCACTGGCATCGCGATGCACGGCTTGATAGCCGGGATGAAAAATACTCTGCAAGCCGCAACGCGCGCCCAGCGGATTGAGAATCCGCGCCAGCGAGTGAATCGGCGAACGCAGGCCGAGGGTATTGCGCAGATCGATCATTCGCTGCAGCTGCGGTGCCCAGTCCAACAGTGGCATGAACGCCAGGCCACCGTTGTCCAGCGCCGCGCCGACCTGTTGCCAGTTGCGGCACAGCGGGATGTTCAGTTCACCGAGCAGTTGTTCGGAGTACAAACGCCCGGCGGTGTGCGCGCCACCGCCGTGCATGAAGATGCGCAAACCGTTCTGTGCCAGGCACTTGGCTGCCAGCAGATACCACGGCAGGTGACGTTTCTTGCCGGCATAGGTCGGCCAGTCCAGATCGACCTTCAGTGCTGGCGCCTGCAAGCGTTCGCGCAGGGCTTCGGTGAAGCCGGCCATTTCCTCGGCGCTTTCTTCCTTGTGCCGCAGCAACATCAGGAAGGCACCGAGCTGGGTTTCTTCGACGGCTTCGTCGAGCACCATGCCCATGGCCTCCCGGGCTTCCTCACGGGTCAGGTCGCGAGCGCCACGCTTGCCCTTGCCGAGGATGCGCACGAACTGGGCGAACGGGTGCTCGGCGGGCGTTTCGAGGGTCAGCGCTGGATAGTCGGTCATAGGCAATTCGTCGGTTTGGGCAGGCCCGCCAGTTTCGCGGCGAGTTTGGCAGGGGTGCCTTTGAACAGTCGGTTCAGGTGCAGGCTGTTGCCTTTCTCTGCGCCGAGCTTGAGCGCGGTGTATTTGATCAGCGGCCGGGTGGCCGGGGACAGCTGGAATTCGGCGTAGAAACTGCGCAACAGTTCGAGGACTTCCCAGTGTTCGGCGCTCAGCTCGATGTCTTCGGCAGCGGCGAGGGCGCTGGCGACTTCGGCCGACCAGTCGTTCAGGTCGACCAGGAAGCCGTCCTTGTCCAGTTCAATGGCGCGGGCGCCGACGGTCAGCGCATTCATAGCCAGGAATTGACCTTGTCGTGGTGGATCGACAGTTCGACGAAGGCCGGGTAATCGATGGCTTCGGCCCAATCCGGAACCTGCACGGCGCGGGCTTGCGCGTCTTCGGCCAGAACGAAGAGTTTCACCCGACGGGTTTCCAGCGCAATGAACGGCGCAGTGCCGGGTTGCAGCGCATAAGCAGCATCGCCAGATAGCAGCAGCGCGTCGGCAGAACCGAGCAGGCGCAGGCAACTGGTCAGGCGTTCGTCACCGAACGGGGAATGAGACAACACATGCAAAGTCGACATCAGAGCGTGATCACCTGGTCGTAACGGTCAATGAGGGCGGTGATTTGCTCGGCAGCCAAGGGCAACGCCTCGTCCAGCGAGCGATCGCCGAGGCCGCGAGCACTGGCGCTGTCGGCGCAGTAGAACAGCTCTTCCACACCGAACATCGGCAACGCTTGCAGGTTGGCGCTCAGGTCTTTCTGTTGCAGGGCCTTGGCGTTTTGCCCGGCGGCCAGTTGCAACACACCGTCGTCGAGAAACAGCAGGCCGATCGGCAGATCGAAGGCGCCGCCGGCCAGCACGATGTCCAATGCTTCGCGGGCACCGGGGCCGGACCACGGCGATTGACGGCTGATAATCAGAAGGGACTTGGCCATGTCATGCGCCTCCGAAACAGATCAGACGGTCGGCATCCTGAACCGCGTCATGCAACTGGCCGAGGCCGGACAATTCCCACGGTGCGCTGACCGCCACGGCATCACGCTGATAACGCCCGGCTTCCTCGGCATTCAACACGCCACGGCGCAAAGCGGCGGCGATGCACACCACACCGTCGAGGTTTTGTTCGGTGATAAACGTTCGCCACTGTTTGGGCAGGTCCAGTTCGTCCTGCGGCGTGACCACGGCGTCGGACGCGTTGTAGACACCGTCCTGATAGAAAAACAGCCGGACGATTTCATGCCCGCCGGCCAGCGCAGCCTGCGCGAACAGCAGGGCGCGGCGCGAGGAGGGCGCATGGGCGGCGGAAAACAACGCAATGGCGAACTTCATGACGGACTCGATCAGCAAAACTGCGGCCATGATAAAGCTTTCTCGGCGGGGCGGCGAAGTGGATGTTGCCGCAGTCTTTAGCGCGGCATGTACCCCAACTGCCAGCGCCGGGGGATTTTCAGCGAGACCAGGCCGATCAACGCAGCCAGCAAACCGCTGGCGTACAGCGCTTTGAGCCCCAGGTGATGCTCCAGCACGGCACCGAGGATGGCGCCGATGAACATGCCGCTCCACGGCACCAGTTGCACGCGCCAGCCATTGCGCCGCTCGCCCATTATCCAGCGCCCCAGACCGCGACCGAACCGCGAGAGTGCACCGGTGACATAGGTCAGTCCGACCGCCAGACCGTTCACTTCTTCCACCGCGGCATTGAGCATGCCCATGGCGGTGATTGCCGCCAGCAATGCCGGCAGTTGCACATCGGACGGCCAGGCAGCAGCCCCGCAGAGCAGCGTCGCGATGCACAGCAGCAACGGCAGTGCGCGGCGCCTGCCGAGGCGACCGATCACCACGCCGAGGGCGTTGCCGAGGATGAACGTCGCGACCAGGATCACCAGCCGCAGCGTCAGACTCACATCGCCATCACTGATCGCCACCGCCAGCCGTGTGGTGTTCCCGCTCATGAATGAAACGAAGTCACCACTGGCCATGAAGCCGATGGCATCGGTCATCCCCGCCAGGACCGAGAGCGCGGCCACCATGGCCAGCCCTACGCGACCGCGCCATTTCTGCATATGCAAGTGGCCGGGGCTGGCGCGGTGAGTCGAGAGGGTTGGCAGCATTGGTGCGGATGTCCTTTCGTAGAGGTCAGGGTTCTATGCCATAAAGGTCGCAATATTCCAACCAGTCCATCCCGGCCATCTCCGCCACTTCCCGATGCACTTCCAGGCGTTGCGCCTGATAGTCCTCGGGCGTTGCAGCGGTCAGTTGCAGCGTCAGTTCCCAGGCAAACAAGCCCTGGCTTTCGGCCTCGGCTTCGAAGGCTTCGTGCAGGCGTTCTTCGCGGTACTGTGCCGGGGTTTCGCCTTTGGCCTGGGCCAGCAACGGGTTGAGATGATCGAGGGCTTCGCGCACTTCAGGGTGTGCATCGAGAAACAGTTTCAGGGCATGTTCATGTCGCTGGTCGGTAGGCGCCATGGGGTTTCCTTGTGGGGCTGATGACCTTTAATGTGCCGCAGCGGCCGGCGGGTGTCGCGCTCTAAATGCAGTAAAGCAGAACGATTTTGCGCGTTGCGGTGATACAGTCCGTTTTTTTTCCGAATGAGCGAATGCAATGCGAATGCTGATGGTGGCACTGGCGGCAACCCTGCTGGCCGGTTGCGCGGGTTCGGCGATGGAAGACGCCCGCACGCAAACCCCTTACAAGGTCCTGAACTCGGACAAACCCGAGAAAGTCGTGGCCCAGTGCGTGCAATTCGCCTGGCAGGACGAAGCGGTGTTCGGCGTCGATGCGGCGGCGTATCTGCAACCGGGCAAGAAGGGCGGTTCGACGGTCTACACCCGTTCGGCGGAGTCGTTTGTCGACGTGACCACGAATGCGTCCGGCACGGTGCTGAGCTACTACGCGCAGAAGGATGACTTTGTCGCCAAGCGCCGGCTGGCGGCGTTGGCGACCTGTCTGTAACACCTGGCGATCCGCGGGGTTCAGACGTCCAGACGCTTCTGGAAAAACATGCGTTTGTGCCCCGGCGGGTAATCCGACAACTCGCCAAACTGGCGATATCCCAGCTTCTTGTAGAATTCCGGCGCCTGAAAATCGAAGGTGTCGAGCCAGGCCCCGATGCAACCCTTCTCACGCGCCAGGTCTTCGGCCATGCGCATCAGTTTCGACCCGATCCCCTGGTGGCGACCCTGCTCCGGCACCGACAGCAAATCGACGAACAGCCACTGGCAGACCAACCGGCCATAGAGTCCACCCAGAATGGTGTCGTGTTCATCGCGTACCAGCAGCGTGAGCGGCTCCGATACGGCAATCCCGGCCTGAGCGACGTTGTAGGCGTGCAGCGGCGCCAGAATCGCCAGGCGTTCTTCTTCTGTAGAGTCTTGCGACAGCTCGATCCGTAAACTCATGTGCAACATCCTTATGGCAGTGAACCGGCAGCCTATCGCGCCTCGGTCAATTGATCCATCCCGGCATCGAACAGTTGGAACCGTCGCTCCAGCGTTGGGGTCTAGCCCTTGAAGGCGTTCATTCCGAATGCGTTTATCGAGGAGAGTCCATGAATATTTTCGAAGCCCTTCGCGAAAGCCACGACCGGCAGCGCAGCTACGCCAAGACCTTGATCAAGACCAGCGGCGATACCCCGGAACGCGTCGAAGCCTACAAACAACTCAAAGCCGAACTGCAGGCCCACGAAACGGCCGAAGAGCGCCACTTCTACATCCCGCTGATGGAGTTCGACAACGGCGTCGATCTCAGTCGCCACGCCATCGCCGAACACCATGAAATGGACGAAATGATGGAGGAGCTCGACGAGACCGAAATGTCCAGCCCGGCCTGGCTGGCCACGGCGAAAAAACTCTCGGACAAGGTCCATCACCACTTGAAGGAGGAGGAGCAGAAGTTCTTCCAGATGGCTGGCAAGCTGCTCGACGACAAACAGAAAGAACAGCTCGCCGGGCAGTATGAAAAGGAGTTCAAGGCGCAGCTTCCCTGAGCCGGTGAATGCAGGTTTTTGTAATGACGCCGTGTAGGCTTTTTGCCATGCGTTGGGTGAGCGTCGTCGCAATGTACTGTATTTATATCCAGTATTTTCGGTGTTTTACGCATTTCACCGCCGCAGGTTGCGACAAAACCGCCGATGGACAAAAAATCCCCCTCCGTTAGCTTGAAGGCCTCTCCTCGGAAAGGAGAGTTCTTAAATCAACGGAGTGAAAAACATGAACCAACCACAAGCTCAAACCCAACTGCGACACGGTCGCGTCATTTCCCCTGCAAGCCGCGGTGCGGTGGCCATCGAACAAGGACTGCTCGGTGGCTGGCAGGTCAACGAGATGGAAGGTGGCAAGAACTTCCCGGCACTGGTGGCCGGCCCGTTCCCGGCGCCTTTCGAGTCGGATAACCCGAGTGTCGTGCCTCCGGCCGACGGTCACATTCTCAGCGGTGGCAAGGACGATGCCCGCGATTGCGTGAACTTCACCGACGAGGAAATGAGCAAGAAACTCGGTCGTCCGTTCACCTGGCCGCTGCTCAACGTCACCCCTGGCCAGACCCTTGAAGTCAAATGGGAATACACCGCGCCGCACACCACTCGCGGTTACCGCTGGCTGATCACCAAGGATGGCTGGGACCCGAAACAACGCATCACCCGTGCACAACTGGAAGCAAAACCGTTCGCCGAGGACTTCTATCCGCAAGTGCCGTACTACAGTCATGCGGCGGAGCTGAAGGCCAAGGTCAATCACGCAGTGAAACTTCCGGCCAACAAGCAAGGTCATCACGTTGTTGTCCTGATGTGGATCGTCGCCAACACCGGCAACGCCTTCTATCAGGCCTTCGATGTGGACTTCAAATAAGTCCGTAACACCCACCTACACGTTCTGAAGGATTAGAACATGTCAAATATCGACTTCACCTTATTGCAAAACCAGGCGAGCGACGCGGCTTCGCTGATGCCGAGCATCGCCGGCAAGAAAATCCTCATGGGCTTCTGGCACAACTGGCCGGCCGGCCCGAGCGATGGCTATCAGCGCGGTCAGTTTGCCAACATCGCCCTGGAAAACGTGCCCAAGGACTACAACGTGGTTGCGGTGGCGTTCATGAAGGGCAGCGGGATACCGACCTTCAAGCCGTTCAACGTTTCCGATGCCGAGTTCCGCCGCCAGGTTGGCGTACTCAACAGCCAGGGCCGGGCGGTGCTGATTTCCCTCGGCGGTGCCGATGCGCACATCGAGTTGCGTGCCGGGCAGGAGCAACCGCTGGCCAACGAAATCATCCGTCTGGTGGAGACCTACGGCTTCGACGGGCTGGACATCGATCTTGAACAGAGCGCGATTGATTTCGCTGCCAACAAGACCGTCCTGCCGGCCGCCCTGAAACTGGTCAAGGATCACTACGCAGGCCAGGGCAAGCATTTCATCATCAGCATGGCCCCGGAGTTTCCGTACCTGACCACCACTGGCAAATACGTCGGTTACTTGCAGGCGCTGGAAGGCTACTACGACTTCATCGCGCCGCAGTTCTACAACCAGGGCGGTGACGGTGTCTGGGTACCGGAGGCCAACAATGGCAACGGTGCGTGGATCGCGCAGAACAACGATGCGCTGAAAGAGGACTTCCTCTATTACCTGACCGAAAGTCTGGTGACCGGCACTCGCGGATTCACCAAAATCCCTGCGGACAAGTTCGTCATCGGCCTGCCAGCCAACGTCGACGCCGCTGCCACCGGTTACGTGATCGACAAGAACGTGGTCGGCAATGCGATGAAACGCCTGGCGGTCAAAGGGCACCCGATCAAGGGCCTGATGACGTGGTCGGTGAACTGGGACAACGGCACCAGCAAGGATCGCGTGCCGTACAACTGGGAGTTCAGTCGGCGTTATGGGCCGTTGATCAACGGCGCAGGAGCGGCCTCGCCGGAGCCTGATGTCGCGATTGCGGACATGGCCCGCCAGCGGTAATCGAATAAAAAAGCCCGGTAGCGCTGCCGGGCTTTTTTTCGCCTAACATGGGGCCTCCCGATGACAACAATGGATGAAGCGTCATGCCCAACACCGCCGAGCGGATCAATATCGTCGACACTCAGGTGTTGTCCCACGACTGGTACCTGCTGAAGAAAATCACTTTCGACTACCTGCGCAACAACGGTGAATGGCAACGCCAGACCCGCGAGGTCTACGACCGTGGCAATGGTGCGGCAATTCTGTTGTTCAACCGCGAAAAACGCACAGTGGTACTGACTCGCCAGTTCCGTCTGCCGGTGTTCGTCAACGGTCACGACGGTTTGCTGATCGAGGTCGCTGCCGGGTTGCTGGAAGGCGCAGCACCGGAGCAGCGCATTTGCGATGAGGCCGAGGAGGAAACCGGTTACCGCGTGCATGACGTGAAGAAGGTGTTCGAGGCATACATGAGCCCGGGCTCAGTGACCGAGAAGCTGCACTTCTTCGTCGCCGAATATGACGCGAAGTCGAAGGTCGGCGATGGCGGCGGCCTGGAAGAGGAAACCGAAGAACTTGAAGTGCTGGAGTGGCGTTTCGACGATGCACTGGCAGCGTTCCAACGAGGCGAAATCTGCGATGCCAAGACCATCATGCTGTTGCAGTATGCGGCGATGAATCACTTCTTCGGCGCTTAAAACAGATCGCCGGTCTTGCCGATGTCTGACCACTGGCCACCTTCCAGTGTCAGCAACCGCTCCTTGGCCTCAAGGCCTCCGGCAAACCCGGTCAGTTTTCCCGACGCGCCGATCACCCGGTGACAGGGCGCGATGATCGAAATCGGGTTTTTGCCGTTCGCCGCGCCGACGGCGCGCACTGCGCTGGGGTGACCGATCTGCCGGGCAATCTGGCTGTAGGTGCGGGTTTCGCCAAACGGAATGGTGAGCAATGCGGCCCAGACCTTTTTCTGGAACTCGGTGCCGGCGAAATCCAGATCCAGATCGAACGCACTTCGCGTCCCGGCAAAATATTCTTCCAGTTGCTGCGCGGTTTTCATCAACACCGGATTGTCCGGGGCTTCGCTCATCGGCCCGAGGCGCACCCGGTTCGGTTTGTCGTTTTCCCAGAGGATGGCGGCCAGTCGTGAACCGTTCGCGACCAGCTTCAACTCGCCCACGGGCGAGGGCAGGGTGATGAACGTGTAGGCCATGGGGAAAACTCCGGATCGGCTCGGCAACAGCGCCCAGCATACTGCCGGATCGGGGAGGCGCAAACCGCAATCGCGACCATACTGGCTGATGCTCTTGAAGCGCTTTCCTACCTTATAAAAAGAAGAGACCGACTCATGAAGTACGAACCTTTTGCCAAATCGCTGATTGCGACCTCATTGGCGCTCAGCTGCCTCATGGCTCACGCCGCCTCCGTGGCACCGGTTGCCGCCGAAAACGGTATGGTGGTCACCGCCCAGCATCTGGCGACCCATGTGGGTGTCGATGTACTGAAAAGTGGCGGCAATGCGGTGGATGCGGCGGTCGCCGTAGGCTACGCACTGGCGGTGGTTTACCCGGCGGCGGGCAACCTCGGTGGTGGTGGTTTCATGACCATTCAACTGGCGGACGGACGCAAGACCTTCCTCGACTTCCGCGAAAAAGCCCCGTTGGCCGCGACGGCCAACATGTACCTCGACAAGGACGGCAATGTCATTCCGGACCTGAGTACCCGTGGCCACCTCGCGGTCGGCGTTCCGGGCACCGTGTCCGGCATGGAGCTGGCGCTGAGCAAGTACGGCACCAAACCGCGCAAGGACATGATCGCCCCGGCGATCAAACTGGCGGAAGAAGGTTTCGAACTGGAACAGGGCGACGTCGATCTGCTGGATTACGCCACCGACGTGTTCAAGAAGGACATCAAAGACTCCGGCGCGATCTTCCTGAGCAACGGCGAGCCGATGCAGGTCGGGCAGAAACTGGTGCAGAAGGATCTGGGTAAAACCCTGCGTACCATTTCCGAAAAAGGTGCGGACGGTTTCTATAAAGGCTGGGTCGCCGACGCGATCGTCACGTCCAGCCAGGCCAACAAGGGCATCATCACCCAGGCTGACCTCGACAAATACAAGACCCGCGAACTGGCTCCGGTGGAGTGCGACTATCGCGGTTATCACGTCGTGTCGGCGCCACCGCCAAGCTCCGGCGGGGTGGTGATCTGCCAGATCATGAACATCCTCGAAGGCTACCCGATGAAGGATCTGGGCTTCCATTCGGCCCAGGGCATGCACTACCAGATCGAGGCGATGCGCCACGCGTATGTGGATCGCAACAGCTATCTGGGCGACCCGGATTTCGTGAAGAACCCGATCGAACACCTGCTGGACAAGAACTACGCGACCAAGCTGCGCAACGCGATCCAGCCGCAGAAGGCCGGCGTGTCGGCGGAACTCAAACCCGGCGTTGCGCCGCACGAAGGCAGCAACACCACGCACTACTCGATCGTCGACAAATGGGGCAACGCGGTGTCTGTCACCTACACCCTCAACGACTGGTTCGGCGCAGGCGTGATGGCGAGCAAGACCGGGGTGATCCTCAACGATGAAATGGACGACTTCACCTCGAAAGTCGGCGTGCCGAACATGTACGGCCTGGTGCAGGGCGAAGCCAACGCCATCGCGCCCGGCAAGGCGCCGCTGTCGTCGATGAGCCCGACCATCGTGACCAAGGACGGCAAGGTGGTGATGGTGGTGGGCACGCCGGGTGGTAGTCGCATCATCACGGCAACCTTGCTGACCATGCTCAATGTCATCGACTACGGCATGGGCCTGCAGGAAGCGGTCGATGCGCCGCGTTTCCACCAGCAGTGGATGCCGGAGCAAACCAACCTCGAAGACTTCGCCGCCAGCCCCGACACGAAGAAGATTCTCGAGAGCTGGGGCCATAAGTTCGCGGGTCCGCAGGACGCCAACCACATCGCTGCCATTCTGGTCGGCGCGCCGTCGCTGGGCGGTAAACCGGTCGGCAAGAACCGCTTCTACGGTGCCAACGATCCACGGCGCAACACCGGGTTGTCATTGGGTTACTGAGAAGGGTAAAAAGGGGGCGGGCACACGTCCGCCCCTGTCTCAAGGACCGATCAAGGAAGGCTCACCATGACCACCGCATTGCTGATCATCGATGTCCAGCGCGCCCTGTGCACAGGCGAATACGAGTGCCACGACATCAAACGGGTGATCGACACCATCAACGGCCTCAGTGCCCGCGCGCGCAAGGCTGGGGTTACAGTCGTACTGATCCAGCATAACGAAAAGGACAGTCCGTTCGTCCACGGCACCGAGGGCTGGCAACTGGCTGACGGCCTGGCAACCGCGCCGGGCGATCTGCGCGTCGACAAGACCGCCAACGACTCGTTCTACCAGACCAACCTGCAGAAACTGATCCCCCGGGAAGACTTCGACCGCCTGGTGATCTGCGGCCTGCAAACCGATTACTGCGTCAACGCCACCGTGCGCCAGGCCCATCAACTGGGCTACGACGTGGAGTTGGCCGCCGACGCGCATTCCACCGTCGACAACGGCAACATGAGCGCCGAAGACATCATCGCCGAGCACAACAAGGACTGGGCGCACCTGACCGGTTCCGTGTCACGGATCGATGTGAAGCCGGCGGCTGACATCGCGTTCTGATGCTCTTTTGCCGAAGCCCCCGGTTGTCTGCCTGCAACCGGTGAAAAATCCAGAGCATCGATAGCCCGGGCGCGGCATACTGCCGCCGCCTCAGGAATGGAATCTGTCGATGCTCGCTTTCAATCTCCGTCACGCCTTGCTGCTGACGTCTCTCGTTTTTGCTGCCAACACTCACGCTGCCAGTTTTGACTGCGCTGGCGCTTCCAACCCGGTTGAAAAAGCCATTTGCGCTGATCCGTATACGTCGAGACTTGATGAGAAGCTTGGGGTGCTTTGGCACAAAACGCTGGCGCAGGTTGCGGATCCGCAAGTGCTCAAGGCTGACCAGCGGCAGTGGCTGAAGAACCGCAAGGGCTGCGACCAACAGATGGCCTGTCTGCGTCGGGAATATCTGATGCGGATTGCCGAACTTGAGTACGCCGCCAAGCCGTTCAATTGGGACTCTACCTGGCAGCTCATCCCAGGAAGCCCTTCGTCCGCCGCAGAAATAAAAACCAAGCGGCGCGACGCGACGCATATAAATTTTGATGTTTCGGCAGCGGAGGGCGGTAACTCCGGCAATCTGGAAGGCGTTGCTTCGTTGAAGGGGAAACAGGCCGATTACGACGAAGAACAATGTTCGCTGAGTTTTACGGCAATCAACGGAATACTCCACGTGATGCAGGACGGTGCCGATGCCGACTGTGGCGGTGGGATGGGTGTTTATTACGCCGGCCGTTATGTGGCATCCGACAAACCCTTGAAGCTTGATTACGATTTGCTCAGCCTCGGTTTGGCCCGTTCAACTGAAGAAAACGAAATGTTGCGCACATTGCTCAAGACTGACTATCAATTGCTGGTGGAAATATCCGGCTCAATGATGACTGGCGACCCCAGTGCCGATGTGCCGGGCAGTCAAATGGTGGAGATGTGGATGCGTGGTCTGGGCAATACCGCGATGTTCATGAGTGCGCCAGACAATCAGTTGTGGGTAATGGTGATGGCCTACGACGGACAGGGAAAATCCCGTGTCCGTTACTACACCAACGTGCTGCAATGGAAGACTCGTTTACCCGATGCCATGCAGGCCTGGTACAAGCAGAAGTCGGCTGAAGGAACGCTGCCGCTGGATTTCATGCCCTGACTCTTCAAGTCGCAAACATCAACCTGCGAACATCACTCACCGGCTCGGACACCACACCGCCCAGCACCAGCCGCGTAATGGTATCCGCCGCCACCGCATAATCCTCATCCTGCGGCACTTCCCGCCCGGTGATGCGCCCCATCTGCCAGCCGATATTGGTGTAGGTGCGTGTCGCCGACCAGATGAACAACATCAAATGCTCGGGATCGACCGGGGCCAGCAAGCCGCGTTCGATCCAGCTGCGCAGGCACTCGACATTGCGCCTGGCTTCGGCGTGCAGCAGGTCGCGGCATTCGTCAGGCAACTGGCGACCGCCCAGCAGCAGTTCACCACTGAACACTTTGGCAATTGCCGGATGCTCGCGGGCAATGCGGATGCGCGCGGCGACGTAGGCGCGCAGGCCGATCAGCGGGTCATCACTTTCGCGCAGCACCGCCGAGGCTTCCAGCAGCGGCTCGACGAAGCCGAGCAGCACTTTGCCGTAGAGGTTTTCCTTGCTCTGGAAGTAGTAATACAGATTGGCCTTGGGCACCCCGGCACGGGCGGCGATGTCGCGGGTCTGGGTCGCGTCAAAGCCGTTGGCGGCAAACTCTTCGCTGGCGGCTTTGAGGATTTGTTGCTGGTTGCGTTCGCGAATGCTGCTCATGGACGGCATGGAAGGTCTGGCCATTTCGGGTTCGCAATATACAAAACTATATAGCGATTAGGCCAGCGAACTCGACGGACAGCGCTATGCTGGTGCAACCATTTGAATCGATCGGGGAGGGGATATGAGCCTTCAGGCACTGCGCGCCCACGTGGAACATCTGGATGCGGTAGCCGAACTGTTCGACGGTTATCGCGGTTTCTATGGCCAGCCGTCGAACCTGGCGCAATCGCGGGCCTTCATCGCCGAGCGCATGGCCGGCAATGAATCGGCGATTTTTCTGGTTGAGGACGAAAGCGGTAATGCGCTGGGATTCGTCCAGTTGTACCCGACGTTTTCTTCGATAGACGCCCACCGCACCTGGCTGCTCAGCGACCTGTTCACCACGCCGGCCGCCCGAGGCCGTGGCGTCGGACGATTGCTGATGAACACTGCACGCGACTTCGCCGTGGACACCGGCGCCAAGGGGCTGGTGCTGGAAACCGCCACCGACAATTTCACGGCCCAGGGCTTGTACGAGTCCCTCGGTTGGGTGCGTGATACCGGGTATTACACGTATGTTCTGGACCTGCGGCAGGGCTGATCCGCTCAGCCGGCCTGAGCCAGCAATCGCTCGATCTGCGCCAGTTCCCAGGTGCTGAGCAGGCTGACCGGATCGGTGCCGAAACGTTGAGTCGTGTCGAGTGTCCACACACGGTCTTCCGGACACCGGCATTGCAGGCAGTGGTGCAGGCGTTGGCCGTCAAAGTCGAGCGACAGGTGCCAGCCGTCGATATCGACCGACATCTGGCCTGGCCCGGTTGCCTGCGCGAGACGCCGTAACGGGCAAACTTCCAGCGCCGCATCGCGCAAGCGCTGGCAGACTTCGCGGGCGGATAAAGGTGACATGTTCAAACCCGTAGATTAACCAAACCCGCAAGCATAGAGCGCCAACCCGCCCCTGTCAGCGATCACTGGCCCGTGCCCGGGCATTTGCGTAACATCCGCAACCCTCTTTTTCCCGCGAATGCAGCGGCCGCCCGTGTCGGCCGCTTTGTCAGGTAAGCCATGAAACCGATTCGTCTGCGCGCCGATGTCCTGGCCGGACTCACCACCTCGTTTGCCCTGTTGCCCGAATGCATTGCGTTTGCGCTGGTGGCTCACCTCAATCCGCTGATGGGCCTGTACGGCGCCTTCATCATTTGCACGCTGACCGCGTTGTTCGGCGGCCGGCCGGGCATGGTGTCCGGGGCGGCCGGTTCGATGGCGGTGGTGATCGTCGCGCTGGTGGTGCAGCACGGCGTGCAGTATCTGCTGGCGACGGTGTTGCTTGGCGGGTTGATCATGATGGCGTTCGGGTTGTTGCGCCTGGGCAAACTGGTGCGCATGGTGCCGCACCCGGTGATGCTCGGGTTCGTCAACGGTCTGGCGATCATCATCGCGCTGGCACAGCTGGAGCATTTCAAGAGCGGTGAGCAATGGCTCAGCGGCACGCCGTTGTACCTGATGATCGGGCTGGTGCTGCTGACCATGACCATCGTCTACCTCCTGCCGCGCCTGACCCGCTCCGTGCCGCCGGCATTGGTGGCGATCCTCGGCGTTGGGGCGCTGGTCTATCTGCTTGGCCTGCCGACCCGCACCCTCGGCGACATGGCGCACATCGCCGGCGGTCTGCCGACGCTCGCGCTGCCGGACATCCCGTGGACGCTGGACACCCTGCGCATCATCGCGCCCTACGCGATTTTGATGGCTATGGTCGGCCTGCTGGAAACCCTGCTGACCCTCAACCTCACCGATGAAATCACCGAAACCCGTGGCTACCCGGATCGCGAGTGCGTGGCGCTGGGCGCGGCGAATATGGTGTCCGGTGCGTTCGGCGGCATGGGTGGTTGCGCGATGATCGGCCAGACCGTGATCAACCTCAGTTCCGGCGGGCGCGGGCGGTTGTCCGGGGTGGTGGCGGGGGTGTTGATCCTGCTGTTCATTCTGTTTCTGTCGCCGCTGATCGAGCGGATTCCGCTGGCGGCGCTGGTGGGGGTGATGTTCGTGGTGTCGCAGCAGACGTTTGCCTGGGCCTCGTTGCGGGTGCTGAACAAAGTGCCGCTCAACGATGTGCTGGTGATCATCGCGGTAACCACCATCACGGTGTTCACCGATCTGGCCACGGCAGTGCTGTGCGGGATCATCATCGCGGCGCTGAACTTTGCCTGGCAGCAAGCGCGCGAGTTGTACGCCGATGAACACCTGGAAGCCGACGGCAGCAAACTCTACCGCCTGCACGGCACGCTGTTTTTTGCCTCGACCACGCCGTTCCTCAATCAGTTCGACCCGGCCAGCGACCCACAGCGGGTGACGCTGGATTGCCGGCACCTGAGCTTTGTCGACTACTCGGCCATCGCTGCGTTGAAAACCCTGCGCGAACGTTACGCCAAGGCCGGCAAGCAATTGCAGGTGTTTCACCTGTCCGAGCGCTGCAAGAAACTGCTGAAACGCGCCGGGGTCGATCACGACTGAGATCGACCCCGGTCACTGATCAGGCATCGATGGCCGGGAAATCGATGTCGGTCAGCGCCACGTTGTTGAGGTAGTTGGTCAGGGTCTGCGCGGCGACGATGGCGATCGTTTCGATGATCTTCTTGTCGTCGATGCCGGCAGCGCGGGCGGCGGCGATCTGTTCATCGCTCAGATGGCCACGGGTTTCCGTCAGTTGATGGGCGAGGGCGGCGAAGGCGTTCAGCCGACCGTGACGCGCCTCGACAATCTCCTGCGCTGCCAGCCCGGCCTTGCTGGCAAACAAGGTGTGCGCCGCCAGGCAATAATCGCAGCCGTTGACCTGCGACGTGGCGAGGTACACCGCTTCTTTTTCCTTGGCGCTCAGGGACGTTTTGCCCAGTGTGGCGGAGATTTGCACGTAGGCATCCAGTGCGGCGGGCGCAACAGCCAAGGTCTTGAACAGGTTGGGCAGGAAGCCGATTTTTTTCTGCACGCCTTCAAGCGTCGGGCGAGTGGCGTCGGTGGCGGTTTCGAGGCTGACAGGAACGATGCGGCTCATGGTGATTCTCCGAAAGTCCGGTGCGAAGTGCGCCGGGGATGGAGGTCATGTTATTGAGCGCAACTGGTGCTTTGGGTGCAAATCGTCGAGGATATGCGACAGATCGTCCAAACCTTCCGTCGGGGATTCTTCCATGGATCGCTTGTCCACGTTGCTCAGCCACTTCGGCGTCAATGCCGGCACCTTCCACAGCGGCACCTTCTGCGGCATCAGTGCCTACGGTGGCGATCAGGTCTGCGGTCATGTGCATCTGTTGCAGGCCGGGCAGGTGCTGCTCAAGCCGGGGAATGACCCCGAACTCACGCTCAGTGAACCGACCCTGATTTTCTTCCCCCGACCGTTTGCCCACCGACTATTCGCCGACGAGGCCATGAACACGCAACTGGTGTGCGCCTCGCTGACGTTTGATGGCGGTGCGGGCAATGCGCTGGCGGCGGCATTACCGGATTATCTGGTGCTGAAACTCGGCGACCTTCCTGAAATGGCCAGCACCCTGGAGTGGCTGTTCAAGGAAGCGTTCGACGGCCACTGCGGGCGCGAAGCGGTGATGGATCGGCTGTTCGAGTTGCTGGTGATTCTGCTGCTGCGGCATCTCATCAGCAGTCGCGACCAGCAGCCGGGCATGATGGCGGGGCTGGCGGATCCGAAGATTTCCCGTGCGTTGAGCCTGATGCATGACCAGCCGGCCAAGGCCTGGAGTGTTGCCGAACTGGCAGCGACCGCACATTTGTCCCGTGCCGGTTTTGCCGAGCACTTCCGGCGAGTGGTGGGGCAGACGCCGGTGGATTATCTGGTGAGCTGGCGAATCAGCCTCGCGCAGAAACGTCTGCGCGAAGGGCGACCGATCGCCCTGATCGCCGAAGAAGTCGGCTATGAAAGTCCTTCGGCGCTGGCCCGGGCGTTTCGGCGCAAGACCGGGCTCAGTCCACGGGAGTGGAAAGCGGGAGTGAGTTGAAGGTCATTTGGCGAATTTCTTCGCCCCGGCGACGCACAGGATCACGCCCAACGTGACCACCAGCATGCCGACGCTGACCTGTTCATGCAGCAACGTCGCCGCCAGCGCCAGACCGAAGAACGGCTGCAACAACTGCAACTGCCCGACCGCCGCAATCCCGCCCTGAGCCAGGCCGCGATACCAGAACACAAAACCGATCAGCATGCTGAACAGCGAAACGTAAGCCAGGCACACCCACGCCGACACGCTGATGCCGCTGAACGAGACGGGCGCCAGCCACACGCTCAGCACGGCCATCACCGGCAACGACAACACCAGCGCCCAGCAGATCACCTGCCAGCCGCCGAGGGTACGCGAGAGTTTTGCGCCTTCGGCATAACCGAGGCCGCAGGCGAGGATCGCCGCCAACATCAACAGATCGCCGGTGGGCGAGGCGGTCAGGCCTTGTGAAACAGCAAAACCGACCACCAGCGAACTGCCCAGCACCGAAAAGATCCAGAACACCGGACGCGGCCGTTCACCGCCGCGCAACACGCCGAAAATCGCTGTCGCCAGTGGCAGCAATCCTACAAACACAATGGAATGCGCCGACGTCACGTATTGCAGCGCGAGGGCAGTCAATAACGGGAAACCCACGACCACGCCCAGCGCGACAATCAACAACGAGAACCACTGATCCCGCGCCGGTCGTCGTTCGCGAAACAGCCATAACAGGCACAGCGCCAACACCCCGGCGATGGTGGCGCGGATGACGGTGAGGAACACCGGGTCGAATTCCAGCACCGCCAGCCGCGTGGCTGGCAGTGAACCGCTGAAAATCACGACGCCGATGAAACCGTTGATCCAGCCACTGGTTTTTTCCAGGGCCGGTGCGGGCAGATTCGTGGTTCGTTCCATGTTGGGTCACGCTCAAGAGTGGGGTTGCTTGTGGCTCATCCTAGGGCTGAGAATCAGCACAATCAAAGAATTGTCATGGATACATCCCGACATGCCGCGCTCTCGCTACAAGACCCTCGTTGATACCTATGCCGCCGATATCCGCAGTGGTCGCCTGCTACCCGGTACGCGTTTGCCGACCCACCGGCAACTGGCCGCCAGCGAAGGGCTGGCGCTGGTCACGGCGTCACGGGTGTACGCGGAGCTTGAGGCGATGGGCCTGGTCAGCGGCGAAGCGGGGCGAGGTACGTTTGTGCGGGAGACGTCGCTGCCGCCGGGGCATAGCATCGATCAGAAAGACGTGGCGGTCGGCATGGTCGATCTCAATTTCAACTACCCGTCGTTGCCCGGTCAGGCCGAGTTACTGCGAACGGCGCTGCGGCAACTGGCGCTGTCCGGCGACCTCGAAGCGCTGCTGCGCTATCAACCCCACGCCGGCCGAGTGCACGAGCGCGCCTCGGTCGCCCGGCATTTGCAAACCCGTGGCCTGAAGGTCGATGCCGGGCAAGTGCTGATCGTCAACGGCGCGCAACAGGGGCTGGCCGTCGCGCTGATGGCGTTGTTCAAACCCGGTGACGTCATTGCCGCCGATGCCTTGACCTATTCCGGCTTCAAGGTCCTGGCCGAGGCGTTGCACCTGGAAGTGGTGGCGATTCCGGTGACCGATCACGGGCCGGATTTGCCGGCGCTGGAGCGACTCTGCCGCAGCCGCTCGGTGCGTGCCGTGTACAGCATGCCGACCCTGCACAATCCGCTCGGCTGGGTCATGTCCCTTGATCAGCGCGAACAGATGGTGGCGATTGCCCGGCAGCATGATCTGACGATCATCGAGGACGCGGCCTACGCCTTTCTGGTCGATAACCCGCCGCCACCGTTGGCCGATCTGGCAGCGGAGCGGACGATTTACGTCTCGGGGCTCTCGAAAAACATCGCCACCGGCCTGCGCGTCGGCTTCATCGCCGCGCCGCTGCAAACCGTCCCGGCCCTTGAGCGCATCATCCGCGCCACCACCTGGAACACTCCGGGCGTCATGACTGCCATTGCCTGCGGTTGGCTCGACGACGGCACCGTCACGGTGCTCGAAGCGCAAAAACGTCACGACGCTCGGGCACGTCAGGTGCTGGCGGGCGAGATACTCAAAGACATTGCACACATCGGCCATCCGTCCTCGTATTTCCTCTGGCTGCCATTGCCGGAGGACGCGCGCGCCGATCAGGTCGTGGTCGAGTTGATGCAGCAGCAGATTGCGGTATCGATCGCCGAACCGTTCGTGGTTTCGGCGCACGTCCCCCACGCGATCCGGATTGCCCTGGGGTCGGTGGACATGGATGTACTGCGTCAGGCGCTGATAAAAGTCCGGCAGGTGGTGGGCGCCTACCGCTAGCCGAAGCCTTTCGGATCGCCACAAAATGCTACCCTTGCGCCGCCCGATTTACGCCAGTCCGGAACCTGCAATGAAAAACCGCGCCTTACTGACCTTCGCCCTGATCCTCAACGCAGGCCTGCTCAGCACGCCCGCCCTGGCGGCGGGCGACGCCGAGGCCGGCGCCAAAATCTTTCCGCGTCTGTGCGGCGGCTGCCATCAGGTCGGCGAATCCGCCCGCCCCGGATTCGGCCCGGAACTCAACGGCATCATCGGCCGCCCGGCCGGGACGTCGGCGAACTACGTGTACTCGGACGCGATGAAAAACTCCGGCGTGACCTGGAACCGTGAAACGCTGACGGCGTATCTGAAGGACCCGAAGGGTGTGGTGCCAGGGACGCGGATGATCTTCTGGGGGCTGAGTGATGAGGAGAAGATCGATAATCTGTTGGCGTATCTTCAGACGTTTGCCCAGCAATGAAAATCTTGCACGGGAGCTGAGTAAAACAGCTCCCGTGTGATGTCTGCGTTCAAACCTCGCGCTCAGCCTGCCCCGCAAACCACCCCATCACCACCCCACACGCCGGATGCGAAGCCGCTGAAGGCTGCAAGCACAACGAGTAAATCCCCCCGGTTTTCAGTGGTTCCCCGAACGGCACCACCAGCACACCACGCTCGATGGATTCTGCCGCCAGCGTCATGTCCGTCACCGCCACACCCAATCCCCGCGCCGCCGCATCCAGTGCCAGTTCATCGAGGTTGAACGGGATGTGCCGGTAATCCTCCAGCGGTTTGCCGTCGTTCGCGGCCAGCCATTCGATCCATGCCTGGCGATCTACCGAGCGATGCAGCAGCGGGAAGCGCAGCAACGCGTCCACTGAGCGCGGTGCTCCGGCCAGATTTGGGGCGCACACCGGCACCAGCGTTTCCTGAAACAGCGTCAGGCAATCCGGATCGCTTGATGCTGTCGGCAAATAAAGGATGTAGGCATCGCTGTCGCCGGTCGGTTCGACGACTTCGGTGGCGACGGTTTCGATGGCCAGCGAGACCTCGGGATGGCGCAGATAAAAGTCGCTGAGTTTGGGCAGCAACCAGCGCACCGCCAGCGACACGTGCATGCGAATGCGGAACGGACGTTTCTGCGGCGTAAGGCGTTCTTCAAGGGTTTTCAGTTGCTCAAAGATGCTCCGTGCGCTGGCCAAAACCTGCTCGCCTTCCGGCGTCAGGTGCAGGTTGCGGCTGGTGCGCACGAACAGCGCCACGTTGAAGTGACTTTCCAGTTGCTGGATCTGCCGGCTCACGGCGCTTTGGGTCAGGCACAACGTCTGCGCTGCCTGAGTGAAGCTGCCGCATCGGGCGACTTCGACCAGTGCCTGCATGGCTTGCAGCGACGGGACGTGACGAATTTTATCCATGCGTTTTCAGAATGGCTCGATGATTTCTTAGCGTTGGTGAGGTGTTCGAAGACCTTATAGATTCTAGCTCTGGCGGCGATCTTCACAACACGGGCATGCGATTCACGCATGAGCCTGCAAAGAAGGCAAGTCGCCGAACGACAGTCGAACGAGGTGATGCATGGACAATATCTGTGGCTGGATCGCGCAAGCCGGAAACTCCCCGGCACGCGGTCGCCTGAGCGGAGCGCAAAAAGCCGACTGGCTGGTGATCGGGGCCGGCATCACCGGGCTCAGCGCTGCGCATAACCTCGCGCAACTGCATCCCCAGGCGCGGATTGTGGTGGTGGATCGGCAATCGGCGGCGCAGGGCGCGTCGGCGCGCAACTCGGGTTTTGTCGTCGCCCATGAACACCCGGCCGACAGCGAACTGATCGGCGCCGCAGGTTTTGCCGGGTTTGAAGTCGACACGGCGATTTCCCGCGCCGCCAGCGAAGAAGTCCGCCAACGCATTGCCCGACACGGCATCGACTGTGACTTCCGCGACAGCGGCTATTTCTTTGCCGTGAACGATCCGGCCAAGCTCAATCAGGTCGACGCGAAACTGGCCACGCTGCGCGCCCTCGGTGCCCGTGCCGAGTTTCTGCAAGGCGAGGCGCTGAGCCAGAAGCTCGGCACTCGCCACTATCAGGCCGCGATCTGGTGCGGCAATGGCAATGCGCTGCTGCAACCGGCCAAGTACGTGAAGGGCTTGCTCAATGCGCTCCCGGACAACGTCACGGTGTTCGAGAACACCGATATTTCCGGTCTTGAGCGTGTCGGCCAGGGGCGTCTACGCGCCCAAGGTGCCGAAGGCAGTATCGAGGCGAAGCAGGTGCTGGTGTGCCTCAACGCCTTCATTCCCCGCGTCGGCATCAACGACAGCGCCACGTTCCCGATGGAGTTGAGCGCCAGCCTTACGCGTCCGCTCACGGATCAGGAGTTCGCGGCCATCGGTTCGGTCGAGCCGTGGGGCGTGCTGTCGACCCGGCCGCTGGGCGCCACCGTGCGGTTGACCCCGGATCGTCGGGTGATGATTCGCAACACCGCCGAATACCGCACGCGGGACCTGTCCAACAGCGAGCTGGTCCTGCGTCGGCAACACCATGTGCGCGGTCTGCAACGGCGTTTTCCGTTCTTGGGCGAGCAAGACATTCGCTACACCTGGACCGGTCACCTGAGTGCGACCCGCAGCGGCCAGGCGTATTTCGACCGGGTTGAGGAGGGCGTTTTCGCCGTGGCCGGTTGCAACGGCTCGGGCGTGGCGCGCGGAACCCTGTGGGGACGGCTGTTGGCGGAGCTGGCGTCGGGCATCGACTCGCCCTTGCTGCAATCGGTGATGCAACGGGCCGAACCCGGCTGGCTGCCGCCGCGACCTTTCTTCGATATCGGTGCCATGCTTCGCATGCGCGTGGAGGCGGTCAGGGCCAGAACAGAAATCTGAAATTCCGCACATCCCACAAGAACAAAAGCCACTCAATTCAGGTGACAGAACATGCGCGTCAATACACTTTCCCTGGCGGTCTTGCTCGCAACGGCTTCGGCGGGCGCTCTTGCCGACGAAGCGGTCAACATTTCCAACTGGAACGGCTACATCGCCGACGACACCCTGGCCAACTTCACCAAAGACACCGGCATCAAGGCCACTTACGACATCCATGACAGCAATGAAGTGCTGGAATCGAAATTGATGACCGGCAATACCGGTTACGACGTGGTCAGTCCGTCGAACCACTTTCTGTCGCGACTGATCAAGGCCGGCGCCATCCAGAAACTCGACAAGTCGCAACTACCCAACTGGAAGAACCTCGATCCGCAGTTGATGAAAAAACTTGAAGTCAACGACCCGGGCAATCAATACGGTTATCCGTACATGTGGGGCACCGCCGGCATCGGTTACAACGTCGAGAAGATCAAGGCGATCTTCGGCAACACGGACGTTACCCGCTCGTGGAAGATGTTCTTCGAAGAGGACAACATCAAGAAGTTGAGCCAGTGCGGTGTTGCAATCATCGACAACCCGACTCAGGTACTACCGATCACCCTCAACTACCTGGGCTTGCCGCCACACAGCCATGAACCGGCGGATTACAAAAAAGCCGAAGCGGCCTTGTTCAAGATTCGCCCTTACGTGCAGTACTTCCATGCGTCGAAGTACATCAGCGATCTGGCCAACGGCAACGTCTGTGCGGTGATCGGCTTCAACGGCGATGTGGTCCAGGCGGCCGCCAGTGCCAGGGAAGCGAAAAACGGCATCGACATCGCCTATTCGATCCCGGACGAAGGCACGACGTTGTGGTTCGACATGGTGGTCATGCCCAAGAACGCGCCCCACGAGAAGAACGGCTACACCTACATGAACTATCTGCTGGAACCCAAGGTGATCGCCAACATCAGCAACAGCATTCACTACGCCAACCCCAACGCGGCTGCCAATGAGTTCCTGACACCGGCGGTGAAACAGGATCTGGCGATCTATCCGCCGAAAGAGGTGATGGACAAATTGTTCACCGTGGAAGAGTTGCCGGCGGCGATTGCCCGGTTGACGACGCGGTTGTGGACCAAACTCAAGACCAACACTTGAAGTTGAAGAGGTAACGCTGTCGGCGATTAAACCGACAGCGTTACATGAAACACGCTTCATGAAATATTGTCAGGTTGATACCAATGTGCCACTGCCTCCAGTAAAGTGTGCGCCGCCCGAGAGATGGATCCCGGGCTTATACCCATGGAGTCTTGAAGTGAAATACCTCAGCAAAGTAGTCGCCGCCGCACTGTTCGGTGTGGTTCTGGCAGGTTGCACCGGCACCGCGATGAACACCAAACAATACGACAGCAGCCAATACACCGTGATTGGCCACAGCGAAGCGACCGCCACCGGCCTGCTGCTGTTCGGCATTATCCCGATCCGTCAGAACAGCCGTTTCGTCCGCGCCCAGGATGCCGCGATCAAAGCCCGTGGCGGCGACGCGATGATCAACACCCAAGTCCAGGAAAACTGGTTCTGGGCATGGGTTCTGACTGGCTACACCACCAAGATCTCCGGTGACGTGGTCAAGCTGAGAACCGCTCAGTAAGCGACGGTTGGATGTGAAAAAGCCCGGCTGATCAGGCCGGGCTTTTCTTTTTCTTGCGATTGGGCCGTCAAGTCATGCGACGCGGCGTTCCATCAGACGATCCGAACCACCTTCAGCAACGCGACGTTCCAGCAGACGATCCGAGCCACCTTCAGCTACACGGCGCTCTTGCAGACGGTCCGAGCCACCTTCGGCAACTCGACGTTCCAGCAGACGATCCGAGCCACCTTCGGCAACTCGACGTTCCAGCAGACGATCCGAGCCACCTTCGGCAACGCGACGTTCTTGCAGACGATCCGAACCACCTTCTGCTACACGGTGTTCGATCAACCGATCCGAACCGCCTTCGGCGATCATGGTGTGAGCGGGTTTGGCTGCAAAAGCGTTGACTGCAAGAACCGAGAAAGCGATGCCGAGAAGGATTTGGCGTTTCATGATCGTGTGCTCCGGGGTGTTGTTTGTTTGGTATGGAGCCGATCTTACGCCCGGGATTTTTTATGAGAACTTCATTGACGTGATGGTGACTATCGACGCCAGCGATGGATGCCTGAGCCCCGATTCACGGGGCTGTCGCGCGAACGCATAGCTCCCCGGTGGCGCGGGTCAGGGCCAGTTCGTGCAACCCGTCATGAGTCAAACCGCTACGCGCCTTGGCCAGCCATACCGGGCAATTCGGGTCGCGGCGGTAGGGCGTGAAGTCGGCGTATTGCTGCAACAGGCGGGATTGCAGCTCATCCAGGCGCGGCCGAATCTGCTTGCCCAGATCCGGGCGCGGTGTGTCCGGCGCGGCACCCGCCGCTTGCCACTTCGCCAGCAAACCGTATTGCACCAGCTTGTTGGCTTCCATCTGCGCGGCGATCAACTGCGCCACGTCTTCTGGATCTAGTTTGCGTTCAGTGGCCAGCGTTCGGGCGTTGGCGATGACCTGGGCTTCGCGGGGACTGTCCTGGATCGGCTTGCCGCTGTCCCACTTGGTCAGGGCGACGAGATCGCCGATGTTCAGGCGTTCGTTCAGGGTGCTCAGCAGGCTTTGCAGCGATTGGGGCGCTGGCGTCGGGGCGGCGTTGGCTGTCGTCGCCAGAACGGCAAAAAGGGTAGAGGTCAGCAGGGTCGAGACGCGGGACATGGGATCGGTTCACTTCCATTTTGGGCAAGTGGTGGAGATTACGAAGTTTTAATGCAAACGGGTACGACCTGAAGCGCTTTGCATACCTTAGACTCTCCCCATCGCTCCCACCCGAGACGGACCCTCAATGCAAAACCCCGCCCAAAAACCCCTCTGGAAAACCTACCTGCTGTTCCTTGCCCCGATGGTGCTGTCGAACTTCCTGCAGTCGATGTCCGGCACGGTCAACAGCATCTATATCGGCCAGATGCTCGGCACTCAGGCGCTGGCGGCGGTGTCGGGGATGTTTCCGATCATCTTTTTCTTTATCGCGCTGGTCATCGGTCTGGGCGCCGGGGCGGGGGTGTTGATCGGCCAGGCGTGGGGCGCGCGTGAGTCGCATATGGTGAAGGCGATTGCCGGGGCGACGTTGTTGCTGGGGGTGTTGATCGGGCTGGTCGCGGCGGTGCTGGGCAGTGTGTTTGCGCGTCAGGCGTTGCAGGGGTTGGGGACGCCGGCGGATGTGCTGGACGACGCGGTGGCCTATGCCCGCGTGATGATGTGGACCTTGCCGTTTGTGCTGGTGTACGTGCTGTTCACTCAGTTGTTGCGCGGGGTCAGCGACACGCTGTCGCCGATGCTGGCACTGCTGCTGTCGACCGTCGTCGGTCTGGCGCTGACTCCGGCGTTCATTCGCGGATGGCTGGGCTTGCCGCAGTTGGGGATTCAGAGCGCGGCGTTCGCCGGGCTGGCCGGTACGCTGGCGGCGATGGCATGGCTGGCGTGGAGCCTGATCCGCAAGGGTCATCCACTGGCGCCGGACCGGGAGTTCTTCGGGGCGTTGCGGCTGGACGGCGAGATCCTCGGCAAGGTGTTGCGCATCGGTCTGCCGACCGGGGTGCAGATGATTGTGTTGTCGCTGTCGGAGCTGGTGATTCTGGCGCTGGTCAACCAGCACGGCTCCCAGGCGACGGCGGCGTATGGCGCGGTGACGCAGATCGTCAACTACGTGCAGTTTCCGGCGCTGTCGATTGCAATCACCGCGTCGATCCTCGGCGCCCAGGCGATTGGCGCCGGGCGGCTGGAGCGGATGGGCCCGATCCTGCGCACCGGGCTGTGGATCAACGTGTGCCTGACCGGTGGTTTGATCGTGCTCGGTTACCTGTTGTCGCACTGGCTGCTGGGGCTGTTCCTGACCGAGGACTCGACCCGGGCGATGGCCGAGCACTTGTTGCACATCATGCTGTGGAGCCTGTTGATCTTCGGCTTCCAGGCCATCATCGGCGGGATCATGCGCGCCAGCGGCACGGTGCTGGTACCCGTCGCGATCGCGATCATTTGCGTGGTCGGCGTGCAGTTGCCGGCGGCGTACTGGCTGGATGGGCAGTTCGGTTTGCAGGGTGTGTGGATGGCGTTTCCGGTGGCGTACCTCGGGATGCTGGTGCTGCAGACGCTGTACTACAAACTGGTCTGGCAGCATCAGAAGATCGAGCGGCTGGTTTGACGGATCGCAACTGATCGAGCGGCCCGATCCGCAAAGGGTTGTCCTGTGAGGGACAGCCCTTTTTTGTGCGCGACGGAAAGGGCTGT
Source organism: Pseudomonas sp. GW821-FHT11G12 (assembly GCF_058808055.1). Lineage (NCBI taxonomy): Bacteria > Pseudomonadati > Pseudomonadota > Gammaproteobacteria > Pseudomonadales > Pseudomonadaceae > Pseudomonas > Pseudomonas sp. GW821-FHT11G12. The sequence continues at coordinate 449,934 of NZ_JBXARH010000001.1, forward strand.
TAATTCAGATTGCCGACCCGAATCAGTGGCCGACGGTGCTGCCACGGCAAGGCCTGTTCGAGTTGCCCGGCCAGGCGCAACAACAGGTCATCGGCGCCGAAGCGTGCGGCAAATTGCAGGCCTATCGGCAGGCCGCTGCCGGACATGCCCAGCGGCAGTGAAATTGCCGGGGTTCCCGCGACATTGAACACCGGCGTGAAGGGCGAGTGCTCGAAGACCCGCGCCGTCCATTGCCGCCCGTTCATGGTTTCGGCGCCTTGGTTGTAGGTGCCGATGGCCTGGGGCAGGTGCGGCAGGGTCGGGGTCAGCAGTACATCAATGTCCTCGAACCACGCGGCCACCTGACGGGCGATGCTGTTGCGCACCTCCAGCGCAGCGGCGAAATCCGTGCCGCGCGATTGTTGGCCGAAGGCGTAGCAGGCGAGGGTGGCCGGTTCCAGGGTGCTGCGATCGACAGGGCGCCGGGTTGCAGCGGCGAGGTGGTCGATCCAGCGCACCAGGCTGGCACACCAGATATGCGCATTGGCTTCGACGAAGGCGTCCCACGACAGACCGAGCGGTGCCCGGACGGTTTCAACCTGATGGCCGAGGGATTGAAGTTCACGGGCAACACGAGCGGTGGCATCGGCGGTATCGGGATCGATGCTGGCCCCGTTCCACGGCGTGTCGAGCAAGCCGATGCGCAACCGTCCGGGATCGCGGCCGACCTGAGCCAGAAAACCTTCGGCCGGTGCCGCCGTGTAATAAGGATCACCCGGCGCACAGCCCTGCACCACATCCATCAGCGCCGCGCTGTCGCGCACCGTCCGCGACAGGCCCAATTGCACGCCGAGCCCGGCAAACACTTCATCCATCAATGGCCCGTGGGAGCTGCGGCCGCGCGTCGGCTTGAGGCCCACCAGACCATTGAAGGCTGCCGGAACACGGATCGATCCTGCCGCGTCGGTGGCATGGGCGATGGGTACGATGCCGGCGGCGACAGCCGCGCCGGCGCCACCGCTCGAGCCCCCGGCGGAAAGTTGCGGGTTCCACGGATTGCGGGTCGGGCCTTGCAGGACGGAGTCGGTTTCGGTGCTGAACGCCATTTCCGGGGTGGTGGTGCGGCCGAGGGTGATGAGCCCGGCGGCGTTGAAGCGTTGCATCAGCGTGGAATCGCTTTCTGCGACCAGGCCCTGCGCGAGTCGGCTGCCCAGTTCATTACGCCGTCCGGCCGCGGTGATTGCCAGGTCCTTGATCAGAAACGGTACCCCGGCCAACGGGCCACTGCCGCTGGCAGCCGTCGGCGTCCAGTGTTCGATGATCGCGTTGATCGATGGGTTGACCTGCTGTATCGCTTCGATGGCCAGTGTGGCCAGCTCTTTGGCGTGGACTTCGCCGGACGCAACCAACTGCGCGAGGCCAATGCCATCGTGTTCGGCGTATTCGTTGAGATTCATGGGTATCACTCCGAGAGGGAGCGTCGATATTAGGTCGCAGGGTCTCAGGTGATTAGCCCATAATCGCGGCATGAAATGTGCCATGAGTGGCACAATCCATTGTCCTCAGGCAGGCCCGAAATGATCCGCGATTTGAACGACACGCTGGTGTTTGTCCGCGTGGTGCGCCTCGGCAGTTTCACCGCTGCCGCCCACGCCTTGCAGATTCCGAAAACCACGGTCAGCCGCCGGGTGCGCGAGCTGGAGCAGGCCATCGGTGTGCAACTGCTGCGCCGCACCACCCGCCAGTTGAGCCTGACCGAGGCGGGCGCGGTGTATTACGAGCAGTGCAAAACCATCGCCGACACCCTCGAACACGCCGAACGGGCCGTGCATCAATTGCGTGACGGGCCGCGTGGCTGGTTGCGGGTAACGGTACCGTTTTCATTCGGGGTGAGTTGGTTTGCACCGTTGCTGGCGGGGTTTCGTCAGGCGTACCCGGAAATTCGCCTGGAGATTCTGGCCTCCCACGTACCGATGGATCTGGTGGGCGAGGAGATCGATGTGGCGCTGCGGTTGGGAGCATTGCCGGACTCGAGCCTGATCGCCCGCCGGCTGGCGAGTTTCCCCACAGGTATTTACGCGGCCCCGGCATACCTCGCGCATCACGGTACGCCGCAAACTCCGGAAGAATTGCTTCACCATCAAACGTTGACGCTGCATCAGGCCCGGCGCGATGTCGGTTATGTCTGGCCGTTGCGTCGGGAAGGGGCGCGCCTGAGAGACTATCGAGTCGAGCCCACCATCCTCGCCAACGACCCGGCGCTGTTGCACGATGCGTTGCGGGCAGGCGAAGGGCTGAGTCTGGGAATGGACCTGAGCATGAAAGCCGATGTGCAGGCCGGACGCCTGATCCGGGTTCTGCCGGAGTGGATCGGCCCGCCGCAGGATCTCAACGCGGTCACGGCTCGCGAACATCTGCCGTCGCCCAAGGTGACGGCGCTGATCGGTTACTTGAAGGCGCGCATGAACGGTGAAGTGGCATAACCGCTCGATGTTTGCTTAAGTCAGTCGAGGCCCATCGAGGCACCGGAGCATCCCATGTCGATTCGATTGTTGTTGGTTGCTGTGTGTTGCCTGATCGTCATGCCGGCGGCGCAGGCGGTGGAGTACACCCGGGTCAATACCACCGCCAGCCAGATCAGTTTCACCTATAACCAGATGGGCTCGCGGATGTACGGCACGTTCGGCAAGTTCGACGCGACGCTGGACTTCGACACCGAGCGTCTGGGCAGCGCCCGCACCACGTTGCACATCGACCTCACCAGCATCGACGCCGGCAGCGAAGACGCCAACACGGAGCTGGTGAAACCGGCGTGGTTCGACACGCAAAAGTTTCCGACGGCGGTGTTCGAATCGACCCGTTTCAGCCGGGTCGATGAAAACCATTACCTGGTTGCCGGCCGACTCACGCTCAAAGGTGTCACCCGCGAGGTGCAGGTGCCGGTGCAATTGAAGCCGGACAGCAGCATCGGCATCTTCGACGGTGAACTGGTGCTCAAGCGCGACGCATTCGGCCTCGGTGCCGGGGAGTGGGCCGACACCGTGGTTTCGAACGACATCGCGATCAAGTTCAAGGTCGTTGCACCGGCGCAGTGACCGGCCTCAATACGCCCGCCAATGCCCCGGCACCCAGCGCCATTGGTTGCCGGCCCAGCGGTAATGACCGGCGACCCAGTGATAACCCGGCGCAGGCATTACCGGGACCACTTCGACGATCGGTGGTGGCCGGTGCGGGCGGACCGGTTCGACGACGCAGCCCGACAGAGTGATTGCCACGAGTGAGGCAGCGAGCAAGGTTTTCAGGGTTTTCGACATGACGATGTTCCTGGTGGATGACGTGGGCGGGCAGGCGAGCAATCAACGCACCCAATGACCTTCAATCCAGTACCAGTTCGGCCCGCGGGCCTGCCAGTGGCCCGGTTTCCAGCGTGCGCCGTGACGCACCGGTTGCCAGTGTCCCGGCACCCACGCGTAACCTCGGCCTTCCCAGCGCCAATGGCCCTGATCCCAGGCATAGCCGGGCCGTGCACCGGGCATCGGTTCCATACGCATCGGTGGCGGGGCTTCACGGATGATGATTTCGGGCTGGGCAAACACCGGGGTACTGGCCAGCGCGGCCAGTGTCAGCGGCACCAGCAGCAGGGCTTTTCGCCATTTGAACAGGGAACGCAGAACGTTCATGACAACTCCTCAGGGCCTGCGTCGGGAAATGAACGCAGCTGAAGAATTGGACGCCAGATCGGCGAAAGATCCGTTCTCGGGCAGATGAAATTTTTGTCAGGCTTGCACAGGGTATGATGTCGCGGTTCGCCGGTCGCTCAACCCGCCCGGCAGCTTGTGTTTTACCGCCGGAGTCCACCCGCCATGCCCCGCATCACCCACTACAAATCCCCGTGCCCCGAGAGCGTCAACAGCCAGATCCTGCAAATGGTGGTCGACTACCTGACCGACATCAGCGCGATCGGTCTGGGCCCGAGCAACCTGCTGTACAACGTCTATCAGTACGCGGTCGGCTACGAGGTGCATTTGTATCTGGAGGCGTTGAACGGCGAGAAGGGCACCGAGGTGGAACTGCTGGTGGCCACCGACGACGAAGACCCGGAGCAGGTGATCGGCTTCCTGTTGTACTTGCCGGTGCAGGGCGATTGGGAGGCGTGCAACGTGGCGTATCTGGCGGTGCAGCAACCGTACCGCCGTCAGGGCGTGGCCCGGGCGTTGATCGCCGACATGCTGACGCGTTACCCCCATGCCGAGCTGACGTGCAGCGTGGGTAAAGTCCCGTATTTCGAGGCGCTGGGCTTTGAGGTGCTGGGCCAGTTGGAGACCCAGGTGCTGATGAGCACCCGGCATTACCGCAGCAACGGCTTGCGCGGTTTTATCGACACCACGCCGATCTACCGCTCGCTCGAAGTGCAGCAGATCCACACCTACCTCCTGCAAAAGCACGGCAAACGGGCGATGGTCGATGCCGAGAAACAGCGCGACCGGCATCTGGATCAAGTCACGCGGCACACCGAAGAATTTGTCCGCCAGCGTCTGACCGTTCACTGATCCGGCGAACGGCAAAAGCCCTTGTTGCGATGACAGCAACAAGGGCTTTTTTGTGCCTGGGATTTCAGGACAGCTTCACGTTCATGGTGATTCGCGCCGTGAACACCTTCTTGCCTTCGGCGTCGTGGATGTCCACCGGCACGATCTTGTCGCCTTCGGTCTGCCAGTCCAGCCCTTCGCCATTGGCCACGGCGGTCACATCGGATTTGGCTTTGGCGAGGTACTCGACGGTCATGCCTTTGGGAATCCAGCGTGCACCGGCGGGAATCGACACGTCGGTCATCATCCCGGCCGCCAGTTCGGCGGCGTTGCACATGGCAATGGCGTGCACGGTGCCGAGGTGGTTGGTGATCTCGCGGTGAAACGGCACCTGTACCGTCGCCGAACCTGCGCGCAGTTCGCTGACCAACGGATTGATGCTGCTGAAATACGGCGCGACCTGACAGGCCATCTGGCTGAACGCTTGGGGGCCGGCGCTGGTGAACATGCTGAGAAACTGACTCATGGTTAAGCCTCGCGATTAGGAGATTTAAAGAATAATGTTCCGTAACAGAATATTGTTCTGTAACGGAACGGTATTCTGTCCGTGGGAAATCTGTCAACCTAGGCGCGTTTCGATTACCGGCACGGGCGTGCCTTTCAACCGGATTTACAAGGCCTTCAACCCCATGGACACCGCAGATCTACTCGAGCGCAGCTACCCCGGCCGCCGGGCCGAACTCAAGCGCGACATCTTTCGCAAGGCCTTGCGCCTGTTCAACGAACAGGGGATCGAGGCCACCACCATCGAAATGATCCGCGCCGAGTGCGACACCAGTGTCGGGGCGATCTATCACCATTTCGGCAACAAGGAAGGGCTGGTAGCCGCGTTGTTTTTCACCGCCCTGGAGGACCAGGCGCGCCTGCGCGATGCGTACCTGGCCGACGCAACGACCACCGAAGAGGGCGTGCAGGCGCTGGTCTTCAGCTATGTGGATTGGGTCGAGAACCAGCCGGAATGGGCGCGGTTCCAGTATCACGCGCGTTATGCCGTGACCCGGGGCCCCCACAAGGACGAACTGGCCGCCCGCAACAAGACGCGCAATCTCAGCCTGCGCACCTGGCTGAGCGAGCCCGGGCGCGCCGCCGAACTCAATGAGTGTCCCGCCGAGCTGCTGCCGTCGCTGATCGTCGGTCAGGCGGACAGCTATTGCCGGGCATGGTTGTCCGGGCGGGTGAAGGGCAGTCCGAAGGCTTATCGCGAGTTGCTGGCGCAGGCCACGTGGCGTTCGATCCGTAGCGAACCGGAACGCTGATTTTCAGAGACAAAAAAAGAGCCTCAAGACTCTTTGATAGGGAGGAGTAGAGCCCGTGAGGCTCAAGATGCGCGTGAAACAAAGTGCGGGCTTGATTGGGGTTCAGGGCACCTGCACCTACGCAGCGGTTTGGCGAACCAAGCGACTGCGTATCTCCATCCTAGGAAGGTGCGGCGGCGGTCTCAAGTACCGTCAGTCACTTGCTTTTGCGGCGCTGGCGGCGGCCCTTTCGACCATCGCGGCGATCGTTGCAAACAGCTCGTCACGGGCCTGTGTGGCGCTGATTTCTCCGGTCGCCGCTGCTTGAGACAGCGCCTCGGCGGCGCCGAGCATGGCGCGTAATCCCGCCTGGGTAATGTCGCCACCCTCAGCGAAAGGCGACAGCACGCTGCGGCACTTCTCCAGGAAAATCGCCTCGTACTCGCGCTTGATCTTCTCCAGTTCCGGCGTGCTCGCCAGTGCGGCGATCACCCCGGGAATCTCGTTGCCCTGGGTCAGCACACAATCGACATACGCCGTGGCGATCACCGAGGCGGTGCCGCTCAACGTCGCCTCGCAATTGCCTAGCGCAATATCCATCAGCGCGGTCTGGCGTCTGTCGAAATCCTGATACAGCGCAGCCAGCAAACCGGCGCGAGTGGTGAAGTGGTCGTAGACCACCGGTTTGGTCACGCCAGCCTTTTCCGCCAGATAACCCAGGGTCAGCGCATCGGTGCCTTCTTCGCGAATCAATTGCCAGGCCATGTCGAGCAACTGGCGCTGGCGGTCTTTCCGTGACAGGCGTCGGCGGGGCTGAGCGGCTTCGGAAATTTCAGTGGTTGACATCGATTATATACCAAAAGTAACTTACGATTCGTAACTTACCAAGAGTATATAACCCTTGGTCAGCATCCACCAACCGGAGATTTCCCTATGCACGCATTGATTGTTGTGGCTCATGACGACCCCCGTTCGCTGACCCATGCGCTGGCGCAGCAGATTGCCAAAGGCCTGTCAGAGAGCGATCTGTCCAACACCTTCGAAATCGCTGACCTGCACGCCGAGGAATTCGATCCGCGTTTTGGCGTGGCCGATTGGGCCGTGCATCACCGCGAATCCGCACCGCCAGCAGACGTGCTGGCCGAGCAGGCACGCATCGACCGCGCCGATGCGCTGGTGCTGGTGTATCCGGTGTTCTGGTGGTCGATGCCGGCGCTGCTCAAGGGCTGGATCGACCGGGTGTTCAGCAATGGCTGGGCGTTTGATTTCGACGGTGATTCGACGCTGAAGAAGCTGGGACGACTGCGTGTGCAACTGGTCGCACTCGGCGGGGCGGATGCACGCACCTACGAACGCCACGGCTACGGCGCGGCGATGAAGGCGCAGATCGACCACGGCATTTTCGATTATTGCGGGGCGACGGTGGCGGGCTCGGCGTTGTTGCTGGAGTCCGAGTTGCGCGACCCTGCGGTGCAACTGCAGGCGGCGCGCGAACTCGGACTTGGGTTGTTCCGCTAAAGGTCTTTGGGAACCGTTTCAGCGAGCGCCGGGCCAGCCTGCTTTATCCAGGGCGGCGAGCAGGGTCGCGGCATCCAGCCCCGGCACCGAATGCCCGTTGCCTTCGGTGCTGTCGCTGGCAAGCAGGGCGTTGATGATCGCTTCTTCAACCGCCTCGGTCGCCGCCAGAAACAGCTCGCTGATGTGGTCGTTGTTGACCATCCGCAAGCCGTCACAGGTGGACGCGCCTTTGCCTTCATAGGCGGCGGGCGGGATGTGGCCGTTGCCGGTGGCGAAGGCGATGAAAATGTCGCCGCTGTGGTCTTCGTTACCGCCGCCGGTACGCGCCAGACCGAGGCTCGCCCGTTGCGCCAGTCGCGTGCATTGATGCGGCAACAGTGGCGCATCGGTGGCCAGGCACACCACGATCGAACCCATGCCCGGATGGGGTAGCAAGGCACGCAGGAACGGCGAATCCACCTGTTCCATGTAGCGCCCGACGGGGTAGCCGTCGACCCGCAACTCGCTGCGAATCCCATGGTTGGCCTGGACGATGGCGCCCACCGTCCAGCCACCCTGAGCCTTGCTCAATCGGCGCGATGCGCTGCCGATTCCACCCTTGAATTCATGGCAGATCATGCCGCTGCCACCGCCCACCGCGCCTTCCTGCACCGGGCCATCGACTGCATTGCCCATGGCCTCGGCAACGTGTTCAGGCTTCACGTGAAAGCCGTTGATGTCGTTGAGCAAACCATCGAAAGTTTCCAGCACCACCGGCATGTTCCAGTAGAGACGACCGTCGTCCGGTTGCTGCGCGCGATCCAGTTCGATCAAGGCATCGCGCACCACGCCGAGGCTGTGGGTGTTGGTGAAGGCGATCGGACTGGTCAGCAGGCCGGCTTCGCGAATCCATTCCAGCCCCGTGGCATCACCGTTGCCGTTGAGCACGTGAACGCCGGCAAAACACGGTTGAGCATTGGTCGAACCTGCGCGCGGTTCGATGAGGGTGACGCCGGTGCAGATGTCGCGTCCGGCGGTGCTTTGCCCCCGCACATTGCTGTGGCCGACCCGCACGCCGGGCACGTCGGTGATGGCATTGAGCGGGCCGGGCTGCAGTTGGCCGATGCGGATATGGAGATCGCGGGCTCTTGGTTTCATGGTGTTTTCTTCTCTGTTCATTTTTGATTATTGGCCGTTCTTGACCTTGCTCCAGACCCGCGTGCGTACCCGTTCGGTGGCTTTGGGCAGGGGCTCGAGGGTGAACAACGTGGCCATCGCCGTGGCAGACGGATACACCGCCGGGTTGTCGCGGGTGGCTTCGGCGACCAGCGCGGTGGCGGCGCGGTTGCCGTTGGGGTAGGAGAGGTGATCGCTGACCGGCGCAATCACGTCGGGCCGCAGCAGGTAGTCGATGAACGCCAGGCCCTGGGTCGGATGCGGCGCGTCCTTGAGCAGCACCAGCGTGTCGAACCACACCGGCGCGCCTTCCTTCGGCAGGCTGTACTGGATCTTCACGCCGTTGCCGGCCTGCTCGGCGTTGGTCTTGGCTTCGAGCATCGCGCCGGACCAGCCGACCGCCACGCAGATGTTGCCGTTGGACAGATCGCTGATGAATTTCGAGGAGTTGAAGTAGGCGATATGCGGGCGCAGTTTCAGCAGCAGCGCTTCGGCTTTCTGATAGTCCTCGGCGTTGGTGCTGTTCGGCGGCAAGCCAAGATAGTGCAACGCGACCGGTAGCATTTCCGACGGCGAATCGAGCATCGCCACGCCGCACTCGCCGAGCTTGGCCAGGTTCTCTTCCTTGAACACCAGATCCCAGGAATCCACCGGCGCCTTGTCGCCCAGTACGGCGCGCACCTTGTCGACGTTGTAGCCGATGCCGTTGGTGCCCCACAGATACGGCACGGCGTACTGGTTGCCGGGGTCGTTGTTGGCCAGTTTGCTCAGCAGGTCGTTGTCGAGATTTTTCCAGCCCGGCAATTGATTGCGGGGCAGCGGGGCGAGGGCGCCGGCCTTGATCAGGGTCGGCAGGCTGAAATTGCTTGCCACCACCACGTCGTAGCCGCTGTGGCTGGTCATCAGTTTGCCTTCCAGCACTTCGGCGCTGTCGAAGGTGTCGTAGACCGGTTCGATGCCGCTGTCGCGCTTGAAATCATGCAGGGTGTTCGGGCCGATGTAGTCGTACCAGTTGTAGACATGCACGCTCGGCGTATCGGCCGCTTGAGCGGTCAGTGCGACGGACACGACGCCCGCCAGGCCCAGGTTGATATACCCACGATGACAACGCATGATGCGGCACTCCTGGCCTGCGGCAGGCCGGTAATGAACAGGAGTGGTCAGCCTATCGGGCAGGCCGCGCCAGACCCATTCCCATCATGGGTTACTCAAAAGGGGTAGAGCGTGGACGCGTTGCTGCAGGAATTGCCGGTGCATCAGAGCCTGTCGCGGGTGTTCACCAGCATCGGCCAGGACGGTTTCTGGCGGGCGCTGGTCGATACCTTGCGGCTGCTGGTGCCGCTGGACAATGCGCTGGTGGCGGTGATGCAGACGGGGCGCCCGCCGCAATTGCTGATCGATGTCGACAGCCAGGGCCGCGCCGAGGAGCAGGAAGAACTGGCCGGTTACTGTGCCGGCATGTACTTGCTAGATCCGTTCTATCAGGCCGCGTGCGCCGGGATCACCGACGGTTTGCACAGCCTCGCGTCCGTGGCACCGGACCAGTTTCTGCACAGCGAGTACTACCTGAGCTACTTCCGCTCGGTGGTCGGCGCGGATGAGTTGCAATTCATGGTCAACACCGACGACGGCGTGCTCGGCTTGTCGATGGGCCGGGCCACGGCGTTCAGTTTGCAGGAGCAAGGGCGCCTGCTGTGCGTACGGGACTGGGTGTTGTCAGCGATGCGCCGGCATGTGCAGTTGATGCCGCCGCAAGGTGCGGTGGTCGAGGCGCCGGTCGGCGATCTGGCGGCGCTGCTGGACCGTTTCGACGCGCGGCTGACCGCGCGCGAAATCGATACGGCGCGCCTGATTCTCCAGGGCTTCTCGAGCAAAGCCATCGCCCAGCACATGAACATTTCGCCGGAGACGGTGAAGGTGCATCGGCGCAACCTCTATCACAAGCTCAACGTCACCGGGCATGGCGAGCTGTTTGCGCTGGTGTTGCGTCCACGCTGACCGTGGTCAGCCGATCTGCTTGAACAGCAGCGCCTTCAGACCGCTTTCAGGATCGACATCCGGAAACTCCGGTGGATTCTCAAGCCGCTGCTCGAAACGCAGGCTCGGCGCCTCTTGGGTCACGCCATCGATCAGGAAATCCGAACCGAACGCCGGATCGTTCATGCACGCCAGCACCGTGCCTTGGGCCGTCAGCAGTTCCGGCAGGCGGCGCAGTACGCGCTGGTAATCCTTGGTCAGCAGGAAACTGCCTTTCTGGAACGACGGCGGGTCGATGATCACCAGATCATACGGGCCGCTGTTGATGACCTTGCCCCAGGACTTGAACAGGTCGTGGCCGAGAAAACTCACCTTGCTCAGGTCATGCCCGTTCAGGCGGTGATTGTCGCGGCCGCGGCTCAGCGCCGCGCGGGACATGTCGAGGTTGACCACATGGTTGGCGCCGCCCTCGATGGCTGCCACCGAGAAACCGCAGGTGTAGGCGAACAGGTTCAGCACCCGTTTGCCGGCAGACTGCTCGCGCACCCAGTTGCGTCCGTAGCGCATGTCGAGGAACAGCCCGGCGTTCTGCTTGCGGCCCAGATCCACGCGGTATTTCAGCCCGCCCTCGACGATGGTCATCTCGTCGATTTCTTCGCCCAGCAGCCATTCGGCGGTGCTTTGCGGCAGGTAGCGATGCTGGATCAACAGGGTGTGAGCGCCGGATTGCTGCCATGGCGCTGAACCGGTGATTTCCAGCAACAAGCGCTTGAGGTGTTCCAGTTGCGAAGCCTCGGGTTCCTTGAACAGCGACACCAGCACCACGCCTTGCAGCCAGTCGACGGTGAGCTGTTCCAGCCCCGGCCAGCAGCGTCCACGGCCATGGAACAGGCGCCGGGTTTCGGCCGGTGCCGAAGTCAGCGCGGTGAGCAGGTGGGCGTGGAGAACGGCGAGGGCTTCAGGGTTCATCAATCGGGATCGGCAAGCAAAAGGGCGCGCATTTTAACCGCAATTACGGGTCGGCGACTGCCCGTTGACCGGGTGTTATCGAAAAGACCTGTATCAAAAATGAATTTCTGTAGAAGGCGCTGCTCATACCAGATAAGCAGCGGGATCAAGCCGCTAAATCGTTCATGCAATTCAGGGAGTGCCAGTTCATGTGTCCAATTCCGACGGCGAGCGCGCACCTTCCTGGCGGGTTGATTCTGGTAGTCGAGGATGACCCGTTGATTCTGGAGTTTTTGTGCGAAATTCTTCAGGAGGAAGGTTTCAAGGTCGAGCCGCAGACCAGTGCCGATGCGGCGTCGCGATACCTGGAAGAGCACGCGCCGGAAGTCGCGCTGCTGCTCACCGACATCACCATGCCCGGCACCCTCAATGGCGCGGACCTGGCCAATCTGGTCGGCGAGCGCTGGCCGGAAAAACCGGTGATGGTCATGTCCGGTTATGAAACGCCGGAGACCTCCGGCGTCCGCCATCCAGTGGCGTTCATCAAGAAACCCTGGGCTATCGGCCAGTTGCTCGATTGCGTGGACGACGCATTCAAATCCAAGGCACCGCGTCTGCACTGAAGCCTTCGGCAGATGCTACATTGCCGGGCACATTTGCCCGGCTCTGCCTAAGGATGCGATCCCTTGTCTGCTCACGATGCTGTTTTCAATCGCGCGTTCGGCGCGTTCCTGTTCGACATGGACGGCACCGTCCTCAACTCCATCGCCGCCGCCGAGCGGATCTGGGCGGCCTGGGCCGAGCGTCATGGCGTGGATGTCGAAACCTTCCTGCCGACCATCCACGGCGTGCGCGCCATCGACACCATCACTCGCCTGAACCTGCCGGGCGTGGACGCCGAGGCGCAAGCGGCGTTCATCACCGAGGCGGAAATCGAAGACGTTGAAGGCATTGTCGAGATTCCCGGTGCAGCGGCGTTTCTCAAGTCGTTGCCGGCAGATCGCTGGGCCATGGTGACCTCGGCGCCACGGGATCTGGCGTTGCGGCGAATGGCGGCGGCGGGGATTCCCGAGCCTGCGGTGATGATCACGGCTGAAGACGTGACGGCGGGCAAACCTGACCCGGCCGGCTATCGACTGGCCGCCAAACGTCTGGGACTGGAACCGGCCGATTGCCTGATTTTCGAAGACGCGACTGTTGGCATTCAGGCGGCGGAAGCGGCCGGTGCGTCGTTGATGATCATCACCGCGACTCACCAGCATCCGATTGAAACCTCACACGCGACCATCGCCAGTTACCGCGACGTTGCGCTGAGCATCGACAACAACGGCCAGTTACGCCTGCAACCTTAGTAAACGCCCGGCAACAACCGCCAGCTGCGCGCGCAATAGGCATCGTATTCGGCGCCGAACTGGGTGCGCAGCAAGGCTTCTTCTGAATGGATGCGGGCAATCAGCGGGATCAGTGTCAGCGCCGCCAGCAGGATCCCGACGACCGAACGAAACGCCAGTGCCCAGCCCAGTGCGTTGACGACCAGCCCCAGATAGCTGGGATTGCGCAGGTGCGTGTAGATGCCTTCAGTGACCAGTCGATGTCCCGGCTGAATCGCCACCAATCCGCTGAAACGGTGGCCCAGAACGAACACCGGCCACAGGCGCAAGGCACCGCCAGCGATGAACAACAACGCCCCCAGCCAACGGGTGCCTTCGCGGCCAACGGTCCAGAAACCGATGCGGTCGCAGTAAGCCGGCAGAAAAGCACTGACCAGCCCGATCACGCCGAACGCCGGAATCACCCAGCGATTGGCCCGGTCCTCGCGTTCGCCCGAACTCAGGTTCACCTCGCTGAACAGCGACACCACCACCATCGCCAGCGTCGCCAGCGCCACCACCACCAGCGCGCCGTGGGAAAAGAACACCGCCACGCCACCAATGCCCCACATCGCCAGCCCCAGGTAGGCGAGAGTGGCGATTACCGCGACGACGGTCATTTGCGCTGACATTTTCATAGGCACCTCACGGCTGTTCCGTTCAGTGTAGATCGCTGCACGATCCCCGGCGTTTACCGTCGAGGGGGCAGGGTGAACTAAGCTTCAGACAGGGACGTTTCGACTTCAACCGTCCACGCGCCGGCGAACAGGTCGCCCGGGCGTGGCGTCATCAGGAGTCCGCCATGCTGCACATCCGCACGCCGTTGATCCTCCATCCGACCCTGTCGACCACTTTCCGGCGTATCTGGCTGAAACTGGAAAACCTGCAACCCTGTGGTTCTTTCAAACTGCGCGGCATGGGCCTGCTGTGCAGTCAGGCAGCGGCGCAGGGCAAGCGCAAAGTCGTCTGCCCGTCCGGTGGCAATGCAGGTCTTGCGACGGCGGTGGCGGCGGTCAGCCTGGGCCTGCAGGCCTGCATCGTAGTGCCACACACCACCCCCGAAGCCACCCGCGCGCGCATTCGTCGTACCGGTGCCGAAGTCATCGTCCATGGCAAAGTCTGGGATGAGGCCAATCAGCGCGCCCGTGAACTGGCCAGCGCGGCGGACACCGAATACGTCCCGGCCTTCGATCACCCGGTGTTGTGGCAAGGGCACAGCACAATGATCGATGAAATCCTCGAAGACTGCCCGCAGGTCGACACCGTGGTCACCTCGGTCGGCGGCGGGGGATTGCTTGCAGGAATTCTCACAGGGCTGCTGCGCCATGACCGGCGTGACTGCCGGATCATCACCTGCGAAACCCAGGGCGCCGCCTCGTTTGCCGCCGCCGTACAGGCCGGCCACCCGGTGCGCCTGAGCAAAATCGACACCGTCGCCACCTCCCTTGGCGCCGCGCAAGTGGCGGAGTGGCCGGTGCAGCACATCGGCGAGTTCGATCACGAATGCCTGGTGCTGTCCGATGACGACGCGATCATGGGCGTGGTGCGTTATGCCAGTGATTTGCGGCAACTGGTGGAGCCGGCGTGCGGGGTGTCGCTGGCGGTGGCTTATCTGGATCATCCGGCGCTGGCGGGGGCTCGGGACGTGGTGGTTGTTGTTTGTGGCGGGGTGAGTATCAGTGCGCAGTTGGTGGCGGGGTGGGCGCGGTTGGGGGGCTGATTCCGATGTTGTTACTAACTCCCCAAAGCCCCTCACCCCAGCCCTCTCCCGGAGGGAGAGGGGGCCGACCGCAGTGTCTCAGGTCATGCATCGACCTGAAAAACCGAGTCGATTATGGATTCCAAGCATCGACCTGAGACTCCAAGTCGATTATGGATTCAAAACAGTTCGCCCACGTCGGCGGACTTCTCGAATATCCCCCAATCAGTTCCCTCTCCCTCTGGGAGAGGGCTAGGGTGAGGGCGCTTTCGGATCAACGTCGCAATCGAAGTTCCTCCGCGATCCTGACAATCTGCTCCAAAACATCATCCATCTGCTGAATCACCTCAAGATTACTGAACCGCACCACCTCAATCCCAAGCCGCTGAAGATAGAGCGTCCGCCGCCGATCATGAACCTCTCCCGCCTTTTCATAATGCTGCCCCCCATCCAGCTCCACCGCGAACCTCAACTCCACACAATAAAAATCCAGCAAAAACGGCGGGATCGGCACCTGCCGCCGAAATTTCAGCCCCGCCACCTGCCGCGCACGCAGCCTTTGCCAAAGCATCTGCTCGCAATCGGTCTGGCTGGCGCGCAACCGGCGGGCGAATCGGCGTTGGTCGAGGGTAGGGCGATTTTGCATGCTTCACGTCCTTGTGAAGTGGGATGGAAGATTCACTGTAGACCAGACCAACAGCCAGTGCCGCCATCGCCAGTCTGCTGATTGAGTCCAAGAACTGGATGGGTTGAGTCCATTACGGATTCACCACCAATCGACCACGTCGGTGTACTTCTCGAATATCCCCCGATCGGTCCCCTCTCCCTTCGGGCGGTCCGACGTTTCGGGAGGGTTAGGGTGAGGGCTCGGCGATATCGGA
Organism: Pseudomonas sp. GW821-FHT11G12; assembly: GCF_058808055.1. Lineage (NCBI taxonomy): Bacteria > Pseudomonadati > Pseudomonadota > Gammaproteobacteria > Pseudomonadales > Pseudomonadaceae > Pseudomonas > Pseudomonas sp. GW821-FHT11G12. The sequence goes on from NZ_JBXARH010000001.1 coordinate 465,285, forward strand.
TCCAGTCAAAACCTCCCGAAACGTCTCCACCAACGGCCGCAAATTAATCCTGTGCCAAGCCGCCCACAGCGGCGTGGTAAATGCCAGCCACGGCACCTCCCGCAACACCACACCCGGCGGGGCGTTGTGGCTCAGGCCTTTCTGGATCATTGCAATCCCCAGCCCCGAAGCAACCAGCCCCAGCGCGGTGAACGGCTCGGTCGCCTGCATCCGTACATCCGGGGTGAAGCCGGCGCGCAGGCAGGCACTCACAAAATCGTCGCCCGCGTCCTGACGGGGTTGTACGCCGATCCACTCCTGAGTGGCCAGATCCTCCGGGCTCAGCGATGCCTGTGCGGCCAATGGATGCTGCTCCGGCAGCGCCAGCAGCATCGGATCGTCCAGCACCTGGAAGCCCAGCAAGTCAGGATCGTCGGTCGTCGGCGGCTCGCTGACCAGTGCGATATCGAGACTACGCTGACGCAGGCCTTCGAGTTGTTCGGCGGAGCTGAGGTTGTACAGCGCGACATGCACGTTCGGCCGATCTGCCCGCAACACGCGCAAGGCATTGGGCAATACGCCCGCGTGCATGGCGTTCTCGATGTAGCCGATGCACAAGCCACCTTCTTCTCCACGGCCCAGGCGTTTGCCGAGGGATTCCAGGCGATTGGCGTGGGTCAGCAAGGCGCGGGTTTCGGCAAGGAACGTATGGCCGTCGCGGGTCAGGCGGATGCGTTGCTGGCTGCGTTCGAACAGGGTCAGGCCCAGGCGCTCTTCGAGCTGGGCGATCTGCCGGCTCAGGGGCGACTGGGAAATGTGCAGGCGCTCGGCCGCGCGGCCGACGTGCTCTTCCTCGGCGACGACCACGAAGTAGCGCAATTGGCGGAAATCGATCATGTCAGACCTATAGGGACTCAAGTGCTGCGCATTATGTCTTGGACGGTCTGAGTGTCGCAATCTAGGATCTGCTCAACGGTCAACCACGACCCAGACACTACGAGGAAATCCCCATGAGCTTGAAAGACAAACTGCCCGGCCAGCTGGGCTTCGGCACCGCGCCACTGGGCAACATGTTCCGCGCCATTCCCGAGGAAGAAGCCCAGGCCACCGTGCATGCGGCGTGGGATGCCGGCGTGCGTTACTTCGACACCGCGCCGTTCTACGGCTCGGGCCTGTCGGAAATCCGCCTCGGCGAAGCACTGTCCCGCTACAAGCGCGATGACTATGTGCTCAGCACCAAGGTCGGCCGGGTCATTCTCGATGAAGTCGAAGACGCCGCCGCCCGGGATCTGGGCGAGAAGAGCGGGGTGTTCGAACACGGCCGCCCGAACAGGATCGTCAACGACTACAGCGCCGACGCCACCCTGCGCTCGATTGAAGACAGCCTCGAACGCCTGAAAACCGATCGCCTCGACATCGTCTGGGTGCACGACATCGCTCAGGACTTCTACGGCGACCAATGGCTGGAGTATTTCAATCAGGCCCGCACCGGGGCCTTCAAAGTCCTGACCCGCCTGCGTGAAGAAGGCGTGATCAAGGGCTGGGGCCTGGGCGTGAATAAAGTCGAGCCGTGCGAGTTGACGCTCGACCTGACCGAGGCGCAGCCTGACGGCTTCCTGTTGGCCGGCCGCTACACCTTGCTCGATCACGACCGCGCCTTGCAGCGTCTGATGGATTCGGCGCGGGCGCAGAACGTTGAAATCGTTGTTGGCGGCCCATATAGCTCGGGAATCCTGGCCGGTGGCGCGCACTTCGAATACCAGAAGGCCAGCCCGCAAATCATTGCCAAGGTCGAGCAGATCAAACGCATCGCCGCCGTCCACGGCGTGGATGTCAAAGCGGCTGCACTACAATTCTCGCTGGCCAATCCGGCCGTGGCGGCCGTGATTCCCGGCGCGAGCAAACCGGGGCGCATCGCTGAAGATGTAGCGGCGCTGTCGGCGGTCATTCCGGCCGGTTTCTGGCAGGCCATGCGTGAAGCGAAACTGGTGTCCGAACGTGCACCATTACCTATCGACGAGGTGAAAGCATGAAGATCGATCTGAGCGGGAAACTGGCGATTGTCAGCGGCAGCACGGCAGGTATCGGTTTGGGCATCAGCCAGTCGCTGGCCGAGGCGGGCGCCACGGTGGTGGTGATCGGTCGCGACGCGGCCAAGGTCGAGCAGGCACTGGCGAGCATTCGGCAAGCCGTTCCGGGCGCGAAACTGCGCGGTCTGACGGCGGATCTGGGCACGGCCGAAGGCGCGCAGAAACTGTTCGCCGCCGAGCCGAAAGCCGACATCCTGGTGAACAACCTCGGGATCTACAACGCCGTGGATTTCTTCGACGCGCCCGACGATGAGTGGACGCGCTTCTATGAAATCAACGTGATCTCCGGCGTGCGCCTGTCGCGACATTACGTGCCGGCGATGGTCGAGCAGGGCTGGGGGCGGGTGATCTTCCTGTCTTCGGAATCCGGCGTGGCCACCCCGGCCGACATGATCAACTACGGCGTGACCAAAAGCGCCAACCTCGCGGTGTCCCATGGCCTGGCCAAACGCTTGGCCGGCACCGGGGTGACGGTCAATGCAATCCTGCCGGGGCCGACCTTCACCGACGGCGTCGAAGAGATGCTCAAGGATGCCGCCGCCGAGTCCGGCCGTAGCTTGCGGGACGAAGCCGACGCGTTTGTGCGCAGGGCCCGTCCGACCTCGATCATCCAGCGCGTGGCCAATGTCGAAGAAGTCGCGCACCTGGTGACCTACATCGCTTCACCGCTGTCCTCGGCCACCACCGGCGCGGCATTGCGCGTCGACGGCGGCGTGGTCGACAGCCTGGCAATCTGAATTCCTCAAGAGAGACGTTTATTTATGGCAACAGCATCAGCATTCATCGACATCCCGGCCTCGGCCGATCAGGTCTGGCAACTGATCGGCGGCTTCAACACGCTGCCGGACTGGCTGCCGTTCATTCCCAAGAGTGAGCTGAGCGACGGTGGCCGCGTACGCACCCTGCAAACCGCCGACGGCGCGGTGGTGATCGAGCGTCTGGAGACGTTCGATAACGCGGGCAAGACCTACAGCTACTCGATCGAGCAGGCACCGTTTCCGGCCACGGATTATCTGGCGACGATTCGCGTCGAAGCCCAAGGGCAGGGCGCGCGGGTGACGTGGTCGGGACGCTTCACGGCCAAGGGCGTGAGCGATGAGGAAGTGGTGGCGCTGTTCAGCGGCATCTATCAGGGCGGCCTCGAAGCGCTGCGCGCTAACTACCCGGCCTGAGTTGATCGTTCCCACGCTCCGCGTGGGAATGCAGCCCGGGACGCTCTGCGTCCCATTCGAGAGCTGGAACGCGGAGCGTCCCTTGAGGAATTCCCACGCAGAGCGTGGGAACTATCTCTGCCAAACGATCAGGTCTGTGACATCAGCCTCTGCCGGCAATCAAGCACCAGTTTCGCCCCGCCCAGATCGCTGCGACCCACCTCAAGACTGAACCCGTGCAGGCTGACAATCGCCGCAACGATCGACAGGCCCAGTCCGAAACCGCTTTGCGGTTGCCCACCCTCTGCACGATAGAAGCGCTGGAACACTGCTTCCCGTTCCGACTCGGGAATGCCGGGGCCGGAGTCGTGCACCTCGATCCGTGTATGCCCTGCATCATTCACCCCACGCAAAATCACCGTGCCTCCCGGCGGGGTGAACTTGATCGAGTTGCTCAACAGGTTAGCCAGCGCCTCGAACAACAGCGCCCGGTCACCATTGAGCATCGGCAGGGTTTCGGGCATGTTCAGCTCGAAACGCAGTTCGTCTTCCTCGGCCAGCGGCAGGTAGAACTCATGCAGTTCCTGCAGCAGTCGCACCGGATCGAGCTCGACGAAGCCCGAACGCCGCTGGCGATCTTCCAGTTCGGAAATCCTCAGCAAACCGCGAAAACGCGCCATCAGCGTATCGGCCTCGGCCAGCACCAGATCCAGTTGCGCCGCTTCCGGCGAGCCTTCGCCGGCCTGTTGCTGCATGCGATACAACTGCGCCCGCAAACGCGTCAGCGGAGTGCGCAAGTCGTGGGCGATGTTGTCGCACACGCCTTTGACTTCGTTCATCAGACGCTCGATGCGATCGAGCATGGCGTTGACGATGGCGGCGAGCATGTCCAGTTCGTCGCGGCGATTGGACACGGGCAATCGGTGAGTCAGGTCTCCGGCGACAATCGACTGGGCACTGGCCTGAATCGCGCGGATTCGCCGCAACGGCCGACGCCGCAGCAAATGCCAGCCGATGACCCCCGGTACGATTGTCAGCGAAACGCCCCAGAGCAATGCACGCAGAATGATGCGGGTCACGGCGAACAGCGAACCGTTGTCGCGCACCAGCACCAGCCAGCGACCGTCGCGGGTCGGGGTGGCGACCGCATCGCAACTGTCGGCGGGCAGGGTCGGATCGTCGGATTCGGAACAGTCGCGCAATTCGTGGATCTTGCCGTCCAGCGGCAGGCCCGCAGGCATTTGCTGCAAAGCCCCGCCGAGGTAGGTGTGGTCGGCGGCAAACAGGCCGTAGGCATCGATGCCGCGGATATCGAACGTCATGCTGGCGGCGAGTGCATCCTCGAGCTGCTCGCCGCGAAAGTGCGAGAACAGATGCTGACGCTGCATCAGCGAATGTTTGGCCAGGCTGTCGAGGTAACCGGAGACCTCGAAATACATGACCCCCATGAGGATCCCGCTCCAGGCCACGAACAACGAACTGTAAAGCGCCAGCAACCGGCTGCTGGAGGAACGCCAACCGTCAGACGGGTTCGGCAATGACATAACCCGAGCCTCGCACCGTACGGATCAGCGGGACATTGCCCGGCGGGTCGATCTTCTTGCGCAGGCGACCGATGTGGACGTCGATCAGGTTGGTCCCCGGGTCGAAGTGATAACCCCAGACTTCCTCGAAAATCATCATCCGCGACAGGATCTGGCCGCTGTTGCGCATCAGGAATTCCAGCAACTTGTATTCGGTGGGCAACAGCGTCAGCACCTGCTCGGCGCGGCTGGCTTCATGGCTGATCAGGTCGAGCTCAAGGTCCGCCACGCGCAGGGTGGTCGGCTGGGTGCCGCCATTGTGCTGCCGGCGCAGCAACACTTCGACCCGGGCCGCCATTTCGTCGGTGGCGAACGGCTTGGTCAGGTAATCGTCACCGCCGGCGCGCAGGCCGCGCACGCGCTCATCGACGTCGGACAACGCGCTGATCATCAGGATCGGCGTCGACACACCCATGGTGCGCAGGGTGGTGACGATGGCCAGACCATCGAGTTCGGGCAGCATGCGGTCGAGGGTGATCAGGTCGTAGTTGCCGCTGACGGCGCGGTCCAGGCCTTCGCGGCCGTTGTCGACCCAATCCACGTCGAGGCCGTGGCTGCTGAGTTCGGCGACGATTTCCCGGGCGGTCACGGCGTCGTCTTCGATGGTCAAGATGCGAGTCATGGTGGGCCTGCTGATCGGTTCAAACGGAATGGCAGCATTTTGCCAAGATTTTGCAATAACGCTTTAAATTAACTTTCATGTTGTAGTTGATACAAACGCAAATGACCCACCGTGGTTGCCGATTTATTTCCCGAAACATTGATATCATCTGGCCATATTTTCGAGGGAGAGATTCCGTGGGCAAGTTGATTCGCGGTGGCTGGATGCCGATGGCCGGGATGCTTCTGGCGCTGCTAAGTGCTTCGGCATTGGCCGCCAATACCCCGTGTTCCGGGAAGAAGGGTGGCATCGATCGCTGCGATGGCGATCTGTTTCTATGTAATGACGGCTCCATCAGCGGCTCGAAAAAGAGTTGCGCTGCGATGTTCGGCATCCGTGAACAGGCGCGGCCGCAGCAGTTTCTGCAAACCAATGACGGCTGTGATTGTGGCACCGGTTCGTTCTGCACCGGGCCACGCGGCGGCGTGTATTGCCTGACGCCCAGCGGCAAGAAGAGCTACAAACGCAAGTAAGCGGTTTTGTGCCAATGCATAAAACCCGCTGCTATCGAACCGTTGTTGCAAATTGCATGGTTCTTGGAAGTTCAGTCTTTTTAAGTGAATGAATTCAAACGATTTATTTAATGTTGGCGACTGGCACGGTCACTGCAATTCATCTGCTGACGAGTTGTAACACCATTTTTCATGCCGGGAGCAGAACAACAATGAATAGATCCTCTGATGGGTTTTATCCTGCCTTCGAAGGCGAGTCGAGCAACGTCTCAGGGGTGTCCTGGGGCGCGATCTTCGCAGGGGCCGCAGCCGCTGCGGCACTGTCGTTGATTCTGGTACTGCTCGGTTTCGGTCTGGGCTTCTCCGCTGTTTCACCGTGGGCCGGGGAGGGCGTCAGCGCCAAGGGCCTGGGCATTTCGACAATCGTCTGGCTGGCGGCGACGCAAATCATCGCTTCCGGTCTGGGCGGCTACATCGCCGGTCGCCTGCGGGTGAAGTGGGCGAACATGCACGGTGACGAGGTGTATTTCCGCGACACCGCCCATGGCTTCCTCGCCTGGTGTGTGGCCACGCTGGTTACTGCGACGCTGGTGGTCGGCTCGGTCAGCAGCATCGTCAGTGGCGGTGTGCAGGCCGGTGCGAGTGTCGCCGGTGGTGCGGCCAGTGCCATGACTCAGGCGGCCGGGACTGCAGCGGCGAACACCGACAGCAACCAGTACGGCTACTTCGTCGACAGCCTGTTCCGCGATGACCGTCCTGCCGCTGTCAGCGATGACGCCGCTCGCGGCACCGTGACCCGGATCTTCGCTCAGAGCCTGGCCAATGGTCAGCTCAGCCCCGAGGATCGTACCTACCTTGCACAACTGGTCGCGCAACGGACCAATCTGACCCAGGCCGACGCCGAACGTCGCGTCGATGAAATCTACGCCCGTACGCAAAAAGCCATTGCCGACGCCAAGGTCAAAGCACAGCAAGCCGCTGACACCGCCGCCAAAGTCGCTGCCTGGACTTCGCTGTGGATGTTCATCGCGCTGCTGGCCGGTGCGTTCTTCGCCAGTCTGTCGGCCACCTTCGGCGGTCGCCGCCGGGATGCGGTCGAGTACGTTGAAGTCGAAACCTACACCACGGCCACACTGCCTCCGGTCCGTTAACAAGGAGAATCACCATGCGCTCACTACTGCTGTTTTTCCTCGGCGTGCCAATCCCGATCATCATTCTGATCGCTTTGTTTGTGCACTGATCCCTCTGGGGCTTGTGCCTCGGCCGCTTCCACCTTCGGGTGGAAACGGCTTTTTGCTTTCTAAAGGGCCAGCAGCCAGAATCGACGCGGCAAGCGGATCGGCCGCTTCAATTTCTGTTTAAGGATGAAGACGTTGGACAAGAAGGAAATCAAACGGCAGCTGGATGAGATGCTGGACGCCGGGCGCTCGAAGACCGAAACCTTCAAGGCGTTTTCGGGCGGGGCGGTCAAGGATCGGGTGCTGGCTTACTGGATTGGTTCACGCATTGACCCGGCGCTGCGCCGCCAGTATGCACGCAAGGTCACGATCCTGATCGTGCTGACCTGCATTCAGGCATTGCTCGGCGCGCTCGCCGGATTTGTCCTGGGCTGGGACTCCGGCATCGGATTGGCCCTGACGCTCATGCTGATCGGCGGTGGTATCCCGCTGCTGTTTGCCTGGGGTTTCTACAAATACTCCGCTCAGACCTACACCGTCTTCGTGATCCTTACGCTCAGCCAGGTTTCACGCCTGTTCAAGGACTACGCCGAAGACCCGATCTCCACCCTGATCGGCGTCGGCCTCACATTGGCCATGGTCTATTTTGTCGTGTGGCTGAAAACCAAGTTGTTCCCTGACCTCGGTTTCATCGGTTCGAAAAAGATCAAAGGGCAGTTCGTGTTTTCCAACTGATCGGCGGCAGAACCGTACAGTCATTTCCATGGCCTGGATCAATATTCTTCTGCGCGATATCCCCTACCGTGAATTTTCCAGGCCCTTGCCGCTGGATCGACTACATTGCTTGCGCGCACGTTGCTGCGCGAGCGGAACCAACCTGCCGGCCCGATAGAGAGAGATAACCCCCACGTGTCGGCAAGGTGTAGTGCAGCAAGGAGCTGTTTCAACCTCACCTGAACTTTTCACGGATGATCATCGCAATGCACTGCCTAGAAAGAACCTTCGATATCCAGCCCTTGGCGCAGGCGGATATGACTGTCCACATCAACGGCCAACCGGTCACCGCCGCCATCGGCGAAACCGTGCTCAGCGTCATTCAGTCTCTCGGCGTGCGCCAGGTCGCGCGCAACGATCACAACCAGATCAGTGGCGCCTATTGCGGGATGGGCGTGTGTCAGTGCTGCCTGGTGAAAATCAACGGCCGGCACAAACGCCGTGCCTGCCAGACCGTGGTGCGTGACGGCATGCACATCGAAACCCAGGCTAACCGCATTCACGGTCAGGAGGCGCTATGAGCCAGCATCCGGTCATCGTCGGCGGTGGGCCGGCGGGGATGGCAGCGGCCATCGAACTGGCGCGCCATGGTGTGCGCAGCACATTGCTTGAGGAGGCGTCGCGCCTGGGTGGTGTGGTCTATCGCGGGCCGCTGCGTGACGGCGTGCAACTGGATTACCTGGGGCCGCGCTATTCCGAAGCACTGAGCAAATTGCACGGCGACTTTCAGGAGCAGGCCGGGCTGATCGATGTGCGCCTGCATCACCGTGTGGTCGGCGCCGAAGGCACCCGCTCGCTAGTCGTGCTCGATGGCGATGAGCGTCTGCACGAAATCAGCTATCCGCAACTGCTGTTGGCCGCCGGTTGTCATGAACGCAGCGTGCCGTTTCCCGGCTGGACGTTGCCGGGCGTGATCATGCTCGGCGGCCTGCAATTGCAGATCAAGAGTGGCGTGGTCAAACCGCAGGGCCCAGTGGTGATCGCCGGCACCGGGCCGCTGTTGCCGCTGGTGGCGACCCAGTTGCACGCGTCAGGCGTGAGTGTTGCCGGTGTCTACGAGGCCTGCGCGTTTGGCAAGATTGCCAAGGAAAGCCTGGCGCTTCTGAACAAGCCGCAACTTTTCCTTGATGGCTTGAGCATGCTCGCCTACCTGAAGTTGCACGGCATCCCGATGAACTACGGCTGGGGCGTGGTCGAGGCACACGGCGAAGGCGAACTGAAAAGCGTCAGCGTGGCGCCGTACTCGGCGACGTGGGAACCGGACATGAGCCGCGTCGAACGCTTCGAAGCGAAGACGCTGGCGGTCGGTTACGGCTTCATTCCGCGTACCCAGTTGAGCCAGCAAATGGGCCTGGATCACGGCTTCAGCGACGACGGTTACCTGCGCGCCAACGCCAACATCTGGCAGCAAAGCAGCGAGCCCCACGTGCATCTGGCCGGTGACATGGGCGGGATTCGCGGCGGTGAAGCGGCGATGCTGGCCGGCAAGATCGCCGCCACTTCGATCCTGCTGCAACGCGGTGTGCTCGAAGAGGAACTGGCGCGGGTCCGCCGCGACCGTTACCTGAGCAAACTCAAAGCCATCGTGCGTTTCCGCGCGGCGGTGGATCGCTACACCGAACGCGGCGTCGGGCAAATCAAATTGCCGGCGGCCGACACGGTGATCTGCCGCTGTGAACACGCGACCCGCGCCGACATCGACCGGGCGCTGGAGCAGGGCGTGCAAGACATCGCCAGCCTGAAAATGCGCACCCGCGTGAGCATGGGCGACTGTCAGGGGCGGATGTGCGTCGGCTATTGCAGCGACCGTTTGCGTCAGGCCACCGGGCGCAAGGATGTCGGCTGGCTGCGGCCGCGTTTCCCGGTCGATCCGATTCCTTTTTCCGCGTTCCAGTCCCTCGGCACGGAGGCCGTTTCCCATGAGTAAGTTCTATGACGTGGTCATCGCCGGCGGCGGTGTGATCGGCGCGTCCATCGCCTATCAGTTGTCCAAGCGCAAAAACCTCAAGGTCGCGATGATCGACGCCAAGCGTCCGGGCAATGCGACCCGCGCCTCGGCCGGCGGCTTATGGGCCATCGGTGAGTCGGTGGGACTGGGCTGCGGGGTGATTTTCTTCCGCATGATGTCGGCCAACCGCAAGCGCGAAACCCAAGGCGCGGCGGTGGCGGTGGATTCCAGCACGCCGCACATCCTGCCGCCGTCGTTCTTCGACTTCGCCTTGCAGTCCAACGCGCTGTACCCGGCGCTGCACCGTGAGCTGAAAGACAACCACGGGATGGATTTCAAGTTCGAAAAGACCGGGCTCAAGTTCGTCATTTATGACGATGAAGACCGGTTGTACGCCGAGCACATCGTCGGCTGCATTCCGCACCTGGCCGATCAGGTGCGCTGGCTCGATCAGGCGGCGTTGCGCGAATCCGAGCCGAGCGTCAGCCATGAAGCGCGCGGGGCACTGGAGTTTCTCTGCGACCACCAGGTCAGTCCGTTCCGCCTCGCCGACGCCTACGCCGAAGGCGCCCGGCAGAATGGTGTGGACATGTACGTCAACACCAACATCACCGGCGTTCTGCATCACGGTACGCGCGTGACCGGCGTGCAAACGGCTGAAGCCGGGGTGTTCCACTGCAAGACCCTGATCAACGCCGCCGGTGCGTGGGCGGCAGATCTCAGCGAGTGGGCCACTGGCGTGCGTATTCCGGTGAAACCGGTGAAAGGGCAGATCCTGTTGACCGAACGCCTGCCGAAAATCCTCAACGGTTGCCTGACCACCAGCGATTGCTACATGGCGCAGAAGGACAACGGCGAGATCCTGATCGGCAGCACCACCGAGGACAAAGGCTTCGACGTCACCACCACCTGGCCGGAAATCGCCGGGCTGGTGCAGGGCGCCGTGCGTTGCCTGCCGGAACTGGCAGACATCAACCTCAAGCGCACCTGGGCCGGGTTGCGGCCGGGCTCGCCGGATGAGTTGCCGATTCTCGGGCCGATGGCCGGGGTGGACGGCTACCTGAACGCCTGCGGGCATTTCCGCACCGGCGTGCTGACGTCGGCGATTACCGGGGTGTTGCTGGATAAGCTGGTCAACGATGAGCCGCTGCCGCTGGACATCACGCCGTTTCTGGCGGATCGGTTTGAAGTGGCGCCGGTGCAGGAAGAGCGGGCGCTGGAGATGGCCTGAGCCTGCTGGCTCCCACGAGATCGTTCCCACGCAGAGCGTGGGAACGATCAGGGTCAGGTCAGGGCTTGCCGGACTGTTCTTCCAGTTGATCCGACTCGAACAATCGGGCCAGTTCCGCCCGCGCTTCCTGTGCGGTCTGCAGGACCTTGGCCGCGTCGTCGTACACCGCGTGCTGGGCCTCCAGTACCTGTTCGTCATGGTGCTTGAAGCGCTTGATTCGCGCATCGGCCTGGGCCTGGGTCAAACCGAGGCCCACTAACGTGCGACGGCTCATTTCCAGACTGGAGTAATAGGTCTCCCGGATTGGATCGGCGCCGACATCCACCAACCTGTGAACGTGCTGCCGGTTACGCGCCCGGGCGATGATCTTCATGTGCGGGTAGAGCTTGCGCACGATCTCGGCGGTCTTGATGTTGGTCTCCGGATCGTCCGTGGCAATCACGAAATATTCCGCTTCACCGACCTTGGCCGCGCTGAGGATTTCCGGACGCATCGGGTCGCCGTAGAACACCGGCACACCGCCGAAACTACGCGACAGTTCGATGGTTTCCACCGAGGTGTCCAGCGCCACGAACTTGATGTTCTGCGCCCGCAGGATCCGCGCCACGATCTGACCCATCCGGCCCATGCCGGCGATGACCACCCGTGGAGTTTCGGTGTCGATCTGGCGGAATTTCTCCGGCACTTCAACTGGCTGCACTTTCGGGCTGACCAGCCGTGCGCAGATCAATAGCAGCAACGGCGTGACGGCCATCGACAGGGTGATGGTCAGCACCAGCAGGTCGTACAGACGCGGCTCGAACAGACCTTGATCGCGACCGATCTTGAACACCACGAATGCAAATTCACCACCCGCCGCCAGCACGATGCCCAGGCGAATCGCACTGACCTTGTTCAACCCACCGGCCAGACGCCCGACCACAAACAACAGTGGCAACTTCAGCGCAATCAGCAACAGCGTCAGCCCCAGCACCGTGATCGGTGCGCTCAGCAGCAGACTGAGGTTGGCGCCCATGCCGACGCTGATGAAGAACAGCCCCAGCAGCAGGCCTTTGAACGGCTCGATCTGCGCTTCCAGCTCATGACGATATTCCGAGTCCGCCAGCAGCAATCCGGCGAGAAACGCGCCCAGCGCCATCGACACGCCGACCATGTCCATCAGCCACGCGGTGCCGATGACCACCAGCAACGCGGTGGCGGTAGACACCTCCGGCAGACCGGTTTTCGCCACCACGCGGAACACCGGACGCAACAGATATCGCCCGCCAATCACCACCACGGCGATGCTGCCCAAGACCTGCAAACTGTGGCGCACATCGTCGGCAGTGCTGGTGTGGTGATCGACGCCCGCGAGCATCGGCACCAGGGCGATCAGCGGGATCGCGGCGATGTCTTGGAACAGCAAAATTGCAAACGCCAGACGACCGTGGGGGCTGGTCAGTTCCTTGCGCTCGGCGAGGCTTTGCAGACCGAACGCGGTGGACGACAGGGCCAGACCCAGGCCCAGAACAATCGCGCTGTTCAACGGCTGGCCGAACACCGACAACGCCAGTACGCCAATCACCGAACCGGTCAAAAGCACCTGCGCCAGACCGACGCCGAACACCGATTTGCGCATCACCCACAAGCGTCGCGGCGAAAGCTCCAGACCAATGATGAACAGCAGCAACACCACGCCCAGCTCGGAGATATGGCTGACGCTCTGCGGATTGCCGATCAGGCCCAGCACCGACGGGCCGATGATCACTCCGGCAAACAGATAACCGAGCACCGCGCCCAGTTGCAGGCGCTTGGCCAGGGGAACGGTAAGCACTGCCGCGAACAGAAATACGACAGCGGCTTGCAACAGGTTGCCTTCATGGGGCATGGCACAACTCCATAACACGGTACGACGGGAGGGCAAGGATAAAGGCTCGCCCCATGGCACACCACCTGCGGGGGAAACTGATGTGGTGGGTGGCGGTTTCTGATGATGCTGTTCATCTTTGAACCGTCAGGCGATATCTGGTCATGTAAAGTTCTACTTTGGTCTTAGAGAGTTGGAGAGTGTTTCTCTGGAACAGCGACTAAAAAGTTCGGGTTTGTGGGGGAGAGTTTTATCCGGTCATGCAACTTGTATGACGGGTGTAATGTTGCGAAGAGGGTTGCTTGATTCGCCGGTATTGCTCAATAAAAGCAGCAGCTTATTCGATAAAGCGAAGTCTTTTTTTTGGTTTTTAAAAGCAGAGCAGGGTGGTTGTGTGGACTAGGTAGTTCATTAAATTATTTTGTTTGTGAAACTTTCGTAACAGTGATTGACAATGCAATTCCTCCGAACTTACTATTTTCCCCGCAAAAGCAGGTCGTTAAATGATCGTTGCAGGGAATTTGCAAATAACGATTGTTTATCCCGTTTCACCGCAAACAAGAAGTCTGCGGCGAGGCGGTTGCGACCACACACCTGTATTGTGCTGGCCGCCTGGCAAGGCGCCGCTGCAAGTATCAGGTCTCATTCGACAGGGTGGGCAGGAAAGCCCGCTTGAAGTTAAGTTTTCATAAGGATTTGAAACCTTGTACTCGAACTCCAAGGGGGCGGCACGCCCGTTATCTGTGCCTGTCCGGCTCGCTTGCGACACGCCCCGCGTGGCGGCTGCCAAGCGTTTGCCCGTTGACGCGGCGCCCATCTTCAAAACATCCAACAACGTAATGTGCACTCGGCATTTCTCGACGTCGAACGTGCGCATTTTGCCCTTTGCCCGGCGGGCTACCGAGCATTCGTTCGTTTTCAGCTCGCGTTTCAGGCGGCGGGCCGGGCGATTCTAATTTCCAGAATTTCAGTCAAACGTCTTTAAGCCACGCTCTTCGTGGCGGCCGGATGCTGTACTTGATTTGAAGCGCACTCGCGAACTTTAGATTTATGTCCGGGCTTTTTTAGTTATTTAAACCTACGGCAGTGGTCGGGAATTGTTTGTTTTAAAATTTACCGACGGTTTGCGCGAGCGCACCAGGGAAAGTTGTGCCCCGGGGTTGTTGGCTTGACGGAATAGTGGCGTCAATGATTTTGCGATGAATGAGTATTCGAGCGGTTGCGAACCGCTTGTTTCAGGTCTTGCAAGAGGGGCCTGATGGCGAAGGTGTAACTCTCGGGATCTGATGGAAGATCACTGTAAGTACTGAATTCGCATTCGCTGTAGTGGATAAACAAGCACATTTAACGTGAAGTTTTCATAAGGATTTGAAACTGTGTACTCAGACGCCATTGATCCGGAACACCTGCGGCTTCAGTCCGACAAACACTCACAGGGGACGCCCACGGCAGCGGCCGGGAAAGGGGCAGATGCAGCGTCGCAGTCTGGCCGCCAGCCTGAGGCTCACTCCATCTATTCGCGTGAATCCGCGACGCCGAACGGGCGTATTTTCCTGAGTGGTCAGCAGGCGCTCGTGAGGTTGCTTCTGTCCCAGTCGGCGCTGGACCGGGCCAACGGCTTGCGCACCGCCGGGTTCGTCAGCGGCTATCGCGGTTCGCCTCTGGGTGGCGTGGATCGGGAGTTGATGAAAAGCAAAGACGTGCTGGAAAGCGCAGATATCCGCTTCCTGCCTGCCATCAACGAAGATCTGGCGGCCACGGCACTGATCGGCACTCAACGCGTCGAGACCGATCCGAAAAAGCGCTTTGACGGTGTCTATGGCCTTTGGTACGGCAAGGGCCCTGGCGTCGACCGCTCCGGGGACGCGATCAAGCACGGCAACTTCTACGGATCATCGCCCAACGGGGGCGTCCTGGTGGTCACCGGCGACGACCATGGCTGCGTTTCGTCGTCGATGTCCCATCAGTCCGACCGCACCCTGATGGCCTGGGGGCTGCCGGTGATTCACCCGGCGGGACTGGCCGATTACGAACGCTGCGGCCTGTGGGGCTGGGCGTTGTCGCGGGTGTCCGGGCTATGGGTCGGCTTCAAGGCCATCACCGAGACTGTTGAGGCCACCACCTCCGTCGAGTCGTCCCCGTTGCCAGGATTCATCACGCCCGATATCGATCCGGGGCCGGACGGCCTGCACTGGCGCTGGCCCGACCTGCCGGGCATGCAGATCGAGCGGCGGCTTCCCTACAAATTCGACGCTGCCCGTGCATTTGCGCTGGCCAACCCGATCGATATCGCCGTGACGGCACCGGAGCAGCCGAGGCTGGTGATCGGCGCAATCGGCAAGGCCTATGGCGATGTACGCCAGGCCTTGCAGCAGGGCGGGGTTTCGCTTGAACAGCTGGAAAGTGCCGGTGTGGCACTGCTGAAGATCAATCTGGTCTACCCGCTGTCACCGGTGCTGGAGGCCTGGGCGAAGCGGGCCGATCAGGTGCTGATCGTCGAAGAGAAGCAAGCCATCGTCGAAGAGCAACTCAAGCAAGCGCTCTACAACGCGGAGTCCGGGCAGCGTGCCGTCATCCTGGGCAAGCGTGACGAAAGCGGCGCTCCGTTGATTTCGGATCACGAAGAACTGAGGCCGTCGCGCCTCGCGACGATGCTTCAACAACGACTGCAAGGTCTGGGCATCACACTGAGCGTGCCCGAGTACTGGTATCTGCCTGCGGTTAGCCGGACTCATGACTGGATCCGCCGTACGCCGTACCTGTGTTCGGGTTGCCCGCACAACACCTCCACCCGAGTGCCGGAAGGCAGCGAGGCGCGGCTCGGTATCGGCTGCCACGCGATGGCGGCGCGCATGCCGGAACGTGCAACCAGCGGCAGCGTGCAGATGGGGGGCGAAGGGGTCGACTGGCTGGGGCAGGCGCCCTTCGTCGAAACCCCTCACATTTTCCAGAACATCGGTGACGGTACGTTTTTCCATTCTGGCTATCTGGCAATCCGTCAGGCCATTGCGGCCGGCGCGACCATCACCTACAAGCTGCTGCACAACGATGCGGTGGCCATGACTGGCGGCCAGCCGATCGACGGCAAACTGACGGTCAAGAAAGCCGTCGAACTGATGCAAGCCGAAGGCGCCCACCGGGTCGTGGTGGTGGCGGACGATCCGCAACGCTTCGAAGCGCCGGGCAGCCTTCCGCAGGGCGTCGAGCTGTTCCACCGTGAACGGCTGGAAGAGGTTCAGCGACAGTTGCGCGAGACACGGGGTGTCAGTGTGCTGGTGTTCGATCAGGTCTGCGCCATCGAGGGGCGTCGGCGCAAGAAACAGTTGCCGACGCCTGTCATGAAAACCGAAGTATTGATCAACGAAGCCGTGTGCGAAGGCTGTGGCGACTGTCAGGTCAAGTCCAATTGCCTGTCCGTGACACCGGTCGCGACTCCGTTCGGCACCAAGCGCCGGATTGATCCCCACGGATGCAACACCGATCTGTCCTGCATCAAGGGCTTCTGCCCGAGCTTTGTCACGGTGACCGGCAAACCGCGCGCGCAATACCGTCGGCAAGCCGACAGCCGCCAGGTTCTGGCCCGCGCCGAGGCACTGGCACTGCCGTCTTCGTGCTCACTCGAAACCCCGTATGAAATGCTGCTGGCAGGCATCGGCGGCACCGGAATCGTGACGGTGGCACGCACGGTTGCCCTGGCTGCGCATCTGGACGGCCGGGCGGTCAGCGTGCTCGATTTCACCGGATTCGCCCAGAAGGGCGGGTCGGTGCTCAGCCATGTGCGTCTGGCTAACGCGGCCGACGTGCTGCACCAGCACCGCATCGACCTGGGTGGTGCCGACCTGTTGCTTGCGGCCGATCTGGTGGTCGCCAGCGAAGACGATGCATTGACGACACTGCGGGCAGGTAAAACGGTGGTCATCGCCAACACCGCCCAGACCCAGACGGGAGCGATGCTGCGCAATACCGAATTGCGCATCGAAACCGCCGCGATTCAAGCCTTCCTCAAGCAACGGGTGGGTGCCGAGCACTACCACGCGCTGGATGCGGCACAACTGGCCAACAACCTTGTCGATCCGATGCAGGCCAACATGCTGTTGCTGGGTTATGCCTGGCAGCGGGGGACGGTGCCGGTGTCGCTGCAAGCGCTGAAAGAAGCCATCGATCAGGCCGGCAGCGCCGCCGCCAACCACCTGGCGTTCGCCTGGGGGCGGCTGTGGGCTCAGGAGCCGGCGTTCGTCATGCCATATCTCGACCCGGCCAGTAACGACGTGTCGCCGGTGTCGATCATCGACCTTGCCGCTCGGCGCGAAAGCATCGAACGGCTGGTCGAGACCCGCAGTGTGTTCCTGACCCACTATCAGGACGCGGCCTATGCAGCACGCTACCGTCAGGTGATCGAACGGCTTCGTTCGACGCCTGCGATCGGCGATGACAGCCCGCTCACCGAGGCCGTGGCACGCAACCTGTTCAAGTTGATGGCCTACAAGGACGAGTACGAAGTCGCGCGGCTGCTCACAGACAGTCGCTTCATGGCGCCAATCAAAGCCCGCTTCGAGAGTGGTGTCAGGCTCAAGTTCCACTTCGCGTTGCCCCTGATGCGCAACCGCAAGGACGGCAACGGCGAGCCGAAGAAGATCGCCGTCTCCGGTTGGGTGTTGCCGCTGCTGAAGGTGTTGGCCAAGGGCCGCGTGTTGCGCCACACCCGCTTCGATCCGCTGGGCTGGTCCGCCGAGCGCCGTGAGGAGCGGCGCCTGTTGCTCGACTACGAGCAGACACTGCAACGCCTGCTGCCAAACCTGAGCGCGGAGAACCTGCCGTTGTTTGTGGAGTGGGCGAATCTGCCGGACTCGATTCGCGGCTATGGCCACGTCAAGGAGCGGTCGATCGCCGCCGCACGGCAGCGGGAAAAAGAGCTGATCGTGCAAATCGTGGCGGGCACCCACAGCCTGTCGGTGGCCCCGGTCGTCGAGACCTGGCTGCCGCAATCGACCCTCGCCCCGCAGCCCCCCAAAGGCGAAGCGCGGGACGTCAAGCAGGCCTCGTAGCCGGCGGGATTTCACCTGCCTTCAAGACAACAACAACCAGAATGAGTGGACCCGACATGAACAACGAGAGCATTTCACCGGAGCTTTTGCACAAAGGCTCGACCGATGACGTACTGATCTGCGCCCCGAGAGTCGCGCTGCCGCTACACATCGACGAAGCGCTTCTGCAGGCTGCCGACAATGACCTGTTGGCGCGCCGGTTTTCGGCCGGCAGCGGCTCGCAACGAACCTTTGAGCTGACACTCGACGTGCAGAAAAGGAGCCGCATGGGCGGCACGGCGGCGGACGACGAATGGAGCCGGGTGAGGGCGCTGCCGTACCAGATCGTCACTCCGGCCCTGCTGGAGGGCGCGGCTGCCAACGTCAGCCCGGAGCAGGCAGTGGCGAGTTTGTGCGAGTCGGTTCCGGCCATCCGCCGTGCCAGTTCGTTCCGCTTCATCAACAACGCCGACAACTACTTTTTCTACCGCAAGTCCCACGAACATGTGCCCGGCACCATGTTCATCGAAGCGGCGCGCCAGGCGGTGTATCACCATCTGTATCACCACACCGGTTATGCGCGGGGTGACGTGACCGTCAGCGTCAATGAACTGAACGCGAGCTTCTTCGCCTATGCGGAGTTGATGTACCCCATCGAACTGGTGGTCGACAACATGACCCCGACCGACAGCACATCGCCGAAGAAAATCTTCTTCCGAGTGGCGTTCTATCAGCGGCAGACCCTGTTCGCCACCATCGACACCAAGGCTACGGTGATCGACATCCGCCTGTTCGAGAAAACGCGGAACATCTTCATTCAGTCCAGCGACTGGTTCGCGCCCATCGACCCTTCGAAACTGGCGTGCAGCGTCAGCGATGGCCAGGGCCGCAAGGCCGATGTGGAGTTGCTGGGCCTGGGCAAGAGCGGCTGCGTGACGACGATGCCGGAGACCGACTTCATCGACTCGGCCAGGCTGCACATCCGTTATGAAGGCAAGCTGGATTTCTCCTCCGCCATCCTCAGTGTCGGCCACGGCCGGCACGCGTCGTGGGAATTCCCGGCACTGGGGTTCGAAGACCTGCAGACTCTGAGCGACATGATCAAGCGTGGATTCGTCAATCTGGACGAGGCGGCCCTCGGGGCGTTGCGCGCATGAGCAATGACATCGACGTGCCGATGCCGGCCACCGGCGTGCTGCAACTGGGCGCGCAGGTGGTTGCGAAAAACCGGATGTACTTTTCGTCCCTGGGCATGGATCTGTGTGACGAACACGGCTTGCCCTTGCCGGCGTTCTTTGCGGTCTACCGATCGCTGATGGACGGCGGGGCCGGTTTCGGCTTTCTCGGCAACGCCAGTGTGGATGCCGACGCACGCTACAACAGCCGTGGCCTGAAACTGACGTCGCCGGCTCACGCCGACGCCTTGCGTCCGCTGTTCGAAGTCGCCCGGCAGAGAAGCTTTCCGCTGGGCGTGCAGCTGCAGCACTACGGCCCGCAGTCGATGCCGTCGGAGCAGGGCATCATCCTCAGCCCGAGCGGTATCGCGTCCGCTGCGATCCTCAAGGCCTATCCCCAGGCGCGGGCGGTGGCGATGTCGCACACGCAGATCCTGCGCTGCGTCGATCAATTCTCGTCTGCCGCCCGGCTTGCACAAGCGGCCGGTGCCGCCCTGATCCAGGTCCAGGCATCGAACGGCTATCTGGTCAGCAGTTTCCTGTCGCCGCGGACTAACCACCGCGAGGATGAATGGGGCGGCAGCCCGCTCAAACGGGCCCGATTGCTGCTAGCCATCGTCGAAGGCATCCGTGCGGCCACCGGCGATCAGGTGCCGGTCACCGTGCGTTTGGGCATCGACGACGGGCTGGGTGAGGAAGGCCAGCGCGCGAGTCTGCTGGGCGATGTCGTGGTCGCGCTCGAGGCCGCCGGAGTGGCGGCCATCACCTGTTCCACAGGTGTCAGCGAAACCTTTCCGTTCTTTTTCAGGAACAAGGCGCAGGCGCTGGCCCTGTCGCGTGCGGGATGCCGCTACCTCAAAGGTTTTGTGCGGATTCCGGTGGGTTTCACCGGTTCGGTCAGCGATGTGTCGCAAGCCAACGAAATCATCGAGAGCGGCGATGCCGATTTCGTCGGATTCGGCCGCGCCATGCTGGCCGACAACCATTTCATCGCCAAGGAGCTCACCGGTCAGGCCGGACGGGTCAACCGTTGCCGGGGCGATGCGTTCTGTTTCCGTGACAAGAAGGATCCCATGGCCGAGCGGGTGTACTGCTGCGTCAATCCTGACTACCGCCGGCCGGAAAAACTGCAATTGCACTATGAGGAAAGTCTGAAATGAATTTCACCGGAAAAATCGCCCTGGTTGTCGGGGGTACGCGCGGCATCGGTTTCAACGTCAGCCAGAAGCTCGTCGAAGCCGGTTGCATCTGCTACATCACCGGTCGCAACGAGGATGACGGCCTGACCGCGCAAAGCCGGCTCGGCGAACGCTGCATGTTCATCAAGAGCGATGTTACGGACGAGGCATCGGTGGCCGAGCTGTTCAGGATCATCAACGACCGCCACGGGCGACTCGACCTGGCGGTGAACAACGCCGGCGTCACCTCGAAACACGCACCGATCCGTGACATGGATTTCGCCGACTGGAAACGCGTGCTGGAGATCAACCTGCTGGGCCCGCTGTTGTTGCTCAAACACCAGACGAATCTGATCTCGAAGCATCCGGGTGGCTCGATCGTCAACGTGTCGTCCTGTGCCGGCCTGCTGGGCGTTGCCAGACAGAGTGCCTATTCCACCAGCAAGGCCGCCCTGAACATGCTGACCCAGGTCTGCGCCATCGAGTCTGCGGAAGCGGCATTGCCGGAGCGCCATCCGGTTCGCGTCAACGCGGTGTGTCCCGGCCCGACGATGGGCGGCATGAACTCGGAGGAACGCTTGAAGGCCAACCCGGAGTCCACGAAACACAAACTTCAGGTCACGGTAATGAAACGTTTCGCCGATCCGGGCGAAATTTCTGCGGCGATCCTGTGGCTGCTCAGCGATGCTTCATCGTTCGTCACCGGCACCGTGATGCCAGTGGACGGCGGCTTTTCGGCCGGTAAATTCTGATGAGCACCACAGAGCGCGACCTGCCTCATCCAACTGGCAAACGGGTGTTCATCACCGGCGTGAGCAGCGGCATCGGCGAGGCGCTGACCGAGTTGCATCTGAAACACGGCTATACCGTGTTCGGCACTTCCAGGCGGGAACCCTACCGCTTCATGTCGCACCCGAACTTCCGGTTCCGGTCATTCGATCTTTCGAAAACCGGCGACATGGGTGAGTTGTTCAAAGGGCCGTTCGCCGAGATCCTGAGCCGGGGTGTCGATGTGCTCTTTCTCAACGCGGGGATCAGCGGCAACGTGCCGGCCCGGGGCGAGGAGTTTTCGGTGGCGGAGGTACAGCATGTGCTCAACGTCAATGTGCTGGCGAACAAGGCCATTCTCGATCTGATCCTCGCCTCGGCGCATCGACCGACCACCTGCGTGCTGTCGGCTTCGATGGCCGGCGTGCGCTTTCGCGCGGGCACGCTGACCTACAGCCTGTCGAAAGCGGCGCTGGCGGCACTGGGCGGTGTCTACGCCGAAGAAAACCCGGACATCTTCTTTGCCGTGTTGGGCCTGTGCAATGTCGACACCGGGCTGTCGCGGCAAGTGAGCTTCAGCCAGAGGACCGCCGATTTTCCGGATCTGCGTTCCCTTCAACAGCGGGCCCTTGCCCCTGGTTACATGATCTCCGCCGCCCAGCGTGCCGAGGACATCCGCGATGTGATCGGCGCACCCGCCGACTACGGCTTGAAAAGCGGCGTGTTCGTCGACATGAGGACCGTGCTGACCCGTCAACCGAAGGCGAACGAGCCGCTACCCCAAACCTAGCGAACCCGTGGACGCACCCCCAATAAAGGAATGTTGGAATGCTGAACGAAGTCAAAACCCTGGTCGAAACCGCTGTGCGGCAACAGGATCTGTTACTGAGCGAACCCATCGACCTGTCCCGTGGTGAAGACAGCCCGCTATATGGCGTCGAAGGCACCATCGACTCCATGACCCTGGTCTCGATCCTCGTCGACACCGAAGAAAAGATCCGCCATCGATTCGGTGCCGAAGTGCACCTGGCCGATACCTCCCACCTGCCTGCGACCGCCACGCCGTTCGCGACACTCGGCACGCTGTGCGCGTATGTCATGAACCGGTTGGAGTCAGCCCTGACGGCGGCCGGTGCAGAGGCTCTGGCCAATTGACTCAACGGTCGCCGTCGTAGGGCGGCGCCTTTATCGAGAGGTGGACATGCAAGTCGAAACATTTCTGGAACATCTGAAGGCCGGCGCGGACAGGCCGGCGATCATCAGCGACGAAGGTCGCTTCACTTACGCCGAGCTATGCCGACAGATCGACGCCTATGCCGAGTCGCTGGCGGCGCAATCGGTCAGCGATTGCTGTGTGCTGCTGGTCGACAACTACAGCTTCAACAGCGTCTGCCTGCTGTTCGCACTGTGGCGGCGCAACAATGTCGTGGCGTTGTCGGTGCCCAAAAACAGCGAGCAGTTGGTGAATCTGGCGAACGCTGCCGGCGCACGGTTTACCGTGACGGGGAACGGGCCGCAGGGTTACTCGGTGCGGGCGAACGATGGTGCTGCGGTGCCGCCGACTGTCGACGGTCTCCTGTCGCGCCGGCAGGCCGGTTTCATTGTGTTCTCGTCCGGCTCGACCGGGCCGGCCAAGGGCGTCGTGCACGACATCGCACCGTTCTTCGAGCGTTATCTGAAGGCCGAGCAATGTGGCGCGATTCTGGCGTTCCTGCTGTTCGACCACATCGGCGGGCTGGTCACCGTCCTGCAGGCGCTGGCCACACACGGGACGCTGGTCCTGCCCAACGAACGTTCGCCTCAGGAAGTCGGCCGCTGTATCGAAACGTTCAAGGTGCAAACGCTGCACGTGTCGCCGACGCTTTTGAACCTGGCGACGATCACCGGCGTGTTCCAGACCTGGGACACCGGCAGCCTGCAACGTATCTATTTCGGCTCCGAGCCGAGCTCGCCCGAGGCCATTCAACGCATCGCCCGCACATTGCCGCAGGTGCGGCTGAACCAGTTGTACGGCATGTCGGAAATCGGTGTGTTGCCCTGTCGGGGTCTGGACGGCGACAGCGCCTGGATGACCGTCGAGGATCCGGCCTACAGCCTGCGGGTGGTCGACGGCATTCTGCAGGTGCGCGGAGCGACCAATATGCTCGGTTACCTGAGCGGCCCGGGCGAACTGTCCGATGATGGTTATCTGATTACCCAGGACCTGGCGGAAGAGCGCGACGGGTACTTCAGGGTCAGCGGGCGGGCGGTCGATGTGATCAACGTTGGCGGCAAGAAGGTGTTCCCGTCTCACGTGGAGAGCGTGTTGATGGGCATCGACAACGTTTCTGACGTCGTGGTCTACGGTCAGCCCAACCCGTTGCTCGGTCAGATCGTGGCCGCGCGGTTCACCTTGCTGGAACCGGAAACGCTGGAAGCGTTCAAGCCACGGCTGTATGCGGCGATTCGCGACGTGCTGTCACCGGAGCAGTTGCCCCGGCTGATTTCCGTCAGCGACACGCCACTGTTCACCAGCCGCTTCAAGAAAATGCGCCATCCCGGCGTCCTCAGCGGGTCGTAAGACCTGATTACCACGTTATAAGGAAATGACAACATGGCCGTACTCGAAGCAATGCGCGCAAGCATCGCGGAAATCCTGACCCTGCCGCTGGATGAACTGAAGGGCGATGTCCGATTGGAGAACAGTGACAACTGGGACTCGATGGCCAGGATCGGCATTGTCGCCCTGGTGTTCGAATCGACCGGCGTGACGGTGTCTGGCGAAGAGATGGACCGTATCGTGACGGTGCAGGACATCTTCGATCTGGTAACCCTGAAAATGAAGGAAACCGCATGACCCTGCGCACCCTTTGCGGAGTGACCGTACGTGCGGTCACGTCCGCGTTGCCCGAGCGGCGTGTGGGGCTGGACGACTTCGCCGAACTGTTCGGCGCCAAGGAAGTGGCCCGCATCGCCAAAAGCACCGGCATCGAATCGATCAGGGAAGCCGGATCGCTGGACACGTCCGACCTGGTGATCGCCGCGTGCCGTCACCTGCTGGATCAGGGCGTGTGCGCAGCGCAGGAGATCGACGGACTGATCGTCGTGACCCAGACTCCGGACTCGTGGGTGCCGGGCGTCGGTTTCCTGGTTCAGCAGGCGCTCGGACTGCCCCAGCACTGTCTGGTACTGAACGTGTCCGCCGGTTGCTCGGGGTACGTCACTGCGCTGGTTCAGGCCGGCGCGCTGATCGCCGCCGGCGCCTGCAAAAAGGTGTTGCTGTGCACCGGGGATGTGACCACCAAGCTGCTGGACGGGCGCGACCGGCATGTGAAGATGCTGTTTGGCGATGCGGCGTCGGCCACTCTGCTGGAGGCGGGCGAGGGGACGTTCGAGTTCCTGTGCGGAGCCGACGGTAGTGGTCGTGAGGCCCTGGAATCCGACATCGCCTACACGCCTGAGGGTGACAGCCAGACTCGTGCCTCGATCCAGCGTCTGCAAATGGACGGTACGGCGGTGATGAACTTTGCACTGAACCGGGTACCGCAGACCGTCAAGTCGCTGCTTGAAGCGACGGGGTTGACGCCGGCGTCGCTCGACTTGCTGGTGCTGCACCAGGCAAACGGGTTCATGCTCAACTACCTGCGGCGGATGATCGGCGTCGCGCCGGAGAAGATGCCGATCGACATCGACGATGTCGGCAACACCAGCTCTACATCGATTCCGATTGTCCTGTCTCGCCACAGCGCAGTTGGCACAGCGCAGGCCCAGAACGTCGTGCTGTGCGGATTCGGTGCCGGTCTGTCCTGGGGCGCATTGAAGCTCGACCTTCGGCGCACGCTCGCCGTGCCGCCGTGCTACGTGCCTGAAAAGGCCACGCAGGCGGCCGGCACCGGCGAACGTCTGGAAGCCTGACGGGCCAATGCTGTCGGAACTTTCGGGGATGTCTGCGGGCACTCCCGAAAGGACTCCGGATCTCTCCACCGGATGAAAAGGGAAGCCACTGCATGTTCGGGACATTCTGGAAAACGCTCGGGATCTATGGCGACGGAACCGATGCCCACGGGATTTCACCCTCGCCGTTTCTTCCGCGATTCAACTTTTACGAACTTCACCAATCGGGCGCAATTGATGCTCAGCCCGATGCCATCATCGCCGCCGTGTGTGCCTTGGACATGCGCGCGGATCGGGTGGCCGATGCCTTGCTTCGTCTGCGCGAACTGCCGGCAAAGCTGATCAGAGCCATCGGCAACCGACCGCAACCCGCGCCCGCGCCGTTCGGTTTTGACACTTTCACCTTGCTGCGGCGCACTGACCACGAAGTGTCCCTGGGACTGGCGGGGCGTTTCTGGCGCCCGGATCTGGACGCTTGCCTTGTGGCGGATGCTCCGGCGTTCATGTCGCTGGACGATTCCCGCGTCGCCAGGCTGGTGTTGCGTTTTCAAGTCATCGAGCAGGCAGAGGGCGCACGTACGTTACGCACCGAAACGTTCGTGTTTTGCCCCAACACTCGAACCCGATGGTTGTTCACACCGTATTGGCTGGCGATCCGCCTGGCCAGCGGCTGGATTCGGCGTCGAACCCTGGCGACGATCCAGCGGCAATTTCCGGCACCCATCCAGTAGGCCGGGGCTGGCCGCCCTATGGGGGGATCGAATCGAGGTTCTGTAATAATTTGCATCAATTGGTTACATTTATAGCCTCAGCGAATCAATTCCTCCCGAGTCTCCCATGGCCATCAACTTCGACCTCAACGACCTGCAAGCCTTTCGCGCCGTGGTCGAGCAGGGCAGTTTCCGCAAGGCCGCGGACACCGTGCGCATCTCGCAACCGGCCCTGAGCCGACGCATCGAAAAGCTTGAAGACGCCCTCGGCGTGAAGCTGTTCGAGCGCACCACACGCAAAGTCAGCCTGACCCAGGCCGGACGCGGTTTCATGCCGAGTGTCGAGCGTTTGCTGGATGATCTGGACGTGGCGTTGCTCGGCATTAGTGAAGTTGCCTCGAACCGGCAGGGCCACGTTACCGTCGCCTGCGTGCCGTCGGCGGCGTATTACTTCATGCCACGGGTGGTCGCCCGCTATCACCAGCAGTTCCCGCGAATCAAAGTCAAAGTCCTCGACTCCAGCGCCCATGACGTGCTGACGGCAGTGGTCAATGGCGAGGCTGATTTCGGCCTGAGTTTCATGGGCACTCAGGAGGCGGGCGTGGATTTCGAGCCGCTGGTGCAGGAGAGTTACGTGGTGGCCTGTCGTCGCGATCACCCCTTGGCCGGGCGTAGCAGCGTCAGTTGGGACGAGTTTTACCAGCAGGATTACATCTCGCTGGACAAGACTTCGGGCAATCGCTTTTTGCTCGATCAGGCGCTGGCGAAAGTGGTGCCGCAGCGGTCGAGCATCTGCGAAACCCTGCACGTGACGACGATGATCGGTCTGGTGGAAGCGGGGTTGGGTGTGGCGGCGGTGCCGTTGATGGCGATGCCGGCGGCGGATCATCCGATCCTGACGCGGGTGCCGCTGACCGATCCGCAAGTGATGCGCAGCGTGGGCATCATCAAGCGCCGGGGCCGTACGCTGACCCCGGCGGCACTGGAACTGGAGCGGCTGGTGGTGGAAATGAAAGTCCAGCCGCCGAAGGTCAGCGCTTGACCGAGTCCAGCCCGGTGGCCTGCACGTCGGCCTGGGCGGCCGGCGCGGCCAGATAGGCGAGCAACGCCTTGGCTTCCTGCGGATGCTGCGCACCGACCGGAATCCCCGCTGCAAAACGTGTTACCGACTGCACCGACTCCGGAATCTTCCCGACAAAACTCACCCCCGGCACCGGCAGCAATTCGCTGACCTGCTGGAAGCCCAATTGATAGTCGCCGGTGGCGACCACCGAGCCTACCGGAATTTTCGGGATCATCTTCGCCTTCGGTTTCAGCTGATCTTCGATGCCAAGCTTCTTGAACAATTGCTGCTCGATGTACACGCCGCTGGCGCTGTCCGAGTAGGCCACCGATTGCGAATCGAGCAGGGTTTTCTTCAGGGCGTCGACGTTGCTGATGTCCGGTTTCGGCGCGCCTTCGCGCACCACCAGGCCGATCCGCGAATCCGCCAGTTCCACCCGCGAGGCCGGGTCGACCTTGCCTTGTTTGATCAAGTCGTCGAGGGCGTAGCCGACCATGATCACCACGTCGGCCTGCTCACCCCGGGCGAGGCGATTGGGGATCGCTTCCGGGGCCTTGCCCATGGACGGGCCGAGAATGGTGTCGAGGGTGTTGCCGGTGTTCGCGGCGAACTTCGGGCCGAGGACTTTATAAGCCGCGGTGAAGCCGCCGGAAGTCATCACCCGCAACTCCTCGGCTTGGGCGAATGCGCTGAAGGCGAGGAGGGCGAGAGCGGTCAGATTGAAGAGCTTTTTCATGTTGGCTGGCTCCTCAGGCTACGGCCGGTTGCAGACGACCGCCCGCACGGCGATACAGATACAGCGTCGCGCACAACGCACACAGCGCGCCGACGCTCATCCAGTAACCCGGTGCGGCTTTGTCGCCGGTGTACTGAATCAGGAAGGTCGACATTGCCGGCGTGAACCCACCGAACACGGCAGTAGCGAGGCTGTAGGCCAGCGAGAAACCCGCCACCCGCACTTCCACCGGCATGATCTCGGTCAGCGCCGGAATCATCGCGCCGTTGTACATGCCGTAGATGAACGACAGCCACAGCAGCGACATCAGCATGTGGCTGAAGCTCGGCGCCTGCACCAGATACGACAGCGCCGGATACGTGGTGGCCAGGGCAAGCAACGACATGGCAATCAACAGCGGACGACGGCCAATCCGGTCGGACAGCGCGCCGCCAATCGGCAGCCAGAAGAAGTTCGAAACGCCCACCAGCAACGTCACCAGCAACGCATCCGACGTGCTCAGGTGCAGCACGGTTTTACCGAAGGTCGGCGCGTACACGGTGATCAGGTAGAACGCGGTGGTGGTCAGGGCAACCATCAACATCCCGCCAAGCACCACGACCCAGTTCTGGCCGAGAGTGCGGAAAACTTCTTTCATGCTCGGGCGATGTTTGCGGGCGGCGAACTCTTCGGTTTCCGCCAGGTTGCGACGCAGCAGGAAGATGAACGGCACGATCATGCAACCGACGAAAAACGGAATCCGCCAGCCCCAATCGGCAATCACGTCCGGCGCCATCCACTGGTTCAAGGCAAAGCCCAGCGCAGCTGCAACGATGATCGCAACCTGTTGGCTGGCCGACTGCCAGGCCGTGAAAAAACCTTTGCGGCCCGGTGTGGCAATCTCCGAGAGATACACCGAAACGCCGCCCAATTCAGCACCGGCCGAGAAACCCTGCAGCAAGCGCCCGACCAGCACCAGCGCCGGGGCAAACAGACCAATGGTTTCGTATCCGGGTACCAGCACAATCAATATCGTGCCGCTGGCCATGATCGACAGGGTGACGATCAAACCTTTGCGACGCCCGACGTCATCGATGTACGCACCGAGCACGATCGCCCCCAACGGACGCATCAAAAAGCCTGCGCCGAACACCGCGAACGTCATCATCAGGGAAGCGAACTCGCTGCTCGCCGGAAAGAACACCGCCGCGATCTGCGTGGCGTAGAAGCCGAACAGAAAGAAGTCGAACTGTTCGAGGAAGTTGCCCGAGGTGACCCGGAAAATAGCGCCGGCCCGCGAGCCGCCGTGTGGGATTGAGGCTGTCATCGAAAAATACTCCACCGCTTTTATGACGTGCGCGACGGGGAGGCGGCGCACGGTTTTTATTGGGGCGGATAGTGGCGCAGGGGGATCGATCTGTTAATTGCATAGTTGGCATGGATTGATGCGTGTACCGGATCAATGCGTCTGGGGGCGACTACACTTTCCAATCCGTCATCATCAAGAAACAAGGAATGATTCCAGAACCCCGCAGTCGGAGTTCAGGTATCACACATCTGAAGGAGGTTCACCGATGAACAACAAGACCCTGATCGCCAGCCTGGCCCTCGTCGCCGGCATCGCCGGGATCAGCCCGCTCGTTCAAGCGGCGCCAACCTCGACCGACACCGTCGAACGTTCGCCCATCGATGGCCGCGAACTGAAGGTCAACGACCGTGCTCCGGATGTCTATCAGCGCAGCGAAAAAGCCATCAACAACTGGAAACAGAAAGGCCTCAAGCAGCCAGAGCCACAGGCGCAGTGGGTGCAGATGAACGACAAGTACGTGATGGTGATGATCACCAACGGGACGATTGTGGATATCAAGCCGGTGGAGCGTTAGACCGCCAGCAACAATTGGCCATGGACGGTTGATTGCATTCGAGCGCCGTTCGGGTAAAACGCGAGGGGCGTTTCGAGTGACTAGATGTCAGGAGCAATTCGTTGGAAAAGAAACCCCTCTACCGCAAAGAAAACACCACGGCCCATAACGTCTGGCGCAACAACCCGGGCGGGCATTATCGGCATCAGCGAAATACCAAGGCTGAAATCCACAGCGAGGCTACACGCGGCTCGATGCATGGTATCAAGCATCATGGCTACGATTACACGCCGTTGTTTCGCTTTTTGCTGTCGCGTGTCGGTGGTGATTGGGACGAGATTTTCAGTGAGGCGGTGTCGCGGCTGGATCGGCAGGAACCGGTGTTCTGGATGGTCGCTCTGCATGAACATGAGCGAAGCGATGTCGTGGGGATGGGTGAGTCCAGCATCTACAGTGGGTTATACGTCGATGAGAACAAGCGCCTGCAAATCGTCAATCCCGACCTGAAGGCTGAAGACATGACGCCCAACTGCCAATGCTGCACGCATACCTTCAACGGTGTCGTGTTCGGTACCCCTGAGCGCTGAGATTCAATCGACCCGACTGTGAGTCACCGTCTGTCCGCCCCCCAACCGATACTGATTATTCCCGCTGCGCTTGGCCTCGTACATCGCCAGATCCGCAATGTGCAGCAGCCGGTCCATCGTCGGCGCATGGTCGGGGAACACGGCGACGCCGAGGCTGGTGCCGATGTGGCGCTGGTCGTTGCCGATGGTGATCGGTGGGGACAGTTCGATGAAGATTTTCTGGCAGATGCTCCGCGCTTCGTCCTGCAGATTCAGGCCGGGGGCGAGGCCCTGGAGAATGACCACGAACTCGTCGCCGCCGATGCGGGCGACGGTGTCGCTGACCCGCAGGATGCGTTTCAAACGCGTAGCGGTGGTGATCAAAACGCGGTCGCCGGCGGCATGGCCGTAGCGGTCGTTGATGCTTTTGAAACCGTTGAGATCGATGAACACCAGCGCCACCCGGGTCTCGGTAGCGCGGGCATGCTCCAGCGCTTCCGACAGGCGTTCTTCCAGCACCAGTCGATTGGGCAAACCGGTCAGCGGGTCGAAATGTGCCAGGTGCTGAAGGTAACTGGCCGAGGCCTTCTCTTCGGTGATATCGCGCACCACGCCCATCATCTTGATCATCGCGTCATGATCGTTCTTCACCACATTGCCGGTTTCCCTTAGCCAGCGAATCGTGCCATCGGGCCAGACCACGCGGTATTCCTCGTCGTGGTTTTCGCCGGTTTCCAGGCAACGCAATTCCCCGGCGCGCACCTTGGCGCGGTCGTCCGGGTGGACGCAGGAGCAGAACAAGGCGTAGGACGGCGTCACTTCGCCGATCTTGAAGCCGAACATGCCGAAGATTGCGTCGGACCAATAGAGCCGATCAGTGTCGACTTCCCAATCCCAGGTGCCGATCCGGGCGAAATACTGACTGCGCTTGAAGCGTTCGGCATCGCCATCCTGGTGAATGTTCTGGCCTTCGGCGGCGCGGGTGAGCAGTTCGCGATACTCGGCAAGCTGCCGACGCAGGGCACGCTCGCGACGAATCAGCACGGCGATCACGACCATCAACACAACGAAAATGGCGAAGCTGATCCAGAGTTGAGTCATTCAAGCGGTGCTGTCATGGCGTATCGATCCGGGAGTGATGGCGTGTCGCTATCTTAATTCACGGCCAACGCCGGAAACAGCGGCAACCTTGGGTCAAACGGTTGCCAATGGCCGGCATTTCTGGGAAAACGGCGGCCAGCGGAACAATAGAGTGAATGTTATGAATGATGAACTGCAGATAATCGATCTTCAGCCCGGCGACGGAAAAGCCGCCGTCAAAGGCGCATTGATCACCACCCAATACACCGGTTGGCTGGAGGATGGCACCGAGTTCGATTCGTCCTGGAGCCGGGGCAAGCCGTTCCAGTGCGTGATCGGTACGGGCCGTGTGATCAAGGGCTGGGATCAAGGGATCATGGGCATGCAGGTCGGCGGCAAGCGTAAGCTGCGGGTGCCGGCGCATCTGGGGTATGGCGAGCGGACGATGGGCAAGATTCCGCCGAATTCGAATCTGGTG
This sequence comes from Pseudomonas sp. GW821-FHT11G12, assembly GCF_058808055.1. NCBI lineage: Bacteria > Pseudomonadati > Pseudomonadota > Gammaproteobacteria > Pseudomonadales > Pseudomonadaceae > Pseudomonas > Pseudomonas sp. GW821-FHT11G12. The sequence goes on from NZ_JBXARH010000001.1 coordinate 496,670, forward strand.
TTCGAGATTGAGTTGCTCGAGGTTTTGACGCGGGAGGATTGATTCCGGCGTTTGATGATCACAGTCAGGAATTGGCGCATGGACGTGTGGAACATGATTTTCCAGTTTGCCGAGTGGTTGGGCGAGAAGCACTCGTCGCACGGGCGCTGGTCTTACGGGTATATGGCTGTGCTCAACGCTGCTGTGGCGGTTGGCACTTGGGTTGTGGCCAGGGAACAGATAGCAAAGAGCAAAGTGCTCAAGGATCGTGTGACGACGACGCTGGCGTCTCGAAGCCTGACAGTGACTTCCTTTGCAGAAGAAGGCGGGCAACAGGTCAGATTCACCGGCGTTCTGCTGGAGGAAGAGGGGGTTTATACCGTGACCCTGACTCGCCAGGATGTTCAAGGCTCCATCGTTTCTTCGAGCGACGGATTGCACTCGTTGGAAGAGGTCGATCGTTACTTGAGAGGTCATACGCCGTTTATCCTGTCTGACTTTCGGCGCTGATTGCGTCCGCCTATACAACCCGCTGCCTCCTTTTACGGAGCCAGCGGGTTTTTTCTTGCCTTTACCCGAGGCGTTACGCAGCCATCGCCATCTCATCCAGCGTTGCGGCAACCGTGCTGGTCAGGCTCGGAAATCTGCGTTTGACGCTGTGAAGTGCCGGCATTACTCGGTTGCGGTCCAGTTTGCCGTGATCGCGGGCGAGCTGGACGAGGGCTTCGAGAGCGGCGGTGACGATGGATTTTCTTTCGCTTTCGAGCAGGAGCAGGCAAGCCTTCTCGGCCCATTGGCTGTCTTTCTCGTTGAGGCCGATGGAGATCAGGGCGGCGACGACTTGTGCATCGGATTTGCTGGCCATGGTGTTTCCTCAGATCGCGGGGTCGATGGTGTCCAGCGCCCGGTTGACCGCCAGTTCGCCAAACATCACCACTTGGGCGATGCCCAGCACGGTACTGCGGTAGGGCGGGTCCAGCAGCGCGGCGAAGTCGCTGAGCATCACGCTGGCCGAGGCCATCGATTCGCAGGCGTGGGCCAGCAGGGAATGCTGATCCATGTCGGGGGCGACGAGGAACATGCGGCCGGGGCAGTGTCGTTTCGGGGCGGAAGGTTTCAGGTAGTGGTCGAGGGCGCGTTCGGCGGCTTCGTGGAGTTTTTTTGAATCGGTTGTGGAGTAGGGGGAAGTTGGGTCGGACTCGTTGGGCGCGTCTTTTTCGGGTGGATCGGGTACGTGTTTGAACATTTGCTGGGTAACCTCAAAATGAGGCTGACACGTTCTTGCGACTAAACAATAGGTGGCAGCTGTACGCAGGTTAGTCGACCAGTACCCAAGCATTACCGGCGCACCCGAAGGCGCCCTGCGCACAGCTACCATTGAGTGCAGGCGTAGAGATACCTGACTGAATGACAGCTTGCGAACTTGAGAAAAAGCACCGAGCGACTAAACCCGTTCACTGACCATTCAGTGATGCGAATCAAGTTACTGGCAGGTCCCAAGCCGCACAAGCCGGCGGATTCTGGCGTAGTTGTAGGCAAAGGCGCAAGGCAATGTAGCCTCCCGGATGGGGGCAAAATGATGCGTCATTTTTCAGTCCGCCATCGCGAGTAAGCTCGCTCCCGCAGGGCTTCTGTGTCGGCTTATCAGGTGTGTCGGCTCGCGAGTTTCTGCTTTGTGATACCAAATGTCAGATAAGCCAATTCAAACTTGATTTATATCGGTTTCGATATAGTGTGCATGGCGCATCCAGCACAAGGAATCAGGCTAAACCATGAAGGATCATCAAAACCCACCCCAGCGTTTCTCAAGCGTCTGGGATGCACTGGAAGACACGCCGCAGGAAGCGGCCAACATGCGTCTGCGGGCTAAGCTGATGCGCACGCTTTGCGAAACCATTCGAGCCTGGGAGCTTCCCCAGAAAGAGGCGGCCAAGCGACTTGGCATCACTCAGCCGCGCCTCAACGACGTACTCAACGGCAAAATCGACAAGTTCTCTCTGGACGCGTTGGTCAATCTGTCGGCTGCCGCAAAACTGGACGTAGACCTCTGCTTCTCGTCGTCCTCGCCACTGCAATGGGCCTGACAGACGAGGGTACCCAACGGCCCTGCCTCTGAAAAACCTTCCAGAGGCGGCGCCATCTGACGCGCCGCCTCATTCTTTCGCATCAAAATCTCAACCCGCGACGGACGGTCGAAAACAGGCCTTGCCCCTATCGATCGGAACAGCGACCATGCTCGCCATATAGGGGTAGGGGGTATAGGTATGTCGCACACGCACGAACACAAAGGCGAGTTGCTCAACCGGGTCCGGCGCATTGCCGGGCAGGTTCAGGCCGTCGAAAAGGCGCTGGAGTCCGAGGCCGATTGCGCCAAGACGTTGCACCTGATGGCGGCGATTCGCGGCGCGGTCAACGGCCTGATGGAACAGTTCATCGAAGCCCACGCCCGCGAGCATGTCGCTCATCCCGACCTCAGCGATGAAGCTCGCGCCCAAGGCGTGGAAGAGTTGCTGCAAGCCATCCGCCGTTATTCCAAGTGAGCACCGACCCCATGAATCTGACGACTCGGTCTGACGACTTTTCCCACGATCACCAGTTTCTTGGCGCGTCCCATGACGACAACGCCCGCCGCACCTTGTGGGTGGTGGCGCTGACGTTCGTGATGATGATCGGCGAAATTGCTGCCGGTTACCTCACCGGTTCCATGGCACTGCTGGCCGATGGTTTCCACATGGCGACCCACGCCGGCGCCCTCGGCATCGCGGCGGCGGCCTATGGTTTTGCCCGGCGCAACGCCAACAACCGTCGCTACAGTTTCGGCACCGGCAAGGTCGGCGATCTGGCGGGTTTTGCCTCGGCCATGGTGCTGGGGCTGGTGTCGCTGGGGATTGCCGGGGAGTCGATTTTCCGCCTGTTCGAGCCCACCAGTGTGGCGTTCGGCGAAGCAACCTTGATCGCCGTGGTCGGCCTGGGCGTCAACCTGCTCAGCGCCTTTTTGCTGGCTGGTCATCACGGTCATCATGACCACGGCCATAGCCACGATCATGGCCATCACCACCATCACGACAACAACCTGCGCTCAGCCTACGTGCACGTACTGGCCGATGCGTTGACGTCGGTGCTGGCGATTGCCGCGCTGCTTGCCGGTCGCTATCTGGGCTGGGTGTGGATGGATCCGGTGATGGGCATCGTCGGTTCCATCGTCATCGCCAAATGGGCCTGGAACCTGATGCGCGACACCGCCGCCGTGCTGCTCGACACCACCGATGAACCGGTGGCCGAGGAGATCCGCGAACTGCTGGAAACCTCCGACGATGTGCGCATCAGCGATTTGCACGTCTGGCAGGTCGGCCCGCAGGCACGAGCGGCGATTGTCAGTGTGGTGGCGGCTGCGGGCGTGACTGCCGAGGCGATTCGCGAGCGTCTGGCACCGGTGCATGAGCTGTCGCACCTGACCATCGAATTGCGCAACGCTTAAGTCGTTGCCTCGCAGAACAATGGAATCCGCCCATTGAGAGAAGGGCGGTAATGCCAGGCGAACCGCTTCAGGTCGATGTCATGGGTGAGGATTTCACCGACGGTGGCGCTGGCAATGGTCATCGCCAACCTTTGCCCCGGGCATTGATGACGACCGCTGCCGAACGTGAAACTGCGGCGGTTCGGGCGATCCGGCAGAAATCGATCCGGGTTTTCATTCAGTGCCGGGTCGCGGTTGGCTGAGGCGAGCAACACCAGAATCACGTCGCCCGCTTCAAGTCGCACGCCGTCGATTTCGCAGGTGTTCGCGACAAAACGTCGGGTGTTCTGCACTGATGGATCGAGGCGCTGGACTTCGGCCAACAGCGAATCCACTGGCACATCGCGTAATTCGGGCTGACGCTGCAACGCGACCAGCGCGTTGCCGATCAGGCCGGCGGTGGCTTCAAAGGTCTGCGAGCAAAGGCCGATCAGGTTGGCGATCAGCACGTCTTCTTCGCCTGAAAAGCGCTGTTGGATGTCGGCGAGAAACGGGTTTGGCTCCGCCAGTAATTCAATGAAGTAACCGTACAATTGCTCAGCCGCTCGATGCGCTGCCGCCAGTTGCAGGTCATTGCTCAGCGGTGAAAGGCACGCCGCGAAATCCGCCGTCAGTTCACTGATGACCCGCGCCTGCGCCGGGGTGAAGCCAAGCAGCGCTGCAACCACGCTCACCGGGCCGCGAAACATTGCTTTATATAAGCCGTCGGCATCGTTAGTCACCAACCGTGCGGCGACCAGCGCCCTGACATCTTCGTCATTGATCAGCCCCAGCGTCGGCTCAATGGCCGAACGCGGGCAGCGCTGAGCTTCGCCGTCATTCATGCGCATGAACTGGCCAAACACCTTGCCCGCCATGCCATCGGCGATGGCTTTGGGCACCGGCTCCTGCACTGGGCGCACCCGGCAATCTGCATGCGCCAGCACCGCGCACACCGCTCGGGCGCTGCTGGCGATCCACAGTTTCAGTCCGTGATGAAAGGTCAAACCGCCCGCCGCGCGCAGTTCGGCGTAGTAAGGGTAGGGATCGGCGTGAGTCGCAGCGATGATCGGGTCCATGGTTCGCAACCTTGTCGGTGGGGAAAGTGTTGCTACTATCTCCAGTCCTTGAGGGCGATGATTCGTCCGGGAGCGAAATATGCACGCAGAACATCAAGACATCGGCGTCTCGCAAGTGGCGGCCGCCATCGCGGAACCGGCGCGAACCAAAATGCTGTGCTCGCTGATGGACGGCCACGCCCGCACCGCCACGGAGCTGGCGACCCTCGCCGACGTCAGCGCTTCGACCGCCAGTGCGCACCTGGCCAAACTCAAGGACCTGGCATTGGTGCGCCTGCACGTGCAGGGCCGCCACCGTTATTACAGCCTCGCCGACAAGCGCGTGGCCCAGGCACTCGAAGCGCTGATGGTGATCGGCCAGAACCCCGCGCCGGCCTTCAAACCCCACACACCGGATCGCCTGCAATTTGCCCGCACCTGCTACGACCACATGGCCGGGACGTTGGCGGTGTTGCTGCATGACCGGTTGTTGGAGGGCGGTTGGCTGGTCCAAACCGATGAGCAGGTTTATCGCCTCAGTGAAAGCGGCGAGGCGTTGTTTGAAGGGCTGGGCATCGAGGTGCAGGACCTGAGTACCTTGCGCCGCAAGTTTGCCTGCCCGTGCCTGGACTGGAGCATGCGTCGACCCCACTTGGGCGGGTCGTTGGGGGCAACGTTGTTGCAAACAGCGCTGAAGCGCAAGTGGGTAATCCAGGATCTGGACAGCCGGGCGCTGGCGTTGACGGCGCGGGGACACAAGGAGATGGCGGCGCGGTTCGAGGTGGCATTGCCAATGCATAAGGGGCACGATAGTCATAGGCAAGAACCCCAAATGAAATCCACTCACCCGTCGAACCAGAGATAGAAGGCAGGTGGTGGAGGAATGACGGGATTGTAGAGTTGCTGTTTGTTCGAGAAAGTGAGGAAACTGGATGTACATCAAGGGAAGGAAATTTGATATCAATACAAAAGCCCGAATTTATAGCCTGATTGTGTTGAAGGGGCGATGTATCTTTAATGAGGATATGTTGGGTCTTTATATGGGGTTAAAGCCGCGCCCGGGTAGAACCTTCTACGGGGATTTGTCCGGTGCGGTGGATATGCTTTTGTATTTTTTCATGAATGATGAAGTCTCCGCGTGTATGGCTGGACGAGGGCCACTTCAAGAACTGTTTGACGAGGTGAAGCAAGAGTATCTGGACGAGCGTGATGAAAGAATGTTTCGCTTGGCGATGGAAGATATCAAGAATATCTACGAAGAACGCGTCGAGTTTATGATAGGAAGCAGCTTTCTGGATTTTACCGTTGGCTCTTTCTCTGTGTTTGAGTTCTGGATGGGCAGGTTATATGACCTCATCAAGGAAACGGACGCTGACCGCAGAGTTCGTAAAGCGGAGATTGTAGTAAGTCAAATAAAACGATACAACGATGCGAAGGATGAGGCTACTCGTCAGGCAGCGGTCAAGAAAATAATGGAAGAGGGCAGCCCTTTCATGTCGGCCAAAGGCAAGCTTGACCATATTTTTTCCAAGCTCTCTGCTGATTACGCTCGCGACGCGAAAAAGGATTTGGAGATTGTAGGGTTCTATCGAGCGCAAAGAAATACTGTGCATAATCTTGGTATTCATGCCGGGGGGGAGGATCTAAAACTGTTGCTTGATAGTGGTGAAGTCACCTTGAATGTCAATGAGCCTTCCAGGACTAATGACTGGGCTACGTCAATAGAGCTCTGTTATGAGCTGATGAATATATACATGGCGATTATTGTTGATTTGCAGCAGTTCAATGAGGCGTGCTGTGTAATCTATAAGGATTGATTGTTTTCGAGGTGTACGTATGTGTTTGGTTTGTGAAGGGCGAGTGCAGGATCTTTGGGGGCAAATGGCAGTCGGTCAATCTTTCATGACACCTGATCGTATACAAGGTGTGCCATTCGAGATTTCACAAGTTGGCCCTGCCTCGATTCGGATTGCTCCGCAGGATATTACAATCAGTCGAGCTGCTTTTGACACGACCCTTACCTATCTTTTCCACAATGGGCACGGCATGGATAATCCATGTCTTGTCGGCTCCAGCAACAGTCCGACTGGTTCTGGGGCACTCTGTGCGAGCACGCGCGGATTGAACGGCAATGTGCGTTGTATTAACTATATCTTGCCGATTATGCAGGGATGGGGAGTCGTAGGTATCCATGGCGGAAGAAACAACTCGACATGGATAATCACTGATCCTGTTTGATGTTTTGAGTTGATTCACCTTCCGTTGATGTGGAAGGTGAATCAAGCGCTCAGGCTACTATGCGAAACCTGATCAAACCTTGACGATCCAGCCCGCTGGCGCTTCGACGTCGCCGGTCTGCACGCCGGTCAGCTCTTTGTAGAGCTTCTGGGTCACAGGGCCGACTTCGGTTTCGCTGTGGAACACGTGCAGGTGGTCGTTGTAGCTGATGCCGCCGATCGGGGTGATCACCGCAGCGGTACCGCAAGCACCGGCTTCCTTGAAGTCCGACAGCTTGTCGATGAACACGTCGCCTTCGACCACTTCCAGGCCCAGACGGGACTTGGCCAGTTCGATCAGCGACAGACGGGTGATGCCCGGCAGTACCGATGGCGAGTTCGGGGTCACGAACTTGTTGTCGTGGGTGATCCCGAAGAAGTTGGCCGAACCGACTTCCTCGATCTTCTTGTGGGTCAGCGGATCCAGGTAGATGGCGTCAGCGAAGTGCGCTTTCTTGGCCTGGGAACCCGGCATCAGGCTGGCAGCGTAGTTGCCACCGACTTTGGCGGCACCGGTGCCTTGTGGCGCGGCGCGGTCGAAGGAGGAGATCTGGAAGTTGTGCGGAGTCAGGCCGCCCTTGAAATAGGCACCCACCGGGATCGCGAACACCGAGAAGATGAACTCCGGTGCAGTACGCACGCCGATGTTGTCACCCACGCCGATCACGAACGGACGCAGGTACAGCGCGCCGCCGGTGCCGTAAGGCGGGATGAAACGCTCGTTGGCGCGAACCACGTCCTTGCACGCTTCGATGAATTGCTCGGTGGACACATGCGGCATCAGCAGGCGGGCGCAGCTGCGCTGCATGCGGGCGGCGTTCTGGTCCGGACGGAACAGGTTGATCGAGCCGTCCTTGCAACGATAGGCCTTCAGGCCTTCGAAGCATTGCTGGCCATAGTGAAGGGCAGTGGAGCCTTCGCTGATGTGCAGCACGTTGTCTTCGGTCAGGGTGCCTTTGTCCCACTCGCCGTTGCGAAAGTACGACAGATAGCGTTTATCGGTCTTGATGTAATCAAAACCCAGCTTGTCCCAATTGATGCTTTCGTTACCCATGACACCCTCTATCACTTAACAACCGTCGAAACGGTTCAAGGCTTCTGACGTTTTTTTGGATGGGCACAACAATACTTCATTCTTGAGCGGTTTCGCAGCCCGGGCGATGGGGGGAGCAGCAGATTTATTAGCCTGCTTATGAAAAAACTCCCCCGTGGCGGGTTTTTACAGGTGCAACGCATGCCCGAGGGCACGCAACGCCGCTTCCTGCACCGCTTCACCCAGCGTCGGGTGCGCGTGGATGGTGCCGCCGATGTCCTCCAGTCGCGCGCCCATTTCCAGGCTTTGCGCGAACGCGGTCGACAGCTCCGACACCCCGACCCCGACCGCCTGCCAGCCGACAATCACATGATTGTCCCGACGGGCGACCACCCGCACGAAACCGGTTTTCGATTCCAGGGTCATCGCCCGACCATTGGCCGCGAACGGGAAGTTCGACACGATGCAGTCCAGTCCGGCAGCCTTGGCTTCATCCGGCGTCTTGCCGACGACCACCAGTTCCGGGTCGGTGAAGCACACGGCAGCGATGGCGGTCGGGTTGAATTCGCGGGTCTTGCCGCTGATCAGCTCGGCGACCATCTCGCCCTGAGCCATGGCGCGGTGGGCCAGCATCGGCTCGCCGCTCAGGTCGCCGATGGCGTAGACGTTGCGCATGCTGGTCTGGCAGCGGCTGTCGATCTTGATCGCCGAGCCGTTCATGTCCAGGTTCAACGCTTCGAGGTTCCAGCCCTGGGTATTGGGTTTGCGACCGACTGCCACCAGCACCTGATCGGTTTCCAGGTTCAGGGTGTCGCCGTTCGGGTCGCGGACCTGCAACGTACCGTCGAAGCCCAGCACGCTGTGCTTGAGATACAGCTTCACGCCCAGTTGCTTAAGCGCGTCGTGCACCGGTTGGGTCAGTTCGGCGTCGTAGGCTGGCAGGATCCGATCCTGCGCCTCGACCACACTGACCTCGGCGCCGAGCTTGCGGTAGGCAATGCCCAATTCCAGACCGATGTAACCACCGCCGACCACGATCAGGCGTTTCGGTACCGACTTCGGCGCCAGTGCTTCGGTCGACGAAATGATCGGCCCGCCAATCGGCAGGATCGGCAGGTTGACGCTTTTCGAGCCGGTGGCCAGCACCAGATGTTCGCACTGGATGCGGGTGTCGCCGACGTCCACGGTCTTGCCGTCGATGACCTTGGCCCAGCCATTGATGACCTGAACCTTGTGCTTCTTCAGCAGCGCGGCGACGCCGGTGGTCAGGCGATCGACGATGCCGTCCTTCCACTCGACGCTCTTGGTGATGTCGAGGGTCGGCGCGGAAACGCTGATACCCAGTGCCGAATGCTGGTTGTGATGTTGAGTCTGGTGAAACTGCTCGGCCACATGAATAAGCGCTTTCGATGGAATGCAGCCGATGTTCAGACAGGTGCCGCCCAGCGATTCGCCCTCGACCAGAATGGTCGAAATGCCCAGTTGTCCGGCACGAATGGCCGTTACATAACCGCCAGGGCCGCCGCCGATGATCAGCAGCGTGGTGTTCAGAGTTTGCATTGCATCACTCCACAAACAGGGTCGCGGGTTGTTCGATCAGGCCACGAATGGCCTGGATGAAGAGCGCCGCGTCCATGCCGTCGACCACGCGGTGATCGAAGGAGCTGGAGAGGTTCATCATCTTGCGGATCACCACCTGGCCTTTGACGACCATCGGGCGTTCGACGATTTTGTTCACACCGACGATCGCCACTTCCGGCAGGTTCAGCACCGGGGTGCTGACGATGCCGCCGAGGGCGCCGAGGCTGGTCAGGGTGATGGTCGAGCCGGACAGTTCATCGCGGCTGGCCTTGCCATTGCGGGCGGCGTTGGCCAGGCGGGAAATTTCTGCCGCGCTGTCCCACAGGCTGCGCGCCTCGGCGTGACGCACCACCGGCACCATCAGGCCGACATCGCTTTGGGTGGCGACGCCGACATGCACCGCGCCGAGGCGGGTGATGACCTGGGCTTCATCGTCGTAGCGAGCGTTCATTTGTGGGAAGTCGCGCAGGGCGACGACCAGTGCACGCACCAGAAACGGCAGCAGGGTCAACTTGCCACGGCTGGCGCCGTGTTTTTCGTTCAGGTGGGCGCGCAGTTCTTCAATCGCGGTGACGTCGATTTCCTCGACATAACTGAAGTGCGCGGCACGCTGAGTGGCGTCCTGCATGCGCTGGGCAATCTTGCGACGCATGCCGATCACTTGAATCTGTTCTTCATCGTTACGCTGGGCGTAAGCGGCGGCGACAGGTGCCGAAGCGTTCGACTGACCTTGCGCCAGATAGGCGTCGAGGTCTTCGTGCAACACACGGCCGGCCGGGCCTGAACCGCGCACCAGACGCAACTGAATGCCCAGATCCAGCGCATGTTTGCGCACGGCCGGCGAGGCCAGCGGGCGTTCATCGGCTTTGCGGGCGACCATCGGGCCCTGGCAAACGGTAGCCGCCGGACGCGGCGCGGCAACAGCAGGCTTGCTTTCAGCGACGGCTTCGACTTTGGGGGCAACAGGTTCTTTCGCAGGAGCAGGCGCCGGTTTGTCGGACTCCTTCAGATTGCCAGCGCCTTCCACTTCGATGCTGATCAGAATACTGCCGACCGCCATCACTTCACCCGGCTGACCGCCGAGTGCAATCACCTTGCCGTGGACCGGCGACGGAATGTCGACCATCGCCTTGTCGGTCATCACATCCGCCAGCACCTGATCTTCAACGACCAGATCGCCGACCTTGACGTGCCACTGCGACAGTTCTACTTCTGCGATGCCTTCGCCGATGTCCGGCATCTTGATAACGTGCGTGCCCATTCAGACCTCCATGACCCGTTTCAGCGCCGCGCCCACTCGGGACGGCCCAGGGAAATACGCCCACTCCTGCGCGTGCGGGTAGGGGGTGTCCCAGCCGGTGACGCGTTCGATCGGCGCTTCCAGGTGGTGGAAGCAATGCTCTTGCACCAGCGACACCAGTTCGGCGCCGAAACCGCAGGTGCGGGTGGCTTCGTGAACCACGACGCAACGGCCGGTTTTCTTCACGGATTTGACGATGGTTTCCAGGTCCAGCGGCCACAGGCTGCGCAGGTCGATGACTTCAGCATCAACGCCGGATTCTTCGGCGGCGACTTGCGACACGTACACGGTGGTGCCGTAGGTCAGCACGGTCACGTCCTTGCCCGGACGGGCGATGGCGGCGACGTCCAGCGGCACGGTGTAGTAGCCGTCAGGCACCTGCGCGGCCGGGTGTTTCGACCACGGGGTTACCGGACGTTCGTGATGGCCGTCGAACGGGCCGTTGTACAGGCGTTTGGGTTCGAGGAAGATCACCGGGTCATCGTTTTCGATGGAGGCGATCAGCAGGCCCTTGGCGTCATACGGGTTGGACGGCATGACAGTGCGCAGGCCGCAGACCTGGGTGAACAGGGCTTCGATGCTCTGGCTGTGGGTCTGACCACCGTAGATGCCGCCACCGCAAGGCATGCGCAGGGTCATCGGCGCAGTGAATTCGCCGGCCGAGCGATAACGCAGGCGTGCCGCCTCGGAAATGATCTGGTCGTAGGCTGGGTAGACGTAGTCGGCGAACTGGATTTCCACCACCGGACGCAGACCGTAGGCGCCCATGCCTACGGCGGTCCCGACAATGCCGCTCTCGGAGATCGGCGCGTCGAACACCCGCGAGGTGCCGTACTTGGCCTGCAGGCCTTCGGTGCAACGGAACACGCCGCCGAAGTAGCCGACGTCCTGGCCGAACACCACAACGTTGTCGTCACGCTCAAGCATCACATCCATGGCCGAGCGCAGGGCCTGGATCATGGTCATGGTGGTCGTGGTCATGGCGGTTTCCAACTGAATATTGTTGTTGTGATCGTTCATGTCAGATCCCCAACTGCTGACGCTGGCGCTTCAAGTGCTCCGGCATCTCTTTGTAGACGTCTTCGAACATGGTCGCGGCGCTCGGAATCTGGCCGCCGGCGAGGGTGCCGTACTGTTCGGCCTGTTTCTGTGCGGCGATCACTTCGGCTTCGAGCTCGGCGCTGACGGCGGCGTGCTCTTCTTCCGACCAGTGGTCGACCTTGATCAGGTGCTGTTTCAGGCGGGCAATCGGGTCGCCCAGCGGGAAGTGGCTCCAGTCGTCGGCAGGCCGGTATTTGGACGGATCGTCGGAGGTCGAGTGCGGGCCGGCGCGGTAGGTGACCCATTCGATCATGGTCGGGCCGAGGCCGCGGCGGGCGCGTTCGGCTGCCCAGGCGGAGGCGGCGTAGACCGCGTAGAAATCGTTGCCATCAACCCGCAGCGAGGCGATGCCGCAACCGACGCCGCGTCCGGCGAAGGTGGTGGCTTCACCACCGGCGATGGCCTGGAAGGTCGAGATCGCCCACTGGTTGTTGACCACGTTGAGAATCACTGGCGCCCGGTAAACGTGAGCGAAGGTGAGGGCAGTGTGGAAGTCCGATTCGGCGGTGGCGCCGTCGCCGATCCAGGCCGAGGCGATTTTGGTGTCGCCCTTGATCGCCGAGGCCATGCCCCAGCCCACGCCCTGGATGAACTGGGTCGCGAGGTTGCCGGAAATGGTGAAGAAACCGGCGTCCTTGACCGAGTACATGATCGGCAGCTGACGGCCCTTGAGCGGGTCGCGCTCGTTGGACAGCAGTTGGCAGATCAGGTCGACCAGCGGTACGTCGCGGGCCATCAGGATGCTTTGCTGGCGGTAGGTCGGGAAGCACATGTCGTCGATGTTCAAGGCCAGGGCCTGAGCGCTGCCGATAGCTTCTTCGCCAAGGCTTTGCATGTAGAACGACATTTTTTTCTGACGCTGGGCGACCACCATGCGGTTGTCGTAGATCCGGGTCTTGAGCATGGCACGCATGCCTTTGCGCAGGATCTCGACCGGCACGTTTTCGGCCCACGGACCGAGAGCATTGCCCTGGTCGTCGAGCACACGGATCAGGCCACGGGCCAGGTCGGCGGTGTCGGCCGGTTCAACGTCGATGGAAGGTTTGCGCACCGTGCCGGCATCGGTCAGATGCAGGTAGGAGAAATCGGTTTTGCAGCCTGGGCGGCCCGAGGGTTCAGGGACGTGCAGACGCAGCGGTTCATACGCTTGGGTCATGGCTTCTACGCTCGATCTTGTGAATTTCTTGTAGTGAGCTGGCAGTCATTCTTCGATAAAAGAAATCTTGTCCTACAACAATCATAGGCCCGGGCAAGAAGAATATTTCTCTCTGTTTCGTTGCACTGGAGATCATTTGCAGATAGAAATTCTGCATAAACATAAAAAACAGGTGGTTTTGTCTCATGCGCAAACTGGACCGTACTGACATCGGCATTCTCAACAGCCTTCAAGAGAACGCGCGCATCACCAATGCCGACCTGGCCCGTTCGGTCAATCTGTCACCGACACCGTGCTTCAACCGGGTCAAGGCGATGGAAGAGTTGGGCCTGATTCGCGAGCAAGTGACTCTGCTGGACGCCGACCTGCTCGGGCTGCACGTGAACGTGTTCATTCACGTGAGCCTGGAGAAGCAGGTAGAGGAAGCGCTGCAGCATTTCGAAGAGGCGATTTCCGACCGGCCGGAAGTCATGGAGTGCTACCTGATGGCCGGCGACCCGGACTATCTGATCCGGGTGCTGGTGCCGACCATTCAGTCGCTTGAGCGCTTCATGATGGACTTTCTGACCAAGGTGCCAGGGGTGGCCAACATCCGGTCAAGTTTTGCGCTCAAACAGGTGCGTTACAAGACGGCACTGCCGTTACCGGCGAATGGGTTGACGTTGGGCACCTAGCGCTGACACTTTCGCCGCCTCTGGATCAATACCTTATTGCGGCGAAAGAGCTGAAACTCCGGATGTTTCGTGATCAGTCCACTTTTTGTAGCATCCGGATTTAAGATCTGCATACCCCGAAGCATTACTTCCGCTTTGTTTGGTCGTCGCGGTGACCTCGCGGTCAACCAGCCAATGACATCTGAGTTCAGCGCGAGTAATGCCAACGTAAGCTAAACGCAGTGCCTCATCTGATTGAGCGTTGTCGTAAGGCGCTGGAGATTTGTCGCCCAGTTGGGTGAGGTTGTAAATGTCGTTGCGTTTGGATTTCGTCGGGTTATAGAAGCAATCACCGATAACGAAAACAGATTGCGCCTGCAATCCTTTGGACTTGTGAAAGGTCATCAGTTTGACGTTGCGCTGTTTTTTTTGCGCTTCTTGCAATAGGCCTCGTAGGGCTGTTCTGTATGCTTTTTCAACATCGCCAACGCGAAATACCATCAGTATGCTATGACCGTCGTCATAGGCTTGTCTGACGAGTCGCAGAATCGTTTCGTCCGGTTCGACGATTTTTTTATCTTTAGCCACGTAGTGCATGTATACGGGTGTCTTTTGATTAACGACTTTTTCGTTCGCTGCAATCCCATGCTTGGCTTTATCGGTTGTGGTGGGACGGACAACTTGTTCGGCAGCATCAATGATTGTCTGATGGGAACGGTAGTTGTTCTGCATGTACAGAGTGTTGCGCGTATGGGCGTGGAAATGCTTATGGAAGTCCATCAGATACAGGGGTGAGCTACCGCGCCAGCCATAGATACTTTGCCAGTCGTCGCCGACTGCCATCAGACTATTGCCCAATCCGGGCAGGCCTTGATTACGATTACGGATCTCTTTGCAGCATTGCCGGACCCAGGAAATGTTCAGGCCGGACACGTCCTGGAACTCATCAATCATGAGATGCCGCATGCCGTCTAGCTCGGCTGTTGGAATGCGCTTAATATTTTCCGGATTGTGTTCGCCAAACAGTGCGAATGCCTTGTTGAAGGTGATCAATCTTTTGGGCGACATGCTTTCCAGGTAATCATGGAAGCCGCGCCAATAGATCTGCAAGGCGAGGTAGAAAGGCTGGCGTGGGTCGCCCGGCGTAAAATCTAATGAACCGATCGCCTGGACTACATCCAACCCCAGGTTCTCGATGTAGTTGGCTTCGGCAAAGAACACTTCGGTCAGCTTCGTTTCCTTGATAGTCGTGCCCGGCAAGTGATAATCAAAACCGGCGTCCTGAAAGATCATGTGCTGGGCATTGCCCATCAGCGTCTTTGCGGCCATAACGTTATTGATGAGAATGTATTTTTTCCCCCGATAACATTCTCCAATCATCGCCTGGCGGCTCCAGCTCTCTTGTTTGAGATTCACTGTCTGGCCTTCGCGCCTAGGAATTTCGGCCGACTGGTTTTTCGTGTCCGGCCAACCAAGAATTACCAGTGTTTCGAGCTCTTCCAAGTAACCATGGGCTATGAAGGGGGTTCTCTCGATGTTGAAGGTTCGACGCTCGGCCACACCTGGAATTGGCCATAGACCCAACTCCACCCATGCGGCCTCAATTTCATCGCAGACAGCTTCATCCTTTTCGGACATCTTGCCGAGAATCTGATTTTTTTTGATTCGCATGGACTCAGACATAGGATCCGGCTTGACGAAGACGATCGATTGGTAGAGATCCAGGATGTGTTTTTTGAACGTCAGGTCTTTCTCGTAAAGGCTATTGAATACTTGGGAAAGAACCAATCCTTGCTCATTCGTGATCTTTGACGAAAAGGGGTTTTCCAACTCGTCCTCATCCTCACCTGATTTTTTTGCGCCCAAGAAATCGAAATAGTCGATAGGCGCATCCGAGAACGCTTTCATGAAGCCGAATACTTTGCTGTGAAAGGTGCGCACCAAACTCTTGGTTTGACTCTCACTCAGGTCTTTGCCCCACGATTTGAAAATCTTCACCATCTTTTTCTGCAAGTCTTTTTTAGACTCAGTGGTGAAGGTAGTCACCTGCATGTGATGAAGGGGGATGCCCAGGTGAAAGTGTTTAAGCACAACACGCAAGGCCAACGTCGTGGACTTCCCGGAGCCCGCGCCAGCGATCACTGAAGTACAGGTCGTGTCGGCAAAGATCATTGCCCACTGCTGATCGCTCGGTTGTTCTTTCTTATCAAGTTTTTCCCACACCTCGTCGCGCATTTTCTGCTTGATATCATCGGTGATGGGCATGAGTTCATTGTCAAAAAGGGAGTGATCCTCTCCTGGCAAGGATGCGGCTGAGCGCAGGTCGTTGATCTCTAGAATGGCGCGCCCCTCTGCATAACCCTCAGCGTAGCCGAGATCCTTTCCGGCAAGCAGGCCCGCGTCATTGCCAAGCTTGATTCCTTCTTCTCTACCCTCGAAGAAGGATCGCCCGTCAATGGCTTTGAGTGCCTCAAGGACTTTGGATGACAAGTAGGCGATTGCGCGAAGGGAAATAGAGAGGTGGCGATTGAATGTTTCAGGTTCCAGCTCAGGGGGTTGCCCCTGTGGAGAAGTTTGACTCATGGTTTCCCTGCAAAAAAGTCTTCTCGACGAAGTGTGACTTCGACGATGTCCGTGTTATTGCTCACCTGCACATTTGTAATCGCAGGGAGTCTGCCGTAGCGGTTTAGGTTTCCGGATATTACACGGTAGTGGCATTTTGGCTAGGGCACGGTCCAGAGCGCTCCTTTAAATGAGGGAGCGAATAATCATCTGGGCAATTGAACTCACATTTTGTTGATCGGAATCCTCAGGTAGACAACGCCATTACCTTCCGCCGGCGGCAGATTCCCCGCCCGCACATTCACCTGAATCGCCGGCAGCAACAGCGTCGGCATGCCCAACCCGGCATCACGTTTGGTGCGCATCTCGACGAACGCGGTTTCGTCGACGCCGTCATGCACATGGATATTGCTTTTACGCTGTTCGCCAACGGTGGTCTGACACTGTGAGGCGCGACCTGCGGGTGGGTAGTCGTGGCAGACGTAGAGCTTCACGCTGGCTGGGAAGGCCAGCAGTTTGTGGATCGAATTGAACAGTTGATTCGCGTTGCCGCCGGGGAAGTCGCAACGGGCGGTGCCGACGTCGGGCATGAACAGCGTGTCGCCGACCAGGATCTGTTCGCCGTCGATCAAGTAGGCCATGTCCGCCGGGGTGTGGCCGGGGACGTGCAGGGCGGTCGCCTTGAGGTTGCCGATCCTGAACGACTCGTTCGGCGCGAACAGATGATCGAACTGCGAACCATCGACGCGAAATTCCGGTTCCAGGTTGAACAGCGCCTTGAACACGTTCTGCACTTTGCTGATCGATTCGCCAATCGCGATCTTGCCGCCCAGTTCACGACGCAGATAAGGCGCGGCGGACAGGTGGTCGGCGTGGGCGTGGGTTTCCAGCAGCCACTGCACTTGCAGCTTATGGGCGCGAACAAAGGCAATGATCTTGTCGGCCTGAGCCGTGCAGGTGCGACCGGCGGCGCCGTCGTAATCAAGCACCGGATCGACGATTGCGCATTGCCCGCCATCGGCCTCGTAGACCACATAGCTGTAGGTCGAAGAGGCGGGGTCTAGGAAAGCTTCAATCAGCGCGGGCATGGACACGGTCCTGTGCAGGAGGTGGAAAGTCAGGGTTGCAACACTTTATGTAAAAACATAATGTTCGCAGCTTAAGTGACGTTGAAGGCATCCTGCAAATGCAATCCAGTCTGACCGAATGTGAAGTCGCCCAACTGCGGGCCTCGGCCTCCAAGGCCTGTTCGCTGCTCAAGGCCTTGGCCAACGAGGATCGGCTGTTGATCCTGTGCCAGTTGACCCAGGGCGAACGCAACGTCGGCGAGCTGGAGAAAATGACCGGCGTGCGTCAGCCGACCCTGTCCCAGCAATTGGGCATCCTGCGTGATGAAGGGCTGGTCGCGACCCGTCGTGAAGGCAAGTACATTTTCTACGGTCTCGCCAGTCATGAAGTCATCCAGGTGATGAAAACACTGTCCGGACTCTACTGCGGAGCCGTGCTCAAAAGCTGGGCGCAATAGACCCGGCTATCCTTGCGTGCAGCAATAAGGAACAAGCAATGAACGATCAACACTGGGGCCCATCCATCAGTGCGGACATCGTGGTCATCGGCGGGGGCACTGCCGGCATCGGTTTTGTCGCCAGCCTGCTTAAACGTGACCCGCACCTGAATATCACGGTGATCGAACCGAGTGCCCAGCATTACTACCAACCGGCCTGGACGCTGGTCGGCGGTGGCGCCTACGACGCCAAAGACACCGCCCGACCAATGAACAAGGTACTGCCGCGTCAGGCCACCTGGATTCAGGCGGCAGTGACCAACATCGATCCCGACACACGCCAACTCACCCTCAACGATCAACGCACCGTCACCTATCAGAACCTGATCGTCTGCCCCGGCCTGCGCCTGGCGTGGGAGAAGATCGAAGGCTTGCAGGAAAGTCTCGGCCAGCACGGTGTGACGTCCAACTACAGCTATCAGCATGCGCAATACACTTGGGAACAGGTGCAGAAACTGCGCGACGGCAAGGCGCTGTTCACTCAGCCGGCGATGCCGATCAAATGCGCCGGTGCCCCTCAGAAGGCGCTCTATCTGTCCTGCGACCACTGGCTCAAGAAGGGCGTATTGAACAAGGTCGAGGTTGAGTTCAACCTGGCCGGCGCCGCGCTGTTCGGTGTGGCGACCTTCGTGCCGCCGCTGATGAAATACATCGAGAAATACAACGCGCGGCTGGCGTTCAATTCCAATCTGGTGAAGGTCGATGGCCCGGCGAAAACCGCCTGGTTTGACATCAAGGACGCGGACGGCAACGTCACCCGTCAGGCGAAAACCTTCGACTTGCTGCACGTGGTGCCGCCGCAGGTTTCGCCGGACTTCATCGCGCAGAGTCCGCTGGCCGACGCCGCCGGCTGGTGCGAGGTCAACCCGCACACGCTGCAACATCCGCGTTATCCCGAAGTGTTTGTGCTGGGCGATATCTGCGGCACCACCAATGCGAAAACCGCGGCGGCAGTGCGCAAGCAGGTCGTGGTGGTGGCGGAAAACCTGCTGGCGTTGCGCAAGGAACTGGCGCTGCCGCTGAAGTACGACGGCTACGGTTCCTGCCCGCTGACGGTGGAGAAGGGCAAGGTGATCCTCGCCGAGTTCGGCTATGGCGGTAAGTTGCTGCCGACCTTTCCCCTCGACCCGACCGTGCCGCGCCGTTCTGCATGGTGGCTGAAGGCGACCCTGCTGCCGTGGTTCTACTGGCACGGCATGCTCAAGGGCCGCGAATGGCTGACGAGCCTGTCCAAAGTCGACTGAGAACACTCTATGTTGCTGGCAAGTCTGTTTGGCGTGTTGATGGGGTTGATCCTCGGTCTGACCGGGGCCGGCGGCGGGATTCTCGCGGTGCCGGCGCTGGTGCTCGGACTGGGCTGGACGATGACGCAAGCGGCGCCGGTGGCGTTGTTCGCCGTCGGCAGCGCGGCGGCGGTCGGTGCCATCGACGGTCTGCGCCATGGTCTGGTGCGTTATCGCGCGGCGCTGTTGATTGCGGCACTTGGTGCAGTGTTTTCGCCGGTGGGCATCTACTTCGCCCATCAGTTGCCGGAAAAGATCCTGATGATCCTGTTCAGCCTGCTGATGGTGATGGTGGCGTGGCGCATGCTGCGCCGTGAACGCCAGGAGCCGGGCCCGAGCGATCATGGCCACGCCAGTTGGGGGCAGAAGAACTGCATGCTCAACGAACAGACCGGACGTTTCGACTGGACCGCCAAATGCACCGCGACCCTTGCGGCGCTGGGTGCTGTCACCGGCGTGGTGTCTGGTTTGTTGGGCGTTGGCGGCGGGTTTCTGATCGTGCCGGCGTTCAAGCAACTGACCGATGTGCAGATGCGCGGGATCGTCGCCACTTCCTTGATGGTCATCAGCCTGATTTCCGCCATTGGCGTGATTGGCGCATTTCATGCCGGGGTGCGGATCGATCATCTGGGCGCGGCGTTTATCGTTGCGAGCATCGTCGGCATGATCGTCGGCCGCAAACTTTGCGCGCGGGTACCGGCGCGGGCGTTGCAGGTGGGGTTTGCCAGTGTGTGTCTGGTGGTCGCGGCTTATATGCTGCTGCGGGCGTGAGTCGTTAAGCAGAGAGAAAATCGCAGCCTTGGCTGCGATTTTTTTGTCACTGGTTGTACGCCGCCTCGGTGTTGTCGATCAGCGGGTTTTTCTCGGTCAGCACCACCTGGGCAATCTGATCCTTGCGCATGAATGTCACCTTCGGATGCGATTGCGCGTAACGGATAAAGCGTTCCATCGCCTCGACCATCGCCGGCGTGCCGCCGATGCGGTCGTGCAGACTCACCGACATCATCCGCCGCTTGCTCGCGCCTTCGGCGTAGAGGCGATCGAATTCCAGCACCAGTTGCTGATAGAACTGCTCGGCGGAGAAGTGCCGGCCCTCGATCAATACGATGTCGTTGTTGCGCAGGGTGTAGGGCACCACGGCGAATTTGCGCCCGCGAACCATCGTCACGAAGGGTTCGTCGCGGCTGACGTCGTCGATGTGGTAGGTGAAATTCAGATCTTGCAGCACCTTCAACGTATTGGGACTGCGCCGCAGCCAGTTGGCGTTGTAGCCGACCGAACGCTGGCCGGTGATTTTTTCCACGGCAGCGACGCCGTCGCCGATGAACTGTTTTTCCTGGGCGTAGTTCATGTTGTACGAGTCGGCCCAGCGCATGCCATGGGCTGCCAGTTCATGGCCGCGCTCGGCGATCGCCTTGGCCAGTTCCGGGTGCTTGAGCGCCGCT
This sequence comes from Pseudomonas sp. GW821-FHT11G12, assembly GCF_058808055.1. NCBI lineage: Bacteria > Pseudomonadati > Pseudomonadota > Gammaproteobacteria > Pseudomonadales > Pseudomonadaceae > Pseudomonas > Pseudomonas sp. GW821-FHT11G12. Next base: position 517,157 of record NZ_JBXARH010000001.1, read on the forward strand.
TCGCCGACCACGTGGGAGGTGACCTTGATGCCGGTGCGGTCCCACAGATCAAGCATGCGCCACAAGCCTTCCTTGTAGCCGTAATCGAACCAGGTCTGCGCCGGCAGGTCCGGGTAGCCTTTGGGCAACGGTGTACCGGAGAACGGACTTTCAGCGCCCTCGGGCTGGCCGCCGGTTTCGAATTGCATCGACACCGAAATCACCAGTTGCGAGCCATCCGGCCAGGGTCGTTCCTGGGCGAAGGCGAGGGCAGGCAGCAGCAGGGCGGCTGCCAGCAGGTTTTTCAGCAGACGCGGGGAGCGTTGCCAGCGGGAAGTGGTCATAACGGGCACCTTGCAGGTTGAGAAGTGCTGCAGGTTGGCATTCGCAACGCTTGGGAAAAATCCGCTGCGTGCGAGATGACCTTTAAACAAAATTTACGAATCCCGGCGACCCCGGCACACTGATGCCATCTTCGGCACAAGGCCTTTCAATGAATCAATACGCCCCGCGCGACTGGCAGCCTCACGAGAAGCCCAGTCTGCCCGGTTCCCCCTCGACGCCGCTGCACTCCAACCCCAGGCGCCTGGCCTATGCGCTGGTGGGGTTGCTGGTGGCGCTGACCGGTGGCTTGGGCAATTCGCTGGTGGTCGCCAACCTGCCTTACCTGCAAGGCGCGATCGGCGCGACCACGGCCGAAATGGCCTGGTTGCCGGCGGCGTATGTAATGACCAACGTGTCGATGAACCTGCTGCTGGTGAAGTTTCGCCAGCAGTTCGGTTTGCGGGCGTTCACCGAGGTGTTCCTGGTTTTGTATGCGCTGGTGACCTTCGGCCATTTGTTCGTCAATGACCTGAGCTCGGCGATTGCGGTGCGTGCCGCTCACGGCATGGTCGGCGCGGCGTTGAGCTCGCTGGGCCTGTATTACATGGTTCAGGCGTTCCCGGCCAAATGGCGGATGAAGGCGTTGGTGCTGGGCCTTGGTACTTCACAATTGGCGTTGCCGCTGGCCCGGTTGTTTTCCGAAGACTTGCTACAGATCGCCGAATGGCGCGGCCTGTACCTGTTCGAATTGGGCATGGCGCTGCTGTCGCTCGGCTGCGTGTTGATGCTCAAGCTGCCGCCGGGTGACCGCTTCAAGACCTTCGAACCCCTCGACTTTCTCACCTTCGCCATCCTCGCCAGTGGCGTTGCGCTGTTGTGCGCGGTGTTGTCTTTGGGCCGGATCGACTGGTGGCTCGAGGCGCAATGGATCGGCATCGCCCTGGCCGCATCGATTGCCCTCATCCTCGCGGGGCTGGCCATCGAACACAACCGCAGCAACCCGATGCTGATGACCCGCTGGCTCGGCAGCGGGGTGATGATCCGCCTGGCACTGGCGGTGATCCTGATTCGCATGGTGACCTCGGAGCAATCCACCGGCGCCGTGGGCTTCATGCAAAACCTGAACATGAGCAGCCAGCAGTTGCACAGCCTCTACGTGGTGATGCTGATCGGCAGCGTCGCCGGGCTGCTGACCAGTGCGCTGACCATCGACCCGAAGCACCTGCTGATGCCGCTGATTGTGTCGCTGGCGTTGATGGCCACCGGTTCGATCATCGACAGCTCCTCGAACAACCTGACCCGCCCCGAAAACCTCTATTTCAGCCAGTTCCTGCTGGCGTTCGGCAGCACATTCTTCCTCGGCCCGACCATGGTTCTCGGCACGCGCAACGTGCTGACCAATCCGCGCAACCTCGTGAGCTTTTCGGTGTTGTTCGGGATCTGCAACAACCTCGGCGGCCTGATCGGCGCAGCGTTGCTGGGGACATTCCAGATCGTGCGCGAGAAGTTTCATTCCAGCCATATCGTCGAGCAACTGGTGCTGTCCGATCCGTTGGTGGCCGCCCGGGTACAGAGCGGCGGTTCGGCGGTCGGCTCCCTGATTGCGGACCCGAGCCTGCGCAACCTGCAAGGCATTCGCAGCCTGGCCAACGCCGCCACCCGTGAAGCCAACGTGCTGGCCTACAACGATGTGTTCATGCTGATTGCGGTGATCGCGATCCTCACCATGATCTGGATTTCCCTCCGTGCGCTGTGGCTGATCAGCACCACCAAAGCCGTCGCCCCGACACCTTCCGTACCTTCCAGCGGTGCCACTTCTTCATGACCGAACCGACCACCACGACCACCAATGCCATCGCCGCCACTCCCGAGGGAGAGGCGCCGCCGTCATCACCGAACACTGAACCGCGCTCGCTGCGGGTGCGGATCATCTCGTCGCTGGGCTTTGCCGCGATTGCCATCGTCGGTGTGCTGATCGTGCTCTACGCCTGGCAGTTGCCGCCGTTCAGCAGCGCGGTCGAGACCACTGAAAACGCCTTGGTGCGGGGGCAGGTGACGATCATCGGTCCGCAGCTCAGTGGTTATGTGTTTGAAGTACCGGTGCAGGACTTCCAGTTTGTGAAGGAAGGCGATTTGCTGGTGCGTCTCGATGACCGCATTTATCAGCAGCGTCTCGATCAGTCGCTGGCGCAACTGGCGGTACAGAAGGCTGCGCTGGCCAACGTCGTCCAGCAGCGCAACAGCGCCGAAGCGACGATCAAGTTGCGGCAGGCGGTGGTGGCCGACAGCGAGGCGCAGCTGCGCAAAAGCGAGGCTGACTTGCGACGCAACACGGCGTTGGTCAATGACGGCTCAGTCTCCAAGCGCGAGATGGACGTGGCGCTGGCCGCCAACGCGCAGGGCATTGCGTCGGTGGCGCAGGCCAAGGCTAATCTGGAAATCGCTCGGCAGGACCTGCAAACGGTGATCGTCAATCGCGGCTCGCTGGAAGCCGCGGTGGCCAGCGCCGAGGCGGCGGTGCAACTGGCGCGGATCGATCTGTCCAACACCCGGATCATCGCCCCGCGCGACGGCCAGCTCGGGCAGATCGGCGTGCGCCTCGGTGCCTACGTCAATTCCGGGGCGCAGTTGATGGCGCTGGTGCCGGACCAGAAGTGGGTGATCGCCAACATGAAAGAAACCCAGATGGACAACGTGCGGGTCGGGCAACCGGTGACCTTCACCGTGGATGGCCTGAACCACCGCAAGTTCACCGGTCACGTGCAGCACATCTCGCCGGGCACCGGTTCCGAATTCGCCTTATTGCAGGCCGACAACGCCACCGGCAACTTCGTGAAAATCGCTCAACGGGTGCCGGTGCGTATCACCATCGATCCGGGGCAGCAGGAGAGCGAACGGCTGCGACCGGGGATGTCGGTGGTGGTCAGCATTGATACAGCGGCGGGTGATACCCAGAAGCACTGACCTCAGGCGGCGATCATCGGGGGCAGGGTGCCGAGCACGGACACGGCCGCCACGGCACCGATCCCCAGCAACCACTCGAGCATCACGCTGCGCTTGAGGGTGTCGATCCGTTGTTCGCAATCACTGATGCGCAAGCGGTTGAACAGCGCCAGTGCGAGCATGCCGAACACCAGCAATGCCTTGATCAACAGAATCAGGGCAAATCCCGAGAACAACGGCGTCGGCCACCATTGGCCGGTGAGGACGCGCACGTTGATCAGTCCGGTCATCAACAGACCGGCGACCAGCACGTAACCGAGCCCACTGAACCGCAGCAAGACATAGCGCACCGCTGCATCAGGCTGGCGCAGGATCATCACGAGCATCAGCAGCCCACCGAGCCAGGCGCCGACGCACGTCAGGTGAACCACCTGATTGAGGATCAGCATCTGGCCGCTGAAGCCGTCGAGCATGGCCCCGTGACCGACCGGGGCGAGGGTCATCAGCAGCAACGCGCTCAGGCCCAGCCGCAATGGTTGGCTCGATCGCCACGGGGTAAACAGCAACGCCAATAGCAGTGCATTGATCAGCAGATGCCAGCGCCACACCTGACCGAAAAACGTATGGCCCAGCACTAGCTCAATGGTGTCCGGATCGAACGCTGCAGCGGCCGAACCGGCCATGCTCGCGGTGATCAGCAACGCCCAGGCAACGCCGCTGACCAGCGCAATCGCCACCAGCCAACGGGCCAGCCGCGCCAGGTGTCGATCCAGCGCCGGCGCTTCACCCTTGAGCAGCAGCGGCCGGAACAGCCAGGCCCCGAACAGCATCAACACCACGATGAAATGCAGGAACCGGCACAACACCAGCGCTTCACTCATGAATTACTGGCCAACCTTGAACTGATAGGCGCCTTCGCTCTTGTGCGTATCGACCGACACCGCGTGCCATTCGACCTTGTATTCGCCAGCGGTCAACGGTGCTTCGGGCGTGACGATCAGGGTTTTCTTGTCGCCTTCGGTGGTCAGCGGCTTGACCTTCACTGGCGCGCCATCGTGGGTCACGATGACTTTGGTGAAGCTGGCTTCGACGCCTTCGGAAAACACCAGGCGCAGATCCGCCGGCGCGGCGACGGTGCTGTCGGCGGCCGGGGTCTGGCTTTTCAGATGTGCGTGGGCGAACGCCTGGGAAGTGACGACCAGCGAGGCGAGCAGCGCGCCGGCGGTGAACAGGTTTTTCAGCTTCATGGGCAATCCCTTTTCAGTGAGTGACGGCGGACAGTATAGGGTGTGCCGTGCACGTTGCCTTGAGGTGAGACAAGGAGGCGGGTGGCGATCCTAAACCAGAAAAATGCCCGGGTGTGTGAAGAATCGTTCTTGGCTGTCGCCCCTTGCCCAGAGCGGATGCTAGTCTTCAACAACGTTGTCTTCAGGGAGCCCTCATGGGCAATCACAAGATCGAAATCCGCCGCAGCAATGTCGAGAAAATCCTTCTGGCGGCGGAAAAGGTGTTCGCCGAAAAAGGCTTCGGTGGCACCGCCATGGCCGACATCGCCGCCGAAGTGCAATTGCCGCGTTCCAACCTGCATTACTACTTTTCGACCAAGAGCGAGCTGTACAGCGCGGTGCTGTTCGACCTGCTGGAAGTGTGGAAGCAGGACGCCCTGTGCTTCGAGATGTTCGATGATCCACGGGTGGTGCTCAGCAGCTACATCCGCGCCAAGATGAACCACTCGCGCAGCCGGCCGTATGGCTCGAAAGTCTGGGCCAACGAAATCATCCACGGCGCACCGACCCTGGGCGAGGCACTGGATGTCAGCCTGTACGACTGGGCCAAGATGAAAGAGGCGAAGATTCGGCAGTGGGTGGAGGACAAGCGGATTCTGCCGGTGGAACCGTCGAGTTTGCTGTACATGATCTGGGCGTCGACCCAGCACTATGCCGACTTCGATCATCAGGTGAATATTCTGAATGAGCATCAGCCGTTGTCGGACATGCAGTTCGAGCGGGCGGTGCAGACGGTGACGAGTGTGATTTTGCGGGGGATAGGTTTAGAACCCTGAAAAAAGTCAAAAGCTAACCCTCACCCCAGCCCTCTCCCGGAGGGAGAGGGGGCCGACTGAGGTGTCTTGCGAGCTACATCGACCTGCAAGACCGGGTCGATTATGGATTCACAGTGGAGTTCCAGCTGTTTCGGTTATGGATTCAACGCAGGATTTTCACGTCGGTGTAATTCGTCAATATCCCCCAATCAGTCCCCTCTCCCAGGGGGAGAGGGCTAGGGTGAGGGGACTTCTGGATCAGCAGGCAATCTAGACCGCAACGTGATACGGATTCCGCGGATCATGATTCCAGTCCAGAAACGGCTTGCCCGTCTCCATCGGCACCATCTCGATGCAGTCCGCCACCGGGCAGGTGATCTGGCACAGATTGCACCCCACACACTCATCATCGATCACTTCATATGTGTGCGTGCCATCGGCCTGTTTCAGGCTGCTGATTGCCTGGTGTGATGTGTCTTCGCAGGCAATGTGGCACCGCCCGCAACCGATGCACGCTTCCTGATCGATCTTCGCGATGACCTGATAGTTGATGTCCAGGTACTTCCAGTCGGTCGTATTGCCCACCGCACGCCCGGAGAACTCGGCGATGCTGGCGTAGCCCTGACTATCCATCCACCGCGACAAGCCATCCTTCATTTCATCGACAATCCGGAACCCGTGGAGCATCGCCGCCGTGCACACCTGCACCGCACCGCTGCCCAGTGCAATGAACTCCGCCGCATCGCGCCAGCTGCCGATGCCACCAATGCCGCAGATCGGCAGGCCTTGAGTCTGCGGATCGCGGGCGATTTCCGCGACCATGTTCAGCGCTATCGGTTTGACCGCCGAGCCGCAATAACCGCCGTGAGTGCTTTTGCTGCCGACGGTGGGCAGGGCGACCATGTGTTCGAGGTCGACGCTGGTGATCGAATTGATGGTGTTGATCAGCGACACCGCATCGGCGCCGCCCCGGTATGCGGCGCGGGCGGCGACGCGAATGTCGGTGATGTTCGGTGTGAGTTTGACGATCACCGGCAGCGAGCAATAGGTCTTGCACCAGCGCGTGACCTGCTCGACGTACTCCGGCACCTGACCGACTGCCGCGCCCATCCCGCGTTCGGGCATGCCGTGGGGGCAACCGAAGTTCAGCTCGATGCCGTCGGCGCCGGTGGCTTCCACCAGCGGCAGGATGTTTTTCCACGACTCTTCGACGCAGGGCACCATCAGTGACACGATCAACGCGCGATCCGGCCAGTCCTTTTTCACCTGGGTGATTTCCCGCAGGTTGATTTCCAGCGAGCGGTCGGTGATCAGTTCGATGTTGTTGATGCCCAGCACTTCGCGGTTGGCGCCGTAATGCGCCGAGTAACGCGAAGAGACGTTGACCGCCGCCGGGTCTTCACCCAGGGTTTTCCAGACCACGCCGCCCCAGCCGGCCTCGAAGGCGCGCACCACGTTGTAGGCCTTGTCGGTCGGAGGCGCGGAGGCCAGCCAGAACGGGTTGGGGGCTTTGATACCGGCGAAGACAATCGAGATATCGGCCATTTACGCAGCCTCCACGTTGAGCATCAGTTGAGCGTTGATCGCCTCGGCGGCGCGCTTGCCGTGTTGCACCGCTTGCACGGTCAGGTCCTGATCGAGGCTGGTGCAGTCGCCGCCGGCGTACACGCCGGGGATGCTGGTACGCAGGTTTTCATCGACCTGGATGCGTTCACCCTGACGCTTGAGTTCGCGGGCCAGCGGGTCGGCGAGGGCGCTGCTGTCGAAGGCCTGGCCGATGGCTTTGAAGATCGCATCGGCGGCCAGCTCGAACGTCTCGCCAGTGGTTTGCAGGCGACCTTCCACCAGATGCGTACGGGCGAAGCGCATGCCGCGCACCTTGCCCTGAGCGTCGAGCAGCACTTCGTCCGGTTGCGCCCAGGTCAGCAGCCGCACCTGATTGGCCTTGGCAATGTCCTGCTCGTGGCCGGTGGCGCCCATGTCTGCCGCGCCACGGCGATAGACCAGGTTGACGTCGCGGGCGCCGAGGCGGGCCATTTGCACGGCCATATCGATGGCGGTGTTGCCGGCGCCGAGGACGATGCAGTGTTCAGCCAGCGGTAGTTGCGACAGGTCATCGGCCTGGCGTAGTTCGCGGATGTAGTCGGTGGCAGCGAGCAGGCCGGGCGCGTCTTCGTGGGCCAGGCCGAGTTGCTTGCTGGCGTTCAGACCGAGGCCGAGGAACACCGCGTCGAACTGCTGATGCAGTTCGCTCAAGGTCAGGTTGTCGCCGAGTTTCTGCCCGTGGCGGATTTCGATGCCGCCGATCTGCAGGAGGAAATCCAGTTCCTTCTGTGCGTAGTCGTCGACCAGTTTGTATTTGGCGATTCCGTATTCGTTGAGCCCGCCAGCCTTCTCCCGCGCTTCGAAAATCACTACGTCATGACCGTGCATGGCGCTGCGATGCGCACAGGACAGACCCGCCGGGCCGGCACCGACCACTGCGATGCGTTTACCGGTGGCGGCGGCGCGCTGGAACGGGTGCTCGGTGAAGTGCGCGTTGTCCACGGCGTAGCGTTGCAGCAGGCCGATCAGCACCGGCGCGCATTCGTGGGCGTTGTTGCGCACGCAGGCTTGCTGGCAGAGGATCTCGGTCGGACAGACCCGCGCGCAACTGCCGCCGAGGATGTTCGCCGAGAGGATTTTCTGCGCGGCACCCGGTACGTTGTCCTGATGGATATTGCGGATGAACGACGGGATGTCGATCTCGCTCGGGCACGCATTCACGCACGGCGCGTCGTAGCAATACAGGCAGCGCGAAGCTTCCAGATGCGCCTGACGGTCGTTGAGCGGCGGTGCCAGATCAGTGAAATGGCCGGCGAGGGCGGCCGCACTTTCGTGCGGGTGCGGGAGATGATTCAGGGTCTCGATCACGGTTTTTTGCCTCACGGTTATTTGAGGTTTTCTGCCTCTGTCGGGCAGTGGTTTTTTGTTGTCGATCGTTCCCACGCTCTGCGTGGGAATGCCTCAAGGGACGCTCCGCGTCCAGTGACGCGGAGCGTCACGGGCTGCATTCCCACGCAGAGCGTGGGAACGATCATCGGTAATCAGGGAATCAGCGTTTGACGGCCACAGGTCTGTGCAACTCAGCCCGCTTGCTCAACAAGTCAAACACCGCCGGATACGCCGGCCGTTCGATATACCGGCCTGCCCCGCGCTCGGCGCGCAGGTCGCCATCGGCCCAGACCACCCGGCCCTGGCTGACGGTATGGCTCGGCACACCGGTCACGGTCTTGCCTTCGAAGATGTTGAAGTCCACCTGCTGATGGTGGGTCTTGGCGGAGATGGTGCGGGTGCCTTGCGGATCCCACAGCACCAGGTCGGCATCGGCGCCGACGCGGATTGCGCCCTTGCGCGGATAGAGATTGAAGATTTTCGCGGTGTTGGTGGAGGTGAGGGCGACGAAGTCCTGCATCGACAACCGTCCCGAGTTCACCCCTTCATCCCACAACACCGCCATGCGGTCTTCGATACCGGCGGTGCCGTTGGGGATCTTGCTGAAGTCGTCGCGGCCAGCGGCTTTCTGCTCGGCGCAGAAGCAGCAATGATCGGTGGCGGTGGTGTGCAGATTGCCGCTCTGCAAGCCTTGCCACAGCGCCTCCTGATGCCCGCGCGGGCGGAACGGCGGGCTCATCACGTAACCGGCGGCGGTCTGCCAGTCCGGGTGCTGGTAGACGCTGTCGTCCAGCAGCAGATGCCCGGCCAGCACTTCGCCGTAGACCGGTTGACCCTTGCTGCGGGCGTAGGTGATTTCGTCGAGGGCCTCCTTGGTCGAGACGTGTACCAGGTACAGCGGCGTGCCGATGGTTTCAGCGATGCGGATCGCCCGGCTCGCGGCTTCACCTTCGACCTGTGAGGGCCGCGACAGCGGGTGCGCTTCCGGCCCGGTGATGCCCTGGGCCATCAACTTGCGCTGCAGGTGATAGACCAGCTCGCCGTTTTCCGCGTGCACGGTCGGCACGGCGCCGAGTTCCAGGCAGCGCTCGAAACTCGCCACCAGCGTGTCGTCGGCGGCCATGATCGCGTTCTTGTAGGCCATGAAATGCTTGAAGCTGTTGATTCCGTGATGGCTGACCAGTTCAGCCATTTCCTCGCGGACCTGCTCGCTCCACCAGGTGATCGCGACGTGGAAACCGTAGTCGGAGGCGGACTTCTCCGCCCAGCCACGCCACTGATGAAACGCTTCGAGCAGCGACTGCTGCGGATTGGGAATCACGAAATCGATGATCGAGGTGGTGCCACCGGCCAGGCCTGCGGCGGTGCCGCTGTAGAAGTCTTCGCTGGCCACGGTGCCCATGAACGGGAGTTGCATGTGGGTGTGTGGATCGATGCCGCCGGGCATCAGGTATTGGCCGCTGCCGTCGAGCACTTCGGCGCCGGCGGGAATATCCAGGTTTTCACAAATGGCTTTGATCACGCCGTCAGCGCAATAGACATCGGCGCGGTAACTTTCATCATGGGTAACAACGGTGGCGCCACGGATCAACAGAGACATTCCGAGTTCCTCGCAGGCATGACCGACTTGTGCCGGTTCTAGATGTTTTATTGTTTGCAGCGCCAATGCGTAATCTTGTCAGCGCTGTCAGGAATAGACGCTAGTCGCAGTTTTACAATTGAGCAAGAATATTTTTTATAAGCTTATATCTGTTTTAAGTGACTGATAAATAACGATAAAAATACAAAATCACCAAAATGGTGAGGTGCTTCACCATTTTGACGCACTTGACAGGTTGGAAATATGAGCAAGATTTCCTATGTGAAATCAGCCGCTTGAAGTTGAGCTGCGGTTGATCGCCCACGACGAAAAAAAGTGCAGTGCACCAGATTGAGTCCTGACAGTTCGGACAACTTGCCTGGCATTTAGCCTGAGTGTTCAGTCAAGTTTTCGCGGCCTCATAAGGTGAATAATTAAAACTGATAAACATCAGTTGGTTACGCAAAGTTGAAAGCACGGCCCGATGCGAAAGCGGGGCACCCGGCATGTTTATTGATGCCGCCGCTGACACCATGGCCGGTGCAAGAAAGTTGTCAGTTCCTCCGGCCATCGTCCGGCTTGCACCCGCGTGTGCAGCCGCCTGATGAGCAAAAAAATAATCAGAAGAACAGTGGAGCGGCCATGCAACAGAACAGATCACAAGTGATCGAGCGCGACGGCTTGTTCGAGCTCGAAGCCGGCAGCGACGTCCTCGACAGTCCCCGTTACAACCACGACATGGCACCGACCAAGGTGCGCGAACGAACCTGGAACAAATGGCACATCACCGCGCTGTGGATCGGCATGTCGATCTGCGTGCCGACCTACACCCTCGGCGGGGTGCTCACCGCGTACTTTGGCCTGACCGTTGGCGAGGCACTGCTGGCGATTCTGTTTGCCAACGTCATCGTTCTGATTCCCCTCACACTCAACGCGTTTCCCGGCACCAAGTACGGGATTCCGTTTCCCGTGCTGCTGCGTTCGTCGTTCGGAATTCTCGGCTCCAACGTGCCGTGCCTGATCCGGGCGCTGGTGGCGTGCGGATGGTTCGGCATTCAGACCATGTTCGGCGGGCTGGCGATTCACCTGTTTCTCGGCTCGGTGTTTGAGGGCTGGAAATCCCTCGGCGGGACGGGGGAGGTGATCGGTTTCATGATTTTTTGGGTGCTGAACCTGTGGGTGGTGATTCGGGGTGCCGAGTCGATCAAGTGGCTGGAAACCCTGTCGGCACCGTTGCTGGTGGCGGTCGGCATCGGCTTGCTGGTGTGGGCCATGCCGAATGTGTCGATGACTGAACTGCTGGCGATTCCGCCGAAGCGTCCCGAAGGTGCGAGCGTGGTCAGTTACTTCGCCGCCGGGCTGACAGCGATGGTCGGCTTCTGGGCCACCCTGTCGCTGAACATTCCCGATTTCAGCCGATATGCCCGCAGCCAGAAGGATCAGATCCTCGGGCAGATTTTCGGCCTGCCGCTGACCATGTTCCTGTTCGCCGCACTGGGCGTGGTGATGACCGCCGCGTCGGTGAAACTGGTGGGCGTCAGCGTCTCCGATCCGGTGACTTTGATCGGCCATATCCAGAGCCCGGTGTGGGTTGCGGTGGCCATGGCGCTGATCATCATCGCCACGCTGTCGACCAACACCGCCGCCAACATCGTCTCGCCAACCAACGATTTCCAGAACATCGCGCCCAAGGTGATCAACCGCACCAAAGCGGTCATCCTCACTGGTTTCGTCGGTCTGGCGCTGATGGGCCATGAGCTGCTGAAAAAGCTCGGATGGATCGTCTCCGATGTCAGCCTGGAAACCGTGTATTCGAACTGGCTGCTGGGTTATTCCAGCCTGCTCGGGCCGATCGCCGGGATCATGGTGGTGGACTATTTCCTGATCAAGAAACAGCAACTGGACCTGGCCGGCCTGTACCGCGACGACGTGTACCCGGCGTGGAACTGGGCCGGGTTCATCGCGTTCGGCGTGCCGGTGGTGCTGACCCTGCTGTCGCTGGGCAGCAGCGCATTCAGCTGGTTTTACAGCTACGGCTGGTTCACCGGCTCGGCGCTGGGCGGGTTGATCTATTACGGGTTGTGCGCGATGCGGACCAGCCCGGTGGTCGTCAAATCGCCGTTGTAATTCCCATAAGAACTGCCTGAGGAGATCCCCATGAACGCAGCCGTAGACGTTCTGCAATCGACCCATCAGCACATCAACCGCGACCGCTTGTGGGCGTCGCTCATGGAACTCGCCAAACTCGGCGCCACGGTCAAGGGCGGGGTCTGTCGCCTGGCCCTGACCGACCTCGACCGCCAGGCCCGCGACCTGTTCGTGCAGTGGTGCAAGGACGCCGGTTGCAGCGTCACGGTCGATGAAGTCGGCAACATCTTCGCCCGCCGCCCTGGCCGTAACCCGAACCTGCCCCCGGTGATGACCGGCAGCCACATCGACACCCAGCCCACCGGCGGCAAGTTCGACGGTTGCTTCGGCGTGCTGGCCGGGGTCGAAGTGTTGCGCACCCTCAATGACCTGGGCGTGGAAACCGAGGCGCCGCTGGAAGTGGTGGTCTGGACCAACGAAGAAGGTTCGCGCTTCGCCCCGTGCATGATGGGCTCCGGCGTGTTCGCGGAAAAATTCACCCTCGAAGAAACCCTGGCCAAGGTCGATGCCGACGGCGTGACCGTTGGTGAAGCGCTGAATGCCATCGGCTATGCCGGGCCACGCAAGGTCAGCGGGCACAAGGTCGGGGCCTACTTCGAAGCACATATCGAACAAGGACCAATCCTTGAAGACGAACAGAAAACCATCGGCGTAGTACTCGGCGCGCTGGGCCAGAAGTGGTTCGACCTGAAACTGCGCGGCGTCGAAGCCCACGCCGGCCCGACCCCGATGCACCTGCGCAAGGATGCTCTGGTCGGCGCTTCGGTGATCGTCGGCGCGGTCAATCGCGCGGCCCTCGGCCACCAACCCCACGCCTGCGGCACGGTCGGTTGCCTGCAAGCCTATCCGGGCTCGCGCAACGTCATTCCCGGCGAAGTGCGCATGACCCTCGACTTCCGGCATCTGGAACCGGCACGTCTCGACTCGATGATCAGCGAGGTGAAACAAGTCATCGAAGCGACCTGCGAAGAACACGGCCTGAGCTATGAACTGACCCCGACCGCCGACTTCCCGCCGCTGTACTTCGAAAAAGGCTGTGTCGAAGCCGTGCGCGGTGCCGCCAAAGGTCTGGGCCTGTCGCACATGGACATCGTCAGCGGCGCCGGACACGACGCAATCTTCCTCGCCGAACTCGGCCCGGCCGGGATGATCTTCGTGCCGTGCGAAGGCGGCATCAGCCACAACGAAATCGAAAACGCCGCGCCGGACGATCTGGCGGCCGGCTGTGCGGTGTTGCTGCGGGCGATGCTGGCGGCTTCGGCGGCGGTGGCGGGAGGGCAGCGCGCCGCCTGACTTGAAACTGTCATCTGTACGTGCGACGTTGCCGCCCCTGAAATGGAAGCCAGGGACGCGCAATGTCGCCTATCAAAGTCATCACCTCAGGCTCGGCGTATCTGGACATCGACGCCTACGCCTGCTGCATCGCCTACGCAGAACTGCTCAACCTGCAAGGCATTCCTGCCCGCGCCGTCAGCAGCGCAAAACCCAATGCCAGTGTTTCGAACACCGTGCTCGGCTGGGGCGCGGTGCTGCACGATTACCGCCCGACCTCCAACGATGAGTTCATTCTGGTCGACGTCTCCGATTACCACCATTTCGACCCGATGGTCGCGCTCGATCGGGTGGTGGAAGTCATCGACCATCATCCGGGCTTCGAAGACCATTGGGCACAGACACTTGGATCGGCCGCCGACATCCGCCCGATCGGCGCGGCAGCGACTCAGGTTTTTCAGCGCTGGAAAGCCGCAGGCTTGGTGCCAAGGATCAGCGAACAAAGCGCCGCTCTGCTGGCCACGGCGATTCTGGACAACACGCTGAATTTCACCGGGCAAATGACCACAACCGCGGACATCGATGCCTACGCCGAACTCGCGCCACACGGGAAACTCACGGCGGACTGGCCCGGGCAGTACTTCCTCGAATGTCAGGCTGCCATCGAATCAGACATGTCTGCTGCATTGGCCGCCGATCTCAAACGCATGAAACCCGAAAGCCGGTTGTCTGAGGTTTTTGCGCAGATGACCGTATGGGATGCCGACGCGCTGATCGAGAAGTATCGCAGCGAGATTTGCCGCTGGATGGACGGGCAGGGTGATGACTGGTTGCTGAACGTCATCTGCATCAGTCAACGCAAAAGTTGTTTGCTGGCCGAACCCGTGGTCAGCCAGCAGAAGTTGAGTCGTTTGCTGCCGATGGAATGGCAGGCTGGGTTGGCGTTTCTAAAACCCTCGATCTTGCGCAAGGAACTACTGAGCCTGGGGCTGAACGCAAACTCAGGCGGGTGAAGTGATTACCCGGGATTGTCGGTTTTACTCGCCGCGCCTTTTCGTCGTTCAACGCCATTCGGGTTGCCAACGTCCAGCAATCGTCTTTCCACCAGCACGTTCTCGAGCGCCTGGCGTTCGGCTGGCGCCATCTGGTGTTCGCGCTTTTTCAGCTCCAGCAGGATGGGGCTGGACCAGGTGCGATAGGTCTGTTCGATGAGGCGGTTGGATGTCATCAGTCTCTCCTTGATCAAGAGCCCGGTGTAGCTGGCAGGGGCTCAATCCGATGAGGTACTAACGTTAGTCGAGAAAGCCGAAAGTCGCGAACGCCGCCGGTGGGAGCTGACGAGACCAATCGTCGCACCGTCGCAGACGTCCGGGCCGAGCCATCCGTGTTTCGCGTCGGCTATGACGACCCGCAGCTGCGCAATGAATTGCTGATCCACGAGCCGATCCACGTGGTGATGCCGGCGGATCACCCGTTGGCCCGGCGCGACGTATCGGGCGGACGATGCCTCGCCGGTGCTCAAGCTGTTTCTGGATACGCTGCGCGAACTGGTCGATCACACATCGCGATAATCAGGGACAAAGTTGCCCGGCACGATCACAACGGCCTGCGGTCGTAAACTTCACATGCGTGCATTTGTGGAGAGCCAATGAGCCGGGACGTCCTGACCACCGAAACCAATCGCCGTCAGTTGCAGCAGATCATTGCCGGCCTGTCCGACGGGGTGATTCTGCTGGAACTCGACCAGACGATTCTCTGGGCCAACGAAGCGGCGCTGGCGATGCATGGCGTCAGTCGCATCGGCGAGTTGGGCAACAACGCCGGGGAATACGTCGAGCGTTTCAATCTGCGTTATCGCAACAACCATACGCTGACGCTGGAGCAGTACCCGATCAGCCGTGTGGCCGCCGGCGAGACCTTCAGCGACGTGCTGGTCGAAGTCACCCCGCGCAGCGATGAGGAGCGCACCTGGGTGCACAGCGTGCGCAGCATGGTGTTGACCGACCGCGACGGCGAGACCGAGTCGTTGGTGCTGATCATGAGCGACGTCACCGATTGGGCCAACGCCGAGCAGCGCTTCGAAAAAACCTTCAATGCCAACCCGGCGCCGGCAGTGATCTGCCGCCTCAGCGATCTGCGTTACATCAAGGTCAATCCGGGGTTCCTGGAAATGACCGGTTACACCCGCGATCAGGTGATCGGCGCCTCGACCTATGAACTGGATATTCTCGAACAGGCCGAGCGCAAGGACCTGGCGATCCAGCGCCTGCGCGATGTCGCGACCATTCCGCAGATGCAGGCTGAATTGCGTCTGCCGGACGGTGGCAGCAAGCAGGTGATCGTGGCGGGGCAGCCGCTGGTGCTCAATGACGAGGACTGCATGCTGTTTTCGTTCGTCGACATGGAGCCTCGGCACAAGGCCGAAGTCGCCTTACGCCAAAGTGAAGAGCGGTTCGCCAAGGCCTTTCGCCTGACCCCGGTGCCGATCCTGATTTGCAGTGCCGACGAGCAGCGGCTGATCGACGTCAATCAGGCCTTTCTCGATACCTTGGCTTACGAGAGCGACGACGTGCTCGGCAAGACCGTCGCGCAACTGGAATTCATCGATGAACCGGCGGAACGCGCCCGGTTGCTGGCGGCGCTGGAGAAGACCGGTCGGGTCGATCGCGTCGATATGCGGATCCGCAGGAAAGACGCCGAATTGCTGGAGTGCGCGGTGTCCGCCGACACCGTCAACATTCAGGACACGGTGTGCTATCTGCTGGTGCTGATGGACATCACCGAGCGCAAGCGCACCGAGCTTGAGCTGGTGGCGGCGATTGAAGAGGTGATGAAGGATGCTTCGTGGTTCAGCCGTACGCTGATCGAAAAACTGGCCAATGTGAAGAAGGTCAATTCGCCGCAATTGCCGAGTGTGTCGTTCACCGATCTCACCGCCCGCGAGCGCGATGTGCTGGGGCTGATCTGTGAGGGGTTGGCGGACAAGGAGATTGCTGCGCGCTTGAAACTGGCGCCGAACACGGTGCGCAATCATGTGGCGACGGTGTATTCGAAGCTCGATGTGCACAGTCGCAGTGAGGCGATTGTCTGGGCTCGCGAGCGTGGGTTGTTTTCGGGGGGCGGCCGGGGGCAGCGGTAAGGTGCAAATGCACTAGTTCATGGGGTGCAAATTCGGGTGTTTGATCGGGCGGGGTGTTCTTAGTCTGGTGAGGTGCGATGCATTTTTTGGTGATCGTGTCTCTTTGGAACCTGCTAATGGATCAGCCCTTTATGAATGTGTTGTTTGTTGTTGAGTCTGGTTGTGTGGAGCTGGCGCGATGATTTATCTGGCGCAGTTGCGGGCTCGGCTTGAGCGCAGTTTTTCGCCGTTGGCTTGTGAGTGTGTGGTGGATGGGGATCATTCGCTTACTGTGAAGTTGTATGAGCCGGTTTCGGGGCGGGTGGATCTGGTGATCAGTGGGTTGAGTCTGGATGCGTTGCGCACGGATGAGGCGGTGGATGGTTTGGTTGATGAGTTGCGGTATGAGCTTGAGAGTAATTCTTTGCGGTCGCCCGGGTGAGCTTGGCGGCCTTTGGGCCGACCATGCTCTGGGTGGGTTTGGATGAATATCAGTTTCTTCGGGTGTTGCGGCTGGCGGTTCCGCTCTTACAGCGGGTCACTTTTGACAAACGCCTCAAAAGTAACCAAAAAGTCTTTACCCTGACGTTCGGCCCTCGCTGTGGCTCGGGTTCCTTCGCTCCGGGATTGATCCGGGGGCATCGCCTACGGTTTGCTTCGCTGCACCTCCTCTCGATGTGTTTGGCTTCGCCAAACGGTCGCTGCGCTCCCACCCCCGGATCAATCCCTCCACTCAGCCTGCCGACGGGCCCTGCGATCAAAGGCGGTACTCGAGCTAACGCTCATCGTGTTGAGTGGTGAGGAGCGCGAAGCCGACTTGTGTGCTCTTTGATCGTTCCCACGCTCCGCGTGGGAATGCAGCCCGGGACGCTCTGCGTCCCAATCTGACATTCACCTGTTGGCACTGGCTTGTCAGTGGTGGCGACGGATCAGTCGACTCGTTCAATTGATAGCTACTCATCCCAAAAATCGACAGCAAATCCCACCAGTTCAAGCCATTTCACTGGCACTCGCAGCCCACTGGTCTATAAGGAATGAGTGGTTCGGTTTCCATAACCGGGCATTTGTACGCTCGGCAACGGGAGTTTTCTTCCTTTCATCGCGGGTCATCCTATGAACAATCCTGGGAAACGCGTGTGTTCTTCGTTGTTGTCGGCTTTCGGTCTGGTGCTGCTCAGTGGCTGCGCCAGTCCTCCACCCCCTCCGCCGGCAGCACCGCCTCCGCCACCTGAGCGCACTTGTCAGGTCATGGAAAATACCGAGGTCGCCGGTGATGCGTATGCCGACGGTCAAGTGACTCGACACATCTCAACGACCCGTTGCGTCACTCAATAGCCCGGGCGCCTGTGAAGGCGCGGGTCGAGTGGATTGTGCTGGTGGCCGATCTGGTCGGCACGGCGGTGTTTGCGGTTGAGGGCGCGATTGCGGCGATGCGCAGTCAGCTCGATCTGCTCGGGGTGATGGTGATTGCCTTTATCGTCGCACTCGGCGGCGGGGTGACCCGTGATCTGTTGATCGGCGCTACACCACCCAAGGCTGTGGCTGACTGGCGTTATCCGGCGCTGGCGTTTGCCATGGGCGGGGTGGCGTTTGTTTTTCATGAGCAGGTGCTGGGCTGGTCCGGTTCGACCTTGATCGTGCTGGACGCGGCGGGGTTGGCGCTGTTTGCCGTGGCCGGGGCGCAGAAGGCGTTGAATTTCGGGATCTCGCCGTTTGTGTCCATGCTGATGGGCACGATTACCGGCGTCGGTGGCGGGGTGCTGCGTGACATCGTGCTGGCGCGGGTGCCGGTGGTGTTGCAGGCGGATTTGTACGCCAGTTCGGCGTTTATCGGCGCAGCGGTGTTGATCATCGGGCGCAGGCTGGGGGTTCCGCCAGTGGCGGCGGCGTTGCTGGCGGGGGCCGCGTGTTTGTTGTTGAGGTTGTTGTCGGTGCATTTCGGCTGGCAGTTGCCGAAGGTTCTGGAGGCATGAAAAAGGCAGCCCTAGGGCTGCCTTTCGTTTGCGTCAGAAGTGGATCAGGACAGGAAACCGCCGTCCACGTTCAGCGACACACCCGTGGTGTAGCTCGACGCATCACTTGCCAGGTACAGCACGGCGCCGGCCATTTCGCTCGGGTCGGCTACGCGCTTGAGCGGGATCTGCGTCAGGGCCTGTTTCAGGATCGCGTCGTTCTTCACCAGGGCCGAGGCGAATTTGGTGTCGGTCAGGCCCGGCAGCAGGGCGTTGCAGCGGATGCCGAACTGCGCACATTCCTTGGCGAAGACTTTGGTCATGTTGATCACGGCGGCTTTGGTCACCGAGTAGATGCCCTGGAAGATCCCCGGCGAAATGCCGTTGATCGACGCCACGTTGATGATGCTGCCGCCACCGTTTTCGCGCATCAGCTTGCCGGCTTCCACCGACATGAAGAAGTAGCCGCGGATGTTCACGTCGACGGTTTTCTGGAAGGCGCCGAGGTCGGTGTCCAGCACGTTGCAGAACTGCGGGTTGGTCGCGGCGTTGTTGACCAGAATGTCGAGGCGCCCGAACTGTTCCTTGATCCCGGCGAAGACCTGGCTGATCTGTTCCATTTCGCCGATGTGGCAGGCGACCGCTGTGGCCTTGCCGCCGGCGGCGATGATGGCGTCGGCCACGTGTTGGCAGCCTTCGAGTTTGCGGCTCGAAACGATCACATGGGCACCTTGCTGGGCCAGCAGTTTGGCGATGGCTTCACCGATGCCACGGCTGGCGCCGGAGACGAAAGCGATCTTGCCGTCGAGGTCGAACAACTGAGTCTTGGACATGGGATTCCCTTGTAGTAAGCCTTGTTATAACGCCGTCATCAGAGGCTGGATTTGGCAATGACCTGCAGGCTCATGTGCTCCAGCAGTTTGTTCATGTGAATGAACTGCGCGAAGCGTTTGTCCTGGGTCTGGCCATGGAAGAAGCGGTAGTAGATCTGCTGCACGATGCCGGCCAGGCGGAACAGGCCGTAGGTGTAGTAGAAGTCGAAATTGTCGATCTGGATGCCGGAACGCTCGGCGTAGTAGTCGACGAATTCGCGGCGGGTCAGCATGCCCGGGGCGTGGCTCGGTTGGCGGCGCATCAGTTGCACCGGTGCCGGGTCGTCGGCCTGGATCCAGTAGGCGAGGGTGTTGCCCAGGTCCATCAATGGATCGCCGAGGGTGGTCAGTTCCCAGTCGAGCACGCCGATGATCTGCATCGGGTTGTTCGGGTCGAGGATGACGTTGTCGAAGCGATAGTCGTTGTGCACGATGCTGGAAGTCGGGTGATCGGCCGGCATCTTGTCGTTGAGCCAGGCTTTGACTTTCTCCCAGTGCGGTGCGTCCGGGGTCAGGGCTTTTTCGT
The DNA here is from genome assembly GCF_058808055.1 of Pseudomonas sp. GW821-FHT11G12. NCBI lineage: Bacteria > Pseudomonadati > Pseudomonadota > Gammaproteobacteria > Pseudomonadales > Pseudomonadaceae > Pseudomonas > Pseudomonas sp. GW821-FHT11G12. The sequence goes on from NZ_JBXARH010000001.1 coordinate 536,845, forward strand.
AGCGTTCGCTCCAGCCTTTGATCTGGCGGGCGACGTAGCCTTCAGGCTTGCCCAGATCCCCGAGGCCGCAGGCGTTGTAATCGACCCGGTGCAGTTCGACGAAACGGTCGATGAAGCTCTTGCACAGGGCTTCGGTTTTCGCCGAATCCAGGCCCAGTTCCGGCGGCAGGTCCGAGCGCAGGATGATGCCCTTGACCCGTTCCATCACATAGAACTCGGCGCCGATCACCGATTCGTCGGTGCAGTGCACGTAGGCTTTCGGGCAATACGGGAAGCCGTCGCGCAACTGGTTGAGGATGCGAAATTCGCGGCCCATGTCGTGGGCGGACTTGGCCTTGTGGCCGAACGGCGGACGGCGCAGGACGAATTCCTGATCCGGGTATTCCAGCAGGTAGGTCAGGTTCGACGCGCCGCCGGGAAACTGGCTGATCTGCGGCGTGCCGGTCAGGCCCGGAATGTGCGCCTTGAGGTACGGATCGATCAGGCTGGCATCGAGTTCTTCGCCAGAGCGGATACGGGTGGACTGGTCAGTAAGCGCCATGCTTATCCCTTCTGCTTATTTTGGAGGCCAGACATCATTGGCTAATCTAATGGCGCGCTCGGGCGGTCACAAGCGCGGTTCGGTCTTATAGGTTAGCGTGTTGCACGATAATCACCTTTGGGAATGTGCGCGGCGGGCCGCAGGCGACTAAGGTTTAGCGCGAATGCCTTGTTCAGAAAGGAGCTTTGAAATGGGCTGCCCGCAAGTCTGTGCCAGCGCCACCCTGCAATGCAGTTTCGGCGCCGCGCCGGCGGTGCTCAACGTGCTGCCGGTCAACCGCACGTTGACCGGCGGAATGCCGGCGGCGAACATCATGGATCATATTCCGCTGGTCAACGTCACCACCTTCGGCATGTGCATGAGCATGGCCAACCCGATGGTCGCCGCTGCCACGGCTGCCGCGTTGGGTGTGCTGACGCCGATGCCGTGCATTCCCGCCACCGCCTCGCCGTGGATCCCCGGCGGCGCGCCGACCTTGCTGTTGGGCGGGATGCCTGCAATCGATGCCAACAGCACGTTGATGTGCAACTGGGCGGGGGTGATCAAGATCGTGATGCCGGGGCAGATGCAGATGTTGATTCCCTGAGTCAGGCCTGCGCCGGATCCGTCCATTTGCGATACCACCAGCGCACCCGGGAAATCGGCTTGCCATCGGCATCCAGCGGCCGCCCGTCCTCGGCGAACCCTTGCTCCGGTTCCATCAACTGCCCATTCAGATAACGCGCATCCACCGCCGGTTTGCCGTTCGGGTGAAAGCGCTGATAGCGACCCTCACGCACGCCGTCGCGATAGAACTCGGCCTCCGCCACTTGCCCGTCGGGAAAGTAATTGAACGCCTCGCCATGCAATAACCCGCGCCGGTAGGTGGCCTTGCGCTGCAACCAGCCCTCGGGCGCGTAGAAACTGGCGATGCCCTGCAGTTTGTCGCGCACGAACGGCATCTGCGCCGACACCTTGCCGTTGGGGTGATAGAGCAGGGACGTGCCCTGCAATTCGCCCTGGCTGTAATTCAGGTCTGCCTGTTGGCGACCGTCATCCTTGATGCTCAACGGGCCATCGAGTTGCCCGTCCTGCAGACGCCCCTTGAGGTGTTTGTCATCCTGCTGCAAATCCAGCGGTGTGATCGCCATGGTGACTCCTTGTCAGTTGACCTGCACCAGCCCGCCCTTGATGGTCAGCATGCCGCCGCCGTCCACGGTCTGCGAGGCCGCACCCTTGTTGGTCAGGCTGATACCGGCATCATTGGTCAATGTTGTCCCGGCCTTGTTGTCCAGCGAGGTACCGGCCTGGTTGGTCATGGCGGTGCCGGCCTTCTGGGTGATCGAAGTGCTGGCGGAGGTCGCCAGATCCGCGCCGCTCTTGATCGTGAAACTGCCGCCGCTTTGCAGGGTGAGGGTGCCGCTGACCTTGATTGTCAGGTTGCCGTCCACCGTCAGGCTGTAATCGCCGGTGACCTTGTCGGTGTAGTTGCCGCCGGTGCTGTGGGTCTGGTCGGCGCCGACCTTCACGGTGCGACTGTCCTTCACATCGAGGCTGTCGCTGCCGGTCTGGATGGTCACGCTGCGTTTGCCTTTCTCCAGCGTGACGGTTTCGTCGCCGTCCTTGACCGTGCGGGTGCGGGCGTTCTGCACCGTGAGGGTTTCATCGTGGCCGACGGTGGCGGTGGTGTCGTTGAGCACGTTGATCTTCAGGTCTTTCTGCGCTTGCAGGAACACCTCTTCGGCATCCTTCTTGTCCTCGAAACGCAGCTCGTTGAACCCGCCGCCGCCCTTCGAAGATTGAGTCTTGATCCCCGATTGGGTCTGGTTCGCCGGCAGGGCATAGGGCAGGGCGTTGTCGCCGTTGTAGACGCATCCGGTGACCAGCGGCCGATCCGGATCGCCGTCGATAAAGGTCACGATGACTTCCTGGCCGATGCGCGGTACGAACTGCATGCCAAAACCCTTGCCACTCCACGGCAACACCACGCGCACCCAGCAGGAGCTGGTTTCATCGTTCTTGCCGTCGCGATCCCAGGGGAACTGCAACTTGATCCGGCCGTACTCGTCGGTCCAGATTTCTTCCCCGGACTTGCCGACCACGAGGGCGGTCTGCGGATGCATGCGCGGTTTCGGTGTGGTGCGTTGCGGGCGAAAGGGCGTGGCTTTGGGGATTGCTTCGAAGCGGTTGCGATAGCTTTCGTGGCTGGCGTCGTGGGTGACGTGCGTGACCACCCAATCGATATTCAGGCTCGGATCTTCGTGGCCGTCGAGGGTGAACCAGTGGCCCGGGATCAGCCAGCGGCAATCGCTTTCGCCGACAAAACGTTTCTCTTCACTGCGCAAACCGTCGACCCGTTGTTTGGTCAATGCATCGCCCCGAGCCTTGGCGTTGTAACCACCGGGATGCTCGTAGATCGAACGCGGCCCGGCCACGGCCTCCGCCTGGCCATAGAGCGAGGTGGTCGGCGTGGTGAACTCGTAATCCGTCGCTCGATACACGCCCGCGACAGCCTGCACGCACACCTGGCCGGAGCGGATGCCGTGCAGCTCACGTTCACCCATTTGCTGACCCAGATACTTGACCTTCGGACCGTTGGGGATCTGTACAAAGGCGTCATTGCTATCACCCAGCACCAGCGTGTGCTTGCCGTCCTCGTGGGTGAAAAACCAGAAGATGCCTTCCTCTTCCAGCAACCGTGAGACAAAGGCGAAATCGGTTTCGCCGTACTGCACGCAGTATTCGCGGGGGGTGTAGCTGCCGGTCAGCGACAGTTTGAAATCGGTGAAACCGTGGGCCTTGAAGATCGTGGTGACGATGTCCGAAGTGGCGAGGTTCTGGAACACACGGTTGTTGCTGGCCAGGGTCAGCCACCAGAGCCACGGACGCAATACGAGTTGATAGCGCTCGGCGGTGGCGTCGGCAGGGAGTTGGCGGATTTCGGCGACCAGTGCGTCGAAGGGACGGAGTTGGGCGTCGTTGTGCAGGGTGGTGGTGACGTGAGTGGCGACAGCGCTGGTCAGGGTGAGGGCGGTGCCGTCGTTGAGGCCGTTGAGGGTTTGCGAGCCGAGAGAGTTGAGCGATTCGTCACCGGCCAGCGAATCGGGGTAAAGCGCCGACAGCGAGGGGGCGGTGAGGGAGAGCGTGGTATTGCTGTCGGTGGAGCGGGGCATCAAATGGCCTGCTATTGATAGTTCAACTCATGAACGACAGTACTGGCATTGCCGTCCTGATAGTAGAAGTGCCACTTTGAGGTGAACGGCCAGTATCGGGCCACGTATTCACCCCAGATGACAGCATCTGTCCATGGGCCAAAATGCGTATAGGAAGTCGCGTTGTTCAGAGTAGCCGCGTTGTACTTGTCCGCCGGCAATAACCAGGAAATGTTAGTGCCGTATCTGGCCAGATCATCACGGGAGAAGACCGGTTTGTGATCGTCCTCAGTCGCCAGGTTGTAATGACGAACCCTGATAAAACCACCGTAATTCTGAATGCCTACGCAACAGCCCGTGAGATTTGCCGTAAGAAAAACAATCGGGTCGGTTCCGGTGGGGGCGGCAGGCAGGTCAATAAACAGTCCGCTGTCCTCACGCCACGCCAAGTAGTAGGCCCGATAAGGCCCGCCGGAATTGACCAGCATGTATTGCGGACCGGAAGACGGACGTTCCAGGTCGAAGTCAACTGTTCCTGAATGAGTTGTGTCTATGTTCATCATCAGGTGTGTTTTTGTTCTTTCGAGAATACTTTTCAACATGATGACTTTTCCTTATGTCTACCACGTGCTGCCTCATTGACTCCCGTTTGATTCTTTGGAGCTGTTCTCTTGCCGTCCGGTTTGCTTTTACCAGGCGTCAGTCCAGGAACGTGCCCAGTAAAGGCTTGTTCTTGTTAAGCCACGTGTAGTCAGATCCCCACATCAATACGGTACAGCGGTAAACCGACCAGCCGGCATCGGTTTTTACCGAGACAACCGTGTGTTCAAACCAGGTCTTCACAAACTTGTTAATGTCCTTCGCGCCTTCCTCGGCAGCCTGTTTGGCTTTGACGATAAATGCGCTGAGGTCGGTGGAGTCGCTTCCGGAAAAGTCTGCATCTGTGCGGCGAAACTTGGGGAGGGTCTCAACACCTTCAGGTAACGGATCGGGCATGTGTTTGCCGTCGGCATCATGAAAGAAGCGGTTGCCGGTTGCCGTTCCATGAACGGACAGCGCACAACCGTTCATTGAACACGTCACAACCAGCGTGCCTGTGTCCTGCCCTTTTGGGACCTCGATAGAACCTGCGTCAAAGTTTTTATAGGGGATATACCAATCGATGCCCGCCGCCGTGACGTTCAATTGCAATACACTTTTATTGCCCGTCGAGACGGGTGAAACACTGCAGTCCGGGGTGGCGGAGCCGCCTCGCACAATCAGGGCATGGCTGCCGAAAAAGGCTTCAGGGTTTGTGCGCAGCAATGAAAGCAATGCTTCAGGCTGATCGGCCTTTTTTGAGTTTGATGAGGTATTGCCCATGGTTGAACGCCTTTTGAATAAATAAGCAGCGAATGACGAATAGCTCGGCCCGTTTGATTCCTTGCAAATGAAGGGTGCTATTCCAGCACCCATTCCGCTAACTTCCCGGTCACCTGCGTCATCAACACGTTCTCGACATCACGCGCCCCGGCCGCGCTGCATTTGGCGAGTACTGCTTTGACGATTCCTGCATCAAACTCGAACTGTTTGCCGGTCGCCGCCTTGTAGCGCCCGCGCAGTTTTTCCAGCTTCGCCAACACAATTCCTTCCAGCGTCGCCTCATCCAGCGGCCGGTACGCAACCACCGTCATGCGTGCCAGAAATGCCGGGCGGAAGGCTTGCAAAAGGACTTTGTGCAGCGCCTCGTTGAAGGCTTCAGAGCCGATCTGTGACACGGGCGTATCGAGCAACAGTTCAGCGCCGACGTTGCTGGTGGCGAGCATCACGGTGTTCTTGAAGTCCACCACCAGCCCGGTGCCGTCTTCCATCAAGCCTTTGTCGAATACGTTGTAAAACGCCTCCAGCACATCCGGATGCGCCTTCTCGATTTCGTCCAGCAACACCACCGAATACGGTTTGCGCCGTACCGCTTCCGTCAGCACGCCGCCACTGCCATAACCGACGTAACCCGGAGGGGCGCCCTTGAGTTGGCTGACGGTGTGGGCTTCCTGATATTCGGAGAGGTTGATGCTGATCAGATTGCGTTCGCCGCCGTACAAGGCATCGGCCAGCGCATACGCGGTTTCGGTTTTGCCAACGCCCGTGGGCCCGACCAGCAAGAACACACCGACCGGTTTTTGCGGATCGGTGAGCCCTGCGCGGTAGGCCTGCAAGCGCTGGGCGATGGTCGCGAGTGCCGTTTTCTGGCCCATCACGCGCAAGCCCATGCGCTGTCCGAGGGTGCGCACGGCATGGGCTTCGTCGGCAAGCATTTTGCCGACGGGGATGCCGGTCCAGCCTGCGATCACGGCAGCGACGGTTTTGCTGTCGACCTGTTCGGGCACCAGCGGGTCGTCCTGGCGAATCGCATCGAGGCCTGCCTCAAGCCGCAACAATTCGGCTGCCAGATGATCAATGCGACTGTCGGTGGCTTCGTCGGGCTTGTCGCTGTCGGCGCGTTCACTGAGGTCGAGCAATTCGCGGCGGGTGTCGAGCAGTTCGCGCACGGCGACGCGCTCTTCGCTCCAGCGGGTTTCCAGTTCGCGGATCGCCTGGACGTTGGTCTTCGATTCACTTTCCAGCAGGGTGATGCGTTCGCGGTGGTCGAGCCCTGTGGCCTGTTCACGACGCAGGCGCTCAACCTCTTCTTTCAGGCTTTGCTGGCGATGGCGCAGGCTCTCCAGCGGTGGCGGCACGTCGTGCTGGCCGAGGGCGACCCGGGCGCACGCGGTGTCGAGGACGCTGATGGCTTTGTCCGGCAACTGACGGCCGGAGATGTAGCGGTGCGAGAGTTTCACCGCTTCATGGATCGCCGCATCCAGCACTTGTACGCCATGGTGCTGTTCGAGTTTGGCGGCCACGCCACGGAGCATTTCCACGGCGGTGATTTCATCCGGTTCCTCGACCTGCACAAGCTGGAAGCGGCGGGCGAGGGCCGGGTCTTTCTCGAAGTATTTCTTGTATTCCATCCAGGTCGTGGCGGCGAGGGTGCGCAATTCGCCTCGGGCCAACGCTGGTTTCAGCAGGTTGGCCGCATCGCTGCCGCCCTCGGCACCGCCAGCGCCGATCAAGGTGTGGGCTTCGTCGATGAACAGGATGATTGGCTTGTCGGCGCTGCGAACCGCGTCGATCACACCTTTGAGCCGTTGTTCGAATTCACCTTTGACCCCGGCCCCGGCCTGCAACAGACCGAGATCGAGCACCCGCAGGCTGACTTCCTGCAAGGAGGGCGGCACGTCCCCGGCAGCGATGCGCAGTGCCAGGCCTTCGACCACGGCGGTTTTGCCCACGCCCGGTGCGCCGACCAGAATCGGGTTGTTTTGCCGGCGCCTCAAAAGAATGTCGATGCACTGACGAATCTCGCCGTCGCGACCAACGATGGGGTCGATGCGCCCGGCGTGAGCGTCGGCGGTGAGGTCCTGGGTGTACTGATCGAGCACCGAGTCCTGCCGTGGCGCAGGGTTTCCAGAGGCGACAGAGCGCGGGCCTGCGTGCTCGCGGGAGTTCTCCGTCCACTCCAGCAGGTTCGCGCGCAGGGCTTCTTTTGGAATTCGCAGCAATGACGACGCGCTGTTGAGCAGCAGGCTGCGGCGCTCGTCACGGTCGATCAACGCCAATAAAAGCAGCCCGGAACGAATGCTGTCGATGCCCAGCACACTGGCCTGCACCACCGCATCTTCCAGCAATCCCAGCGTGTGCGAAGACAGCGCCGGCGTGCGGGTGCTGCCAGCCTTGAACAGGTCCAGCGCCTTGTTGATTTCAGCCGTCAATGCATCCCGTTCCAGTCCGAAACGCGGCAGCAGAAAGGCAAAGTCTCCGCCCTCGATGTCGAGCAACTCCAGCAACAAATGCTCGATCTCGACAAAGTGATGCCCGCGTTGCAGGCATCGTTGCGCGGCGCGTTCGAGGGCGCGGCGGTTGTCCGGGTTGAGGCGTCCGATCAGGCTGGCCAGTTCCATTTCAGGTGATCTCCAGCTGACGAAGACGGGTTTCGATCCGTTGTACTGCAAGGCTGGCCTGCCGTTGCAAACCGCCGTTCCAGCTCAACAACGCCGGGGTCTGGCGACCGAGTTTCATCGGCCCGGCGCCGCGTACCAGCATCACCAGTTTCACGTCCAGATCCGGGCCGAAATACAGCGCCGCCAGGCTCGCCAGTGCCGGGTGCGCTTCACCGTCCGGCAAAAAGCGCCCGGCCTGCGCCGAGGACAATGGGCCGAGCGTCAGGCGAATTCCGGCGTGTTCATCCCAGACCCGAGTGCCGGCGACCGCAGTGCGACCAAGTTGCAGATTGCGCCCGCCAGCCTTCATGACGCTGCGGCTGGCTGCCGGAATCTCACGCCACGCGCCTTCATACGCGCTCAGCTCCACCGGCACGGCAAATTGCTCGCGGACAATGGCTGCGAACCCCGCCAACGACCGGCGGCCATCGGCGTACAACGCCGTGCAGGCCAGAACGGCGCAGTCGGGAATCGCCTGACGTTCCTGCAACGACTTGGGCAGCAACCCGGTCAGCGCCCGCAATTGCGCCTGCACCGGCGAAGCGCCGGGCGTGGTAAAGCCGAGGGCGATCCGGTGTTTGCGCATCACCTTGTAGAGCAGGCTGAGCAACCGATGCTGGAACAGGTCGAGGAACTCGGCGGGCGCGTGATCCTTGGCCCGGGCCCGTTGTTGCAGCCATTCCTGATAGGCGTAAGGCAACGGGCCGTCGGGGCCGCCGAGGCCGAACATCGGTGTGTTCAGGGTCAGCGGTTCGCCCGGTTTTTCCTCAAGGCTTTCGATCTGGCTGGCGGCGAACACGGGCGTCAACGGCCCGCGCAATTTCAACGCTTCGGCCTGCGGCGACGTACCGGAACCCAGGGAGTCGGCCTGCGGCTGTTCGCGCTCCAGCAACAGCAACGCCTGCAACCATTCGAAGGCCTGCGGATCGCGGCGCAGTCGCTGACCGAGTGTCAGAGCGACAGGGGCATGCCGGCTTGGGGTTGCCATGCCTTGACCTCCTTGTCAGCCTGCATGAGCACCGTGCGCACAAAGCGATTGGCCGTGGCGTACACCGAAAAGAATTGCGCGAGCACCGCCGAGAACAGCACTGCGCTGCTGCCGACGAAATGCTGCGGATCAAGCTGCAACTGCACTTCAAGTCCGTTGCGCCAGCCGCGCCAGGCATCGGCACCGACGTGGCCGATCACCCGTTCGCAAGCGAGGCTCAGCAAGCCTTCGATCTGGCGCAGGGCGCTGGCTTCATCGCGCAGGTTATGCAGATGAAGAATTTCCTTCAGTGCGTCCAGCGCCTGTGGCCCTTCGACCAGCGACAGGTGATTGAGGGTCAGTTGCGACACCAGCCGCCAGCGCGAATCGCCGTCCAGTCGCGGCAGACTCTGCGGGCTCGGAGGATTGCGCAGGCGTGCCCACGCTACCGGGCCCGGCCGTTCGAATCCCAGCGGCGTACCGGCCGGCAGACTCTGGGCCAGATGCCGGTTGGTGCACAGCAGTTCGGCCGTGAGGCTGTAGTCGGGCAGATCGGTTTGCGGTTCAAAACGGGTGTCGACGACGCTGACCAAAAGATCGCTGCCGAGCCGGTTCGGCGACTGGCCACTGACTCGCCGCGCATGCCAGTAACGCTGTTGATCGCCGCCGCTGTGCTGGCTGCCGTAATAGGCGGGCAGGCGTTGCACGCCGGCACTGGAACTGGCGCGCATGCCTCGGATGCTGTGGATCTCGACGCTGTTTTCCCGGTGGCTGTCGGCGACCAGTCGGTACTCGCTGCGGGTGCCGTCGGGGCGCAACGGCTCGGATGTGCGCGGGAACAGATTGATCACCGGCGCACAGCCCAGTGCGATGTCGCTGGCCTGCAAGTGCAGTCGGCCGGCCGGCGCACGGTCGAAAACGATGTAGAGGTAGAGCGTCTGGCTGTCGCTGGAAACGCCGGCAAGCGGCAAGTCGAAGAAGTGGAATTTTTCCGGGAAGGCAAAGTATTCCGCCAACAGACGCATGCCCGGGTGTACGCCGTCTTCGTCCGGCAGCAGCACTTCGTCGTCGGCAAACCCGACGATCTGCGGCAGTCCCTTCACCTTCGCCGGAATACTCCCTGGCGAGCCTGCAAGTACCTGCACCGCATGGGCGCCGAGCAGGTCATAGAGACCGGCGTTGATCACGGGCGAGGCGGCCAGGTGAATGCGTAAACTTTCGATCTCCAGCTCGGACCATTGGCTTTCGCCCAGGCAACGCAGGTTCAGGCGCAAGGCCGAACGGGACTGCGCCACGCCGGTCAGTGCCTGGGCTTCGTCGCTGCCAAGCAGCAGCGCTTCAGTCACTTCGATCGGCCACAGCCGCACGGCGGCACTGGTGCGAAAGTGAATGCTTTCGCCCTTGCTGGTGGTGACGAACAGCGGCGTGTCCCGGGGCAGGGGATAGCCGCCGTCGAGTTTGCCTTTGCTCGGATCAGGTTCGAACTGCACGATGGCGCAGGACGGCAGCGGGCGCACGGCCAAGGGATAGAGCTGCTCCAGCAAGGCATCGCTGAACTCTGCGTAGTCGTCATCCAGACGCCGTTGCAGGCGCGCCGCGAGCAGGGCGAAGCCTTCGAGCAATCGCTCGACGTGCGGATCCGGGCATTCACCGGGAGACAGTTCCAGCCGCCGCGCGACTTTCGGATAGCGTTCGGCAAACTGGCTGCCGGCGTGGCGCAACCAGGTCAGTTCGCGTTGGTAATAGTCGAGCAGTTGCGGGTCAATCGAGTCGCTCATGGCGCACCTCCAGCCCTTCGTTGCCGGGCTCGATGACAAAGGCCACCGGCCAATGCTGCGAGCCGCTGCGCAATTCGCCGAGCAGACGGATGCTCAATCGCTGTGGCTGATCGGGGAGGGGATTGACCTGAACCTCGCCCAGCAGCAGGCGCGGTTCGAAATGGGTGATGGCCTCACGAATGTCCCGTGCCAGGCGACGGCGATCATCGCTGCGCTGCTGTTGCAGGGCACTCCAGTCGGCGATGCCGTAGTCGATCACGCTGGGGGGCACCGTCAATGTGCGCGGGCCACGGCGGGTGTTGAACAGGCGCCCGAGCTCGGTGTGCACCGAGTCGAGCAAATCCTGCCGATCGAACTCCGGCGGCTCGTCGGCCTCGCTCCAGGCGAGGCGTTCGAACAGCGGTGCGCGGATGCCGGTGCCAGCCATGGCGAGGGCGTCCGGTTACTTGCTGGCCTTGTTGGCCGCCAGGTCCCAGACCGTGCCGGCGGTGCCTTCCTTGGTGCCGTCGTCTTTTTGCGCCGTGAGTTCCCATTTGATCTTGGTGAAGTTCAGGGAAATGGTTTCCACCGGTTTGCCACCGGTACCGCCGCTGACGCTGACGTTGGACAGCACCACGTTGGTCAGGGTGTAGATGATGAACGGCATGATCTGCCCGCTGCCTTCGGCGGCGTTGCGACCGATGGTGATCTTGGCTTCCGGGATCGGTTTGCCGGCGCAGCAATATTCGTTGAGGGAGGGCGTCGAGCTGTCGACGAATTTGGTCAGGGTGAACTCGCCGATGTGTGGGCGGCCGGAGGTGCGCTCCGAGTTGCTGACGTCGTTGGTTACCTGCATCGCCACGTTGTGGCTGTAGGACATGACTTCGATCTTGTCCTTGTAGCCCTCGAGCAGGCTGTCGCCTTTGATGTCGCCGCCGAGGTCGAGAATGATTGCATCCATCGCTTGAAACTCCTGAAAGGTGTCGCGCTAGACAAACAGGGGAGCGCCCGCAGGAACATCCTGCGAGCGTATGCGGGTCAGGCGGCTACCGGAGGCGGCAGCGTGGCGACCAGGCGGATCGATGCCGTCAGTTCTTCCAGCTGGAAGTGCGGCCGCAGGAACACGGTCGCGCGATAGGCACCGGGTTTGCCGGCGACTTCGGTGACGTCCACCCGTGCTTCGCGCAGCGGGTACTGCGCCTTGATCTCCTGCGGCGCGTTGTCGTTGATCAGCACGTAGTCGGCGATCCAGTTGTTGAGGTAGGTCTGCACGTTGTCGCGGGTCATGAAACTGCCGACCTTGTCGCGCATGATCACCTTCAGGTAATGGGCGAAACGCGAGGCCGCGAGCACGTACGGCAACATCGCCGAGATTCGCGCGTTGGCGTTGGCCTCGTTGGTGTTGTAGACCTTGGACTTGTTGGTGGTCTGGCCGCCGAAGAACACCGCGATGTCGCTGTTCTTCTTGTGGCACAGGGCGATGAAACCGAGGTCGTTGAGTTCCTTCTCACGACGGTCGGTGATCGCCACTTCGGTCGGGCATTTGAGCGACAGGTCGCCGGAGCTGGTGCGGAAGGTGTGCGCCGGCAGGCCTTCGACCGCGCCGCCGCCTTCAGCACCACGGATCGCCGCGCACCAGCCGTACTTGGCAAAGGCTTCGGTGATGCGTTGCGACAGCGCCCACGCAGCGTTGCCCCACAGGTATTTGCTGTGGTCGGTGCCGTTGGTGTCTTCGACGTAGTTGATGCCTTCCACCGGCGAAGTGTCCGGGCCGTAAGGCAGGCGCAGCAGGAAGTGCGGCAGCACCAGCGAGACGTAGCGCGAGTCTTCGCTCTCACGGAACGAGCGCCACTTGATCAGCTCCTGGCTCTCGAACACTTTCGACAGATCACGCGGCACAGCCAGTTCGGTGAAGCTGTTCATGTCGAACAGACGCGGGCTGGCGGCAGCGATGAACGGGGCGTGGGCGGCTGCAGCGACGTTCGACAGTTTCTCCAGCAGGCCGATGTCCTGCGGGTGGCGGCCGAAGGTGTAATCACCCACCAGCAGGCTGAACGGATGGCCACCGAAGGTGCCGTATTCCTCTTCGTAGATCTTTTTGAACAACGCGCTCTGGTCGAATTCGACGGCTTTTTCCAGGTCGTTCTGCAGCTCTTTCTGCGTCACGTTGAGCAGACGCAGTTTCAACCGGGTGCTGGTTTCGGTGTTCTGCACCAGCATGTGCAGGCCGCGCCAGGACGCTTCGAGTTTTTGCAGGTCCGGGTGATGCAGCACTTCGTTGAGCTGGGCGCTGATCAGCTCGTCGATCTGGCTGATGCGGTCGTTGATCATCGCCACCGTGTCCTTGTCGATGGCCATGCCTTCGTCGAGTACCTGGGTGGCGAATTCCGCGAGCATGTCGCGGGCGTAGTCCTGCTGGCTGTCGTCATGGGCCATGCGGCCCTCGGCGATGATCCGGTCAAGCAGGGATAAAGTCTCGGCAGCAGCATTTTCGCTGGCTTGATTCTGGGCGGCGGCGGGCATGGCGAATTCTTCCTCGGTCAGGTGGACGATCAGGCTTGCGGTTCGGCCGGAGCCTCGGCATCAGCTGCCGGGGTAGCGGTGTCCGGGCGGGCCGATTTGATCTCTTGCAAGCCTTCGGTGTTGGCGATGACATCGCGCAACAGCTTGTCCAGATCATCGTTGCCGTCGAGTTTGGTCAGCAAATCGCGCAGGCGCTGACGGGCTTCGAACAGGCGGCGCAGCGGGGTGACTTGCTCCACCACCTTGACCGGGTCGAAATCGTCGATGTGTTTGAAGTTGAGTTCGATGTTCAGCTTGCTGTCATCGCCGCTGAGGGTGTTGTTGACTTGTAGCGTGGCACGGGGGCCGATGGAGGCGAGCACTTCGTTGAAGTTGTCGCGGTCGATTTCGGTGAAACGTCGCTCAGTCAGTTTTGCCAATGGTTCGAGCGGTTTTCCCGAGAGGTCGGCCAGGATCCCGACGACCAGCGGCAATTCCTTTTTCTCGATGGCGTTGCCGATTTCGACGTCATAGGTGATTTGCACTCGAGGCGGGCGAACCCGGTCGAGCTTGTGCTGGGTACTTTCTGCCATGTCGGCGGACTCCGATGCGATGAGCGGGCGCAATGCATCGGGGAGGCCCGTTCATCGCTTTCCCTTGCTGGACCACAGGTTAGAAAGGGAGGCAGATGACCTGTCGTTCCTTTGACAAACCTTCCACATTCGGCTGTAGGAACCGAACTACCCAAGACGCTAGAACAGGTCTATAAAAATGCAAGCGAAAAACATTTTTGGACTGTCTCGCGAAAAGGAAAATTCATTTTGTCTGGACGACTTTTTCTAACACTCGGGTTTGCGCTACTCGCGGGCTGTTCGTTCTTCGGGCCGAAAGTCGACCTCGACAGCCTGACCCTCGACGTCGCGCCCAAGGCCAATGACGACACACCGATCGCCGTGGATTTCATCGCGGTCAACGATCCGGATCTGCTCAAGCAACTGTCGGGCATCAGCGCCCAGCAGTGGTTCGCCGGGCGCGAGCAGTACCAGCGCGACTATCGTCAGTTGATGAGCGTGTGGGGACTGGAGCTGGTGCCGGGGCAATTCATCGACCGCCAACCCTTCCCGCTGGGGGGCAAGCGGGCGGCTGGACTTTTAGTCTTCGCCAGCTATAACACACCCGGAGCGCACCGCTTGCGGCTGGACGATCAGAGCGATGCCTGGCTCAAGTTCGACAGCCGCGAGATGAGCCTGGTCAGCAAGGAAAACTGAAAAAAACACCGTCCGCCGCCGGTTCGCGGTGCAGTCGAAGGGAGTCGTATGAGTCTGCTACCTGACGCGGTCTGCTGGCATGAAGGCATGCAATTGCTGCCACAGCATTTTCAGTTGCAGGGCTTGCGGGCCGAGGCGCTCGGCGCGCATCTGGCCCAGGCGTGCAACCCGTGGTTCTTTGGTGTCAGCCACATGGAGTTCGACCCTTCGGCGATGAGTGCCGGGGTGGTGCGGGTGCTGTCGTTGCAAGGGACGATGCCGGACGGGTTGCCGGTCAATCTGCAGGCGGGAGTCGGGCCGTTGCTGGAGCTGGATGTCGGCCCGTCGATCAACGAAACCGACGATGCGACCGTCACCGTTTACCTGGCGATCAGTCCGCTGTGGCGCGCCGGTCAACTGTTGCCGCTCAAGGGGCGATTGCAGTCGGTGGTTGGCGAGGCGCTGCCGGATCTCACCAGCGGCGAATTCCCCGAATCGATCACGGTGTGGCGACCCAATCCGCGTCTGTGCACGCAACTGAACAAGGCCGATTCGATCTGCCTGCCACTGCTGAAAATCCGCAAGGAGGGTGGCGGTTTCCTGCCGTTGCCCTATACACCGCCGACGCCGGTCCTGTTACCGGAGTCGCCGCTGGGTCGGCGGATTGCCGGGCTCTGCGCGCGAGCCCGGGAGAAATGCCTGTTCCTTGGCGGGCGTCTGCGTCAGGCACAACAGTCCGGCAATCAGGACGATGCGCTGGAGATCCGCCGCCAACTGACCGCGTTATGGACGCGGCTGCCGGAAGTCGAAGGTTCGCTGAACAGTCGCATTGCCCATCCGCAGGGTTTGTACGTGCAGTTGCTGGGGCTGGCCGGCGCGTGGTCGGCGCTGGATCCGCTGGCGGGCGTGCCGTCGTTCGCGCCGCTG
This sequence comes from Pseudomonas sp. GW821-FHT11G12, assembly GCF_058808055.1. Taxonomy (NCBI): domain Bacteria; kingdom Pseudomonadati; phylum Pseudomonadota; class Gammaproteobacteria; order Pseudomonadales; family Pseudomonadaceae; genus Pseudomonas; species Pseudomonas sp. GW821-FHT11G12. Next base: position 551,936 of record NZ_JBXARH010000001.1, read on the forward strand.
GACTTTTTCGAGTTGCAGCGCGGATACGAGCCGCTGCTGGACTGGCTGGAAACCACCCTGGAGCTGATCCGCGCCGGTTACCGCAGCATCGCTTTCGAACGCAGCGAACACAGCTTTTCCATTCAGTTGCCGGACGAGCAGCCCAGTCAGCGGCTGGTCATCGGCCTGCGCATGCCCAACGGTGCCAGCGAGCAGGCGGCCGGCGAGTGGCTGCGCGGTGCGATCATCGCCTCGGCGCCACACATCGCCTTGCTCAGCCGCCAGCGCATGAGCGGCCTGATGCATCAGGCGATGAGCCGCAGCGAACAGGTGGCCTACAGCGTCGGCGATGACACCCGACTGTTTGTGGTGACGGCCGAAGGCAACTGGTTCGACGCGCAATTGCCGCTGATGATCGCCGCGCCGGCCACCCGGCTGACCAGCAGTCCGTGGCAAGTGGTGCTGTTTGTCGCCCAGAACAGTGAAAGTGCCTGATCACACAAGGAACGCCGTATGTCGCAAGGAAGTGCCGCAAGCCTTGGGTTGCAGGACGCACCGTTGAGCAGCGCGTTCCGTCAGACGTGGCAGCAATGGCAACTGGACTGGACTCAATTGCCCAAGGACATCGAGGACGATGCGGCGCTGGTCGAAACCGTGGTCGAGCTGTCCACCCAGGCTTCACAGCGCTTGTGGCGTACGGCGTTTTCGCGGGTCGGCGACTCGGCGACCGAACAGGTCAAGGCGCTGGTGTACGCCTTCGTTGCGCTGGTCGATGAAACCCTGCTGTTCAGCCCATGGCCGGGCCAGGGCGCCTGGCAAGACAAGCCGCTGGAGTCGCGCCTGTATTCCAGCCGTCAGGCGGGTGAGCAAGTGCCGGCGGCGATTCAAACCCTTCTCGATGAACAACAACCCACCACCCGTGACCTCGCCAACGTCTACCTGCAATGTCTGATCCTCGGTTTCCATGGGCGCCTGCGTGGCGAGCACAGTCAGGCGCAATTGGAAAAGTGGCGGCTGGCGCTGTTCACCTTTGCCTGGCAGGACGAGGCCAGTTACGACGATGTCAGCGAACGACTGGTCCAGCCGTCGCTGGTCGCACCCCTGCAACTGCCGGTGCGCACGGCGTTGCCGGACGGTTTTCGTCTGGCGTTGGGCATTCTGGCGATGGTGCTGTTGCTGACCGGGGTCGGCCAGTTCTTGTGGAGTGACATTCGTTCAGAGCTGGAACCAGTGCTGCAAACCACCGACTCGATGGCGGCGCCGGAGCAAGACTCATGAGTACCTTGTCGATCGTCGCATGGGTGGTCGCGGTGCTGTTGTTGCTGGTGATCGTCGGTGTGGCGGTGTGGTGGCTGCGCACTCGAAGCGGCGCGGCGATCCGCAGCTTCTATCTTGCGGTGCGGCACATGGAGCAAGAGCAGGGCACTCACGATCGCTATCAGTTGCCATGGTTGCTGATGCTCGGCGATGAAGTCCAAGGCACGCAACTGGTGACCGAGTGGCGCCTGCAACCCACCGACAAACCGGCCTGGTTCGGCCGTTGGTGGTCGGACCCGGAAGGTGCGGTGCTGGTGGTGCCGCAAGGCTTGTTTCTGCCGGAAGACGGCATGCATCTGCAACGTGGCGGCTGGTGGCGACTGCTCGGGCTGATCCTGCGCCTGCGCAGCAAGCGTCCGCTCGACGGGGTGATCTGGACCGTGCCGGTCAGTCGCCTGGGCAATCTGGAACAGGCGACGCAGTTGGGGCTTGCGGCGCGCCGACGCTTCATCGATCTGCTGCAGCGCTTTGGCCTGAGTGTACCGGTGTACGTGATCGTCACCGGGCTTGAGGAACTGCCGGGGTTTCAGGACCTGATCAGTGCGCTGCCTAATGAGGCACGCGAACGCACCCTGGGCTGGTCGTCGCCGTTTGCGCGGGATGCGGTGTGGCAGGGGCAGTGGAGTGATCAGGCGCTGGATCGCCTGCACCGCGCCGTCGCCGAAGCAGTGATTGAACTCGGCACATTGTCCGGGCATTTGAGTGCTGACCTGTATGCCTTGCCGGAGCGTCTCGAAACGCTGCGACGGGGGCTGCAAAACGTGCTTGAGCCGGTGTTTCAGGGCAACGCGCAGGGCGAGGCACCGTGTTTTCGTGGTGTGTATTTCAGCGCCAATCAACCCTGCGAGGATGCGCTCGACGGGTTCAGCGCCGATGACAGCGGCTTGCAGCGCAGTGTGTTCATGCGTCAGTTGTGGCGTCAGCGCCTGGTCGGTGAGCGTGGTCTGGCGCAAGGGGTGCCACGGTTGTTGCGCCTGCGTCAGCGTTGGCAACGACTGACGGCCGGCGTGGCGCTGGTGGTCGGGGTTGTCTGGGCGCTGGCGATGTTCTGGGTGTGGAACCAGTCGGTCAAGGACGCCCATGAACTGGCGCGGCTGATGCAAGGCGCGCACAAGAGCTACGTCACGGTCACCGACGAGGCGCACCGCGTCGAGCCGACCCGGCGCAACGTGCAGAGCTTCTGGCGGGTACTGGAAAAAGCGCCGCACTGGCACTACGTGTCGCTGGCGTTTCCGTCTTCGTGGATTTCCTCTGTGGACGTGAAGATCGAACGGGCGGTGTTCCAGGCTGCCCAGCGTCATATGGTTCAGCCGCTGCATGCCTTGCTGGTGGCGGAGCTGGCGAAGATCAAGGCGATCCGCGTGGCGGATCGGCGCAACAGCGTCGAAAGCGAAGACCCGGCCCAGTGGCAGAACTACCAGAAGGCCACGGACCTGGTGGACCGGGCGCTGCGCCTGGAGCAGCAGAACCAGTTGTTCGCTGAGGTGCAGAACAATCAGCGGGCACCGTTGGACGATCTGGTGCAACTGAGCAACAACGCGCTGTCGCTCAACCTCAACGCGGCGACGGTGCCCCACGCCGCTTATTACAACCGGCTGTTGGCGGCAGGGGACAATGGTGATTTGCAGGCGCTGGATCTGAGTGTCGAGCGGCCGCTGATCGTCAGCAACTTCAACGGGCTGATGGAGCGCTGGCTCGATCAGTATTTTCTGGCCGACAATTTTGTCAGCAAGGCCGGCTACCTCAAGCTGCACCTGGAACAGCTTGAGGCCGGGAGTGGCAACAGCCTCAGCGAGCTGGAAGACCTGCGCGCGCTGATCGATGACCTGCAAGCGGCGATCGCCCTGACCAATTCGACCTGGAGTCGCGGCAAGGGTCAGGAACTAGTGCCGGGCTACCGCGAATTTCTCGACAAGGTGCGCAAGAGCACGTTGCTCGGGCCGGCGGTCGAGCAACAACTCGACGCCCAGGCGGGCAAGTTGCAGCAGAGTTTCCGTGATCAGTGGATCGCTCAGGTCGGTTCGCGCGGCAACTTGCTGGTGCAGCAGGGCAGCGGGCAACTGGCGTTGCAGGATCAGGTGGTGAAGCTCAATAACGCGGTGCAGGCGCTGTTCAAGCGCGACTTCGTGTCCATCGCCATGCGCGCCACCGAAGACAACGTCAACCTGCAAGGCCAGACCGTCGATGGCGACGATCTCAACACCTCGCTCAACTATTTCGCCAGCTACAAGAGTTATGTCGCCGAAGAACTGCCGCGCATTCCCCCGGCTTATCGCGGTGCGCTGCTGCAAGCGGCTGAAGGCGCGGCGGCGCAGGCCATGTGGCTGAGCCTGAAAGATCACAACGACCAGACGCATCCCTATGCGGTGTTCAATGTGCAGGCCGAGCAGGCCATGGCTTTGCAGAAGGCGTTTGTCGAAGTCCATCGCAGCGATCTGGCGGCACGTCTGCAAGGTGCGTTGAACCGTCGGGCCATGGCGCAGATCGTCAACGGTCTGGATGAAATCACCGCACAACCGCTGTTCGGCGGACGGACTGAAATCAGCCAGTGGGACGGCTCGAAAAACCTCGGCTTGCAGCTGTACGGCGCCAGCGATGTGCAGGACTTGAAGCTGAGCCTCAAGCAGCAATTCAACACCATGCTCGGCATCACCGAGCGGCGCACATCGGCGTTGCAGTGGCTGATGACCCAGCAGGGCAATCTGTCGGCGCTGGATTACGAACGGGTGACCCAGTTCAGCGCGCTCAACGACGAACTGCTCAAGTACAAGGATTCGAACCCGGCCAGTTCGCCGGCGCAGATCGAGCAATTGGTCAGCCGCGATTTCATCGAGATGGACACCGGCTCCTGCGTGCAGGTGTTGCAGACCGCCAATCTGGCGGGCGGGCGCGGCACTCTGGCAATGCGTGCGGTGGAATTGCAACAGTCGGCCATGCAGCGTTGCCAGTACCTGCAACAGCAACAGGCAGCAGCGGCGTGGAATGAACTGGCCAACTATTTCAATCAGTACCTGGCCGATCGCTTCCCGTTTGCCAACGGTTTGCAGGCGCAGGATGCGGACCCCGCGCGGGTGCAGCATTTTCTGGAAATCATCGACAAGCGCCTGCCGGTCGCCCAAGCCGGGCTGGTGCTGAGTCAGACCCCGGAACGACTGGCGGCGGAAGATTTTCTCAACCGTTTGAAGCAGGCGAGCCTGTGGCTGACCCCGCTGTTCGTACGCGACAAGAGCGGCATTCTCGGTGTCGAGATGGACGTTCGCTGGCGCACCGATCGCGACGATGAGCGCGGTGCCGATCAGGTGATCGCCGGGGGCTTGCTGGCCGGCAGTCAGCAGGTCAGCTATCCCGCTGCCGAGCAGACGAACCTGCGCTGGATGGTCGGCCAGCCGATCCGCCTGACCCTGCGCTGGGCGCGCAACGGTCGCGAGCGCCCGGTCAACGATCCGCTGCAACCGAACCTGGTGGTTCGGGACATGGAGGCGGGCTGGGAGTACGGCGGGCCATGGTCGTTGCTGCGGTTGATGCGCGCGCACTTCTCGGTCCAGCGACAGCCGAGTATGGATTACACGGACTTTCCGCTGACCCTACGCCTGCCGGTCACCGCGCTCAATGACAGCATCACCACGGAGTTCACCCGGATGTTCGTGCGTCTGTCGTTGATGAGCCAGGGCTCGAAGCTGCCATTGTCGATTCCACCGTTGCCGACCCGGGCGCCGCGCTCGCCGTTTCAGGCAACGGGCACCACCGCCGCCATTGAATCCCGCGAGGAGGGCCTGTGAGCCTGCCATCTGCAACCATGCCGGACCTGATCGATCAGTTGCTCGCACCGATCAGCGCCGACGCGCCGTGTGGTGCGGATCTGCGTTACGAACGCGAGTTCGATCAATTGCGCGACCTGCGTCGCGAGGACGATGCGAGCCTGCCGACCGGGGTCTGGCAATCGACGCTGAAACAGGCGAACTGGCCAGAAGTGGAAAAACTCACCACGACGTTGCTGATCGAGCGCAGCAAGGACCTGATGCTCAGCGCCTGGCTCGGCGAGGCCTGGCTGCACCTTCAAGGACTGGACGGATTGCCCGGCAGCCTGGCGCTGATCGCCGGATTGTGTGAGCGCTATCCCGAACAGTTGCACCCGCAGGCCGAGGAGGGTGATCAGTCGTGGCGGGTGATTCCGCTGGAGTGGCTGGTGCGTCGGTACAGTGAGGTGCTGCTGACCCGGGTGCCGCTGTTCGGTTCGCACAACAGCGATTTCGAGGCATACAACCTGGAAACCTGGCGCCGCTTGCAGGTGCAGCAGGTGCAGGTCAACGACAGCAAGAATGCCAAGGCCTCGGCGGAAACCGCACGCAATGAACAGAAGAAACTCAGCGATCAGGTGCGCGCCACGCCATTGGCATTCTGGCTGCGCCAACAGGGCAACCTGCTGCTGAGCCAGCAACACCTGCAGCGTCTGAACGCCTGGAGCGATACGTATCTGGGCGATCAGGGGCCGGGTTTGCAGCCCTTGCAGGAGATCATTCAAGCGCTGCTGAAACTGGTTCAGGAGTTCATCGCCATGCACCCACAAAAACCGGCGCCGGTCGCCCCTGTCGAAGCCCCCGTGGTGGAGGCGCAGCCGGTCGATGAAGCGCCCGTGGCGGCGCAGGTCTTTCGTGAGCCGGCGAACCGCGAAGAAGCCTATCGGCAATTGCTGCTGATCGCTGAATACCTGGCCCGCACCGAACCTCACAGCCCCGTGCCATACCTGATCCGGCGCGGGGTGGAGTGGGGCAACAAGCCGTTGAGCGAACTGCTCGGCGAGTTGATCTCGGCCGACGCCGAATCGCGGCGGCTGTGGACGTTGCTCGGCGTGCTTTAGTGCACGCGCTGGTTGTTTTGCTTCGGCGGCAGTGTCAGCGGTGTCAGCACCGGCTCCCCGGCAAAGAACGCCACCAGGTTTTTCCCCACCAGCTCCACGGTGCCCTGGGTGGCTTCCGGTGACAGCCCGGCGACGTGCGGGGTGAGAATCACGTTGCTCAGGGTTTTCAGTGCGTCCGGCACCCGGGGTTCGTGGTCGAACACATCCAGTGCGGCGCCGGCGATTCGCCGTTGCTCAAGTGCCGTGATCAGGTCCGCCGTGGCGATCACGCTGGCACGGGCGATGTTGACGATAAAGCCTTTGGGCCCCAGCGCGTCCAGCACGGGACGGGTCACCAGATGCTGGCTGCCGATGCCGCCGGGCGTCGCCACCACCAGAAAGTCCGAGGCTCGCGCCAGTTCGGTGGGGGTCGAACAGAAGGCGTAGGGCACATCGCTGCGCACCTGGCGGTTGTGGTAGCTGATCTCCATGTCGAAGCCCAGATTCGCCCGTTTGGCGATGGCCATTCCCACCGCGCCGAGGCCGAGAATCCCGAGCCGCTTGCCCGCCAGGGACGGGCGCATGATCTTCGGCCATTCGCCACGGCGCACGGCCGCGTCACAGCGCGGAATGTCGCGTACCAGCGACAGCAGCAACGCCATGGCATGGTCGGCCACCGACGAGGCGTTGACGCCGGCGCCGTTGGTGACGGTCAGGCCCCGGTTGCTGGCGGCTTGCAGGTCCACCTGTTCGTAGCCGGCGCCGATCACGCAGATGATTTTCAGCGCGGGCAACGCGGCGATTTCTTCGGCGTACAACCCCAGCGGGCCACGGGTCAGCACCGCGTCGATGCGTGCGCCGTGGGTGGCAATCGCCTGGGCGCGTTCGGCGGGTGTCGGGGCGAGGATCAGGTGAAAGCCCTGTCGTTCGAGAATGGGCAGGTAGTCATTGATGGTTTCAACCAGTACCAGAACGGTGGCGGGCATTGCTCGGCTCCTGTGATCGTCGGCGTGTCGGTCGCGAAAGTCGTGTCAGAGTGCTGATTCCAGAGCGGTTTGGCAATGGCCGGCACTGCCCCGCACCAGCCAGTGTAGGAGCTGATACGGGGAGCGCGTGGGCGCTTCGTCAGAAGGCAACGTCGGCAGTGTTGATCAACCGCGCGAACGCCGTGCCAAGGGTTGCGTTGTGGTGCTCGATGATCGCTTGGGCCGGTAGTGCGGGTGTGTCCATGCAAGTGTGGGCATCGGCTACCAGCAATGGCTTGAAGCCCAGATCGGCAGCGGCGCGGCAGGTGCTGTCGATGCAGAACTGGGTTTTCATGCCGACGATGTACAGATCTTCGATTTTCGCGGCGTTGAGTTGTTGAGCCAGATCTGTGCCGTGGAAGGCATTGGGGCGGGATTTGTCGATGAAGGTGGCGTTTTCAGCGGCCAGCTCAAGTGCTGGCAATAACTGCCAGAACGCACTGCCGACGGCAATCGGCGAGCCAACCGGCCCGGTGTGGCGCACGGCAAAGATCGGCACTTGCCGTTGGCGTGCCTGGGCGATCAAGTGCTGGATGTTGGCGAGCATACGTTCGCCGTCGTGGGGTTCTTCCTGACCCTGGAACAGGCCGACCTGCATATCGATGATCAACAGTGCTGCGGGCATGGTGTTTCTCCTTGGATGCAAAACGTGCCGCACGGACGGGAGAAACAACAAGGCCCCGTCCATTGCTGGCGGGGCCTTGGGTTTGCTGCGCTGGATTTACCTCAGGCGCAAACACCACGACCCGCCAGTGGCGGTCGTGGTGGTACGGGTGAGGTGCAGCGCGCAAAGGTTCATGGGGCCGATCATGCTGGCGGCGTCAACGGGCTGTCAACAGATGCATCAACTGGCGTACTGGGCGATGCCGTTGCCGAATGACCAGTTTTCTTTCTTCACTTCCACCAGATTGATGAACACATCCTCCAGACGGATCGACAGGTGCGTGTTCAGGTTCTGGGCGATGGTCTGGTACAGCGCTTTTTTCTGCTCCAGCGTCCGGCCCTCATTGAGGGTGATCTGGATGATCACCAGTTGGTCGCTGCGCTGGATCCCCAGGTATTGCGTATCGAAGATGAAATGCTCGCCGTCGTGCTCGGCCAGGATCTGGAAGTTGTCGTGCTCCGGGACATTGATCGTGCTGCGCATCGCGGCGTAGATCTGCTCGCCGACGCGTTTGGCGAAGGTCGGGTCGGGACGTTTCTTGAGTTCGACACGGACGAGGGGCATGAAAAGGCTCCTTGGGGCAGGGGACTGGAAGCGGCTGTCAGTCGGTTCGCCATTGGGTATAGCCGAAAAATGCCAGTCGGTGAGGTTGTTTAAAGCCGTTCGACGATGTCAGTGCCGTCCTGCAAAAGTTACGGAAGCTGCCTACGGATGCTGGTGGATTTATCCGCTATCTGACGGGGTGAGAAATGCGAAATCATTCAGGCAAGACGGGATGTGCTCTTCAGGATGGGGCAGCAACCTGAACGGTGATTGCCATTAGCCAAGGAAGGCCAATGCTTCAGAACAACCGCGAAGAGCTGGAACTCGAAAGGTTACTGCATGAATCACGAAAACTCGTTGCTGAAAGGCAAAAGCTTTTGGCGGAGGTTAAAAAGCTGAACAGTGAAATATACCTGTATCCAATCGCAGTATTGGGTGGTGTGGTGACCGCAATCACTGCAGTAGCAAGTGTTTACTTCAAGTTTTGAGTATTCGCTACTCATAAAAAACAGACCCTTGACCCGAAGGAGCCAACATGAACACATTTGACCGCCAGGCCATCATTGAACAAGCAGATCGAGAGTACGATGAGTGGGTCGAAAAAATGCGAATCAAAGACAAAGAGGACAGGTACCCGGTCTGGAGCATGCTGGGTTTCGGTCTCTTCTGCATGTCACTTGGCTTCATAGTGGGCCGATCGATCTGACCAGGTTTTTCTGATCGCATTCGGCACCGGGACGCGTCATAAAACGACATAAGGCGTACCTGTTGCCGACAGTAATATTCCAAAAAACGACATCGCTCCAATCTGCTCCGCACAACCATTCCTCAGCTAAGTCTTTGCTTCCGCTCATTTATCGCGGAGAATCGCGCCCCTGTTTCGGCCGGAGCATGTCTGTCGGTTTTTTCCGACGCGTCCTGACCGAGTGGCAAGTGACCGGAATGCGGAGATCCGACCGGATGAATGATCAGGCCAATAGCGTCGAACAACGCTTTGAAGCGGCAGCACCAGCGCAACTGTCGAGCTGGAATCGCCATGACACTACCTGGATGTTGGGACTGTTTGGGACGGCCATCGGCGCCGGTACCCTGTTTTTGCCGATCAACGCAGGTCTGGGTGGCTTCTGGCCGCTGGTGATTCTCGCGCTGCTGGCATTCCCCATGACCTTCTTTGCACACCGCGGCCTGACCCGCTTCGTGCTTTCCGGTCGCGAAGGCGCCGACATCACTGAGGTGGTGGAGCAGCATTTCGGCATCAAGGCCGGTGCGCTGATCACGTTGCTGTACTTCTTCGCGATCTTCCCGATCCTGCTGATCTACAGCGTCGGCCTGACCAACACGGTCGCCAGCTTCCTCGAACACCAACTGCACATCACGCCGCCACCGCGCGCGCTGCTGTCGTTCGTGCTGATCCTCGGCCTGCTGGCTGTTGTTCGCTGCGGCGAGCAAGTGATCGTCAAGGCGATGAGCCTGATGGTGTATCCGTTCATCGTTGCGCTGCTGTTCCTCGCCGTGTACCTGATTCCGCACTGGAACGGCGGCATCCTGTCCACCGCTTCGCAGGTGCCGGCGCCGTCGGCGCTGCTGCACACGCTGTGGCTGGCGATTCCGGTGATGGTGTTCTCGTTCAACCACTCGCCGATCATCTCGGCGTTTGCGGTGGACCAGAAGCGTCGTTACGGCGTTCACGCCGACGAGCGCAGCTCGCAGATCCTGTCCCGCGCCCACCTGCTGATGGTGGTGATGGTGCTGTTCTTCGTCTTCAGCTGCGTGCTGACCCTGTCGCCAGAGCAACTGGCTGAAGCCAAGGCGCAGAACCTGTCGATCCTGTCGTACCTGGCCAACCACTTCAGCAACCCGACCATCGCTTTCGCAGCGCCGTTGATTGCGTTCGTGGCCATCTCCAAGTCGTTCCTCGGTCACTACATCGGTGCCAGCGAAGGTCTGAAAGGCCTGATCGTCAAAAGCGGCAAGCGTCCGGGCGCCAAGGCGCTGGATCGCATCGTTGCGGCGTTCATGCTGGTGGTGTGCTGGATCGTGGCGACCCTGAACCCGAGCATCCTCGGCATGATCGAGACCATCGGTGGCCCGGTCATCGCTGCGATCCTGTTCCTGATGCCGATGTATGCGATCCGCAAAGTGCCGGCAATGGCCCGCTATCGTGGCCAGGCGTCGAACGTGTTTGTCACCGCCGTCGGCCTGGTGGCGATTTCGGCGTTGATCTACTCGCTGACGGCCTGATTCCAGACCAGCAGCACTAAGCGGGGGCGAGCGATTCGCCCCCGTTTTTGCAAGACCTTCCGGTGCCTGATCCAGGGCACACATCCCACGGCATAAACGGCTACGCTTGAAAGGCACTTTTCCCGGAGATGCCTCATGCCCCGTGCCCGACCGCAACTGATCAGCGCCAAACTGGAAAAACTCCATCCCACCCAGCTCACGGTCGGCCTCGCCGAAGTCGCCGACAAGCGTCAGGAATGGAAGAAACTCAAACGCAAGGAGCGGGCGGCAGCGCTGGATAATCACTGGTTTCCCAGTGTGCTTGGGCCTGAAGGCGTCTATTACATCGTCGATCACCACCACTTCGGTCTTGCGCTGATTGAGGAAGAGGTCAAGAAGGCTTCATTGCTGGTGCTCAAGGACCTTTCCTTTGTCGACCCGGTGACGTTCTGGAGCGTGATGAACTTCAACCAGTGGGCGCATCCCTATGATGGTCGCGGTGCCAGGCGCTCCTTCGAAGCGATTCCCAAATCCATAGTCGATCTGCAGGACGATCCTTATCGCAGCCTTGCCGGACGCTTGCGCCGGGCCGGTGGCTACGCCAAGGACGCCACGCCCTACAGCGAATTCCTCTGGGCGGACTTCTTTCGCAGCCGCATCGCCAGCGACCAGATCAACGATCTGAGTCCGAAATTACAGACCAAGGCCATGAACCTGGCGCGCAGCCAGGAGGCTCGGTATCTGCCGGGGTGGGTGGGTCCGATTGTCAACTGAACCCCTGAGCGCTGCTTCCCGACCCGAAGTACAAAGTCGCAGTCAGGATCTGCTGGCCGGGTTGTCGATTGCCGGCCTGTTGCTGCCCGAGGCGGTGGCCTACTCCAGCATTGCCGCGCTGCCACCCCAGGCCGGGGTGATCGCGTTGTTTGCCGGGTTGTTGTGTTACGCGCTGATGGGCACCAGTCGGTTTGCCGTGGTTTCGGCCACTTCATCCTCGGCAGCGGTGCTGGCAGCGGCGACGGCTTCGCTGGCCGGCGGCGACCCGGCATTGCGCCTGAGCCTGGCGGTCGGTCTGGTGTTGATGACCGGCGTGCTGTTTCTGCTGGCGGGACTGTTCAAGCTCGGCAGCGTGACTTCTTTCATCGCCAAACCGGTGTTGCGCGGGTTCGCCCTGGGGCTGGCGGTAACGATCATCCTCAAACAGGTGGCGAGCGTCGTCGATGTTCACCTGACGGACGGCAACCTGATTCGCTTCCTGCCGCAGTTGTTGGAGCAGTGGCCGCAATGGAACCTGGCGGGTGCCGGGGTTGCGCTGGTGGCGTTGCTGTTATTGATGGTCTGTGCGCGTTTTCGCCGGGTGCCGGGCGGTTTGATCGTGGTGGCGTTGGGCATTGCCGCCAGTCAATGGCTGAACCTGCCGGCCCACGGGGTGAAACTGATCGGGGTCATCGACCTGGCGCTGGAGGTGCCACGCCTGCCGAACATGCCGTTTGCCGACTGGCTGCGTCTCGGGGAACTGGCGTTTGCCATGGTGATGATTCTGTATGCCGAGTCCTATGGCTCGATCAGCTCGTTTGCCCTGAAGCACGGCGACAAGGTCTCTTCGAACCGCGATCTGTTGGCTCTAGGCGCGTCCAATCTGTTGTCGGGGCTGTTTCATGGCATGCCGGCCGGAGCGGGGTATTCGGCAACATCGGCCAATGAAGCGGCAGGCGCCACGTCGCGATTGGCCGGTATTGTCGCGGCGGCAGTGGTGCTGCTGATCGTGCTGACGGTGCTACCGTACATCGCCCTGACCCCGGAACCGGTGCTGGCCGCCATCGTGATTCATGCCTTGGGACGGGCGTTGAGCCTGCAACCGCTGGGCCGCTACTTCATCTGGCGCCGCGATCGCTTGTTGGTGATCTGCGCGGTGGCGGCGGTGTTGGTACTGGGCGTGCTCGACGGTTTGCTATTGGCGGTGGCGATCAGCGTGGTGCTGATGCTGAAACAGATGTCATCGGCGGATATCCAGGTGCTGGGGCAAATGGGCGGTGGTCACGACTATGTCGACGTGCAGCGCCATCCGGATGCCCGGGAAATCCCCGGCGTGCTGATTGTGCGGCCAAGTGAGGCGCTGTTTTTCGCCAATGTGGAGCGCATTCTCGGCGGCGCGCTGCGCTTGGCCCGTCATGCGCCGGCAGCGGTGCACACGATCATCCTGAGTCTGGAAGAATCGCCGGACCTGGACGGCACCAGCATCGAAGCGCTGGAAGCGTTTTTCCTGCAGGTGCGGGCCGAAGACAAGCTGTTGATTCTGGCGCGCCTCAAGCATGAGGCGCAGACCGTGCTGGCGCAATTGCCAGAACTGGAACGCGAGCAGGTGTTGCTGAGCGGTTTGAGTGTGGACGAGGCGGTACAGCAGGCACTCAAGCTCAATGCATGAGTTTCCGGAGGTATAAAAAAACGCCGCACATCTTGCGATGGGCGGCGTTTTTCATTGCGTTGCAGCGTTAGGCTTGAACGACCGGAATGTTGGCGTTCGCAGCAGCTTCACGGAACTCGGCAATCTGGTCGAAGGACAGGTAGCGGTAAACGTCGGCCGCCATGCTGTCGATCTTGCCAGCGTATTCCATGTACTCCTCGACGGTCGGCAGGCGACCCAGGATCGAAGCAACGGACGCCAGCTCAGCCGAAGCCAGGTAGACGTTCGCGCCGTCGCCCAGACGGTTCGGGAAGTTACGGGTCGACGTCGACACCACGGTGCTGTTCGGCTCAACGCGTGCCTGGTTACCCATGCACAGCGAGCAGCCTGGCATTTCCATGCGTGCGCCGGCCTTGCCGTAGATGCCGTAGTAGCCTTCTTCGGTCAGTTGGTGAGCGTCCATCTTGGTCGGCGGCGACAGCCACAGACGGGTTGGCAGCTGACCCTTGACCTGATCCAGCAGTTTACCGGCAGCGCGGAAGTGACCGATGTTGGTCATGCACGAACCGATGAACACTTCGTCGATCTTCTCGCCAGCAACGCTGGACAGCAGACGGGCGTCGTCCGGGTCGTTCGGCGCGCACAGTACAGGCTCGCTGATGTCGGCCAGATCGATTTCGATGATTTCGGCGTATTCGGCGTCGGCATCGGCTTCCATCAGCTCAGGGTTGGCAACCCAGGCTTCCATCGCTTGAGCACGACGTTCCAGAGTACGCGCATCGCCGTAGCCTTCGCCGATCATCCAGCGCAGCAGGGTGATGTTGGAGTTCAGGTACTCGGTGATCGACTCTTTCGACAGCTTGATGGTGCAACCGGCAGCCGAACGTTCGGCCGAGGCGTCGGACAGTTCGAAAGCCTGTTCCAGGGTCAGACCTTCCAGGCCTTCGATTTCCAGGATGCGGCCGGAGAAGGCGTTTTTCTTGCCTTTCTTCTCGACGGTCAGCAGGCCGTTCTGGATAGCGAAGTAAGGAATGGCATGAACCAGGTCACGCAGGGTGATGCCAGGTTTCATTTTGCCTTTGAAGCGCACCAGGATCGATTCCGGCATGTCCAGCGGCATGACGCCGGTGGCAGCGGCGAACGCGACCAGACCGGAACCGGCCGGGAACGAGATGCCCATCGGGAAACGGGTGTGCGAGTCACCACCGGTACCCACGGTGTCTGGCAGCAGCATACGGTTCAGCCACGAGTGGATGATGCCGTCGCCCGGACGCAGGGAAACGCCGCCGCGGGTCATGATGAAGTCAGGCAGGGTGTGGTGGGTGGTCACGTCGATTGGCTTTGGATAAGCCGCGGTGTGGCAGAAGGACTGCATCACCAGATCAGCGGAGAAGCCCAGGCACGCCAGGTCTTTCAGTTCGTCACGGGTCATTGGACCGGTGGTGTCCTGAGAACCTACGGTGGTCATCTTCGGTTCGCAGTAGGTGCCAGGACGAACGCCTTTGCCTTCTGCCAGACCGCAAGCCTTGCCGACCATTTTCTGCGCCAGGGTGAAGCCCTTGGTGCTTTCAGCAGGAGCTTCCGGCTTCTTGAACAGGTCGAACGCAGGCAGACCCAGTTCAGCGCGAGCCTTCTCGGTCAGGCCACGGCCGATGATCAGCGGGATACGGCCGCCGGCGCGGACTTCGTCCAGCAGAACCGGGGTCTTCATTTCGAAGGTGGTGATGACTTCGTCGGTACCATGCTTGCAGACTTTGCCAGCGTGCGGGTACAGGTCGATTACGTCGCCCATGTTCATGTTCGATACGTCGAACTCGATTGGCAGTGCGCCGGCATCTTCCATGGTGTTGTAGAAGATCGGAGCGATTTTGCTGCCGAAGCAGAAACCGCCGCCGCGCTTGTTCGGCACGTAAGGGATGTCGTCGCCGAAGAACCACAGGACCGAGTTGGTCGCGGATTTACGCGAGGAACCGGTACCGACCACGTCACCGACGTAGGCGATCGGGAAGCCTTCGCCGCGCATGGTTTCGATCTGCTTCATCGGGCCGGTCTTGCCTTGCTCGTCCGGAACGATGCCGTCACGGGCCATTTTCAGCATGGCCAGGGCGTGCAGCGGGATGTCTGGACGCGACCAGGCGTCTGGAGCAGGGGACAGGTCGTCGGTGTTGGTTTCGCCGGTGACCTTGAAGACGCGCAGGCTGATCTTGTCGGCCAGCACAGGGCGCTTCTTGAACCACTCGCCGTCAGCCCAGGATTGCAGCACGGCCTTGGCGTGAACGTTGCCGTTCTTGGCTTTTTCAGCCACGTCGTGGAAGGCATCGAACATCAGCAGGGTGTGCTTGAGTTCTTCGGCAGCCACTGGCGCCAGCTCGGCGTTGTCCAGCAGGTCTACCAGGGTCACGATGTTGTAGCCGCCCTGCATGGTGCCGAGCAGTTCTACAGCGCGCTTCTTGTCCAGCAGAGGGGAGGAGACTTCGCCCTTGGCCAGTGCGGAGAGGAAACCGGCCTTGACGTAGGCGGCTTCGTCCACTCCTGGTGGAACGCGATTGGTGATCAGGTCAACGAGGAAAGCTTCTTCGCCAGCCGGAGGATTCTTCAGCAGCTCGACCAGGCCTGCAGTTTGTTCGGCGTTAAGCGGCTGGGGAACGATACCCAGGGCTGCACGCTCTTCGATATGTTTGCGGTAGGCTTCAAGCACAGTTATTACCCTCATCAGTGGTCCCAAATGGGTGTCCGGGACGCTCATCCCGAAATTGCCGTACTCATGCTCCTCACGACGTTGTGGGTCGTTCGGCCAGAATTACCGGCAATTCCTTACAGAAGCTGCTTTCAAAGTTTTACGCCTGCAGAACGGGGAGCTGATGAGGGTTGGCGTATGGCTTTTCCCCGCTGGAAAAACCTTACGCCAACACCGCTCTGAAGGAACGACTGTGCTCGTGACGCTTTGAAAACAGCTTCTAACGGACATTGGCGCCTAAAAAGGCTGGCTGATTCTACGGCAAAAAAAATTTAAAGGTAAGTCGCGCTCTATTGGACTTTGGTTGCGTTGTGCGCGGGTGGGGCAAACCTTGATCCAGCACTTGTCCCTGACGTTTGAGGGGTGATGAATGCCGGACAAAGGGCTAACATGCCGACCTGTTCCGCGTTTCAAGTGTTTTGCCCATTCTATGCCCAATCAGACCATCAAGACCCCCTGCGTCGGCCTCTGCTCCACTGTTTACGGTGATCTGGTGTGCCGTGGCTGCAAGCGTTTCCACCACGAAGTGATTCACTGGAACGGTTACAACGAGGAAGAAAAACGCGCGGTGTGGCTGCGTCTTGAGCAATTGCTGTCACAAGTGATGGCCAGCAAGGTCGAGGTCTTCGACCCGGCGCGGCTGCGCCTGCAACTGGAACAGCGCAAGATCCGCTTCGTGCCGCACCAATCGGAATATTGCTGGGCCTATCAGCTGATCGCCCGGGGCGCGCGGGTGATCATTAATCTGGAAGCCTACGGGATGGTGCTGCTGCCGGAGTTTCGCGACTGGAACCTGCCGGAACTGCGCGATGCCATTGATCGGGAATTTTTCCTGCTGTCGGAAGCGCACTATCAGCGCTACATCGCGCCCGGTTTTCTGAAGGATGCGCTGGGCGAGTGAGCATTACCTGTGGCGAACACGCTCGCCACAGGATGACAACAATGCTTAGTGTTTCACCGCCAACTCCACCAGATGGTCTTCAACCTCCTGCGGCTTGAGCACCAGCACATCACTTTCCAGCGCATCCAGCACCACTTCGGCGGTATTGCCGATCAGCGCCCCTGACAATCCGGTACGCGCCACGGTGCCAATCACGGTCACGGCCGCCTGCAGCTTGTGCGCCATGAACGGAATCAGCACATCCGCCGGGCCTTCCTCGACATGCAAATGCTCGTCGTCGACATCGAATTCAGCCTGGAACGCCCGGCATTGCTCGCGATAGCGCGCCTCGATGGTTTCCTTGAGCTGGAAAGTCGGGTCCGCCGCCGACAGCATCGGTGACGGATGGGCGGTAATGACGTGCAGATGCCCCTTGGCCAGGCTCGCGATGTCATAGCCGTGATCGATGAGGGTGGTGTGCAGGTGGCGGTGCTCGCCATCGGCATTGCCCACATCGACCGCCACCAGAATCACTCGGTCTTTCCAGGAGGCCGAGGTCTTCACCAGCAGCACCGGGGTCGGGCAGTGGCGCAGCAGTTTCCAGTCCGCCGGGGTCAGCAGGGCCTTTTTCAGCGAGCTGTCGGGGAAATGCTGTTTGATCACCAACCCGCAGCCTTCGGCTTGCTGCACATCGATGATGGTTTCGTGCAGGCTCTCGTTCCACGCCTGTTCGGTGGTGACGCTATAACCGTCCGCCAGCAGCGCGGCCTTGAGCACGCTGAGCATGCCGGCGTGATCGTGCTTCTTGTCGCAGACCAGCAGGTGCAGATGGGCCTGGGTCACCCCGGCGATCAGCTTGGCGCGCTTGAGCGCCAGGCTTTCCGCGTGTTCGGATTCGATGACCACCAGAATGCTGCGAATGGCTTGCATGAGTGAGTCTCCAGCAATGAAAAGGCACGGCGTTGCACAACTATAGTTGCTGCTCATCCGTCTGCGACTTGATGCATATCAACGCGGGCGGCTGGTGGTCTGCGGGCAGGCCGGTATAATCGGCGCCCTTCGCTCGAACACCTTTTGACCGTGAGCCCCATGATCCTTCCCGAAATCCACGAATTCCTTGGTTGCCGCACGCCTGACGCTTGGGTCCAGGCCGCGCTGGCCGATCAGGAAACCCTGCTGATCGACCACAAGAACTGCGAGTTCAAGGCCGCCAGCACCGCGTTGAGCCTGATTGCCAAGTACCATTCCCACGTCGATCTGATCAACATGATGTCGCGTCTGGCCCGGGAAGAACTGGTTCACCACGAACAGGTCATGCGCATCATGAAACGGCGCAAGATCGAACTGCGCCAGCTGCACGCCGGCCGTTATGCTTCGAGCCTGCGCAAAGTGGTGCGCAGCCACGAGCCGGTGAAACTGGTCGACACCCTGGTGGTCGGCGCCTTCATCGAAGCGCGCAGTTGCGAGCGGTTCGAAGCACTGGTGCCGCATCTGGACGAAGAACTCGGCAAGTTCTACTTCGGCCTGCTGAAAAGCGAGGCTCGGCATTTCCAGGGTTATCTGAAACTGGCCTACCAGTACGGTGACGCCAAGGACATTGCCCAGGTGATCGAGAAAGTCCGCGCCGCCGAGCAGGACCTGATCGAATCGCCGGACGAGGAATTCCGTTTCCACAGCGGTGTGCCCGTCGCGGCATGAATTGTTAAAAACTCTTAAGAGTATGAAACATCAACGAAAACCGGCCCAAGTGGCCGGTTTTTGCTGCCTGCGATAAACGTCTCGCCCGCGAATGCCTCCATAATGGCGCCCACTTCACTGAGGGTTGGCGACGGTTGTTATGGATAACCTGGGTTTTGGCAGAGTCCTGCTGGTGGAAGACGATGAGCGCCTGGCTGCGTTGATCGCTCACTTTCTCGAACAACACGGTTATGAGGTGCGGACGGTGCATCGCGGCGATCTGGCCGTGGCCGCGTTTCTCGAATTCAAGCCCAAAGTGGTGGTGCTCGACCTGATGCTGCCGGGGCAGAGTGGCCTGCACGTGTGCCGGGAAATCCGCAGCGTGTCGGACACGCCGATTGTCATCCTGACCGCCAAGGAAGATGACCTCGACCACATTCTGGGCCTGGAGTCCGGGGCCGACGACTACGTGATCAAACCGATCAAGCCGCCGGTCCTGCTGGCACGCCTGCGTGCCCTACAACGTCGGCAAGTGCCGGACAGCGGCGTGGTCAGCTCGCTGGAGTTCGGCAATCTGATCATCGATCGCAGTTGCCGCGAAGTGCGTCTGGCGGGCGAGTTGATCGAGCTGACCACCATGGAATTCGAACTGCTGTGGCTGCTGGCCAGTGCCGCCGGCAATATCCTGTCGCGCGATGACATTCTCAATCGCATGCGAGGCATCGCTTTCGATGGCCTCAATCGCAGCGTCGATGTGTACATCAGCAAGCTGCGCAACAAACTCAAGGACAATCCCCGCGAACCGGTGTGCATCAAGACCGTGTGGGGCAAGGGCTATCTGTTCAATCCGTTCGCGTGGGAGCTGTAGATGCTGCGGTTATTTCTGGGACTGTTTCTGGTGATGACAGTCGGGCTGGTGGCGGCGCTGCAAACCGTCGAACACACCTTCAACGCGTTGCTCGACAACCAGATGCAGGCCTACAACCGCGAGGCGGTGCGGGGCCAGGCCTGGTCGCTGATCGAGCACATGCGCGACCAGCAAGGTGCGGCGCGCGAGGCGCAACTGGAGGCGTTGCGTCCGCATTACGGGTTGACGTTGAACCTGATCGAGTCCGATCAACTGGCCCTGACGCCCGAGGAAAAGGCTGAACTGGCGCAGAACCTGTTGGTGATTCGCGACAACTACACCCAGTTCATCAGCAACATCGACGGCGGTTCGCAGGTGCTCAGCATCAAATTGCCGCCCGAGCCGAGCCTGATGCCGTTCTACATCGCAGCGGCCTATCTGATGCTGGCGGTGCTGCTCGGCATCGTCCTGTACTTCTGGGTGCGCCCGCACTGGCGTGATCTCGAAAAGCTGCGGCTGGCCGCCGAGCGTTTTGGCGACAACGACCTCTCGTCGCGCATCCAGCTCTCCAAACGCTCGAACATTCGCGATCTGGCCGAACACTTCAACCTGATGGCGGCGCGCATCGAAGGTCTGATCGCCAATCAGCGCGAACTGACCAATGCCGTGTCCCATGAACTGCGCACGCCGATTGCCCGGCTGTCGTTCGAACTCGACCAGCTCAAGCAACAACCGGACGCCAGCCAGAACCGCGAACTGATCGCCGACATGTACGCCGACCTTGGCGAACTGGAAGAAATGGTCTCCGAACTGCTGACCTACGCCAGCCTCGAACGCGGCGCGACGGTCATCACCCGCGAAAACATTCAGGCCGCCAACTGGCTCGACAGTGTGGTGGGCAGCGTCGCCCTGGAAGCCGAGGCCGCCGGGGTGCAATTGCTGATCGGCGAATGCCGGGTCGAAGAAGTGCGGATCGAGCCGCGTTTCATGGCGCGGGCGGTGATCAATCTGCTGCGCAATGCCATTCGTTATGCCGAGCAGCGGGTCGAGGTGTCGCTGGTGCGCATCGGCGATCAATACGAAGTGCAGGTCAATGACGACGGGCCGGGTGTACCGCTGGCAGGTCGGGAGAAGATTTTCGAACCGTTCTCGCGCCTGGACGCCAGCCGCGACCGCCGCACGGGCGGTTTTGGCCTCGGGCTGGCATTGGTGCGACGGGTGTCGCAGTCCCATGGCGGTCGGGTCGAGGTTGGCGATTCACCGTGGGGCGGGGCGTCATTTCGCATGACCTGGGCGCATCTGGATTGATTGAATTTCCTCCCGCGAAGGGGGAGGCGTCGGATCAACTCAGCACGTAGTCCACGGGCTTCAGCGCCGGTGGCAAAGGCTCGGTACCCAGCTCCGACAGAATATCCCGCTCGATACCCCGCACCAGCGCATCGGTTGGCAGGTCGTTTTCATCCCGGCCGAACGGGTCTTCCAGTTCATCGGCAATCGCATCCAGACCGAAAAAGGTGTAGCTGACAATCGCCGTGAACAGCGGCGTCAGCCAGCCCAGCGGTTCGGCCATGGCGAACGGCAGCAGGATGCAGAACAGGTAAATCGTGCGGTGCAGCAGCAAGGTGTAAGGGAAGGGCAGCGGCGTGTTCT
Organism: Pseudomonas sp. GW821-FHT11G12; assembly: GCF_058808055.1. Lineage (NCBI taxonomy): Bacteria > Pseudomonadati > Pseudomonadota > Gammaproteobacteria > Pseudomonadales > Pseudomonadaceae > Pseudomonas > Pseudomonas sp. GW821-FHT11G12. The sequence continues at coordinate 572,713 of NZ_JBXARH010000001.1, forward strand.
TGATCCGCTCGCACACGGCTTGCGCCTGGGTCAGGCTGGTCAGGTGATTGGCCAGCAGCATGTAGCGCCATTCACTGAGATCGCCTGCCTCATGCAGATCGGAACATTGCTGGCCGACGGTTTGCAAAATGCGCCCGCTGTAGTCCGGCACCAGTGCATCGTGTTGTGGCGTGATCCATTCGGCGCTGGCGGCGGCTTCGTTTTCCCGGCGCAACCGCGCGTTCAGGGCATGGGCAAAGCCGCAGAGGTTGAGCAGCAACAGCCGACGCTGCGCCGACTCGCGGATGACGTGGGTTTCGCGGATCACCGAACGCACATGCACGATCACTTCGCCCCAGGCCTTGCGCGCTTCGTACCAGCGGTCGTAGCAGGCGTTGTTGCGAAAATTCATGAAGATCGACAGTGACAGACCGAGCAAGGTGAACGGCGTGGCGTTGACCTTGGTGAAGTTGCTCGGATGGAGCATTTCCACCAGCACGATGGCCGACGCCAGCAGCGTGACCATCAGGGTGCGCAGGGCGATGCGCTTGGCAATCGACCCCTTGAGGGTAAACAGGACGGCGAACTGATTGATCTTGGGCCGGATGATCATGCTTTTTTTGCCTTGAAAACGTGGCGGTTCAGCCGCCGGTCATGTTCATGAAACGCACCACTTGCACGTCGTCGTTCACTTCAAAGTTGTGCCGGTAAGGCTTGAGCTTCATCGCTTCGATGATCGCTTTCTCCAGCCGCTCCGGCTGACCCGGATGGGCGCGCAGCACCGCTTTCAAATCCACCGAATGCTCGTTCCCCAGACACAGTAGCAAACGCCCCTCGACCGTCAGCCGCACCCGGTTGCAGGTGCCGCAGAAGTTGTGGCTGTGGGGCGAAATGAACCCCAGCCGAATGTGCGGCGCTTCTGCCAGCCGCCAGTAGCGCGACGGGCCCTGGGTCGACTCGGCGGAATCGATCAGGGTGTAGCGTTCGGCGATCTTTTCGCGCACCTGGGTGCTGGAAAAGAACGACTCGGCGCGACTGTGTTCGCTGATGATGCCCAGCGGCATTTCCTCGATAAAGGAAATGTCCAGATCCCGCTCGATGGCGAACTGCACCAGGTCGTTGATCTCGTGATCATTGCGGCCCTGCATCACCACGCAGTTGAGTTTAGTGCGGGTAAATCCGGCCTCGCGGGCGGCATCGATGCCGTTGATCACTTGTGCCAGGTCGCCGGTGCGGGTCATTTGTTTGAAAAGCACAGGGTCAAGGCTGTCGAGGCTGACGTTGAGGCGCTTGACCCCAGCATCGAACAACGGGCTGGCGAGTTTGCCGAGCTGCGAGCCGTTGGTGGTCAGGCACAACTCGCGCAGGCCGGGCAGGGCAGCAATCTGCTTGCACAACCCGACGACACCGGGACGAATCAACGGCTCGCCCCCGGTCAGGCGGATCTTGCGGGTGCCCAGCGCAACGAAGCTCTGCGCCAGTTGATAGATCTCCTCCAGCGTCAGTACCCGTTGGCGTGGCAGAAACTGCATGTCTTCAGCCATGCAATACACGCAGCGAAAGTCGCAGCGGTCGGTGACCGACATACGCAGGTAGTCGACGCGGCGGTTGTAACCATCGATCAAGACGCGCTCTGACATGACAGCCTCGCTTGGGTGAAATCCGCTATTGAAGGGATTGGGTCGGCGCAGGTTATGAGCAACTTCGAACTGCGTCCAATCACTCTTAATGACCGGCCGATTGATGCTGTCGATGATGAAATAATTATTCCGGTTTTTGCGCTTCTTAGTTTTGCAAGTGCCCGTATTTAAAGGGTTTAACGCCGTGATAGATGATTTCGATAACGCAGTCATTAATAGCGATTAGACAAGTTTTTGCGGTGGTTCATATCCTTGGCTCCGTCAAACGAAACGACCGCTTTTTAACTTGAAAGTCAGTCGTCGCTGTTTAAATCCGATCAGGTTTTTGCCTGTGTGCATCGTCATGGAGAAGTCCCATGTCACAAGTCGACCGTTACAAACCCTACAAGGGCGCCGCTGCGGGTTGGGGCGCTGTGATCAGCCTCACCAAGAACTGGCTGGGCAGTGAAAACGCCCTGAAAAACATCCGCGCCATGCTCAAGACCAACCAGAACGGCGGCTTCGACTGCCCCGGTTGCGCCTGGGGTGAAGCACCCGGCGCGAGCATGCTGAAGTTCTGCGAGAACGGCGCCAAAGCGGTGAACTGGGAAGCCACTGGCCGCCTGGTCGATCCGGCGTTCTTCAACAAGTACACGGTATCGACGCTGGCCGAGCAAAGCGATTACTGGCTCGAATATCAGGGCCGGATCACCCATCCGATGCGTTACGACGCCCGGGTCGACCGCTATGTCGAAACCACCTGGGACGAAGCGTTCGCGCTGATCGCCAAGCACCTCAAAGGCCTGAAATCGCCTCACGAGGCCGAGTTCTACACCTCGGGTCGTGCCAGCAACGAAGCGGCGTTTCTCTATCAGTTGTTCGTCCGCGCCTACGGCACCAACAACTTCCCGGACTGCTCGAACATGTGCCACGAAGCCAGTGCGGTGAGCATGGGCGAGACCCTGGGTGTCGGTAAAGGCACCGTGGTCTATGAAGACCTGCACCACGCCGACGCGATTTTCGTCATCGGCCAGAACCCCGGCACCAACCACCCGCGCATGCTCGAACCGCTGCGGGAAGCGGTGAAGCGCGGCGCGCAGGTGGTGTGCATCAACCCGCTCAAGGAGCGTGGGCTGGAGCGTTTCCAGAACCCGCAAAACCCGATCGAAATGCTCAGCAACGGCTGGGAAGCGACCAACACCGCGTACTTCCGTCCAGCCTTGGGCGGCGACATGGCGATGATCCGCGGCATGGTCAAGTTCCTGCTGCAATGGGAACGTGAAGCCCAGGCCACTGGCGGCGAGCCGGTGTTCGATCACGCGTTCATTGCCGAGCACACGTCGGGTCTCGACAGCTATCTGGCCGAAGTCGATGCCACGAGCTGGGAGCACATCGTCGAACAGTCCGGCGTGCCGCTGCATGACATCGAACTGGCAGCGCGCATGTATGCCCGCGCCAAGAGCGTGATCATGTGCTGGGCCATGGGCCTGACCCAGCACGTGCACTCGGTGCCGACCCTGCAGGAAGTCATCAATCTGCAACTGCTGCGCGGCAACGTTGGCCGTCCGGGTGCCGGGCTGTCACCGGTGCGTGGCCACAGCAACGTGCAGGGCGACCGCACGATGGGCATCAACGAACTGGCGCCGAAAGAGCTGATGGACGCCCTGGAAAAGCGCTTCAACTTCAAGGTGCCGCGCATGCACGGCCACAACACGGTCATGGCGATTGGTGCCATGGAGCGTGGCGAAGCCAAGGTGTTTATCGGTCTGGGCGGCAACTTCGCCCAGGCCACGCCGGACACCCCGCGCACCCATGAGGCGATGCGCAAACTCGACCTGACCGTGCACATCTCGACCAAGCTCAACCGCAGCCATCTGGTGACCGGGCGTGACGCGCTGATCCTGCCGTGCCTGGGCCGTACCGACATCGACGTGCAGGCCGAAGGTCCGCAAGGCGTGACCGTGGAAGACACCTTCAGCATGGTGCACTTGTCGTTCGGTCAGTTGAAGCCGAAGTCGGCGCATCTGAAATCCGAGCCGGCGATCATTGCCGGGATCGCCGCCGCGACCCTGGGCAAACACCCGATCGACTGGGAATGGGCGGTGGGCGATTACGGGCGCATCCGCAACCTGATCGCCGACGTGATTCCGGGCTTCGAGAATTTCAACGAGAAGCTGCTGATCCCGGGTGGGTTCCACCTCGGCAACGACGCCTCCGACCGTGTCTGGAACACTGAATCCGGTAAAGCCCAGTTCACCCCGTGCGTGCTGCCGGAGCATCTGATCAGCGAAGGCGTGCGCAACCTGCCGGTCAAACCGCATCTGATCCTGCAAACCATGCGTTCTCACGATCAGTACAACACCACGCTGTACGGCCTCGACGACCGTTATCGCGGGGTTTACGGCATGCGCGACGTGGTGTTCGCCAACGAGCAGGATATCCGCCGGCTCGGTTTCGAACCGGGGCAGAAGGTCGATCTGGTGGCGCTGTGGGGCGACGAGCGCGAGCGTCGGGTCAGCGGTTTCACCCTGATCGCCTACGACATTCCAGCGGGGCAAGCCGCTGCGTACTACCCGGAAACCAATCCGCTGGTGCCGCTGGAAAGCTACGGCGACCGCACCTACACGCCAACCTCCAAATTCGTGGCGATCCGCCTCGAAGCGGCCGAGGCGAGCAACCTGATCCCGTCGTCGGTGGCCTGACCGACCCACGCGATCCAACCCTTTTGCAATTTGACTGGCTGCAGGCGTTCGCGCCTGGCGGTGGCCCGGCCGTGTGCTGCCGCTTTTCAGCCTTGATGAGGACATCATCATGTTCAACCTGGAGGCACTGGACCTGGCGCGAATTCAATTCGCGTTCACGGTTTCGTTCCACATCATTTTCCCGGCGATCACCATTGGCCTGGCGAGTTTCCTGGCGGTGCTCGAAGGCCTGTGGCTGAAAACCGGTAACGACACTTACCGCGATCTCTACCACTTCTGGTCGAAGATCTTCGCCGTCAACTTCGGCATGGGCGTGGTGTCGGGTCTGGTCATGGCGTACCAGTTCGGCACCAACTGGAGCGGGTTTTCCGACTTCGCCGGCAGCGTCACGGGGCCGTTGCTGACCTATGAAGTGCTGACCGCGTTCTTCCTCGAGGCCGGGTTCCTCGGGGTGATGCTGTTCGGCTGGAACCGCGTGGGCCGTGGCTTGCACTTCTTTGCCACGGTGATGGTCGCCATCGGCACGCTGATATCGACCTTCTGGATTCTCGCGTCCAACAGCTGGATGCAGACTCCGCAAGGCTTCGAAATCGTCGACGGTCGGGTAATGCCGCTGGACTGGCTGGCCATCGTGTTCAACCCGTCGTTCCCGTTCCGTCTGGCGCACATGGCGATTGCCGCATTCGTTGCCACGGCGTTTTTTGTCGGCGCTTCGGCGGCCTGGCATTTGCTGCGTGGCAACGACACCAAGCCGGTGCGCAAGATGTTTTCCATGGCGCTGTGGATGGCGCTGATCGTGGCGCCGATTCAAGCAGTGGTCGGTGACGCCCATGGCTTGAACACCCTGGAACATCAACCGGCGAAAATTGCCGCCATCGAAGGTCACTGGGAAAACGCTGACAACGGACCGACCCCGCTGGTGCTGTTCGGCATCCCGGACATGCAGGCGGAGAAGACCAAATACGCGATCGAGATTCCGTACCTCGGCAGCCTGATCCTCACCCACAGTCTCGACAAGCAGATACCGGCGCTCAAGAGCTTCCCGAAAGAAGACCGGCCGAACTCGACCGTGATCTTCTGGAGCTTCCGTGTAATGGCTGGACTCGGCATGTTGATGATCCTCGTCGGTGTGCTGGGCCTGGCGTTGCGGCGCAATGGCAAGGTCTACCGTCATCGCGGCTTCCAGCGTCTGGTGCTGCTGATGGGGCCGAGCGGTCTGATCGCACTGCTGGCCGGCTGGATCACCACTGAAGTCGGGCGTCAGCCGTGGGTGGTGTATGGCCTGATGCGTACCCATGACGCCGCATCCCATCACTCGGTGGCGCAGATGAGCACCTCGCTGGCGCTGTTCGTGGTGATCTACTGCTCGGTGTTCACCGTGGGCATCGGCTACATGATGAAACTGGTGAGCAAGGGCCCGCAGCCGCACCACGAACACCCGCCTGAAGGCACCCAGATACAGACCCCGCGCCGGCCTCTCTCGGCGGTCACCGACAACCTCGAATCCGCGACCCGGATCCACTGATAAAGGAGCGTTGAGTCATGGGTATTCAAGGTATCGATCTCTCGTTGATCTGGGGCGTGATCATCGCCTTCGGGGTGATGATGTACGTGATCATGGACGGCTTCGATCTGGGCCTCGGGATCCTGTTTCCGCTGATCAGCGACGAGCAGGAACGCGACGTGATGATGAACACCGTCGCACCCGTTTGGGACGGCAACGAAACTTGGCTGGTGCTCGGCGGTGCGGCGCTGTACGGCGCGTTTCCGCTGGCTTACGGGGTGATTCTGGAGGCGCTGTATCTGCCGCTGATCTTCATGCTGGCGGGTTTGATTTTCCGCGGTGTGGCGTTCGAGTTTCGCTTCAAGGCGCCAGCGGAAAAACGCTATCTGTGGGACTGGGCGTTCATCGGCGGTTCGCTGCTGGCGACGTTCTCCCAGGGCGTGGTGATCGGCGCGTATGTGGCCGGGATTCCGGTGGTGGATCGGCAGTTTGCCGGTGGCGGTCTCGACTGGCTGGCACCGTTCCCGCTGGTCTGCGGCGTCGGTCTGGTGGTCGCTTACGCGTTGCTCGGCAGCACCTGGCTGCTGGTGAAGACCGAAGGCATGCTCGAGTCGCGGATGCGTCACTACAGCCGTCCGCTCGCCTGGCTGTTGCTGGCGATGGTGGTGGTGATCGGCGCGTGGACGCTGCAACTGCACCCGGAACTGGCCACTCGCTGGTTCAACCATGCGCACCTGACCGTGTTCGCCGGGCTGGTGGTGCTGGCGGCATTGTCGCTGTTCGGGCTGTTGCGTTCGCTGCGTCAGCGGCACACCCACTGGCCATTCGTGTTCACTCTGGTGCTGATGTTCCTCGGTTACATCGGGCTGGCGCTGAGCATCTGGCCGAACATCATCCCGCCCTCGGTCAGCCTGTGGGCGGCGGCATCACCGGCCACCAGCCAGTTGTTCGCCCTGATCGGCGCACTGTTCATCCTGCCGGTGATCCTGATGTACACCTTCTGGAACTACTACGTGTTCCGCGGCAAAGTGAGGATTGGCGATGGCTACCATTGAAATGCGTGAAGTGAAAAGCCGCTGGTACAAACGACTGGGCTGGTTGCTGCTGATCTGGTCCGGCAGTGTGGTCTCGCTGGCGGTGGTGGCGAGTCTGCTGAAGCTGGCGATGTACGCAGCGGGGATGCGAACCCACTGACCAAAAAAAACCGGAGCCTGGCTCCGGTTTTTTATTGCCTGTATTTTGCATCCTCCCCTGATGGAGAGGGTGCCTTAAGGTTTATTCCCCGCCAAACATCGCCGTCCAGTAAATGCCGGCGCTGCTCTTCGGATCGACTGCATAGGCCGCGCCCAGCTCCCGGTACTGCGGATTCATCAGGTTGGCGCAATGACCGGGGCTGGCGAGCCAGCCGGCAACGACTTTCTGCACGGTATCCTGCCCGGCGGCGATGTTCTCGCCGACCTGCTGACCGCTGTACCCGGCCAGTTCGGCGCGGTCGCCGGGGGTGCGGCCGTCGCGGTCCTTGTGGTCGAAATAATTGTTGTTGGCCATCTGACGGCTGTGATCCTGCGCCACACCGCCGAGCACGGCGTTCCACGCCAGCGGCGCGGCGGCCGAGAAGGCCTGGCCGCCGCACTGGCGTGGCTGGCTGCGGGCGGCGTTGAGTTGTGTCAGCAATTTCTGGCCTTCGGCTTGCCCATCGCCCAGGCGCGCCGACAGCAGCGGTCGGGCCAGCGTGATGCGCCAGTCACGGTCGGCGCGGCTGACGCCGATATCGACGAACTGCGGATCCAGCACCACCTGGCAGAAACTCTCCTGAATCGCCTTCATCGCCGACGCCGCATCCCGAGGACCGTTGAGGGTGATCGCCTGCACATTGACCATCGGGTAGCTGGCGCTGGCCATCGCCTGTTGCAGATCGACGACGCCACTGGCCGGCAGAATCAGGCGCGGGTCGGCCGACAGCGGCGGCAGCTCACTGGACGCCTGCGTGCCGCAACGCTGCGGCTGGCTGCGGTAGCTGTTGATCGACTCGACCAGTTGCGACTCGTCGGTAGCCATGGCCGAGGTGGCCAACGCCAGTCCCGTGGACAACACGGCGAGTCGCAGAACGGATGGCATGAAGCGCATGGAAATCTCCCTTGGGCTGAGTGCGCCCATGATGCGCGAAAGGCCCCGGGTTCGCGCAATGTCTTTTTCTTCACCGAGCGGTTTTTTCTGCGGAACGATGCCGCCGACTCTACCGTCTACCCTCTGCGAGGGCCCCGGAATCCGGGCGTCTCAGCCACGTAACACTTTGCCCGCAAGGGGCGCTGCCGGAAGAATCGATCATGAAATTGCACGGGCTGATCTGTTGTCTTGTGTTGACCCTGCTGAGCGGCGCGGCAATGGCCACCGATCAGGCGCCCATCAAGGAAAAGGCCGAAGCGAAAGCCGAGGTACTGGAAGAGAAGGCTGCCGACAAACCCGATGCGCCTCCGGCGCCGAAGTCCGAAGCCATCACCCCCAAAGAGGTGCAAGCCGTCGACCCGGCCGGCACCGCGCCGCTCGACGACCCGATCACATGTCTGGCGCGCAGTATCTATTGGGAAGCCAAGGGCAAGGACACGGCGGAAATGGAAGCCGTGGCCAACGTGGTGATGAATCGTCTCGGCCACGACGGTTTTCCGGGCACCGTGTGCGAGGTGGTCAAGCAGGGCTCGGAAACCAAGAGTTGCCAGTTTTCCTGGTGGTGCGATGGCAAGTCCGATCAGGTCAAGGAAGACGCCGAATACGCGCTGGCCAAGGAGATCGCCGGTAAGGCGCTGAACCGCCAGCTCACGGATCGCACCCATGGCGCGCTGTACTTTCATGACCACAACGTCGACCCGAGTTGGGCCAAGAAGTACACCAAGACCGCCGAGACCGGGAAATTCCTGTTTTACAAACCCAAGGACGGGGAGGCGCGCTAGGCGCAAACCTCTCGCACACAATTGCGCAACCAGCGATGCGCCGGATCGGCGTCCATGCGTGGATGCCAGAGCATGGACACGCTGATGTCCGGCATCCGTAATGGCAGGGCGAAGCTGTGCAGGCCTGTGCGCAGTTTGCTGGTGTGACGTTCCGGGACAGTGGCGATCAGGTCTGATTCACGGACCAGCGTCAGCGCGGCAGAAAAGCCGCCGAACGAGGTGACGATGTCCCGCGTCAGGCCGAAGGCGAGCAATGCCTCGTCCACCGGGCCGCTGCTGCGCCCGCGGCGTGACACCAGAATGTGCTGGCCCGCAGCGAAACGTTTGGCGCTGACCTTGCCGCTGCTCAACGGATGCCCCTCACGCACCACACCGATCCACTGGTCCCGGAACAGGATGCGACTGTGCAGTGTCGGGTCGGTGCTGTCATCGACCACACCGGTTTCCAGATCCACCCGGCCTTCGCGCAGCAGTGTGCTGTCCTTGTCAGCCTTTTGCACAAAACGCAGGCGTACGCCGGGCGCCTCTTCGGCGATGCGGGCGAGCAGGGCGGCGGCGAAGGTTTCGACAAAACCGTCGGTGTTGCGCAGGGTGAAGGTGCGCCGCAGTTGGCCGGGATCGAGCACTTCTGTAGGGCGCAAAACCGCTTCGGCTTCCTGCACCAGATAGCTGACCCGGTCGCGCAACTCCAGCGCACGCGGGGTTGGCACCAGTCCGCGACCGGCGCGTACCAGCAGCGGATCCCCGGTGGTTTCCCGCAGACGGGCCAGCGCCCGGCTCATGGCTGACGGGCTCAGGCGCAGACGCTCGGCGGCGCGGGCCACGCTGCCTTCGCTCAGCAATACGTCGAGGGTGATCAACAGGTTCAGGTCCGGCGCAGTCATGACATGGCGTTCCATGCAGGTATCAAGTGCAAAGCATGCGTCTTGCGCCTTGTATTGTCGAGGCTCAGGCTATGTCCCATGACCTTTGCCCTGTGAGCCCCCCATGCACCGAGAACCCCTGAGCCCTTCAGCCCGCTGGGCGTTGACCAGTCTGGCGCTGTCGATGCTGATGCCATCGCTGGACACCAGCATCGCCAACGCCGGGCTACCTACCCTGGCGGCGGCGTTCGATGCGACGTTTCAACAAGTGCAATGGATCGTGCTGGCCTATCTGCTGGCGATCACCACGTTGATTGTCAGTGTCGGGCGGCTGGGTGACGGCTTTGGTCGGCGGCGTTTGCTGTTGATCGGCATCGGCATCTTTACCGCCGCTTCACTGGCTTGCGCACTGGCGCCGAGCCTGGCCTGGCTGATCGGTGCGCGAGCGTTGCAAGGCTTGGGCGCGGCGATCATGTTCGCTTTGACGGTGGCACTGGTGGCCGATGCGGTGCCCAAATCCCGGGCCGGCAGTGCGATGGGGTTGCTGGCCACGATGTCGGCCACTGGCACCACCCTCGGGCCGTCGCTCGGTGGGCTGTTGATGGCGCATGTCGGCTGGCAGTCGATCTTTGTGATCAACGTGCCGTTGGGGTTGCTCAATGCATGGCTGGTGTATCGCTATCTGCCGAAGGATCGAACCGTACGCTCGCCTGTTGCGTTTGATTATCCGGGCACCGCCGTGCTGATGTTGACGCTGGCGGCCTATGCACTGGCGATGACGATTGAAGGGTTCACCCGGTCGTTGCTGTTGCTCAGTCTGTTGGGCGTGGGGTTGTTCGTCCTTGTCGAGATGAAGAGCAAGGCGCCGCTGATTCACCTGTCATTGTTCACCGACACACGAATCAGCAGCAGTCTGGCGCTGACGTTACTGGTGACGACGGTCATGATGACCACGCTGGTGGTCGGGCCGTTTTACCTGAGCCGAGGACTGAGCCTTTCCAGCACTCAGGTCGGCCTGGTGTTGTCGATCGGGCCACTGTTGGCGGCGTTCAGCGGTGTACCGGCGGGGCGTTTGGTGGATCGTTTCGGTGCGCGGCGGATGGTGCCGGGTGCGCTGCTCGGACTGGCCTGCGGTTGCGGACTGTTGGCGTTGTTGCCGATGAGTTTCGGGGTGTTTGCGTATGTGTTGCCGATAACGCTGGTGGCCTTGAGTTATGCGCTGTTCCAGGCCGCCAACAACACCGGGTTGATGTCCGGCATCGCTCAGGATCAGCGCGGGGTGGTCTCGGCCATGCTCGGGTTGTCACGCAATCTGGGGTTGATCACCGGGGCGGCGGTCATGGGTGCGGTGTTTGCCCTGGCCACGGACGATCCGACCCGGGCGACGGCTGCGGTCATCGCGAGCGGTTTGCACATGACCTTCGGCGTTGCCACGGCGTTGATGGTCGCGGCGCTTGCGCTCGGAGCCCTCACACACCTGCGTCTCGCGTCTCCCGGGCTGGAAAAAACAGCTCAAAGCAGGTGACACCATCAGCGCTGCTGACGCTGTAGCGGCCCTGATGCAATTGCATGATGGTCGCGACGATCGACAGACCCAGACCGTTGGATTGGGCCGAACGCTCGCGGGACGGGTCGGCGCGATAGAAGCGTTCGAACAGCCGCAACAGGTGTTCGGCAGGAATCGTCGCGCCCTGATTGCGCACCCGCAGATAGCTGCCGTCCGCTTCGGCAATGGCCTCAACCTGCATCGTCGAATCCGCTGCGCCGTACTTGATCGCGTTGGCGCACAGATTGGCCAGGGCCCGACGCAGCAACATCGGTTCGGCCCAGATCACGCCGCTGCCTCGGGCCTCGATGCTGATGCCGACATCCGCCGCCAATCCTTCGAAGTAATCGGCGATGCGCTGCATCTCATCGCAGGCGTCCAGCTCCTGACGCTGGCTCAAGGCACTGGCCGGGTCGGTGCGGGCGAGAAACAGCATGTTGTCGAGCATCCGCGCCAGCCGTTCGAGTTCTTCGACGTTAGAGGCGAGCAGCTGTTGATAGGCGTCGACGCTTCGGTGCTGTTGCAGGGCGACCTGGGTTTCGCCGAGCAGGTTGTTGATCGGCGTGCGCAGTTCGTGGGCCATGTCGGTGGAGACCTGGCTCAGTTGCGCAACACCTCGGTCGAGCCGGTCCAGCATCGCATTGAAGGCTTCGATCATCGGCTGCAATTCCCGAGGCGTGTCGTGGCGGTCGAGGCGTTCGCCGAGGTTGGCGATGCCGATCCCGTGGGCATGCCGGGCAATCCGCCGCAACGGCAGCAGGCCGCGATACACCAGCAGGCAGCCCACCAGCGCCAGGACAATCGCCGCCAATGACGCCAGGCCGTACACGCTGAGTCGGTAGTTGGCGAGCATCGCCGTGCGTTCGCTCATCACCTTGCCGATCAGCACTTGCAGATTGCCCTGGTCGCCGGAGTCGATACTGGCCGCCACTGCCGAGAACGGCACGCCGTTGATGCTCGGCAAATGCTGCACGTCGTTGAGGGCCATTACATGGTCGACCGGCACGGCGGGCACACTCGGCAGTGCCAGGTCGCTGGGGTTGACCACGAACAAGGGCGGTTGCCCCGGCGCGCCGATGGTCAACAGCGCTTCGCGGTTGCCCAGCATGTTCTGAAACAGCGCCGGTTTGTTCTTGATCAACTCCAGGGTGTTGCTGTCGTTGAGGATGGTGCGCAACTGATCGATGCGGCTGACCAACTGGATGTCGTCGCGGCGGGTCAGTTGTTCTTCCAGCTGGTTGTAAAGCGCCGCGCCCAGGCCTGCCAGTGCAGCAAAGGCGAGCACCGCGAACACCAGCGCCAGACGCAAGGTCAGGGAGTAAGTGCCGGTGACTTTCATGGCTGGGTGTCGAAGCGGTAGCCGATGCCGCGCACGCTGTGGATCAGCTTGAGCGGGAACGGGTCGTCTATCTTCGCCCGCAGGCGGCGTACGGCGACATCGACCACATTGGTGTCGCTGTCGAAGTTCATGTCCCACACCCGCGAGGCAATCAGCGAACGCGACAGCACCTGGCCGGTGTGGGTGGCGAACAGTTGCAGCAAGGCGAATTCCTTGTTGGTCAGGGTGATCCGGCTGCCGGCGCGGGTGACCCGGCGTTTGAGCACGTCGATCTGCAAGTCGGCCACCTGCAATTGCTCTTCTTCATGGATCGGCCCGCGCCGGGTCAACGTGCGCAGGCGCGCCACCAGTTCAGCGAAGGAAAACGGCTTGATCAGGTAGTCGTCGGCGCCCAGTTCCAGGCCCTTGACCCGATCCGCGATGTCGTCGCGGGCGGTGAGGAACAGCACCGGCGTGTCGGCTTCCTTGCGCAGCCGGCGCAGAACTTCCCAGCCATCCATTTTCGGCATCATCACATCCAGCACGATCACGTCGAAGTCGTGTTCCAGCGCCAGGTGCAGACCGTCGGCGCCGTCACGGGCCAGGCTTACGTTGTAACCCAGTTCCTGCAAGCCGTTGAGCAGGTAATTGCCAGCCTTGGGTTCGTCTTCGACGACAAGGATATTCATGGGCACTGCGCCTCACTGGTCAGTTGGTGCAACCGCTGCCTTGCACTTGATAGTCCAGCACATGTTCGCGGCCCTGGTGGTCGAGGTAGTTGAGTCGTGCGGGAATGACGCCGCAGGCTTGGGAAATATCGGTGCTGGAGAGGACTTTGTCGACATCCAGGTGCACGTAGAAGCCGTTGGTGTCGTGAATGACCGTGTTGTCCGGCATTTCGGCGGCGAACACAGTGCCAGTGGCGAGGAGGGCGGTGAAGGCAAGGATCAGGGTTTTCATGATGAGTCACTCGTGTCGGTGAAGTGGATCGGCAGTGGTGCCGGAACAACTTCAGGCTACCGAGCGATCCGCTCGGCAAACCGACAACTCAATGACAAAGCTGTAATGAAACCCTGAAAACACAAATCCCCTGTGAGAACAGGGGATGTTTTTTACAGCGAATATTTTCAGCTGCCGTGGGTGCTGAGAATGCTGGCGATCTGTTGCGGCTGGCAGTTGAGATACGGCGAGGACTTCAGCCAGTGCTGGTCCGGGTACCAGGAAAACATGTACTGGCCGTCCTTCAGACTGTCGATCACGCGTCTGGCAACTTGCGGCCGTACGGCCGGGCAACCCTGGCTGCGGCCCAGCCGGCCTGTACGTTTGCTCCAGAACAGATTCACGTAGTCGGCGGCGTGGATCACAATGGCGCGGTCACGGGCCATGTCGTTGACGCCCGGTTCCAGACCGTCCATGCGCAACGAATAACCGTGGGTGCCTTCGTAACTTTCCTGGGTGCGGAACAGTCCAAGGCTGGACTGGAAACTGCCTTCGCGGTTGGAGAACCGGGTGGCGAAGTTATCACCGGACATCGATCCGTGGGCGACCAGGTCGCGCAGGATCAGTTTTTTCTTGGTCAGGTCGAAGATCCACAGGCGTCGCTCGGTGGACGGTTGCGAATAATCGATGATCGCCAGGTGACGGGACTGCTTCGCGCCGTTGTTGATTGCGCATTGCATGGCGTTCAAGGCACCTTTCAGCGCCTGGGGATTGAGTTCCGGAGCGGCGTGGGCGAGGCTGTTGTAGAGAACCGGCTGCGAGGTGCCGGCGGCAAAAACCTGACTGGTCACCAGCCCGATGGCAGTGGCAGTCAGCAGAAGTCGGCGCAAAAACGTCAACATTTAAAGTGAGTCCTCACTGGTTACATGTTTGGCACTTTGGCTCCTGACGTCCAGTCGTCCCCGGCAGGCCCGCGAATCGGACCTGACTGTATCACCGCACCTGATGTAAGGTTGACCGTCAATCAAGACGGCCATGGATTGGAGTAAAGCAGTTGTTCAAAAAGTACGCATGCTACTTGAGCATTTGTTTGCTCGCTGCGCCGTTTGTCGTTTGTGCCGATGAGCCTCTGCCGGCCCTCCCGACGCTGCCGGCAGAAATGCCTGTCGAGCCGCAAAGCCCGCTGCAGGCCGCGTTGATCAGCCTGCCTCAGGCCTGTCCGGCGATTGCCGCCCGTCTCGGCGGCCCGGCGCTCGAACAGTTGCAGGCGTTCTATCAGCAGCAGGACTGGCTGCCGGTGTGGGCGGCGGCCGGGCAATTGCCGCAATTGCACGCGCAATTGCAGCTGCTGGCCGACGATGGCCTCAATCCGAAACGCTATCCGGTAGCAGAAACAGTTCCGCAGGACGGCGATCTGTGCGCCGACATCGACATCAGTCGCAACTACCTGCAAGCCTTGCAGGACCTGCATTACGGTCGTCTGCTGCAATCGCACTTCGAACCGCTGTGGCACGCCGACGAAACGCCGCGTGACCGTCAGGCCGAACTGCTCGCCATCGCCGTGCCGGGCATGCATGACATGGCGGCGGCCTTCGATCTGGCGCGGCCGAACCTGGCGCAATATCAGAACCTGCGTCACCTCTATGCCGCGCAACGCCTGCAAGCCTTGCCGCACTGGCAATCAGTGGGCAACGGGCCGCTGCTGCGTCCGGACATGGAAGACAAACGCGTACCGGAACTGGCCAAGCGGCTGTACAGCGAAGGTTATCTGAGCAGCGTGGTCGGCACGCCGGACAACGCCTATCACGGTGTCTTGGTGGAAGCCGTGAAAAGCTTCCAGGCCAACCATTCGTTGCAGGCCGACGGTGTGGTCGGGCCAGGAACGATTGCCGAGATGAACATCAGCCCGCTGACACGCCGCGAACAGTTGCGGGTCAACCTTGAGCGGTTCCGCTGGCTGGCCCAGGACATGGAGCCCGATGGTTTGCTGGTCAACGTCGCCGCTGCCGAACTGACCCTGTACCAGGGCGGCGAGCCGGTGTGGCAGACCCGCACCCAGGTCGGTCGCGCCGAGCGCCAGACGCCGCTGCTCAAATCCCGGGTTACGCGCCTGACGCTGAACCCGACCTGGACCGTGCCGCCGACCATCTGGAAAGAAGACAAACTGCCGGCAATCCGCAAGGATCAGACCTTCCTCAGCCGTCAGAACCTGCAAGTGCTCGACGCCAACGGCCAGCCGCTGGCCGCCGCCGACATCGACTGGGACAACCCCGGCAACATCCTTCTGCGCCAGGACGCCGGGCCGCGCAATCCGCTGGGGCAGATGGTCATCCGCTTCCCCAACCCGTTCTCGGTGTACCTGCACGACACGCCGAGCAAGGCGCTGTTCGACAAGGGCCCACGGGCGTTCAGTTCCGGTTGTGTGCGGGTCGAGCATCCGATGAAACTGCGCGACTTCCTGCTCAGCCCGGCGGAAAGGGCCCGTACCGACACGTTGCTCGCCACCGGCGCTACCCATGAATTCCGCCTGAGCAACCCGGTGCCGATCCTGATGACTTACTGGACGGCACAGGTCGACGGGAAGGGCCGCGTGCTCTACGCGCCGGACATCTACAGCCGTGACAGCGCGTTGCTGGCGGGCCTTGACCGGGCGCATTGATCCTCAGCGGCTGGCGCGTTTCCAGAAAAAACGCGCCAGCCACGTATCCACGCTCAATTTGCCGGCCCCGGCGAACACCAGCGGCACCAGCGCAGCCAGGTAAATCGCCGGCAGCTTGAAGTTGCCGAAGCCCTTGTTGGTGATCGCGTAACCCTGCGCCAGTTCGCTCAACGACGACCAGTCTGCCGGCCAGTGCACGGCGGCGGTGGCGACGACCGTCACGACGATCAGCGAAATGGCCGAGATCCGCGTGCCGAGTCCGATCAGGATCGCCAGCGCGCAGATCAGCTCGGCCCACATCGACAGCTCCCAGTTCAGCGTCGCCGGCAAGTGATCGAAGGGAAACGGGAAACGGTCTTGAATGTCTTCGAACCAGTTCTGGCCGTTGAATTTCTCCAGGCCCGATTCGAAAAACTCCCAGGCGATGAACAGGCGCAGGGTCAGCGGCGCCAGCCATTGGCCTGCGCGGTCGAGGTTCAGGTGCAGGCCTTTGACGGCCGTCGAGAGAGCAGTGGTCATGGGATGGCTCCGTTCAATCAAGGGAAAACGGGACACCGGCGTGCCCCGTGAAGAGGGTTATTCGCCGGCACCGCACTTGCCTTCGCCGCATTTGCCTTCCGAGGTTTTTTCCGGGGTGTCGGCCTGGGCCTGGGTCTGGCTGTAGCCGTGATCCAGTTGCTTGACGCTGAACGCCTCGGAGGCCGAAGCAGCGTTGGACAGGGCCAGGCCACCGGCAAGCAGCAGGCCGAGCGTCAGGGAGGTTTTCGAGAGTTTGGTCATGGTGAATCTCCGATACGAAATGTGAGTTCAAAGGCTTGATCGGTGTTGCCGATCGACAGGTTCATTTGAACGTCGGGCTGTATCGGTGATGTGTCGCGAACGGGGGGATTTGTGCTCGTGGTGTGTCCGTCGCCGCGTCGTATACAGTGCGATACACAAACGCGGTGTGATTCGGCTGGCGGGCGCAGCGTCTAGCCACGGTGTCCCCGCAATCCCATGGGGCGAGACTTCGAGACCCGGCATGCAAGCGCTGTTGAACGAGATCCTTGACGCTGTCCGGCCCCTGATCGGGCAGGGCAAGGTGGCTGACTACATTCCCGCCCTCGGCACCGTGCCGCCCGATCAACTGGGCATCGCGGTGTACGGCAACGACGGCGAGATGTATTGCGCCGGCGATGCCGAGACACTGTTCTCGGTGCAGAGTATTTCCAAGGTGTTCAGCCTGGTGCAGGCCATCGAACACTCCGGCGAGGCGATCTGGGAGCGACTGGGCCACGAGCCGTCCGGCCAGCCGTTCAACTCGCTGGTGCAGCTGGAATTCGAACGCGGCCGTCCGCGCAATCCGTTCATCAACGCCGGGGCACTGGTGATCTGCGATATCAACCAGTCGCGTTTTGCCGCACCGGCCTTGTCGATGCGCGATTTCGTGCGTCGGTTGTCGGGCAATCCGCAGGTGATGGTCGACGGCAAAGTGGCCGAGTCTGAATACCAGCACCGCGCACGCAACGCGGCGATGGCCTACCTGATGCAATCCTTCGGCAACTTCCACAACGACGTCGAAGCGGTGCTGCGCAGCTACTTCAGCCACTGCGCGTTGCGCATGAGCTGCATCGACCTGGCCCGGGCGTTCTGCTTCCTGGCCAACGACGGCTATTGCAAGCACAGCGGCGAACAGATCCTCACTCGCCGCCAGACCCAGCAAGTCAACTCGATCATGGCCACCAGCGGCCTGTACGACGAGGCCGGCAACTTCGCCTACCGTGTCGGTTTGCCGGGCAAGAGCGGTGTCGGTGGCGGCATCGTTGCCGTAGTGCCGGGGCAATTCACGGTGTGCGTGTGGTCGCCTGAACTCAACGCAGCGGGCAACTCGCTGGCGGGCATGGCGGCGCTGGAAATGCTCAGTTCGCGGATCGGCTGGTCGGTGTTCTGAGCCTGTGTTGCTTTGAGGGTGGGCAAGCTATACATTTTCCGGCCGCCCTCAATATGGTGAATCCGCTCCATGTCTCTCGCGCTCGAACGTCTCGTCGCTGGCACGCCCATCCCTTTCGCCGGTAACCGCGTCACCGTGGTCAGCCCCGAACTGGCCGAGCGTTTCCGACCCGGCGACCACCTGTTGGTGGAGCAGGTGAGTGGCGAGTTGTTGCTGATTCCGGTGGTGGATCAGCAGGCGGCTTCGGTGGCGATCGAGCTTGCAGCAGCGGCGTTTACTGCGTTGTCTGCTGTGTCGGATGAAGCCATCAGCCGTTTCTTCGATCTGTTTGCCCAACGCCTGGAAAACCCGGACGCCTGGGCGCTGATCGAAACCGCCAACCTCGCTGACATCGAACGGGCCAAGGCGCGCGGTCGTTCGACCACCCGTTTGCTCGCCGACGAGCGCATGCGCCGCGACATGATCGCCGGCCTGCGCGCCTGGCGTGATGCGCCGGCCACGCGCGGCAAGGTTATCAGCAGCGTCGAACACGACGGCTGGAAGGTCGAGCAAGTGGTGTCGCCGCTGGGCATCGTCGCGTTTGTGTTCGAAGGCCGGCCGAATGTTTTCGCCGACGCCGCTGGCGTACTGCGCACCGGCAACACCGCCGTGCTGCGCATTGGCAGCGATGCATTGGGCACCGCGCAAGCCATCGTCACTCACGCCCTGAACCCGGCGCTGGCCGATGCCGGTCTGCCGGCGGGTGCGGTGTCGCTGGTCGAGAGCGTCAACCACGCCGCCGGTTGGGCGATGTTCGCCGACCGGCGTCTGTCGCTGGCGGTGGCCCGTGGTTCGGGCCGTGCGGTCAGCCAGTTGGGCAGCATCGCCCAGCAGGCCGGCACCGCCGTCAGCCTGCACGGCACCGGTGGCGCGTGGCTGATCGCCGATCGCGATGCCGACGCCAAACGCTTCGCCGCTGTGGTGCGCAACTCGCTGGATCGCAAGGTCTGCAACACCCTCAACGTCTGCCTGATCCAGCGCGAGCGTGCCGCTGAACTGGTGCCGTTGTTCCTCGACGCGTTGCAGCAGGCCGGCACCGCGCGCGGTCAGGGCTGCAAATTGCACATCGTCGAAGGCAGCGAAAGCTACCTGCCGAGCGACTGGCAGAACGCGACGGTCGAGGTCTATCGCGCCGAGGGTTACCAGACCGAAGCCCTGGCCGAGCCATTGCCGGAAGCGCAACTGGGCCGCGAGTGGGAATGGGAAGAAACCCCGGAAACCAGCCTGATGATCGTCGACGATCTGGATCAGGCCATCGCACTGTTCAACCGCTACAGCCCGCAGTTCACGGTGTCGCTGATCAGCGAAGACGCGGCGGTTCAGGAGCGTTTCTACAGCGCGGTCAACGCGCCGTTCGTGGGCAACGGGATTACCCGTTGGGTCGACGGCCAGTACGCGCTGAACAAGCCGGAACTGGGGCTTTCGAACTGGGAGAGCGGACGGTTGTTCGCCCGCAGCGCGATTCTTTCCGGAGACGGTGTGTTCACCGTGCGCAGCCGCATGACCCAGGTCGATCTGGGCGTAAAACGCTAAAACCAAAACGCCGCGCCTGTCGCAATGACAGGCGCGGCGTTGTTGTTTCACTTGGCGGTGGCGGCGGATTCGATCAGGCTGGCCACGGTTTTCGGATTCGACACCATCACCACATGGGACGCGCCTTTGACCACCACGGTCTTTTGGGCGTGCGCCCGTTCGGCCATGAACGCCATGGCTTGTGGCGGGATGTTCTTGTCCTTGTCGCCGTACACGAACCACGACGGAATCGTTTTCCAGGCTGGCTCGCTGGCTGCCTCGTTCAGCGCGGCCTCGGTGACCGGACGCTGGGTGGCGGCCATCAGTTTTGCGTCGGCGTTTGGAACATCGGCGGCGAACTGGTCATGGAACTTGTCCTGCTGGATGTACAGATCCTTGTCGCCATCCTTCAGGGTAACGGGCG
Source organism: Pseudomonas sp. GW821-FHT11G12 (assembly GCF_058808055.1). Classification (NCBI taxonomy): domain Bacteria; kingdom Pseudomonadati; phylum Pseudomonadota; class Gammaproteobacteria; order Pseudomonadales; family Pseudomonadaceae; genus Pseudomonas; species Pseudomonas sp. GW821-FHT11G12. Next base: position 592,695 of record NZ_JBXARH010000001.1, read on the forward strand.
GCGCGAGAGTCGGGCCGAGGGTGCTTCCGGGGAATTTGCCGGCCAGTCCGGCCACGGTTTCACCGGCTTCGGGCGCCAGTGCCGCGACATACACCAGCGCCTTGACGTTGGCGTTGCCGTACGCGGCTTCACTGATCACCGGCCCGCCATAGGAGTGGCCGACCAGCACCACAGGCGACTTGATTCCGGCCAGCACATCGGCGACTGATTGCGCATCGCCCTTGAGCGTACGCAGCGGGTTGGCCGCCGCGATCACCGGATAACCGTCCTTTTCCAGAATCTTCACCACACCGTTCCAGCTGCTGGAGTCGGCGAAGGCACCGTGCACCAGCACCACGGTGGGTTTCTCGGCGGCCATCGCCGAGGTGGCGCCGGCCATGGCGGCGGCGAGGGCCAGTCCTGCAAACAGCTTGTTCATCGAATGTTCCTTGTGTCGGGAGGAGGGATGCAGCGTCAGGGCCTATTCAAGGCGTCCGCTGTATCGCTGATGTGTCCGCCTTCCGGTGCGGGTGCATGGAACTGTGTCTGGCAGGGCGCTGGCTACACGCTGATACAAAGCAAACGCCCCGGCAGGTGCTGGGCGTTCGGTTCATGCGGCATCGACCGTTTGGCCATACACCGCGCACGTCGATGGTTGCTCAGCCAGCGAGACGAAGGTGCGGCGGTCGGCGCTCAAGGCATCGATGGAGCCGGTCTCGATGTCATAGACCCAGCCGTGCAGGTTCAGCAGGCCTTTCTCCTGGGCCAGACGCACGCTCGGGTGGGTCTGAATGTTCGCCAGTTGGGCGATCACGTTCTCGCGCACCATCGAACTCAGCTTGGCCGCGTCATTGGCGTGTGGCCGCGATTCGTTGACCACCTTCGCCGACTCGGCATGTTGCAGCCAGCCGCTGACAGCGGGCAGGTGATCCATGCATTTGCACTGGGCGATGGCGGTCATGGCGCCGCAATCGGAGTGGCCGCAGATCACGATGTCGGTCACGCCAAGCACGGCCACCGCGTATTCCACCGTCGCCGAAACCCCACCCGGATGCGGGCTGTAGGACGGCACGATATTGCCGGCGTTGCGGATCACGAACAGTTCGCCGGGTTCCTGTTGGGTCAGCAGTTCCGGAATTACACGGCTGTCGGAGCAAGTGATGAACAAGGTGCCCGGGGTTTGGGTAGTCGCCAGGTATTTGAACAGTTCAGTGCGTTGCGGAAAGGCTTCGCTCTGGAACTTCAGGAATCCTTCGATCAGGTTTTTCATGGTGTGTCCTCTCAGTTGGAGCAGCCAGTGCCGAACTCGCTGTATTGAAGAATGTGTTTTGCGCCATTGCTGTCGAGGTAAGTCATTTCGACCGGTACCACGCCGCAGACGTCGGCGACCGGGGTGATGCTCACGACCTGCGCGATGTCCAGTTGCATGCCGTAGCGGTAGGCGACAGCTTCTTCACTGGCCTGGGCTTGAGCGCAAAGGCCGGCGAGCAGGGCCAGGGACAACAGAATTTTTTGCATGGGGCAGCCTCCAGACGGATGTGGTGACGACTTGGCAATTCAGGTTTGGGCGGGCCCGCACGCGGGGTGCGGGCTCGGGATGGATCAGAACGGACGCAGCGGGAGGAACTTGCCGTCGAGGGTGACCACGGCGCGGGAACCGCCTTCAGGGTCTTCGACTTTCTTGATGTCGAGCTTGAAGTTGATTGCGCTGATGATGCCGTCGCCGAATTGTTCGTGAACCAGTGCCTTCAGGGTGGTGCCGTAGATCTGGATCATTTCGTGGAAGCGGTAGATGGTCGGGTCGGTCGGCACACCATCGAGGCTGCCGCGCAGCGGGATGATTTGCAGGGCGGCGACGTCTTCGGTGCTCAGCTCAAGCTTGTCGCCAACGACTTCCGCGGCGGCTTTTGGCAGCGGGTGTTGGCCGAGGAGGGCGGCGGTGACGTAGGCCAGACTCAGGCCGGTGCCGTCGGCCAGGTCCTGCCACGACAGGTTTTTCTGTGCCTTGGCATCCAGGGCGCGAGTGGTCAGGGCGATGCGGCTGTCGTTGTAGGCTTGAGATTGCATGGTGTTTCTCCTTTCGGGGTTGGCTTGCTGTGTGGGGTTCATCTTCTGCCGATTGATCCATAGCGTCCAAGACCGATATACAATGCAAAGCATAAGCACTGCCTATAGATGGAGAGCCCCATGCTGCTGCGACATTTGCGTTACCTGCTGGCCGTGGCCGATCACGGCGGTTTCACCCGGGCGGCCGAGGCGCTGCACGTGTCGCAGCCGACCCTGTCGCAGCAGATCCGCCAGTTGGAGGAAAGCCTCGGTGTGGATCTGTTCGACCGCACCTCGCGTTCGGTCAAACCCACTGACGCCGGCCAGGCCTACATCGAATGCGCACGACGGGTGCTGGTGGAGCTGGAGGCGGGCAAGCGCGCGTTGCATGACGTGAAGGATCTGTCCCGAGGCTCACTGCGTCTGGCCATGACCCCGACCTTCATGGCGTATCTGGTGGGGCCGTTGGTGCGCGATTACGTGGCGCGGTATCCGGGGATTCACCTGGAGATTTTCGAGTTGTCGATGGATGACATCGAGGCCGGGCTGGCGGATGACTCGCTGGATATCGCGATTGCTTTCACACCAGTGCGCAATCCGGACATTGAATGCATTCCGGCGTTTGTCGAGACGCTGGGCGTGATGGTCGGGCGTGAACATCCGTTGTATGACAGTGCTGCAGTGCTGACGCCGGATGATATTGCGCAACTGGATTTCGCTCTGTTGGCGCCGGACTTCATCACGCGGCTGTCGATTGACGAGTATTTCCGTCAGCACGGCATCACGCCCAAGGTGCAGATCGAGGTGAACTCGGTAAGTACATTGCTGGAAGTAATCCGGCATGCGCCGATTGCGACCATGTTGCCGGAGGCCATTGCGACCGAGGATCGGGCGTTGCGCCGGTTGCGGGTCGAGAGTGAGGCGCCGCAGCGGGGGGCGGCGTTGTTGCGGCGCAAGAACAATTATCACAGTGCGGCGGCGGTGGCGTTCATGGAGATGGTGTTGGAAAACCGTTCATGAACATTGCGGGTGATCAATAAAAAAGGGCCTGCTCCTTATCGGAAGCAGGCCCTTTTGTTTATTGAAGTTAGAACTCAGTAGAACCGATCAATCACCCGAACTTCGTTCTTGTTCTGCATCGAGTCCCACGCCTGTTTCAGCGTTTGCAGAACATTACCGATGAAGTCCTTGTCGGCCGCGGCTTTCTTGCCGACATAGCCGTGGCCGCGGCGGTACATCTTCAGGCGGGCCAGCAGATTCTGGTTGTTCCGGTCGAACTCGTCTTCACCAGCATGGGGCGACAGGCAGTCGATATGCACCTGACCCGACTTGCTGATCCACAGAATATGGCTGTCGTGGCTGTCTTTTTGCGCAGCGAACATACGAGCCAGTTCTTCGATAGTTGGTTGATTGTTCAGATTCATGATTTTGCCCCTTGACCAGTCTGGTGATCTTTCAAAGTTGATTCGCTAATACAGGTAGCCCATCGGTTAGTTGATCCCTGGCACCGAAACCAGGACGTCAGCGGTCGCCCGTGTGAAGTACGGGGTCATGCATCTGTTGCATGTAGTCGTGTTGAATAACTGCTACGCAATAGCGTCACAACGAGGAGAAGCAGCGAAAACCGGGAGGCTCCTTGACGACGTTTTCAGGGTCGACCACAAGCGTCTTGAGAATTTTCGCCAGCGCTTCTCGTCCTTGTACTGGACGTTCAGGCCAGGTCAGCTTCTTCAATCTGCCTTGTGGGCAGCGTGTATCCGGAAAAAACAGCTCGGCGGTCAGACGAGCTTGCTCAAGCGTGTTGCCAGTGCTCCCGATCGGGGAGACGTCTGCATCATGCAAAAGCAAAACGACGCCGTCAACGGTTTTGTAGTGATTATTTTTGGTCACTACATATTGTCGGACAAAGTCATTCTGGAATGAGAAAAGGGCCGTTCAGGCAACGTGGGAAGGGCTGCGCAGGCAGTAGAACGTGCAGGGGTAACCGTCTACGGTTTTCTGCTGGCGAGTGAAGTCGCCGCCGCTCACCTCGGGGATGACCCTGGCCCAGAACCGCTGCGCAGGCAGGTTGGCGTCGACATGGAAAATCTGCCATTGACCGGGCAAGTGGCTCAAGAGGGCAGAGGCGACAAACTGCGCGACGCCTTGGCCACGCCAGTGTCGGCTGACGAAGAAATAGCCGATGTTGTAGTCGGCGCCTTCAATGAGGAGGTGGTCATCGACGGTCACGAACCCCGCCAGTTCGCCGTCGACGTGAATCAGGAACGGACGGGTTGCCGGTTGGCGCCAGTAATCGTCCTTCAACTGGATCGGGAAGAAACCATGCCCGCCCAGCTTCAGTGGCAGCCATTCGCTGAAGTCGTAGGTGTAGAACTGCATCAGGTTTTCGAGGGTGTCCAGTTCGTCGCGCCGGGCGACGCGCAGTTCGATGACAGACATGTCACTGGCTCCTGACAATCACTGCAGAAACAGTAGCGCGCAGAGGGCTATTTGGCTGCCGGTTTCGTCGTACGTTTGCTGGTGCCGGTGGTTTTGCGCCGAGTGGTCTTGCGCTTGTTCTTCCACGGTGCAGCGGCTTTGCCGGCAGGGGGCGGGCCGCTGATGGTCAGGCTCAGGCCGGCACAACGGCTCACTTGCTTGCTCATCCACGCGGCCTGTTTGGTGACGAACTCTTCCAGACTCATCTCGCCGCTCTGCACCATGTCCAGCGCCTGTTCCCAGATCGCCGTGGTGCCGGGGTCGGCAATCGCTCGCGGCACCGCGTCGATCAGGCTGAACGCGGCGGGCGTGGCGGCGAGGGCCTTGCCGTTCTTCACCAGATAACCGCGATCCAGCAGGCCCTGGATGATCGAGGCGCGGGTGGCTTCGGTGCCGATGCCGGTGGTGTCCTTGAGTTTCTGCTTGAGCAGCGGGTCTTCCACCAGTTTGGCGACGTTTTTCATCGCCTTGATCAGATCGCCTTCGGTGTAGGGCTTGGGTGGCTGCGTCCACAGGTCCTTGAGCTTCACGTCAGCGATAGCGCACTCGGCGCCCTGGGTCAGCGTCGGCAGGGTTTGCGGGGCAGGGGCTTCACGACCCTTTGCCGGGGCCAGTGCTTCCGGCAACGCGCGTTTCCAGCCGGGCTCGATGATCTGCTTGCCGACGGCACGCAAGGCTTCACCGGCGCAATCGAAGTCGGCCTGGGTGCGGTCGTATTCATGATTGGGCAGGAATTGCGCCAGATACCGCGCTCGAATCAGCGTGTAGACCGCCCGGTGCTTGCCGGTCAGACGCTCCAGATTCTTAGCGGCGGCGGTGGGGATGATGCCGTGGTGGGCACTGACCTTGGCGTCGTTCCAGGCGCGGGAGCGGCGCTGTGGCTCCAGATGTTCGCGCAAGGCGTCGAGGCTCGGGTCGGCTTGGCGCAGCGCCGCGAGAATCCCCGGCGCCTCGCTGTGCTGGCTCACGGGCAGGTAGCCGCAATCGCTGCGCGGGTAGGTGATGACTTTGTAGGTTTCGTAGAGGGCCTGGGCAATGTCGAGGGTTTCCTGGGCGCCGAGGCCGAGCTTCTTCGAGCAGACTTCCTGCAAGGTGCCGAGATCGAAGGGCAGGGGCGCCACTTCGCGCATGCGCTCGGTGCGCAGCTTGACCACCCGGGCACTGGCGGCACTGCTTATTGCCGCAGCCGCTTGCTGGGCGAGAGCCTGATTGAGGCAGCGATCCTGATCGTCACAGGCATCGTTCGGCGCACGCCATTGCGCTGTGAACGCCGTGCCGTCCTGCAGCAGTTGCACATCGATGGCCCAATACGCGACAGGCACGAAATCGGCGATGCTACGGTCGCGATCCACCACCAGCCGCAGGGTCGGCGTCTGCACCCGGCCCACCGGCAACACGCCTTGATAGCCGGATTGCCGGCCAAGCAGGGTGAACAGGCGACTCATGTTCATTCCGATCAGCCAGTCTGCTCGTGAACGCCCCAATGCCGAGTGATAGAGGCTGAAGGTTTCTGCTCCCGGCTTCAGAGCCGCCAAAGCCTTGCGGATCGATGCTTCGTCCAGTGCCGACAGCCACAAGCGGCGGATCGGCCCGCGATAGCGGCAATGTTCCACCAGTTCCCGGGCGATCATCTCGCCTTCGCGGTCGGCGTCGGTGGCGATGATCAGTTCGCTGGCCTCGCCGAGCAGGCGTTTGACTGCCTTGTACTGGCTGGCAGTGCGCGGCTTGACGGTCATTTTCCATTTGTCCGGGATGATGGGCAGGTCCGCCAGCACCCAGCGCTTGTAGCGTGCGTCGTAGGCGTCCGGCGGGGCGGTTTCCAGCAAGTGGCCGATGCACCAGGTCACCGTGACGTCCGTTCCCAGCCAGCAGCCGTCGCCTCGGCGCCTGGCGCCCAGCACGGCCGCAATATCCTTGGCCTGGGAAGGTTTTTCACAGAGGTACAGCCGCATAACCACCGTCGTCGATCATTGCCCGAAGAGGCGCACAGAATGGCCTGACTCGGGCGAAGGGGCAACTTTTATCTGTATGGATATACAGATAAAAGGATTGCCGGTCATGACAGCCGTCGCCGGGGCAATCGGGGACGCTATCGAGAAATTGATTAGCGCCCCCCTTGGCGGCTGTGGCAGGTTCAATTTGCCTCAACAGGGCGAGTGACAGGACGATCTCGCCAGAAGATCGCCGTTTTTCTGTCTGACACTGACCATTTAGAAACAAGGACGTACACCATGTCTCAACCTTCCTCTCAGGCCACCAGCGCCTTCACCGCGGTCGACACTTTCAGCCACCTGTATGACCGTGGCACCGGGACCGTCAACGGCAAGCCGTCGTTCACCGCCGACCAGGCCGCCGACGAAATCCTGCGCAAGGGCATGTCGTGGCAAGACAAGAACGCTGACGGCAAGATTGATCTGACCTACACGTTCCTGACCGACAAACCGTCGAACTACAACCCGAAACTCGGCAACTTCAGCGAGTTCAGCGCTCAGCAGAAAGACCAGGCCATCCTGTCGATGCAATCGTGGTCGGACGTGGCCAAAGTCACCTTCACCGAGGGCAAGGGCGGCGACGGTCACATGACCTTCGGCAACTACGACGTCAGCACCGGCGGCGCGGCGTTTGCCTACCTGCCGCAGGGCAGCAGCTATGACGGCCAGTCGTGGTATCTGATCAACGATAAGTACCAGGTCAACAAGACCCCGGACACCAACAACTACGGGCGCCAGACCCTGACCCACGAAATCGGCCACACCCTCGGCCTGTCGCACCCGGGCGCCTACAACGCCGGCAATGGCAACCCGACCTACGGCGACGCCAAGTACGCCGAAGACACCCGTGGCTACAGCCTGATGAGCTACTGGAGCGAAGCCAACACCGACCAGAACTTCAGCAAGGACGGCAGCGGCGCCTACGCCTCCGCACCGTTGCTGGACGACATCGTCGCCGTGCAGAAACTCTACGGTGCCAACCTGGAAACCCGTGCCGACGACACCGTGTACGGCTTCAACTCCAACGCCGACCGCGACTACTACAGCGCTACTTCGGACACCTCCAAAGTGGTGTTCTCGGTGTGGGACGGCGGCGGCAACGACACCCTGGACTTCTCCGGCTTCAGCCAGAACCAGAAGATCAACCTCAACGAAGGTTCGTTCTCCGACGTCGGCGGCCTGGTGGGCAACGTCTCCATCGCGTATGGCGTGACCGTTGAAAACGCAGTGGGCGGCTCGGGCAATGACCTGTTGATCGGCAACGCAGCGGCCAACGACCTGATTGGCGGTGCTGGCAACGACATCATCTACGGCGGTGGCGGTGGTGATTCGCTGTGGGGCGGTGAAGGCGCAGACACCTTCGTGTTCGGCGCTGCCAGCGATTCGACCATGACCGCACCGGACTGGATCATGGATTTCACCAGTGGCCTGGACAAGATCGACCTGTCGGGCATCGCTGGCTTCGCCTCGGGCGCGGCCACGCTGAACTTCGTCAGCGGCTTCACCGGGCACGCGGGCGACGCGATCCTCACTTACTTCGAACAGACCAACCAGACCAGCCTGATGATCGACCTGACGGGCCAGGGCTCGGTGGACTTCGCAGTGGGTGTAGTGGGCCAGGCCGTGGCGACCGATATCGTCGCCTGATCTGAAACCGGAAAACCGCAGCCTTCGCCGGCTGCGGTTTTTTTATGAGCGGAAAAAAACCGTTCGGCTGCGAACCCGACGAGATCCGGCCGCATGGGTTATACCTGAAGCGCTCTCTTCGCTGCTGTCAGGAGAAACCGATGAAAACCTCCGGTCCCAGTCCCGTCATCACCATCGCCGAGCAGCCAGGCTGCCTGCTGGTGAAGTTCCATGGCATACAAGTCGCCGCCTCCGCCCGAGCATTGGTGCTGCTCGAGGCGAATTATCCGCCGGTCTACTACATCCCCCGCGAAGACATCGACGAAAAGTACTTCGCCCGCACCGACCACACGAGTTATTGCCCGTACAAGGGCGACGCCAATTATTTCAGTCTGCAAGTGCCCGGGCATGAGGGGGCGAACGCGGTGTGGACGTACGAACATCCGAAAATTTCGGTCAGCCAGATCAAGGATTACGTTGCGTTCTATCCCGATCAGGTGAAGTTTGAATTGCTGGAGGCGGAGGTCTGAAATTCAGTGCGGTGGCGAGGGTGTGAACCCCTCGCCACCCTGATCAAGGATCAGTTCTTGTCGAGGTCGATATTCTTCGTCTCACGCAGACAAATCATTCCCACCACCAGGCTCACCCCGGTAATCAGCACCGGGTACCACAGCCCGTAGAAAATATCCCCGGTGTACACCACCAGCGCAAACGACACGGTCGGCAGGAAACCGCCGAACCAGCCGTTGCCGATGTGGTACGGCAAGGACATCGAGGTGTAGCGGATGCGGGTCGGGAACAGTTCAACCATCAGTGCTGCGAGCGGGCCGTAGCACATGGCGGAGATGATGATCAGGGCGACGATCAGGGCCACGATCATCGGCTTGTTGATCTGTTGCAGGTCAGCCTGTTGCGGGTAGCCGGCGAGGGTGATCGCGCCGCGCAGGGACGCTTCGTCGAAGCCATCGAGTTTCACATCGCCGACGCTCACTTGCACCGCGCTGCCCGCCGGGGCGGCGATGCTGGAGTAGGGCAAGCCTTGCTTGACCAGGAAGGTCTTGACCTTGTCGCACGGGCTGTCGAATTTGGCCTTGCCCACCGGGTCGAACTGGAAGGTGCAGGTGGCCGGATCCGCCACAACGGTGATCGGCGCCTGTTGGCTGGCATGGTCGATGGCCGGGTTGGCGTAGTGGGCCAGGGATTTGAAGATCGGGAAGTACAGCGCCGTCGCCAGCAGCAGGCCGAGCATCAGCACCGGTTTGCGTCCGACCTTGTCCGACAGCCAGCCGAAAATGATGAAGAACGGCGCGCCGATCACCACGCTGATGATCAGCAGACTGTTGGCCACTGCCGGGTCCATTTTCAGGAACTGGGTGAGGAAAAACAGCACGTAGAACTGTGCGGCGTAGAAGGTTACCGCTTGCCCGGCGTTGATGCTGAACAGGGCGATCAGCACGACTTTGAGGTTTTCCCATTTACCGAAGGATTCGCGGATCGGCGCCTTGCTGGCCTTGCCTTCCTCTTTCATCTTCAGATAGGCCGGCGACTCGTGCAGGCTCAGGCGAATCCAGGTGGAAATGCCCAGCAGCACGATCGACAGCAGAAACGGAATGCGCCAGCCCCAGACTTCGAACTGATCGCCGGTGAAGTAGCGGCAACCGAGCACCACCAGCAGTGACAACAGCAAGCCGAGGGTCGCGGTGGATTGAATCCAGCTGGTGTGGAAACCGCGTTTGCCGATGGGCGCGTGTTCTGCCACGTAAGTCGCGGCGCCGCCGTACTCGCCGCCGAGGGCCAGGCCCTGAAGCATGCGCAGCCCCACGAGAATGATCGGCGCGGCGATACCGATGCTGGCGTAGGTCGGCAGCAGGCCCACGGCGAACGTCGCCACGCCCATCAGAATGATGGTCGCAAGGAACGTGTATTTGCGCCCGATCATGTCCCCCAACCGACCGAACACCAGCGCCCCGAACGGCCGCACGATGAAGCCTGCGGCAAACGCCATCAACGCGAAGATGAATGCCGTGGTGTCGTTGACCCCGGCAAAGAACTGCTTGCTGATCACCGCCGCCAGGGCGCCGTAGAGAAAGAAGTCATACCACTCGAACACCGTCCCCAGGGACGAGGCGAAGATGACCTTTCGGGTATCGGGGCTGGCGTCCGCGCTGCGCACGGCGTCCAGAGACTGAACGTGTTCTGACATATCGGTATCCCTCACAGTGATTGTTTTTGTTGTTCCACTGTCGGCGCCGACCTCGTGGGCTGGCGCCGCTATTCCTTTGGTCAAGAGAGTGCGGGCAATGCTTTTTCTTCGGCGGGAAAACTCCGGGCGGTTGGGTTGAGGATCAGCTGTGCCGCTTTTTCGGCAATCATCAGCGTAGGCGAACAGGTGTTGCCCGAGGTAATGCGCGGCATGATCGACGCATCGGCAATCCGCAGACCGGGCACACCGTGCACGCGCAATTGCGCATCGACCACCGCGTTCGCGTCATTGCCCATGCGACAGGTGCCGACCGGGTGGAAAATCGTCGTACCGATCTTCGCCGCCGCTTCGTGCAGTTGTTCTTCGGTTTGCAGGTTGGCGCCAGGCAGGTATTCCACCGGGTTGAAGGCTTGCAGGGCCGGGGCGCTGACGATGCGCCGGGTCAGGCGAATCGCATCGGCGGCCACGCGCAGGTCTTCGGGATGGCTCAGGTAATTGGGCTGGATCAGCGGCGCTTCCTGAGGATCGGCGGAACGGATCTCGATCCGGCCACGGCTCTGTGGCCGTAAATCACACACCGACGCGGTGAACGCGGGGAAGCTGTGCAACGGCTCGCCAAAACGCTCCAGCGACAGCGGCTGCACGTGGTATTCGAGATTGGCCGAGGTCTGTTCCGGCCCCGAGCGGGCAAACGCGCCCAACTGACTCGGCGCCATCGACAACGGCCCGCTGCGGTCATACAGATAGCGCAGGCCCATGCCCATCTTGCCCCACACACTGCCGGCGATCTGGTTGAGGGTGCGGGCATTTTCCAGTTTGTAGATCAGCCGCAGTTGCAGGTGATCCTGCAGATTACCGCCGACGCCCGGCAGTTCATGCACCACGCCGATCCCGAGCTTTTCCAGCAGCGGACGCGGCCCGATCCCGGAGCGTTGCAGAATGCTCGGCGAGCCCACGGAACCTGCGCACAACACGATCTCCTTGCGCGCCTTGAAGCGCTTTTCCTGACCTTGCCAACGTGCGCTGACCCTTGAGGCGCGACCATCCTCGAACAACACCCGATCCACCTCGACGTCGGTCAACACCGTGAGATTGGCCCGATCGCGAATCGGCTTCAGAAACGCCTTCGCCGCATTCCAGCGCACCCCGGCCTTCTGGTTTACCTGAAAGTAGCCGCAACCCTCGTTGTCGCCCTGATTGAAGTCATCGATGCTGGCGATGCCGCTCTGTTCGGCAGCGCTGCGAAACGCATCGAGAATCGGCCATGACAAGCGCTGGCGTTCGACTCGCCATTCACCTTGGTCACCATGAAAGTCCGCCGCGCCGGCAAAGTGGTTTTCGCTCTGTTTGAACAGCGGCAGCACGTCATTCCAGGACCAGCCCGGATTGCCCTCGGCGGCCCAGCCGTCGTAGTCGTTGGCCTGGCCGCGCATGTAGATCATGCCGTTGATTGACGAGCAGCCGCCCAGCACTTTGCCACGCGGATAACTCAGTGCGCGGCCGTTGAGGCCCGGTTGTTCTTCGGTCTTGAAGCACCAGTCGGTGCGCGGGTTGCCGATGCAGAACAGGTAACCCACGGGGATGTGAATCCACGGATAGTTGTCGCGCCCGCCTGCCTCCAGCAACAGCACCCGCTGCTGTGGGTCCGCCGACAGCCGATTGGCCAGCAAACACCCGGCCGGCCCGGCGCCGACCACGATGTAATCGAATTCATCGAGGGAAGTCTGCATTCCCTGACCTCGCTTATTGTTTTTGTTGTCAGTCATCCTAGTTGTTAGCTTTCGTCAAAAGAATGTTAGTTTTTGCGCAGCCGCTGTGCGTTTTCAAACAGCGCTTTCTGACGATAGCTGACAAGGACAAGCCATGTTCGACTGGAACGACCTGCGGTTCTTTCTCGAGTTGCAACGCAGCGGCCGCTTGCTCACGGCCGCCCGCCGCTTGAACACCACGCACGCCACCGTCGCCCGGCATATCGAGGCCATCGAAAAAAGCCTCGGCACCGCGCTGTTCGTCCAGCACGCCCAAGGCTACGAAATGACTCCGGCGGGGGAGGCGCTGCTCAAACATGCCGAAGCCATGGAGAACGTCGCGCTGCTGGCGCAGGAGGAAATCACTCAGTCCACCGCACCGCTGGGCAAGATCCGCGTCGGTGTCACCGAAGGCTTGGGCATCATGTTTCTCGCCAGTCGCATGATCGGGTTGTTCGAGCGATATCCGGGGCTGGAAGTGGAATTGGTGGCGGTGCCGCGCTTCGTCAGCATCCTCAACCGCGAGGCGGAAATCAGCATTCACCTGGAACGGCCGGCGGCGGACATGCTGGTCACCCGCAAACTCACCGATTACCGGCTCGCCCTCTATGCCAGCCGCGCTTACCTCGACAATGCGCCGCCGCTGCGTACCCGCGAGGATCTTGGCCGGCATGCGTGGATCGGTTACGTAGATGATCTGCTGTTCAGTCAGGAGCTGATGTTCCTCAACAGCTTCTGCCGCAATCCACGGGTGGTGTTTCACAGCACCAGCGTGATCGCCCAGCAGCAGGCGGCACGTTCGGGGCTGGGGATTGCGGTGCTGCCTTGTTATATGGCCGCGGCCGATCCGGATCTGGTGGCGCTGTTGCCGGATGAGAGCATCGAGCGCAGTTACTGGATCAGTACGCGGCGCGAGTTGCACAAGTCAGTGCGGTTGCGGGTGGTCTGGGATTATGTCGTGGGGTTGTGTGAGGCGGAGCAGGGGTTGTTGCTCAACCCCTGAGATCGAGAAACGATTCGTCAGAACGTGCCAATGCTTTTGGGTGTAGGGCTCCACGCGGTGGTCACCTGGTTATTGGCGCCGGTCTGCCACTGTTTCACGTCCGATGGATTCGTCTCACTGCGGATGATGCATTTCCATTCCACGGAGGTCTTTTCAGTTAAAAGGGTGAACTTGGTCTGACCGGTCCATGTCGGGTAGGCAGAGGGGGTCAGTTTCACTGCCTTGGTCACATCCCAATTGCCGATTTCCGGTAGGTTGCCGACGACGTAGACGCTGTAGCCCGGCGTTGTCACACCGTTGTTGCACTGAAAGTCCACAGGAAGAAAATAGGTAAACGTAACGGCGCTTTGTGCGTGACTGATCAAACTCAGCATCGCCAACAAGAGAATGCCCTGTGGCACATAATGACGAATCCGGAACATGTTGAACGCCTCGATTTACTGTCGTTGAGGCCAGCGTAAACCTGGCCAGACGGCAAGTAACCTGACAGAACTGACAGTCCTTTAGAGCACTTGGCGATAGTGTCACCAGGTTCTCGTCAATTCTTCTGCAATGCGCTGCCTTTGGGGCAAGATCGCCCCGCCGTTCCATGCAACTTAAATCCCCCGCAAAAGGTCATTTCAATTGCGGAGGTTGAGTCATCTCGCAGAACCTCGACAACGAAGACGTTACCCGTGGCCAATCACCTCGATCGCCGCAATAACCTGTCCCTCGACAGCCTGAATTTCTTCCTCGCCGACGTGCGTGACGGGCTCGGTCCTTATCTCGCGATTTATCTGTTGGCGGTTCACCACTGGGAGCCAGCGAGCATTGGTCTGGTCATGACGATTGCCGGAATCGCTGCGCTCATCACCCAAACCCCGGCAGGTGCGCTGGTCGACAGCACACGCTTCAAACGAGCGCTGATCGCGATTGCCGCGCTGGTGGTGACCGGAAGCTGTCTGCTGCTGCCGTTCGTGACGTCATTCAGTCTGGTGGCGCTGACGCAAGCCATCAGTGCCGTTGCCGCTTCAATCTTCGCCCCCGCCATCTGCGCGATCACCCTCGGCATTACTGGACCTCGCGCCTTCACGCGAAGAATCGGGCGCAACGAAACCTTCAACCACGCCGGCAACGCCTGCGCCGCGCTGCTGGCCGGTTTGTCTGCGTACCTGTTCGGCCCGGTTGCCGTATTTTATCTGATGGCGGTCATGGCGCTGGCCAGCGTGATTGCCGTCTCGTTCGTATCGGCCGATGCCATTGATCACGATCTCGCCCGAGGCCTTTCACCCAGCGAAACGGGGCAGGGCAAGCAGCCTTCGGGGCTTTCCGTGTTGCTCACCAACAGACCGCTGCTGATGTTCGCGATTTGCTGTGCGCTGTTTCATCTGGCGAACGCGGCGATGTTGCCGCTGGTGAGTCAGAAACTGGCGCAAGCCAATCTGCAGATGGCCACGCCGCTCACCTCGGCCTGCATCGTGGCGGCGCAAATGGTGATGGTGCCGGTCGCGTTGCTGGTGGGCGCAAAGGCTGATCTGTGGGGGCGCAAGCCGTTGCTGTTGGCGGGGTTCCTGATCCTGCCCTTGCGTGGCGTGTTGTATGTGCTGTCCAACGATCCATGGTGGCTGGTGTCGGTGCAATTGCTCGATGGCATCGGCGCCGGGATTTTCGGCGCGCTGTTTCCGGTGGTGGTGAAAGACCTGACGCAGGGAACAGGGCATTTCAATGTCGGCCTCGGGGCGATTTCGACGGTGTTCGGTCTGGGCGCGGCGTTGAGCAACAGCCTGGCGGGGGTTGTGGTTCAGGAGGCGGGGTACAGCGCAGCGTTCCTGACGTTGGCAGGGGTGGCGATGGCAGCGCTGGTGCTGTTTTGGGTGGCAGTGCCGGAGACGGTACCGCGGTCTGGTGTTGAGTTAATCGGGCACCCGGGTGCTGTCGTGCCTTGATCTTTGATCCGGGTTCAATTTCTCAAAAAAACGGCCGATGGAGTTCGCATACTTTCAACGGACAGACTCCATGAACAAGGCTGTTGCTTTATTGGCTCTGGTGACCCTCGTCGCAGGTTGTAAAACCACCTCGCCAACACCCCAGGAACAGAGCTTGGCCGGCATGCGATGCCGGATATTCGCCACGACAAAAGACATCTCCAGAGACTGGGTCGAATACATCCGCGAGGCCAGCGACGACGGCAATCTTCAATGCCGGATCGCACTCGGCGTTCTGTATGAGTTTGGCCGTGGGCTGCCGCAAGACATGGGCAAGGCCAAAGCCCTTTATGAGTCCGTTGCTGCCGACGATGCCGCTGGTTACGAGCAGCTCGCGCGCATGGCGGAAGAGGGCAGCGGTCAAGTGGCAGACGCTAGTGAAGCGCGACGGTTGTATCAGCGAGTGCAACCTGGCAGTGCGTACAGTGATGCCCGGCTGGCGCGCTTGATGGAAGAGGGCAGAGGTGGCCCACAGGATCTGTCCGGTGCAATGACGCACTACCTGAGTGCCAGCCGATATGTCGGCGACACCTCATGGGAAGGCGTTCAGCGAGTTCGTGCTCAAGGTATGGCCATGACGGCCGAGCAGGTCGAGCGCTACAACACAATCTGGTATGAGAGTACCGGCAACAGCCTCTCCGGAACGGTGGGCGACATGGAGTTTGCCCTTAAGAAACAGATCAAACCTGGTTCCGCCAGTAAACCCGTCACGCTGGAAATCAAAGGTAAACCCGGTTCGCTGGTGCCCGAAATCATATTGGTCGAGAGTTCGGGAAACACCGCTGTCGATCAAGCCGTGCTCGAGGCCTTTGGCAATTACCGCTTCCCCGCCGAGCCGATAATGAAGGCTGGACAAGAGTCCTGGTCATCAAAACTTTCCGTCAGGGCAGGTTTGAACTGAGACAAACGGGTGCACTTGCCGGGCCAGCGTTTGGCGTCCAATCTATCGCTCGACGACAAGGAGCGTTATCCGACACTCCGTCGTGATCTCAGGGAGCTTGCAGCATGAGCGAAGACGCAAAAGTGAAAGGCCCGGCATCCTACTTTCCTTCAATCGAAAAGAAGTACGGCCAGCCCATCGATCACTGGCTGAAGCTTCTCGCCAGTATCACCGACAAAAAACACATGGAACTGGTCACCTGGCTCAAAACCGAGCACGGCATGGGCCACGGGCATGCGAACGCGCTGGTCGCCCATCATCTGGCAAGCGGCAAAAAGTGAGGGCAGGGCAGCCATGAACTTGAACCACAGGCCGGTGAAGGCTGACGACGTCAAAACCATTTGCGGTTTTCCGCAAGGCGTTCAGGAGCTGTATTTCATGTTCCCGAAGGCGGAATTTCCGTTGACGGAAGCGCAGATGAACGCCGCGATCAGTCAGCGCTTCGACTCTACGGTTTTCGAGGTGGATGACGTGGTGGTCGGGTTCGCCAACTTCTATCGCGCCGAGCGCCAGGGTATTTGCTGCATCGGCAATGTGATCGTGGCACCGAGTGCCCGGGGCAAAGGCGTGGCCCGGTTTATCGTCGAGACCATGACTGAACTGGCCTTCGAGCGCTGGGAGGCCAAAGAGGTGCAGTTGTCCTGTTTCAACGAAAACACGGCGGGATTGCTGCTGTATCCGACGCTCGGGTTTGTGCCGTTTGATATCGAGGAACGCGCTTCGCCGGGAGGTGGGCGGACGGCGTTGATTCATATGAGGCGCAGCAGAAGTGCGGCTTGATCCACTATCGGTTTGACCGTCAGGGTTGTGCTAACTACGCTGCTTTTCATGGAAGTGTCATCTCGCACGACAAGGAGTGTCGGTTATGCGCGCAGCCGTTCGTTCGCCTTTTATCCTGAGTCTGTTTTTGCCCCTGGCATTCAGCGCCGTGGCTGCCCAGCCACCCCTGGATCCGCTGGAAACCCTGAACCGCATCAACCGCAACTACAACACCCTCAAGGATGCATGCCAGGAGCCCGACACCGGCGCCGCTCGCGGGCATTACTACTGCAGTGGCGTGACGTTGCGCATGGTCAACGACGGGCCGTTCAACCCTTGGGACTACAGCCCTTACGCGATCAAGATCGGTGCGACGTCCTACTCGTGGATTCGCAAGGATCTGAGCACGCGCATCCTCATTCACCCGGCGGGTTTCATCCTGCGCAATCCCACCGATGCAGCTGCGCTGCAACTGCCGGTCAAGGAGCAAGGCTTCACCTGCATCTACGCGTTCGATGGCGGCACCGGGCCCGAGCGCAAGTGGTATGGCTGTGGCTTCTTCGACAGCCGCGAACCGCCGCGCGCCGCACAGGGAACCATGAACAACAAGAACGCTGCGCTGGCTTATGGCACCTGCGCGGAGGCCGGAGTGAACACTGCCGAGCAGTGGACCAACAAATACACCGGGCTGATGAAAGGGCCGATCCAGTACGGCCAGTGTTCCTGGAACGCGGAAAAACCCAGCGACTGGAATGCGATGATCCGCGTCCACGAATCGCGGGTGAACACCACCAACAAAGACCCGTTCGCCTTCAGCGCACAGGTCAACGAATTCATGTTGAAGAATGCCTCGGCTACCAACGATGGCAGCGAAAACATGAAGTACATCGACGCCTTCATCTACAACGTCAACAGCACCCAGAACTTCGCCACTCGCGGCGATCAGGCGCCACCCAAACCGGAAGACGGCCTGAACAGTGCGCGCAATTTCCAGAAGAAACTTCAGGCCCAGGGTTACAGCGTGCCGATCCTGCGGCTGGATTTCACCAAGCCGCCGGAGCAGCGCTTCAGCTATGTCGCGGCGGATCAGGCGATTGATCTGACAACGGCCGGCAACGGTCAGCCTGCACCTGTTACCTCTCGCTATATTGCCTCGGCCAATTGGGTCGAGCGCCACGACCCCGGCACTGGCAAGAACGAATGGACGCTCAACGTCACGCCCACCGCTCAGGGCAAGGCGATTCAGGCCAGCGACCAGGAGGCGTTGTACAAGGAGTTGTTCGCGCTGCGCGGTGCCGACAGCCAATGGCGCGACAACGAAAAATCCCCCGGCAGCATGCGTCAGCAACTCAGTTGTCTGGTGCAGAACTACCCGGGCAAGACCGAGTGGAATCTGGAGCCGTTCCGCCCCGTCGTCACCCCTCAGGAAGCCGCCAAGGCCGGTTGCAACCCGCTGCCGGTCAAGGCACCGCAGTACATCGCTTCCGCCGACTGGGTCAAACGCTACGACCCGGGCACCCGTCAGGACGAATGGACCTTGAGCGTCGTGCCGACAGCCGCCGGGCGCGCCTTGCCCAATGAGCAGATCGATGCCCTGTACCAGCAGTTGTTCGCCCTCAGAGGTGCCGATGGCAACTGGCGCGACAACGAGAAATCCGTCGGCAGCATGCGTCAGCAATTGAATTGCGTTCTGGTGAATTACCGCGCCAAGACACCGTGGAATCTTGAACCCTTCCGGCCTGCGCTTTCGGACGCCGAGACCCGGGCGGCGGGGTGCAATCCGGTTACGCGCTAAGCCCCGCCGGGTACCGGACGTCATTGAACAGGGAAGACGAGAAGAACAATCAGGGAGAAACACGTCATGAAAGAACGCTGGAGCAGGATCGTCCCACTACTTGCGGTTCCGTTGTTTCTGCACGCGACGTCGGCCAATGCCGAGTCCTGCGAAGACACGCTGAAGCGCGTTGAAAGCTTGTACAACAACACCACCGCCAGTTGCGGCAAAGACCCGGCGTCGGACTGTTCGGGTTTGCTGATTCGCGGCACTCACCGTGCCGATCCGGCAAAAGGGCAGAAGTGGGATGTCTGGAACCCAAGCCCCAAAGCGGTCGAGCTGGGCACGTTTGCCGCGTCCTACATGCGGGCCGATGGCATCAGCTACGAAGACCCCGGCATGAGCACCCAGAACGGCTACATCATCACCCCGGTCGACATGGTGCGTGACCCGGAAAATCCGGTGCACGTTTACTGCGCATTCCCCAACGATGCCTGGACCGATTTTCGCGACGACCGTGGCTGCGGCAACAACAAGAACACCAGTCAGACCGAGGCAGTCTGCCAGTCCATGGCCCCGCCAATCACCAACGTCAACGCCTGGGTCTCGCACTTCACCAAGTTCAACAACGACCGCAAGCAGGACCAGTTGCAATGCGGCTTCAACATGCGCAACCCGATGAGCAGCCAGGATCGGGTCAACGCGTTCCAGAACTTCATGGGCGCCCGACGCGTCATCAACACCCGTGAATTCCAGACCCAGACAGAACTGCGCCTGGGCAACCCGAAGACTGATGAGTTGCCGATCCTGGCCTTTTTCTACAGCGATTCACGGGGTCTGAACGACGCCCTGGCCAACCAGCGCGACTACAAAGCCAAAACCGGCAAGGACCGCAACATCGTCAAGATAGACTTCCCAAAAACGCCGACCAGCAAGGCCACGTTCTCGTGCATCCAGACCGCGGCGCCACCGGCCCAACAGTTCTGCGACAAGTACATCGAATCCAGCACCTGGGCCCAACGCGACGACCCGAAACTCGGGCCGAAGACCTGGTCACTGCAAGTCGTGCCGACCGCTTGCGGACGCGCGATCAAGGATGACCAGACCGACCGGATGTTTGCCGAGCTGTACAACAAACACAAAGACGACGAGCAATGGCGGATGTACAGCGTCAATGGCGGGTCATTGCGCCGGCAACTGGTCTGTCATCTGGCCGCATCGTTCGATGGCAAGCCTGTGAGGAACAAGCCTGAGTGGAATCTTGAGCCTGCGCGGCCCTATGTGGATCAGGCGACGGCGGTGGCTCAGCGGTGTAATCCTTACTGAGGTTGTTGAGTGGTGGAGCCCTGTCTGCCGATGCCTTGGGTATCGGCAGGCAGGATTGTGAGCAGCTGTCCCTTGCTCATCAGATCAGAGGGCACTCAGCAGCGCTTCTCTTCAGGCATCACTATATTCGACTCGATCTTTTTCCCCATGCTGATGCGCGGTTCGGTCGAGTACCCCAGAGATTCGTAAAAGTTTTTGACGCCTTCATTTGTGCTGACGATTTGCAGGTTGATTTTCATGCAGCCACGCACGGTCAAGGCGACCTCGGCGTGGTGCACAAGTCTCGCTCCCAGGCCATTTCTACGATGTGCCGGGTGCACCGCAACCGAGTAGAGCCAGCCACGATGACCGTCGTATCCCGCGAGAACGGTACCGATAACGTCATGTCCTGCCAACGCTACAAAAAAGAGACCGTCCTCAACAGCCAGTTTCTTGTCGATAGCAAGGCCGGGAGTGTTATGCGCGGTTTCGTAACCGAAAACGGTTTCCCAGAGTTCCACGACACCGCGGCGATGGTGCTCATCTGAGTATTCGGCAATAGCATCCATGGTGTAGCCCTCGAAATGAAGGGACTGACGCTAGCGTCTTGGGGTAGGGAATGTCTACTTTCTCTTTTTGGCCGTCAGGGGACGCTCGCTGAGTATTCATCGTTGATGTCCCCGACTGATATTGATGCCAACACGAAGCTGATCAGTACCGGTCGACAGTTTTCGTCGACCACGGCTAAGATCGGCGTCCATTTTTTCAAGGACGATCACCCGCGATGTACCGTACGATCAACGTTCATGTCGATGAGGCCAGTTGGCCTGGTGCCGGCAAGATTCCAGATTTTCCGTCTGCGTTCACTGCCGGCGCCAGCAGTTTCAATCTGAACATCAACTCGATGTTATTGACGATCGGCTACCTGACAACACCGACTTCTGTCACTGGCGTTTCACTCGCAGAATTCTGGGCGTGGGTAAGGTATCTGGCAGCGATCACCCCCCATGATGCAGACCTGCGTTTGACAAGAAGCTATGCAGATCTTGATGCGCACCAGAAAACCATCCTGAGCGATGACTTCGGAATGGGAGTGCCGATGGTCTGGCTTATGAGGCATTTGCCATTGGCAGAGATTGTTGATGGTCGTTATTTTTTGCAGCGCTATGGTGCGAGTCATGGCGCACACCAACATCGCACCGCAAAGCGAGGGCCGAACAAGACACCTGATTTTGTGGCACGAGACCGCGATGGCAACTGGCACATCATGGAATGCAAGGGTACTCAATCGGGCGAGGCTTTCAGGGATCGTCAAATCAATTCGGGCATATCCCAGAAACTCTCGATCATATTCCCGCCCGGGCACACAGGCCAACGGTTGGTCTCAGGTCTCAGCATCGGAATTGAAGATGGCAATCCGAGTCACCTGATGATCATTGATCCAGTCCCAGACGATCCTGTAACAATTGCCGAAAGTGAAATGGAGTTTGCCAAGGATGCCGCAACCCGTGGCGTAATGGCCAAATTGCTTCGGTCGACAGGCTTCGAGGTTGCCGCAGAGGCGCTAGCGGCACCGTTCGGCAAACCACAGGCCATGCCTCCCTCGAAAGGAAAAGCAGATAAGAAACGCGTCGAGTACCTGATGGATCGAGACCGGCGCGCACGAGAAGAGCTGCTGGAAAGTACCTCAAGGCATCACCTTTTCGATGATCGCTATCGAGGTCGAGAGGTTGCTTTTCAATTGCCGAGACCCATCTATATTCAAGGCGCTGCGATTTCAAAAGTTACCGTAAGACAAGGTATCAATCTGGATGCACTCGATCTGCTCCGAGAGCAACCTACCATCGAGACATTGGTCGACCCATCCCGTAATCATTGGATCGATATGATGGGAACAAACATTATTGACGATGACGACAAAACCGCGACGCTGCAAATCGGGGACATTTTCCGCTCCGAGTTGATTCTTGAATGATGGCTTGATGGCTAGTCCCAATTCATTCCAGATTGTTCTGCTGCACGGTGCCGTAAAGATTCATCTTGCGATACGGCGTGGAGCGCAAAATACCAGCGGATTTTCCAGCGCCGACGGTGCAACGGCTACAGCAGGCAGGCGGAGAAAATAAATCAGTCCCCATTTTTAGTCCCATTTTTAGTCCCATTTTTAGGGGGAGCCGCTCTGATCGTCCATCACCCTTATGGACGATCAGAGCATCACGCGGATCAGAGATTCGGGGTGTAAGAGAAACCTTGCGAAGCTTCGCTATCGGAGAACGGCGTAACCGGAGTTTTCTTGTTGAACAGGCCATTGATGACCGAGCCAGGGAACATTTCGATGGAGTTGTTGAACAGCTCGACGTTCCGGTTGTAAATGGTGATGGCCGCGCCGACATTCTCTTGCTGTTCGGCAATTTCACGCATCATGTTGTTCGCCGCTTCCGATGCTTTCAGATCAGGGTAAGCCTCAAACGCGATGTGCAAGCCACCCATCAGCGCCTTCGTGGCGGTTTCAACGGTCGCGAGGGCGTTGCCGTCAGCTCCGGCAGGAAGGCTTTTGACCGCGCTGCGAAGGCCGGCTATTTTTTCGAGGAGGCTGGCCTCAAAGACCATGAAGTCTGCGAGCACCTTTTGCAGTTGATCGAGAATCTTCGTCTTCTGGCGTTCGTAAACGAGGACGTCCGCCCAGGCACGTTGTACTCGATTGTGCCCCCCGATAATGCCGTTGTAGATGACGAAGCCCGTCACGATTATGACTGCAGCGATAATGGCGGAGAGGGCGAGTGGGATGTCCATGTCTTACTTCTCTTGGCGGTTTTTTGGGAGAGAGGAGGTAAAGTTGTCGTCGTGCAGCTCACTGAGTGCATGGCTCCATTGGAGCGCAGACATCAGGCGTGGCAGATCGACACCAGCAGAAATTTCTGCGTAAAACTCGTTGGGTGAAGACAGCGAATATTGAGTACCGAACGCGAGCAGGTCGCTATCCGCGAAGCTCAGGCAGAGCTTTCCACTGTCGGCGAACTCCAGGTTCGGACGATGGAGAATGTTGAACAGCTTCAGCAAGTGGAGCACCGTCGAAGGCTTGATGAATTTCGCACAGAGCATCTCGCTGCCACCCGTCAAACGGAACGCTTTATTAAAATCCGGAGAAGCGGTGTCCATGCGGCACGGATAGTCGTTCTCTGACTGATCATCAGATCTGACCGATACCCCGGTGACCCATGGAAAGTCGATGACCAGACTGTACCTGTCGTAATGGTCATAAATCACTCGAGTCTCCGTTTTTGTTTTTCCCTGGTCGTCGGTAACAGTGGTTTTCTCCGTTCGTTTGTTGATGTAGTGCAGCCGGTGGTACTCGTAAGGGAGGTTGCGGAGCGTGCCGGTAAATACACCCTGCATCGAATCGATCAACTCGCGGCTGTAGTTGCCCCGCCAGTAATCACTAAACTGCGCATCCAGCTTTTTGAGGGTCAAGCTCGAGTCTTCTTGCAGGTGAGTCAATCCGTTGTGGAAGTAGGATGACAGTCGAGCAATTTTGCTACTGAGTGCAGGCAAGCGATCAGATTTGGATTTCATCCATAGCAGACTCCAAATGGCAGACACGATGCCAAGCAAGCCAGAGCCCATGCCGAACAAGACGGGATCAATTTGCAGCCGGTAAAAAAAAGAAGCGACGTTACGGGAATCCAGATACCCATAAAGGGCCACAGTGCTCGCAATCAATAACATGCCAGTGCCAAAAAACCACCATGCGCGTGTGTAATTGAACTTGAGCGGGCCATTGTACGAGACGAACTCCTGGATCACTTCCAATAGGTCGTCCTTGGATTCAGCCCTGTCCAGACGGGCTTCGCTCACGGCCAGCAACTTATTTAATCTCGCGTTCTGCGATGTGTTGGGCATGTAGACATCCATCAACGAGAGCAAAGTGTAGGACTCACAAAAGATTTGATTCTATTCATAATCTCTCAGGAATTTTGATAAGGAGTGGACGTTACCATTGTCATGCAATGACGGCTTCTGGCTGTGGATTCAACCGGCAGACGTCTCACTGCCGTACTCAAATATGCAGCCAGGCCAGCGAGCCCAGCATGACACCCAAACCCGCCGCGCCAAACGAGACGCGTCTGAGCCATTCCTTGCGCGTCAGCAGGGTGATGGCCGCTAGTGAAATGGCGATTTGAATCGCTGTCATGGCCTGGGCCCAGCGGTGATGCTGATGTAGCACCTGCTCAGACTTCTCGTCCCACTCTCTTGCCTGTTGCTCGAGAGTTTCCGCCTTTTTGCGGGCGTCTTCTTTCTGCTCCGCGTAGCGCCGAGCCTCGGCAACATAATGAGCGGAATCCAGCCCAGGAAGATGGCTGGCCAGCTCCGACAGGTTCTGCCGACTGGACTTGGCCTGGTAGTAGTTCCACTCGTTGGCTGCTTCGGTCTTCTGGATGGCCGCGTTGTTTTTGTCCATGGCGGCCTCACTCTCCGTCGAGCCGGCTTGATAGCTCATCAGGGCGCCGACCGTCGCCATGATCGCCGTCATGACCGCAATCTTGCTGGCAAAACTATCGCCTTTTGCATGGGCATGATGGGTGGTGTGTTCAACGTGTTGCTCGTGAGGACTGGGGACTTCGAACTCTTCAGGCATGACGGTCGGACTTGGATTGATGAAGGAATTTGCGCGGATTATGCAGGGTGGCTGGCTTTTTAGACACAGGGGGCTGGCGGTGTTTGGGTGAAAGCGGACGGCCTGATTTACGTATTCCCGTCGGACTGCGAAACAGTCTCTTTTGTCAGAAATTAAACACGAAACACGTGGCCTGTTTATGAAATGCCTCTCGTCACATCCCGATGCCCACAACGCCTTGCGCCACTCCCTACACCTAAGACAGAATCCGCCGGCTTGTGCGTCTGGGGCTCCCTCCGTAACTTGATTCCCGTCACTGCCCATCAGTGATCGGGTCTGCAAGCCCGCCGGAAAAACCAGTCGCACAGCCCTGCCAAAAGGACGCTCGTTTGTGTCCGCTCAATGGCGGCTTTGTGCGGGAGACCCTCGGGTCTGCCGGGTGCCTGGTTTCCCGGTCTTGCAGACCCGCACTTGGCTGCCACCCATCATCTGCAAGTGATGCTGGTAGCTCCTAATCAAAATCAGGAGTTTCACCATGATCAAACCAACACCGAATCCGCCAGAAACCGATCCAGTCTCACCCTACAAATTCCCCGACTCCCGAACCCTCAACGAAGCCGCCGAACGCGCCCTCGACCATTACCTGACCCCGCAACAACGCATCATGGGCAGCCACACCACACACGACCCCATGTTCCTGGCCAACCCCGCCTACAACAGCGAATCCCTGCTGGCCAACGCCAGCGAATCCCTCGATTCCGCCAGCGAAATGCTCAGCAACTTCGCCGCCATCCTTGAGCCTGCGCATCGCAAGACTGCTCTGGGCATCGCACAGGTGGTCATGGTAGCGGGGCTGGCCGTGAATCAGGCGCTGGATAAAGTAGAGCTGAAAGCGTAGAGGCTGCCCTTAAGTAAAAAGGGAGCAGATTCATTACCTGAATCTGCTCCCTTTTTTTGTTCGATGAGCTCAACCGTTGGCGTCTGCTCTCTTTTCCGCCGTCACGATGCAAGCCTTGTAGAAATTGGAATGGAAATCGCTGATCGCTTTCTGCTGCAAGCTCTCGCTTGAGTACTGAGGAATCGCGTACGCCTCGCGAATCAGCGTCTTGAATAACTCACCCACATACTCGCTCTGCTTGCCTGCCGCTTCGGCGAGTTCCCACACCGAAGCCATGGGCACGCCTTGCTGCCTGCTTTTCATGACCTGTTTGGCCGAGTTTTCCATTCGTTGGCACTCTTCGAGCTCTTCCTGCGGAACGGAGGAGGCAAGAGCGGAAAGGCTGATGGTGAAGATTATCGCGGCTGCAGCAAGAGATCGTTTGTGCACGAGGTGTCGTCCGTGATTTTGAAGCTGAACCTTATCATTCGGGGCTCGACGCCACCATTGCAGGCAAGGGGGAGGGAGCAGAAGTTAAAAAAATCGGAGCTTTGCCTGGCTCTAACGTGCATTTTTGGGCCTGGTCAAGCGGGCCCGTTACTTTCTCCACCTGGGCATTTAGTAGTTGGAGTTGCTGCAGCTTATCAGTGGCAGTAGAACAGCACTCGCGATGGGGTGTTTGTCGAGTAACTGCATCGAGGTGGCTTTGAAGTCATGGTCAACGTGTGTTTTCAGATGAAAGGGGGGCTGGTGAGTTTTCAGAAAATAAATCAGTCCCCATTTTCTTGCCAACTCGTACAGTTCATTGAAAGTGGTTTCAGGGCTGACAGTTCGTCGCATGAGGGCATGCAGACTATGCTCTGCTTCATACCCTCGAGCGAATTCATCACCGAGTGGCATCAACCGACAAACACCGTCCTCGACATAGAATGACCGTGCGCAATCGCCCCAATCACTCCCTGATCGGGGACTGAGATCGATGGTCACAAGATTATCCAGACCCACCATTTCGTTGCTCGGCTGATAGTCTCGACCTGACACAGAAATCAAACTGCGCGACCCGAGTAGTACGAATGCCGGACAATCGTAATACCAGGTATCGGGATACCCTGACTGCCTCAGCAAATCAGCTGCAATTCTCGCGATTGAAGATTCAGTCGAGCCTGGCTTGATATGGTCTACGAGCTGCGCCAGGACGGATTTGGCTGCTGTCTGGACAAGTAGATTGCATGGTGCGGGCATGAGTTAAGCCTCTATCGTAGCCCTTGGTTGATGGAGCAGGCGTTTTAGCAAAATTGAACGACTGCTTCTGGCCGAAAGAGGACTGCTCGATGTATGTGCTGCGCCGGTTTTTTACCTGATGGCCAAACTGTTTTTGGCGCTTATGAAGTGAGGATATTAACGGCAGTACTCGCCAAGCGCTCCCCATTAACCATCACATGCACCGCATGCTCCCCCGCATAATGCTTGCGCGTAGTGAAATCCTTAATCACTTGCCTGCGGGTCACAACCTCACTCCCAAACCCCGCCAACACCAACGTCTTCAACTTGAAAACCTTGGCTGAGGTCCCGCCATTCGCCTTCACATAGTCAATCGCATAATCAATCACCAACCGCTGTTCCACCGGCACCAACGACCGGACGGTAAACGACAACGTAATCGTTTCCCCAAGCCGCACAACCGCCGGTTCAACCTTCACATCCAGCAACTCAACCTCAGCCTTGGCCCCTGCACCAATAACGGTGAGTGCCCGTAAATCCCCCTGTTTGATCAAACTCCGCAACGCATGCTTCGCAATCCACGCGGTGTGCTTGTTCTCCAGTGACCACCCCTCAATCGTATCCAGCACCCACTCCGGATGTTCCTTGGTCACGTCATTCAAGTGATTCGCCACGGATTTGCGAACGTACAAACTCTCATCCGCCTTCAACCGATCAAGAATTCCGGCGGCCAATTGAGGATTTGCCTGCACCGGTTCCAGGCGAAACGACCATGGCAGGCGAGGGCGGCTGCCTTCGCTGGCGAGGCGGCGGACGTGGTGATTTTCGTCTCTTGCCCAGTCGTGCATCAGTTCCAGCGAGCGTTCCAGGTCGCTGCGCAGGAAGTGGCGGATGGCGAATTCGGAGGAGCCGAAGGTGGTGAAGTACTTCAGGGCCTCCATCGAGGTGTCGAACGCGTGCGCGCCGTAGCTTGCGACGTAGTGCGGCAGGCTCATGCTGACGAAGCCGCTGTTCAGGCGCGGGGCGAGTTCACGTAGTACGGCGAGGGAATCTTCGTAGTCCAGTGGCAGCACGGCGTGCAGGCATTCGCTGACGCGGGCCATGCGTTGCATGACCGAGAGGTCGGCGAGCCCGTCGTTGGCGTGCTTCAGAAACGCCTTGGCCTTGAACGCCGGGTACACGGCGCTCATTTCTGTGGCGATGTGTTGCAGGCGTTCGGCGTTGAAGATTTCTTTCAGGGCCGGGGCGGCGGTTTCGGTTGTGCTCATGATCAGGTCATCGGAGTGCTGATGAACGCTTGGAGGCCTTCGGCGTACGCGGTGTATTGGGCGATGCGCGGGAAGCGTTGGGCGTCGATCTGGTCGGGGACGACGAGACCGGTGAAGCTCCAGGCGACGGCGAGGGTGATGCCGTCCTGTTGGATGTTGCCATCGGTGGGCAGTGGGTGTTTTCCGAGTTCGTGTTCCAGTGCTGTGAAAGCGGCGGCGAGTTGGCCTTCGACGCGTTCGACCCACGGCTGGTATTGAATGTCGGCCGGGCGCAGGTTGCGTTCGTAGTAGAGCTGCACGGCTTTTTCGCAGGCGGCGAGGCCTAGACCGATCAGGCGCAGGGCTTTTACCCGTTGGGTGAGGTCTTCGGGCAGCAGGGTTTTGCCGGACAGGGCTTCGAGGTAATCGAGGATCAGCGTCGAGTCGATCAGCACTTCACCGTCGTCGAGGACCAGGGTCGGCGCCTTGACCACCGGGTTGATCTGCTGGAAACGCTCGAAATGGCGGAACACCGACACCGGGTCGTGTTCTAGTTCGATCCCCAGGCACTTGGCGGAAATCGCCACGCGGCGCACGTAGGGTGAGTCGAGCATTCCGATCAGTTTCATGTGCAGCTCCCTGGGATAGACAACATGTTGTATCGATGGATGACGAATTTAGCGGCAAAGCCTGTGGACTGACTACTTGCCTGTATCTCATTTTTGCATGAGGTGAGCGACACAGAATTCAAACAGAGGTGCTGCGTCGGGAAATATCGATCTTGCGCGTGGTTTTGGCGCAGGAATAGTGCAAAGTGCCAGCATCGACCATGGATGGAAAGTTCGAACGAGTTCAGGTCTTCTGATTCCGCACTCGTCTCTCTGGCTTCTCTCTAATCCATGTTCCCGAAATCGTTGAGGTGCAGACCCGTGCGCAAGCGATGCGCCGGGTCAGGCTTTTTGAAACTGCAGGAGTGGTATCGCATGAAGCGTTCCAGACATTGGATTGTTTGCCTGGTAGGGGTGGCATTGACCGGTTGTGGCAGTTCGAAGCCCGCGCCAGGTGTAGTGGCGCAAAACTGGACGGCGAACACTGAGCAGTTAGGGATTCGCGCGATTTATCCGCCTCGCTCTCAGTTTGAGGTGGGCGATGTCTTCATTGCCCGCGCCGTCGCCAAAGGACAGAAGTTTGATCCAGCCGATTATGTGTTGGGGTCGGTACGTATCGATCACATTGATCTGAGCGAGGAGTTATACCGGTCGGCGCCGACGATCATGTTCCAATCCTCCGACAATGAAGAAAGTGGCTCGGGCACTGACAAGGTCAAGACCGCCAAAGTGTTGCCATTGAAGATTCGTGACAGGGTGATCAACAGCCAGGTGGCGTTTCCCGGTTTTACCTTTGCCTCATTGGCTGAAAACGAGGTGGGCGCTAACGCCACCGGTAGTGCTTTTGCGGCATTGTTCGGCGGCGGGCGCCGCTCGCAATACAGCGTGTCTTACTCGGTTCCAGCGGCGGAGACCTACGGCGTCACTTATCTGGAGGCCAGGCGCAAGTTCGATGTGGAGGCACCGAAACGCTACAGCGATGCCGATCGCAAGATGATGCGAGAGGCCGCCGAGTCGTTACAGGCCGGCAACAAAAGCACCGACGATCTGCCCGCGGCTCTGGTGCTCGTGACCGATGTTTATCTTGCGAGATCCATTGATGTGACCGTTTCCTCGGGGGAGGGGAAGGGCGCAACGTTTTCCGCCTTGACCCTGGCCATGTCCGACCTGAGTGATCGGAAAAAGAGTCTGGAAGCGCAACTGACCCAACTTCGAGCAAGCGCTGGGAAAAAGGCCGATCAGCCGAAAACGGAAGGTAATACCGCCGCGGTGAGCGCGCCCGAACAAGCCGAAGTCGATAAAGTGGAAGCCCAGCTGGCGCAGGTGAACACGCAGTTGCGTCAGCAGGTTACTCAAGTTGCACCGGACTTGCCCGGAGTGACTGGCGCCGTGGTCAAATCCTCCGCGATGGGCGTGACTTTTCGTCAGTCGTTTGCCCAGCCGGTAGCGATTGGATACCGCGGAATCAACTACAGCATTGAGTCGTTGGGTGCCCTTAAGAGCCCCGCCCTCATGCTGAGATCGGTGGAAATCGTTCCGACTTCAGCGGTCGTTGACACTCGGAAGAAGGGCAAGCAGCAATCGTCTGAACAGTCTTCGCAGTCGCTCTCGACGACTCAAGATCAACGTTGATTTTCAACCATTCGCGAAGCCTGTCGCCA
Source organism: Pseudomonas sp. GW821-FHT11G12 (assembly GCF_058808055.1). Lineage (NCBI taxonomy): Bacteria > Pseudomonadati > Pseudomonadota > Gammaproteobacteria > Pseudomonadales > Pseudomonadaceae > Pseudomonas > Pseudomonas sp. GW821-FHT11G12. The sequence goes on from NZ_JBXARH010000001.1 coordinate 622,740, forward strand.
AGTACAAGACCAATCGACAGGCTCAGTTTTCGAATCCCGTTTGTTCGTGAGTCTCCTGAGTCTTTAATCTTGACCTTGCGGCGTGAGCGATGCTCCGCACAGCGCTTCAAGGCTGAAAAATGCGACAAACCGCCGCGGCCATCCGCCGTTTGTCTTCTATATACATCCGCTCGACTGAATTTCTTGCTATAAACGCACTCCGATGACCGCCGTGAAGCCTGTGTCAGAGCACTTTCCGGGCTTTGTCGGACAAATTCCCTGTATTTACAGTTGCTGAGGCCTCAAACGGGCCTTAGACTGCCGCCCCTTCGTAAATTGAGTGCCGGGTGGCGTTTGCAATAAACGATGCCTTTCCGATGACCGCAGGCGGTTCGCCGGAACGCTCCCTAATTCGCCTTAATGCACGTTTTTTTATAGAGATATCAATGACAAAGGACAAGTTGCTGGCCATGCCGGCAGATGACTACATGAATGCCGAGCAACACGCTTTCTTCAGCGAGCTGTTGCAGAACATGAAAGTCGAAACCCATGAGCGCATTGAGCAGAACCGTATTGCCATCGAGAGCCTGGACACCCCGGCTGACCCGGCGGACGCCGCCTCGGTGGAAGAAGAGCGCACCTGGCTGGTAAACGCGATCGATCGCGACCAGCGCATGCTGCCGCAACTGGAACAAGCCCTTGAGCGTATCAAGGAAGACAGCTTTGGCTGGTGCGACGACAGCGGCGAGCCGATTGGCCTGAAACGCCTGCTGATCAGCCCGACCACCAAGTACTGCATCGAAGCTCAAGAGCGTCACGAGCAGATCGACAAGCACCAGCGTCAGGCCTGATTCCTGAGGCGACCCCTTCAGTGTGGGTCGTCGCGAAAAGATCGCAGCCTTCTGCAGCTTTTATTTAAAGCGGCAGAAGGCTGCGATCTTTGCTTTTTCTCGTCTGCCGGAAATCCCCGCACCGTTCCATTGACCTGCCACAGACCCACGACTAACGGACCATGGATAATGGCCTTGTAGTGGCGTTTAATGCAGCCACAACAATGAGAACAAGCGTGGGGTAACGAAATGACGAGAGATGGATCTCTGGTTGCGGCTCTGCCTGCACCAGTTGTTTTGCCGAAGAATCGCTGGTTGACGCCGACCCTGCAAAGCATCGCCCTGATGCTGTTGCTGGCCGGGATGACTCTGGGCGAATGGCCGTTATACGTGGGCATGCCGCTGGCGGTACTGATCGTCTGGCTGCCGCGCCTGCGCTCCCGAGCGGTCCCCGATGCGCAACCGGTCGATAGCAGCAATGCGATGTCCGAGCTGACTCGCGATCTTTCCTACACCACCAGTCATAACGCGCTGTCAGCCGCCGGCGTGGCGTTTTCCGTCAAGGAACTGGCCGGCAAGCTGCAATCGCAACTCGACGCCGCCGCGCAGATCGTCAACAACGCCGAAGTGATGATCGCCACCGAACAAGCCACTTCCCAACTCAGCCGCGAAGCATTGGGCGCCGCCAGTGAAGCTCACCACAGCAGCGCAGCGGGGCGGACCGAACTGGTCGATTCCATTTCGCGAATGCATCAACTCAGTCAGCGCGCCAATGCCAGTCGTGAACTTATCGAAGCCTTGAGTCAGCGCAGCGACGACATTCAGCGTGTGACGCTGGTTATTCAGTCCATCGCCAGCCAGACCAACTTACTGGCATTGAACGCCGCCATCGAAGCGGCCCGGGCCGGTGAGCATGGGCGGGGCTTTGCGGTGGTGGCGGATGAGGTGCGCGGTCTGGCGGCTCGTACCGCAACGGCCACCGGTGAAGTGGGCGAGATGGTCGCCGACATCCAGCAACGCACGGCGCAGGTGGTGGAGCAGATCCGCCAGCTCTCCGACGATTTGCACACCGGTGTCGAGCAGGTCGAACACACCGGCCAGCACCTGGAAAACATCGCGCGACTGGCTGCCGGGGTGGAAACTCAGGTCGGCGAAATCGCCCGCGGTGCCGAGACCAATCGCGAGCAACTCGACAGCCTGTTCACCGCCATCGAGCAGATGCGCAGCGACCTGGCGATCAGCGATCAGCAGACCCGGCGCCTGGCCGAGGCGGCGGTGCAGATGGAGGGGCAGGCGGAAACCATCAGCGAGCGCCTGGCCGAAGTCGGTCTGGATGACTATCACCAGCGCATCTACGACCTGGCCCGTGAAGGTGCGGGGCAGATTGCCGCGCGTTTCGAGGCCGATGTCGAACAGGGTCGGATCAGCCTTGATGACTTGTTCGACCGCCAGTACCAGCCGATCCCGAACACTCAGCCTGCCAAGTTCCAGACTCGTTTCGACCGCTACACCGATCAGGTACTGCCGGCGATTCAGGAGCCACTGTTGCCGCGTCATGAAGGTCTGGTGTTCGCCATCGCCTGCACGCAGCAAGGTTATGTACCGACCCACAACCAGGCGTTCAGCCAACCGCTGACCGGCGATGTGCAGACCGATACCGTGCACAACCGCACCAAGCGCAAGTTCGCCGACCGCACCGGTATTCGCTGTGGCAGCCATCAGCAACCGGTGCTGTTGCAGACATACACTCGCGATACCGGCGAGCTGATGCACGACTTGTCGGTGCCGATCATGGTCAAGGGGCGGCACTGGGGCGGGTTGCGACTTGGGTACAAACCAGAGAACCCGCGGTGAGGCATTGTTGCCGGAACTGCAATTAAGCTGTGCACGAGCGTTGCTTTTTCCTCTTGATTGAAATCATTAACATGCCTGCATAGTTAGGTTGCTAATGAATTCGGGAGGTCAGCATGCAATGCAGAGTCGATGTCGCGGTGATGATCGGCAGCGGTGTTCCGGCCGGGCTGCGTGCGATGGGGCAAAGCGTCTGCTGGGTGGTACTGCTCAATGGCGAGCGCCGGGGCACGGCGTTCGCCAGTCGTGGCGAGGCGGAGGAGTGCAGGGCTGCGTGGCTTGCGCAGTTGGGAGCCGAATCCGCTGACAGCCTGCACTGATTGCGCTTAATGGCCGTGTGCTGCCCGTGACTCCAGCGAGCGGGCGAGAGCACAGGCTGCGTTGTGATCCTCACGGAAACCTCTGACGCGACCTGTCGACTTTTCCCTGATATGGAAAAAGGCGTTGCCGGCCGGGACCACCTGAAACAGTGGCTCCCGGCCACATCGTTCCGGTGCGTAGTCAGTCCCCAGGCTTGGGCCATTCAAGACAAAGGGTGGTTCGTGGGCCACGGCAAAGTGGGTCAAAGTGCACATATGAAGTCCTTTTCATGGATTGACCCGCATTTACAGACGGTTGCGGGTAGTCGCGAGCAGCGTCGCTGCTCTAGAATCGCCAACACCTGTTGACGGCATGACGTTATCTAAAGCAATTTTTTGCGTGCGATATGTCGGAAAAGTGCTTTTCTTGGTGAGTTTTTTCCCTAAAGTTCGTAGTCAGTTTTCTCTGGCCGACCGTGAGGCGTTTTCCTTCAACATTTGGAGAACGTCTTTGCAGGTTTCGCGAGTGGCATTCCAGTAGTCTTGTGAACCTCGCGTTGAATGAGCACTTGGCTCGTTCAGGCTTTTATTCGAGTCATTGCGCAACACCATCGGCCTGGCCGTTTTTACTGTCGTGCGCGTTTTTCGCGTGCGGCACTCTTTCAAGTGTGGGGATGTTTCTTTGGCAGTCAGTAACCTCGATATGCATGCTTTGTTCGTGCTGGGTGATTTGCGGGCAAAGCTGGTCAAGCAGTTTCAATCGCGTTTTGTTTACATCACCGAGCAAAACGCCGAAGGCATTTACGTTGCCGAAATCGACACCGAAAGCGCATTGGTGGTCGACGACAAGCCCGGCCTCAAGCTCAAGGTCGGCGACCATTTCAGCGCTTCGGTATTGCCCAGCCGTGAAGGCGGCAAGATGGACATCCGTTTTCGCGAGATCAAAATGACCGTGTACGGCCTGGGCGACTATGCCTTCGTCACCACGGCCGATGGCCATGCCATTGTGTTCAAGGAAGGCCATAGCGCGGTCACCGTGTTCGCCGCCAATGAGCAGCTGCAGGAAGGCCTGACCAAGACCCTCAAGGCTGTCACCGCCAAGGCTGCCAAGTGGCGCAAGGGCGAGCTGGTGACCTTCAAGGCCAGCGAGTGACGGGCGTGAGTCGCGCCGATTTCCATCTGCAGAACCTCGATAGCGCCCGCGACGAAGCCCGGCGCCTGTTCGATGCAAAGGCCGAATTGAAGGGTGCCTGGCTCGGTTGGGTCGCCTCGCAGATCTACGCTTTGCAGCCTGCTGAATACGCCAGCATGGTCAGACGCGAGCTTCAACGCTTGAAGGAAATGTCTGAAAAGTAGCCTCGTCCGTGTCATGCCCCTGAAAAAGCAGGAACCTCGTCTACAGTCAGTTGACTGAGTATTCAGAGGCCCCAGGCCTTCCTGCTATTGCTGTGAACAGCACGAGGTGCAAAAGCATGAACGGATTTCGACGGTTGCTGGCCGCTTTCATGGCCACATTCGGCTTGATGGCTGCGGTGCCGGCGGTCAGTGCGGCGCAGACCCCGATTCACTTCGCCGACCTGAACTGGGAAAGCGGCAGCCTGATCACCGATGTCCTGCGGATCATCGTCGAGAAGGGTTATGGCCTGCCGACGGATACGTTGCCAGGCACCACCATTACCCTGGAAACCGCGCTGGCCAACAATGACATTCAGGTCATCGGCGAGGAGTGGGCCGGGCGCAGTCCGGTGTGGGTCAAGGCCGAGGCCGAAGGCAAGGTCGCCAGCCTTGGCGATACGGTCAAGGGTGCCACCGAAGGCTGGTGGGTGCCTGAGTACGTGATCAAGGGCGACACCGCCAAAGGCATCAAACCACTGGCGCCGGACCTGCGCAGTGTCAGTGATCTGAAGAAGTACAAGGACGTGTTCAAGGACCCGGAAACCCCGAGCAAGGGGCGGTTCCTCAACAGCCCGATCGGCTGGACGTCGGAAGTGGTGAACAAGCAGAAGCTCACGGCTTATGGGCTGCAGGATGACTTCACCAATTTCCGCAGCGGCTCCGGTGCGGCGCTGGATGCCGAAATCAGTTCGTCGATCCGCCGGGGCAAACCGGTACTGTTCTATTACTGGTCGCCGACGCCGTTGCTCGGCAAGTTCAAACTGGTGCAACTGGAAGAGCCGCCGTTCGACGCTGAGGCCTGGAAGACCCTGACCGACGCTGACAATCCCAACCCGAAACCGACCCGTTCATTGGCCTCGAAACTGTCGATCGGGGTGTCTGCACCGTTTCAGAAGCAATATCCGCAGATCGCGGCGTTTTTCAGCAAGGTCGATTTTCCGATCGATGATTTGAACAAGGCACTGGCCGATATGAGCGAGAAACACACCCCGCCACGGGAAGCGGCGGAGGCGTTCATGAAGGCCCATCCGGACGTGTGGCAGGCATGGTTGCCGAAGGATGTGGCGGAGAAGGTGCAGGCAGGTTTGTAGTGAAGTGGCGAGGGGGCTTGCTCCCTCGCCAGGTTGAGTCAGAACCGGGTCTGCACCGCCAGTTCAACGGTGCGCGGTGTGCCCAGGTAGTAAGCCGGCGACACATGGGCGAATTCGGCATACACCTCGTTCGTCAGGTTACGCACGCGGCCGGTGACGGTGGTGTGCGTATCGACCTTGTAGCTGAGGAAACTCCCGAACAACGTGTACGACGGTACGGTCATGGTGTTGGCGTTGTCCGCATACACCGAGGCCACATACCGCGCATCAACCCCGCCTTGCCACTGTGGCGAAAAGTCATAGGTCAGCCACAGATTGCCGACCCGATCCGGCACATTGGTCGGCGTGTTGCCCTTGCGTGATACCACCACGCCGGCGGCGTTCTTCTCGTTGAACTCATCGTACTGCGCATCGACCCAGGCAAAATTGCCCTCGGCCAGCAGCTTGTCAGTGATCCGCAGTGAGCTGGCAATCTCGATGCCTTTGGACGTCTGTTGACCGACCGGAATGCTGTTGGTCGGGTCCAGTGGGTCCGTCACCGCGAAGTCTTTGCGCTCAATGGTGTAGGCGGCCACCGTCGCCGACCCGCGACCGTTCAGATAGTCGAACTTGCTGCCGATTTCCCATTGCTTGCCCGTTGAAACATCGAAGTCCTGAGTACCACCGGGTTGCTCGGCGGCGGTGCTGTATTGCACATAAACGTTGGCTGATGGAATGAACTGGTAGGTCAGGCCGACGCGCCCGGTGACCGGTTCCCAACTGCGCTTGAGGTGGCGGGGGTTGCTCGCCGTCACCGTGCGATGGTTGGTCACGTCCAGGTCGATGTCGTCATAGCGCAGGCCGGTGAGCAACGAGAGTTTGTCGGTCAGTGCCACGCGGTTTTCGGCGAACAACGCCTTGGTGGTGACCTCGTTGGTCTTGTCGCTGACAAAACCCGGCTTCGTGCCCGGAATGTCATAGAAGTGCCCCGGGCGATAATTGTTCGGGTCCACGGTGCTCGCGCCTTTGACGTTGAGCGGCGAGTTGGTGGTCTGGTTGACCTTGTACTCGAAGCCGCCGGACCAGGTGGTGTCGAGGCCGAACAGCGTGTTGTCGTGGCGCAGTTCGAACTGATTGCCGTCCTGCTCACCCTGATGCCGCACCTGATACGCCGTGGAGCGGTTCACGGCGCTGTTGTCGGCGTTGTACTGGTAGGTTTCGAGGTTGCGGTAATCACGCTGGCTGTCGAGGTGATAGAGCGTGTTGCGCAGGGTGGTGCTGTCATTGATCCGGTAATCGATGATCGAGCGCACCCAGATCGTCCGTTGCTCGTAGCGGCCGTCCTCGACGTTGTAGTTGTTGAAGCGATTGTGGCGGTCGATTTTCAACTCGCCGGCCTTGGGGTTGAGCACCGGGGTGCCCCAGTACGGGCTGTCTTCGTGTTCGTCTTGGTATTCCAGGGCCAGGGTGTGCGACAGGTTTGGCGTCAGGTCGCTGAGCAGAGAGAACGCCATGCTCCAGGCATCGCGTTCCTGACGGTCGATGTAGCCGTTGCTGGTGTTGTGGCTGACGTCGAGGCGGGCGTAATGCTGCACGTCGGCGCCGGGCTGGCTGAGGGCGTGGTTGAGGCCGAACGCGGTTTCGGTGGTGTCGTAGGTGCCATAGCTGACCCGGCCTTCGGCGGCTTGCTCGTCGCGAGTGGCCAGTTTGGTCACGTAGTTCAGCGAGCCGCCCACCGAACCGGCGCCGTTGATCAGCGACGACGGGCCGCCGACCAGCTCCACCCGATCATAGATCCACGAGTCCACCGGCCGCGCCAAACCACCAGAGACATTGACGCCGTTGAACATCTGGGTGATCTGGCTGCTGGTAAAACCGCGATAGGACACGAATCCGCCAAACCCCGGCGGTGCACTGGCGTTGACGCCGGGCAGGGTGTTGGCGGCGTCCTGGAAGTTCTGCGCACCGTGGCGCTCGATGTCGTTGCGGTTGGCGATGGCTACCGAGGCCGGGGTGTCGCGTACGCTCAAACCGAGGCGCGAGGCCATGCCGCTGGACTGGTCGAGGCTCAGCCCCGGTTCGGCGGCGGACTCGCCGTCAATGGTGATCGGCGCCAGATCCACGGTGGATTGTGCCCAGGCGTTGACGGACAGGCAGCCGCACAGGCTCGCCAGCAAGGTAAGTTGTTTCATCGATTGAATCCTGAATGCTTGTCTAGGAGTCAGCGCACAGGCGAACGCCGCGCGTTGGCGCAGTGGGCTGACAAATCAAAAAGGCAAAGACACTCAGGCGAGCGGCGGGGCGCGGGGGTTGGCCGAAGGCCAGGTGAAGCGGGCAGGGAGGTCGGCGCTGACGATGACCGGCAGCGGTGGGCTGTGTTGTTCCGGCAGGATCGCCAGGGTCAGGCTGGAGTTGAACGCCGGGCCCATGCCGCCGGTGGAGCACAGCGGACAGCCAAAGGCTTTGGCCAGAGTCGGCAGTTTTTCTTCGGAAGGATTGGACGCGAGTGGCGCCTGGGTGCTCGGGTCGACGGCGCAGAACTGGCCACCAATACCGTTGAGCTGCATCCCGACCATTTGTCCGTGACCGATGCTGCAGGCGAACACGTTGAACAGGACGCAGCAATAGAGCATCCAGGCCAGCAGTGAGCGATCGGTACGGGTGAATTTCATGGGGCGGCACTTTACCGCACCGCTGACCGGTCGTGCACATGTAAAAATGCCGACTAGGATGTTTTGTTCAAGTCCCTTGAAAGGATTCTCGACCATGACCTTTGTGTTGGCTCAATGGCTGGTGACGATATTTGCGGCGATCAGCCTGATGCATGTGTATTGGGCGATGGGTGGAGAGTGGGCGGCTGTGGCGGTGGTGCCGCAGGTTCCGGTGGATAACGGCGGGCTGACGCTCAGACCGGCGTTCAAGCCGTCAGGCTGGATCACGTTGGCGGTGGCGGCAGCCCTGCTACTGATTGCCGCACTGGTGTGCATGAGGGTGGGCTGGTGGTTTTCGCCGGTGCATCACTGGGCGTTGCAGTGGGTGATCAGCGCAATTGCGCTGCTGATGTTTGCAAGGGCGATTGGTGATTCGGAACTGGTGGGCTTTTTCAAGGAAGTGAAAGGTTCGCGCTTTGCCCGGCTCGACACTTGGGTTTACTCGCCGCTGTGTCTGATTCTGGGAGCCGGGCTGTTGGCTGTTGCCTGGATCTAGCTGCCGCTCTCGGTGCGTCGGCTGCTCACCTCGGCCGGCACATCGTCCCCGGCCATACGTTTGCGGAACAACGCCGCACGCGCCAGCAGCAGGGTGGTCACCGGCACGGTGATCGACAGCAAGATCGGGATCAGCCACGCGTGCAGCACCGGCCCGGACTTGAGCGCGGAAAAGCAGATGATCGACGCCAGCGCCACGCACCACGCGCCGAGGGTCGAGGCCAGCGCCGGCGGGTGCATGCGCTGGAAGTAATCCTTCATCCGCAACAGCCCGGCTGCACCGATCAGGGCAAACACGCCGCTGAGTACCAGCAGGATCGCCACCGGGATTTCCACCCACAGAGACAATTCAGCGTTCATTCGATCACCTCGCCACGCAGCAGGAATTTCGCCAGGGCAAACGAGCCGACGAAGCCGAACAGCGCGATCAGCAGCGCCGCTTCGAAATAGGTGTCACTGGAGTAACGAATTCCCAGCGTCAGCATCATCAGCATGGCGACGATGTACAGGTAGTCCAGCGCCAGTACCCGGTCCTGTGCTGACGGCCCTTTGAACAGGCGAATCAGCGTCAGTACCATCGCCAGCGAGAACAGGAACAGCGTCAGCAGAATCGCATTCGACAGCAGTGGGCTCATTCGAAAATCTCCATCAACGGCCGCTCGTAAGTGACCTTGAAGTGCTGGATGAATTGCGCCTCGTCATCCAGATCCCAGACGTGCAGCAACAGAATGCTGCGATCCAGCGCCAGTTCCGACCACACCGTGCCGGGCACGACCGTACAGATCATCGACAGCGCCGCCAGACCGTTGGCATCGCGCAGATCCAGTGGCACCTTGATGAAGCGTGAGCGAGGCGGGCGGCGACCGGCGTTGAGCACGCCCCAGGCCACCGCCAGATTGGAGATGATCACGTCACGCCCGACCAGCAGGAACAGGCGCAGAATTGCACCGGGCCGGCGGATGTGGATCTGTTGCGGGCGCAGTTTGCGCATCATCAGCGGCGCGCAGAAACCCAGCGCCGCCCCCAGCAGCAGGTTGCCGGGGCTGATCGACAGGTTCAGCACCAGCCACAGCAGCCACAGCGCAAGCGACAGCCACGGAGCAGGAAGCAGACGCTTCATGGTTGCACCTCCAACAGCGCAGCCTTGGCTTCCGGGCTTGGCACGGCGCGCGTACCAAGCACCGCCATCACGTATTGCTGCGGGTTGTTCAGGGCGTCTGCGGCGGCCTGGGTGTAACGCAGCAGTGGTTCAGCCTTGAAGGTCAGGGCGATGCTCAGGCCGAGCAGCAGGAAAATCGGCACGCATTCGAGTTTGCGCAGCACCGGCGACGGGCGCTCTTCCGGCGACCAGAAACGCTGGATACCCAATCGCGAGAAAGCCATCAACGAGCCGAGGCCAGTGAGGATCAGCAATGCCAGCAACGTCCAGGCAGCAGTTGAGATCGGTTCGTCAGTGCCGAGCCCCAGCGGGTTGAGCAGGGCGCCGATCAGGCTCAGCTTGCCAATGAACCCCGACAGCGGCGGCATGCCGATGATCAGCAGCGCACACGCAATGAAACTCAAGCCGAGGAAGGCCATGGTCCACGGAATCACCTGGCCGACGACGGCTTGCTGATCGTCGTCGAGGTTGATGCCCTTGACCGGTCGTTGCCATTGCTGCGGACGCGGCAGCAACTCGTTTTCGTCTTCGAGCGGTATTTCGATGGCGGTGCGCGAACGTTCGATCAGTTCCGCCAGCAGGAACAGTGCGCTGAGTGCCAGAGTCGAGCTGACCAGATAGAACAGCGCCGCGCCGATCAGGTTCGGCTGGGCGAAACCCACCGCCGACAGGAGAATCCCCGCCGATACCAGAATGCTCAGGCTGGCCATGCGCTCCAGGCGTTGCGCGGCGATGATCGCCACGCCCGCGCAGAGCATGGTCGCCATGCCGCCGTAGATCAGCCAGTCGCCGCCGAAGTAGGCCGAGGCGCCGGCCTGCCCGGAGAACAGCAGCGTCCACAGGCGCAGCAAGGTGTAGACGCCGACCTTGGTCATGATCGCGAACATCGCCGCCACCGGCGCACTGGCCGAAGAATAGGCCGGCACCAGCCAGAAGTTCAGCGGCCACATCCCGGCCTTGGCCAGGAACGCCACCGCCAGAATCGCCGCGCCGGCATGCAGCAAGCCACGATCGGCCTCCGGCACCAGCGGAATCTTCATTGCGAGGTCGGCCATGTTCAGCGTGCCGGTGACGCCGTAGATCAGCGCCGCGCCAATCAGGAACAGCGACGAGGCCAGCAGGTTGATCGAAATGTAATGCAGTCCCGACGACACCCGTGCCCGGCCCGAGCCGTGGAGCAGCAAGCCGTAGGACGCCGCGAGCAGCACTTCGAAGAACACGAACAGGTTGAACAGGTCAGCCGTCAGGAACGCGCCGTACAGGCCCATCAACTGAATCTGGAACAGTGCGTGGAAGCTTGAGCCTGCGCCGTCCCAGCGCGCCATGGCGAACAGCAGGGCGCTGACGCCGATGATGCCGGTCAGCACCAGCATCAAGGCCGACAGCCGATCCACAACCAGCACGATGCCGAATGGCACCTGCCAGTTACCCGGCAGGTAGACGCCGATGGAGCCGGGTACGCCGGTGGTCTGGGTCCATTGCAGCAACAGCACGGAAATGCCCAGGCCCAGCAGGCTGGAGAACAGGTTGATCTTGGCCTTCAGCGGCCGGTGTTTCTCGCCGAGCATCAGCATGATGGCGGCGGTCAGCAGCGGCAGCAGAATCGGCGCAGCGATCAGGTGAGTCATCGCCGTCATTCCTTGGGCTCCCGACCGTCCACATGGTCGGTGCCGGTCAGGCCCCGTGAAGCGAGCAGCACCACCAGAAACAGCGCGGTCATGGCGAAGCTGATGACGATGGCCGTCAACACCAGCGCCTGAGGCAGCGGATCGGTGTAATTGAGCAGATCCTGCGGTACGCCGTCCTTGATGTTGGGTTCCTTGCCGATGAACAGGCTACCCATGCTGAAGATGAACAGGTTGACGCCGTAGGACAGCAGGCACAGGCCCATGACCACCTGGAACGTCCGCGGGCGCAGGATCAGCCAGACGCCGGAGGCAGCGAGCACTCCGATGGCGATTGCGATGACTTCTTCCATCAGACGGCTCCTTTGATGGCGGCGGTTTTGTGACCCCGGACCGATTGGTGGGCGAGGGCGGTAAGGATCAACAACGTCGAACCGACCACCACCGCATACACGCCGATGTCGAAGAACAGGGCGCTGGCGATATGGATGTCACCCAGCACCGGCACGCTGAAATGCCAGGTGTGCGTGGTGAGGAACGGATAACCCGCCAGCATCGCGCCAAGACCGGTGACCGTGGCGAACAGCAACCCGGTGCCCATCCAGCGCAGCGGTCGCAGGCTCATTTGCGCCTCGACCCACTGGGTGCCGGCGACCATGTATTGCAGGATGAACGCCACCGACATCACCAGGCCGGCGACGAACCCGCCGCCCGGTTGGTTGTGGCCGCGCAGGAACAGGTAGAACGACACCACCAATGCAATCGGCAGCAACAGGCGAACCAGCACCGCCGGCACCATCATGAAGCCGAGTGCGGTGTCGCTGGCCGAGCGCGGGTTGACCAGATCGGTGACCACGTCCGGCGCCAGCAGGCGTTGCTGGGCTGGCAGTTGCAGGCTTTCTTTCGGTGGGCGGAAGCGTCGCAGCAGGGCGAATACGGTCAGCGCCACGGCCACCAGTACGGTGATTTCCCCGAGGGTGTCGAAACCACGGAAGTCCACCAGCATCACGTTGACCACGTTGCTGCCGCCGCCTTCAGGCAGGGCGCGGCTCAGGTAGAACGAGGAAATGTCGTTCGGGGTCTGCCGGGTCAGCATCGCGTAGGACAGCAGCGCCATGCCGCCGCCGACGGCAATCGACAGCAGCAAGTCGCGCAGACGCCGCACACGGGCCTTGCGCAGGCTGCTCGGCAGCGGCGAAACCTCTTCGATCCGTCGTGGCAGCCAGCGCAGGCCCAGCAGGATCAGCACCGTGGTCACCACTTCGACCACCAGTTGTGTCAGGGCCAGATCCGGTGCCGAGAACCAGACGAAGGTCACGCAAGTCATCAGGCCGCAGACGCTGACCATGGTCAGGGCGGCGAGACGGTGATACTTGGCCTGCCACGCGGCGCCGAGGGCGCAGGCGATTGCCAGCAGCCACAGGGTCACGAACACGATGGAGCCGGGGATCTTCGGCCGGTCACCCCAGCTCAGGCTGCTGTGCAGCATCGGGATCAGCCCGGCGAGCACTGCCGCCAATACCATCAGGAACAACTGCGTTTGCAGGCGTTTGGTGCCGATTCGCCGCTCCAGACGTCGGGCCAGGCGCATCATCGCCACCAGGCTGCGCTCGAACAGACGCTTGCCGTTGAAACGGCCCACCAGCGGCGGGAACTTGAAGCGGCCACGCTTGAGCTGATTACGCAACAACAGGTAGACCACGATGCCGCCGGACATGGCGATCAGGCTCATGATCATCGGTGCATTGAGACCGTGCCAGATCGCCAGACTGTATTCCGGCAGCACGCCACCGACCACCGGCAACGCCGCGGCGGCCAGCAACGGGCCGACCACTTGAGCCGGGAAAATCCCTACCAGCAAACAGGTGAATACCAGCAACTCAACCGGTGCACGCATCCAGCGTGGCGGCTCGTGCGGGGTGTGCGGCAGATCGGTGGCGGTCGGGCCGAAGAACACGTCGACGGTAAAGCGCAGCGAGTACGCAACGCTGAACGTTCCGGCGATGGTCGCCACGATGGGCAGCGCGGCTTCAACCCACGCTGTGGCATTGATGAACACGGTTTCGGCGAAGAACATTTCTTTCGACAGGAAACCGTTGAGCAACGGCACGCCGGCCATGGACGCACTGGCGACCATCGCCAGAGTGGCGGTGAACGGAATCAGTTTGAACAGGCCGTTGAGCTTGCGGATGTCGCGGGTGCCACTTTCGTGGTCGATGATCCCGGCGGCCATAAACAGCGAAGCCTTGAAAGTCGCGTGGTTGAGAATGTGGAACACCGCCGCGACCGCTGCCAGCGGACTGTTCAGGCCCAGCAGTAAGGTGATCAGGCCGAGATGGCTGATGGTCGAGTAGGCCAGCAGCCCCTTGAGGTCGTTCTGGAACATCGCGCAGTACGCGCCGAGCAACAGCGTGGCGGCGCCGGCACCGCTGACGATGTAGAACCATTCTTCGCTGCCGGACAGCGACGGCCATAACCGCGCGAGCAAGAAGACCCCGGCCTTGACCATGGTCGCCGAGTGCAGATAGGCCGAAACCGGTGTCGGCGCCGCCATGGCGTGGGGCAGCCAGAAGTGGAAGGGGAACTGGGCGCTTTTGCTGAGGGCGCCGATGAGAATGAGGGGAAGCAGGATGGGGTAGAGGGCATGTGCGCGAATCTGATCGCCGGCGGCCAGGACCTTGTCCAGGTCATAGCTGCCGACCACATGGCCGAGGATCATGACCCCCGCCAGCAGGCACAATCCGCCGGCACCGGTAACCATCAGCGCCATATAGGCGCCGCGCCGGGCGTCGTGGCGGTGGTGCCAGTAGCCGATCAACAGGAACGAGAAGAGGCTGGTCAGCTCCCAGAAAAACACGATCTGGATCAGGTTGCCCGAGATCACCAGCCCGAGCATGGCGCCCATGAACGCCAGAAAGAACGCGAAGAAACGCGGCACCGGGTCATCCGGCGACATGTAATAACGGGCATACAAGGAAACGAGGGTGCCGATGCCCAGCACCAGCATCGAGAACAGCCAGGCGAAGCCGTCCATGCGCAGGACGAAGTTCAGGCCCAGGCTGGGCAGCCACATGAACTCTTCACGGATCACGCCGCCATGGGCGATTTGCGGGAACAGCAAGGCGACCTGGACAGTACCGATCAAAGCGACCAGACCTGCCAACAGGGATTCGGCGTTACGTGCGTTGTGCGGCAACACGGCTGCCAGACAGCTGCCCACAAAAGGCAGAAGCAGTAGAACTATCAGGGACATAGGCTTCTAATCTGCGGAAGTTTGTGAAGCATCATACGTGCCAGCTCCCGGATCACCAAACGCGAGGATGTCTCTGAATCCTACAAAGTAGCCGCAAATTGTTTGGTTCACATTGTTTCAGGGAGGGGAAATGCGTGAACCCACGCTTTGGCGTGGGCTCGATCAGTGCTCGGTTTCGCGGCTCAGCTCTTCTTCGAGGTCCGACGTGGTTTTGCCCTTGGTCTTCAACTCACTGACGATCACCGCCGCCACAATCAACCCGGCGCCCACCAACGCAATCGCCGGCAGACGCTCCCCGGCAATCCGACCAGCGATCCCGGCCCAGACCGGCTCACCCGCGTAGATCAAGGTCGCACGAGTCGGCGAAACGCTTTTCTGCGCCCAGTTCATCGCCACCTGAATCGCCGCGCTCATCGCACCTAATCCCAGGGCGGTGCTCAGCAGTAACCACGAGAAGTCCGGAAGCGCTTCACCGGTCGGCACCACCATCAAAAACGCCAGTGCCGAGGTCACCGCCAGTTGCACCACCGTTACCCGGCGCACATCGACCTGGCCCGCATAAGTGCTGATCAGGATGATCTCCGCCGCTATGGCGATGGCGCTGATCAGTGTGGCGATTTCACCGGGACTGAAATTCAACGAAGCGCCGGACGGCCCCGACAGCAGCATCAACCCGGTAAACGCCAGCATGATCCCGATGCTCGGCATCAAACCGGGACGACGACCGAGTACCAACCATTGCAGCAGCGGCACAAACGGCACGTACAACGCGGTGATGAACGCCGATTGACTGCTGGGTATGGTCTGCAAGCCAACGGTCTGCAAGCCATAGCCGAGCATGATCGCCACGCCGATGAACGCGCCGGCCTTGAGTTCGAACAAGGTCAGCTCACGCAGGTGTTTCCACGAAAACAGCGCGACGATGCTCGCCGCTGCGGCAAAGCGCAGGCCAACGAAAAACATCGGCCCGCTGACGGTCATCGCGTGCTGGACCAGCAAAAAGGTGCCCCCCCAAAGCATGGTGATCAGCACCAGCACGCACTCGGCTTTGCTGAACCGGGAAAACCGCAGGGGAGTTTGAGGAGAGTTGGCTGACGTCATGACCTTGCGCACTTTTGAAGAGGCGACGCACAATGCGCCAAATGTTGCGCAGTATACTGCCCAACCTCAGCCAGTGAGCAATATAGTGCACAAAGATTCTGTACAGCGGGCTTCGGTCCTGCAACACGTCAGCCAGAACGTCCGACGCCTGCGCCACGCCGCCGACATGAGCCAGACGGCCCTCGCAGAAAAGTCCGGGGTCAGCCGGCGCATGCTGGTCGCGATCGAGGCCGGCGAAAAAAACGTCAGCCTGACCACCCTCGATCGTGTCGCCGAAGCCCTCGAAGTGGCGTTCAGCGATCTGATCCAGGCCCCGGACAACCGCGATCCGGGCCGTATCAACGAACTCGCCTGGGCCGGCAGCATTCCCGGCAGCAAAGCCGTTTTACTGTCCAAGGCCAACGCCACCCGCGCGGTGGAACAGTGGGAATGGTGCCTGCAACCGGGTGAGGTCTATCCCTCGCAACCGGACGCCGAGGGCTGGAGCGAGCAGATTTTCGTCTTTGAAGGCTGCTTGACCCTGATGCTCGGCGACCAGCCGCAGCACATCGCCGCCGGCGAGTTTTTCATGTTCGCCAGCAACCAGCCGCACACCTATCGCAATGACGGGGACGTCGCGGCGCGGTTCGTGCGTAATGTGGTGATCTGACTGTTGCAGGGCCGACAGCGGATAAACAGTTTGCTCTATTCTGCGTGCAGACTGCTTTAAGTTGTTCTATCAATCTATTGATAAATAAAGAAAATATATTCAGGCACGACTCCTGCTAAGGGTTCTGGATCCTCATCCGGAAACCACGGAGTCGCCTCACATGACCACCTCAAATCACACCTCCAAATGCCTCCTGAAAATCGGGAGTGCCGTCTGATGCCCCGTGAAATCCGCCTCAACGCCTTCGACATGAACTGCGTCGGCCATCAGTCACCGGGCCTGTGGGCTCACCCTCGGGATCGTTCCTGGCAGTACAAGGATCTGGAGTACTGGACCGATCTGGCGAAAATCCTTGAGCGCGGCAAATTCGACGGCTTGTTCATCGCCGACGTGCTGGGCATCTACGACGTGTACAACGGCAATGGCGAGGCGGCCATCCGGCAGGCGGCGCAGGTGCCGGTCAACGATCCGTTGCAACTGATCCCGCCGATGGCGCTGGTGACCGAACACCTGGGGTTCGGCCTGACAGCTTCGTTGTCCTTCGAACATCCGTATACGTTCGCCCGACGCCTCTCGACCCTCGATCACCTGACCAAGGGCCGCGCCGGCTGGAACATCGTCACGTCCTATCTGGAGAGCGGTGCGAAGAACATCGGTCAGCAAGCCCAGACTGAACACGACGCGCGCTACGACTTCGCCGAAGAATACCTGGAGGTCTGCTACAAACTCTGGGAAGGCAGTTGGGAAGAGGGCGCGATTCTGCGGGATCGCGAACGGCGGATTTTCAGTGACCCGAGCAAAATCCACGAGATCCGCCACCACGGAAAACACTTCCAGGTGCCGGGCATTCACCTCTGCGAACCGTCGCCGCAGCGCACGCCGGTTCTCTATCAGGCGGGCGCTTCCAACCGGGGCAAGCAGTTTGCTGCCGAGCATGCCGAGTGCGTTTTCGTCGCTGCGCCGTCGAAAGTGCTGCTGAAGAAAACCGTAGCCGACATTCGCCGCCGCGCTGCGGAGGCAGGGCGCGATCCGTCGAAGATCCTGATCTTCAACCTGCAAACGGTGATCCTCGGCGAAACCGATGCCAAGGCCAAAGCCAAGTTCGAGGAGTACAAATCCTGGGTCAGCTACGAGGGCGCGATGGCGCTGATTTCGGGCTGGACCGGCATCGACTTCAGCCGCTTCAAACCGGACGAACCGCTCAAGCATGTGCACACCAACGCGATTCAGTCGGCGGTCGAGGCGTTTTCCACGGCGGATCCGAACAAGGTCTGGACCCCCAACGAACTGGCCGACTGGGTCGGCATCGGCGGTTTCGGCCCGTTGTTCGTCGGCAGCCCGGAAACGGTGGCGGACCTGTTGCAGGAATGGGTCGACGAAACCGATGTCGACGGCTTCAATCTGGCCTACGCGCTGACCCACGAAACCTTCATCGACGCCGTGGAATTGCTGGTGCCGGAGTTGCAGAAACGCGGTGTTTACAAGACCGAATACACGCCGGGCACGTTGCGCGAAAAGCTGTTTGGCGAAGGACCGAAATTGCCGCAGATCCATCCGGGCAGCGGCTATCGAAACCTGGGCGAGCTGCATCGGCAGGAGAAAAAGGTCGCGTCTGTCTAGACTCGCTCGCAGCGTCTGCACGACACTGACTTGAGCAAACCCTCTGCAGCGAGAATGGCATGACTCAAACCGATACGGCCGACATCCTGATTGTCGGCGGTGGCCTCAGCGGCGCGATGCTGGCGGTGCAATTGCTGCGTCTGCCGGGGCGGCGACGGATTCTGGTGATCGAGCCCCGGGCCGAACTGGGTCGGGGCGAAGCGTACAGTGCGGTGGAGCTGGGCCACACGCTCAACGGCAATGCCGCGCGGATGAGCGTCGACCCGGACAATGCCGATGACTTGACCCAATGGCTGACCAATCATATTGCCAGCGGCGGCTGGCCTGAATCCGATCAGCAACATGTACCGGTCAGCGAACTGTTTCCACCCCGGGGCCTGTTCGGCGTCTATGTGCAGCAGCGTCTGGCCGAAGCGCAGCAGGTGGGCGCGCAGCATGGTTCGACGGTCGAGCACGTGCGCGCAGAGGTGATTGATGTACAGGCTTCAGTTGATTCGGTGCAACTCACCTTGAGCGACGACCAGCGACTGCAAGGCGCTTTTGCGGTGCTCGCCACCGGCATGTTCCCCGCCGCCCGTACGCCGCAAAAGCAGTCCAGCGGCCTCAATGCCGCCGCGCTCGACCCGTGGGATGTGGGCGCCATGCGCCAGCTCGATCCGCAATCGACGGTGTTGATCATCGGCTCCGGCCTGACCATGGTCGATGCCGTGGTCTCGCTGGAGCAGGCCGGGCATCGCGGGCCGATCGAAGTGTTTTCCCGGCACGGACTGCTGCCCCATGTGCGTCGACAGCCGCCGGCATGGGTGGACTTTCTCGCCGAGGATCACAGCCTCCGCACGCCACGCCAGTTGCTGCGCGAATTGCGCCGGCATTGCCAGGTCGCCATCGCCCAAGGCATCGACTGGCAGGCGCCGCTGGATACGGTGCGCGCGCACATCGGTCGGCTGTGGAGCCAGGCGAGCGATGCGCAGCGCCGGCAATTCGTGCGGCATGTGCGGCCGTGGTGGGAGAGCCATCACCATCGTTCGCCGCCGCTGAGTGCGGAGCTGGTCGAGCGTCTGCACCGCGAAGGGCGCCTGCGTATTCACGCCGCGTCCTATAAAGGTCTTGAGCCGGTGTCGGGCGGAGGTGTCGGCATTCGCGTCCGTCGTCGGGGTGAGAGTGAGACACGCATGGTGCAAGGCGCGGCGCTGATCAACTCCAGTGGTATCGAGTATGACTGGCGCCGGGTAGACCGGCCCTTGCCGCAGCAGTTGCTGGCCCGTGGGTTGGTGCAACCGGGGCCATTGGCATTGGGAATTGCGGCGGCGGTGGACGGCGCGGTGCTGGATGCTCAGGGAAAGGTGTCACAAAGACTGTTCGCGATGGGCCCGCCACTCAGAGGGATGTGGTGGGAAAGTACCGCAGTGACCGATGTCGCGTCGCAGGCCAAGGCGTTGGCGGCGCGGCTGGTGGCTCAATAGTCGTAACCGTACTCGGAGGCGTTCTGCGCAACGTAGAGCGTCTGCTCCAGGCTGCCCGTGGCTTCGCTGCCAAGGCCGACGGTGTCGACGTTCAATGTGCCGGACTGGCCGACACTGGTCATGGCTACGACGTGCCCGTTGCCGTGGGCGTTGGCAATCGCTGAAGTGGCGCCGATCAGCGCGACGATGAACCCGAGGGCAATGAAGTCTTTCATGGGTGCACCAGAAAGTGGGAAGAAGATGACCGCCACTTTATGGCCACGGGCGCCAGAAGAAAAAACACCTTTTCAGATAGTTGTTATCAAAGGCGTTGATGCGTGATCAGCGCGGCAGGGTATTGCTCAGCCAGCGCTGGCGCATTTTCTCCAGGCGGCCGTCGGCGCGCAGCGTATCCAGTGCCTGTTGCCAGCGTGCGACCTGTTTGGGATCGGTCTGTCGGGAGAATGCGATGTAGGTGTCCTGCTTCATCAACGGCAACTGGTACTGCAAACGCCCCGGTTCCATGCCTTGCTCGCGGGCGAGGGCGGCGCTGGACAAGGTGTCGGACACCACAAAGTCGGTCCGCCCGAGACTGAACAGACGCATCATTTGTTCCGGGGTTTCCACGCCGTAAAGGTTGGTCAGGTCCTGTTCCTGCAAATAGCTGTAGACCAGCCATTTGCGTGGCACGGTGATCCGGCCCAGGTGATCGGCTTCACGCAGGCTGCGTACCGGTGGGTGAAAATTGTCGTGGGCATACAGCGCGGTTTCGACTTCGATCAACGGCCCGACCCATTGGTAGCTGTCGTCGCGTGCGTCGGTGCGCAGGACAGTAAATACGCCGGTGTCCGGGGTATCGCTGGCCATGCGCAGGGCGCGCAGCAGCGGCACTTGCTGCAAGTGAATGCGATCGCCGGTCTGCGCGGCCAGGGCCTGCACCACATCCACGCCGAAGCCCACCAGTTGATCGCCCTGAAGGAAATGCAGCGGAGGATGATTGTCGGTGAGCAGTTGCAGATCTGCCGCATTGGCCGTCAGGGCCAGAAAAGACAGCAGGCAGGCGGCAAAACGTTTCATGGATCGTCCCTGAACAAATCAATCGCCCAGCTTAGTACGCCCACATGACGGCTGTCGTGGGGAATCAGCGGGGCTTTTGTGTCAGAGAGCAGGGCGGATCGGTAGTGTCGATGAGCCATGAGGGAGCGAGCTCACTCCCTCATGGTCAAACTGCATCGATTGCGGTCAGGAAACCACGCGATAGCACGGCACGTACGCCGCGCCGCCCGGCAGTTTCATCCGGTGCTGGGCGACGAAGGCTTTGAGCAGCAGGTCCAGCGGTTGCATGATCGCGGCGTCGCCACGGATCTGATACGGCCCGTGTTCCTCGATCAGGCGAATGCCCTTGTCCTTGACGTTGCCGGCGACGATTCCGGAGAACGCGCGGCGCAGGTTGGCTGCCAGTTCGTGGGGCGGCTGGTCGCGGTGCAGCTTGAGGTTGGCCATGTTTTCGTGGGTCGGGTCGAACGGACGCTGGAAGCCTTCGTCGATCTTCAGCAGCCAGTTGAAGTGGAACGCGTCGTTGCGTTCGCGGCGGAACTGCTTCACGGCTTTGAGGCCCGCGGTCATCTGGCGCGCCACTTCGGCCGGGTCGTCGATGATGATTTCGTAGTGCTGTTTCGCTGCTTCGCCGAGCGTGGCGGTGACGAAAGCGTCCAGTTGCTCCAGGTACGGCGCGGCATGTTTCGGCCCGGTCAGGATCACCGGGAACGGCAGGCCGGCGTTGTCCGGGTGCATCAGGATGCCCAGCAGGTACAGGAACTCTTCGGCGGTGCCGGCGCCGCCCGGGAAGATAATGATGCCGTGGCCGACGCGGACGAAGGCTTCGAGGCGCTTTTCGATGTCCGGCAGGATCACCAGCTCATTGACGATCGGGTTCGGCGCCTCGGCGGCGATGATGCCCGGTTCGGTCAGGCCCAGATAGCGGCCACCGTGGATGCGTTGTTTGGCATGGGCGATGGTCGCGCCTTTCATCGGGCCTTTCATCACGCCGGGGCCGCAGCCGGTGCAGATATCGAGGCTGCGCAGGCCCAGTTCGTGGCCGACTTTCTTGGTGTATTTGTATTCTTCGGTGTTGATCGAGTGACCGCCCCAGCACACGACGATCTTCGGCTCGACGCCCGGACGCAGGGTGCGCGCGTTGCGCAGCAGGTGGAAGACGTAGTCGCTGATGCCCTGTGAGGTGCTCAGGTCGATGCTCAGGGCATCGAGTTCGTTCTCGGTGTAGACGATGTCGCGCAGGGCACTGAACAGCATTTCCCGGGTGCTGGCGATCATTTCGCCGTCGACGAAGGCGTCGGCCGGGGCGTTCAGCAGTTCCAGGCGCACGCCGCGATCCTGCTGGTGGATGCGGATTTCGAAGTCTTTGTAGGCTTCCAGAATGGTTTTTGCGTTGTCGACATGGGCGCCAGTATTGAGGATTGCCAGGGCGCACTGGCGGAAGAGGGTGTAGGTACTGCCGGTTCCGGCCTGGCTCAGTTGCTGAACTTCACGTTGGGAAAGGGTTTCCAGGCTGCCTTTTGGGCTGACCGAGGCATTGATTACGTGTCGTTGGGTCATGCAGTGATCCTTAAAACGATGTCATTGCCGGCCTGGCCAATGGCATCCGAATAGTGTGTATCCATGAATGAAGATGGCACGATCTGCGTGGTATCGCCATGTCCCCGTTGGACGCTGAAAAGATGAAAAGGAGCTCCAGCATAGCTAAATCCGCCTCAGAGGCGATAATGCGCCGGCCTCTTTTTATTTCAAGCCATGGAAGCCTGTCACGATGTTCGAGATTCAACCGATCGATGCCATCACTTATCGCCAGCAGACCCGGCGCAGCACGCTGATCATCGCGCTGCTGTTCCTGTTACTGGCGATGGCGTTTTCGACCGTGGCGGTGGCGCTGTTCGGCGAGCCGGGCGGGGATAATCTGCGGTTCAATGTCGGCGGGGTGTTCGGCGCATTTCTATTGACGGCGGCGTTGTTGCGCGGGCGTTTCTGGAATCAGACCTGGATGGCCCCGGCGGTATATGGCTGGCGGCTCAAGCGCAGCCTGATGAGCGTGACCAACGTCATGCATCAGGTGACGGCGGCGGTCGAGAAGGGGAATCCGACGGCGATGAAAGTACTGCGTTTCTATCATCTTGGCCTGACCCAAATGCACGAATTGGACGGCAACTCCAGCGATCATGCGCAATTGCATCGGGAAGTCGAGGCGCACAAGGCTCGGATGGAGGCGCTCGGTCTGGACACCGATCAGACGCGCCTCGATCCGGCCTGGCTGGAAGCCTTGAAGTCGCGTTAAAACGGAATGCGGGCGGCGCGACGCAGTTTCCACTGACGGATCAGACGCCCGTATACCAGCAGGTTGATCGCCAGCACCACGCTGCCCAGCGCTAGTTGAATCTGCGGGGTCAGCCCCGCCGGGTAGATGATCGGCCAGACGTAATGCTCGATGAAACCACCGGCATACTCGGTTTGCCCGGCGGCGTGGCGCATCAGGTTTTCCCAGTAAGTCAGCGGGCAGGTCAGGTGCAACACCTCGACCATCACGCCCCAGGTTGCGGCCGGCAGATGCAGCCAGGCCACGCGGTGCCACTTGAGCACCAATAGCCCGCCAAACAGCACGAACAGAATGAACGATAGGTGAAACAGCACCAGCCCGTCGGCGGCAATTCGATACAGCATGTCGTCTCCCTGACGAAGATGTGAGTGGCTGCAATGGTACGCCGGTCGGCGGCGCGCGGCTGAGAGATTTCTGGCAACTGCGCAAGATTGTTCAAGCCATGAAAAGGCGTTTACTGGCAGAGTCCGGGGTCTTGTCTCACGGTTGAAGAGCGTTATGTCTGACTCATTAATTCCGCGCAGTGCCTTTCTTCGCGGAGCCGCGGCGATCATGCCGTTATCCCTGGCGACCGCGCCGTGGGGGCTGCTGGCCGGCTCCATGGCGATCGAAGCCAACCTCACGCCGCTGCAAGGGCAGGGCCTGTCGAGCATCGTGTTTGCCGGTGCTGCGCAACTGGTAGCGATCGGCATGCTCAAGGGCGGTGCCGGGATTTTCTCGATATTGCTGACCACGCTGCTGCTGACGTCGCAGCATTTGCTTTACGGCATGAGCATGCGCCATGTGATTTCGCCGTTGCCGGGTCGCTGGCGCATTGGCCTGGGCTTTTTGCTCACCGATGAACTGTTTGCCCTGACCAGTCAGCACGACCGTCAGCAGTTCAATCGCTGGTATGCCCTCGGCGTCGGCCTGACGTTCTATATCGCCTGGAACCTCTTCACCCTGGCCGGCATCGTGCTCGGCAGCAGCATTCCGGGACTTGAGCACCTGGGGCTGGACTTCTCGATTGCCGCGACCTTCATCGCCCTGATCACCCCGGTGGTGCGCAACGTGCCGACCGTGGTTTGCGTGGCGGTGTCGCTGTTCTGCTCGGTGTTGTTCAGTTATTGGCAGTGGGGCTCGGCGCTGGTGCTGTCGGGACTGGCGGGAATGACCGCAGGGTTTATCTGCAACAAGCTATATCGGGAGCGCACATGATCGTCTGGGCAGTGATTTTCGGCATGGGGATTCTGGTATTTCTCAACCGCTACGTATTTCTCGAACCGCGCTTGCCGGTGCGTTTGAGCAGTAACGCACGGCAATTTCTGGGTTTCGCCGTACCGGGGATGTTGACCGCGATTTGCGGGCCGATCGTGTTCATGCCGGATAAACAGCTGAATCTGCAGTGGGATAATCCCTATTTGCTGAGTTCTTTAGTCGCCATCGGACTAGTGATCTACACGCGTAATACGTTGCTTAGCATGCTATTGAGTATGGCGTTCTTCTTTCTGTTGCGCTGGTGGTTGTAAGTTGCCTGTCTGAATTTGTTCTACGCTGTAAGGATGACTGACGACTTATGGCAGCGAGGTGAACATGGCAACCGAGCAGAAACGTCCCGAAGAAGATGAAGAACCGAGCGAAGAAGAGATCGAGCGGGAGAAACACAAGGAGCAGACCTGGAAACATGACGACAGCCGCGAGTTGTCCGATCGCGACCAGGAACGCCCGCTCAAACCTTGAGCGCTACTACGAAAAAGCCCCGCGATTGCGGGGCTTTTTCGTTTCATCAAAGATCGTCCAGCTGTGTGAAGTCGGGGTGTGAAGCCCGATAACCCAAGGTCTTGTCGATCCAGGCATTCAGCTCGTTGACCATCACCGGCGGGTGGCAGGGATAGTGTTGGAGAGTGGTGCGCAGGATGCGGTCGATCTCGGGTACGTCACGCAGGTTTCGAGTCTTTATGTAGTGGGCGATAAAACAGTCGAGTTGAAAGCGTTCTGTCATGGACAGATAAATACACTCCAGGCCGTTGGCCTGTTTGATTGCAAAATCGTCGCGCAACTTAGTTCTCTGCAAGGCTTGTAAGTTTGTAGGGTATTCCCGGTTTGTTGACTCTTTGGTCAACTGGTATGCCAATAGGAAATGCGGCGCGCATGCTATCTGTAGTGTTACTAAATGTATGTATGACGATTGAAATGTCAGACAGGCGGTTGGTTTTAATCAAACGATTGATTCAATGATTGTTTCGAGATTGAAACACTGACTGTAACGAACGGTTTTCACTTGCACTGTGGCATCAATCTGATTCGCACCTTCCGACTATTTGATAGACGTGTCACCCCGGACAATATTTAGACCGCCACTTCAATCAGTTCCGCGCCCTGATTGCGTGAGTTGCCGACAGCTTTGCCGACTTTGTGCCATTCGAAGGCCTCGCTGCCCAACCCTTCGAACAGCAACATTTGCTCGGCGCGCTCCACGGGCGTGGCGGGATCGAGCCATTCCCGCGCCCCCTCGGCAGACAACACGATGGGCCGGCGATCATGCAGATCGAGCAGGCCGCCTTCGCTGTCGGCGGTGATGATCACGAAACCGTCGTCTTCCCTCGATTGCGCATCGGGTGTCGGAAACTGGCCGATGGCGGCGCAGAAAACCGGTTGATGATCGACCCGATGGATCAGCCAGGGTTGACGGCTCTTGTCCGGCCCGTCGACCCACTCGAACCAGTTGTCGACCGGCACGATCAGGCGGTGACGCCAGATCGCACGAAAGAACGGGCCGTGGACGACTTTTTCGACCCGCGCATTGATCGGCGCAGCGCGATCCCTGGCCCAGTGCGGGCGCCAGCCCCAGCGCAGGTTATCGGCGTACAAGCGTTGTTCGTGTTGATGAAGAATGGCCAGCGCAGTGGTGGGCGCCGCGTTGTAGTGTGCCAGCGGTGCATCGCCGACGTGATTGATCAGCGCATCGGGAATGCTCAGCACCGCAACGAAATCGTGGATGCCGCGGTATTGCGAAAGTCTTCCGCACATCGGCCGAGCCTCCGGCGAACACTGCCTGAAGGTTCAGCTTAGTTGTGCGGATCAGTCCTTGCTGCCCTGACCGGTGAAGGTGTCGCGCCAGGCCAGCCAGCGGCGTTCGAGGGCGGCGAGCAAGCCATCGCTGAGTTTGCCCAGCAGCGCTAACACAATGATCGCTGCCAGCACGATGTCCGGGCGCGAGGTTTCACGACCGTCGCTTAACAGGTAACCGAGGCCCTTGGTCGCTGCGATCAGTTCGGCCGCCACCAGAAACATCCACGCCAGGCTCATGCCACTGCGCAGTCCGGTGAACAGGCCGGGCAGGGCGGCGGGCAGCAGAATCCGGCGCACCAGTTGCAGGCGACTGAAACCATAGATATGGCCGACTTCCACCAGTTTGCGGTCGATATTGCGGATCGCCGCGACCACATTGACATACACCCGGAAGAACGCGCCGATGGCGATCAGGACGATTTTCGAGGTCTCGTCGATACCCAGCCACAACAGCAACAGCGGGACCCAGGCCAGACTGGGAATTGAACGCAAGGCGGCGAAGGTCGGCTCAAGGTACGCCTCGGCCTCACGGCTCAGACCAACCCACGCGGCAAACACCAGCGCCAGACTTGCGCCGATGGTAAACCCGATCAGCACGCGGATCAGGCTGGCACCGATGTGTTTCCACAGTGCGCCTTCGGCCAGATCGGTGAGGGTCAGGGCGACTTCGCTCGGCGCAGGCATCTGATAGGACGGCAGCCAGCCGACGCGCACGATGATCTCCAGGGCGATCACGATCAGCAGCGGCAGGGCCAGCCCTTTGAGGCGCCGCCGCCAAAGCGGATTCAACGGCAGGGTTTGTCGGCGCGGCAGCGGCGCGGCCAGGCGGGCGGGCAGGTCATTGCTCATGGGCGGTTCTCCGCTCACGACAAATCCGCGACGGGCGCGGACTTGTTGTGAGCCCGATTGGTTACTGGGCGGCGACTTGCTGGAAACCGGTGTCGATCAGTTGATCGATCACCTGATCGACATTTACCCCACGGCGCACCAGTTCTTCGGAGACCAGAATCGGCGCGGCAGCTTTCGAGGCGAGCACGTCCTTGGCGGTGAGTTGCGGGCTGCTCAGGTCGGTGCGCGACAGTTGCAGCTTGGCCACATCCAGCGGCAGGCCGGATTCGCTGGCGAGCAGTTGGGCCAGTTCGTCCGGGTTTTTCACCGACCACTCGCGAGCCTGTTCGTAGGCCTTGATCACCGTTTCGATGGTTTGCGGGTGTTCCTTGGCGTATTGCTCGGTGACGCTGACCACGCCGTAGCTGTTGAAGTCGCGATTGCGGTACAGCAGGCGTGAACCGGCCTGTACCTGACTGGCGGCCATGTGCGGATCGAGGCCGGCCCAGGCGTCGACGTCGCCTTTCTCCAAAGCGGTTCGGCCGTCCGGGTGTTGCAGGTGCACCAGTTCGACGTCGTCCTTTTTCAGACCGGCCTGTTGCAGGCTGCGCAGGGTGAACAGGTACGGATCGGTGCCTTTGGTGGCGGCGATTTTCTTGCCCTTGAGGTCGGCGACGGTCTGGTACGGCGAATCCTTGCGCACCACCAGCGCGGTCCACTCCGCGCGGCTGTAGACGTACACCGATTTGATCGGGCTGCCATTGGCACGGCTCAGCACCGCCGCGAGGCTGGCCGACGAAGCGAAGTCCACGCCACCGCTGTTGAGGTATTCCAGCGAACGGTTGCTGCCCTGGCTCAGCACCCAACTGACTTTGCTCTGGGGCAGGGCTTTTTCCAGATAACCCAAATGTTTCAGCGCCAGGCTGACAGGGGAGTAATAGGCATAGTCCAGATGCACTTCAGCGGGTGGCGTTTCGGCGGCGTGGACGAGAGGTTGCAGACTCAGGGCTACTGCGCAGGCCGCGAGCAGCGTTTTGACTCGGGAAAACGGTAATAGGGATTTCATGGGCACGCTCCGGCAAGGCAACAGATTCTTATGTCAAAAAAGATATTTTTATCGAATGCTTCCTGCATGAATGGAATATTGCAGGCTCTGTGCCATATGCCCTGAACCCCGTGTTTATGGGATTCTGAGAGGGTTTGTGTGTTTTGAACTGTTGCAGGGAAAACACTGTGCCGCGCCACTGTTGCCAGACAAACAGCGCTCATCGACAGTGCTGAGCTTATGCGCTAATCGAATTTCAAATCCGATTTGTAAGAGCGTTATGGTCTATAAAAATCCCCTTTGCAGGACTCGCCATGAAGCTCTCCCGTTTCCTACGTGCTGCGTTGACCAGCGCCATGATTGCATCGCCTCTGGCCTACGCGGCCGAACCTGTGGTCCTGCACGTTGGTGACCAGAATTACTACAACATCCGCGCCTCGGTAGAAGCGTCCGGCGTCTTGAAGGACGCGCCTTACACCGTCGACTGGAAACACTTCCAGGCTGCCGCCCCGCTGGCTGAAGCGTTGCAGACCGGCTCGCTGGACCTGGGCTTTCTCGGCGACTCGGGTTTTCTGTTCCTCGCCGCGAAACAGGCGCCGGTGAAACTGATCGGCGTGTCGCGGCAGAACCCGGACACCATCGCGCTGCTGGTGCCCAAGGATTCGCCGGTGAAATCCATCGAGGATCTGAAAGGCAAGAAAGTCGCCTACTGGCCGGGTGCCTGGAGCCAGCAGTTGACCCTGCGAGCGCTGGAGCAGGGCGGCCTGCCGGAGAACTACGTCGACTTCGTCAAACTGATGCCGATCGATGCCGCCGCCGCGTTGCCTCAGGGCAGCATCGATGCCTTTCCGGTGTGGGAACCGTACATTTCCCAGCAGATCGTGTTTTCCGGTGCGCGACCGATTCTGACCGCGAAAAACCTGATGCCAGGCTTGAGCGCCATCGCGGCTTCCGCGCCATCCATCGACAGCAAGCGCGAGGAGATCGCCGATTTTCTCGGACGCCTGAAGCTGGCCCGGGCCTGGGTCGACAGCCACACCGACGAATACGCGGACCTGTGGGCGAAGAAGGCCAATCTCGATCAAGAAGTGTCGCGGCACTGGTTGCGCCAGGCGCACATGACCGTCGGTCCGGTGGATCAGCAAGCCGCTGCAGACCTGCAAGGCACCGCGGATTTCCTGTTCAAGGTCAAGGCGCTGCCAGCTCCCCTGGCCACGGCAGGCATCATCGATACTTCGTTCCAGCAGGCACTGGCGCGCTGAGCGAGCGCCGGAACCAAACCCTGTTATCTTTATCCAACCTCGGCCCATTTCGGTGGGCCGCAGGGAGGCAGTAGCGGCGAGGGAGTTTTGCCAATCGACAACGTGACCGCGACGGTCGGGCTCAAGGCAAAACATGAAACACTGGTTCAAGCTTTTCTGCGCTGTGACCCTCATCACCGGGCTGGCCGGTTGCATTGCTGCTCCCATCGAAATGACCGCGCAAACCCGATCACGGCTGGACGCGCAGGCACCGGTCAGGTTTCTGCTGACCTTTGATGACGGCCCCAGTGCTTCGAGTTTCTACAACCCCACCGAAACCGTGCTCGACAGCCTGAAAGACAACCCGTTGCAGCCCAACATCAAAGCCGTGTTTTTCGTCCAGACCCGTGCGCCGAGGGCCGGCAACAGCGAGATCGGCCGGCGGATCATGCATCGCGAACACGATGAAGGGCACATTCTGGGTTTTCACACCGCCACCCACTGGCACACCAACCACCGATCGCTCGATCCACAGGAACTCGAAACGTCACTGACCAACGGCACGGCGGACATCGCCGCGATCACCGGCGCGCCACCGGTACTGTTGCGCCCGCCATTCTGGAATTACGACAAGCGTACGTTTGCGGCCTATCAGTTACACGGCCTGCATGTATTGCTTACGGATCTGAGCGCCAACGACGGCAAGATCTGGGGCTTCAATGGCAGCCCCAGACGCCGCGCCAACATGCTGCGTCAGCTGTCGGAAGTGCGTGAGCGGATTGCCCTCGGCGAGCTGCCGACGGTGGACGGGGTGATCCCGGTGGTGGTGACGTTCCATGACCTCAACCGCTACACAGCGCGGCATGCCCGCGAGTATCTGCAGATTCTGCTCGACAGCGCAGCGGCCACCGGCGTGCGCCTGGCCGATAAACCGTTCTACGACGATCACGCGCAACTGGAGAAAGCAGCGCTGGCGCGAACGGTTCAGAAAAGCTCGGATCCGGTGCGCCTGCCGGGGGTCTGGAACTGGATCTGGGGCCGCGACGCCAACTGATCGGCATCGCGCAAAGATGTGAAGCGGTTGGCATTTTCTGCGGCCGGACGCTCGCGCAAGGTCGAAAAAGCTCATCTATGCTCAATCGATCGACCGATCCATCGCCTGCGAGGCGTCCGCCCATGCTTGCCATTGCCGACATTTGCCGCATCGTCGAATCCGGCTTTTCGCCCCTTTACTGTGACTGCACGGAAACGGGGCAGGGCTTGTTGCAGATCAAGGTTTACGAACCGGACAGCGGGCGTGTCGATTTGCTGCTCAACGGCGTGTCGCCGGAGCATCTGGTCACCATTCGTGACATCTCCAACTTCATCGGTGAGTTGCGCACTGAAATGAGTGCCGGGCGCCGGGCGTTCGCCGGTTGACTCAGAGCCGCCGCTGAAAGGCGCGGACGATTTGCAGGGTCGCCTCACTGATACTCAGGTTCTGCACCGCGTCCAGCGGATGCCAGATGCAATCGACGATCTCGTTCTGTGGCCGAACTTCATCAATATTCAGCACCGACGCCTCGTAGACGTGGTGGCGCGTGCTGCCAGCCTCGAGCTCCATCAGATACAGCATGCCATCGGCGAGCAGGCCGGTTTCTTCCTCAAGCTCACGCGTCGCGGCGTCGGCCCTGGTCTCCCCGGGTTCGACTTTGCCCCCCGGCAAATTCCAGCGGCATCGGGGTTTGCGCACCAGGAGAATGTGTCGATCCTGCTCGCAGATGATGGTTGCACGTACTTTCATTTGTTACCCGATTGCCGGTTGTCATAAATCGGTCATGAAAATGCAATATTCAAGCCGTGCCGTGGTTTAGACGCGCTCGTAATGTCTGAGTGGTCGAAAGGCGCAAAAGTGCCAGACACTTGACGCCGACATGGGGCGACGTCTGGTCGGCACACGGCGTTGTACCCGGTGTAAGGTAAAAACGTGCAGTTGGACTATCGATAGTCGACAGGAGGTGCCTATGAGCATGGCGATACTGAACAGAATGCACATGAACGGCTACGACGTACTCAGTGTGAACAACGGCCCGTGGCGGGTCTGCACGCAGGGTGATCGACTGGCGTCTTTCGCCAGCCGGGAGGAGGCACTGGCGTATGCCGCTGCACTTCCGGGTTACAAGAGTCGCACGCACGGCCGCAAGGCAGGCTGAAGGCCTGCAATGAAAAAGCCCCGGATTGTCCGGGGCTTTTTGTTGTGGGGTGTCAGTGGACTTTCGTTCGGCTGATGGCGCGGGCCTTCACTTCCCTGGCATAGAGTTGCAAACGTTCTTCATCGCTTTGCAGCACCTCGCAGGACCTGAGCACGGTTTGCGCATCCGCTTCGTTGCCGGATTTGCGCAACTGCTCGGCAATGCGCTTGAGGTCGACGGCCGACCATCTCAGGTCCGATGCCACGCTTTGCAGGTCACGTTGAAGTTCGTGTTCGTATTCATTGAGCCGCATGATCACCTCCGGAACATTCTCGGTAGAAAATAGTAGCCGCATTTTCCGGGAGCAGGGCAAGTGGTTCTGGTCAGTAAGCTGAACGGGCGTGAACAAGTTGCCGTTGGTCGGAGCAATTGACTGCTGCGGCGCCGCAGAACCCGGTTTTCGGGGTCAAAGCATTGCGCCACGATGGATGTTCGAACAGTTAAAAGGTAAATTCGCCTTTTTTAAAATGAAGGATTCAATATGCGGATGTTGATCGGGGGCCTGCTGATGGCAGCGTTGGCCGGTTGTTCACTGCCGGCATCACTGGTGCCGGGCGAACCGAACTTCAGCAAGGTCAGTGGCAAGGCTCCCAAGGACTACGCCGCATGTGTGTTGCCGCTGTGGCAGCAGGACATTCCCAAGACCTCGCAGGTCGCGATTTCCAACGGTTACCGGATCAAGGCGCCGAGTATCGTCACCGCCGACGAGATTCTCGATATCGTCAAATACAAGGACGGCAGCCGCGTGTCGCTGTACCAGGGGCCACCGTGGGCCAAGTCTGGCTCGTTGCGCAAATCGGTGCGTGATTGCCTCTGAGGGCAGAACGGCTGAAATGAAAAAAGCAGAAACCGTGTGATCGGTTTCTGCTTTTTTTTCGCCTGCCTGCCGGAATGGCTCAGTCGGTGATGTCGGTGAGCGGGATGCCCGAGCCGCCGGTCTTCTTGTCACGACGATCCTGCATCCAGTTTTCCACCTGGCTGGTGAACTCTGCCGGTGCCTTGCGCCCGACCTTTCTGGCGATGTCGAGAATGGTCTGCTGGGCGAGGGCCTCTTCCATGCGCTTTTGCGCAACCATCATCGCCCCATGAATCGAGCACGTTCCGTCCAAGGCCCATTCCGGGGGCGAGCCGTCGAACAGCGCGCAGCGCCCACGGATGTCGCGGCATTCGAAAATGTTCTTCGGGCCGTCGATGGCGTTGACGATATCGAGCAGGGTGATTTCATCCGCCGGGCGTGCCAGCGTAAAGCCGCCGCGTACGCCGCCGGTCGCCACCACCAGTTTGCCCTTGGCCAGTTTGGTGAAGATCTTCGCCAGGTAATCCAGCGGCACCCCTTGCAAGTCCGCCAGGTCGCGCACGCTCGCTTCGCGACTGTCACCGCCGCTGCCCACCAGAAACGCCAGGCAATGGATGCCGTACTCGACGCCCGCACTGTAAAGCGACATAGCTATCTCCGACTGTAATTGTCGCAGATGTTAGCAGGGTAATTCGTGGCGGACAAATCTGATGAGCGCCTGACTCGTTGCCTTAAAGCCCTTGGATTCTCTGTGTCTGGCGATTTTTAGGGTTTTTGTGTCGTCAGAAGAGGCCCTGTTAGCTATCGACAATTTCGATTCGAATGATCGGATAATCTGACTTGTTGGATATAACGGCGACCAATACAGTCGCCGTTATCCGGTGAGCAACGTTCGGCGCTTGCAGAAGCCACAAGCGTGCCGACTCCCGATAAGCGTGAATTCTTGACCTCTTTCTACGACTTGGCTTCGGGCCTGGAGACAACAATGAAACAGCACATTCTGGTCATCGGCGCAGGTTTCGGTGGCATGTGGACGGCATTGAGCGCCACGCGTCTGGTGGACATTCACAATCGAGACAACATCGATGTAACCGTACTGGCGCCGCAGGCGGAACTGCGTGTGCGTCCGCGTTTCTACGAGCCGAATGCCCACACACTGGCCGCGCCGCTGGGCGATCTGTTCGATGCGGTGGGTGTCAACTTCATCAAGGGCGCCGCGAACACCATCGACGTGAACGCCAAGACCGTGGGCTACACCGATGCCAACGGCACTGCTCAGGTTTTTCACTACGACAAACTGGTGCTGGCTTCCGGCAGTGGTCTGGCCTTGCCGGACACCCCGGGCGTGGCGCAATACGCGTTCGAAGTTGACCAGATCGAAGCCGCGATTCGCCTGGAAAACCATCTGAAGTCCCTGGCCGATCAGCCTGTCAGCCCGGCGCGCAACACCGTAGTGGTCGCCGGCGGCGGTTTCACCGGGATCGAAACCGCGACCGAAATGCCGGCACGTCTGCGGGAAGTGTTGGGCGAGCAGGCAGACGTTCAAGTGATCATCGTCGACCGTGGGCAGAAAGTCGGCGCGGCCATGGGCGAAGCCATCAGCGTGTCGATTGCCGAAGCGAGCACAGAGCTAGGCGTCGAATGGCGACTGGGTGTGTCGGTGCTGTCGGTCGATGAAAACGGCGTAACCCTGTCGGACGGCCAGCGCATCGAGGCAAAAACCGTGGTCTGGACCACCGGTGTGCGCGCCAGCTCCCTGACCGAGCAGATTCCAGCCGAGCGTGATCGTCAGGGTCGCCTGCATGTTGATGCGCACCTGAAAGTCATCGGCCAGGACGACATCTTCGCCACCGGCGACGTGGCATACGCGGCCACCGACGATATCGGCAACTTCGCCTTGATGACCTGCCAGCATGCGATTTCTCTCGGCCGCTATGCCGGCAACAACGTCGCGGCGCAGATTCTGGGTGTCGAGCCAACGCCTTACAGTCAGCCGAAATACGTGACCTGCCTCGACCTCGGCGCCTGGGGCGCGGTGTACACCGAGGGCTGGGATCGTCAGGTGAAACTGGTCAAGGAGGAGGGCAAGTCGCTCAAGACCCAGATCAACACCCAGTGGATTTACCCGCCGGCCGCTGACCGCGCCATCGCGCTGGCCGCTGCGGATCCGATGATTCCTGTCGTCGCGTAATCCGCACAGTCCGAAAAATCCCGCTCCCGAGCGGGATTTTTTTCGCCATCACAAAAGGCTATGACTAAAAGTCATTGCCCCATGATTTTTAATGGTTACGGGTGCCCCGATACCCGGTGTTAAAAAATCGCAAACACAGCTCATCAATAACAACCAGAGAGCGTTTGCAGCCATGTCCCGATTCTTCCTTCGCGTCTCCCCACGTCCGTTATTGATCCCGTTGGCCTTTCGGTCCGCGTGAGCTGTCGATCACCCCAAAAAATCCCTCTGCATCGCAAAGAGTAATGACAGATGAAAGAACTCGACCTGTACATCGGTGAAGGTTTCGAAGGCCCGGGCGTGAACGCCGCGCACATCAACATCCTGATCGGCCCGCGCAACGGCCCGGCGGGGCAGGCGTTTGCCAACAGCCTGGCGTCGCCGAGCCAGGGTCATTGCCCGTTCATGGTGATCGCCCAGCCGAACATTCCGGTCAAACCGATGACGTTGTACGTCAACAAGGCTGCCATCAGCAGCGACCTGCACGGCAACGCGACGTGGGGCGCTTCCCAGGCCGGCATCGCCAAGGCTGTGCTCGAAGCGCTGCTCGACGGCACGCTGCCGCCGGAAGCCGAAGACGAATGGGCGATCGTCACCGCCAACTGGGTCAACCCGGCCTGCGATGACCTCGATGCGGTCTACCTGAACAACTACAACGCCTGCCGCACCGCGATCCGCGCCGCCCTGACCGGCAAGCCGGAAACCACGCAGCTCAAGGATGTGGTCAACCACATCAGCAACCCTTTCTACACGCCAAAAGCCTGAGGTCCGCGCCATGCAATACATCCGTTTGGGCAACTCCGGCCTGCAAGTCTCCCGTCTGTGCCTGGGCACCATGAACATGGGCACTCCGGACTGGAAACCGTGGATCTTCAATGAAAAACAAAGCGAGCCGATCGTCGCCCACGCCCTGAACAACGGCGTGAACTTCATCGACCTGGCAGACTTCTATTCTGCTGGTGTCGGCGAGGAAGTGGTGGGGCGCATCGTCAAGCGTCTGGCCCGTCGCGAAGACCTGGTGATCACCACCAAGGTCGGCTACGGCACTCGCAACGCGATCAACGCCAGTGGCCATTCGCGCAAGCACATCATGGACAGCATCGATGCCTCGCTGAAACGTCTGGACATGGATTACGTCGACGTGTTCATGCTGCATTACTTCGATGTGAACACCCCGGTCGAGGAAACCATGGGCGCACTGAACGACATCGTGCGTTCCGGCAAGGCGCGTTACATCGGCGTCTCGACCATGCTCACCGGTCAACTCGCGAAGATCCTCATGGCCTGCGAGCGCAACGGTTGGGTCAAGCCGATCAACATGCAGCTGCAGCTGAACTGCGCCTACCGAGAAGAAGAGCGCGAGATGATTCCGTTCTGCCGCGATCAGGGCATCGGTGTGTCGGTGTTCAGTCCGCTGGCCCGTGGCCTGTTGACCGGTGATGTGCAATCGACCCGCAACCAGACCGACTTCTTCACCCAGCAGATGTACAGCGACGAAGCCTCGTTCGAGATCGCTCATTCGGTGCAGCGCGTGGCTCGTGCCCGTGGCGTGTCGAACGCGCAGATCGCCCAGGCCTGGGTCGCCAATCATCCGGGCGTGGACTGCATGCTGGTCGGCGCCGACACCACCGCACAGTTCGACAGCGCACTCGCCGCACTGGAAACCAAACTCGACGCCGAAGAACTGCACGAGCTGGAGCGCAACTACACCCCGTGCGACGTGATCAATGACTACACCGCCGGCAAACGCATCCTGCGCACGGCGCGTCCGGGGCATGAACGCTTCACGTTGCAGGGGGCGGTGGCATGAGCGGGTTGATTCGTCACGGCAACTTCATCGACGGCCAGTGGGGTTCGGGCGGCGCCACTTATCCGGTGCGCAATCCGGCCAATGGCGAGTTGATCACCGAGGTGCAGAAGGCCGGTGCCGAGGAAACCAACCTCGCCATCGAGGCGGCCAATCGTGCCCTGCCGGCGTGGCGCAAACTCACTGCCAAGGAACGCAGTCAGCGCCTGAAACGCTGGAGCGATCTGATGCTCGCCAACCAGCAGGAACTGGCGACCTTGCTCAGCCGCGAGCAGGGCAAACCGCTGGCCGAAGCCAAGGGCGAAGTGGTCTACGCCGCCAGTTTTCTCGAGTGGTTCGGTGAGGAAGCCAAGCGTGCCTACGGTGATGTGATCCCGAGCCACAAGGCCGATGCGCGGATCATCGTCACCAAGGAAGCCATCGGTGTGGTCGCGGCAATCACCCCGTGGAACTTCCCGCTGGCGATGGTCACCCGCAAGGTCGGCCCGGCGCTGGCGGCGGGTTGCACGATGATTCTCAAACCGTCGGAAGAAACCCCGCTGTCGGCATTCGCTTTGGCGGTACTGGCCGAGCAGGCCGGGATTCCGGCGGGCGTATTCAACATCGTTTCCGGCGATGCGGTGGCCATCGGCGGTGCGCTGCAAGCCTCCAGCGTGGTGCGCAAGCTGTCGTTCACCGGCTCGACCCGCACCGGCAAACTGCTGATGCGCCAGGCCGCCGACACTCTGAAAAAGGTCTCGCTGGAACTGGGCGGCAACGCGCCGTTCATTGTCTTCGACGACGCCGACATCGATGCGGCCGTCAAAGGCGCGATGGCCTCGAAATTCCGCAACACCGGGCAGACCTGCGTGTGCGTCAACCGCTTCTTCATTCAGGACGGCGTCTACGAAGCCTTCACCGGCAAACTCGCCGAAGCCGTGGCGGCGATGCGCGTGGGCAGTGCGCTGGACGGTGACACCGAGCAAGGCCCGCTGATCAACGCCGCTGCGCTGGCCAAGGTCGAAGCCCACGTCAGTGATGCGTTGGAGAAGGGCGCCACGCTGTTGTGCGGCGGTCGTCGTCATGCCCTCGGCGGCACGTTCTACGAACCGACCATCCTCACCGAAGCCAGTGGCGACATGCTCATCGCTCAGGACGAGACCTTCGGCCCGGTGGCCGCATGTTTCCGCTTCAAGGACGAAGCCGAAGTGCTGGCGCGGGCCAACGACACACCGTTCGGTCTGTCGGCGTATTTCTACAGCCGCGACATCGGCCGTGTCTGGCGCATGGCCGAAGGGCTGGAAGCCGGGATGGTCGGCATCAACGAAGGAATCATCTCCACGGAGGTGGCGCCGTTCGGTGGCATCAAGGAATCGGGCCTTGGGCGTGAAGGTTCGAAGTACGGTCTGGATGACTATCTGGAGATCAAATACCTGTTGATGGGCGGTCTCTAGACCTCCCTGAATCCTGTGGGAGTTCGCTCCCGCAGGTTTCTCCCAGAGCTTTCCGTTTCTCCGTCAATAACAACAATTGGAGACGAACATGTCCGCTCAACCCGTAAAGATCGATGACCTGCCCATCGGGCGCTTCCACCTAAAAATCGCCGGCCTGACCTTCGGCGCGCACTTCACCGACGGCTACATCCTTGGCCTGATCGGCATCGCGTTCACCTTGCTCAGCCCGCAGATGCACCTTGATGCGTTCTGGCAGGGCCTGATCGGTGCGTCGGCGCTGATCGGGCTGTTTCTCGGCAGTCTGTTTTTCGGCTGGATCTCGGACAAGGTCGGCCGGCAGAAAATCTTCCTGGTCAGCTTCGTGCTGATCACCATTGCCTCGGTGATGCAGTTCTACGTCGAAACCGCCATGAGCCTGTTCCTGTGTCGGGTGCTGATCGGCATCGGCCTGGGCGGCGATTTCAGTGTCGGCCACGCAATGCTCGCCGAGTTCGCGCCGAAGAAGCATCGCGGTGTGTTGCTGGGTTCGTTCAGCGTGATCTGGACCTTCGGCTACGTCGCGGCGACCTTCGTTGGCACGGCCATGCTCAGCCTCGGTGATGACGCTTGGCGCTGGATGCTGGCGTCATCGGCGATTCCCGCCGCGTTGATTCTGATCGCGCGGATCGGCACGCCGGAATCACCGCGCTGGCTGGTCAATCAGGGGCGCATCGCCGAGGCGCGGGCGATCGTCAAAAAACACCTGGGCGACAACGTCGAGCTGGACGAGAGCC
Source organism: Pseudomonas sp. GW821-FHT11G12 (assembly GCF_058808055.1). Lineage (NCBI taxonomy): Bacteria > Pseudomonadati > Pseudomonadota > Gammaproteobacteria > Pseudomonadales > Pseudomonadaceae > Pseudomonas > Pseudomonas sp. GW821-FHT11G12. The sequence continues at coordinate 661,042 of NZ_JBXARH010000001.1, forward strand.
AATCCACGGAAACCCGCTCGGGCTACGCGGTGCTGTTCAGCCCTGAGTACCGTAAGCGCACGGCGTTCAACTGCCTGTTCTTCGTCTGCATCGTCATGCCGTACTTCGCCATCTACACCTTCCTGCCGTCGATCCTGCAGAAGATGGGCCTGGCCGAGGGTTTTGGTACCGAGCTGATGCTCAACATGCTGCTGATCCTTGGTGCCTTGATCGGCATCTGGTGCACGATCAAATTCACTCGACGCGGGTTCCTGATCAACTCGTTCATCATTCTGGCGGTGGCGTTGTTTCTGCTGGCGGTGTTGCCGGGCAGCGCGGCGTGGCTGATGGTGCTGGTGTTCGGCTTGTTCACGCTGGTGTTGTCGGCGGTCAGCAACCTGGTGGGCGTGTTCCCGGCGGAGAGCTTCCCGACGGAAGTGCGGGCCAGCGGGATTGGTCTGGCGACGGCGGTGAGTCGTTTGGGTTCGGCGATCAGTACGTTCCTGCTGCCGGTGAGTGTGGCGGGGATCGGTTTGAGCCCGACCATGGGGATTCTTGCGGCGATTCTGGCGGTTGGTGCGTTGCTGTCCTGGGCTTGGGCGCCGGAGACCAAGTCGTTGACGTTGAGTCAGGCTTGCAAGGCGCAGAGTCCGGTGGAGGGGGGAGGTGTTGTGGCTGGGAAAGTAGCTGCTTCTGTGTGATTTTAATAACGGTGAGCAGCCACTATTGTGATTTGCTTGAGATCCACCCCTCACCCCAGCCCTCTCCCCAAAGGGGAGAGGGGGAAAGGGAGCAGATCTTCATGGTTCTCGAGTCCTGAGTTCGGCTCGATAGTTCAGGTCGATGTATTTCGCATAAACAACTCGGTCAGTTCCCTCTCCCTCCGGGAGAGGGCTAGGGTGAGGGGCTTCAGGGGTTAGACACAATTCCGAGCCATTCGGTAAACAGCTTCACCTTCGACAACCCCTGCTTGTCATTCGCCACATCCAGCCAATACCCATAAGGGCCGATCACCTCAATCGGGGTGATCGGCAGCAGGCTGCCGTTGGCCAGTTCCTTTTCGATCATCTGCCGGTCGATCACCGCCAGGCCACCGCCGGCCAGCGCGGTGTGGATCACCTGGTCCAGGGTGCTGAATTCCAGCCCTTGCCCGGCATCGATGTCATCCCGTCCCATGGCCGCCAGCCAGTTCTCCCAGACCTTCAAGCGCTTGCCGTCGTGCAGGATGTGCAGCAATGGATATTCCCGCAGATCCGGCGGCTGATCGCCGTTGAACAGTTCCGGGCTGGCCACTGCGATGTGCCGTTCCATCACCAGCAATTGGCTGGAGCAATGGGGCGCTGCCGCGAGGCCGAAGCGGATGTGGCAATCGACTTCCGTGAGGCTGTCGTGGCCGATCTGGTTGGTCACGCTGAGGTTGATGTCCGGGTAGCGCTGACAGAACGCGCGCAGGTGTGGCGACAGCCAGCGCGTGGCCCAGGTGGGCGGTGCGAGCACTTTCAAGCGTTGGCGCAGATTCGGCACACGCACCGCTTGCAAGGCGCGTTCGATGTGGTCGAAGGCCTCGGCCAGATGCGGGGAAAGATTGCTGCCGGCTTCGGTCAGCGACAGCCCTTGAGGCGTGCGCACGAACAGCGCCACGCCGAGGTAGTCTTCAAGCTGTTTGATCTGGCGACTGACCGCGCCCTGGGTGACGTTCAGCCCGATAGCGGCCTGGCTGAAACTGCGATGACGGGCGACTTCTTCGAACACGCGCAGGGTGTTGAGCGAGGGCAGTTGACGCATGGAGGCGGGACTCCGGATCGGGCGGTTTTTGTTGTTTTGGGGTGAGGGCTATCTGACTATCGGGGCGGCGCGGATGCAAGGTGAATTCGCAACGGGCAGGCAAAAAAAATCGCAGCCCTGGCTGCGATTTTTTCGAACGTCAGAAGTAATACCCGACGTTCACATATAACTGGTTCTCCCACTGATCCAGCCCGCCCGCGCCAAGGCTCTGGGTGTAGCTGCTGCCTCCTATGTACGGATCGTTTTTGCCGAACAGCCATTCGGTCGCGACCCACAACTTGCTGACCGAGAACGAGGTGCCGAGGATCATCCGCTCGGAGGTTTTGAAGCCGCTGGCGGACTTGTCGAAAGCGCTGTAGTTGGCGTAGAGCTTGATCCCGCTGATCTGGTCAAACAGGTATTTGCCGCCCACGTCGTAACTCAGGTCGGCCACGTACAGATTGCCGCGACTGGCGACGTTGTAAGTGCCGTCGTAACCACCAAGGGTCACCACTTCATCGCTGCCGGGGTTGCGCGGCGACATCTGCTGCCGCGCCGCCTGCAACTGCACGCCCCACGGGCCGTTCTTGCCCATGTAGTGCACGGCCACGGCGTTGCGTCGGCCGTCATTGTTGGTGTCCTTGTTCTCGATGCTCGAGGTCAGGCCGGAGATCCCGACCTCGGATTTCCACGGCCCCAGATCCAGCGACCTGGCCACTCGCAGCACCACGGTGTTGCGTTCCTGGTTGTTGCTGCCGTCGGCCACGTAGCTGTCGGCTTCGGACACCACGCTCGAATACGTCACGCCTTTGCTGGTGCCTTTGCCTTGCCAGGCCGGACGCAGGTAGTAACCGGCCTGGAGGTTCCAGTCGCCGCTTTGCTGGATGTATTTGGTGCCGATCTGTTGCACGTCTTCCAGACCGATGACGTTGCCCAGGGTTTCGTAGAAGGTGCTGCCGAAGTAAGGCTGCAAACCGAACGGCACGGTGTTCAGGCCCACTTGCACTTGCTGGTCGGGATTGAACTTGTAGCCGACCCACGCGAACTTGGCGAAGCGGATATCGCCGTAGTTCTTGGTGTACTGGTACGGGTAGGAGCGGCCGTAGAAGCGGTATTGCGCTTCACCGATCCAGGTGTCGGAGTTGTACTTGGCGCTGAGGAACACCGTGTCGAGGCCGAACTTCTGGATGTCGCGATCCGGGTCCACGTCCCAGCGGGCACGAATGGCGCCGCCAAGGTCGAGATTGTCGGTGACTTGTACCGCCATGGCCGGGGCGGCAAAGCTGCAGAACAGAGCGATGGAAGTTGTGCGCAGGCGCAAAGAGGCTGGGAAGGGCATGGAGCGGCTCTCGATTGTTTTTATTAGAGATGCCGCGCAGTTTTGCTATCTGCGGGATGTTGAACAAACGATAAAAACGGTGGGGAAACCTGCATCGAATGCATGTTACTCAGAAAATCCTGTAGGACAATTCGCCAATGTCGTGGGATGCTTTGCGCCTTGTCAGTGGTTTTCGAGTGCCTTGTATGAAACGCAAAATGCCCGGCCTGAATGCACTCAAAGCATTCGAAGTGGCCGGCAGCACCGGCAGCTTCACCCGCGCCGCCGAGTTGCTCAACGTCACCCAGAGCGCGGTCAGCCGTCAGGTGCGGCAACTGGAAGAGCAGCTCGGCGAGAGTCTGCTGGAACGCCGTCATCACCATCTCGAACTGACCGGTGCCGGCAAGATTCTGCTGCGGGCGTTGCACCAGTCGTTCGACAAGATCGAGCTGACCGTGCGCAGCATCCAGCAGAAAACCCACGCCAACCGCTTGCACATCAATGCGCCACCCACCTTCACCAGCCGCTGGTTGATGCCGCGCCTGGGGCGTTTGCGCGAGCAGCATCCGGAGCTGGAGCTGAGCATCACCACCCGCTTGCAGGACAGTCTCGCGGAAACCAGCACCCTCGATTGCGCGATCCGTTTTGGCGACGGCGAGTGGGACGGGCTCGACAGTTCGCTGCTGATTCAGGAGCGGCACATCGCGGTGTGCGCACCGACCCTGTATGCGCGGGAGGGCGGCGATCAGGGCATCGACCTCAATCGCCTGACGCTGCTGCATGTGCTGGCCCGCGAGGATCAGCGTTACCTGACCTGGAAACACTGGCTTGACGCGGCGCGCATCACGGGTGTCGATACCCAGGGCGGTTATGAATTCGACCTGTTGGACCTGGCGATTCAAGCGGCGGTCGATGGTCTGGGGATCACCATTGCCGACTGGCACATGGTCGCCTCGGAACTGGCCAGCGGGCAGTTGACCCAGGTGCACAACGTGCATGTGGAAGGCCACCAGTCCTACTGGCTGGTGACCCGCCCGGAACAGACGCAGATGCCGCAATTGCAGGCGTTCAGTCAGTGGTTGCAGGAAGAGATCTGGCTGGCGCAGCGCCAGCTTGAGCCTTCGAAGGCAATTTTCTGAGTAACGTGCCTTTTTCGAATGTTTGATCGCCGGATAAATCGTTTGTTGAACCCGCTGTCGATGACAAGACTGGCGGCATCGATAAAAACAAACGATGGGCGATGCACATGCGAGTCGAGCGAAATTTTGTTAACGGCCACTTCATCGAGCCGGCCAGCGCGGCGCTGATCGCGGTCTACAACCCGGCCACCGAAGCGTTGGTGGGTCATGTTTCGGCTGCCACCGCCGAAGAAGCTACGGCGGCAGTCGATGCCGCCGCCAAGGCGCAAAAGACCTGGGGCAAACTCACCAGCATCGAACGCGCCGAGCACCTGCGAGCGTTTGCGGCTGCCCTTGAAGATCGCGCCGAAGCCATCGGCGCCGCTCTGGCCGCCGAATCCGGCAAAAGCCTGAGCGATGCCAGCAACGAAGCCCGTTATGCCGCGCAGATCACCCGTTACCACGCTGAGTGGGCGCGCCGCATCGAAGGCGAGATCATTCCCAGCGACAGCCCCGACGAAAACCTGTTTCTGCACCGCGAGCCGATTGGCGTCGTCGCGTGCCTGATTCCGTTCAACTACCCGGTTTACACCCTGTTGCGCAAAATCGCTCCGGCGCTGATTGCCGGCAACACTGTGGTGGTGCGCCCGAGCAACAACACCCCGACCTCGGCATTCGAAATCGCCAAAGCCGTGGAGCAATCGGGCATGCCGGCCGGTGTGATCAACATCCTGACCATGGATCACGCCACCGCTGCAGCCGTTTGCACGCATAAAGCCGTGGGCCTGATCACTCTGACCGGCAGCGTCAACGCCGGGCGCATTGTCCTCGACTACTGCAAGGCCAACATCGCCAAACCGTCGCTGGAACTGGGCGGCAAGACCCCGGCAATCATCGAAGCCGACGCCGATCTTGAAGCGGCCGCGAGCGCAATCATTGCCTCCAAAACCACTCACTGCGGCCAGCTGTGCACGGCGGTGGAGCGGGTCTATGTGCAGGAAAGCGTCTACGAGCGTTTCCTCGCATTGCTCAAAGCGAAAATCGCTGCCGTGAAGTTCGGCGACCGCGCCACAGACGCCAACCTGATGGGCCCGCTGGTCAACGCCAGTTCGCAGAAGAACATCCACGCCATGGTCGAGCGCGCAATTGCCGACGGCGCCGTCCTCGAAAGCGGCGGTGTGCTGCCGGAAGGCCCGGGGCATTTCTACCCGCCAACGCTGCTCAGCGGCTGCCGTCAGGACATGGAAATCGTCCAGGAAGAAATCTTCGGCCCGGTGCTGCCCGTGCTCAAGTACCGCGACATCGACGAAGCGCTGGCCATGGCCAACGACCACCAGTTCGGCCTGTCGTCGGTGCTGTACACCGAGAACTACCGCACCGCGCAGAAAGTCGCCAACGCCATCGAAGCCGGCGAGTTGTACGTCAACCGCACCCCGGCCGATCCGTACCAGGGCTACCACGCCGGCTGGAAACGTTCGGGCCTGGGCGGCGATGACGGCAAGCACGGCATGCTCGAATTCACCCAGACCCGACTCGTGGTCATGAAGTACTGATCCACCGCATCACGCCTCACGCTACACCTATAAAAACAATTATCAGGGGCGCCCGGAGCACGGGTTGCCCGAGGTCACTTCAATGTCCAAGCATGCATCCTCTGCTGCCGCTGTTCAGGGTTCCAATTCGGCTTCGAAAAGCCAGAGCGACAAGGGAAGTCGCTATTTCCAACTGATGTTGCTGGTGCTCGCCGCCGGTGCGATCTACCCGATTCTGTACCTGCGCCAGGTCTACCAGACCACCATGCTCGAGGTGTTCCAGATCAACCACAGCGAGCTGGGTTATCTGTACTCGATGCTTGGCACGATTTTCCTGCTCAGCTACTTGCCGAGCGGCTGGCTGGCCGACCGTATCGCGCCGCGTTTCCTGATCTTCTTCTCGCTAGTGGCAACCGGCGTGCTGGGGCTGTGGTACTCGACGGCGCCGTCGATGACCGGGCTGATGATCATCTTCGGTTGCTGGGGTCTGACCACCGGCCTGACGTTCTGGGCCTCGGTGCTCAAGCGCGTGAAGATGATTGCCCATCACACCGAACAGGGTCGTTTCTTCGGCATTCTCGATGGCGGTCGCGGACTGGTCGAAGCATTGCTGGCAACCGTTGCGCTGGGGCTGTTCGCCTACGCCACCGAAACCCGTGGCGAGTCCACCGCCGAAGGTTTCAAGCACGTGGTTTACCTCTACGCCTTCACCTGTATTGCCATCGGCTGTGTGCTGGTGCTGATCAAGGACCCGAAGTCGATGGAGGACACGCCACCAGTGGAGAAGGGCAAGTTCAACCTGCTCACTGACCTGGCAACTTTGGTGAAGATCCCTGAACTGTGGCTGGTCACCGCGATCGTGTTCTGCGGTTATCACATCTTCTGGGCCACCTACAGCTTCTCGGACTACCTGCAAGGCAGCGGCCTGACCGCCGTGATGGCCGGCACTATCACCACCATCAAACTGTGGATGCGCCCGATCGGCGGCATCGGTGGCGGCTGGCTGGGAGACAAGTTTTCGAACATCTCGGTGCTGATCGTTGCGCTGTTGCTGGCGAGTCTGGCGATTGTCGGCCTGATCGTGTTCCCGGCGCTCAACAGCATGGGGTTGCTGATCGCGACAGTGATTTTCATCGGCCTGATGACCTACGCGATTCGCGGTCTGTACTGGGCGATCCTCGACAGCTGCAACATTCCGCTGCGCATCACCGGACTGGCCATCGGCATCGTCTCGGTGGTCGGTTACATGCCGGATGCCTTTATCCCGTTGATCAACGGCTACCTCACTGAGCATTTCCCCGGCGCCCTCGGCTACAAGCTGTACTTCGGCTACATCGCCGCTATCGGTCTGATCGGCACCCTGGCTGCCGTGACCCTGCGTGCCCGGATCAATCGCAAATCCTTGAACAAGACCTCTTTGAACAAGACAGGTGCCTGAGATGAAAATCGTCGCCCTTGAAACCCATATCGTCGCCGTACCGCCACCGCACATCGGCGGCATGTACTGGCTGTTCGTCAAGCTCAAGACTGACTGCGGCATCGAAGGCGTCGGCGAGATCTACGCCGCAACTTTCGGCCCCAAAGCCATGCTGCCGATCATCGAAGACGTGTTCGAACGCTACCTGCTGAATCAGGATCCGCACCACATCGAACGCTTCTTCCGTCAGGCCTATTCGAGCGGTTTCACCCAGCGTCCCGACCTGACCATGATGGGCGTGGTCAGCGGCCTGGAAATGGCTTGCTGGGACATCATCGGCAAGGCCGCGAACAAGCCGGTCTATGAACTGCTCGGTGGCAAGGTCCATGAACGCCTGCGTTCCTACACCTACCTGTACCCGGTCAACAGCCGTGGCGAGTACGACTACGACGACCCGGATCTGGCGGCAGAGTGCGCCATCGACAACATGAACAAGGGCTTCACCGCTGTGAAGTTCGACCCGGCCGGGCCGTACACCGCGTACTCCGGGCACCAGATTTCGCTGGAAGTGCTGGAACGCTGCGAAACCTTCTGCCGCAAGATCCGCGAAGCGGTGGGCAACAAGTGCGATTTGCTGTTCGGCACTCACGGGCAAATGGTGCCGTCTTCGGCGATTCGTCTGGCCAAGCGCCTGGAGAAGTACGACCCGCTGTGGTTCGAAGAGCCAGTGCCGCCGGGCCAGGAAGAGGCCATGGCGCAAGTCGCGGCCAAGACCAGCATTCCGATTGCCACCGGTGAGCGCCTGACCACCAAGTACGAGTTCTTCAAGCTGTTGCAGGCCGGCGGTGCGTCGATTCTGCAGATGAACGTGGCGCGCTGCGGCGGTCTGCTGGAAGGCAAGAAGATCGCCAGCATGGCCGAGGCCTATTACGCGCAAATCGCCCCGCACCTGTACAACGGGCCGATTGGCGCGGCGGCGAGTTTCCAGCTCGCGGCCTGCACGCCGAATTTCCTGATCCAGGAAAGCATCGAGACCTGGGGCGGCTTCCACGCCGAGGTCCTGAAAAAGCCGTTGCAGTGGGAGGACGGTTACATCATCCCGTCCACCGAGCCGGGCCTGGGCGTGGAGCTGAACATGGACGTGGTGCGCAAGCATTCGCCGTACACCGGCGAACGCCTGCACCTGCAAATGGCCCCGACCCCGGCCGACGTCAAAGACACATCGCCGGCCAAGGGCTGACGGGATTTCCCCGCCCGGCAACGGGCGGGTTCGATAAAAAGACTTACGCGGTAACCGTGCATGACATACGACTACATCATCGCTGGCGCAGGCGCCGCTGGCTGCGTGCTGGCCAACCGGCTCTCGGCCTCGGGCCAACACACGGTGCTGCTGCTGGAGGCGGGCGGCAAGGACAGTTCCCTGTGGTTCAAGATTCCGGTCGGCTTCGCCAAAATGTATTACAACCCGACCTTCAACTGGATGTACTACAGCCAGCCGCAGAAGCAGTTGGGCAATCGCGAAATCTACGCCCCGCGCGGCAAGGTCCAGGGCGGTTCGGGCTCGATCAACGCGATGATCTACGTGCGTGGTCAGGCCCATGATTTCAACGACTGGGCAGCCAACGGCAACGATGGCTGGGGCTTCAAGGATGTGCTGCCGTACTTCCGCAAACTGGAAAACCATCCGCTGGGCGACAGCGAATACCACGGCGGCAGCGGCCCGATCAGCATCACCCCGATGGCCGGTCAGACTCACCCGATCTGCGATGTATTCCTCAAGGGCTGCGATGAACTCGGCTACCCGCGCAGCGACGATTTCAACGGGCCGAAATTCGAAGGCGCGGGCATCTACGACGTCAACACCCGCAACGGTCAGCGCAGCTCCAGCAGCTTCGCCCATTTGCACCCGGCGCTGAGCCGGCCGAACCTGACGGTCGAGCATTACGCGTTGGTCGATCGTGTCCTGTTCGATGAAAGCCAGCAGCGCGCCACCGGCATTTCCATCACCCAGCATGGCGTGGTGAGGACCTTCACGGCGCGCAAGGAAGTGATCCTGTGCGCCGGCGCGGTCGACACGCCGAAGATCCTGCAACTGTCCGGCGTGGCGGATCGCGCCTTGCTGGCCAAACATCAGATTCCGGTGGTGAAACACCTGCCGGCGGTAGGGCAGAACCTGCAGGATCACCTGTGCGTCAGCTACTACTACAAGGCCAATATCCCGACCCTGAACGATGAGCTGAGCTCGCTGTTCGGCCAGTTCAAACTCGGCGTGAAGTACCTGTTGACCCGCAAGGGCGCGCTGGCGATGAGCGTCAATCAGGCTGGCGGATTCTTCCGGGGTAACTCGGAACAGAGCCATCCGAACCTGCAGCTGTATTTCAACCCGCTGTCGTACCAGATTCCGAAAAACAACAAGGCCAGCCTCAAGCCCGAGCCGTATTCAGGTTTCCTGCTGTGCTTCAACCCGTGTCGCCCGACCAGTCGCGGGCACATCACGATTGCCTCGAAGAATCCACGTGATGCGGCATTGATCGACCCGAACTACCTGAGCACGCAAAAGGACATCGACGAGGTGATCCAGGGCAGTCGCCTGATGCGCAAGATCATGGGCGCTCCGTCATTGAGGGGCATCACGGTCGATGAAGTCCTGCCGGGGCCGGCGGTGGAAACCGACGAGCAGATGCTGCAGTACTTCCGCGACAACTGCGGCTCGATCTATCACCTGTGTGGCTCCTGCGCGATGGGCGCGGACGAGCAGAGTTCGGTGGTCGACAAGCGCCTCAAGGTGCACGGCCTCGAGGGGTTGCGGATTGTCGATGCGTCGATCTTCCCCAACGTGACATCGGGCAACACCCATGCAGCGGTGCTGATGGTGGCAGAGAAGGGCGCGGATCTGATTCTGCAGGATGCGTAATGCGCGGTGACAGTTGATCGCAAGCCTCTTTCCAGCATGCACTAGGCTTTGAATGCCGGCCCATTACGGGCCGGCATCATCTCAAAGCGTCTGCACCAGCCAATCTCGAAACGCCTTCAACGACGCCAATGACTCATTACGCGCCGGGTACACCAGGTAATAGCTGCGCCGGCTGCTGATCGGTTCGCCCAGTTGCAGCAACTCACCGTTGTGCAATTCATCCTCCACCAGAATCCTCGGCACCAGCCCGATGCCGATATTGGCGCGCACGGCCTGGATCAAGTGCGAGGTCATCTCGAAGCTCGGCCCGATGCGCATGCTGCGATGGGGCAGGGCGTGATGGCTGAACCACTCGGACCACGCCTGAGCGTTGCTGCTGACATTGAGAAGAAGCTGCCCGGCGATATCCTTGTTGGCCGCGAGACGTTCGGCGTCGGACAATTGCGCACTGGCGATCACCACCAGTTCTTCGGTGTGCAGGCGGTGGGCGGTCAGCCCCGGCCAGTCACCGCCGCCGACACAAATCGCCGCGTCGATTTCGCTGGTGTCGAAGTCGATGGCCTCGATCCGCGAGTGCAGGTGCACGGTCATGCCCGGGTGCGCCGTGTAGAAATCCTTCAGGCGCGGCAGCAGCCATTTCGAGCCGAAAGTCGGCAAGGTCGCCAGGCGCAGGCTGTGAATCCCCGAGCCAAACGCCATGGCCTGCAACGTCGCGCTGCGGATCTGCCCGAGGGCTTCGGACAGTTCGCGCTGATACATGCGCCCGACGTCGGTAAGGATCACCCGCCGGCCTTCACGGCTGAACAGGCGCATGCCGAGCATCTTTTCCAGAATCTGCACCTGACGGCTGACCGCACTCTGGGTCAGCGACAGTTCGTGGGCGGCGCGGGTGTAGCTTTCATGGCGTGCGGCGGCTTCAAACGCCAGCAGCAACGACATCGAGGGGGTGAGGGTTCGCGGATTCATTCGTTTTAGTCATGGATTGCGGGTCGAATTTACGGTTGTCCCGGCATCGCTCTGCAATGAACATAAGGCCTATGAGATGGCGGGAGCGTGACGCAATCATTCATTGCGCACAACTGTTCACCGCTACACGGCCCGTTTTTGACCGAGATCGCCCCCCCGATGATTGCCCAGCTGTCGCCTTCCACCGCGTTGAACACCGATTACCAGCAGTTTCTCAAAGCCCTTGAAACCAGCGGTTTTCGTGGCGAAATCAGTGCCGATTACGCCAGCCGCGTGGTGCTGGCCACCGACAACTCGATCTATCAGCGCTTGCCACAAGCGGCGGTATTCCCGCGCGACGCCGATGACGTGGCGCTACTGGCGCGTCTGATCGCCGAACCGGCTTACCAGAAAGTGGTGATCACGCCTCGCGGCGGCGGCACCGGCACCAACGGGCAATCGCTGACCGATGGCATCGTTGTCGACCTGTCGCGGCACATGAACCGCATTCTCGAAATCAACGTTGAACAGCGTTGGGTGCGGGTGCAGGCCGGTGTGGTGAAGGATCAACTCAACGCGGCACTGAAATCCGCCGGGCTGTTTTTCGCCCCGGAACTGTCGACGTCGAACCGCGCCACCGTCGGCGGCATGATCAACACCGACGCCAGCGGCCAGGGCAGTTGCACCTACGGCAAGACCCGTGACCATGTTCTGGAATTGCACATGGTCCTGCGCGGTGGCGAGCGATTGCACGGCCGCCCGTTGGAAGAAAGTGAGCTGGCAGCGGAATGCGCCCGTGAGGGGTGGGCCGGCGAGGTGTACCGTTGCGCGCGGCAGATCATCGATGAGCAGGGCGAACTGATCCGGGAAACGTTCCCCGACCTCAACCGCTGCCTGACCGGCTACGACCTGGCGCACCTGCGCGAGGCCGACAACCGTTTCAACCTCAACAGCGTGCTGTGCGGTGCCGAAGGTTCGCTGGGGTTTGTGGTCGAGGCCAAGCTCAACGTGTTGCCGATCCCCAAGCACACGATGCTGGTGAACATCCGCTACGCCGGCTTCATGGACGCGTTGCGCGATGCGCGGGCGTTGATGGCGCTCAAGCCGCTGTCGATTGAAACCGTCGACTCCAAAGTGCTGTTGCTGGCGATGCAGGACATCGTCTGGCATGGCGTCGCCGAGTATTTCCCGGAAAGCGCCGAGCGGCCGACGCTGGGAATCAACCTGGTGGAGTTCTGCGGCGACGATCCCGAGGAGCTGCAAGGTCGGGTCGAGGCCTTTGTCCAGCACTTGGGCAACGATGCCACGGTCGAACGGCTGGGCCATACGCTGGCCGTCGGGCATGCAGCGGTGAACCGCGTCTACGGCATGCGCAAGCGTGCGGTGGGTTTGCTCGGCAACGTCGCCGGTGAAGCGCGACCGCAGCCGTTTGTCGAAGACACGGCCGTGCCGCCGCAACACCTGGCCGAATACATCGCCGAACTGCGCGAGCTGCTCGACAGCCACCAGTTGCAGTACGGCATGTTCGGCCACGTCGATGCCGGTGTGCTGCACGTGCGGCCGATTCTCGACATGAAAGATCCACAACAAGCCGCACTGGTGCGACCGGTGTCCGATGGCGTCGCCGCGCTGACCCAGCGTTACGGCGGCCTGCTGTGGGGCGAGCACGGCAAGGGCCTGCGCTCGGAATACGCCCCGGCCTTTTTCGGTGAGCTGTACCCGGCGTTGCAAGCCTTGAAGGCGGCGTTCGACCCGTTCAACCAGTTCAACCCCGGCAAGATCGCCACGCCGGATATTCCCGGCGCGGCATTGCTGAAGATCGACGAAGTGACCCTGCGCGGCGAACTTGATCGGCAGATCGACGAGAAAGTCTGGCAGGACTACGGCGCGGCCATGCACTGCAATGGCAACGGTGCCTGCTACAACTTCGATCCCGACGATGCGATGTGCCCGTCGTGGAAAGCCACCCGCCAGCGTGCGCAGTCGCCCAAGGGCCGCGCCTCGCTGATTCGCGAATGGCTGCGGTTGCAGGGCGAGGCGGGGGTGGATGTGTTGTCCGATGCCAGTCGTCGCCCGCCGTTTTTCAGCACATTGCTGCAGCGCTGGCGCAACAGCCGTGCGCAGGAAAAAGACTTCTCCCACGAGGTGTACGACGCCATGGCCGGCTGCCTGGCGTGCAAGTCCTGCGCGGGGCAGTGCCCGGTGAAGGTCAACGTGCCGGATTTCCGTTCGCGGTTTCTCGAGCTGTACCACACGCGTTACCTGCGGCCGGCGCGGGATTATCTGATTGCCTCGCTGGAATACACGATTCCGTACATGGCGCGTATTCCGTTTCTCTACAACGGTTTGATGGGGGCTTCGTTCAGCCGTCGCTTGATCGAGCGGCTTGGTGGCATGGTCGATGTGCCGTTGCTCAGCCGTTTCGATTTCCACGCGGCCATGCGTCGCTGGCAGGTGCAACCGGCGTCGGTCGAGGTGCTTTCGGCGCTGACTCAGGCGCAACGTGAACGCAGTGTGGTGCTGGTGCAGGACGCGTTCACCCGGTATTTCGAGGCGCCATTGCTGGCGGATCTGATCGAACTGATTTCGCGACTGGGGTATCAGGTTTATCTGGCACCGTTCAGCGCCAACGGCAAGCCGCTGCATGTGCAGGGTTTCCTGTCGGCGTTCAATCGCGCGGCGCTGCGCAATGCCGGGCAACTGCGCGCACTGGCCGAGGTTGGCGTGCCGCTGGTGGGGCTGGACCCGGCGATGACTCTGGTTTATCGCCAGGAATACCTCAAGGTGCCGGGGATGGAGCAATGCCCCGAAGTGGCGCTGGTGCAGGAGTGGCTGCTGAAAGTCATGCCGCAACGGACGGATTCACAGAATGGCGAAAGCTTCCGCCTGCTCGCGCACTGCACCGAAAAAACCAACGCGCCCGCCGCAACCCGGCAATGGGAGCAAGTGTTCGAACGTGTCGGCTTGAAACTGACGACCCAGGCCACCGGATGCTGCGGGATGTCCGGCACCTACGGGCACGAAGCGCGCAATCGCGACACCTCGGCGGTGATTTACGAGCAGTCCTGGGCGAAGCAGATCGAGGCACCGGCAGAGCGGGGCGAAGCACTGGCGACCGGCTATTCGTGCCGCAGCCAGGTCAAGCGTCAGGCCGACCGAGCGGTGCGTCATCCGTTGCAGGTGCTGCTTGAGCAACTGCGCACGGCTTGAGAACCGTTAGCAATTGAAGCGGCTTTTCATGTTATAAGGTAACGCAAATAGTCGGGCCGTTTGTACGCGGCCCGATCGAACTCTTCACTCGATTGCGAACCTTTCATGACCGTTGCTGCTCCTCGAAACGTCCCGCCGGCGACTGGCCGGCTGCTGTCCATTGATGCGCTGCGCGGCCTGGTCATTCTGTTCATGTTGCTGGATCACGTGCGCGAAACCTTTCTGCTGCATCGTCAGGTCTCCGATCCGATGGACATCGCCAGCACCGAGCCGGCGCTGTTTTTCAGCCGCACTCTGGCGCATCTGTGCGCGCCGGTTTTCGTGCTGCTGACCGGATTGTCGGCATGGCTGTTCGGGGAAAAGTACGACGGCAAGGCTGATGTCAGTGCCTTTCTGTTCAAGCGTGGTCTGTTCCTGGTGGTGCTCGAATTCACGCTGGTGAATTTCGCCTGGACGTTCCAGCTGCCGCCGAGCGTGATCTACCTGCAAGTGATCTGGGCGATCGGCCTGAGCATGATCGCGCTGTCGCTGTTGGTCTGGCTGCCACGCTGGCTGTTGTTGACGTTGAACCTGGCGATCATCGCCGGGCACAACCTGCTCGACGGTCTGCACTTTGCCATGGATTCGGCGCTGCACGTACCTTGGGCAATCCTGCATGACCGGGGCTGGATCGAAGTCAGCGAGAGCTTGCGCTTGCGCACGTCGTACCCGCTGCTGCCGTGGATCGGTGTAATCGGTCTGGGTTACGCGCTGGGGCCATGGTTTGCCCGAATGGCCGATGCGGGTGTGCGCCAGCGACGTTTGCTGATCGTTGGCATCGCCGGGCTGCTGGGTTTCGTGGCGCTGCGGCTGGTCAACGGTTACGGCGAGAAACCGTGGTCGCTCAATGACAGCAGCCTGCAAACCCTGATGAGTTTTTTCAACATCACCAAATACCCGCCATCGCTGTTGTTCATCACGCTGACGGTGAGCGTCGGGCTGCTGCTGTTGCTGGTGTTCGAGCGCGCGCAGGATCGACGCTGGATTCGCTGGCTGACGGTGTTCGGTTCGGCACCGATGTTTTTCTATCTGCTGCACCTGTATGCGCTGAAGGTGCTGTACCTGATTGGCGTGGCGTTGGTGGGGCTCAATCAGGGCAGTTATTTCGGCTTCTCGTCGGTGGCGGCGGTGTGGCTGGCGGCGATGGTGCTGGCGGTCGCGTTGTTTCCGGCCGTGCGCTGGTTCTCGGCATTGAAGGCCCGGCGACGGGACATCGCCTGGTTGAAATATCTGTAGCTAACTCGTTTTGCCGTCGCGAACGTTGCGGGCAAAGTCGATTAAAGCCTTGAGCGGCGCCGGTACATGGCGCCGGCTCGGGTAATACAGATGCAGGCCGGGATAGTACGGGCACCAGTCCGCCAACACCTGCACCAGACGCCCGGCCGCGAGGTGCTCGCTGACCATGTCTTCGAACACATAGGCCAGCCCCAAACCTTGCAACGCCGGGCCGACCATCAGGCTGACATCGCCCAGGGTCAGCGGACCGTTGACTTCGATTTCCTGTTCAATGCCACCACGTTCGAATTCCCAGCGGTACATCGAACCGCTCGGGAACCGATGGCGGATGCAGGGCAGGGCATGCAGGTCTTCCGGTTTCTGTGGCGCGGGATGCCGCTGGAAAAACGCCGGCGAGCCGACCACAACTGACCGCAGATTCGGCCCGATGGGCAGCGACACCATATCCGCCTCCAACCGGTTGCCGAAACGTACACCGGCATCGAATCCCGCAGCGACGATATCCAGCAGCGCATCGCTTTCGACCACCTCCAGACGAATGTCCGGGTAGGCCTGCAGGAACTCGCTGGCAATCGGCAGCAGCACCAGTTCACAAGCCTGGCGGCCGGAGGTAATGCGCAGGTTGCCCGAGGGCTTGTCGCGAAAATGGTTGAGGTCTTCAAGCGCATCTTCGATATCGCGAAACGCCGGTTTCAACCGGGCATAAAGCCGTTCGCCGGCCTCGGTCAGGGCCACGCTGCGGGTGGTGCGATTGAACAGACGCACGCCGAGGCGGTTTTCCAGAGCGCGCAAGGAGTGACTCAGCGCCGACGGTGTCAGGCTCAGATCCACCGCTGCACGACTGAAATTCAGATGCTGCGCGATGCTCAGAAAGATCGACAGATCCGCCGTGGACGGGTTTTTCATTGATGAGCGCCTTTCACAAAGTCATGTAATTTTGTTGGGATTATCACATCAGTAGCACGGCTTTAAAGTCGCATCAACTCATCGATAAGGCCCGGCAATAACGCCAGGGTCACTGACAGGAGGAGTTGCTATGCGTACCTGGCTGATTACCGGAGCTTCCCGTGGTTTTGGCACCCTCATCGCAGAACATGCCCTGCGTGCCGGCGACGCCGTGATTGCCACCGCCCGCAAACCGCAAGACATTACCGACCGCCTCGGCGAGCACCCGAACCTGCTGGCGGTGCGCCTGGACGTCACCCGCGAAGAAGAGGCCCACCAAGCGGTGGCGGAAGGCATCAAGCGTTTCGGCCGCATCGATGTGCTGATCAACAATGCCGGCTTCGGCGTACTGGGCGCGGTGGAAGAAACCAGCGCCAGCGAAACCGAGCGCCTGTTCGCCACCAACGTCTTCGGCCTGCTCAACGTGACTCGCGCCGTACTGCCGCACATGCGCGCCCAGCGTAGCGGGCGGGTCATCAACATCTCATCGATTGGCGGCTATCAGGCCTATATGGGCTGGGGTGTCTACGGCTCCACCAAGTTCGCGGTGGAAGGCATCAGCGAAGCGCTACGGCAGGAACTGGCGCCGCTGGGCATTCATGCCACGGTGGTCGAGCCGGGCTTCTTCCGCACTGATTTCCTCGATGAACAATCGCTGGTCAAGACCGCGCTGGTGCTGCCGGACTACGACGAAACCGTCGGCAAGATGCGCACCTTCGCCGAAGCCGCCAACCATGCGCAGCCGGGTGATCCGGTGAAGTTTGCCGAAGCCATGCTGGCGCTGGTCAATGCGCCGAACCCGCCGCAGCGGCTGGCGCTGGGCAGCGACACCGTCGCGCGGATCGAAGCGAAAAATCGATTGGTGGCGCAGGAACTGGCCGAGTGGAATGCGCTGGCGCTGTCCACGGATTTCAAGGACTGACACGCCGCCCGACTCAGCAATCGCAGGCTGCGCTCTGTTGATCGCAGCCTTATTTTTCTTTTCATTGGACGAAATCATGACAACCGTCTCCCAGCCCCATGGCGCGCGCGACAAACTGCTGATCCTCGCGGCCATTTGCCTGTCGGCACTGGTCCTTCCGTTAAGTTTTACCGGTGGCGCGGTGGCGACGCCGGCCATCGGCCGTGACTTGGGCGGCAGCCCGGTGGCGCTGACCTGGATCACCAATGCGTTCATGTTGTCGTTCGGCAGTCTGCTGATGGCGGCGGGGGCGTTGGCCGATGTCTATGGGCGCAAGCGCCTGTTCACGGGCGGCATGCTGCTATTTACCGCTGCGTCGATTGCCCAGAGCCTGGCGCCTTCGGTGTTCTGGCTGGATGTGTTGCGGGCGATACAGGGCGTGGCCGGGGCGGCGGCGCTGGCCAGTGGTTCGGCAGCGCTGGCGCAGGAGTTCGAAGGCCATGCGCGCACCCGTGCCTACAGCATGCTGGGCACCACGTTTGGCATCGGCCTGGCGTTCGGCCCATTGGTGGCCGGGGCGCTGATCGAGGCGTTCAACTGGCGTGCGATCTTTGTCTTCACCGCGCTGATCGGTGTGATCGCGATGGTCTTCGGTCTGCCGCGCATGCGTGAGACCCGCGACCCAGACGCCAGCGGTCTCGACTGGCCGGGCAGTGTGACGTTCAGTTCGATGCTGGCGCTGTTCACGTTCGGTGTGATCCAGGCCCCCGAAAGCGGTTGGGGCAGTCCGTTGGTAGTGGGGCTGTTGGGCGCTTCGGCGTTGTTGCTGGCGCTGTTCGTCCTTATCGAAATGCGCGTCAAGCGCCCGATGCTTGATCTGACCCTGTTCCGTTTTCCGCGCTTCATCGGTGTGCAGATGCTGCCGATTGGCACCTGCTTTTGCTACATCGTGCTGGTGGTCATGCTGCCGCTGCGGTTTATCGGCGTCGAAGGCTTGAGTGAAATCGATGCCGGCCTGCTGTTGCTGGCGTTGTCGGCGCCGATGCTGGTGGTGCCGATGCTTGCGGCTTCGATGACCCGCTTTGTCTCGGCCGGTATTTTGTCGGGCTTGGGTTTCTTGATTGCCGCCGTGGGGCTGCACTGGTTGAGCCTCTACAACGTCGGCGAGTCGACATTCGCGTTGGTGGTGCCGATGGTGTTGATCGGGATTGGCGCAGGTTTGCCGTGGGGGTTGATGGACGGATTGTCGGTCAGCGTAGTGCCGAAAGAACGCGCCGGCATGGCGGCCGGGATCTTCAACACGGTGCGGGTGGCGGGCGAGGGAATTGCGCTGGCCAGCGTGGCGGCGATTCTTGCCTCGCTGCTGCATACCGATCTGCAAACGGTAGTTGCTGGTGCCGATGCAGCGCTGATTGCCGAGACCGCGCACCGGGTGACCATTGGCGACATGGCTCACGCGATCAACACGATTCCAGGGTTGGCCAACGAACGTCTGGTGCAAGGTTACGCTTCGGCGTTCCAGTATCTGCTGCACATCCTGACGATCATCACGCTGGCGTCGGCGGCTGTGGTGCTGGGGCTGTTGAGCAAGGAACGGACGGTATCGGAGCCACAACAGGCGGCGGCTTGAAATGAAAAAGCGCCGGAAGCGCAAAACGCTTCCGGGCTTTGTTAATTGGATCAGTGGCGATCCAGCCACACGGTTTGCGCATTGCAGAACTCGCGTACACCGAAGTGCGACAGCTCGCGACCGAAACCGCTTTTCTTCACGCCGCCGAAGGTCACGCGCGGATCGCTGGCGGAGTAGCCGTTGATGAACACGCCACCGGTTTCCAGTTCGCTGGTCAGCTGCTGGGCCAGGGCGACATTGGCGGTGTAGATCGTGGCGGTCAGGCCGAACTCGCTGTCGTTGGCCAGGGCCACGGCGTGAGCGCAGTCGCGTGCGGTGATGATCGAGGCTACCGGGCCGAACAATTCCTGTTTGAACGAGGTCATGCGGTCGGTGACGTCGGCCAATACGGTCGGCTCGTAGTAGTTGCCCGAACCCTCTACTTTGCTGCCGCCGAGCAGCAGGGTGGCGCCTTCTTCCAGGGTGTCGCGCACTTGCTGATCCAGTTCGTCACGCAAGTCGAAGCGGGCCATCGGGCCGATGTAGTTGTCGGCGGACAACGGATCGCCCATCTTCAACTGGCGAGTGGCTTCGACGAATTTGCGGGTGAACTCTTCGACCACGCCTTCTTCGATGATCAGGCGTTTGGCAGCGGCGCAGACCTGGCCGGAGTTCTGGTAACGACCGATCACTGCTGCTTGCACGGCTTCGTCGATATCGGCGTCGTTGAGCACGATGAATGGATCGGAACCGCCCAACTCCAGCACGCATTTCTTCAACGCGGCCCCAGCCTGTGCGCCGATGGCCATGCCGGCGCGGACGCTGCCGGTCAGGGTCACGGCGGCAATGCGCGGGTCGGCGATGGCAGTGGACACGCCTTCCGGGGTGACGTTGATCACTTCAAACACGCCATCGGCAAAACCGGCGCGAGTGAAGGCATCACGCAACAGATAGGCGCTGCCCATCACGTTCGGCGCATGCTTGAGCACGTAGGTGTTGCCGGCGATCAACGCCGGGACGGCGCCGCGCAGCACTTGCCAGATCGGGAAGTTCCACGGCATTACGGCGAGGATCGGCCCCAGCGGACGGTATTCGATGCGCGCCTTGCCGCCTTCGACCAGTGTTGCTTCGGCGTTGAGCATGGCCGGGCCGTGTTCGGCGTACCACTCGCAAAGTTTGGCGCATTTCTCGATTTCGCCACGGGCCTGGGCGATCGGCTTGCCCATTTCCTGGGTGATCATGGTCGCCATGGCTTCGCTGCTGTCACGCAGGGCGCCGGCCAGCGCGGTCAGGGCGCGGGAGCGGTCCTGCAGCGGTTTGCGTTTCCATTTGCCGAAACCGAACGCGGCACGGGTCAGCGCGGCATCGAGGGCCTCGGCGAATTCGAAGGCGTAGTGACCGATCTGCTCGCCAGTGGCGGGATTGATCGAGATGGCGTGGGTCTGGCTGGAAATCGGGCTCATGGCATCGTCCTGCGAGGTCAGTGGATGCGCTCAGAGTAGGGTGGCGTTTGATTTCTGGAAACTGAATAATAAAGAGCGTTTCTTTCACGATTGGAGAATGACTGTGGATCTGGTGCAACTGGAAATCTTCAAGGCCGTTGCCGAGCACGGCAGCATCAGCGCGGCGGCGGCGCAGATCCATCGCGTGCCGTCGAACCTGACGACGCGCATCAAGCAGTTGGAGGAGGATCTGGGCGTCGACCTGTTCATCCGCGAGAAAAGCCGCTTGCGTCTGTCGCCGGCCGGTTGGAGTTTTCTGGAGTACGCACGGCGGATTCTCGACCTGGTGCAGGAAGCGCGCGCCACGGTGGCCGGCGAGGAACCGCAAGGCGCGTTTCCGCTGGGCTCGCTGGAAAGTACGGCGGCGGTACGGATTCCCGGTTTGCTGGCGACGTATAACCAGCAACACCCCAAGGTCGATCTGGACCTGTCGACCGGGCCGTCGGGGACGATGATCGACGGTGTCCTCTCCGGGCGCCTGGCGGCCGCATTTGTCGACGGCCCGGTCTTGCACCCGGCGCTGGAAGGCATCCCGGCGTTCGAGGAGGAAATGGTCATCATCTCGCCGCTTCATCACGGGCCGATCCAGCGCGCTGCGGACGTGAATGGCGAGAATATCTACGCGTTCCGCTCGAACTGTTCCTATCGCCATCACTTCGAAAAATGGTTCAGCACCGACGCAGCCGTACCCGGCAAGATCTTCGAGATGGAGTCCTATCACGGCATGCTCGCCTGCGTCAGTGCGGGCGCCGGTCTGGCCCTGATGCCGCGCAGCATGCTGCAGAGCATGCCCGGTTGCGCGACGGTGAGTGTGTGGCCGCTGGCGGCGGATTTTCGCTTTCTGACGACATGGCTGGTGTGGCGCCGGGGCACGGTGTCGCGCAGTCTGAGCATGTTCGTGCGATTGCTTGAGGAGCGCGGCGTGGTGCGTGCAGAAGAGAATTGACACTTTGTGTCATGGTTGTATCTTAGGCGTCCTGTTTCGCAATATAAAAAACTATACAGCGCAAGCGATGCGCGATTAGCCAGAAGGAATCAGCGATGACCACAGCCCTGAGCGGTAAAGAAGCGGTAGGTGAACGTTTTGTGCTGGAAACCATGCGCCACGCCCAGCAGTTGACCTGGAAGGCCGTGGACGAGATCGCCAAGGTGATCAAACCCGGCATGCGCGAATCCGAAGCCCATGCTCGGGGCAAGGAAATCCTTGTCGAACTGGGCATGGACCGGATCTGGCATCCGCTGCTGATCCGCTTCGGTGCCAACACGCTGAAGACCTTCAAGGAGCGCTCCGAAGGCGATCCGGTGCTGGGCGAGGAAGACATTTTCTTCATCGACATGGGCGTGGTCTGGGAAGGCCATGAAGGCGATGCCGGGGCGACGTTCGTCACCGGTTCCGATCCGCAAATGATCGCTTGCGCGGCGGCCTCCAAAGCACTTTTCGACAAGGTCGAGGCCTTTTGGCGTCAAGGCGTAACCGGTGTCGAACTGTATCGCTACGCCACCGATCAGGCTGAGGCGATGGGTTGGAAACTGAATCTGGACATCAAGGGCCACCGGGTCAGTGATTTTCCCCATGCGATCTATCGGGGCGGCAATCTGGGGGATTTCGATCAGGCTCCGAATGCCGGTGTGTGGATTCTGGAAATCCAGATCGAGCACCCTGAACTTCCGTACGGCGCCTTCTATGAAGACCTGTTGATCTGATTCACTTTGGCGGTGCTAGAGTCAGGAGTCGATGTTCATTCAGGTGCAGCGCTGTAGTTGTAACTACATAGCGCTTGCTCAGATGATGCAGGCCGTTTCCTAACTCCAAAGTCAAAAAAAGGACGTCCATCATGAAAGTCAGTGCCCGCAACGTTTTTAAAGGTCAGGTCAGCCAGGTTCAGGAAGGCTCGGTCAACGCGGAAGTTGTCCTGACCCTGCCGGGCGGCGAGAAGCTCGTTGCTGTCGTGACCCTGGCCAGCCTCAAGAGCCTGGGCATCGCGGTGGGCAAAGAAGCCGTTGCGCTGGTCAAGGCGCCTTGGGTGATGCTGATGACCGAATCCGACGGCATTCGCCTGTCGGCCCGCAACTGCCTGCAAGGCAAGGTGCTGAGCGTGACCGATGGCGCCGTCAACGCTGAAGTAGTGATCGAGCTGGCCGGCGGTTCGAAGGTCTATTCGATCGTGACCCGCGACGCGGTGAACGAACTGGGCCTGGCGGCTGGCGTGAGCGCGACGGCGGTGATCAAGGCTTCGCACATCATTCTGGGTGTGCCGGCCTGATCAATCTGTCAGGTCAATGGCTGTAAAAAAGAAGTGCCGGGCTCAAGCGAGCCCGGCACTTTTTTGTTTCAATGTCCGGATAAAGCCAAGGACATGGAGAACGGCGAATGACGGCTCAGGAACACCTGCCGGATCAAGCGGCATGGAACCCTTGGACACCCACTGATTTATTCCAGCAACTCGAATACGTCGATCGCCCTTGGTGCATCGTCGGCGGATGGGCACTTGATGTCTGGCAGGGGCGGCAAACCCGAGCGCATGAAGATCTTGAATTCACCATCCTGCGCGAAGACTTCCCGGTTTTTCGCGAGGCGCTGGGGCATCTGGATTTCTATGCGGTCAAGGACGGCGTCTTCGAGCTACTGGCATCCAATCGCGAACCTGCTTCCGACATATTCCAGGTCTGGTGTTTTGATACCGAGGCGCAAGTCTGGCGGGTCGACATGATGATCGAACCCGGAACGCCAGACAGATGGGTTTACAAGCGCGATACGTCGATCACTGGCGAGCGCGGTGAAATGGTCTGCACCAACGATGCGGGCATTCCCTACCTCAGGCCTGCGGCCATTCTGTTGTTCAAGGCCAAACACCTCCGGGCAAAGGATCAAGCCGACTTCAATCTCACCTTGCCCAGGCTTTTGGCCGGGGAGCGGCAATGGTTGATGGAGCACCTGGCCTTGGTACATCCAGAGCATGAATGGCTGGCGCGAATCTGAAAACTACGTCCCGGTTCGGTATTGCGCCGAACCGGGACGGGTTTATTGGCCATCGACAAGACGCGGTAGCTGCAGCGGATTACCGTCGCGCAACACCTCCGGCAACAACGCATCCGGAAAGCCCTGATACGCCACCGGACGCAAAAAGCGCTCGATCGAGGTCATGCCAACCGAGGTGAAGCGACTGTCCGAAGTGGCCGGGAACGGCCCGCCGTGCACGGTGGCGAAAGTCACTTCCTGCGGATGGGCGAAGGCGTTGACCACGATGCGCCCGGTGCGACGTTCAAGGATTGGCAACAGACGCCGAGCCAGGTCCAGATCGCGGTCTTCAAGGTGAATGGCCGAGCTCAGTTGGCCCTTGAACGAGCGGGCGACCGCCAGCAATTCTTCCTCATCGTTGACCGTCACCAGCAGCGCTGCCGGGCCGAACACTTCATGGGCCAGCGCCGGTTCGCCGAGCAGGCGTTGACCGTCAACTTCCAGCAGCGCCGAGCGGCCTTCAAATTGGCCATCCGCTGGTGCGCCGACTGCCACCAGATTCGCCCCCACGCTTTCCATCGCCACCAGACCTTTGACGTATGAACCGTGAATCCCCGGGGTCAGCATCGTGCGTGCCGGTGCATCACTGATCCGTTTGATCATGGCGCTGCGCAATGCTTGCAGGCCATCACCCTTGACCGCGATCAGGATCGACGGACACAGGCAGGCTTGCCCGACATTGACCAGCATCCGCTCGGCGAAACCGTCACCGATTTCCGCGCCGCGTGCCGCCATGGCTGCGGGCAGGATGAAGGTCGGGTTGACGCTGGTCATCTCGGTGAACACCGGGATCGGGTCGGGACGCAGCTGTGCGCGGCGATAGAGCACCATGCCGCCCAGTTCCGAACCGGTGAAGGTCACCGCTTTGATCAGCGGGTGATCGACCAGCGCCTCACCGATGGCATTGCCGCCGCCGCGCACCATCGAAAACACACCCTCGTGCAAGCCATGCGCCTGTACGGCCTTGCGGATGGCGCGGGCCTGGATTTCCGAGGCGCCGGGGTGGGCGTTGTGGGCCTTGAGAATCACCGTCGCACCGGCCGCGAGTGCCGAGGCTGTATCGCCGCCGGCCACCGAATAGGAAATCGGAAAGTTGCTGGCGCCGAAGATCGCCACCGGGCCTATCGCGATCTTTTGCAGCCGGTGATCCATCCGTGGCCGGGGCTGACGTTCAGGTTGCGCCGGGTCGATGGCCAGTTGCAGGAAGCGACCCTTGCGCACCACGTCGGCGAACTGGCGGAACTGGGTAGCGGCCTTGGCGGCTTCGCCTTCGAGCTGTGCCTGAGGCAAACCGGTTTCCAGTGCGGCGCGGGCGGCCAGTTCCTCACGAACGGCGTCGAGGTTATCGGCGATGCTCTCCAGAAACGCCGAGCGTTCGGCCAGCGAGGTATGGCTGTAGCTGTCGAATGCCGCGTCGGCAAGGGTTGCAGCCTGATCGACCTGGGCCGCGCCGCCAAAGGCGAACTCTGGTTCGATCAGTTGATGGGTTGCCGGATTAAGCGCTTTCATCGTGCCCTCGGTGGCGGGGATGTCAGAGGCGCCGATCAGCAGGTGGCCAGTCAGACTCATTTCGACTCACCCTGTGTGTTGAGGCTGGCGATCAACTCGTCGGTGGTCGTGACGACATGGGCGAAGGTCGGGCCGTTCAGCTCATGGGCGGAATGCATCATCTCCGGTTTGAACGCCGCCGTTGCGTCGCGCACCAGCGTGACGTGGTAACCCAGTTCGCTGGCGTAGCGGGCGGTGGCTTCGATGCAGGTGTTGGCCAGCAAGCCGACGATGATCACGTGGGTGATGCTCTTCTGCTTGAGGCGAAAATCGAGGTCGGTGTTGGCAAAACCGCTGGAGCCCCAATGCTCCTGAGCGACGATGTCGCCGTCCTTCGGTGCGAAATCCGGGTGCCATTCACCGCCCCATTCGCCACGGGCGAAGTGGTGCATGTGCATGATCTTTTGTTGGGTGGGGCTTGGGTGATCCCAGTTCTCGTAGTCGCCTTTGACCCAGCGGTGATGCGGTACGATGACCACCGGAATCTGCAGGCCACGCACGGCGCGGTCGAGTTTGCGCAGGTTGTCGAGCAGACCGTTCTGGTCGGCGATCGGTTTGATCAGCGGAAAGATCTTGCCGCCATCCGATAAAAAATCGTTGTACGGATCGACCAGCAGGTAGGCGGTTCTGTCGAGTGGATAGAGAGGTTTCGACATGACGATGTACTCCGGCAATGAGAGTGATCGATGCTCAGGGCTTGTTCCTGCATCGTGATGATATGATAATCATAGTAGCTGTGAAAGAGGCAAGCCCTGATGGCTGTAAACGATAGTCTTCCCGATACGCTGTGCCCGATTTCCCGGGCCGAGGCGATCGTCGGCGACCGCTGGACGGTGCTGGTTTTGCGCGAGTTGTTCATGGGCAGCCATCGCTACGACGAGATTCAGGCCCAGACCGGCGGTACGCCGCAGATGGTCGCCGCTCGTCTGAAAAGCCTGGAAGCAGACGGACTGGTCGAGCGTCGCTTGTACAACGAGCGGCCGAAACGCTACGAGTACCACCTCACCGCGAAGGGCGAGGCGTTCTACCCGGTGGTGATTGCGTTGCGCGCCTGGGGAGAGACCTGGTGCAAGTCGCCGGAGGAGGGGCTGGCCGTGAACATGATCCACAAGCACTGCAATCACAGTGCCGGCCTCGGACCGCTGTGCGATCACTGCGGGGAACTGTTGCGGCGCGAGGATCTGATCAGCCAGCCGCAAGAAGCCTATGTCGCTGAACGGCAGGCGCGGCGCGAGGCGTTCAAGGCGAAATAGGCGGTTCCAGCCAAAGCAAAAGGCCCTCGCTTCGAGGGCCTTCGTGTGTCACTGCAGAACTGATCGTTTACAGACTGCCCGCCAGCTTCCCGGTCATCAGCCGCCGACGATAAGCACTGTCACGACTGGCCAACCAGAAATACAGCGGCGACGTCACCAGCAACCCCACCAGCCAGGAAAGGTCCGCGCCGTTGATGTGCGCCGACACCGGGCCAACGTACAGCGGCGTGTTCATGAACGGAATCTGCACCGCGATCCCGATCGCATACGCCAGCAAGGCCTGCGGGTTGTAGCGGCCGTAGATGCCGCCATCGACCTGGAAGATCGAGGCGATGTCGTACTGGCCTTTGTGGATGGCGTAGAAGTCGATCAGGTTGATCGCTGTCCACGGCACCAGTACGACCAGCAGCACCAGCACCATGTCGACGAAGTGGCCGATGAAGTCTGACGACGCGCCGACGGCAGCGAAGCAGCAGGCGAGCAGCACGATCAGCGAAATCACCGCGCGGCTCTTGGCGGTCGGAATCCAGCGGTAGGCGAAGGTCTGCACCAGAGTGATCAGCGACAGCACCGCGCCGTACAGGTTGAGCGCGTTATGGCTGATCACGCTGAGCAGGAACAGCACCAGCATCAACGGGCCGATCGAGCCGGTGGCGAGTTTCACCGCATCCATGGTGTCCATGCCCACCGGGGTTGCCAGCACGGCAACCGCACCGAAGATGAACGACAGGCTGGAGCCCAGCGCGGAACCGAGGTAAGTGGTCCAGAACGTCGCGGCCACCGGCACATTAGCTGGCAGGTAACGCGAGTAATCCGACACATAGGGTGCAAACGCAATCTGCCACAACGCTGCCAGCGACACGGTGGCGAGCCAGCCCGAAAGGTTGAAACCGCCACGGGTGAGGAAGTCAGCCGTCTGCACGTGAGTCAGGATGTAGCCAAAGCCGACCACGATGCCGATCCCCAACACCCAGGTGCCGATGCGGTTGAGCACGTGGATGAAGCGGTAACCGATGATCCCGATGATTCCCGAGCCCAGCGCGCCGATCACGATGCCGACCGGTACCGGAACGCTGTCAACCACGCCATGCAGGGACTTGCCGGCGAGCACGATGTTGGAGGCGAAGAAACCGATGTACATGACGCCGGCAATCAACACCACCAGCAGCGCGCCGAGGGAACCGAATTGCGCACGACTCTGGATCATCTGCGGAATGCCCATCTGTGGGCCTTGCGCCGAGTGCAGCGCCATCAGCACACCGCCGACCAGATGGCCGACCAGAATGGCGACGATGCCCCACACCAGATTCAAGTGAAACAGCTGCACGCCGAGGGCGCCGGTGACGATGGGCAGCGGCGCGATGTTGCCGCCGAACCAGAGGGTGAACAGATCCCGAACCTTTCCGTGGCGATCTTCGGGCGGCACATAGCCGATCGTATGTTTTTCAATGAGCGGTGCGGACGTTGTTGCAGAGGTGGCCATGACGAACTCCAAGGCAAGGACGAGTACGTGGACGTACTTCAGTGAGCGCCGGCACGGACGGCGCATTTCTTGTTGGGGTCGATCATGGGCAAGGAAAGGGGAGAGATAAATTAGTAGTTTTGTTGCTTCAGGCGTTAAAAAAACGAGGTTCTCCGGTCAGCTGAAAGCGCTCTGTTTCGGGTGTTTCAGCGCCATGAGCGACAACGCAGCTGACCTCCATCGGAGCAGCTGTCTGTCGGTGAACCTGCGGCTCGGCTGCGGACTTGAATCCTGCAGCCAGACCGTTTTTTCAAAGGCGAATCGAAGCCAGCATCCGTTGCAGCATCTCATCGCAGGCCTTGAGCTGATCGCGGCTGACGAACTCGTCCGGCTTGTGACCTTGGTCCATGCTCCCAGGGCCGCAGACCACCGTGGGAATCCCCACCGCGTCGAACAAGCCGCCTTCGGTCCCAAACGCAACAGTGCCGAAATCGTCCGAGCCACAGAACGTGGCGATCAATTCCGCCGCCTGGCTCCGAGCATCAGTCGCCAGCCCCGGATACGCTGACAGTTCGCTGAAACGGATATCACTCTGCTCGCTGACGGCCCGCATGCGCGGCAGCATTTGCTGTTCGGCATAGGTCTTGAGTTGCTGCGCGACGACCGTCGGATCCTGCGAGGGCAGGGCGCGGATTTCGAAGTCGAAACGGCAATCGGCAGGGACGATGTTCAACGCCTTGCCGCCGCTGATCACGCCGGTTTGCACCGTTGAATACGGCGGGTCAAAGCGCGGGTCGAGGTGTTCATCCTTGAGCTGCCGACCGATGCGCCCCAGCTCGCCGATCAGCTCGGCGGCGCATTCGATGGCATTGACCCCGAGTGGCGCGTAGGCCGAATGACAGGCGTGACCCTGGACATCGCAGCGCATCGCCAGTTTGCCCTTGTGCCCGAGCACCGGTTTGAGTTCGGTCGGCTCGCCGATGATGCACAGCAACGGTTTGACCGGACGTTGCTCCAGCACCTTGAGCAGCGAACGCACACCGAGGCAACCGACCTCTTCGTCGTAGGACAGCGCAATGTGCACCGGCATGCGCAACGGTGCTTCGATCAACGACGGCACCAGCGCCAGCACGCAGGCGATGTAGCCCTTCATGTCCGCCGTGCCGCGACCGTACAACTTGCCGTCGCGCTCGCTGAGTGCGAACGGCGGTAGCGTCCATGGCTGACCGTCGGCCGGCACCACGTCGGTGTGCCCTGACAACACGATCCCCGGCCGATCTGCCGGGCCAATCGTGGCGAACAGGTTGGCCTTGCTGCGGTCTTCGTTGTAGATCAACTCGCACGGCACATCGAAACCTTCGAGGTAGTCACGCACGAAGTCGATCAATTGCAGGTTGGACTCGCGGCTGGTGGTGTCGAACCCCACCAGCGTCTTGAGCAACGCGACGCTGTCGCTCATCGGTCGTCTCCGGCAACCCCGTAACCCGGCGCCTTGGCCGGATCGAGGGCGCGGTCGATATAGTCCTGAAGCTGCGGGCGATAGGCGTCCCAGAGTTTTTGCAATTGACCGATCGGGTCTTCATCCGCCCAGTCCACCCGCAGGTTGACGATGGGCCAGGTCAGTTCGCCGACCACGACCACGGCTGCCGAATGCACCGGTCCCGCTTCGCCGCCCAAGGCCTGGGCGGCGTGCAAGGCCTTGATCAGGCGGTCGGCCAATTGGCCTTCGCCTTCTTCGAACGCGCTGACCATGGCTTCGATCACCGAGCGCCCGGCGAGCATGTTGCCCGCCGCTACGCACTGTTCGCCCGACACGGCGTTGTGCACGCCCAAGGTTTGTGCGCCGCTGAAATGCGCGGTCTGCCCGAGGTGGTTGATCGCGGTGATCTGCCGGTACTGACTGTAGCCGTTGCGGGTCAGCACCTTGTCCAGCGCTGCCTCGGGCGCCAGGCCTTGCTCCATCAAGGCGAGCACTTCCGGGCCGAGGGACGGCAGGGTGATGTTCTGGCTCGACACCGCGCCGACACCCGGCAACAGCCATGGACAACGGGCGCCGACGGCAATGCTGGAGGAGCTGATGGCGATGCCGAACTGGCCGGTTTCGGGGCAGCGGGCGGCGATGGAAAATGTCATGTGTGGCCTCCTTTCGCTAAGGTCGAATTACTCGGGAATCACCGCAACCACATCAATCTCCATCAGCCACTGCGGCTGGCCCAGCGCCGACACCACCAGCCCGGTGGAGATCGGGAAAACACCCTTCAGCCATTTGCCGACTTCCTGATACACCGGCTCGCGGTAGCGCGGGTCGATCAGGTAAGTGGTGGTCTTGACGATATGGCTCAGGTCGCTGCCGGCCTCTTCGAGCAGTTGCTTGACGTTGCGCATCGCCTGTTCGGTCTGTGCGCGCGGGTCGCCGAGGCCGACCAGTTCACCATCGAAATTGGTGCCGACCTGACCACGGACATACACGGTATTGCCGGCGCGGACGGCCTGGCACAAGTCATTGTCCAGGGTCTGGTTCGGGTAAGTGTCCTTGGTGTTGAACATGCGAATGCGGGTGTGGGTTGGCTGACTCATGTGAAACTCCTGACGAATTCGGGCCCGGCGCGATGGGCGCCGGAGCGGTAATGGGGGATCAAGCGTCGACGGTGTCGACAGCGTTGCTATGCAGCACGGCTTCGCGTTGTTCGGCATCGCGATAGGCCAGGTATTTGCGCTGGGTGGCGATGTGATCGGCCACGTGCTTGGCGTCGTGCCACACGCCCCAGATGAACGACGAACCGCGTCGTGACTGCCATGGCAGCCCAAGGAAATACACACCCGATTCGCTGGACACACCGCGCTGATGTTGCGGCTTGCCGTTGTCGTCGAACGCCGCGACTTTCAGCCAGGAATAGTCCACGGCAAACCCGGTGGCCCAGATGATCGACGTGATGCCGGCGGCGGCCAGATCAAGATTGGCCAGCGGGTTCTTCACGCATTCCGGGTCTGGGTACGTCTCGCGGGCTTCCGGTTCCAGCGGCAGATCGAGGCCGTTGCGTTCGATGTAGGCATCGGCGGCATCCAGCAGTGCGAGGTAGTTCTCGTCGCCACGCTTGAGGTTGTCGCGCAGGTCCTGTTTGAAGGTCACCACGCCGTCGTTGAACGATTCGGTGACGCCGACCAGGGTCATACCGCGATGGGCCAGGCCACGGAAATCGATCGTGCGGCCACCGTGGGCGCCGCTGACGGCGATTGTCACGTGCTCGCGGCCAGGTTTCATGGCGGCCTGATCCCATTCGCCGAGCACGCCGAGCCACCAGCAGAAATCGCGGTTGCGGTAAGCACGAGGAGGGCGGTCATGGGCACCGACCGAGAGAAACACCTGCTTGCCCGAGCGCTGCAATTCATCGGCGATCTGCACGCCCGACGAACCGGCACCGACCACGAGCACGGCGCCGGCCGGCAGTTGTTGCGGGTTGCGATAGTCGGCCGAGTGAATCTGCAACAGACGCTCATCCTTCGGCGCAATGGCCGGGATCACTGGACGTTGAAACGGGCCGGTGGCGGCGACGACGCGGGCGGCTTCGATCACGCCCTCGGAGGTCTCGACGGTGAAGCCCGGGCGACCGACATTGCGCAGCACGCTTTTCACGTCCACGCCGGTGCGGATCGGTGCGTTGAATTTCTTCGCATAGGCCTCGAAGTAGTCGGCGACGCGCTCCTTGTGGGCGAAACCATCCGGATCGACATCATCGAATTCCATCCCCGGAAACCGGTCATGCCACGCCGGACCGTTGGCCACCAGCGAGTCCCAGCGCCCGGTGCGCCAGCGCTCGGCAACGCGGTTGCGCTCCAGCACCAGGTGCGGCACACCGAGTTTGCTCAGGTGTTCACTCATGGCCACACCCGCTTGACCGGCGCCGACAACAAGCGTGTCTGTTTTTATTATTTCAGTGGTCATCTCTGATCCCTTCTCACGAGGCCGTTGGATTCAGGCCGCTGTCGACCTGTTCTCTGTGCTTGGGATCAGACTAGGGAGGGGGTGGTTATCGGTAAAATATTATTAAGCTGGGATGTGAAGATAAAAACGTGATGCAGAGGCCTGAAAGGTCTGTAAACACGGGGCTTCGCCATGACACCGGAATCCGGGACAACGAAAAAAAAGGGCCGCCGACAGGGTAGTCGGCGGCCCTTTTTCGCGCATGTTCAGTTCACAGCGAACTCAGCGATCCAGAAACGCCAGCAGGTCTTCATTCAATTGCTGCGCATGGGTGACCGCAAAGCCGTGTGGCGCGCCTGCGTAGACTTTCAGCTCAGCGCCCTTGATCTGTGCAGCGGCCCGTTTGCCGGTGGTTTCGAATGGCACGATCTGATCACCGTCGCCGTGAATCACCAGCGTCGGCACATCGATTTTCGCCATGTCCGGGCGGAAGTCGGTTTCCGAGAACGCCGTGACGCAATCCACGGTGCCTTTGAGCGAGGCGAGCAGGGCGATGTTCAGGGTTTGCGTCAGCACGCCGTCGGAGACTTTCTGACCCTGATTGGTGCCATAGAACGGGGCGTTGAAGTCAGCAATGAACTGCGCACGGTCCTTCAGCAGGCCGGCCTTGATCCCGTCGAACACCGACGTGTCGACACCTTCGGCGAAGTCCGGTTTCTTGCCGAACAGCGGCGTCACCGCGCCCAGCAGCACCAGCCCGGCGACGCGCTCGCTGCCGTGGCGCGCAATGTAGCGGCTGACATCGCCGCCACCCATGGAAAAGCCGACCAGGGTCACGTCACGCAGATCGAGGTGTTCGATCAACTGCGCGATGTCGTCGGCGAAAGTGTCGTAGTCGTAGCCGGTCCATGGCTGCTCGGAACGGCCGAAACCACGACGGTCGAACGCGATGGTGCGGTAGCCGCGGCTGCTCAGGTATTCCATCTGGTATTCCCACATGTCGGCGTCCAGCGGCCAACCGTGGCTGAACAGTACGGGCCGGCCGCTGCCCCAGTCCTTGAAATAGATTTCGGTGCCGTCTTGAGTCGTGAACGTGCTCATGGAAACTCCTTGGGTGTGGGCCTGCGTGGATGCCGTGTTGGCAACGTTCACTATCGCGGCAAAGTACATCGGCCACTTGTACGCAGGTGCTAAGTTCGAGGCGCACGGCGTTATCGGTTTTGCAGCGCGGGTTGTAAGATGCAACCGCATCGAACCTGCCGATTTGCTGGAGACCCCCGAAATGAAGCGCAAAAGCCTTGCCGGCAATGCCTGCCCGATCGCCCGGACACTGGACCTGATCGGCGACTGGTGGTCGTTGCTGATCATCCGCGATGCGCTGGATGGCATTTGTCGTTTCGGCGATTTCGAGAAGAGCCTGGAGATCGCCAAGAACATGTTGAGTGTCCGGCTCAAAGGGCTGGTGGAGCGCGACATCCTGCGCATGGTGCCGGCGTCCGATGGCAGCGCCTACAAGGAGTACGTGCTGACGGAAAAGGGTCGGGCGTTACAAACCGTGATCGTTGCGCTGTCGCAATGGGGCGGGGAACACCTGTACGCGCCTGGCGAACCGGGGTCGGTGATGGTCGATGCACAGAAGCGTCAGCCGATCAAGAAACTGGAGCTGCGCTCGGCCGATGGAAGGTTGCTGGCTTCGGAAGATGTGGCGACGAAGCTGGGTGTCGAACACTAATCGAGCCGCTGATCCTTCCGACGCTGCACATGAGCATGACCAGAACGCCGAATCGATGGATTGACGTCAAAATAGTGGCCACCTAATATCGCGCCTCTATTTTGATATCACTTCGGTCTCGTTGCGCTCATTAGGGAAGATTCACACGTGAACAAACCTGCACTCGTCACTTTGACCTTGGCGTTCGCGCTTTCAGGTTGCCATTCCAACGTTCGGGATTCTTCTCCCAATCTGCTGAAAGACGGTGTCCAACTGCACCAGAATACGGTGGCGGTCGATGCGCAGCACGCCAAGGTTGTGATGAAAGCGTCGGGCTCGACGATTCCGGTAGAGTTTTCGATCCGTCGTGCAGACGATCCCGACCGCCGCATGGAAGAACTGGGAACCGTGGTGGATTCGGGGCGAGGCCAGGTGTTCGGCTGGATTGCCAAGCTCAATGAAGTGGGCAACAGCGCGGTGGCCAAACGCTTCCCGCAACTGGAAACCCAGGCCGATGCCGATAAGACAATTGAAGTGTCGGGCTATGCGAATGGCCCTCGCACCGGAGTTCTCCATACCTGCGGGCCAGTGAGCAATTCGTTTACGCCAGAGCGTGGCAAAGCCTATCTGGTTGAGTTTGAGTTTGTGGGCGGCAGTTGCGAGCAGCACGTCTACGACGTTACTCAGCCCGAGCAGCGCATTCCTGTAAAGAGCTGACCTGCTGAATTCAGAGAGCCCATCAATGCGTGAGGAAGAATTTGCCTGTGAGTGATGTGAATTATCCGCGTCTGAAGGTTTTCCTGGCTTTTCTTCTTTGCCCGTTGGCGCCGGGTTTTATCGCCGGCTTCTTCAAGACGATTGCGACCGTCGCCCATCTGGCCATGAACCCACGGTTGATGGGGGAGGTCGCAGGGGCGGAATTGATGTTGATGCCATTCCTCGGACCTGTTCTGGCTCAAGTGGTATTTCTCGTGCCATTTCTGCTGTTTTCATTGGTGATCGCATCGATGAAAGTCAAAAGGACAAGTCGAGCCTGTTCCGTGATAGCGCTTTCGGGCGCGGTGCTGGCCACTTTATGGGTTACTCCGTTTATCGTCGCCGTTGTACGGGATGTAGAGAGTGCGAGGTTTTCCGATGAGATTTTCGGAATGGTCGTACTCTTTGTCACTTCAATGGCGACATGCTGGTTGACTGCCCGTTTCTTCCTGCCTGATCCGACAGAGCTGGAGACTGATATCCGCCAGGGCGGTTAGTGCTTCTTAACGGAGTTCAAGGAATGAAAGTCAATCAAGCAATTTTTGATGAACTCTGGAACGGTGAAAAAACATTTGCTTCTTTGTTTGTTCAGGCGAGAGCTTTTGGGTCGTAGACGAAAAATGCAACTTCACCCTTGATGCGGAAAAAGACTACCGTGCTTACCTGGACGCCGGGAGTATAAGCCGGGAGCAATATGAACTCGCTTGCAAGGCGTTCAGAGGGGGTGTCCTCAAAATGACTGCGGATAATTTCCCCAAGTACCTCCACGACTCAAGCGAAAAAATTCTGTCTTCCCACGATCTGCAGGATTTTATCGGGGCAGATGCAGAGGTTTTTCAAAGGGTTGAGCATTACTACCAGACAGGCGAGGGCTTGACGCCTGATGTGTACAAGCGTGCCAATGTTATTAGCTCACGCCTCCCAAGTTTTTATATCAATTTTGATCGGAAAATATTCATGCACATGGATGATGTGCGTGTTCATGAGGATCTGGTCGAGCCGGGCTGGGCTGCAGAGAATGCTGATTTCAGCTTTCTGATTCCGGCAAGTGAGCGGTACTGGGTAGTAGCAGGGAACGATTACTGGAAACTCAGATTTGTATGAAAGGGTCCCTGTCGCGCCCTCGCTGATATGTACATTTCTTGCCAAACGCAAAATTGAACGCCAGAAAAAAGAATGGGTTTTGGAAGCGTGGGCACAAAAAACGCCCTGGATTATCAGGGCGTTTTTATTGGGCAGATACAATCAGCACAGTCGTTAACGAAACGCCGGCACCACATGCTTGATAAACAGCTCCAGCGACTTTTTCTTCTCCGCGTGCGGCAAGCTGTTATCACACCAGAAGCTGAACTCATCCACTCCCAGTTCCTGGTAGTACTTGATCCGCGGAATGATCTCTTCCGGCGTGCCGATCATCGCCGTCTTGTGCAGGCTCTCCAGTTCAAACTCCGGACGTCCGGCAAACTTCTCTTCCGGGCTCGGGGCGAGGAAGCCGTTCACCGGCACTTCCTTGTTGCCGAACCACGCATCGAAGGTGCGGTAGAAACGTGAGATGGCTTTTGCGCCAACTTTCCAGCCTTCCGGATCATCCACCGAATGCACGTGGGTATGGCGCAGCACCATCAATTGCGGACGCGGCACATCAGGGTTGTTGTCCAGCGCGTTCTGGAATTTGTTTTTCAGGTCGAGGACTTCTTCGTCGCCCTTCATCAACGGCGTGACCATCACGTTGCAGCCGTTGGCCACAGCGAAGTTGTGCGAGTCCGGGTCGCGGGCGGCGATCCACATTGGCGGGTTGGGTTTCTGGATCGGTTTCGGCACGCTGGTCGACGTGGGGAATTTCCAGATGTCGCCATTGTGGGTGTAGTCGCCTTGCCAGAGGGCGCGGACCACGGGGACCATTTCCCGCAGGGCCTGGCCGCCGGATGAGGCAGGCATGCCGCCGGCCATGCGGTCGAATTCCACCTGATAAGCACCACGGGCCAGACCGACTTCCATCCGGCCGTTGCTGATCACGTCGAGCAACGCACATTCGCCGGCGACCCGCAGTGGGTGCCAGAACGGCGCGATGATGGTGCCGGCGCCCAGGTGAATGGTGGTGGTCTTGGCAGCGAGGTAGGCCAGCAGCGGCATCGGGCTCGGCGAGATGGTGTATTCCATGGCGTGGTGTTCGCCGATCCACACGGTGCTGAAACCGCCGGCCTCGGCCATCAACGTCAGTTCGGTCAGGTCTTCGAACAGTTGACGGTGGCTGACGCTTTCGTCCCAGCGCTCCATGTGTACGAACAGGGAAAATTTCATGACGCTACCTCGAATCTCTTGTGGTCGGCCGGTCGCTTGCAGGCCTGTTTAAGTGCGATCGTGCGGATCAGGCGAAGGCGGGCAGGGCGCCCATCTTGCCGTGGCAATACACCAGCGGGCCGGCGTCCTGCTGAGGGACGATGAGGTTTTTCACCGCGCCGACCATGATCGCGTGGTCGCCGCCTTCGTATTCGCGCCACAACTCACATTCGATGATAGCTGTCGCGTTGGCCAGAATCGGGTTGCCCAGTTCGCTCAACGTCCACTCGATGCCCTGCGCCTTGTCCTTGCCTTTGCGGGCGAACGCATAGGCTTCGCTCTGCTGGCCGCCGGACAACACGTGAATGGCAAAGCGTTTGTTCTTGATCAGGACGGG
Organism: Pseudomonas sp. GW821-FHT11G12; assembly: GCF_058808055.1. NCBI lineage: Bacteria > Pseudomonadati > Pseudomonadota > Gammaproteobacteria > Pseudomonadales > Pseudomonadaceae > Pseudomonas > Pseudomonas sp. GW821-FHT11G12. The sequence continues at coordinate 697,819 of NZ_JBXARH010000001.1, forward strand.
GTAGGAATCGGAGCTGTAGTTGGGGCAGAACAGCACCAGGGCCGGGTCCATCGACAGCGAGCTGAAGGCGCTGGCGGTGAGGCCGACGATCTGGCCGTCGTCATCAAGCGTGGTGATGACGGTGACGCCGGACGGGAACGAGCCCATGACTTGTTTGTAGACGGCAGCATCGATCATTGGTCAATCCTCGAGTGCGGTGAAGCGTGTTTTTATGTGTTTGTGGGTCTGATGGTATACCGTAATACATCGATTGCAAGTGCTTTTTTGGTGAAACGATAAACGTGGTTCATCCGTCGGAAACTCAGCATTTACGGGGCTTTTGTCTAGCTGTAAAGCCTGGCGATCAGGGAGGATGCCGGATCAGATGCCGTCGCAAACAGCGGATCAGTCTTGTGAAAATGTTGGAATACCATAATATGGTCTCCATCTGAGGGGCGGCCACGAAGCACCCCCGGTTTGGCTTCATACAACGATAAGAACAGACCCAATCGAGTTCATTTTTATGTCCCAGATGTCCCGGCAAGATCCGTTGATCGAGAATCACACGGTCGACTACGTCCCACTCGCGGAACGCCACGGGAAGGCCCGCGACCTTTTTACTCTTTGGTTCAGCACCAACATTGCGCCACTGCCCATCGTCACCGGCGCCATGGTGGTTCAGGTGTTTCATCTCGACCTGTTCTGGGGGCTGCTGGCGATTGTGTTGGGGCACATGATTGGCGGGGTGGTGATCGCCCTGGCATCGGCGCAGGGCCCGCGCATGGGCATTCCGCAGATGGTGCAGAGTCGTGGTCAGTTCGGGCGTTACGGTGCGCTGCTGATCGTGTTCTTCGCGGCGATCATCTACATCGGTTTTTTCATTTCCAACATCGTGCTGGCCGGTAAGTCCATCGTCGGCATTGCGCCGTCGGTGCCGGCGCCGTTGAGCATCCTGATCGGCGCCCTCAGCGCCACGGCGATCGGCGTGATCGGCTACAACTTCATCCATACGCTCAATCGCATCGGCACCTGGGTGATGGGCAGCGCGCTGCTGGCCGGATTCATCTACATCTTTGCCCATGACTTGCCGGCAGACTTCTTCACCCGCGGCAGCTTCAACCTGTCCGGGTGGCTGGCGACGGTGTCTCTGGGGATCATCTGGCAGATCAGCTTCTCGCCGTACGTTTCTGACTATTCGCGTTACCTGCCGGCGGACATCGGCATCGCCAAGCCATTTATCGCAACTTATCTGGGCGCCACGCTGGGCACGATTCTGTCGTTCACATTCGGCGCGGTGGCGGTGTTGGCGACACCCGAAGGGACCGAGGCGATGGCGGCGGTCAAGCAGTCCACGGGTTGGCTGGGGCCGATTCTGATGGTGCTGTTCCTGCTCAACATCATCAGCCACAACGCGCTGAATCTGTACGGCGCGGTGCTGTCGATCATCACCTCGATCCAGACCTTTGCCAGCCAATGGACGCCGAGTATCAAAGTGAGAGTGATGTTGTCGAGCGTGGTGCTGGCGGGTTGCTGCGTAGTGGCGTTGGGCGCGTCGGCGGATTTCATTTCCGAGTTCATCGGATTGATTCTGGCGCTGCTTCTGGTGTTGGTGCCTTGGGCGTCGATCAACCTGATCGATTTCTATCTGATCAAGCGCGGCAGCTATGACATCGCCTCGATCTTCCGCGCCGATGGCGGGATCTACGGGCGTTACAATCTGCACGCGATCATTGCCTATTTCATCGGCATCATCGTGCAGTTGCCGTTTGCCAATACCTCACTTTATGTCGGCCCTTACGCCAATCTGGTGGACGGCGCAGACCTGTCATGGCTGGTCGGCCTGATCGTGACCTGCCCGTTGTATTACTGCCTGGCGACGCGTGGGCAGGCGCAGGAGAGCAGGGCGACGCGGTTGGGCTTTACCGACTGATCCTGCGTACGCTACTCAAACAATGCCCGGCCAATCGCCGGGCATTGTCGTTTCAGTATTCTGGCGGTCACTCAAATTGGCCATATCGATCCCCTTTTGGCCAACCGGCCACTGTGCTCCGACTACGCTGTCGGCAAGAATCGAAGCCATAACTAAACGCTGCACCTTCCTTGCCCTTGGCTGATCTGACAGCCGCTGCCGTGTACAGAACATAAAAACCATCGACTCACGCTGCATTCGGGGAAACACAATATGGTCACGATGAAACGCATTCTGGGTGCCACTGTGTGCGGGCTGACGCTGCTGGCCAGCGCCGTGCAAGCCGAACAGCGCGAACTGCGGGTATACAACTGGGCGGATTACATCCTGCCAGCGGTGCCCAAGGACTTCGCCGCCAAAAGCAACATCAAAGTGACCTGGGACACCTTCGACACCAACGAATCCCTCGAAGCCAAACTGCTGACCGGTAACTCTGGCTATGACCTGGTGGTGCCGTCGAACCAGTTCCTCGATACTCAGATCAAGGCCGGCGTGTTCCAGAAACTCGACAAGTCCAAGCTGCCAAACTGGAGTCACCAGGACCCGGCGCTGCTCAAGTTGCTCGACTCCAACGATCCCGGCAATCAGTACGGCGTGCCGTACATGGTCGGCACGGTGCTGATCGGTTTCAACCCGGCCAAGGTCAAGGCTGCACTTGGCGAGAATGCGCCCGTGGACAGTTGGGACCTGGTGTTCAAGCCCGAGAACATGGAAAAACTGAAATCCTGCGGCGTGGCGATGCTTGATTCGCCGTCGGAAATCCTCCCGCTGGCCCTGCATTACCTGGGCCTGGACCCGAACAGCCAGAACCCGGCCGACTATGAGAAAGCCAAGGACCTGATGCTCAAGGTTCGCCCTTACGTCACCTACTTCAACTCGGCCAAGTACATGACCGACATCGCCAACGGCGACATCTGCGTGGCCATCGGTTACTCCGGCAGTTTCTACCAGTTCGGCAACCGAGCCAAAGAGGCGGGTAACGGCGTGGTGGTCGACTGGCGCTTGCCGAAGGAAGGCGCGCCGATCTGGTTCGACACCTTCGCCATACCGAAGAGCGCGAAGAACGTTGAAGAGGCCCACGAGTTCCTCAACACTTTGCTTGAACCGAAAGTCATCGCGTCGATCAGTGACTTCCTCGGCTATCCGAATGCCAACAAGGATTCGCTGCCGCTGATCAACAAGGAAATCACCGGCAACCCGAACCTGACGCCGACCAGCGAAGCGCTGAAGACGCTGTACGTGGTGCAGCCACTGCCGCAGAAACTGGAGCGGGTGCGGACGCGGGTCTGGACCAGCATCAAGTCCGATAAGTAAATTCAAAGCTGAGGGAGCGAATCCTGTTCGCTCCCTCGGCTTTTATTTTGCCCGACTTTCTTCAGGCGACTTGTCCTTCGTCAGGATCAGACTCAGCAACACCGACGCCAGAATCAGTCCGCCGACAATCGCCAGCGACCACTCCACCGGCATGTGAAACCACGGCATCGCCGTCATCTTCCCGCCGATGAACACCAGCACCAGCGCCAGTCCGTACTTGAGCAAATGAAAGCGGTCGGCCATGTCCGCCAGCAGAAAATACAGCGCCCGCAGGCCCATGATCGCGAAGATGTTCGACGTGAAAATGATGAACGGATCGGTCGTCACCGCGAAAATCGCCGGGATGCTATCGACCGCAAACATCAGGTCGCTGGCCTCGATCAGCACCAGCACCAGAAACATCGGTGTGGCCCAGCGCACGCCGTTCTGCAGCACGAAAAAGCGCTCGCCATGAAAGCCGTTGGTGATCCGCAGATGTCCGCGCACCCAGCGCAGGAGCGGATTGTTATCGAGGTCCGGTTGCTGTTCGGCGAACACCAGCATCTTGATCCCGGTGATGATCAGGAACACGCCGAACACATACAGCAGCCAGGTGAACTGCGAGACCAGCCACACCCCGGCAAAGATCATCGCCGCGCGCATCACGATCGCGCCGAGCACGCCGTACAACAGCACCCGCCGCTGCAACTCCGGCGGCACGGCGAAGTAGCCGAAGATCATCACGAAGACGAACATGTTATCGATCGACAGCGACTGCTCGATCAGATAGCCGGTGAGGAATTCCAGGGTCTTGCGCTGGGCGATTTCGGGCCCGAACTCGCCGTTCAGATACCACCAGAGCAATCCGGCGAAGGCCAGCGCCAGCATGCACCAGGCAATGACCCAGGATGAGGCTTCGCGCACCGAGACCCGATGCGCCTTGCGCCCGCCGAAGACAAACAGGTCAACAGCCAGCATGGCGAGGACAAAAACGATGAAGGCGACCCACATCCAGGGTTCGCCGATGTTGATGGGGTGCATGTCGTTCTCCCTGTCTTTGTGTTTTTCGGGGTAGACGGGGCCATGCTAGTAGGAGAATTCCGACGAAGAAAAATCGTTTATTTCGCGGGTATTGTTCGTTAAAAGCGAAGTGTCGGACGACACGGGCAGCGCACGGGTAATACTTCATTCAACACTTCTTTGCTAACCTCGCTGTCGAACCAGTCCATCACGCCAGGAGCGACGATCATCGACACGCCAGATCCTCAAGCCGTCTGCAGCCCGATCACCAGCGCTGCAATATTCATCGTGGCGACCCTCAACGCCGAAGCCGAGGCGGCCGAAAAAGTCCGTGGCTGGTGCGCCGATATCGCGGGTTTGACGCGCTCGGTCGGCAAGCGCGTTCCTTCGGGAAGCCTGTCCTGCGTCTGTGGTTTTTCTTCCAGCGCCTGGGATCGCCTGTTCGGCAGTCCGCGACCGGCGTCCTTGCATGACTTTCGCGAATTCGGCGTAGAAGGGCGGCGCGCCGTCTCCACGCCGGGCGACCTGCTGCTGCACATTCGCGCCGATCAGATGGATTTGTGTTTTGAGCTGGCGACGCAGTTGATGTCGGCGCTGGACGGCGCCGTGACGGTTACTGACGAAGTGCAGGGTTTCCGCTATTTCGACATGCGCAGCATCATCGGATTTGTCGACGGCACGGAAAATCCGGTCGGGCGCAAGGCCGAGCATTTCACCCTTGTAGGCGATGAAGATCAGGCGTTCAGCGGCGGCAGTTATGTGCTGGTGCAGAAGTATCTGCACAACATGAAGGCATGGAACGAATTGCCGGTCGAGGCGCAGGAACGGGTGATCGGGCGAACCAAACTGTCTGATATCGAACTGGATGACGCGGTCAAACCGAGCAACTCCCACAGCGCTTTGACGACCATCACCAAGGACGGCGAGGAAGTGAAGATCCTGCGTGACAACATGCCGTTCGGCCGGCCCGGCGCAGGTGAGTTCGGCACTTATTTCATTGGTTATGCGCGTTCGCCGGAACCGCTGGAGCAGATGCTGGAGAACATGTTTGTCGGCAAGCCACCCGGCAATTACGACCGGTTGCTGGACTTCAGCACGGCGGTCACGGGCAGTCTGTTCTTTGTGCCTTCGGCGGATTTGCTGGAAGAACTGGCAGAGCGTTAAAAAAACGGCGGGATCAAATGATCCCGCCGTTTTGCATTTACTTGCCTGCCGCCAGGGCCGGCGTACGTGGCGGCACCAAACGTTTCGACCCGGTCGCTTCGAACGCCGCTGCCAAGCGCAGCAGAGTCGAATCGTCATAGGCACGACCAGCGAAGGTCAGCCCCACCGGCATGCCAATGTCAGCCATCACGCCCATCGGCACAGTGACGGTCGGTACGCCGAGGTGGCGGATTGCGAGGTTGCCGTTGGCGACCCAGATGCCGTTGCTCCAGGCGATATCCGCCGAGGCCGGGTTGACGTCGGCGTCGGCCGGGCCCACGTCAGCGTTGGTCGGGAACAGCACCGCGTCTAGGCCGAGGCGATCCATCCAGTCTTCGAGGTCGAGCTTGCGGGTCTTCTCCAGGCCGCGCAGGCCGTCCGGCAGTGTCGGGATCTGATCCCACGGCGTGATGCCGCGCTCGGCCATGCGCACGTATTCGTCCATCCCGGCGGCGAGGTCGCCTTCACGGTTGGGCAGGGTACCCGGGTCGTGCGGGAAGATTTTCGGCCCGTCGACGTCCGCCAGTCGATTGAGTTTCGGATCACCGTTGGCACGCAGGAAGTCATCGAACGCCCAGGCCGACAGGTCCCACAGTTCGTGGTGCAGGAACTCTTTGGAGACGATGCCGCGATTGAACACGGTCGGTGCGCCCGGACGATCGCCTTCGCAGTTGGAAACCAGCGGGAAGTCCACTTCGATCACTTCGGCTCCGGCCGCTTCGAGGGCCTGGCGTGCCTGTTTCCACAGATCGATCACCGAGGCGCGGGTGTTGATGCGTTGCCCGGTCGGCCCGCCGATGCCCGGTGCTTCGCTGGTGCCGGCCTTAGGGTCGGCGTTGATGTACATGCGCGGCACGCCCAGGCGTTTGTCGGCCAGCGCATCACTTTTCACTGCCAATTCCAGATAGGAAGCCGGGCGCACCGAGGCGACGCTCGGGATCGGCACCCAGGGTTGCAGACGCCACAGGTCGCCGCGGGTGTCGGTGTCTTCGGCGACAACTACGTCGAGGACTTCCAGCAGATCGGCCATGGTGCGGGCGTACGGCACCACCACGTCCATGGTCGGCGTCAGCGGCCAGTTACCGCGTACCGAAATCACCCCACGGGACGGCGTGTAGGCGCACAGGCCATTGTTGGATGCAGGGCCGCGACCGCTCGACCAGGTCTCTTCCGCCAGACCGAATGCCGAGAAGCTTGCGGCGGTGGCGGTGCCGGCGCCGTTCGACGAGCCGGAAGCAAACGGCGCAGTCAGATACGCGGCGTTGTAAGGACTTTCAGCGCGACCGTAGACCCCGCGCTGCATCCCGCCATTGGCCATCGGCGGCATATTGGTCTTGCCCAGGCAGATCGCGCCGCCCGCACGCAGGCGCTCGATGGTGAATGCATCGCGCTGGGCCACCAGATCGGCGAACGCCGGGCTGCCGGACGCAGCGGTCAGGCCTTTGACCAGATAGCTGTCCTTGGCGGTGTAGGGGATGCCGTCCAGCGGACCAAGGGTTTCGCCTTTGGCACGACGGGCATCGGAGGCCTGCGCCTCTTTCAAGGCCTCGGGGTTACGCACAATCACTGCATTCAAGGCAGTGGCGGTGTCCGGGCCGTCAAAGGCGTCGATGCGCGCCAGATACGCCTGCACCAGTTCAACTGCGGTGGTCTGACCGGATTCGAGCGCGGCGCGCAGTTGGGCAATGGAGACTTCAGTGACTTCGATCATGCTGTTACCGCCGACAGGTTCGCTAAAGGGTTGTTGATCATTGTTATCGTCGAAAGATGTCAAAGATTCTTGATGGGCGAAACTCTACCCTGAAGTTTGCCGAATGGCATGTCTTAATTCGATAAATATCGACAAAACTCATCGAAAAAATTCTCCGGGCGTTTCGCCAAACTGCTGGCGAAAGGCTGCGATGAAGGCCGACGTCGAATCATAACCGCAGGCTAGAGCCACTTCCGTGACACGTTCGCCACGTTCCAGCGGCGTCAGCGCACCCAGCAGACGCAAGCGCTGGCGCCAGGCGCGAAAAGTCAGGCCGGTATCGCGCAGGAACAGCCGGCTCAGGGTTTTCTCGGTCACGCCGAACTTTTCGCTCCAATGACTGAGTGTGGTCTGCTGTTCCGGATGTTGCTCGAGACTTTGATAGATCTGCCGCAAACGAAGGTCCTGGGGCAGTGGCAGCATCAGGTCGATTTGCGGGGCTTCGGCCAGTTGATCGAGGATCACCTGCGCCAGGCGTCCGTGAGGACCGCTCTGGTCATACTCGACAGGAATCTGACTGAAGGCCCGAATCAGCTCGCGCAAGAGATCACTGACGCCGAGCACATGGCAACGCTCCAGCGCCCAGCTCGCCACGCTGCAATCGATGTACAGACTGCGCATTTCCGTGTGCGGGGAACTGAATACCCGATGCGGCACACCCGCCGGAATCCACACGGCTCGCTCCGGCGGCGCAACGAAACGACCGGCGGCAGTCTGCACTTCGAGTACGCCCTGGATCGCGTAAGACAATTGCACCCACGGATGACTGTGGCGGCGGGTCAGGGCGCGATTGGGCAGCGATTCGGTGCGCCCATACAACGGACGCGGCAGGCTCGGCAACCCGGGAATACTGCGTCTGACGCTCTTGTCGTGTCCTTTTGGCGGCATCTTGAGGCTCTTCGGCGTTAGTCGGTAATTTCCAGTCACGTTAGAGTCGCTTCCACGTACTGGCAACCCCCGGATGAGCAAACCATGACGCGCCCAAGATTCTTGCCCGACAACTTCACCCTGACCCTGATCGGCGTGGTGCTGCTCGCCAGCTTCCTGCCCGCCAGTGGTCAGGTCGCGGTCGGCTTCGGCTGGCTGACCAATATCGCGATTGCGCTGTTGTTTTTCCTGCACGGCGCCAAGCTTTCGCGCGAATCGATCATCGCCGGCGCCGGCCACTGGCGCCTGCATCTGTTGGTGTTCGGTCTGACCTTTGTCCTGTTTCCGCTGTTGGGGCTGGCGCTCAAACCGCTGCTGTCGCCGCTGGTGGGCGACAACCTGTACATGGGCATGCTCTACCTCTGCGCTCTGCCGGCCACGGTGCAGTCGGCGATTGCCTTCACGTCGCTGGCCCGGGGGAATATTCCGGCGGCGATCTGCAGTGCGGCGGCGTCCAGTCTGTTCGGGATCTTTCTTACGCCGTTGCTGGTGACGCTGTTGCTGAATGTGCATGGTGACGGCGGTTCGACCGTCGACGCGATCCTGAAAATCAGCGTGCAACTGTTGCTGCCATTCATCGCCGGGCAGATCGCCCGCCGCTGGATCGGCGCCTGGGTCGGCCGCAACAAGAACTGGCTGAAATTCGTCGATCAGGGTTCGATTCTGCTGGTGGTCTACGGCGCGTTCAGCGAGGCGGTGAACGAAGGCATCTGGCATCAGATTCCGGTGATCGATCTGTTCGGTCTGGTGGTGGCCTGCTGCATCCTGCTGGGGCTGGTACTGCTGGCGTCGACGGTGTTGGGCAAGGCATTCGGCTTCAGCCAGGAAGATCGCATCACCATTTTGTTCTGCGGCTCGAAAAAGAGCCTGGCCACTGGAGTGCCGATGGCGCAGGTGCTGTTTGCCGGCAGCACGATTGGCGTGTTGATCCTGCCATTGATGCTGTTCCATCAGATTCAATTGATGGTCTGCGCGGTGCTGGCGCAGCGTTATGCGAAACGGCAGGAATCGGTGCCTGAGCTGATGGCGCAGGTTGATCCTTGATCACGGCTTCAAAGGCTAACCCGCACCGGAATACTTGACTGCTGCCGCAGCACGCGACGGCACGTTGAGCGCACGCAACAACGACGACACATGAATCCGCACCGTGAACGGTGAAATATCCAGTTCACGGGCGATTTCCTTGTTGGTCTTGCCTTGGGCGATCAGTCGCAGGACATCCTGCTGTCGCGGGGTGAGGGCGGCGCCGGTTTCCAGTGGCAGCAGGCCGGACGGAGCGAACCTCACCAGCACTTCACCTTCGCGGATCGCCAGGATCGCCTGGCCGATCTCGTCGGGGGCGATGTTCTTGCCGATGAATCCATCGATGCCGGCGGCCATGACCTCGCTGATCAGCGCCTCGTCATCGACCATCGACACCACGATCAAGGTGGTTCGCGGCAAGCGCCGGCGCAGTTCCGAGAGTTGGCTGACACAGGTCAGGCCTGGAAAACGCAGGTCGAGAATCAAGGTATCGGGCTCATCGCCGGACGGCAGCAGGGCGAGCACGGTGTCGAGGTCGCCGGCCTCTTCGATCAGGGCTTCGGGCAGCAGACGCTGGACAGTACGCAGCAGTGCTTCGCGAAACAGCGGATGATCGTCGGCTATGATGATTCGGCATGTCATGACACAACCCTCCCTGGGTCAGCATTTCTCACGGCATGCACCTTAGCACCGGGCGAAGGCATTGCCTGTTGGTTCGTGTTGTTTATGACGACTGCCGCACAAGGACGTTCCCCCATGAAGTTCGAGAAAAACACCGAGCTCGATCAGGCCAATCTGCGCATCATCATCGCCAGTATCGCGCTGGTTTACATGGGCGTGCTCGGTTTCCTGCCGGGCCAGCGCTTCGATACTTACCTTCCGGTGGTCACCTACATTTCCCTGTTTTTGCTGGCCTCCGTCGGGCTGCGCCAGGCCATCGTGCGCTGGCCGGGGCATTATCCGGCGCGGAGGATTTTCGGCATGATCCACGATTACACCGGCACCAGTTTCGGGCTGGTGGTCGGCGGCGAGGCGGCGTTGCCCATCTACGCGGTCATGGTCTGGGTCAATCTCGGTAATGGCATGCGCTATGGCTCGCGCTACCTGGCGATCGCCACGGTGTTGGCGTTGCTGGCGCTGTTGGCGGTCTATCGGCTGACGCCGTACTGGCAGGCGCAACCGTTCATGGTGCTGATGCTGATGATCACCAGCACGGTGATTCCGGTGTATGCGCACTTGCTGCTGGAACGCACGCGCAAGGCTTCCGAAGAGGCGGTCGCGGCGAATCTGGAAAAGTCGCGATTCCTGGCTCAGGCCAGCCATGACTTGCGTCAGCCGATCCATTCCATCGGGCTGTTTACCGCGTGCCTGCGCGAATCGAGGCTGGGCGAAGAGGAGCGGCGGCTGGTGGACAGCATCGACCGCTCGCTGCTCAACGTTTCGCAGCTGTTTCGTTCGATTCTCGATCTCTACACCCTCGACAACGGGCGGATACTGCCTCGATTGCAGACGCTTGAATTGGGCGAGTGGCTGGCGGATCTGGTGCGCCAGAATGCAGAAGCCGCGCGATGGGCGGGTGTGGAGTTGCGCCTTCGGCCTTGTGAACATTGGGTGCGCACCGATCCGGCGCTGCTGGCGACTATGGTGCAGAACGTGCTCTCCAACTGCTTCAAATACGGCGCGCACCGGCCGGTTCTGATCGGTGTTCGCAAGCGCGGCGCGGGGCTGGCCATCGCGCTGTATGACCGGGGCAGCGGGATTGCCGAAGAGCATTTGCCCAAGGTTTTCGAGGAGTTTTATCGGGTTCGCCAGTTGCGCGACAAGGACGTTGAAGGGGTGGGGCTTGGACTGTCGATTGTCCGGCGCCTTGGGCAATTGATCGGTGTCGATGTCGCGATCCGCTCACGGCTGGGGCATGGCACGGCGGTGACTTTGCATGGGTTGCCACTGGCGCCGCCGCAGATGCCGGTCAATCGGGAGGAGGCTCGGCAAATCGGTTTGCTGACGGGGTTGAAGGTGTGTCTGGTGGAGGATGATCGCAACGTTCTGTTGGCGACTTCTGCGTTGCTGGAGCGCTGGGGCTGCATCGTGCAGGCCGAGTTGACGGGGCAGGGGCTGGTCACGGATTGCGATGTGATCGTCGCCGACTATGACCTCGGTTCGCACAGTACCGGCATCGAGTGCATCGATGAGGTTCGCCGCCAGCGCGGTTATGCGGTGCCGGCCATGATCATCACCGGGCATGACATCGAAAAGATCCAGGCGGCCCTGCATGACCGCCAGATCGCCATTCTGTCCAAACCGGTACGCCCGGCCGAGCTGCGCGCGACCTTGCGTGCGCTGCGCGACCGGCAGACCGAAGCGGTCAGCGCTTACACAGATAGTCCTGCGTGATGGTGGTTTGCAGGCAGTTGTACTGACCCATGGTGCGGCAGATGTTTTTCTCCGAGCCCGACACTTCGGCGCTCTTGTAGCCCCAGACCTTGCAGCGGCCTTCAGCTGTGGCCAATCCCTGGGTTGCGGAGGTTTGCCCGCTCTCGAACTGGCCCAGCTCATAGGAAACCTGGACAACGCCGTCGGTCTTGCTGCCGCCGGTGGCTTCCCATTGCTTGGGGGTGGCGCAGCCAGTGAGAACCATGGCTGTGAGGCTGAGGGTGGCGATGAGTGTTTTCATGATCGAACGGAATCCTTTACCGGATGAGAGGGCGTTGTAACGGTTTACTGGACCGGAATCGGTGACGCGCCTTTGGGCAGGCAAGACAGTGGGGGCGTCATGATGCCCATGCTGGCCACCGCGATGATCGCGCCGCTGGGCAGCTCACAGTTGTATTCGCCGGCGGCGGTGTAGGCGGTGTAGTAGGTCAGCGTGCTGTCGTTGCGGATGTTGCCGATTTTGGAGACCGGCTTGCCGATGACGGTCTGGGCCCGTTCGCGCATGCTGTCTTCGGTGGGTTTTGCTGTCTGGCAACCGGTGGCGCCGATGAGCAGGGCGCCGAGAACCGTAATTCTGGCGAGGCTGAGGTGCAGTTTCATGGTGTTTCTTCCTTGGTGTTGTTGTTTTTCCAGGCACAACGATCCCGCGCACTGCGCGGCGGCAATGTTGGGGAGTGTCGGGGGTTGCGAGGGACTATAACGCCAGGGAACGAGGTGGTCGATTAGCACAAATGTGCTAGTGCGGCGCAATCGGCAGGCTGCCGATTGCGCCGAAAAGCATCACTGAGGGCTGTTGAACTGATCCGAATAGCTGCCCGTCATGAGGGCGGAAGCGACCTGGTCAGAGCCTACGCCAACGCGAGTGGACGCGAATCGACTGGCCCCCACTTTATCGCCGCCATCGGAGGCGAGGGCGCCCGCGCGGACATGGTCGGAACCGTCAGAAGCTACAGCGCCAGCGCCAACATGGTCGGAGCCGTCAGAGGCTACCGCTCCGGCACCGACATGATCAGAGCCGTCAGAAGCTACAGCGCCGGCACCGACATGATCAGAGCCGTCAGAAGCTACAGCGCCGGCACCGACATGATCAGAGCCGTCAGAAGCCACCGCGCCAGCGCCAACATGATCGGAGCCGTCAGAAGCCACCGCGCCAGCGCCAACATGATCGGAGCCGTCAGAAGCCACCGCGCCAGCGCCAACGTGATCGGAACCGTCAGAAGCCACCGCGCCAGCACCGACGTGATCGGAACCGTCGGAGGCCACAGCCCCAGCGCCCACATGATCCGCCCCATCCGAAGCCACCGCTCCAGCGCCAACATGGTCGGAGCCGTCAGAAGCTACGGCCCCGGCGCCGACATGATCCGAGCCGTCAGAAGCCACAGCCCCGGCGCCGACATGATCCGAACCATCCGAAGCAACCGCCCCGGCTTTGACATGATCCGCCCCATCAGACGCCAGCGCCTGAGCCTGCGCAGCCCAGACACTGGGCATCACCACAACCGATGCAGCGACCGCCAGGACAACGCCTGACCAAAGCTTGTGTTTCATGATTTTCTCCACGACCCATCAGCCACAAAGCATCCGAGCATTGCCCGTCATTGGATCCTCGACGGAAGGCTCGTTGGCCCGGGGTTAACCAGATTGGCGATTGGCACGGGCGCACCCCAAGGCGCACAGGTGTCGACGGTTTACATGAAATCCGGACAGCGAACTAAAAAGTATAGTTCGCCCTCGGCGGGTGGCAGGCTTAAGGGCCTTGCAGGCGATAGTCGGTTAACTTCCTTGCAGGCAGGCGCTAGAAGAAAATCAATCTAAAAACCACGCAGCGGATTGCAGTGCCTTTGCTAGGCTCAAGAATGTAGGCGAAGACGCAGACTGATGCGCAAGCGGATAGCGAGGAAGCGTTGGGCGCGTTCCGAAGGGTACACGGTTAGAAAGAACCCCGCGCTGGGTTCCAGCCCTTATGCCGTGTGAAGCAGCAGAGCACATTGCCTGTACTGTGAGAGTCCTGATAAACCTCGTAAGCCAGAGACCAGCACTGGCCGCCTACTCAAACACCAAAGCCCGCATCGTGCGGGCTTTGACGTTTTTGCGAGTTAGATACTGGCCAGCGCCTGCGCCAGATCCGCCCGCAGGTCTTCGATGTCCTCGACGCCCACCGACAGACGCACCAGGCTGTCACCGATGCCGAGCTTGGCACGGGTTTCGGCCGGGATGGTCGCGTGGGTCATGATCGCCGGGTGCTCGATCAGGCTTTCCACACCGCCGAGGCTTTCGGCCAGCGCGAAGATCTGCACGTTCTCCAGGAAGCGGCGTGCGCCTGCCAGATCACTGTTCAGATCCAGGGAAATCATCCCGCCGAAACCACGCATCTGACGCTTGGCCAGTTCGTGTTGTGGATGGGATTCCAGGCCCGGGTAGTAGACGCGTTTGACCTGCGGCTGTTGCTCCAGCCAGCGCGCCAGCTCCAGTGCGTTGCTGCAATGACGCTCCATGCGCAGTGCCAGCGTCTTCACGCCGCGCAGGGTGAGGAAGGCGTCGAACGGGCCGGAGATGGCACCGACGGCGTTCTGCAGAAAGCCCAGGCGCTCGGCCAGTGCTGGGTTGTCGCCCACCACCGCGATGCCGCCGATCACGTCTGAGTGGCCGTTCAGGTATTTGGTGGTCGAGTGCAGCACGATGTCGAAACCCAGTTCCAGCGGACGCTGGATCCATGGGCTGGCGAAGGTGTTGTCGGCCACACAGATGATCCCGCGCGCCTTGCAGATGCGCGCGATGGCGGCGAGGTCGGACAGGCTCAGCAGCGGGTTGGTTGGCGTCTCCACCATGACCATGCGCGTGTCGTCCTGCAGCGACGCTTCGAACGCCGACAGATCGGCCAGGTCGACGTAGCTGAAACGATGCCCGGCACTGCGCTGGCGCACCTTGTCGAACAGACGGAACGTGCCGCCGTACAGGTCATTGCCGGACACGATGTGCGAGCCGGCGTCGATCAGTTCGAGCACGGTTGAAATCGTCGCCAGCCCGGAAGCGAAGGCAAAGGCCTGGGTGCCGCCTTCCAGGTCCGCCACGCAACGCTCCAGCGCAAAACGCGTCGGGTTGTGCGAGCGGCCGTAGTCGAAACCCTTGTGCACGCCGGGGCTGTCTTGCAGGTACGTGGAGTTGGCGTAAATCGGCGGCATCAGCGCGCCGGTGGTCGGGTCCGGCGTTTGCCCTGCGTGGATCACGCGGGTGGCGAAGCCCTGAGGGCGGGCGTTCTTGTCGTGCTGACTCATGCGAGGGATCTCCGTAACTGATTGAGCATGTCGACGCGGGTGATCAGGCCGTGGAAGCCGGAAGCGTCGGCAATGATCGCCACCAGGCCGCTGCTGAGGACTGCTTCCAGTTCAGCCAGCGTGGCGCCGGGGGCGAGGGTTTGCAACTTGTCTGTCATCGCATGGGCGACGGGTTTGCTGAAGAGCGAGGCGTCTTCGTGTACGCGCACCAGAATGTCCGATTCGTCGATCACGCCGACCAATTTTTTGCCATCCACCAGCACCGGTAACTGCGAGACATCGGCCAGGCGCATGCGCTGGAACGCGGTCATCAGCGTGTCGTCCGGGCCAACGCTGACGACTTTGCCGTCTTCGAAACGTCGGGCAATCAGGTCGCGCAGATCGCCGTAGCGTTTGCGCTGCAACAGGCCCTGATCGGTCATCCATTGGTCGTTGTAGACCTTCGACAGGTAGCGAGTGCCGGTGTCGCAGACGAAGCTGACCACACGTTTCGGCACGGTCTGCTCACGGCAGTAACGCAGCGCGGCGGCGAGCAGGGTGCCGGTGGACGAACCGCCGAGGATGCCTTCGGCTTTCAGCAACTGGCGGGCGTGATCGAAGCTTTCTTCGTCGCTGATCGAGTAGGCGCTACGCACGCTCGACAGGTCGGTAATCGACGGAATGAAGTCTTCGCCGATGCCTTCCACCGCCCACGAACCTGCGGTGCCCAAGTGTTTGCTGCGGCTGTATTCAGCCATCACCGAACCGACCGGGTCGGCCAGGACCATTTCAAGATCCGGCTGCACGCGTTTGAAGAAGCGGGTCAGGCCGGTCAGCGTGCCGGCCGAGCCGACGCCGACCACGATGGCGTCCAGGTCATGCTCGGTCTGCGCCCAGATCTCCGGCGCAGTGCTGCATTCGTGGGCCAGCGGGTTGGCCGGGTTGTTGAACTGGTCGGCGAAGAAGGCGCCGGGAATGTCTTTCGCCAGACGGGCGGCGACGTCCTGGTAGTACTCGGGGTGACCCTTGCCGACATCGGAGCGGGTGATGTGCACTTCGGCGCCCATGGCCTTGAGGTGCAGGACTTTCTCCGTGGACATCTTGTCCGGCACGACCAGCACGACGCGGTAGCCCTTGGCGCGGCCAACCAGTGCCAGGCCCAGGCCGGTGTTGCCGGCGGTGGCTTCAACGATCGTGCCGCCGGGTTGCAGGCGACCGTCGCGTTCGGCGGCGTCAATCATCGCCAGGCCGATACGATCCTTGATCGATCCGCCGGGGTTCTGGGATTCAAGTTTGAGAAACAGGGTGCACAGGCCGGTATCGAAGCGGGTGACTTGTACCAGCGGAGTATTGCCGATCAGCCCAAGTACGGCAGGGCGTGATTCCTTTGACATTTCTTCACCTCTTTGTGGTGTTGATCGCGTTCCATTCGCGGGGGAAAAGCTCGCGTGCAACATAGGCGCAGACATCAACTGTCGCAACCTTTAGTCAGCGTGCAATTCAGCCATTTCGATCTAACGATAGAACGAAATCAGAGAGGGGAAGGGAGCGATTTACAGAGGTTTACACAGAGGCGTCATTGAGTATTCAAAGGGCGTCTTCAGCGTCACGGATGGCTTGATTCGGCAGTGAAAATCCTGCAGCGAAAATCGCTCAGTGATTGCTCATCAGGCCGTGCAGAACGCCCAGCCGCAATCCAGGCTCGGACGGCACCATTTGCGCGATCCCGAACACCTTGAATGCCGCCAGCATGACGACCAGGCCGCCGGGCAGAATGCTCTGGCGATGGGGTTGCAGGCCGGCCAGTTTCAGCTGTTGAACATTGCTGACTTCCAGCAGGCGCAACGACAGCCGCAGCAGGCCACCGTAGGTGATGCCGCTTTGGCCGTAATCGTTCAGGCGATTGGCCTTGAGCACTTTGGCGAGCATCCGCGCGGTGCCCGAAGAGCCGATCGTCTGCTGCCAGCCCTGGGCACGATAGCGACGGGCGACTTTTTCGAATTGCAGGATGGCCACCCGTTCGGCTTCTTGCAGGGCGCCGGCGGAAATCTCGCCATTGCGAAAGTAGCGCGCGCTCAAGGTGCCGCTGCCGATGGCAATGCTTTCGGTCAGCAGCGGCTGCGAGCCCTGGCCGAGAATCAGTTCGGTGGAGCCACCGCCAATATCGACCACCAGGCGCATGTCATCGGCGACCGGCAGGGTGTGGGCCACACCGGCATAGACCAGACGCGCTTCTTCATGCCCGGAAATCACATCGATGCGAAATCCCAGATGGCGTTCCGCGCTGGCCAGGAACAACTGCGCGTTGTCTGCCTCGCGCACGGCGCTCGTAGCGACTGCTCGCACACGACCGGGCTCGAAACCGCGCAGCTTCTTGCCGAACCGCGCCAAGGCCTGCCAACCGCGATCCAGCGCCATTTCGTCCAATGCCCGGCCGTCGAAACCTTCGGCCAGTCGCACTGGCTCGCGCAAGGTTTTGACCTCCTGAATCATGAAGCCCTTTCTGCTGCGTACCGACTGGCCAATCATCATGCGAAACGCATTCGAGCCCAGGTCGATGGCAGCAAACAGCGAGGTGTCTTCTTTCATGGGAGTCCTTGCAAATCTTCCGTCGGGAGGCTCGGGACGGTTTGCGAGGATTCTGCCGTGGGTTCGATGACAACCTGATGACGCGGGCGGGGCGGTTCAATGAATTCATCGCTGTCATGACACTGTCATTATCGGCCGCCTATTCTTGCCCCCAATACATCGCGTGCTTTTCATGATTTGGCTGCCAACTTCGGCAGCTTTTTTTTGCCTGCGATTTAGTGGACGAGCAAAGTTTGCAATCCGTGGCGGCGTACGATTAATATACGAACCATATACACTTCGTATCGGAAATTGCCATGGGCATTGTGAAGATTTCAGAGGACATGCACGAGAATCTGCGCATCTCCAGCAACGCACTCAGCCGCTCGATCAACGCGCAGGCCGAGCACTGGATGCGCATCGGCATGCTCGCCGAGCTCTATCCCGACCTTGATCACCACGCCATCTGCCGGTTGCTGATTCGCGCCGAGCAGGCGGGTGGTCTGGATCTGCAACAAATCTGTGCCCTGGCCGATGCCGCGCAGAACATCCCGGTTCAAGAGGCAGCCAAGGCATGAGAAACCCGATCAAGATCAACACCCAGGCAGAAATCGCCCAGTCGCGCGAGGCCGGCAAACTGGCCGCCGAGGTGCTGGCGATGCTGGTGCCGCACGTCAAGGCTGGCGTTACCACGGATCAGCTCGACCGCTTGTGCAACGATTACATCGTCAACGTGCAGAAAGCGATTCCGGCCAATGTCGGTTATCACGGCTTCCCGAAAACCGTCTGCGCGTCGGTCAACGAAGTGGTCTGCCATGGCATTCCATCGGGTCGGGTGCTGAAGGATGGCGATATCGTCAACCTCGACATCGCCGTCATCAAGGATGGCTGGTTCGGCGACACCAGCCGCATGTACGTGGTCGGCGAACCAACACCCGAGGCGCGGCACCTGATCAAGACCACTTACGACGCCATGTGCGCCGGCATCCGCATGGTGCGGCCGGGCGCGACGCTGGGCGACATCGGCCATGCGATTCAAAGCCTGGCGGAAAAGGAAGGGTTCAGCGTGGTGCGCGAGTATTGCGGACACGGGATCGGCAAGGTCTATCACGATGAGCCGCAAGTGCTGCATTACGGTTATCCCGAGCAGGGCCTGAAGCTGAAGGCGGGGATGATTTTCACCATCGAACCGATGCTCAACGCCGGCAAGCGCCATGTGAAGAGCCTGGCTGATGGCTGGACTGTCGTGACCAAGGATCAATCGTTGTCGGCACAGTGGGAGCACATGATTGCGGTGACGGAAGACGGGTTTGAAGTGTTGACGGCTTGGCCTGATCAGATTGAGGGGTTTGCGGCTATCAAATGAGACCGCGTCGGCCGCTGGCCCTCACCCCAGCCCTCTCCCGGAGGGAGAGGGAGCCGATTGGGGAATATTGGAGAATTACGCCGACCTGAAAGCTCCGCAGTGAATCCATAACCGCCGCCGACCAGAATGCTGTGCCGAATCCATAATCAACTCGGTTTTTCAGGTCGATGTACAGCGCAAGACACCTCGGTCGGCTCCCTCTCCCTCCGGGAGAGGGCTGGGGTGAGGGCGGGCAGGTGACGCGTTCTTAATGAGCGCCAGCAGCTTTGTTCAAATCACTCTCCGCCCACTCGGTATAGACGCATGCATCAGCAGTCGCCCAGCGCACCTGCACCGGATCCCCAGCCTTCAACGGCATCCCCGCCGCCGACAATGCTTTCACCGTCATCGACGTCCCGCCCGAAGTCACCACACTGCACGTCTGGCTCTCACCCAGAAACAACACCTCAACCACCTTCGCCGAAACCTCGTTCCAACTCGCTGCCAACGGCTCGTCATTCGCCTGTAGCGCACTCAACGCCAACGCCTTTTCCGGACGCACCATCAGCAGCACATCCTGACCAGTCTGCAATCCAGCGGTAAGCCGGATCGCCAGCGACTGCCCTTCAAAATTCGCCGCCCCGTTGCCCTGAGCCTTGAGCTTGAGGAAGTTCGAGTTGCCAAGGAACGACGCCACAAACGCATTCGGCGGATTCTGGTACAGGTCATAACCGCTGCCGAGCCCGACAATCTTGCCGTGACTGAAAATCGCGATGCGCTGTGACAGGCGCATGGCTTCTTCCTGGTCGTGGGTCACGTAGACGATGGTGATGCCGAGGCGACGGTGCAGCTGGCGCAACTCATCCTGCAAGTCTTCGCGCAGTTTCTTGTCCAGCGCACCAAGAGGTTCGTCCATCAGCAGGATGCGTGGTTCGTAAACCAACGCTCGTGCAATGGCGACTCGCTGCTGCTGGCCGCCGGACAGTTGCGAAGGGCGGCGATGGGCGAATTGCTCGAGCTGCACCAGTTTCAGCATCGCATCGACACGTTTGTCGCGCTCGGCAGCCGCGAGTTTGCGGATCGCCAGCGGGAACGCGATGTTGTCGCGCACCGACAGATGCGGGAACAGCGAATAACGCTGGAACACCATGCCGATGTCGCGCTTGTGCGGCGGCACGTTGACCAGCGACTGGCCGTTGACCAGGATCTCGCCGCTGCTCGGGGTTTCGAAGCCGGCGAGCATCGACAGCGTGGTGCTTTTGCCCGAGCCACTGGAGCCGAGGAAGGTCAGGAATTCGCCGTCCTTGATGTCCAGCGAGATGTTGTCCACGGCCGCGAAATCGCCGTAGTGCTTGTTCAGGTTGCGCAGGCTGACCAGGGGTTTGTCGTTCTGCTGGGATGCGTCTTTGATCACGGCACTCATGTCGTACTCCTGGCGCTCAGGCGCTGATTTCGTTGCGCCGACGCAGGGCGGCGGCGATCACCATGACCAACACCGACAGGCCGATCAGCAGCGTCGAGGCGACGGCGATCACGGGCGTCAGGTCCTGGCGCAGGGTGGTCCACATTTTCACGGGAAGGGTTTGCAGGGTCGGGCTGGCCATCATCACGCTGAGCACCACTTCGTCCCACGAAACCAGAAAGGCGAAGAGGGCGCCGGCCACCATCCCCGGACGAATCGCCGGAAAGGTCACCTTGAACACCGCTTGCAAGCGTGACGCACCGCAGATCACTGCCGCGTCCTCAATCGACTGATCGAACAGCTTCAGCGAGTTGATGATCGAGATAATGGTGAACGGCAGCGCGACGATCACATGGCTGACGACGAAGGCGAACATCGTCCCGGTATAACCGAGCTTGAGGAACAGCGCGTACACCGCCACGGCGATGATCACCAGCGGCACGATCATCGGCAGGGTGAACAGGCCGTAGAGCATTTCCCGGCCGGGAAAGCGCCCGCGCACCAAGGCAAATGCGGTCGGCAAACCGAGGGCGACGGCGCAGATCGTGGTCAGTACCGCAACCTTGAGGCTGGCCAGTGCTGCGCTCATCCAGTCCGCATTCGAGAAAAACTGGCCATACCATTTCAGCGTCCAGCCCGGCGGCGGGAACACCAGCCACTGGGACGAGCCGAACGACAGCAGCACGATGAAGACGATCGGCAGCAGCAGAAACAGCGCTATCAGCCCGGTGGTGGCGTACAGGCCGAAGCGCATCCGGCGGCTCATGGCGTTGGGAGTCAGGAGCATTTCGGCTTACCTCGCGTTACTGGCGCCAACCGGGGATTCCGGTTGAAGCTTCAGGTAGAAGTAGAACAGCACCAGGGTGATGACTATCAGCAACGCGGCGCCGGCGCTGGCCAGGCCCCAGTTGAGGAACGACTGCACCTGCTGAATGATGAATTCCGGCAGCATCATGTTCTGCGCCCCGCCCAGCAGTGCCGGGGTGACGTAGTAACCGAGCGACATCACGAACACCATCAACCCGCCGGACGCCAGCCCCGGCCGGCACAGCGGCAGGAACACCCGGAAGAAGTTGGTCCACGGGCTGGCGCCACAGATCGAACCGGCCTGCAGAATCATCGGGTCGATGGCCTGCATGGTCGCCTGCAACGGCAGCACGATGAACGGGATCATGATGTAGCTCATGCCGATCACCACGCCGGTCAGGTTGTGCACCATTTCCAGTGGCTGATCGATGATGCCCACGGCCATCAACGCTTTATTGATGACGCCCGAAGCCTGCAACAGCACCAGCCACGAATAGGTGCGGGCGAGGAGGCTGGTCCACATCGACAGCAGCACGATGTTGAGGATCCAGCGGCCCCAGCCCCGTGGCACCAGGGTGATTGCCCAGGCCAGCGGAAAACCCAGCAGCAGGCTGAACACGGTCACCAGTCCCGCTACTGAGAAGGTGTTGAACAGCACCCGGGCGTACGCCGAGTTGGCGAACAATTGTTCATAGTTGCCAAGGCCCGGCACCGGTTCCAGCACGCCGCGCAACAGAAGGCCAATCAACGGCGCAAGAAAGAACAGACCGAGGAACAGCAGTGCCGGCAGCAGATTGCCGGCGCCGCGCCAGCGTTGTTTCAGGGACGGGGCTTGCGCCATTGCACTCGCCTTTTTTCCGGCGGCCGACCCGGCAGCGCTGGCGGCGCTCCCGGTGGCAGTGGAGGGACGGGACGCGGTGGCCGCCATTTTCATTTGACCAGCCATTCGTTCCACCGTGTCGCGATGGCCTGGCCGTTCTTGGCCCAGTACGCGAAATCAAGAGTGATCTGATCCTTAGCGTAGGCAGTCGGCAGGTTCGGGGCCAGCGTCGAGTCCAGACGCGCCACGCTGTCGACGTTGACCGGGGCGTAGGCGGTCAGGTTGGAGAAGTCGGCCTGGCCCTTGGCACTGCTGGCGCTGGCCAGGAACTTCATCGCCGCGTCCTTGTTTTTCGAGCCCTTTGGCACCACCAGAATGTCGGCCATGACCAGGTTTTGCTTCCAGCTCACGCCGACCGGTGCGCCGTCTTCTTGCAGGGCGTGAATCCGGCCGTTCCAGAACTGCCCCATGCTCGCTTCACCGGAGGCCAGCAGTTGCTGCGACTGCGCGCCGCCGCCCCACCAGACGATGTCTTTCTTGATGGTGTCGAGTTTCTTGAAGGCGCGATCGAGGTCCAGCGGATAGAGCTTGTCGGCGGGTACGCCGTCGGCGAGCAACGCCAGTTCAAGCACGCCGGGACTCGGCCATTTGTACAGGGCGCGTTTGCCGGGGAAGGTCTTGGTGTCGAACAGCGCGCTCCAGTCCTGCGGTTTGTTGGCGCCGAGTTTGCCCTCGTTGTAGCCGAGGACGAAGGAGAAGAAGAACGAACCGACGCCGTAGTCGCTGACGAAACGCGGGTCGATCTTGTCGCGCTGGATCTGTTTGAAATCGAGGGGTTCGAGCAGGCCTTCGGAGGCGGCGCGCAGGGCGAAATCGGCTTCGACGTCGACCACGTCCCATTGCACGTTGCCGCTTTCGACCATGGCTTTGAGTTTGCCGTAGTCGGTCGGGCCGTCCTGCACAACGGTGATGCCGCTGGCCTTGCTGAATGGATCGGCCCAGGCCTGTTTCTGCGCATCCTGGGTGCTACCGCCCCAGCTGACAAAGTTCACACTCTCGGCGGCCATCGCGGCCTGACCGGTCACGCTCAGCAGTCCCGCAAGAAAGATCGCGGTTGCAGCTTTGTTCAACACCATTTTTACGCCCTCATTGTTGTGTTTTTGAGCGGGCTTGCGTTGTTGCCCGCCTGTCGGGAGCAGTAGCTGGACGGCTTTTCAGGTCGTCCGGTCTATGGAATATCATATTATGGTATTCCAAACATTGTGCAAGCACTTTGCCTTACCGGCTATCTGGCAAACGGGGTTATTCGGTGAACGGAATGCTCTCGACCACCTCAAGATCGTAGCCGGTCAAACCGGCGTATTTGAGCGGTGGGCCCAGGTGACGCAGCTTGCCGACGCCCAGGTTCTGCAGAATCTGCGCCCCGGTTCCCACCTCGGAATAGATCCGCGATTGCGAACGACTGAACTGCCGTGGCGGCTGAGTCAGTTGCGGCACCCGCTCCAGCAAAGCCTGGGAAGACTCATGATTGGCCAGCACCACGACCACGCCATGCCCTTCGGCGGCGACACGTTGCAGCGCTGCCCATAGCGTCCAGTTCGTCGGCCCGCTGTACTCGGCGCCGACCAGATCCCGTAGCGGATCGATCACATGCACGCGCACCAGCGTCGGTTCTTCGCGACGCAATTCGCCCATGACCATCGCCATGTGCACACCACCCTCGATGCGATCTTCGAAAGTGATCAAGCGAAACGTGCCATGCACCGTCGGCAACTCCCGTTCGCCGATGCGCTCAATGGTGTGTTCGGTGCTCAGGCGATAGTGGATCAGGTCTGCAATGGTGCCGATCTTGATCCCGTGCTTGCGCGCAAAAACTTCCAGATCCGGGCGGCGGGCCATGGTGCCGTCGTCGTTCATCACTTCGACGATCACCGAGGCGGGCGTGAACCCCGCCAGATGCGCCAAGTCGCAACCTGCCTCGGTGTGACCGGCACGGGTCAGCACGCCACCTTCCTTGGCGCGCAACGGAAAGATATGGCCGGGCTGCACCAGGTCTTCTGCGCGAGCATTGGGCGCCACCGCAGCGGCCACCGTACAAGCGCGGTCAGCAGCGGAAATGCCCGTAGTCACGCCGACCGCCGCTTCGATGGAGACGGTGAACGCGGTACTGAACACGCTGCCATTGCTCGGCACCATTTGCTCCAGCCCCAGGCGCTGGCAATGATCGTCAGTCAACGTCAGGCAGATCAGCCCCCGAGCCTCACGGGCCATGAAACTGATCGCCTCGGGCGTGCAACGATCAGCGGCCAGCAGCAGGTCGCCTTCGTTTTCCCGGTCTTCGTCATCGACCAGCAACACCATTTTGCCGAGGCGATAATCTTCGATGATTTCTTCGATGCTGTTGAAGGCCATGCTGGACTCTCGATGTGGATGAAATTCGTGGTATACCATAATACAAATTCAACTGAGAGGTCACTATGAAGGCGTACTGGATTGCACACGTGGACATCACCGATCCCGATCACTACAGCCAATACACCGAGCGCGCGCCAAAAGCGTTCGCCGAGTTCGGCGCGAAGTTTTTAGCCAGAGGCGGGCGCAGCGAAGCGATGGAAGGGCGGACGACGCCTCAGCGCAGCGTGGTGATCGAGTTCGATAGCTACGAGCAGGCAGTGGCGTGCTATCGCTCGGCGGCGTATCAGGAAGCGAAGAGCTACCGCGAGGAGTGGGCTAGGGCGGAAATCATCATCGTAGAAGGAATGGCGCCGTAAGCAGCACGATCAGCGCATGAAATGAATCTTGCCGCTGTCGTCATTGCCCATGTACATGCCATACACCCCGGCCTGGCGTTCCTCGATGTAGCGTTCGAGGATCTGCCGGATCGCCGGGTAGTAGATCTGGTCCCACGGAATGTCTTCGGGGGCGAAGAATTTGTAGTCGAGGGTTTCCGGGCCGTACTGGCCGGTGATCTCCAGCGCGAGGGCGCGGAAGATGATGTAGACCTCGCTGATCTTCGGCACGCTGAAGATCGAGTACGGCGAGACGATTTCCGCGCGTACACCGCTTTCTTCCCAGACTTCGCGCAGGGCCGCCTGTTCGGTGGTCTCGCCGCTTTCCATGAAACCGGCGGGCAAAGTCCAGGTGCCGGCGCGCGGGGGGATCGCCCGTTGGCACAAGAGGTATTTGCCGTCCTGCTCGATGATGCAGCCGGCGATGATCTTCGGGTTCACATAGTGGATGTAGCCGCAGCCGCGGCACATCAGGCGCTCGTGCGTATCGCCCGGCGGCACCTGCTGACCGAGGTCAGCGCCACCGCATTTCGGGCAAAAGCTCGGGCTGAACATGTCAGTGACCTATGCGCGGTTCTTTCAGCGGAATGGGCAGGGTGATCGGCGGCGTGCCTTTGAGTACGGTGCCGGTTTCTTCCTGTTTGCGCTTGAGATAATCGAGGGCCACCGCAGCGGCGGCGCGAACGTGATCGACGCACGCCTGATGCGCCGCCAGCGGATCGCCGCTCTTGATCGCCTCGACCATTTTTTCCATTTCCTGATTGCTCGCACCACGACGGTTTTCCTGGGACACCGACGTCGCCCGCAGGTAGCTGATGCGTGCCTGCAACTGGCGCAGCTGAGTAGCCGCGACATGGTTGCCGGAGCCTTCCAGCAGCACGTCGTAGAAACCCTGCACCGAGTCGATTACCTGTTGCAGTTCGCCGTCCTTGAGCGCCTTGCGGTTCTCGTCGAGGGCTTTTTCCAGGGCCTTGATGTCCTTGGCCTTGGCGCGCAGGGTGAACAGCTGGACGATCAGGCCTTCGAGCACGCAGCGCAGTTCATAGATGTCGACCGCATCGGCGAGGGTGATGATTGCCACACGCGGGCCCTTGGCGTCGGCAAACTCCACCAGGCCTTCGGATTCCAGGTGACGCAAGGCTTCACGCACCGACGTACGGCTGACACCCAGGCGATCGCACAGATCGCGCTCCACCAGGCGATCGCCCGGCAGCAGCTGGAAGTTCATGATGGCGCTTCGCAGTTTATCCAGCACGATTTCGCGCAGGGTGACGGGGTTGCGATTGACCTTGAAGCTGTCGTCGAGTGGCAGGCGTTTCATGGGGTCCGCTCTTTAGTGTGGCTGTCCATGCCAGACGGGCATTCAAACAGCCGAGGGGTTAACTGGAGGCCTCGGCGTCGGCTTCGGCGAAGGCTTCACGGGCGAGCCGGAAACTGTCCACGGCTGCCGGGACGCCGCAATAAATACCGACCTGAAGCAGAATTTCGCGTATTTGCTCACGACTCAGGCCGTTACGCAAGGCGCCGCGCACATGCAGTTTCAGTTCGTGCGGGCGGTTCAGCGCGGAGATCATCGCCAGGTTGATCATGCTGCGCTCCTTGAGCGACAGGCCCTCGCGTCCCCAGACATGGCCCCAGCAGTATTCGGTGACCATTTCCTGCAGCGGGCGGGTGAAGTCGTCGGCGTTCTCGATCGAGCGCTGCACATAGGCTTCGCCGAGCACCTGGGTGCGGATCTTCAAGCCCTGCTCATATTTTTCGTGGCTCATGTGTCCTCCGCTCAACCCAGTGTCGGCAGGGCGCCGAGCTTGCCCTTGTGATAGATCATCGGCGTCACCGGTTGCGCCGGCAGGATCAGGTTCTTCACTGCGCCGACAATGATCGCGTGGTCGCCACCGTCGTATTCGCGCCACAGTTCGCACTCGATGATCGCCGTGGCCTTGGCGAGGATCGGGTTACCGAGCTCGCTCAAATGCCAGTCGATGCCGTTGGCCTTGTCCTTGCCTTTGCCGGCGAAGGCGTAGGCCTCGGCGGTCTGGTCGGCGGACAGCAAATGGATCGCGAAACGCTTGCTGTCGCGCAGCACCGGGTAGGTGTCGGAAGCATAGTTGGGGCAGAACAGTACCAGCGCCGGGTCAATCGACAGCGCACTGAAGGCGCTGGCGGTGATGCCGACGATGCCGCCGTCCGGGTCGAGGGTGGTGACCACCGTGACCCCGGACGGAAACGAGCTCATGACGTCTTTGTAAATGCCGGGTTCGATCATGTCGCAGGACTCCTAGCGCATCACAAACGGATCAGGCATCGGCGCCTGAGAGAGGTTGATCCACACCGTTTTCAGTTCGGTGTAGGCCAGCACCGAATCGATGCCGCTTTCGCGTCCATAGCCACTGTTTTTGAAGCCTCCGATCGGTGCCATCGCCGACACCGCGCGGTAGGTGTTGACCCAGATGATCCCCGAGCGCACGTCCCGGGCCAGTCGATGGGCACGGCCCAGATCGCGGGTCCATATGCCGGCGGCGAGACCGAACTGCGAGTCGTTGGCAATCGCCAGCGCTTCGGCTTCATCCTTGAAGCGGATGACCGAGGCCACCGGGCCGAACACTTCTTCCTGCATGATCTTCATCGAATTGCGGTCGCACTCGAACAGCGTCGGTTCGTAGAACCAGCCGTCGCCCACGCCACTCGGCCGCTTGCCGCCCAGCCGCAGACGCGCACCTTCAGCGATGGCGTCGGCCACCAGACCTTCCACCACGGCCAGTTGCTGCGCGGTGGCCATCGGGCCCATTTCGCTGCTGTCGTCCTGCGGGTTGCCGATGCGGATGCGCCGGGCGCGTTCCACCAGTCGGCTGACGAACTCGTCGTAGATCTCGTCCTGCACCAGCAGTCGCGAACCGGATACACAGCTCTGCCCGGACGCCGCGTAGATCCCGGCAATCGCACCATTGATCGCACTGTCCAGATCAGCGTCGGCGAAGATGATGTTCGGCGACTTGCCGCCCAGTTCCAGCGACAGCTTGGCGAAGTTCTCGGCACTGCTGCGCACCACATGCCGCGCCGTGGCTGCGCCGCCGGTGAAGGCGATCTTGCGGATCAGCGGATGGCGGGTGAGGGCGGCGCCGGTGCTAGGGCCGTAACCGGTGACAACGTTGACCACGCCCGGTGGAATCCCGGCTTCGAGGGCCAGGCGCGCCAGTTCCAGAATGGTCGCCGAGGCATGCTCGGACGGTTTGATCACGATGGTGTTGCCCGCCGCCAGCGCCGGCGCCAGTTTGATCGCGGTCAGATAGAGCGGGCTGTTCCACGGAATGATCGCGGCGACCACACCCATGGCTTCGTGCACGGTGTAGGCAAACAGGTCGGGCTTATCCAGCGGCAGGGTGCCGCCTTCAAGCTTGTCGGCAAGGCCCGCGGTGTAGTGGAAGAACTCCGGCAGATAACCGACCTGACCCCGGGTTTCGCGGATCAGTTTGCCGTTGTCGCGGCTTTCCAGCTGCGCCAGTTGTTCCTTGTTTTCAGCGATCAGGTCACCGAGACGACGCAACAGTTTGCCGCGCGCGGTGGCGGTCAGGCCGCGCCACGCCGGGCTGTCGAAAGCGGTTTGCGCAGCTTGCACGGCGCGTTCGACGTCGGCTTCATCCGCGTCGGGCAGTTCGGCCCAGGGCTCGGCCAGTGCCGGGTTGAGGCTTTCGAAGGTCTTGCCGGAGAGGGCGTCGACCCATTCTCCGCCGATGCACATCTGGAAGCGTGCGAGTGTCATGCAACGATCCCCTTTATAGGGTTTTGTCGGGCGTGTGCGGTTTCGAGAAATTCCAGCAGCAGCTGATTGACCAGTCGCGGCGACTCTACCGGCATCATATGCCGTTGCTCGGGCAGCACCGCAACCTTCGCGCCGGGAATGCGCGCGGCCAGTTGCTCGGCCATTTCCGGGGTCGATCCGGGGTCCAGCTCGCCGGTGGCGATCAGCGTCGGCGCCTGGATGCTGGCCAGGTCGTCGGCGCGGTACATGTCCTGGGTGGCGAACAATTCGTAGGTGGTCAGGTAGCCCTGCGGATCATTGCCGGCGAGGGTCTGGCGGATCGCGGCGATCTGCGCCGGATTGGCCGCCTGGTATTCACGGCTGAACCAGCGCGACAGCGCCGCTACGGCATTCGCGTCCGGTCCATGTTCGGCGGCTTGCGCGGTGCGAGCGATGACCCCGGCGCGCTGCTCTTCGCTACGGTTGAATACACTGTTGAGCACCACCAGGCTTTTCAGGCGCTGCGGGTAATGCAGGGCAAAGGCCCGCGCCACCAGACCGCCCATGGAAAAACCGATCACCGATGCCAGCGGCAATTGCAGGTGGTCGAGCAGCTCCAGCAACTGATCGGCATAACCGAGCAGGGCGGTACCGCTGGCCGGTCGCGGGCTGGCGCCGTGTCCGAGCATGTCGTAGGCGATCACCCGGTATTGCGTGGCCAGGCCAACGATCTGGCCGCCCCACATTTCTTTGTTCAGGCCCACGCCGTGGATCAACACCACGGGGTGGCCCTGGCCGGTCGCCAGATAACTGGTGCCGGCCGGGGTGAGTTCAGCGGTATGCCGAATCATGGAGCGCTCCTGCAATGCCTTTTTATTGTGATTACTGGGCTTTTTCGGCGGCCAGTTCTTCCAGATCGATGTAGCGGTTGCCGATGCGCGGGTGCAGACGGCCACCGTCGGCGCAACCGAGTACCACGACGATTTCGTCGGCGCGTGGGGCATCTTCGATCTGCATTTCCAGGGTGATGTAGTGCGAGCGCAGGCCTTCGTCGTCCTTGTGCATCATCGGGATCTGGATCGAGGTGCCCGGACCGCCGCGCTTGTTGGTGAAGCTCAGGTAACTCTTTGCCTTGACCGCTTCGCGGTAGTGGTTGCCGAAGCGCAGGGTGTGGATCACCGCCGAGGCGTGTTCGATCTCGCCGTCCGCACCGACGACTGCCGCTTTGCCGTAAGCCTCGATTTTCTCGGCGCCGCCGATGATGCCCACCAGACGCTCGACCATCATCGCGCCGAGGTCGGAGCAGTTGGCGCGGATCTGCGGCTTGAGGTCTTCGACAAAGCCATTGCCGACCCACGGGTTCTTCATCACGACGGCCAGGCCCACCATGGTCACCGGGGTGTCGGAAGCCTTGCCGCCTTCGATGAAGGTCTCTTCGACATAGCTGACGATCTTGCGAATTTCGAAACTCATGAGCTGCTCCGTAAGGGGATAAAGAGTGTCTGTGCGTCTGATGGTATACCATAATACCGATCGTGCAAGTCCCCCACGCAAGATTCCCGCCCATCAGTCGGACGAATGCCCGTGCATTCAGCCGCTGCTGTAATCCCTTTCGGTTAACAAAAGATAACGTTGCGCCGATTGTCAGACGTTTCGAATGCCCGATAGGATGAGCCAGCTTCCGAAGTGGCTCTGGATTGCGGGTTTCAGGACTATGCTTCTGACCAACCGTCGCTGGAGCACACTTGCGGCGCCCTTGAAGGCCGAATGGCCTAACAATAATAAATAGGGGAAGGTCTATGAGTCGTTGCCGCCCGCCGGCGTTTCGCAACACCGCGTTGCTGGCCACAGCACTCTCTCTGCTGGGCTTTGCCACCTTGTCGGCGCCTGTACTGGCCGCCGAAGCGCCAGCCGACGTGGTCTACGCCATCGAATCGGCCAAGGCCCCGAAAAGCCTGATGCTCGATGTCGTTCACGCCGGTTCACGGCTGGTGGCGGTCGGTGATCGCGGGCACATTCTCTACTCCGACGACCAGGGCAAGACCTGGACCCAGGCCAAGGTGCCAAGCCGCCAGTTGCTGACGGCCGTGTATTTCGTCGACGACAAACACGGCTGGGCCGTCGGCCATGACGCACAGATCCTCGCCAGCGAAGACGGCGGCCTGACCTGGACCAAACAGTTCGAAGACCTCAAGCGCGAATCGCCGCTGCTCGACCTCTGGTTCAAGGACGTCAACAACGGCCTGGCCGTGGGTGCCTACGGCGCATTGCTCGAGACCACCGACGGCGGCAAGAACTGGCAAGACGTCAGCGACCGCCTCGACAACCAGGATCAGTTCCACCTCAACGCCATCGCCGCCGTGAAAGACGCCGGGCTGTTCATCGTGGGTGAACAGGGCGCGATGTTCCGCTCCGCCGACTGGGGCCAGACCTGGGAAAAAATCGAAGGTCCGTATCAGGGCTCGCTGTTCGGTGTGATCGGCACCGCCCAGCCTTCCACGCTGCTGGCCTACGGGCTGCGCGGCAACCTCTACCGCTCCACTGATTTCGGCAGCACCTGGCAGCAAGTCGAACTCAAGGCGGCGCGCGGTGCGCTGGAATTCGGCCTGTCCGGCGCCACGCTCCTCGAAGACGGCTCGATCGTCATCGTCGGCAACGGCGGCACGGTGATCAGCAGCAGCGACAACGGTGAAACCTTCAGCGTGTTCAACCGCCCGGATCGCATCTCGCTGTCGTCGGTCACCGCCGCCGGCAACGGCAATCTGATCCTGAGCGGGCAGGGTGGCGTCCACACCACCACGCCCAACGGCACCGAGCTGGGCAAATGAGCCGAATCAATAATAAGAAGGCGGGGCTATGACTTCCTTGAGCACTCATCATCAGGACAAGGCGACGTTTCTCGAACGCCTGATCTTCAACAACCGCCCGGCAGTAATCGTGATCTGCCTGCTGGTCAGTATTTTCCTGTTCTGGCAGGCGACGCTGATCCGGCCGTCCACCAGTTTCGAAAAAATGATCCCGCTCAAGCATCCGTTCATCGAGAAGATGATGGAGCACCGCAACGATCTGACGAACCTGGGCAACACCGTGCGCATTTCGGTGGAGGCCAAGGACGGTGACATCTTCTCCAAGGAGTACATGGAGACCCTGCGCCAGATCAACGACGAGGTGTTCTACATCTCCGGCGTCGACCGCTCTGGCCTGAAATCGCTGTGGAGCCCGAGCGTACGCTGGACCGAAGTGACCGAGGAAGGCTTTGCCGGCGGCGAAGTGATCCCGCAGAGCTACGACGGTTCCCAGGACAGCCTCGACATGCTGCGCAACAACGTGCTCAAGTCGGGTCAGGTCGGGCGTCTGGTGGCCAACGACTTCAAGTCGAGCATCGTCGACATCCCGCTGCTGGAGTCCTACCCGGATCCACAGGACCAGGGCAAGTTGCTGGCGCTGGACTACCGCCAGTTCTCCCATGAACTGGAAGACAAGATCCGCAACAAGTTCGAAGCGCAGAACCCCAACGTCAAGATCCACATCGTCGGTTTCGCCAAGAAGGTCGGTGACCTGATCGACGGTCTGGTGATGGTGGTGATGTTCTTCGGCGTCGCCTTCGTCATCACCCTGATTTTGCTGCTGTGGTTCACCAACTGCCTGCGCAGTACGGTGGCGGTGTTGAGCACCACGCTGGTGGCGGTGGTCTGGCAACTGGGGTTGATGCACTTCTTCGGTTTCGGCCTCGATCCGTATTCGATGCTGGTGCCGTTCCTGATCTTCGCCATCGGGATTTCCCACGGCGTGCAGAAGATCAACGGTATCGCCCTGCAATCGAGCGAGGCGGACAATGCCCTGACCGCCGCGCGGCGCACATTCCGGCAACTGTTCCTGCCGGGGATGATCGCGATTCTGGCGGATGCGGTGGGCTTCATCACGCTGCTGATCATCGACATCGGCGTGATCCGTGAACTGGCCATCGGCGCGTCCATCGGCGTGGCGGTGATCGTGTTCACCAACCTGATTCTGCTACCGGTGGCGATTTCCTATGTCGGCATCAGCAAGCGTGCGGTGGCCAAGAGCAAGAAGGACGCCAACCGCGAACACCCGTTCTGGCGCCTGCTGTCGAACTTTGCCAGCCCGAAAGTCGCACCGGTGTCCATTGCGCTCGCTCTGATCGCCTTCGGTGGCGGCCTCTGGTACAGCCAGAACCTGAAGATCGGCGACCTCGACCAGGGCGCGCCGGAACTGCGTCCGGACTCGCGCTACAACAAGGACAACAACTTCATCATCAACAACTACTCCACCAGTTCCGACGTACTGGTGGTGATGGTCAAGACCAAGTCCGAAGGCTGTTCGCGCTACGAAGCCATGGCGCCGATCGATGAGCTGATGTGGAAGATGCAGAACACCGAGGGCGTGCAGTCGGCGATCTCGCTGGTGACCGTGTCCAAGCAGATGATCAAGGGCATGAACGAGGGCAACCTGAAATGGGAAACCCTGTCGCGCAACCCGGACGTGCTGAACAACTCCATCGCCCGTGCCGACGGCCTGTACAACAACAGTTGCTCGCTGGCGCCGGTGCTGGTGTTCCTCAACGATCACAAGGCTGAAACCCTGGATCGTGCGGTGCATGCGGTGCAGGAATTCGCCAAGGACAACAACAAAGAAGGTCTGGAATTCATCCTGGCGGCCGGTAACGCCGGGATCGAAGCTGCGACCAACGAAGTCATCAAACAGGCCGAACTGACCATCCTGGTGCTGGTGTACATCTGCGTGGCGGTGATGTGCATGATCACCTTCCGTTCCTGGGCGGCGACCCTGTGCATCGTGCTGCCGCTGGTACTGACCTCGGTACTCGGCAACGCACTGATGGCGTTCATGGGCATCGGCGTGAAGGTTGCGACGCTGCCGGTGGTGGCGCTGGGTGTAGGGATCGGCGTGGACTACGGCATCTACATCTACAGCCGTCTGGAAAGTTTCCTGCGTGCCGGCCTGCCATTGCAGGAAGCCTATTACCAGACCCTGAAGTCCACCGGTAAAGCGGTGCTGTTCACCGGTCTGTGCCTGGCCATCGGTGTGTGCACCTGGATCTTCTCGGCGATCAAGTTCCAGGCCGACATGGGCCTGATGCTGACCTTCATGCTGCTGTGGAACATGTTCGGTGCGCTGTGGCTGCTGCCGGCACTGGCCAAGTTCCTGATCAAGCCGGAGAAACTGGCGGGGCAGAAGGGGAATTCTCTGTTTGCTCACTGATCCGGGCTTCTGAAACGACAAAGCCGCAACCTTAGGGTTGCGGCTTTTTTGTGAGTCAAGATCAAAAGCCCCTCACCCTAGCCCTCTCCCGGAGGGAGAGGGAACTGACCGCAATGTCTCGCGTGATACATCGACCTGAAAAACCGAGTCGATTATGGATTCAAAGAGGATCGTTCAAGTCGGTGTATCTCTCCAATATCCCCCGATCGGTTCCCTCTCCCTCCGGGAGAGGGCTAGGGTGAGGGCAAGCGGTCTCAAGTCTTACGAAAGTTCAGTACCAAGCACCACACTCAAAGCACTCCGCGCATCATCCAGCTGCACCAACGTCGCATGCCGAGCCCCCAGCGCATCACGATTTTCGATCGCGGTGAGAATCGCCTTGTGCCGAGGTAACGCCAGTTCATGCAGATTCGGTCGCTGATTCGAATGCTTCAACGCCTCGGCAATCGCCACCGACAGCATGTTGCACAGATTCGCCAGCAAGTCGTTATGGGTCGCATCGGCGATGCGGCTGTGGAAATCCAGATCCGGTTGCAGCAACGCTTCCGGCGTCGGCGCGGCTTCCATGCGCTGGTAGGCTTCGCCGATGGCGGCGATGTCGGCATCGGTGGCGTGTTGGGCGGCGAGGGCGGCAGCGGCGGGTTCGATGATGCTGCGCACGCTGGTCAGCACATTGAAGAATTCATTTTGCGGGCTGCTTTGCATCAGCCAGTGCAATACGTCCGGGTCGAGCATGTGCCATTCGCGGCGCGGCTTGACCACGGTGCCGACGCGCGGTTTCGAGTACACCAGCCCCTTGGCCACCAACACCCGCGTGGCTTCGCGCAACACCGGCCGACTGACCGCATACTCCTCGCAGAGCAAGGCTTCGGCGGGCAGTTTGTCGCAAGGCAAAAAGCGTCCGGAAACAATCTGCATGCCCAGTTCCTGGACGATGCGCGAGTGCATGCTTTTGCGGTCGGAAGGTTTGCGGTAATCCATGGGGAGTGGCGCGATCCTGAGCGATGGGGATGCCGCGCATCATAGCAGGCACGGCGTAATCTGGAGTGAGGCAATGATCGTTCCCACGCTCTGCGTGGGAACGCAGCCCGGGACGCTCTGCGTCCCATTCGAGAGCTGGAACGCGGAGCGTCCCTTGAGGCCATTCCCACGCAGAGCGTGGGAACGATCAGGGTGACGGTGTCAGTGGGAATGGCGGGGCACTTCCGCACCTCGACAACCCACCAGGAAATCAAAATCACACCCCTGATCCGCCTGCAACACATGGTCGATGTACAACTGACGATAACCCCCCACTAACAGCTGTTGCGGCGGTTGCAGATCCGCCATGCGCGCCGCCAGTTCGGCGTCCGGAATATCCAGGTGCAAACGCCCACTGGCGCAGTCCAGTTCGATCCAGTCGCCTTCTTTCACTGCCGCCAAAGGCCCGCCGGCCGCCGCTTCCGGGGCGACGTGCAACACGACAGTGCCATACGCCGTGCCGCTCATTCGCGCGTCGGAGATACGCACCATATCGGTCACGCCCTGTGCCAGCAGTTTGGCCGGCAACCCCATGTTGCCGACTTCGGCCATGCCCGGATAACCCTTCGGCCCGCAGTTTTTCATCACCAGAATCGAGTTCGCATCGACGTCCAGCTCCGGGTCGTTGATTCGTGCCTTGTACATATCGAAGTTCTCGAACACGACCGCGCGGCCACGGTGTTGCATCAGTTCTGACGTGGCGGCGGATGGCTTGAGCACTGCGCCCAGTGGCGCGAGATTGCCGCGCAACACACAGATGCCGCCGTCGGCGCGGATCGGATTGTCGAGGGTGCGGATCACTTCGTCTTCACCGTAGATCGGCGCGTCCTTGGTGTTCTCGCCGATGGATTTACCGTTGACGGTCTGCGCGTTCGGATTCGGAATCAGATTGGCCTCGCCGAGGCGGCGCAACACGGCCGGCAAGCCCCCGGCGTAGTAGAACTCTTCCATCAGAAAACGCCCGGACGGTTGCAAGTCGACGATGGTCGGCATGCCGCGACCGATGCGCGTCCAGTCGTCCAGATCCAGCTCGACGCCAATGCGCCCGGCGATGGCTTTGAGGTGAATCACCGCGTTGGTCGAGCCGCCAATCGCCGCGTTGACCCGGATCGCGTTTTCGAAAGCCTCCTTGGTCAGGATCTTCGACAGCTTCAAGTCTTCACGAACCATCTCGACCGCACGCATGCCGGACATATGCGCCAGCACATAACGCCGCGCATCCACCGCCGGAATTGCCGCGTTGTGCGGCAGGGACGTGCCCAGCGCTTCGGCCATGCAGGCCATGGTCGAGGCGGTGCCCATGGTGTTGCAGGTGCCGGCCGAGCGGGACATGCCGCCCTCGGCGGCGAGGAAATCGTCGATGGTGATGGTGCCGGCCTTGACCTGTTCACTGAGCTGCCAGACCACCGTGCCGGAGCCAATGTCCTTGCCCTTGTGCTTGCCGTTGAGCATCGGCCCGCCGGTGACGACGATGGCCGGCACGTCGCAACTGGCCGCGCCCATCAACAGCGCCGGGGTGGTCTTGTCGCAACCGGTCAGCAGCACCACGCCATCAATCGGGTTACCGCGAATCGCTTCCTCGACATCCATGCTCGCCAGATTGCGGGTGAGCATGGCGGTCGGGCGCAGGTTCGATTCGCCGTTGGAGAACACCGGGAATTCCACCGGGAAGCCGCCGGCCTCGATCACACCGCGTTTGACGTGCTCGGCGATCTGGCGGAAGTGCGCGTTGCACGGCGTCAGTTCCGACCAGGTGTTGCAGATACCGATGATCGGTTTGCCATGGAACTGATGGTCGGCGATGCCCTGATTCTTCATCCAGCTGCGGTACATGAAGCCGTTCTTGTCGGCCGTGCCAAACCATTGGGCGGAGCGCAGGGTGGGTTGCTTATCAGACATGATCGATTCTCTTATTGTAAGACTATTGTTTGCGAGCTTCAGCTAAACATAAGCGCAAAATCGACGGTTTGGAAGTGTTGTTGGGTAATTAGTATTACTATATAGTCCTTTTCGACGGAGGGATGGCCCTGGCGGTTTTCCGCGAGAGGCGTCCCCCGAGGTTCCATAAAAACAACAATCGGAGACCGATCTCATGAGCCAGGAACTGCGGCTTGTCCGGCGCATCACGCTGAAACTGATTCCCTTCCTGATCCTGCTGTACCTGATCGCCTATGTGGATCGCTCCGCCGTCGGCTTCGCCAAGCTGCACATGGGCGCCGACATCGGTATCGGCGATGCCGCCTACGGCCTCGGCGCCGGGCTGTTTTTCATTGGCTACTTTCTGCTGGAGATCCCCAGCAACCTGATGCTCGAACGCTTTGGTGCACGGCGTTGGTTCGCGCGGATCATGATTACCTGGGGCGCGATCACCATCGGCATGGCGTTCGTCCAGGGCCCGCACAGTTTCTACGTGATGCGCTTTCTGCTCGGCGCGGCGGAGGCGGGGTTCTTTCCCGGCGTTCTGTACTACATCACCCAATGGTTCCCGGTGCGCCATCGCGGCAAGATCCTCGGGCTGTTCATCCTTTCCCAACCCATCGCGATGATGATCACCGGCCCCGTGTCCGGCGGCCTGCTGGGCATGGATGGCATTCTCGGTCTGCATGGCTGGCAGTGGCTGTTCATCGTCATCGGCACTCCGGCGATCCTGCTGACCTGGCCGGTGCTGCGCTGGCTGCCGGACGGCCCGCAGCAAGTGAAATGGATGGATCAGGCCGAGAAGGACTGGCTGACCGGCGAGCTGAAAAAGGATCTGCAGGAATACGGCCAGACCCGCCACGGCAATCCGCTGCATGCGCTCAAGGACAAACGCGTGTTGCTGCTGGCGCTGTTCTATCTGCCGGTGACCCTGAGCATTTATGGCCTTGGCCTGTGGCTGCCGACCCTGATCAAACAGTTCGGCGGCAGCGATCTGGTGACCGGTTTCGTGTCGTCGGTGCCATACATCTTCGGCATTGTCGGGCTGCTGATCGTGCCGCGCAGTTCCGATCGCATGAATGATCGCTACGGGCATCTGGCGGTGCTCTATGTGCTGGGCGCCATCGGCCTGTTCCTCAGTGCCTGGTTGTCCTTGCCGGTGGCGCAACTGGCGGCGTTGTGTCTGGTGGCGTTCGCGCTGTTTTCCTGCACGGCGGTGTTCTGGACCTTGCCAGGGCGCTTCTTTGCCGGCGCCAGTGCGGCGGCGGGGATTGCCTTGATCAACTCGGTGGGCAACCTCGGCGGCTACATCGGCCCGTTCGTGATCGGCGCGTTGAAGGAATACACCGGCAACCTCGCTTCGGGCCTGTACTTCCTGTCCGGGGTGATGGTGTTCGGGCTGGTTCTGACGGGCATCGTCTATCGCTTGCTGGAGCGCAAACACGTATTGCCGGTTGATCAGTTCGCCGCCAGTGCTCGCGGTGCGACCCGCACCTGATATCGATCCAGGATTTGTCTTAACAGGAGAACATCATGCATCTGGTTCAATTCGAATTGAGTAACGGCGAGCGCCGCGTCGGGGTAGTCGAGGGCGGTCTGGTGCGTGAAGTGCAGGATGCGCGCACGGTGCGCGATCTGGCACTGGCGGCGATCGAGGCTGGCGGCACGCTGGCGCAACAGGTGCAGACCCTCGGTCTCGGCATCAGCCACGATTACGCCGAACTGTTGGCCAAGCTGCGTATCCTGCCGCCGCTGGATCACCCGGACCCGGCGCACCTGCTGGTCAGCGGCACCGGTCTCACGCACCTCGGCAGCGCGTCGGCCCGAGACAAGATGCACCAGCAGGCCGGCGATGAAGCGGCGATGACCGACACCATGCGCATCTTCAAGTGGGGCGTGGAGGGTGGCAAACCGGCAGCGGGGCAGGCCGGGGTGCAACCGGAATGGTTCTACAAGGGTGACGGCAGCATCGTTGTGCGCCCCGGTCAGCCGTTCCCGCTACCGCCATTTGCCGAAGACGCCGGCGAGGAGCCTGAGATGGCCGGCCTCTACATCATCGGTCACGACGGCAAGCCGTATCGCCTCGGTTTCGCGGTGGGCAACGAGTTCTCCGATCACGTCATGGAGCGCAAGAACTACCTGTACCTGGCCCACTCGAAATTGCGCAGTTGCAGCTACGGCCCGGAGCTGCGCGTGGGTGAATTGCCGCAGCACCTGGCCGGTACCAGCCGCATCCTGCGCGACGGCGAAGTGCTGTGGCAGAACGAATTCCTCAGCGGCGAGGCCAACATGTGCCACAGCCTGGCGAACCTCGAATACCACCACTTCAAGTACCGCCAGTTCCTGCGTCCCGGCGACGTGCACATTCACTTTTTCGGCACGGCGACCCTGTCGTTCGCCGATGGCATCCGCACTCAGCCGGGCGATGTGTTCGAGATCAGCCAGGCCGAATTCGGTGCGCCGCTGGTCAATGGCATCGCCCCGGTTGAAGCCGTTTTCCAACCGGACAGCATCGGCACCCTTTAAGGAGATCCCATGACTCAGATTCTCGGTCACAACTACATCGGCGGGCGTCGCAGCGCGGCGGGTAGTGTCAAACTGCACAGCATCGATGCCACGACGGGCGAGGCATTGCCTCACGATTTCATCCAGGCGACGCAAGAGGAAGTGGACGCCGCTGCCAAAGCGGCGGCTGCTGCGTATCCCACCTATCGCAGCCTGAGCGCCGAGCGCCGTGCGCAGTTTCTCGATGCGATTGCCGATGAGCTGGATGCGCTGGGCGATGATTTCGTCGCCGTGGTCTGCCGCGAAACCGCATTGCCCGCCGGACGGATTCAAGGTGAAAGAGGGCGCACCAGCGGCCAGATGCGGCTGTTCGCCAAAGTGCTGCGGCGTGGCGATTTCTACGGTGCGCGCATCGACCTGCCGCTGCCGGATCGTCAGCCGCTGCCGCGCCCCGATCTGCGTCAATACCGCATCGGCCTCGGGCCTGTGGCGGTGTTCGGTGCCAGTAACTTTCCGCTGGCATTCTCCACCGCTGGCGGCGACACCGCGTCGGCGCTGGCCGCCGGGTGCCCGGTGGTGTTCAAGGCTCACAGCGGCCACATGGCCACGGCCGAACTTGTGGCCGATGCGGTGATTCGGGCGGCGGAGAAAACCGCGATGCCGGCCGGTGCGTTCAACATGATCTACGGCGGCGGAGTCGGCGAGTGGCTGGTCAAGCATCCGGCGATTCAGGCCGTGGGCTTCACCGGTTCGCTGAAGGGTGGACGGGCACTGTGTGACATGGCCGCAGCGCGTCCGCAACCGATCCCGGTGTTCGCCGAGATGTCGAGCATCAACCCGGTAATCGTTCTGCCCCAGGCCCTGACAGTTCGTTCGGAAACTGTTGCCCGTGATCTGACCGCGTCGGTGGTGCAGGGCTGCGGTCAGTTCTGTACCAATCCGGGCCTGGTGATCGGCATTCGCTCACCGCAGTTCACGGCATTCATTGAGCAGGTCGCGGCGTTGATCGGCGACCAACCGGCGCAAACGATGCTCAATGCCGGCACCCTCGGCAGCTATGGCAAGGGCCTGGAAAAACTGTTGGCGCATGCCGGCATCGAGCATCTGGCCGGTAATCCGCAGCAGGGCAATCAGGCGCAGCCGCAGCTGTTCAAGGCTGATGCCAGCCTGTTGATCGACGGCGATGAAGTGCTTCAGGAAGAAGTGTTCGGCCCGACCACAGTGATCGTTGAAGTGGCGGATCAGGCGCAACTGAACGCGGCGTTGAAGGGGCTTCATGGGCAACTCACCGCGACGATCATCGGCGAGCCGGCGGACTTCGTGCAGTTCCCGGAACTGACGCCGTTGCTGGAACAGAAGGTCGGGCGGATCCTGCTCAACGGTTACCCGACCGGTGTCGAAGTGTGCGATTCGATGGTCCACGGCGGACCGTATCCGGCGACGTCCGATGCTCGCGGCACCTCGGTCGGCACCCTGGCGATTGACCGTTTCCTGCGCCCGGTGTGCTTCCAGAACTATCCCGACAGCCTGCTGCCGGAACCGCTGAAAAATGCCAACCCGCTGCGCATTCAGCGGCTGGTGGATGGCAAACCCTCGCGCGAGGCTCTCTAAGCCGAACTGGATCGATCGTTCCCACGTCGAGGCGTCGAACCGTCTGCGTGGGAATGCAGCCCGGGACGCTCTGCGTCCCATTCGAGAGCTGGAACGCGGAGCGTCCCTTGAGGCATTCCCACGCGGAGCGTGGGAACGATCAAGAGCGGGGCTTTGAGCTATCATTGCCACTTTCCCCCTGAAAGACATGATTGCCATGACTGCCGTAACCGACACCCTTCTCAACGCCCTCGAACACTGCGGTATGGTCGAAATCGACGGTCTGCACGCCTTCGAATTCGCCCTCGATGAAGACGACAATCTGCACATCGAGTGCATCGATGGCCGAACGGCCAGGCATTGGGAGTTCACGCCGGCTCAGGTTGAAGCAGCGACGTTTGACCAGGACCTGCAGAGCTGGTTGATCGTCGGTTTTGCCAGCGACACCAAAACCGTCGGCGAACACCGTCTGGTGTGCCTCGGCGATGTACTCAGCAGCGCCGACGACGAGGATGAAGCCGAATGAACATGCGTAAATTCTGGCCATTGTTGATGGCCGGCAGCGTCGGTGCGATGGGCCTTTCCAGCGCGTCAGCCGAGAGCTTCCAGTTGCTGGTTGGCTCCTACACCGCCGGCACCAGCCAGGGCATCTACCGGATGAACTTCGACAGCGCCACCGGCCAGATCGACGCCAAGCCGCTGCAAGTGATCAAGAGCGAAAACCCGTCGTGGCTGACCCTGTCCAAGGATCAGCACCGGGTGTTCGTGGTCAATGAAAACGGCCCTGGCCAGAAAGACCCGGTCGGTCGCGTCAGCAGCTATTCGATCGATCCGAAGACCCACGCCCTGACCCTGATCAATCAGGTCCAGAGCCTGGGCAACGAGCCGACCCATTCGAGCCTCAGCGGCGACGCCAGCCATCTGTTCGTCAGCAACTATTCGGTAGTCGAAGATCCGGGCGGCACCCTCGCGGTGTTGCCGGTCGGCAGCGACGGCAAACTCAAACCGGTGGTGCAGATGAGTGCTCACCCGGCGAGCCGGGTCAACCCTGAACGTCAGGCCTCGAACCATGTGCACTCGACGATTTCCTCGCCGGACGGTCGTTATGTGTTCTCCAACGACCTGGGCGCAGACAAAGTCTTTGTCTACCAATTCGACCCGAAAGCCAATCCGGACCTGCCGCTGACCCCGGCGAAAACCGCTTCGGTGCAATTGCCAGCGGGCAGCGGGCCGCGTCATCTGTTGTTC
The DNA here is from genome assembly GCF_058808055.1 of Pseudomonas sp. GW821-FHT11G12. NCBI lineage: Bacteria > Pseudomonadati > Pseudomonadota > Gammaproteobacteria > Pseudomonadales > Pseudomonadaceae > Pseudomonas > Pseudomonas sp. GW821-FHT11G12. Next base: position 739,721 of record NZ_JBXARH010000001.1, read on the forward strand.
AGCGCTGACGGCAAGCATGCCTGGCTGACCATGGAAATGAGCGCGCAGGTTGCGGTGTTCGACTACAACGACGGCGTGCTGACCCAGACGCAAATGGTCGACCTGGCAGCCGGCCAGCCGACCTCGGACAAAGCCGCTGCGGCGCTGCACGCGTCTGCCGATGGCAAATTCCTCTACGTCAGCAACCGTGGCACTGCCAATCAGCTGCTGGTGTTCGCCATCGACCCGGCTACCGGCCAGCTCAAGGAGCTGCAACGGCGTTCGGTGGAAGGCGATCACCCGCGCGAGTTCAGCCTCGATCCGAGCGGTAAATTCCTGCTGATCGCCAACCAGAAAAGCAACCAGATTGTCGTGGTTGAACGTGACGGCAAGACCGGTCTGCTCGGCAAAACCGTGCAAAAACTGCCGATGGACGCCCCGAGCGACCTCAAGTTTCTGCTGCGTCAATAAGCCGCAGGCCCCGGTCTACGGGGCCTGAAGCTTTGTATTAATCCTGCTGATAACAGGTAATGGTGCAAAGCATTTCAAGCGAGCGACCCTCGAGCGTTAAGTTTGCTTCACGGCCCAACCGGGCAAGCAAGCCAACCGAACACGAGGGTTACCGCCATGAACTTCAATCTCTTCTCGATCATCGCCGCTTCCGCTATCTCCGCCACCGTTGCTCTGCCAGCCAGCGCCAACGTTGAAATCAGCGACAAAAAATCCCACACCCAGAGCTACACCCAGAAATATCTGCAACAGAGCGCCAACTTCTACGCCGCCCTGGATCACAAAGCTCAACACTGAAATTTCCGTCACGTCCTGGAACTGCCCAAGGCTGCGATCCTTTGATCTTGTTTATCAAAAGCAAAATCAAAAGATCGCAGCCTTGGGCAGTTTTTTGCGTGCGCACCGACAGGTAATAGGTATTTTCAAACGGCGGGATAGACCGGCTAAATAATCAACGAAGCTGATGGTTACTATGCCAAACCCTGAGTGGTTACCCCGGCTTTTTTGATTGATTCTGTGGACGTCGAAACATTGTCCACGGAGCACACATCATGGCCAGTTCAATCATCACTTCCGCTAAACGCGGCGCCTACCTGGCCATCGGTCTGTACCTGGTCATGGTGCTGTTCGTCAGCCTCTCGTCCCAATCGCAACACAGCTTCGATGCACCGATCCAGATCGCGCATCCCGGCGCCCAGTTCGAACTCCGCTCGCAAAGCGCAGCGGTGGATTCAGTTGAACTCGCGGGAGCCGTCGGAGCATGAAAGGCTACAGATTCTGGATCATCGCCGGTCTGGCGATCATGACCAACGGCACGTCTCTTCTGGGATTCGGTCAGGGCTCGGTCGGCGGTCTGGCCCGTGCCATAGAAGCCAACCACACCATCGCCCACAACATCGAACGCGCCAATGCGTTGGGGCTGCTGGCCGGCAATCCACCCGTGAAAACCTCGGCCGAGTTCTTCGGGCCGTTCGAGGTGGATTGCTCGGCGATAGGGATGTGCGAAGTGTTGGCGTAAGCGCTTACTTTTTCATGATGGCGGTGAACAGATCTGATTCCAGGAACCGCTGCAACCAACCCTGCAACCGCACGTAAGGTGTCTGAGCAAACCATTCGCGATCGACATGGGCGAACTGGCGAACGAAGGGCAGCAGCGCGATATCGGCCAGGCAAGGATGATCGGTCAACAAGTAGTCGCGGCCTTCGAGCAACTCATCCAGCTTCTGCAGGAACAACGCACCTTCGGCGCGATAAACCTCCATCGGTTGTTCCGGATAACGCTCGGCGTACTTGTAGCGATTCAGGTGCACCTTGAACACTTGATCGTTGGTTTCGATCAACTCGGCAATCCGTGAGTCCCCACCTAGCAACCAGCCCTGCGGATCGTTCTGCGCCAGTGCCCAGCGCATGATCTCCAGACTCTCATCGATTACCTGACCCTCCGCATCCAGCACCGGCACCGTACCTTTGGGCGAGATCGCCAGCATCTCGGCCGGTTTGGCCTTGAGGCTGACTTCGACGATCTCCACCGGCACGCCCGAATAACGCAGGGCCATCCGCGCGCGCATCGCATACGGGCAGCGGCGGAACGAATACAGCGTGTTCATTTCACCTCCAGTGTGCTCAAACCATTGCCCTGGCGCTGTACCTGAATCTGTACCGGAATCCGCTCGTGCATTTCCTGCACGTGGGAAATCACCGCGACCTTGCGACCCTGAGCCTGCAAGCCGTCGAGGGCGTCCATCGCCAGTTGCAGGGATTCCGGATCGAGGCTGCCGAAGCCTTCGTCGATGAACAGCGATTCGATTTTCAGCGTGCTCGACGCCATCGAGGCCAGCCCCAATGCGAGGGCCAGCGACACCAAAAAGGTTTCACCGCCGGACAGCGAATGCACCGAACGCAGTTCGTCGCCCATTTCGGTGTCCATCACCAGCAGGCCGAGCATGCTGCCGCCACGTTTCAGGCGGTAGCGCTTGACCAGTTGCCGCAGCTGCACGTTGGCGTGATGCACCAGCAGGTCGAGGTTGTAGGCCTGGGCGATCTTGCGGAAGGTGTCGCCGGTGGCCGAGCCGATCAAGGCATTGAGTCGCGCCCAGCGCTGATACTCGGCATAGGCGTCGGCGATCTGCTGCGCCAGCGCGGAGTTGGCGTTCTGCCGGCGCTGATCTTCGACTTGCTCGGCGCGCAGTTCGGCGCAGAGCTGTTCGCTGGCGCTGCACTGGTTCTGCAAGTCGGCGAGGGCGGCGGTGAGTTGCTCGGCTTCGAGATTGCCGTTGTGCTGCGCCTGATGTTCGAGCAACTGGCGATCACGTTCCTGCAACAGCACTTTGGCGTGTTCCAGGGCTTTTTCGTTGCGCTGCAAACGCTCGCGCAACTCGCCGACCTGGGCGTCATCGACCCGCAACAGATCTTCGAGGCCGCCGTCATCCAGTTCCGGATGGCGAGCACGCCAGTCGGCAATCTTGCCGGCCAGATCGCGCTCTTCGGTTTCCAGCGCCTGCAAACGCTCCTGCTGCGCTTTGAGTTCGGCGGCGATTTGCACGAGTTGCGTGTGCACGCCTTGCAGTGCCTGAGTCGTGGTGGATTCGGCGTTGCGTGCCTGTTCTACCGCCAGTTCAAGCTGCTGCTGCCAGTGCTCGGCGCAGTTGTGATCGCCCAGCAATTGCGTCAGTTTCTCTTGGCTGGCCTGTTGCTGAGCGGTCAGCGCGTTGAGTTGCTGTTCAGCGTTTTGCAGTTGCTGCACGCGGCTTTGCTGACGATCCTGTTCCTTCTCAAGCGTCTGCTGGCGTTGTTGTTGCTCAGCCAGTTCTTCCTTTTGCTGATCGACTTGCGCCAGTCTCTCGGCGATCTGCCGGTCAAGCTGCATGAAGGTCGCGGCCGGCTCGGCGCGCAGGGCTTCGTGAGTCTCGGAGGGCAGCAGCGTGGCGAAGGCTGCGAGCTCTTCGTCCAGACGCTGCCGGTCAGCGCTCAGCTCGCGCTGCTGATTGCTCAGGTGCTGCGCCGCTTGCTGGTGTGCGGTTTCGGCGTGACGCAATTGCTGGGTCAGGCGCGCCGCGTCCTTTTGCAGCGTGAGCAGGGCCGTCTGACGCTGTTCGTCCTGCGTGATGCTCTGGTTCAGTTGATCGTTCTGGCGAGTGAGCCAGGCAGCGCGTTTGTCGCTGTCCTGATTCAGCAACTGAGCTGCCAGCGGATGAGCCTCGATGCTCGGCGTCAGCGTTTGCTGTTGTGTCGCCAGTTGTTCCTGTTGTTGCAGCAACTCTTTCTGTTGGGCAATCACACCACCGACGCTGGTTCGCAGCTCGGTGAGTTTTTCCTTCAGTTGATCGACCGCTTGCTGCGCGCTGGCCTGCTCGCTTTCATCGTGACGGCCGAGGCTTTGCAGCAAAGCTTCCGGCTGGTGATACGGATGCTCGTTGCTGCCGCAGACCGGGCACGGCTGGTCGTCCTGCAATTGCGCACGCAGTTCTTCGACACTGGCACTGCGAGCCAGACGCTGGCGTTCGAGCAGTTCGCGGGTGACGTTGAAGGTCTGCTCGGCGACGGTCAGTTCAGACTTGGTTTTCACCCCGTCCTGGGTCAGGCGCTCGCGCTCCTGTTGCGCATCGAGCTGACGCTGTTGCAGCTCGGCACTGCGCTTGTCCAGGTCCTGCTGACTGGCCCAAAGTCGCGTCAGGTCTTCGACGGCGCGCAGTTGCTTGCGGTTGTCCTGCAACAGAGTGCCGAGGATGCCGATCTGCTCGGCGACGGCATCAGGCTCGGCGCCGGCCTCCTTGAACAGCACTTCAAGCTGCTGCTTTTGCGTGGCCAGTTCTTCGGTGGCGCGGGCGGCGTTCTGTTCGAGATTCGCCAGTTCGCTCTCGCCCTTGTTCAACCGGTTGCCGATCAGCATCAGTTGCTGCAAGCGGTCGCGGTAGGCATTCCACGCTTCGCTCAACGGTGCCAGGTGAGCACTTTGCTCAAGATCGGTGGCAATACGTTGCAAGCGTTCGGCGACCATTTTCTGTTGGTCGAGCAGGGTCTGGATTGCGCTCTGGCCCTGGGTGCAGGCCTGTTCGGCGTTTTGCTTCGCTTCGGCGCCGGACGCGACTTCCTTGGCGAGGCGGCCGAGGGTGTTTTGTTCATCGAAGGCCTGACGCAACAGCGGCGCGCTTTCGCTCTGTTGCGTCTGTGCCTGGGTCAGGGCGATTTGTGCGGCACTGAGGTCTTGCTCAAGTTGAGTCTGGCGTTCAGTCAGCTCGCCTTGTTGCTGGGTGTGCGCGCTGATTTGCGCCGCCAATGGCGTCAGTAGTGAATCGATCTCAGCCTTGCGGGCGAACTGATGCCGTTGCGGGGCGAGTTGTTCCAGACGCGTCAATCGCAGGCGTTCGCCGGCCAGCGTTTCGCGCTCGTGTTCGGCGCTCTGCAGTTGCTCGGCGGCCGCCTGCTGCGCGTCCTGCAACAGGTGCAGATCCTTGAGCCAGGTGTGTTGTTGCTCAAGCTGTTTGAGCTGGGCCTGCTGCAACTTCAGTTGCTGTTGGGCAGCGTTGAAGCGCTCGTCGAGTTCGGCGCGAGCCTCGGGCGGGAGCGGAGTCACGCCGGTGGCTTGATCCTGCAACTGCTTGTGGGCTTCGCGCGCCTCTTTGGTCTTGTCGAACGCGCGTCGGCCGAGGCGGGTGTAGAGCGCCGTATCGGTGAGTTTTTCCAGCAGTTCGCTGCGGTCGTTGTCATCGGCCTTGAGGAACGCACTGAACTCGCTCTGGGCCAGCAGCACGGCGCGGGTGAACTGTTCGAAATTCAGGCCCAGCGCCGCTTCGAGCTGAACCTTGTATTCGCCTTTCTGGCTGGCGAGCAGTTGATCCTGATCGATGTCACGCAGGCTCTGGCGGCTGGCCTGCAACTTGCCGCCGGCCTTTTCCCGGGCGCGGTTGGCTTCCCAGCGAGCGCGATAACGGCGGCCATCGACGCCGACAAAATCCACTTCGGCAAAACCTTCACCCGTGCCGCGCCGCAGCAGTGTGCGTGGGTCGCCAGTGGCGATTTCGCCGTCGGCGTCCGGCACCTTGGCGTCACGGCTGGTGTTGTTCAAACGCGGCACAGAGCCAAACAACGCCAGGCACAGGGCATCGAGCAAGGTACTTTTGCCGGCGCCCGTCGGGCCGGTGATGGCGAACAGACCGGCGCTGGCCAGCGGCTCGGCGGTGAAGTCGATCTCGAACGGGCCGGCCAGCGAAGCAAGGTTCTTCAAACGAATGGCGAGAATCTTCATGGCTGCTCGCCCTCCATTTGTACGTCTTGCAGCAGTTCGGCGAAGTCCTTGAGGGTTTGCTCATCGACCTCGTTGCCGTAATTGTCGAGCCACGCGCGGCTGAACAATTCCTGCGGGGTGAGTTGGTCCAGTTCGATCAGCGCGCTGCTGTCTTCTGTGCCGTCAGCGCCACGGTTGCCCGCGTACTCCGCCGCGATCCGCACCAGTCGCACGGCTTTGCCTTGCAGGGCGCTTTCGACTTGATGGCGCAAGTCTGGCTGTGGCTCATCGAGACGAACACGGACTTCCAGCCACGGCTGGCGCTGGGTTTCGGCCAGCAGGTCGATGTTTGGCAGGTCGGCCAGTTGCAGCAGGATTTCGGCCAATGGCGCAGGGCCGAGACGTTGCAGGTTGACGGAGCGGGGAATCAGCATTGGCTCGACGCTGACCAGGGTTTCGCCGTCCAGAACGACGTCGAGCACCTGATGCTGATAACTGATTTCCGAAAACGACAACGGGATCGGCGAGCCGCTGTAGCGAATCCGTTCTTCACCGTTGACCTTCTGCGGCTTGTGCAAATGGCCAAGGGCGACATAGCTGATGCTCGGCCCGAACAGGCTGGCCGGCAGGGCTTCGGCGTTGCCGATGATCAGGCTGCGTTCGGAGTCTTCCGACACCGACCCACCGGCCATGTGCGCATGACTGATGGCGACCAGTGCCTGGCCCGGCTGGCGCTTGGCGTTGGCCGCTTCGATCAGCCATTCATGCACCTGGCCAATACCGCGCAGATAGTTGTCACCCAGATGCGCGCCGGTCACTTCGGCAGGCCGCAGGAACGGCAGCGCGAGGCACCACGCGGCGATCTCGCCGGACGCATTCGGCAGCGGCAACAACAAGCGTTCCGCATCGAGCTGGCCGTCATCGAGCCACAATACCCGACCCAACGCATGGGTGCGCAAACGCCGCATCAGCGGCGCGGGCAACTCTATCCGCGAGCCGGAATCGTGGTTGCCAGCGATCATCACGATGGTCAGCAACGGCTGCTGCTCGTGGGCGCTGACGATGAAATCGTAAAGGCGTTCCTGGGCTTTGACCGGCGGGTTCACCGTGTCGAAGATGTCGCCGGCGATCAGCAGCACGTCCGGCTGCGCCAGCTTCAATTGGCGCAGCAGCCACTCGAGGAAGCATGCATGCTCGAAATCGCGCTCCTGGCCGTGCAGGTTTTGCCCAAGGTGCCAGTCGGAGGTGTGAAACAGACGCAAGGCTGACTCCGCAATATAAAGAGGTGATGGCCGCCTGGAAGGAGAGGGCGGCGAAAGAGGGGAGAGTTTACAGATTATTGCGACGGGCAGGCTTGTCCGGGAGGTGGGGTGGGACGATCTCGGCGAATCCTTTAATTGACGGCCATATACCGGGTATCGACCGTCTGGCCACTATATTGATATCATTTTTTTGATCGAGCGGTCCGCCGGGCTTCAACCTCCGCAATCAGTGCCAACCCGACCATAAATTTGTCCATTTTTTTTGATTGTTCCTTTTTTGATGATGGAGAGGTTTATATGATCTGCCCAAGATGTCAGCAGGATAATGTTGTCAAGGCGATGATTAAGGCGAATAAGACGATTATTTTTATTTGCCCAGAGTGCGATGCGACGTGGTTCTCGATCGAAAATATTGGGTTTCCCGGTTTTGTAGATTACGGGACTTATATGAAAGGCATTGGGCTTTCCATGCTGTGGGATGAATTGGAAGTTGTTTCGGAAGATTTGTAGGGGGGGGCGCGAAGAGCAAAAAAGGAGGGGTTGTTTTATTAAATAAATCTGTCCCCTTTTTTGTGCAGTCCCCTATTTGTGCACTTTGGGAGCCGAGATAGAGGAGTTTGGTGCGCCCTATATTGAAATTTCTGCATCGGGGACGCTGGCCATTGTTGCGAAAGATCGCGGTGAAGAATGTTTCAGGAAAGAATCAACATCACCGGAAATATTGGCTAAATGGGTGTATGAGCTTTTCAACAAGTAAGATCAATGAAAGTGAGCTGAGATGAATGATCTTGAGTCGGTGAAAAACCTGATCATCCAGACAGTGAAGGAGAAGACAGGTGATTTCGATGGTGATGGTCTGGAGGCTGATTACAAGCTGAACTGGAAGGACGAACTGTCGGAAATGCTGGAGCTCGTCCTCTTCAATATGTCTAAAGCAGCATCCGCCAGAGAGAGAGGAGATGACGTCATGTTGCAAGCGGCGTTGATGCACTCATGTATACATCTCATGAATTTATCGGGGTTTTTCCGGGATATCCGTGACGATCTGGAGGCCCTGCTTTTAGGTCCAGGCTGGCCAGAGATTCCAGATGGTTTCATTTATGGAAACACTAAAAGGGGACTCCTAAAAGGGGACGGATTTATTTGATTTAATAAATCTGTCCCCTTTTAGTGCCAATAAATCCGTCCCCGTTTAGTGAGTAATCGATCAATAACTCGAAAGGCTTTAATGAATGACCATTGATTTTGACTTGCTTGGCCCAGGAGACCTTGGACTGATTCGCGCAGGTATGACCCGTGAAGATTCGAGGTCGGCCCTCGAAAGCCCCTTTGACGAGTTTTTGAAAAGTCCGGATTCCGCTATCCCAACCGATGCATATGATGATTTGGGACTTCATGTCTACTTCGATAATGCCTTGATGGTCGTCGGCGTTGAGTTTTTGAAATGGGCTCAATTCGCCTGGCGCGGTCAGCGGTTGGCAGGCGAAGAAGTGCTTGTCGTTCAACAGTTTCTGATAGAGCAAGGCGAGTTTCTGGTTTTCAATAACTCAGGCTTCAATGTGGCCCGTCTGGGCCTGCGGTTCTACGCACCTGAAACGGGTGAAGAGGACGCTATCGTCGAGGCTGTTTATGTGGACTTTACTGGTGTCGACTGAGCGTAGCCGGAGATGACCTATGAGTATGTATTCCAGGTTTGATGTTTGTATAAGCCGATACGCTGATGATGAGGTTCCGACCGATTACTGGTCGGATGTCGAAGTTGTGAACGCGTCCGGGATACTTGAAGAGTTTTCCGACACCGACTGGTCGGAACTGCTGGCGGCCGTCAATGGCAAGAGTGAATTCTGGATTTTGCGCATGTGCGAATCCATGGGGAGTGTTGCTGATGAGCGCGCCCTGGCTGTATTGCTGGATCTCATGTTTCACGAAAGCGAAACCGTCAGGTATGCGGCGCTGGACGCTATCAGGTCGATGACAAGCTCAGGTGTGGAAGCGGGAAAGTGATTCGCTCTGATTGCGTCGGCCATCGAGCGAGCAAAGCAGGAAAACAACCAGGCAGGGCGGGTGTCGGTGTTGAATCTCGAGCATCTGCTTACAAGCAAATGAAGGTGGAGGGCAGACCACGTCGAGTGGTCTGCTGATCTTGCCAGAAACGAATTCGAGCGCGACGTGCGGCATCGTTTGATGTCGTTTGCTGGTGTTCTTTCGCTTACTTCGGATAAAGCGGCGGTAACCCACTGTCCCCAACCGGATCCTGCACCCGCTCCGCCGTCGGAATCGTCCGGATCGCCCGCCACAGATCCTCACCCTGCCAATGCTGCCCGGTCTCGCTATACAGCGCGCCGTTCAAACCGTCGAGCGCATCCGACAGCGGCACAAATCGCGCCGCCATATCCGCCAGGGTTTCCGGCTGCTGACGGGCCCAGGCGTCGAGGGCCTGGCGGGTGGCGTGGGGGTCGTTGGCCTGGCTGGCGCGTTTGATGTCGTCGAGCAGGGTGCGCGGGCTCGGGCCGGTTTGCGCGGCGCGCAGGATCGCCGGTTGCCAGCGGGCACGCCACCACAGGCCGAAGCCGAGCAGGGTGGTACAGGCCAGAATCAGTGTGCTGAGTTTCCACCACCACAGCGCTTCACTGTCGGCGCCGCTGAGTGGTTGTGCGCTGCCCGCCGGGGTGTCGACTTGCAGGCTCGGGTTGTTCACCACTTGCAGAGTGCGCGCCGGCAGGCTGGTGTGTTCCAGGTGATCTTCGAAGGTGTTCCACCACACCACGTCCACGGTCGGCAGTTCGATCGAACCACTGCGACTCGGCACCAGCGCTTCGCGTTCTTCACGGCTGCCGATCAGACCGCGCTCGCTGCTCTGATTGTTGAGCACCGGCTGATCCGGATAGCGGCGCAAGCCATTGGCCTCGGTGGCGGGCAGGGCGGGCAGTTGTGAACTGGCGAGGCCTTCGACCTTGAGGGTCAGGCTGCGGGTCAGAGAGTCGCCGACCTGCGTGTGATCCGGCTCCGGGTTCCAGCTCTCGCTCAGGCTCAGGCTGCGGGCCGGCAACCACGGCGCATCGCTCGGATAAGTGATCGGTTTGGGTTTGACGGTCAGCGGGATTTCCGAGGACGCGACGCGCAGCAATTTGCCGGTTTTCGGCCCTTGGGCGGTGGGATCTTTTGCCGGCTGGGTGTCGACCAATGTGGCGCTGAAGGTCTGCGGGGTGATGGTCAGCAAACCACTGTGCTGCGGATAGATCGCATAGCGCATCTCGATCACGCCATGCCGAACACCGTTGATGTCTTTTTCGTAGGTGCGCGTGTCGCCCAGTTGCTCGATGCGCGCGTCGGCGATCTGCAACGGAGTCACGCTGCTGTCGTCGTACAGCGAAACCGAATGGTAGATGCGCAGGGTCAGGACGGCCTGGGCCTGCACGTAGACGCTGGACTGGTCGAGGCTGGACTCGATGAACACCGGGTCGAGCGCATTCTTTTCTTCGTGAACGTCGCTTTCGACCACCTGCACGGTGATCGGCTGGCTCTCGGTTTCGCCGAGTTTCAACGGCGGAATTTCCACGCTGCCGTTCTGTTTCGGCAACAGAGTGATGATCCAGCGGGTGGTGGCGCGGTTCTCGTTGTTGAGGGTGTTCAGCTGGTTGACCTGGCGCGTGCCGCGCACTTCGAACAACGGTTCCAGCGGGGTCAGATCAGGTTTGCCGAACTGCGTGACATCGTTGGATTCGAGAGTGAGTTCGACCGTCTCGCCGGAGTTCAGGCGACTGCGATCCACACTGGCCGTCAGCCCGGCCGCCTGGGCGGTGGCCGTGCAGATCAGCAGGGGCAGCAAGAGAGCGGTGAAACGGGTCATCGAGTGTTTTCCTGATCCTGATGTTGTTGCTGTTCGTACCAGAATTTGCGTCGCAGCAGTTCGCCCGGATCATCCGGGATCTTGCCCAGCCACTGTTCCAGTGCCTGGCGTTGCTCGCCTTCGACGTTGTCTTCGCTGGGGCGCAGCGTCGGGCTGGTGTTCTGTTCTTCGTCCGGCGCGCTGTTGGGCACTTCGTTGGGGCCTGGCTGCGGCGGGGTGGCCGGCGGTGGTTCACTGGCCGACTCCGCGGGCTGGGCTTCGCTTGGCGCATCATTCTTGACCGCCGGTGGCGGTGCAGTGGCGGGCGGTGGTTCGTCGCCCGGCACGTTCTGCTGCGTCGGTTGCTTCTCGGGTTCGGTCGGCGGCGGCGTGTTTTTCTGCTTGAGCAGGTTTTCCACCAGCGCCTTGTTGGTCAGCGCCGGACGCAAATCCGGCTGCAACTCCAGAGCCTGTTCGTAGGCATCGATCGCCGCTTCCAGCTCACCGCTTTTCGCCAATGCGTTGCCACGATTGTAGTGGGCGCGGGCATCGCTGCCTTCGGCGAAACGCTGGGCGGCGCCACTGTAGTCGCCGGCCTCGTACAACGCCAGCCCTTGCCACTGATGATCTTCGAAGTGTTTCGCCGCCTCTGCCGGACGCTTCTGCTTGAGCAGGTGCAAACCCTGTTGATCGGGGCGCAGCCACAGGTCTTCGAAATCAAAAGCGTAGCTCGGCTGTGGCAGGCAAAACAGCAGCGGCAGGCAGAACAACCAGCCACGCCGCCCGGCACACGCGGCAAGCAGCAACAGCGGCAACAGCAGCCAGTAACCCTGATCGGCCCAGGTATCGAGGCGCAGGGTCTGGCCGTCGTTGCGCAGGCTACGCGGGCCATTGAGCAGTCCAAGGCTGCCCAGATCCGACTCATCCAGCCGTGCGCTGTGGTACTCGCCGCCCACCGAATTGAGGAAGGCGCCGAGGCCGGGACTGTCGAGTTGCGGCACGCGGATCGCACCCTGGGCGTCCTTGAGGAAACTGCCGTCCTCCTGAGCAATCGGCGCGCCCTCGGCAGTGCCGATGCCGAGCATCAGCAACTGCGCCGATTGCCCGCTCAACGCATGGCGAATGCCTTGGCGTTCCTCATCGGACAGCGAAGAGCCGATCAGCAGAATGCGTCCCTGACCCAGCGCCCCCTGTTCCAGCAAGGCCAGCGCCTTGCTCACCGCAAGATCGGCGCGATGACCGCTCTCTGGCATCAGCGACGGCTTGAGGGCGTCGAGCAGATTGCGGCTGGTCGCCAGGTCATCCGACAGCGGCACCAATGTATGAGCGCTGCCCGCGTAAACCACAATGGCGGTCTGCGCATCGCTGCGCGCCTTCAACAGATCGAACAGCTTGCGCCGGGCTTGCTCCAGACGCGTGGGCGGCGAGTCGGTGGCGAGCATTTCCGGGGTCAGCTCCAGCACAACTACTAGCGGATCCGCCGGTTTCTGGCTGGTCTGTTCGACGCGCTCCCAGCTCGGCCCGAGCAGCGCCAGGATCGTCAGCAACCACGCAACGCCCAACGCAACCCACGGCAGTTTGCTGTCGCGACCGCTGCCGCCACTGAGCAATGCGGCATGGAACGCTGGCGGCAGAATCATCTGCCAGCGTCCGGCGCGTTTCTGCCGGTGCCAGAGCTGCCAGATCAGCCAGCCGAGCAGCGGCAACAGCAGCAACCACCACGGACGGAACCAGTGCGGCCAGAGGGCGATCATCGGCGCCTCCGCAGACGCAAACGCTTGAGGCGCGCGCGCCAGTCAGGCAGGGGGCTTTGCAGATACAGCTCCTTGGTGAACAGCCGTTGCAACGGGTTGTCCGGCCACAACTCGCGGGTGACCAGCAACATGCTCAACAGCAACGCCAGCGCCAGAGGCCATTGATACAACGCCTGGGCCGGGCGTGCCTGGGTCGGTTGCTGAGCCACGGGTTCCAGTTGGTCGAGGGTGTCCTTGATCGCTTGCAGTTCTTTGCCGTCACGGGCGCGGAAGTAGCGGCCGCCGGTAGCGTCGGCAATCGCCTTGAGTGCCGGCTCGTCGAGGTCGAGGGTCGGATTGCCGCCGAGCAGTGCCGTGGCGCCGCTTTCTTCGGGGTCGGCACCGATACCGATCGGATAGATTTTCACGCCTTCGTTGGCGGCCAGTTTTGCGGCGGTCAGCGGATCGATTTCGCCGCCGTTGTTGGCGCCGTCGGTGACCAGAATCAACACACGGCTCTGTGCCGGGCGCATGCGCAGACGTTTCAGCGCCAGACCGATGGCGTCGCCAATGGCGGTGTTCTTGCCGGCGATGCCGATCCGCGCTTCGTCGAGCCACACGCGCACGGTGCGTCGGTCAAACGTCAGCGGTGCTTGCAGGTAAGCCTGGCTGCCGAACAGGATCAAACCGACCCGGTCGCCATCGCGGCTTTCCAGGAAGTCGCCGAGCAAATGCTGAACCAGCGACAGGCGACTGACGTCCTCGTCGTTCCATTGCATGTCGGGGAAGTCCATCGAGCCGGACACGTCCACCGCCACCAGCAGATCACGACCGCTGGCGGCAATCGGCAACGGTTCGCCCAGCCATTGCGGGCGGGCGGCAGCGATCAGCAGAAACAGCCACAACAGCATGAAGGGTGCCTGCTGGCGCCAGGCGGGCAGATTGGCGCGGGCACGGCGGCGTGCGAGGCCTTCCAGGTCACCGAGGAAACTCACCTTCAACGCCGGCTCGCCACTGTCGGCGACAGGCAGCACAAGGCGCATCAGCCACGGCAGTGGCAACAGCACAAAGATCCACGGCCAGGCGAACTCAAACATGCTTGCGGATCCAGGTGTCGACGGCTTGCGTCAGGCCGGCGATGGCCTTGTCGTCCAGTTTGCACTCGGGTTTGTACGCGCCCTCGACAAGCACCATCCAGCGAGTCAGGCCAGCGGCAGGGCAGCGGTTGTCGAGAAACGCCAGCCATTTGCGCCCGTTGAGAGTGTGACTCTGGCTGTAGGGATAGTGGTTGCGGCACAGGCGTTTGAGCAGGCCGTTGAGTTGTTGCAGCCACGCGCCGGCCGGGGCGCCGTCGTAAGGCTTGACCATTTGCGCCAGCTCGGCGAGTGCGGCGATGCGCACCGGGTCGAGCGGCAATTCAGCGCGCACGATGGGTTTCTTCTTGATCGGAATGAAACGGCGCAGACGCCACAGCACGATGCCGATCAGCGGCAGCAACAGAAGCAGCAACCACCAGCCCGGCGCCGGCGGCCAGAAGGCAATCGGTGGCGGGGAAATCAGCGGTTGCAGTTGTTCGAGGCCGTTCATCGAACCTTCCCCGGGCGCTGCGGGTTGAGGAACTCGCGCATCTGCTCGACCATTTCGCTTTGGGTGCTCAACGGCATCAGCAACACCCGCAGTTTCTGCGCGAGCAGTTCCCAGCGGGCGATGCGTGCTTCGGCCTGGGCGCGATAGGTCTGGCGCAGGTCGAAGTTGAGGGTGTCGAGTTCCAGTTGTGCGCCGCGTTCAGCGAATCTCAGCAGCCCGGCAGCGGGCAGGGCGTGATCCAGCGGATCGGACAGCGGCAGCATCAGCAGGTCGCAATGACGCGACAGCAGGCTCAATTGCTGCTCGGCACTGTCGGTCAGTGCGCGCTCGTCACAGATCACGATCACTAGACTGCCAGGGCGCAGCACTTCACGAGCCCGGCGCAACGCCACGCCAAACGCATCGCGATCCGGCTCCCGCTCGCTGTGCAGCGACTGATTGACCTTCACCAGCCGGTTGAGCAGTTGCAGCAGGCTCTGCTTGCTGCGGCGCGGCTTGATTTCGTAATGCTCGTTGTCGCCGAACACCAGCCCGCCTACCCGGTCGTTGTGGCCCAGCGCGGCCCAGCCGATCAGCGCCGCCGCCTGCGCCGCGAGCACTGATTTGAACATCAGCCCGGAACCGAAGAACAACCGCGTGCTTTGCTCGACCATGATGAAAATCGGCCGCTCGCGCTCTTCATGGAACAGCTTGGTGTGCGGCTCCTGAGTCCGCGCGGTCACGCGCCAGTCGATGGTGCGCACGTCGTCGCCGGCCTGATAGACCCGCACCTGATCGAAGTCCACGCCACGGCCACGAAATTTCGAGTGGTGCAGGCCGATCAGCGGGCTGCGCTGGCTCGGCGTGGAAAACAGCTGCACTTCGCGCACGCGGTGACGCATCTCGATCAGCTCGGCGAGGCTGACGCGAATACCCGGTTCGGACGGCAGAGAGGCGTTCATCGGGGTCAAGCGACGGCTACGACGTCGAGAATCCGTTGCACCACCCGATCCTGGTCGATACCGGCGGCTTCGGCCTCGAACGACAGAATGATGCGGTGACGCAATACGTCGAACAGCACCGCCTGGATGTCTTCCGGGCTGACGAAGTCGCGACCGGCCAGCCAGGCGTGAGCGCGGGCACAGCGGTCGAGGGCGATCGAGCCACGGGGGCTGGCGCCGTAGGCAATCCATTCGGCCATTTCCGGGTCGAACTTGGCCGGGTTGCGCGTGGCCATGACCAGTTGCACGAGGTATTCCTCTACGGCGTCCGCCATGTACAGACCGAGGATTTCCTTGCGTGCGGCGAAGATCGCCTGCTGGCTGACCCGACGTTCTGGCTTGGTTTCGCCGTTCAGGGCTTCGCCCCGGGCCTGTTGCAGGATTCGGCGTTCGACGGCAGCGTCCGGAAAACCGATTTTTACGTGCATCAGGAACCGGTCGAGCTGCGCTTCGGGCAGCGGGTAGGTGCCTTCCTGCTCGATCGGGTTCTGCGTGGCCATCACCAGGAACAGCGGCGACAGCTCATAGGTGCTGCGCCCGACACTGACCTGACGTTCGGCCATCGCTTCAAGCAAGGCCGACTGGACCTTGGCCGGGGCACGGTTGATTTCGTCCGCCAGCACCAGGTTGTGGAAGATCGGGCCTTGCTGGAACACGAAACTGCCGGTTTCCGGGCGATAGATCTCGGTACCGGTGATGTCGGCGGGCAGCAGGTCCGGGGTGAACTGAATGCGATGGAACTGGGCTTCGATGCCCTCGGCGAGCTCTTTGATCGCTTTGGTCTTGGCCAGACCCGGAGCGCCTTCGACCAGCATGTGGCCGTCGGCGAGCAGGGCGATGAGCAAGCGCTCGATGAGTTTTTCCTGGCCGAGAATCTGCGTTGAAAGAAAGGTTCGCAGCGCCAGCAGCGCTTCACGATGTTCCATCGATGACTGTTCCTGGAAAGGGTGGCCACAGGCGTTCGGATAACGCCGGGGCTGGGGGCGTTACTTTAATCCATCGCAGGGGGTGGCGACTAACGGCATTTTGCGCAAAGTGCGGGAAATGACCGGGGCAATTGTTGGAATTTTGTAGGGCGGGGGAGATGCGGTGTTCTTTGAGGCCCTTTCGCAGGCGAAAGGGCCGGCCCAGACGCCATCAAATCTGGCTGATAAAGGTGCCAGTACCGTCAAGAATGTTCTTCAGGGTTTCCTCGACCTCGGCCAGATCCACCATGTCCGGGTTGTAGGTGATTTCCAGCACATCATCGCCATTCAACGCATCGGCATCCGCCGCCGCGATTTCGATTTTCAGCAGGGTCTTGGTCAAGGTGACTTTCACGCCATCGAGGGTGGACGGCTCGCCATCCAGCGTGATCTCCAGCTCATCCTCGTCCGGATAGCGGCTCATCAGAAACATGTCGCCCTTGTCGCTGTGGCAGCAGAGCATGGCCATGTTGTCTTCTTCGTCGTCGCACGGGTTGACGATCAAAAGGGCGGTGGTCATTTGCATGGGAAATTCCTGCCTCGGCGGGCTCGGTGGTCGCAATAAAGCGCGATTCTGCCAGCCCTCGGGAATTTCTGCTCGCCTGAGTGTCAGAGGATGTGTCGTGAACGCGACGCAGGTCAATGGTCATTTCTGGCACGCATGTACCGTAAAACCGGGGATTCAGACCGGCGTTCTGCCCCATGAATGCTAGTGTTTACCGATGCGCCTGCCTTGGTTTACGTGCCAATGACCGAATATGTCGCAGCACCGCAAGCAGACACATTGTCGCACCCATTAAGCTGCGCAACGGATGAGCACCCGTAAAGACATTGTCGGCAGCCCGGACAGTCGTTTTTGCAGATGCCCATTCATGGAAGGTGAATGTGACCTGAGTGTCTCGTCCAGCTTCACCCACCTGTCACCCTGTTTCCTCTGCCCGAGATTCAGGAACAGGGCGACAGAACGCCCCGAAAGGGGTTTTGTACGCGACGCTTTCCATCAATAACAAGCCCAAGCGGAGTACCACAGATGGCGTTCTTCACCGCAGCCAGCAAAGCCGACTTCCAGCACCAACTGCAAGCGGCACTGGCGCAGCACATCAGTGAACAGGCACTGCCACAAGTGGCGCTGTTCTCTGAACAATTCTTCGGCATCATTTCCCTGGACGAGCTGACTCAACGTCGCCTCTCCGACCTCGCTGGCTGTACTCTTTCTGCGTGGCGCCTGCTTGAGCGCTTCGATCACGCGCAACCGCAAGTGCGCGTCTACAACCCCGATTACGAACGTCACGGCTGGCAGTCGACCCACACCGCGGTCGAAGTGCTGCACCACGACCTGCCATTCCTGGTGGACTCGGTGCGTACCGAGCTGAACCGCCGCGGCTACAGCATCCATACCCTGCAGACCACCGTGCTCAGCGTGCGTCGTGGCAGCAAGGGCGAATTGCTGGAAATCCTGCCTAAAGGTTCGACCGGCGAAGGCGTACAACACGAATCGCTGATGTACCTGGAAATCGACCGCTGCGCCAACGCGGCCGAACTGAATGTGCTGACCAAGGAACTGGAACAGGTCCTGGGTGAAGTCCGCGTCGCGGTTGCCGATTTCGAGCCGATGAAGGCCAAGGTGCAGGAAATCCTCACCAAGCTCGATAACAGCGCATTCGCCGTCGAAGCCGACGAGAAGACCGAAATCAAGAGCTTCCTGGAATGGCTGGTGGGCAACCACTTCACCTTCCTCGGCTACGAAGAGTTCACCGTTGTCGATCAGGCCGATGGCGGCCATATCGAATACGACCAGAACTCCTTCCTCGGCCTGACCCGGATGCTGCGCACCGGTCTGACCAACGAAGACCGTCACATCGAAGACTACGCCGTGAACTACCTGCGCGAACCGACGCTGCTGTCGTTTGCCAAGGCTGCGCACCCGAGCCGCGTCCACCGTCCGGCTTACCCGGACTACGTGTCGATCCGCGAAATCGATGCCGACGGCAAAGTCATCAAGGAACACCGCTTCATGGGCCTGTACACCTCGTCGGTGTATGGCGAAAGCGTACGTGTCATCCCGTACATCCGCCGCAAGGTCGAAGAAATCGAGCGCCGTTCCGGCTTCCAGTCCAAGGCTCACCTGGGCAAGGAACTGGCACAGGTTCTGGAAGTGTTGCCGCGTGACGACCTGTTCCAGACCCCGGTCGACGAACTGTTCAGCACCGTGATGTCGATCGTGCAGATCCAGGAACGCAACAAGATCCGCGTGTTCCTGCGCAAAGACCCGTACGGTCGTTTCTGCTACTGCCTGGCCTACGTGCCGCGCGACATCTACTCCACCGAAGTCCGTCAGAAAATCCAGCAAGTGCTGATGGAGCGCCTGAAGGCGACCGACTGCGAGTTCTGGACCTTCTTCTCCGAGTCCGTGCTGGCCCGCGTGCAACTGATCCTGCGCGTAGACCCGAAAAACCGCATCGACATCGACCCGCTGCAACTGGAAAACGAAGTGATCCAGGCCTGCCGCAGCTGGCAGGACGACTACGCCGCCCTGACCGTTGAAACCTTCGGCGAAGCCAACGGCACCAACGTGCTGGCCGATTTCCCGAAAGGCTTCCCGGCCGGCTACCGCGAGCGTTTCGCTGCGCACTCGGCCGTGGTCGACATGCAGCACCTGCTCAACCTGAGCGAGAAGAAGCCGCTGGCCATGAGCTTCTACCAGCCGCTGGCTTCCGGCCCGCGCGAGCTGCACTGCAAGCTGTATCACGCCGATACCCCGCTGGCACTGTCCGACGTGCTGCCGATCCTGGAAAACCTCGGCCTGCGCGTGCTGGGCGAGTTCCCGTATCGCCTGCGTCACAACAACGGCCGCGAGTTCTGGATCCACGACTTCGCGTTCACTGCCGCTGAAGGCATGGACCTGGACATCCAGCAGCTCAATGACACCCTGCAGGACGCGTTCGTCCACATCGTGCGCGGCGACGCCGAAAACGATGCGTTCAACCGTCTGGTGCTGACCGCCGGCCTGCCATGGCGCGACGTCGCGCTGCTGCGTGCCTACGCTCGCTACCTGAAGCAGATCCGTCTGGGCTTCGACCTCGGCTACATCGCCAGCACCCTGAACAACCACACCGACATCGCTCGCGAACTGACCCGGTTGTTCAAAACCCGTTTCTACCTGGCACGCAAGCTGGGCAGCGATGATCTGGACGACAAGCAACTGCGTCTGGAACAAGCGATCCTGACCGCGCTGGACGACGTTCAAGTCCTCAACGAAGACCGCATCCTGCGTCGTTACCTGGACCTGATCAAAGCGACCCTGCGTACCAACTTCTACCAGACCGACGCCAACGGTCAGAACAAGTCGTACTTCAGCTTCAAGTTCAACCCGCACTTGATCCCTGAGCTGCCGAAGCCTGTTCCGAAGTTCGAAATCTTCGTTTACTCGCCACGCGTCGAAGGCGTGCACCTGCGCTTCGGCAACGTCGCTCGTGGCGGCCTGCGCTGGTCCGACCGTGAAGAAGACTTCCGTACCGAAGTCCTCGGCCTGGTAAAAGCCCAGCAAGTGAAGAACTCGGTCATCGTGCCGGTGGGTGCGAAGGGCGGCTTCCTGCCGCGTCGCCTGCCACTGGGCGGCAGCCGTGACGAGATCGCGGCCGAGGGTATCGCCTGCTACCGCATCTTCATCTCGGGTCTGTTGGACATCACCGACAACCTGAAGGACGGCAAACTGGTACCGCCGGCCAACGTCGTGCGTCATGACGACGATGACCCGTACCTGGTGGTCGCGGCGGACAAGGGCACTGCAACCTTCTCTGACATCGCCAACGGCATCGCCATCGACTACGGCTTCTGGCTGGGTGACGCGTTCGCGTCCGGTGGTTCGGCCGGTTACGACCACAAGAAAATGGGCATCACCGCCAAGGGCGCGTGGGTTGGCGTACAGCGCCACTTCCGCGAGCGCGGCATCAATGTCCAGGAAGACAGCATCACTGTGGTCGGCGTGGGCGACATGGCCGGTGACGTGTTCGGCAACGGCTTGCTGATGTCCGACAAGCTGCAACTGGTTGCTGCGTTCAACCACATGCACATCTTCATCGACCCGAACCCGAACCCGGCCACCAGCTTCGTCGAGCGTCAGCGCATGTTCGACCTGCCGCGTTCGGCATGGTCCGACTACGACACCAGCATCATGTCCGAAGGCGGCGGTATCTTCTCGCGCAGCGCGAAGAGCATTGCCATCTCCCCGCAGATGCAGGAACGCTTCGACATCAAGGCCGACAAGCTGACCCCGACCGAACTGCTGAACGCCTTGCTCAAGGCGCCGGTGGATCTGCTGTGGAACGGCGGTATCGGTACTTACGTGAAAGCCAGCACCGAAAGCCACGCCGATGTCGGCGACAAGGCCAACGATGCGCTGCGCGTGAACGGCAACGAACTGCGCTGCAAAGTCGTGGGCGAGGGCGGTAACCTCGGCATGACCCAACTGGGTCGTGTGGAATTCGGTCTCAATGGTGGCGGTTCCAACACCGACTTCATCGACAACGCCGGTGGCGTGGACTGCTCCGACCACGAAGTGAACATCAAGATCCTGCTGAACGAAGTGGTTCAGGCTGGCGACATGACCGGCAAGCAACGCGACCAGTTGCTGGCGAGCATGACCGACGAAGTCGGTGGTCTGGTGCTGGGCAACAACTACAAGCAGACTCAGGCCCTGTCCCTGGCGGCCCGTCGCGCTTATGCGCGCATCGCCGAGTACAAGCGTCTGATGAGCGACCTGGAAGGCCGTGGCAAGCTGGATCGTGCCATCGAGTTCCTGCCGACCGAAGAGCAACTGGCTGAACGCGTTGCCGAAGGCCACGGTCTGACCCGTCCTGAACTGTCGGTGCTGATCTCGTACAGCAAGATCGACCTCAAGGAGCAGTTGCTGGGCTCCCTGGTGCCGGACGACGATTACCTGACCCGCGACATGGAAACCGCGTTCCCGCCGACCCTGGTCAGCAAGTTCGCCGAAGCCATGCGCCGTCACCGTCTGAAGCGCGAAATCGTCAGCACCCAGATCGCCAACGATCTGGTCAACCACATGGGCATCACCTTCGTTCAGCGACTCAAAGAGTCCACCGGCATGACCCCGGCGAACGTGGCTGGCGCTTACGTGATCGTGCGTGACATCTTCCACCTCCCGCACTGGTTCCGTCAGATCGAAGCGCTGGACTATCAGGTCTCCGCTGACGTGCAACTGGAGCTGATGGACGAGCTGATGCGTCTGGGCCGTCGCGCTACGCGCTGGTTCCTGCGTGCCCGTCGCAACGAGCAGAACGCTGCCCGTGACGTCGCGCATTTCGGTCCGCACCTGAAGGAGCTGGGTCTGAAGCTGGACGAACTGCTGAGCGGCGAAATCCGCGAAAACTGGCAGGCGCGTTATCAGGCTTACGTCGCAGCCGGTGTACCGGAACTGCTGGCGCGTATGGTGGCAGGGACTACCCACCTCTACACGCTGCTGCCGATCATCGAGGCTGCCGACGTGACCGGTCAGGACCCAGCCGAAGTGGCCAAGGCGTACTTCGCCGTGGGCAGCGCGCTGGACATCACCTGGTACATTTCGCAGATCAGCGCCTTGCCGGTTGAAAACAACTGGCAGGCCCTGGCCCGTGAAGCGTTCCGCGACGACGTCGACTGGCAGCAACGCGCGATCACCATCGCCGTTCTGCAAGCGGGCGGCGGCAACCTGGACGTGGAAGAGCGTCTCGCGCTGTGGATGGCGCAACACGACGCGATGATCCAGCGCTGGCGCGCCATGCTGGTGGAAATCCGTGCCGCCAGCGGCACCGACTACGCCATGTACGCGGTGGCCAACCGCGAGCTGAACGACGTGGCGCTGAGCGGTCAGGCCGTTGTGCCTGCTGCGGCGACTGCGGAGCTTGAGCTTGCTTGAGTAGCCGTTGAATGAAAAAGCCCCTGCATTGTGAGATGCGGGGGCTTTTTTTTGCCTGTGCTTGGCGGTATTGCGGTGGTGTAGCTTAAACCGTTCCCCCTCACCCCAGCCCTCTCCCCCAGGGGGGGCGAGGGGGAAAGGGAGCCGATTTGTGTGTTTTTTGAAACTTGAGTTCGACTCGGTATTTCACGTCGGCGTAACTCTAACAAACACCTCGATCAGTTCCCTCTCCCTCCGGGAGAGGGCTAGGGTGAGGGCTGCGGCCTGACAGTCACTGCAACTTATGTAGTTGTTTACTATCAAGCATCGACACTTTACCTGCCGACCCAGTCAACAAATTACTGAGCGACTGGTCAAACTTCTGCAACGCGCGAACCTGAACTTCCTGCTGCTGATTTATATCCGCGACAATCTCCTCCGAACGCTTGAAGTCCGCCCAGACCGGCGTCAACTCTTTCGCCTCGGACCCCTTGGCCGTCCCGATGTAGTTCAACTTCCCGTCATAAAAGTCCGCACTCACATCCGCCTTGATGTCCGAACTGCGCGAGGTAATCAACTGGCTGTGAGTGTCGACGATCGCCACCACATCCGGGTTGGCCGCACGCACGCTCTGCATGTCCGGGTACACCGTGACCGAGCCGAACTGGCGTTGCAGCGAGGCTTTCACCCAGTCCACGGCCATGTCCGGTTTTGAAGTGGCGACGTAGGCGTCATGGATCGGCTGCACCAATAAACCCTGGCCGAAACCGGTGCCGGCGTTGGCCTGATAGTCGCGCAGGTATTCGCGGTTGGTCTGGGTGCTCGGGCTGTAGACGACGCCCAGCGAGACACCGGGACCGCTTTTGACCTGGGCGGCGCTGCTGCGGCCGACCGGTTGGGTGAACAGCGTGTCGAGGGAAGAAACCGCTTTTGGAGCGGTGGGAACGGAACAGGCGGACAACGCTAAAACTGATATCGCCAAGGTACTGGCAAAGGCAAGTTTCATGGTGAGTCTCCCGTGAAGCAACTTCAGTCGGAAAGTCAGAGGTGTCGGGGTTGATTAAATGGAACCGGCGACAGTTGCCTCAGACTACTCCCGCGAAACTGAAAACAACCTGACAATTTGCTGAATGACTGTCATGCAATAGTTTTATTGGCTGTAAGCGTTTTTGATTAATTGCCGCGGGAAATAAAAAAGGCGCCAATCAACGATTTGCGCCTTTTATTTATGGCTGGTTAAACAACCATCAGTTTTTCAATGGGATCAGCACTTGCTCGTCCGGCGACAGCACCATGAACACCAGCAACTTGGCTGGCTTGGTTTTGCTGGCGTTTTTCGACACCAGATGTTCGGAACCGGCCGGCTCGTACCAGAACTGGCCTTTCTTGTAGGTGATTGCCTCTTCACCCTTGACCTGGGAAGTCACTTCGCCTTCGAGTACATAGGCCATGGCCGTGCCGTCGTGTTTGTGGGCGATGGAGGACTGGCCGGGTTTGTAGTCGACTTCAATCATCATGGCTTTTTTGCCCGGGACATTTTTCAGCATCTGGTCCTGCAAGACCGAGATTTTCTCGGAGGCATCGTGGGCCAGAACTGGAACGGAGATGCTCAGGGCAAGCGCGGCGGCGAAGCAGTGCAGGAGTTTCATGGTGGGTCACCTGTGAAGTGGGGGAGTCGGTCTTCACAGTAGTCCGCGTGCCGGTCTAATCAAACGGCCAATATTCGGGAAGATCGGGTGACCAATCCGGATTCCCCGCACACCAGAAAAACCACAGCCTTCGGCAGCGCCGCGGGTTTCCCCGAGGCTGCCGAAGGCTGCAATTTTCTTGAGTTTCAAACGATAGGAAACGAGTTGAAATCGACGCTGTTGGCCAGCCGACTGTCGATCAGATCGATAAACCCCTGCGCCTCAGGCCGGTTGAAATGCGCCTGCATCGCCGCTTCCGACTGCCAATGGGCACTGACCGTCCAGCGGTGGCTGTCGTCGGGGCAGCGGTCGACCATATAGGAATCGCAGCCCGGTGTTTCGCGCAGGGTTTCGACGATCTTCTGCAACTGCTTGCCCAGCTCCTCGGAGCGGCCGGCAGCAGCCTGCACCTGTACGGTGTTGATCACTTCGTTGGACATTGCTCACACTCCTGAATCAGGCCGGACGAATCCTGCTCATTGAGGGATAACGCCTGTGCAGAATAGGCCTGCACCCCCGGATCACCAATAACCAATCGGCGGGTAATCCGTTAGACCAATCTATCAGGCGACCTGTTGCAGAATGTCGCGCAGGCGATCCAGCGCGATATCGATGTCCAGCGTCTCGATGGCGCCGAAGCCGAAGTACATTCCGCTTCTGGCCGGCTGCTGGTAATAGAAGCCGTCGATGGCGTACAGCCCGACTTCGACCTTTTTCGCCAGTTCGATCACCAGCGGCAAGTCGATCGGCATCCGGCAGAACACCGCCATATGAAAGCCCGCGCTCGCCGGCACAGCCTCCAGCCACGGCGCGAGGTCGGTGGCCATGCGCGCCAGGATCCGCTCGCGGCGCTGGGCGTAAATGGTGTGGCAGCGGCGAATGTGCTTGAGCAGGCAGCCCTCGGCGATGAACTTGGCCAGCGCCCATTGCGGCAGGGTGGAAGCGTGCAGATCGGTGAGCTGCTTGGCACGGATCACCGCTTCGAGGATCGCTGGCGGCAGAATCGCGTAACCGAGCCGCAGCTCCGGCAGCAGGGTCTTGGAGAAGGTGCCGACGTAAGCCACGATGCCGCGCTGATCGAGGTTGTGCAGCGAATCCGTCGGTCGGCCCTCGTAGCGGAACTCGCTGTCATAGTCGTCCTCGATGATGATCGCGCCGAGCTCGTAGGCCCGGGCCAGCAACGCCTCGCGCCGCGCCTGACTCATCGACATGCCCAGCGGGAACTGGTGCGACGGCGTTACATAGATCAACCGCGTGCCGTCGGGAATGTGCTGCACCTGAATCCCTTCCGCATCCACCGGCACCCCGACCACGGTGGCGCCGTGAGTGCCGAACAGCAGCCGCGCCGGCGGATAACCCGGATCTTCCATCGCCACCAGACTGCCGGGACGCAGCAGCACCCGGGCGATCAGGTCCAGCGCCTGTTGCGCGCCGTTGCACACCACGATGTCTTCGTCCTGACAGTTCACGCCTCGAGAGAACGCAATGTGCCGGGCAATCGCATTGCGCAGCGCCGGCAAGCCTTCCGCCACGCTGTAAAAACCTTTGGAGCCGGCCATTTGCCGCATGGCGTGAGAGACACAGCGGCGCCAGTCATCGTGGGGGAACTGGCCCTTGCTGGTGGCACCGCCGATGAAGTCGTAGCGCAGCGAGCCTTCCAGCGTCGGATGGCGCAAGAACACCGGCAGGTTGCACCAGCTCTCGATCACCTCGGAACTGGCCAGCTCGGAATGACTTTGCTTGCGCTGCACCGGCGTGGCGCGAGCGTTGACGTAAGTGCCTTTGCCGATCACCCCGGTGAGGAAGTTTTCGTAAGTCAGCTGCGCGTAAGTGTCGGAAATGGTCTTGCGCGAAATCCCCAGTTGCTCGGCGAGCAAGCGGCTCGGCGGCAACTGCGTGCCGGCGGCCAGACGCCCGGATTCAATGGCGCCGCGCAGTTGCTGATACAACTGACCGGCCAGATCCTTGCGGCCGTTGATCACGACATGAAGTTCCATACCGACGGGGCTCCTGGGGGCGAATGAGGCGGATTGTGCGCCCGCCAGATTACTCCCGAATGCACGCGGGGCAGAAGTTGCGTGGAGCAAAAACCGGAAATTGGTCAAGGATCAGTGGTCTGCCGGTTTTCCGTGGAATTGGGGCTGTAACCCTGGCGCACCAGCGCTTACCGTGGAATCACTCTTCTGCTGCCCGAGACTCGCCCATGTCCCCGCGTCTGGATTACTACAGCGCTTCACCCAAAGCCATGAAAGCGATGATTGCCCTGGAAGCGCTGACCAGCAGCCTGAGCATTGAGGCGCCGTTGCTGCACCTGATCAAGATCCGCGCCTCGCAACTCAACGGCTGCGCCTTCTGCACCGACATGCATTCGGTGGAAGCGCGGCGGGCAGGGGAGACGGATCGACGGCTGTACGCCATCGCGGTCTGGCGCGACAGCGGCTTCTTCAACCTGCGCGAGCGGGCCGCGCTGGCCTGGACCGAGGCGGTGACGCTGCTGGCGGATAGCCGGGTGCCTGACGATGTTTACCAGCAGGCGCGGGAGCATTTCAACGAGACGGAACTGGTGGACCTGACCATGGCCGTCAGCACCATCAACAGCTGGAATCGTCTGGCGGTGAGTTTTCGGCAGATTCCCAGTGACTGAACTCCGGACCTCGATCGTTCCCATGCTCCGCGTGGGAATGCCTCTGGGGACGCTCCGCGTCCAGTGACGCAGAGCGTCACGGGCTGCATTCCCACGCAGGAGCGTGGGAACGATCAAAGCTAGTTCGGTGGCCGCTGCGGTTTCACCGACGTACCAAACGTATTGCCCATCCGCGTACTGGTAGCCGCCGGCGTTGCCAGCCCCACCTGATTCGGCGGACGCTTGTTGACCGGCACATTCATCGCTTCCTGATTCTTCTGCGCAGCCGTCGCGCCGTCGGGGTTGTTGCCCATCTGCTGGCTCAGGCAGTCGTAATTCGGCGCCTTGTAACCGCCGACGGTTACCTCTACGCAACCCACTGCCTGCTCGGCATGCACGCTGCCTGACAGCGTCAACAACAGCCCGCTCAGCGCCAATGTCCACAGTGATTTCATGCTGGCCTCCTGGCCGGCCCGAAGGGGCCGCTCTAGCTCAAGAGTCTAGTGCAACGGCGGCACTGATCCCGTGATGGTTTTTTTGCAGTGGCCGTCACACCAGATTCATAAACAGCCCTCAGGATGACGGTTTTCAGGGATACATCAGCCGTGCAGCGAGGCCGTGCCAGGGAGGATGTTGTGCGCTCAGCGCTCGTGCGCCAGCTCTGTCTGGGGCTGCTGCTTGGCTTGTTTCTGAGCCGTGCCAGCGCCGACCCGGTGCCGGCGTCGATGCGCATGACGCTGCACATCCCGGCCCAGGAACTGGCCCGCGCCCTCGATCAGTTCAGCCGCGCCACCGGCATGGCGGTGCTGGTCGACAGTCAGTTGAGTCGCGGTCGCCGCTCGTTGGCGGTGGATGGCGAATTCACCGCCGCCGAAGCGTTGCGCCGGATGCTCGGCGGCAGCGGGTTGATGGCCAAGTACAGCCGCGACGACGCGTTCACCTTGCAGGTGGCGCAAGTCGAGGAAGTGCCATTGCCGGCGGAGAAACCAACCCCCGCCAGCGCAGCGGTCAACCGCAGTTACGCCACGGCGGTGCAGGCTGCGATTGAACGCAACCTGTGCCGCTCGCCGCTGACCCGGCCCGGCAGTTTTCGCGCGGTGTTGCAGCTGTGGATCGGCCGCGACGGCGTGGTGCAGCACAACCGGTTGGTCACCACCACCGGCGATGTTCGGCGCGATGCAGCGCTGGTAGACAGTTTTCACACGCTCAGGATCGACCGGCCGACACCCGGCGCATTGCGCCAGCCAGTCACCTTGCTGTTGTTACCCGAATCGTCAGGAAAGCGCATGGAATGCACACAATGGGAAGGAGTTTCCGGGGGATGAAAGACGCCGGACAAAGTTCGATGGTCCAGCTGTTCCTGACGTCCTACGAGGACTTTCGGGTGCGCCTGCGACGCCGCCTCGGCTCGGAGGACCTGGCCAACGACGTGCTGCACGAAACCTACCTGCGGGTCGACCGCATGGAAGCGCCGCCAAACCTGCTGCGGCCCAACGCCTACCTCTATCGCATGGCCCTGAACATCGCCGCCGACCGCCGCCAGGCCGATGCGCGGCTGCTCACCGGCAGTGAAGTCGAAGAACTGCTGCAAGTCAGCGACGAAGCGCTCGACCCGATGCGTGTGGTCGGCGGCCAAAAGGAGATCCAGTCGCTGCTCAGCGCCCTCTACGAACTGCCGGCCCGGCGTCGTCGAATCTTCATCGCCGCACGACTGGAAGAAGCGCCGCACCTGGAAATCTCCCAGCGTTTCGGCATCTCCACACGCATGGTCGAGAAGGAAATCAAGGCTGCCCTCGGACACTGCGCGGCCAAACTGGAAAGAAAAGTGTTTCAGCGGTTCGGTCGCGGGGCCGGAAAACCGTCTAGTGAATGAAGCTCCCGATCAACCCGTCGAGTACCTGCGCGTTTGAACATCTTCCGTCTGACACCTGCCGAGCCCACGCCTGCCGAGCGTCTGCAAAGCGAAGCCCGCGACTGGCTGATCCTGCTGACCTCCGGCCGCGCCACGGTCGCCGACGCCCGAGCGCTGCGCCAGTGGTGCGCCCAAAGCCCCGAACACGCCCGCGCCTTCGAAGAGTGCAAAGCCTTGTGGCACCTGCTGCAACCGGCGGCCGAAGCGACGCAGGCACCACGCCGGTTTGGACGCCGGGCCTTTCTCGGCGGCGCAATTGCTGCGTCGGCAGCGTTCCTGCTGGTGCGCGGCACGATCCCGGGCGGGTTCTCCGGGCTCGGCGCGGATTACATCACCGAAGTCGGCCAGCAACGCCGCGTCGAACCGGCCGATGGCTTGAGCCTGGAACTGAACACCCAGACCCGCATCAACCAGCGTTCGGTGGATGAGGGAGTGCAGGGCTTTGAACTGGTCAGCGGTGAAGTCGAAGTGCAGACAGCGCGGTTGCCGATGGCGATGCAGGCGGGTGGCGGCTGGCTGCGGGCGAGCAGGGCACGGTTCAACTTGCGCAACCTCGATCAACAGGTCTGTGTGACTTGCCTGGATGGCGCAGTAGAAGTGGAAGTTGAAGGCCGCAGCCTGCGACTGGAACCGGGCCAGCAATTGACCTATGACGCGCAACAGGTTGGCACGGTGCAAAGCGTCGACACGGCGGCGGTGATGAACTGGCGTCAGCAAGTGCTGGTGTTCAACGGTGCGACCCTGAGTCAGATGATTGATGAGATCAACCGCTATCGCCCGGGGATGTTGTTGCTGCTGAATCGCGATCTCGGCCAGCGCCGGGTGCAGGCGCGGTTCTCCCTCGATCAACTGGCCGGCGTAGGTGCACTGATCCGCGATGCCTACGGCGTCAAATGCACCGAGTTGCCGGGCGGCGTGGTCGTCCTCAGCTAATCACTGCAAGGGCCCCATGACCTGCCGGTACTTCTCCGGCCCTTGCGGTGTTTGCCGAGTCAACCGCACCTCCAACCCCAACGGATCCTCCCGTCGATTCCCACTCAACTGCCGCCACCCCTTGTCCGCCTCCCAAACCCGCACCTGCAAATCACTGACCTCACCCAAAACCGCCACCCCAGCCGTCGGCGCCGGCAACGGATACCGACTGCGCGCCGGCGCCACCGCGCGATACAGCGTGTCCCCCTTGAGCCACCAGCGCACCCGCTGCAAAGCCCCCGGCTGATCCGCCGCACTACGAATGATGTCCAGTCGAAACCCCTTGCTGTCACTGCTGCGCACCGTAAGCGCAGGCGGGGCCGTCGCCGGTTCATCCTCCGTGCCGACCTTCTTCGGTTCCGTCAGCTCGATCCCGGCGCGCATCTCCACATCCCGCTGCATCTGATTCAACGCCCGCAACAGGCTGTCGCTCTGCTCACCACTGGCCTGCAAATGGCTGTCGGCGCGGGTGACACTGTCCAGCCCCTTCCAGGCAATCAGACTGACCACCGCCATCAACAGAATCGCGACCATCACCTCAATCAGCGTAAAACCTTGTTGTCTGTTCATTGCACGCTAATCCGGCCCGAAGCATCGCGCAGCACACTCAACCGATTGAGCCCGTCAGACAGCGTCAACTGCAGCGGCGGATTGATCCACTCCGCGTTCAGCACCACTTTCTGCTTCGGCTCCACCCGCACCTCCAGCTTCGGACTCTGCCAGGGACGCGGCCGCAACTGCGGGTCCCGATCGAAATGATCAAAGCCCTTGCCACTGTCACTGCGCCGACTGAACCGAAACCCCTTGCCATCGCTCAACCACGCAATCGGCCGACCATCGGCGCGGGCCTCGGCCTGGGCAATCTGCAGCAACTGCGCCACGCGCTCAGCGTCCTTGCGCAGCAACTGCAACGGATCGGGCTTGATACTCAGACTGATCGCCGCACTGGCGATGCCGATGATCACCAGCACCACCATCAACTCGATCAGCGTAAAACCCTGCTGCCTGCACCGGTTCATCGAATGCGCACTCCCTTGCGTCCAGCCCCGTCCCAAAAAACCATCCTGCACGGCCAACATGTAAGGCGTGTGAAATAAAACCGTGAGAATTGCCGCGTAGTCTGGTCACCGGGACTAAAAGGAGATTCAGCCCATGAGATTCACCGCACGCTTTTCACCCCCCCAACTCATCCAGGCCGCCGCACTGCTGGCCGCCCTGGTCGGCATCGCCACCTGGTCATCCCTGCTCCTGACCACCGCCGAATCCCACACCCCGGCTGCTACGCCGCAACTGCTCGCCGCACGCAGCGATAACCCCGCGTTGCAGTGGTTTTCCAACCGCACGGCGCCGGTGGAGATCAAGGTCAGCGGCGTGATGGCGGGGAGTCGGGGGGCGGTGGCGATACTCAGCCTCAACGACGGACCGCCGAGGAGTTTTTTGCAGGGGGAACGGGTGAGTCCTGGGGTGAAGTTGGTGGCGGTGGAGGGGGATGGGGTGGTGATTGAGCAGGGTGGGGAGAGGGTGCGGTTGGGGGTGGAGAGGTTGGGGGAGGGGGTGGAGATGCCTAGGTTGGTTAGGCCGTAACTTTAAAGAGGGAGCGTGATGTTGGCGTTTCAGGCAGGTGGAAAGTAATGGATCGCCGGGGATGACCTTGAACGCTTTCGGCCATAAGCGGACACTCGGAAGCGACCGCTAACGGGCTAGCAGAAGTTCATAGCGGCTCCGCATTCGGTAAATAGCGACCTTCCGGTCACTTCTAATGATCGAATCCTTCAGTCTCTTACTGATGGGAAATGTCCTTGACATAATTTTTCTTAATAACTGGAATAAATCTTATTATGACGTCGCGAAACTTACACATGTTGCGCAAATGCTCATGCATCAGTTTTAACTCATATTGCGCCATTAGTGGTATTTCAGTTTTAGTGGGGGCAGTCAAGCGTTGATCATATAGCAGCCAAAGGCAAATAACATAGTCCTTGCCATGTATGTCTGCTATATCTGATTTTATATAATCTAAGTATTCTGATTTTTTTGTACTGTTGGACAAGCCTATGTGAGCCCTAATCTCGCTCAGGAAAGTTTGATCGTTAATAAATGCGTGACAGTAGAATTGAGCCTGTGAGAATAGGTAGTTTGTTGAGCAGGTGTTTTTATATGGCTTGCAATGGATGATTCGAATAAAACTAGCGTTGGTAAGATCTAGAATGTCGCAAAATTCTTTGTCTTTACGACCTGAGCCGATTTGAAGCTTTGCTTGATCAAATAGTACGCATGATGGTCGTATTGCACATATTTTTTTGTTAAATATGCTCTCTCTATTTTGCATTTTTACGTCATCACTGATGTCTATCCCTCTATAAATCTCCTCGCTTGTCTCTTCATGGAGTATATTTTTGGTGAAGTTGGTTATTTCAGTATAGAAGTCATTATCTACCTCAAGCCATTTTCCGTCGCTTAATACAAAATATTTACTTCCTAGGCTCTGCTCGAAAGATAGGCAGTTGTACAGGGGCCATCTTTTGTACCCTAACACCTGATCTTCTTCATATGAGTATGCATAAATAAATTTTGATTTAAGTTTTGCGGGTGTTATTTTGTCAAATGCCATGTGTTCAAAAATTTGGCATATGTCTAAGTATGCATAAGTCCTATCAGAGATTTTTTTATGGTTCGAATAGGTAAAGCCATAATCCGGATCGATTAGGACTTCTGGAATGCCAAGACTAATATTGCTCGTGTTTTTTAAGCGCAACTGAGTGATTAAAAGCTCGTCTAGTGCGTTATTTTCTGTTTCCGTTGCCTCGTCAAAATGCTTGTAATTGGGAAATAACTTGGTGTACTCCTTGCTAGCATAAGCCAGTAAAAAATCCTCACAATACTCGACTAGTGTCTGCCAGTTTAGCTTCTCTTTTCCGATAATTTTTATTGTTAAATTATTCCGACCTTGAAGGGTTATATTTTTGTGATCTTTCATATGGGCTGAAATATACCGCAGGTCTTCTGCTTCGCTGAGTCCAAAAGCGAAGGAGTCAACCGGCTTATTCACCTGCCTGTCAATATGTGTTGGGGTTATCGCGTGGCTCTCACTTTTTGTCTGACGTATTTCTTCGTTACCACACATATTCATTGCTGTTTTTATACCAAAGTCTGGTTCGAAAGCCTCGCGATCAAGATAGCTTACTGCACTCCGTCCAAAGGTTGCAGCAAAAACTCTACCGTTCACGGTTAAAAATAAAATCCCATTTGGGCTTTTGCTTTTTGCACTAAAGAGTAGTCCCTCGCCTGAAGGAAGTTTTTCGTTGATGAAATTTAGCCATGGTGGGTTTGATTTTGTCGTCGAGGTTTCAAAATATATAAATTGACAATCTGTGCCATTGATTGAGAACGTAAACTCTCTTGCTGATAGATTTTTTAAAACGTCTTTTTTTTGATCAAATATTGAGTCGGCTGTTTTATTTTCTCTTGCGAGAAAAAAAGATATTTGTGCGATTTCAACTCCCTGTTCGGCCATGGCGCTCCCTCGGGTTAATCACGTATTACTCACAGCTAAGCATCATTATTTCTTATGTCAATAAATAGCCATTGGCTTTTTTGAGCATATTGGGGAATTTTCTCTGAACAGGGAACTGAGGCCGAGTTCCTCCCTTCTCTTCTGGCCGACTAACGACCTTCACTCTGGTTAGCCATCCTTGTCATTCTATACGTGGAGCACATGTCATGAACATCATCGCTGCCCGCAGCGATCAGCCCTGGAACAAAGGAAAACTGGTCGGTCAGAAAGCTCCACTCAAATTGAGAGATATCTGGGCTATCCGGGTAAGGCTTCAAATAGCAGAACGAACCCGTGATCTCGGACTCTTCAATTTGTCCATCGACAGCAAGCTTCGGGCTTGCGACTTAATCAAGCTTCGCGTGCGCGACGTCGCCCATAGCGATCGTGTATCACCAAGAGCTGTGGTGATGCAGCAGAAGACGCCGCGGCCCGTGCAATTCGAGATACGGTTTGCTATCGCGGCCTAGATACATCAGGCGCAACTCCTCAGCGAAGACTGCCTTTTCCGAGCAAGTTGCATACCTCAGATCATCTATCCACGCGTTAGTACGCTCGTATCGTCAAAAGTGAAAAGGGGACTGATTATTTCGAGAAAATAGATCAGTTCCCTTTGTTACGCATTCCTCGGCTCACGCAGGCCGGATTAAATCCATTCGTGTAAAGTACCTTTGAGTTTCTTAAAATCCATAACGCTTCCAGTCGTAATATGCCATCAATCGACGAAAATGGTATCTGTTGTTGCAGCTGATTAGATGGTCATAGTTAGCGTGAAGGTATTCTCCTAGAATTTTTTGGTCTGCGAGCGGTAGCAGTGGGGTCATGCTAACTATTTCAGACTCTGTTGCTGTTGCAAGGAATTCCGCAAAAGGTGTTTTAGAGTATCTCGCAGTTTGGAGTGCGCTTGCGGTTGCGAAATCTTCTGCTTTTCGATTTGCGAGTCGATCAAGTTTTAGCCCTGATTTGTCATAGTCGGCTTTAGAATTAATGCCAAGCATTCTCAGATATTTAAACACGGGAACAAATTTTGTTTGGCTCGGAAGTAGAGATAAGGTTGTATCAACTAGTTTTCTGGCGTCAAAATTCTTGTTGTTTGAAATGAGGTCTTCAAAAATATCTCCGATGGAAATCCCTTTGTAGCCGGTTTCACCCACCTTTCCTATAACGCCAAGTCCAAATACAATCTCAATGTCGTTCTTGTCTTGGACTTGGTCGTAATCGACGACAGCAATTTTTTTGTCGGGATTCTGCCCTTTGACAATTTCGTAAACGCGTTCTTTGCAAAATCTTAATACCCGGGCTGGCAGTTTGCGTTCGAATTGTGCAATGGCATCGTAAACGGGAGTATAATTTTTTGTTTTAACAACCTTGACTGGTATCTGAATGGAGTCAAATTGAAGGTAGGAAGTTTCAATTGTTGGCCCGCCAAGAGGCTCATTTCTATCAATGAAAATTAAATTGTCTCTAAGTTTGTCAATATTTTCCCTGCCAATACATAGAGAAATAGATTTTAGAAGTTCTCTGATGTTTGTGTCGGAGATCGAGTGGCCTATAAAAACAACTGGGTGCTCTACAAATATAGTGATTAATTTTGAGGCTAGATACGCATTGCGATTGTTGTAGTCGTGGTAGTCGGAGTCCGTCAATACCAGAGATTCCGGTGTGCTGCAGCAACCATGGACTTTATAGATTTCTCCAATGTTCATGGTGTTGGAAAACAAAAGCTCTTTTTGTCCAATGTATACGGTGTGGTCTGGAAATAGGCTCTCAGTAAACATATCCCAATTCGTGGTGATTATCCCATCGACGTCGCACTCTTTCAGAGCATTGATTTCTTCTAATATGGCCGGGGAGATTTCAGCGAGGTGTTTGTGCTGTAGGTAGTCACATATTTCTAGCCGGAGTGGTGAAGTTCTATCGTTAATTAGATTTGCCGAGTCTTCTCTCTTTTTGCCATAGTCGTCATGACTCCACCACAAGTCGTGAAAATCATCAGCTATTAGCTGAGCCGATTTAGGCGTGTCATTATTAGCACTGCTTTTGTAGTAAGCGTAGGGTTTTCCGGTCAAACAAAATCGACTGAGCAACCCTTCCCAATCCTCAAGTCCTATGTATCGCCGGGAGAAGCCGGACCCCAAAAACAAAAATGGTCCGGATGATCTTTGGGAAAAAACGGAGCTGAGTTCTGCTTCGATGTCCATATGGGTAATCCTTTGAGCAAATTCATATTGGTCTGAAAAAGGGGACTGATTTATTTCCAAAAAATAAATCAGTCCCCTTTGTTTGCTCCTTTGTTTGCTTAACTGAACAAGCAAAGGGGACTGGAACCGGCGCTTTCGAAGAAGCTCTGAGTCAGTTTTCGGTTGGTTTAGCAAGGTCTCCAGTCGAGCCAGTGCAAAAAAGGGAGCGGGTATATTTTCAGGAAATATATACGTTCCCTTTGAATGCTGTTGAGCTTGTGGCTTCTACTCCGTTTCCTCTGTGCGCCTCGAGTATTCTCTGTATATCAAGACAGGGCCGATCCCGGCGAAGGTCAGTCCGCGTAGGAAGCGTATGGGATTTAAGGCCTGCCCACGCATAGCTTCGGACATGATTGTCGTTGGGCTAAAGTGCGTAGATGCGACAAAGTATTTTGGCGCAAGCTCAAAGCCCTCCACACTCTTCACTGCTCCAGGAATTTGCACCTTGTTTTGAAAGCCAAAATACCGTTTGGCAAAAATTTTGACGATCGAGAAATCGTCCTTCATGAAATTCTTGATATACAAATTCTCAGGAACAATAGCGACGAGAGGAGTGCGCAGTATTTTAAATGATGGAACGAACAAAAACGCATACTGGAAACGGGCGTTCTTCACCAATTTGGCCCAGTCAGGATTAAGCGTGGATTGCATTTGCATGTTTGAGTACACCGTAGAACTCACGAATCCACCGAGGTAAACACGTCGCGCAGCATCTTTCACGAATTCGGCAATCTTCGGCGTCAGTCCAGTCGGGGGCGACACAATCTTGCTTTTGGGAACCAGGCCGCGTTCAAGTATGGATGGGTGGGCGCTTGGCGGAGCCACCGTCCCGAGCACTCGAACGCGCAAGGCAGCCGGAAGATTGTAAGCAGTCAGTGCGGCCCCAATAGCCCCTTCCATATATTCTGGCAGCTTGACGACACGCAGGATTTGGCCTTGAGGTGCGCAAGACGGACACGATGGCCCGTTATACTGTCCATGATCGACACATGTACTCATCGTGAGAGCCTCTTTGACGTCTGAGCGAGTAGAACAATAGAGATTGCCGAAAAGTGCGATTTATAGTTGATAGGCAGTAAAGACTAAAAAGTAGGAGGGTGGAGATTTTTTTAGGTGCACTATCAGTGCACGTAGCTTGAAGTAGTGGAAAAGGGGATGACATTTGTTCTGAGAGTAAATCAGCCCCCTCTGAACCCTCGAAATGGGGGCGTCGAGACGATTGCCTTCATCAAAAAGTACCCCACGATTCAGATGAAGTTCTACAACATCCACGCCAACGACGGAGAGATTAGGAATGTAGAGCGCCTGACAGCAGAGGAGCGGGGGTGGATTATTGATTACTGCAAGTATCGCTTGGGAATCGACACAGACTTGAAGACTCAGGATGACGTCGAGATGTGCCGCAAAAAATAGAAATGCTCATTTGGCCGAGGCTGTCAGTCACACCTGACAACCTCGGCCATTTTCTTTCCGGCTATTGAGCGACAGCAATCAGCAGCTTACGTATTCACCTCAACATGATCCAACGCCTGATTCACTGCCAACCCCGCAACCATAACCACCTGAGCAATACCCAGCGCTGTCTTACGGTGGGCGGGTTCCAGGATCGCGGCGAAGTTGCTGAGCATTTCGCTGGCGGAGCCGAGGGATTCGCTGGCGTTGGCGAGGAGGGATTCGCTGTTGTAGGCGGGGTTGGCCAGGAACATGGGGTCGTGTTTGGTGTGGCTGCCCATGATGCGCTGTTGTGGGGTGAGGTAGTGGTCGAGGGCGCGTTCGGCGGCTTCGTTGAGGGTTCGGGAGTCGGGGAATTTGTAGGGTGAAACCGGATCGGTTTCTGGTGGGTTGGGTGTTGGTTTGATCATTGATGTAACTCCAGTACTGATTGAATTGGAGTCAACCACTCTCGCTACCAAACGAGGGGGTGGCGACCATACGCAGGTTGGTAGACCGGAGCACTGGAACCGGCGCTTCCGAAGAAGCCCTGAGCATGGCCACCATAAATCCAGTCGCATAAATGCAACTGCATGAGGTGACGCGATGCGTCAGCGCTGCGGGCTACCAAACCCGATCACTGTTTTTCAGTGACCCGGAAACGATAAGACCCGCACCCTAGACGCACAAGCCGGCGGATTCTGGCGTAGTCGTAGGCAATGACGCAAGGCGTTGTAGCCTTGAGGACGTAACGGGCGGTGTCTTTTAAACGGGGATTTTTGGGGTGGTTAAACAGGTGAAAAAACAAAGCCATTTTCCCTGTCTGAAACCAAGTCGGCGCTCTTTCATTCAGTCGTTCCCTTGATTTTTCTTGCGGCGTAATAAATGACGGCTATCAAAAAGTGCTTGAGCTCCCACGCCCAAGCGCCCGCGAGCATGCAGATAACCAGAAAAGTAAAATACTGATGAAAGTCCGTATAGGGCGCTTTATGTGTGCTTTTCCCAACCAGTCCGAGGCTCATCAGGCTGATGCAAAAAGCACTCAAACACCGTAAGGCGAGATAGCAGAGGTCTATGACGTTGGTCGTGTACACCCAGCTTTTTGCGGATTCAGAAAACAAGGCAGACCACACCATATGAAACGCGCTTGCGTAGATGAAGCTCAGGCTTAGCCGTTGTGCCACGTCAACGCCGGAGTTCAGGAAAAATTCCGAATAGAAATGGTCGAGAGAAATACCCACCGGACGCAATAGGTCGAGGAAGGGAAACAGGGCAACTCCGCCTGCGAGATAGATAGCTACAAAAGCGATGATTTTCATCCCGCACTCCATTGCTTCCTATAACTGCATCGGCTGACGAGTTTTCGGCCGAGGAAGGCGAAAGCATAGCCGTCCTGGCAACTACCGGTAATTCAACCACTGGAGACTAGAAAGGCAGGGGAAAAAGAAGGGCTGATCTATTTCCAGAAAATATATCGGTCCCCTTTGTTTAGAAATCCGGATTTCCCCTACAACGAACACCGATCCATCCTGCATTCAAACC
This sequence comes from Pseudomonas sp. GW821-FHT11G12, assembly GCF_058808055.1. Classification (NCBI taxonomy): domain Bacteria; kingdom Pseudomonadati; phylum Pseudomonadota; class Gammaproteobacteria; order Pseudomonadales; family Pseudomonadaceae; genus Pseudomonas; species Pseudomonas sp. GW821-FHT11G12. Next base: position 777,647 of record NZ_JBXARH010000001.1, read on the forward strand.
TGAGTCCGTTCGCCAAAGTCCCCCGTTTTCAGAACGGGACACGGACGTGACCAGACTCATCCCGCGAAGCGAACTCCATGGCCAGCGCGACCAAATCCTCGATTCCTACCAAGCTATGGAAGACTTCCGACAGGCATTGAATCGCCCGGACGAGCTGCCCGGATTCGACGACCTGTTAAACGCCATGGGCCTGCATCGTTCGAACTACATGCAAGGCGCGAATGAGCGAAAACTCATCGATGCTGTGCGTAACGGTGAGTGGGCACTGGTGAAGCCACGCATGGCTACAGACAACGGCGGTGCCTCCTGGAACGTCTTCAACCCCAAACCCGAGCCACCTCCCGCACAACACCTGGTGGAGGAACACGCCTACACCTTGCCGCAACCCACTGAATCGGGTTTTCACATCGTTCAGAAGCCCATAACGCTCGAAGCGCTTGAACGGGAGTTGTACGAAATCAGGCCCGGCGACTCACTGCGTCGCGAATTCCGCTCACTCAATCGACATCTCGGTGCGCAGGTCAAGCCTGGGCAAATGGTCTTGTTCAGCGACTCTCGCAACTACATGTGCCGGCGGGAAGAAGCACAGATGATGGCCGCTGCGGAGAAGGTGAACGAGGCGTTGAAAGATCTCTCGGATGAAGAGGCTTCGTTCATGGTTGAGCATCACGAAGTCATTGAGCCGTTTCTGGAGGTGTCGGCGGGGTCACTGGGGGTTGCCTCTTATATGATCGGGCAGCATCTGGATGGGCTGAAAAAAGCTTTGCAGGATATGGAACAACTGCACCAGCAGCACTATCGGCAGTACGGGCATCTTCGCTCGCCGGATTTTTTTGCACAGCGCAAACGTATCTTGACGAAGCTTGATAGTGGCCTTGGGTCGCTGGTACGCAAGGGAACCGGAATTGCCGATCACCCCAAGCTCAAGAGAGCACTGGGTTTGTCGACTCGAAGAACCATTCACCGTTGGGATAAAGCGGGAGGCCCCACTCAGTTGCCGGGATATGCGTCCAACATCGTTGGCGTTGCGCGGGCGGCAAAGTTCATGCAAATCGGAGGTTACGTCGGAATTGGTTTAGCAACAGGGGCGGCAACTCTACGAATCAACGAAGTGTGCCGTACCGGCACTGATCAAGAATGCCAGAAGGTTAAATTCATCGAAGGCAGCAAACTGGCAGGTAACGTTGGAACAACTGTCGCGGCAACCACATATACCGCACCGCTCACAATGGAGTATTGCGCAGGTGTTGCACTAAAAACACGAGGCATCGGCGGCGTTATTTGCGTCCTCGTCATCAGCGGCGCGACAGCTTCTGTAGCAGGTAATACGGGATCTAAGATTGGCGATGTCCTCGGTGAGATCGTTTACGAAGCTACCTCAAATGATTGAAATCAAACTTCTGTTCGCCGCCACTGGCATTGGGTTATTGGTGCTGATCATTTCCAACGTTCTGGTGATGATCTATGTCGGGTATTTCAAGCTTTCCGAAATCGAGTCGCACCTTGAAAATTGTTATCTGCTCCATAACTGCCCGCAGAAGGGACGTTCCGGTTTTTGGGCGCGCAGGTACAGGCTCAATCTGATCACTGCTCTGCTTCGTAAACGTCCTTCGCGCCTGTTGCTGGATAATCCGAACGCCCTCGAAGATGTCCGGCGCCTTCCGCTGAATTTGCGGCGGTGGGTCGAAATTCCATATCGATTGAATGCATTTTCTCTGCTGGGAATTCTGGCCTTGTATGGTTGGGCGGAATATCTAGGGCTGCTCGAGTAAGCGCCGTTGAGAGGCGGTCCTCTATAAAAGGGCTATCGCGAGTCGGTAGCGTGCCGTTGAGACAGAAAAAAGATGACTGACTGTGGTGAGTTTTCAGGACAAAAAATCTACGAGTATTCCGAATAATGGAAATCACCCAATCAGCATTTGCCTGGGCCTTTGGAGCGCTGATCCTGCTGGGCATCATCAACTGCGCAATGATTTTCTACGCCGTTTATACAAAACTCGAAGCGCTGGAAAACCACTTTGACGAGTGGCTATACCTGATTACGGACTGGCGTTCTTCAGGTGGGAGTTTTCACTGGAGAACTCTTCGAATGGCAGAGGTCAGCCGGTTGATTACCTCCAAGAGTATCCAACGGCAGGAACCGTTGCTGATCGACGCCGTTGAACGCCTTCCCAGAGGACTCAGGTTCTGGGCGACGCGTCCATTTCATGTCGGCTACTTTGTATGCGGCGGGACTGCGGTGCTTTGGCATTACGGGAAATACAGAGGTTTTTTGTAGGAGTAGGTGTCCTTAATGGTCCGAGTCCTCGGGACGGCTAGGGATTCTCGGGCCTGCTGAGCAACGTCTCAATCCGAGCCAACGCTGGCCGCTCCTGCCCCCGATCAAAGACTTGCACACCAACCTTGAGCAACCGCCCATTCTCCGCCCCCCCAATCACCTGCTCACACCGCAACAACAACCGCCCCTGATCACACTCCACCGCCTTAACCCCCATCGGCAACCGCCCCTCCAACCGAAGTTCAGCCATCCGACTCTGCGCCGCAATCATCGCAATCGAGCGATCCCGCAATATCCCGCTGCTCTGCGTCATCAACCCCGCCACCCGCACGGCGGCGGACATGGCGACGGCGATGATCGCCAGCGCGATGAGCACTTCAATCGCAAAAAAGGGGACTGATATATTTCCATAAAATAAATCAGTCCCCTTTGTTATCAAACACCCCGCCGCAAGCACGCCAGCCGCCTCCCTTCGGGCACTCTTTCCGGACATTACCCTGAAAGATCTACTTGCAGAGCTGAGCTTTCGATGCTTGATAGTGGCGCATAGGCACCATATGATCCGCACCCTAGATACACACATATATACACACGCAGGGGTCGTAAGATGGCAGGGAAGATGTGTCCACAATGTAGTCGCCTAACGTTCCATGGCAACGACATGAAGCGCGAATGCAGCCAATGTGGCTTCGTCGCCCGCCGGCCAGCCAACGAAGGCAAAGGGGGGAAGGGGAAACTCTGCGGCCTGTGCAGCAAGTTCACAGTTTTTAATAACCATTGTTCAAATACAGCGTGCGGCGCTGTCAGTACCTATGGGAAGAATTGACGATGGCCATCAAGGCGAAAGGAATTTGCCCCTACTGTCAAGAACTAGTAAACGGGACCGTTATCGAGGAAAACACCCTTAGGCGAGACAAATGTAAATGCCCTAGCTGCAAGGAAACGATGTACGTCTGTCGAGCGCCTGGTTGCGATCACTATGTCAAGAACGGCAAGTTGTATGATGATGAGCTTTGCCCTGAATGCACGAAAGGGATCATGTCGACCGTTAGCTCTCTCGGCATGGTCGCGGTCACAACCGCAATATCCATCGCGGTTGCCAAAAAGCTCGATAAATAAGTTTTTCTGCCCAGCCTTCGATTTGAATCCGAAGAGAAAAGGAGACTGATTCATTTCAAAAAAGTGGACGGATCTATTTTTTTGGACAATAGATCCGTTCCCTTTCTATTGTTTATAGGTCGCCAACTACTCGCAGCCCTTGCGCTTTACTCCACCAATCTCCTCGGCGTTTCCGCTGATCTCTGAGGTTTTATTTCGATTCTTATCAAAAAAATGAGGATCTACTGCTTCGTCAGATCATCCGCAGCATCGTGAGCGCTCATTACTTGGGAATAGTGTGGGCGCTGCTTTATCCAGCAATCGCAAAGAAGACAATAGTTGGTAATGATAGAGAGTGTATCTAGCGCTTCCTTGTAGTCGGGTCTCGGATTTTTACCGTATTCCTCCATAAGTGCCTGGAAATCAAAATTTTTGGCGAAATCAATATTGTTTTGGTTGGAGGTGAAGATCCAGTCCAGAATATCTATTTGATGCTGTGTATTTCTCCTGAACTCATGATGGTTAGCAATCCAGGTGCGAATTTCGATTTCAGTAGGGTCGGGAGGCAGGGACTTTGCTAGCTCTTCAAATGTGCTTATTAAAAGTTTCAGCTGATTCAATGCGTCATCCGCTGCATTATTATGCTGCTTTGCAATTTCACATACTTTAATAAAGACAGTTATCTGCTTATCAGCAGCCGGACCGTCCTCATGAAGGAATGTGGCCTTGGCTTTTGGCTCAAGAAAATATTGGCGCCATGAAGCAGTGAGATGTTCGATGGAAATGTCGGTCTTGGAGGAGGTGGCCATCCTTAGGGTAACGGGTATCAAACTACCATTCTTGAAGCTGACCGTGTCTGTCAGATCCGCTATGTGCGCAGTTAATTTATGAAACATCCGGCTAAAATCAAATGCCTGCTTAACAGAAGCGGCGACAAAGTTATCCAACTGGTGAGTCGAATATGCCATGGAGTGGCTGATCTCATCAGTGTAATGGCTTAGTCCAATTTCGACTTCAGAGAGCGGACGTTGAATCCACTCTGGGTTTGACGTGACAAAGGTATGGATATCTGTTGGGAGAGTTTTACGGCATGGCTTTTCTGAGCAACGTAGATTGCAGTCCTGGAATACCTGCGCGACGAACTGTGAACATACAATTCCTTTGTTGTCTGAAAATGTCGGTTCATTCCCTATAAAGGCAATTAGGTTGTACTTCTGGCCGTAGTAGTAATTTGCTCGTCGAACCAGATCCTCAGTCGCCAACGGGTCAGCGGTTCTATGCCTAACCAACAACGAATTGGCGACGTCGTAGGAATGACTTACCTCATCCCATTGCCGCATGGTTATGCCAATGCCTGGCGTTGCATCCATGATCATGTTTTGCCCGGTAACAATGGCGACATGTGAATAGCTTGATATTTGTAACCGTGTGATCGATTGAATCACCATATTCGGCTTGGTAAACAGGCTCTTTCCTCTCAATAGCAGGATGTCACCGGGCTGAGGCAGGTTGTGATCAAAATCCATGAGGTTCGTCCTGATCCAAAAGGTGTCGATAGGACACGGAAAACGTAGTCCCACATACTTTCAGAAAACAGGCTCTCAGGAAATCGATTAGACAGGCAAATCGCCACTGGCCTTACTCCTGCGGCCTGCTCAACAACGTCTCCAGCCTCGCCAGCGGCGGCGCCTCCTTGCTGCGATCAAAGACTTGCACCCCCACCTTCAACAACCGCCCATTCTCCACCCCCCCAATCACCTGCTCACACCGCAACAACAACCGCCCTTGATCACACTCCACCGCCTTAACCCCCATCGGCAATCGCCCCTCCAACCGCAGTTCAGCCATCCGACCCTGCGCCGCAATCATCGCAATCGAGCGATCCCGCAAAACCCCGCTGCTCTGCGTCATCAACCCCGCCACGCGCACGGCGGCGGACATGGCGACGGCGATGATCGCCAGCGCGACGAGCACTTCAATCAGGGTGAATCCGGCTTGCGGGGAGGGGGTGCGCATCGGGGGCTCGGGCAGTCGGGCAGCCCTTGACGCTAACGCCCGTGCTTGACGGCTTGACGACGAAAACACCCGAGGATTTTCAACATCCCTGACATATCTTCTTGCAACACTGCGCGTCGAATCGAATCAAGCCAGGGAATGACGAGATGGATATCGCGCAATTCAAACAGCCCAATCGACCGAGCCGGATGCCCCGTGGGCAGCAGGGTTTCACGCTGATCGAGATCATGGTGGTGGTGGTGATTCTCGGGATTCTGGCGGCGATGGTGGTGCCCAAGGTGCTCGACCGGCCGGATCAGGCGCGGGCCACGGCGGCGAAGCAGGACATTGGCGGGTTGATGCAGGCGCTGAAGCTGTATCGCCTCGATCACGGCACTTACCCGAGCCAGAGCCAGGGCCTGAAGGTGCTGGTGGAGCGGCCGGCCGATGCCAAGAACACCAACTGGCGCTCGTACCTGGAGCGCCTGCCGAATGACCCGTGGGGTCGTCCTTATCAGTACCTCAATCCCGGTGCCAACGGCGAGATCGACATCTTTTCCCTCGGCGCCGACGGCCAGCCTGACGGCGACGGCGTGAATGCCGACATCGGTTCCTGGCAGTTGTAAGGCCGGTCATGAACAGCCAATCGAACCAGCAGGGGATGGCGATCATCAGTGCGCTGCTGATCGCGGCGGTGGTCGCGGTGATCGCCGCCGGCATGCTGACGCGCCAGAGCGTTTCGACCCGGGCGCTGGAAGCCGAGCAACTGCGCGTGCAGGGCCGTTGGCTGTTGCACGGCGGGTTGGAGATCAGCCGGCAATTGCTGTGGGATGCGCGGCAGCGAGATCCGTTGACCCGGCTCGATCAACCCTGGGCGCAGCGCTTGAACACTCAGGGTTTCGAGGGGCGGCTGGAGGACGAGCAGGGCAAGTTCAACCTGCGCAATCTGGTGGCTAACGAGCGGATCGATGACGCCCAGGTGCAGGCGTTCGAACGCTTGTGCGAGTTGATCGGCGTCAGCAGCGGCTTGAGCCGGCGCATCAGTCAGCGGGTGATCGGCTCTTATCCGCACCTGTTGAATGCCCAAGTGGTGGACAAGCCTGTGGCGAAAAATACGTTCGACAGCGGGCGCGCCACGTCGCCGTCCGCTTCGCGCAAACCGCAATCGCCGACCTTGCCGATGCTGCGCACGCTTGACGATCTGCGCAGTGTCGACGGGGTCAATGATGCGCTGTTGGCGAAACTGGCGCCGTACCTGACGGTGATTCCGGCGACCACCTGGCTCAACGGCAACACGGCCACCGCGCCGGTGCTGGCGGCTTATGTGCCGGGGCTGTCGCTGGAGCGGGCGCAGGCGTTGATCAATGAGCGCGACGCCGGGCGCTGGTTCATCAATCGCGGGGATTTCGTCAATCGCCTGCGACTGCCGCAACTGGAGATCACCAGCGTCAAGGTCGGCATCACCAGCGACTGGTTCCGCCTGCGCGGGCAGGCGCGCCGTGATCAGCGGCGGGTCAGCCTCGATGCGTTGTTGCATCGCAGTGAAGACCGCTTGCCGCAAGTGATCTGGTCGCGGGTGGGCGTATGAGCCAGTTGCGCGTGAGTTTGCCGCCGCTGGCGGAGCTGAGTCTCGACAGTGAAGTGGATTGTGCTTGGCTGGATCGTCAGGGGCAGGTCGTGCGCCAGGAGCGCGTGCGGCTCGATGCACTGCCGAAACAGCCGCTGGTGTGCTTTCTGCACCCGTCGGACAGCCTCTTGGCGAGCATTGATTTGCCGCCGCTGCCTGCGAACAAAACCGCTGCGGCTGTGCAGTGTGCGGCGCAGGCCTTGATGCTCGGCGACAGCGCCGAGATGCACATCGCCCACAGTTCTCGTAATGAAAGCGGCCAGGTGCAGATTGCCTGGGTATCGCGCAAGGATTTGCAGCACCTCGGGCAATTCGGTTTGAACCTCAAAGGCCTGTACCCGGCGGCTTACAGTTTGCCGGTGATGGCGGGCGGGGTCGGCTGCCTGCACGACGATCATCTGTTGCTGCGCCACGGCCCGAATGCGGCGCAGGTGCAGCCGATGATCGACGAAGCGTGGCTGCTGGAAACCGGTCTGCCGGCGCATTGGATCGGTGACGGCGCGCCTGAGGCGGTGCAATCGACATTGGCCGACACGCAGCGCAACGCCGGCCCGTTGCCGAACTGGGGCCTGCACGGCGGCCTCCAGCAACCGGGCACCGAACATCGTGGTTGGGGCAGGGCGCTCGGTTGTTGCGCGCTGGCACTGGCGGTGTGGGTGATCGGTTTGAACCTGTACGCCGCCCGCGAGGCCGCGCAGGGCCAGCAGCTCAAGGCGCAGATGGCGCAGCGGGTGAAGCAGGCGTTCCCCGAGTTGCCGGTGATCCTCAATCCGCTGCAACAGGCCCGTCAGCAAATCGCCGCTCGCCAGCAAGGCGTGGTGGATGCGCCGGGTCAGGATTTCACGCGACTGGTGTTGCAGGCCGGCAGCGGCATGCCGTCCATGGCCGGCACGGTACAGCGTCTGGAGTTTGTCGACGGCGCGTTGCAATTGAGCCTGCTGCCCGAGGCCCGGCGTTCGGGCAACGACAAGGACTGGCAAGGCACGCTGGCCCAGGCCGGCATCAGCATCAGCCCGAACGACGACGGCTGGGTCCTGCGCCCGGCCGGCGAAGCGACCGCCGCCACCGACAACGACGACAGCAGCGGAGCCGAAGATGAATAGCCCATCGCTTGCGAAATACCGCGCCGGTTGGCAGCGCTTCAATGCTCAGTTGCAGGCCCGTTGGCAGCCGCTGGCCTTGCGGGAAAAACGCATGGTCGGCGGCATGGCGGCGCTGTTGCTGGGGCTGTTCGTGTGGGTGGCGTTGATTCAGCCGCCGCTGAAGAAGATCGCCGCCTCGCAAGTCGAAACGCCAAAACTGCGCGCCCAGGCTGAAGCGCTGGAAGTGCTGTTGCGCGACGTCAGCGTGCGCCCCGACGGGCAGAACCTGGAGCAATCGCTGCAACAGACCTTGCAAACCAGCGGACTGGGCGGCCACTACCAATTGGCCGCCGCGTCCGCCGGTTGGCAGTTGACCTTCGATGCGGCACCGGCCGACGCCGTGCTCGACTGGCTGCTGAGCCAACCCCGGAATTTTTCACTGCAAGTGGTCGAGGCCCGTCTGCAACGCGCAGACGACGCCGCGACCGATGACACGGCCGGCACTCTGTCGGGCACCGTACGCATGGATCAGGCGCTGGGCGCTAAGGAAGCTTCATGAAGGGGTCAGGGTCCAAACGCATGGCGTTGCCGATGCTGTTGATGGCATTGAGCGCGTGCAGCAACACCACGCCACCGAATCAACCGCCGCTGCTGGTGGACAGCGAACTCGGCCGGCCGCTGGCCAACACCCAGCGCAGTGGCGACGCGGTGCTCGACCGCGAGCGCGCGCAGGCTCAGGCAAGACCTGCGCCGAAGCAATTGCACAACATCACCGAACGCGCCCGCAGCGGTGGGTCGGCACGGGGCACGACGTTGCCGGCCAATCCGTTGGGCGATCAACCGGTGACGCTGAATTTTGTCGACGCGGATATTCAAGCGGTGGTGCGGGCGTTGTCGCGCTCCACCGGCCAGCAGTTTCTGGTCGATCCTCGGGTCAAGGGCAATTTGACGCTGGTCTCCGAAGGCCAGGTGCCGGCGCATCAGGCCTACGACATGCTGCTGGCGGCGCTGCGCATGCAAGGTTTCAGCGTGGTGGACGTCGGCGGCGTGGCGCAGGTGGTGCCGGAGGCCGACGCCAAGTTGCTCGGCGGGCCGATCTACAGCGCCGACAAACCGGCCGGCAACGGCATGCTCACCCGCACGTTCCGCCTGCAATACGAGAACGCGGTGAACCTGATCCCGGTGCTGCGCCCGATCGTCTCGCCGAACAACCCGATCAACGCCTATCCGGGCAACAACACTATCGTCGTCACCGATTACGCCGAGAACCTGACGCGGGTCGCCCAGTTGATCCAGACCATCGACACCCCGACCGCCATCGACACCGACGTGGTGCAGATCCAGAACGGCATCGCCGCCGACATCGCGCCGATGGTGGCCGATCTGCTCGACGCGCCGGGCAATGATCCAACGCAGAAAATCGCAGTGATCGGCGACCCACGCTCCAACACCATCATCATCCGCGCCGGCAGCCCCGAGCGCACGGAGCTGGCGCGCAACCTGATCTACAAACTCGACAACGCCCAGAGCAACCCGAGCAACCTGCACGTGGTTTATCTGCGCAACGCCCAGGCCGGCAAACTGGCTCAGGCGCTGCGCGGATTGTTGACTGGCGAAAGCGACAGCGGCACCAGCGACAGTGCGCGTTCGGTACTCAGCGCCATGGGCAGTTCCACCAACTCGAGCGGTGGACAGAACGGCCAGAGCGGCACGCAAACCAACGGCAGCACCTCGACCACCAACAACGGCAGCACCGGCGGCAGTTACGCCCAGGGCAGCAGCGCCACCAGTGGCAGCAGCAATGCGCAAAGCAGTGAACAGAACGTGGCCTTCAGCGCCGGCGGTGTGACCATTCAGGCGGACGCGACCACCAACACCTTGCTGATTTCCGCGCCGGAACCGCTGTACCGCAACCTGCGCGAAGTCATCGACCTGCTCGACCAGCGCCGCGCCCAGGTTGTGATTGAGAGCCTGATCGTCGAAGTCGGCGAGGACGATGCCAGCGAATTCGGCGTGCAATGGCAGACCGGCAATCTGGCCGGCAATGGCGTGATCGGCGGCGCCAACCTTGGCGGATCGGGGATCAACGTCAATGGCAAGACCAGTGTCGACGTGTTGCCCAAAGGGCTCAACCTCGGCTACGTCAACGGCACCGTTGACATCCCCGGCATCGGCAAGATTCTCGACCTGAAAGTGCTGGCCCGTGCCCTGAAGAGCAAGGGCGGCACCAACGTGCTGTCGACGCCGAACCTGCTGACCCTGGACAACGAAGCGGCGAGCATTTTTGTCGGCCAGACCATCCCGTTTGTCAGCGGCAGCTACGTCACCGGCGGCGGGGGCACCAGCAACAACCCGTTCCAGACCGTGACCCGCGAAGAAGTCGGTTTGAAGCTCAACGTTCGGCCGCAGATTTCCGAGGGCGGCACGGTGAAGCTCGACATCTATCAGGAAGTCAGCAGCATCGACGAGCGCGCTTCGGCAGCGTCGACCTCGGCGGGGATCGTCACCAGCAAACGCGCGATCGATACCAGCATCCTGCTCGATGACGGCCAAATCATGGTGCTCGGCGGTCTGCTGCAGGACGGCTACAGCCAGAGCAACGACGCAGTGCCTTGGTTGTCGACGATTCCGGGGATTGGCGCGCTGTTTCGCAACGAACGCCGCTCGATCACCAAGACCAACCTGATGGTGTTCCTGCGCCCGTACATCATTCGCGACAGCGCGGCGGGGCGCAGCATCACGCTGAACCGCTACGACTTCATGCGCCGTGCTCAGGGCGGTCTGCAACCGGAGCGCAGCTGGGCGATGCCGGACATGCAGGCGCCGCAATTGCCGACCGCAGCGCAGGGCGTGCCGGCGTCGCTGCCGGGGACGGGCCCGCGCGCGACCATCAAAGCGGTGCCGCTGCAATGAGCGCATTGCCTTACGCCTGGGCCAAGGCGCAGCGGATTCTGCTGCGCGACGGCGTGCTGACGGTGTGCCCGTCGACGCCGGGCTGGTCGATCAGCGAGGTGCGGCGGCAGTTCGGCGCGGCGAAGCTTGAGCGGGTGCGCGATGACGAACTCGACGGCTTGCTCGCCACAGCCTACGCCGACACTGGCAGCGCGGCGGCGGTGGTTGGCGCGGCGGAAAACGAAGTCGACCTCGACCGCCTGATGCAGGACATACCGGAAATCACCGACCTGCTCGACACCCAGGACGGCGCGCCGGTGATCCGCATGATCAACGCCTTGCTCACCCAGGCGGCGCGGGACGAGGCCAGCGACATTCATATCGAACCGTTTGAAACCCATTCGGTGGTGCGCTACCGGGTCGACGGTACGCTGCGCGACGTGGTCTCGCCGCGCAAGGCGTTGCACGGTGCGCTGGTGTCGCGGATCAAGATCATGGCGCAGCTCGATATCGCTGAAAAACGCTTGCCGCAGGACGGTCGTATTGCGTTGCGGGTAGCGGGGCGGCCGATCGACATTCGTGTTTCCACCGTGCCGACCGGCCATGGCGAGCGGGTGGTGATGCGTTTGCTGGACAAGCAGGCCGGGCGTTTGCATCTGGAAACCCTGGGCATGGACGCGCAGGTGCTGGCCAAGCTCGATCACCTGATCCGCCAGCCCCACGGCATTGTGCTGGTCACCGGCCCGACTGGTAGCGGCAAAACGACGAGTTTGTATGCGGCGCTGGCGCGACTGGATGCGAGCACCAGCAACATCCTCACCGTGGAAGACCCGGTGGAATACGACTTGCCGGGCATCAGCCAGATTCAGGTCAACGCCAAGATCGACATGACATTTGCCCTCGCGCTACGTGCCATTTTGCGGCAGGACCCGGACATCATCATGATCGGCGAGATCCGCGACCTCGAAACCGCGCAGATCGCGGTGCAGGCTTCGCTGACCGGTCACCTGGTGCTTGCGACGTTGCACACCAACGATGCCGTGTCGGCGGTCAACCGCTTGGTCGACATGGGCGTTGAGCCGTTTCTGCTGGCCTCGTCGATGCTCGGAGTTCTGGCCCAGCGGTTGGTACGACGGCTGTGCAGTCAGTGCAAACAGGAAGATCCGGCCACGCCCGGTACTTGGCGCCCGGTCGGTTGTGCGGCGTGCAATCACACCGGTTACAGCGGCCGAACCGGCATTCACGAATTGTTCTGCATCGATGACGACATCCGCACCCTGATTCACCAAGGGGCAGGGGAGCAGGCCTTGCGTGCTGCGGCGAGCAAGGCCGGGATGTTCAGCCTGCGTGAGGACGGCGAACGCTGGATTCACAGCGGTGCCACGGCCCCTGAAGAAATCCTTCGTGTGACACGGGACGCCTGATGAATCGCTATCGTTTTGAGGCCGCCGATGCCAGCGGCAAGATCGAATCCGGGCATCTGGAGGCGGACAGTCAGGGCGCGGCGTTTGGTGTGCTGCGTGGTCGTGGCTTGACGGCGTTGTCGGTGGAGAAGGAAAGCAACGTCTCCCAGCATGGCGGCGGTGGATTGTTCAGCGCCAGGCTGTCGGATAACGATCTGGCGTGGGCCACCCGACAACTGTCGAGCTTGCTCGGTGCCAGTCTGCCGCTGGAGGCTGCACTGAGCGCCACGGTCGAACAGGCCGAGAAAAAACACATCGCCCACACCCTCAGTGCCGTACGTGCCGACGTGCGCAGCGGCATGCGCCTGGCCGAAGCACTGGCGGCGCGGCCACGGGATTTTCCGGAGATTTACCGGGCGCTGATTGCGGCGGGCGAGGAGTCCGGTGATCTGGCCCAGGTGATGGAGCGGCTGGCGGATTACATCGAGGAACGCAACAACCTGCGCGGCAAGATTCTCACCGCGTTCATCTATCCGGGCGTGGTTGGGCTGGTATCAATCGGTATCGTGATTTTCCTGCTCAGCTACGTGGTGCCACAGGTGGTCAGCGCGTTTTCCCAGGCGCGGCAGGATCTGCCGGGGCTGACGCTGGCGATGCTCAATGCCAGTGATTTCATCCGTGGGTGGGGCTGGCTGTGCGCCGGCGTCATGGCCGGCGCGTTCTGGAGCTGGCGCCTGTATCTGCGCAATCCGGCGGCGCGCTTGAGTTGGCATCATCGTGTGCTGAAGTTGCCGCTGATCGGGCGGTTTGTGCTGGGGCTGAACACTGCACGGTTCGCGTCCACGCTGGCGATTCTCGGCGGCGCCGGGGTGCCGTTGTTGCGCGCGTTGGAAGCGGCGCGGCAGACGCTGTCGAATGATCGTCTGAGCCTGAGCGTCAATGAGGCCACCGCCAAGGTGCGCGAGGGCGTCAACCTGGCGGCAGCGCTGAAAGTGGAGAACGTGTTCCCGCCGGTGCTGATTCACCTGATCGCCAGCGGCGAGAAAACCGGAGCGCTGCCACCGATGCTTGAGCGTGCGGCACAAACCCTGTCTCGTGATATCGAGCGCCGGGCGATGGGCATGACCGCGTTGCTGGAGCCGTTGATGATCGTGGTGATGGGCGGTGTGGTTTTGGTGATTGTGATGGCGGTGTTGCTGCCGATCATCGAGATCAACCAACTCGTGCAGTAGTTTTCTCAACTTTTTTTACCGGCGCCGGATCTCACCCGAGCGCCAAAAACAGCATCCTCGGGTTCTCCTTTCTGTCATCTGCAACGGCCCTTCAAGGGCTGTGGCCGATTCCCTCGAAAAGCGTGTCTTAGACACTCCGGATAACCAGCAGAACACCCGAGAAAATCCCTCGAAAATCAGCCTGCACCTCCCGAGGTTTTTTCCTTTATCTGTCACCGGAAACTGCGAATTTCTCAGTGCGACTTAACCACGGACCCCGCTTGCGAAGGTCAGCGGTGAGTCCTCCCAGTGTCATGCAAGTCCCCTGAAAACCTGTGTTCACAACCAACGTTGAAAAGGAGATTCTTCATGTTCAAGCGCACTCTGATCGCAGCTTCCCTGACCGTCGCTGCCCTGGCTTCCGCCCAGGCCATGGCCGCCAACGTAACCGGTGGTGGCGCGACTCTGCCTGCCGCTCTGTACAAAGGTTCTGCCAACAGCATCCTGCCAGCCAACTTCAGCTACCTGGGCACAGGCAGCGGCGTGGGTAAAGTGGCGTTCCTGACCAACGATTCGACGCAGTTCAAAACCACCGGTACGGTTCACTTCGCTGGCAGCGACTCGGTGCTCAGCGCTACCGAAATCGGTAACTACAACACCGCTTACAGCACCACTTACGGCCCGCTGATCCAACTGCCTTCGGTCGCCACTTCGGTTGCCATTCCTTACAAAAAGACCGGCCAGACCGCTCTGAACCTGACCAGCGCTCAGCTGTGCGACGTGTTCTCGGGCACTGCCACCAAGTGGGGCGACCTGCTGAACAACTCTGACGCCACCCCGATTCGCGTTGTGTATCGCTCCACTTCCAGCGGCACTTCGGAAATCCTCACTCGCCACCTGAACGCGGTTTGCCCAACCAAGTTCGCCGTCACCACCACGTTCGCCAACACCCTGAAGCCAGCCGGCACTCCACTGCCAACCACTTTCGTAGGCGTGGTTAACACCTCTGACGTCGCTGCTGCCGTGAACGCTGTTGACGGTTCCATCGGCTACGTGGGTCCGGATGGCGTGAATGCCAACAGCAATGCCGTCGTTTCGCGCGTCAACGGTGTTCAGCCGACCACCGCAAACGTCACTACCGCATTGTCTTCGGCCACACTGCCAGTCAACCCGGCTGATCCAGCTCAGTGGGCTCCGGTTGTTGCCAACCCAGCCACCGGTTACCCAATTGCTGCCTACACCAACTTCATCTTCGGCCAGTGCTACAAGGATGCATCCGTGGCTGCTGACGTGAAGGCCTTCCTGACCACTCACTACAGCGTTCCAGGCAACACCGTTGCGACCGTGGCTCACGGCTTCAGCGTGGTTCCGACCAACTGGAAAAACGCTGTGACCGCCAACTTCATCACCAACTCCACCGGCAACAACCTGGACATCAACAACGCCAGCGTCTGCAACACTGTTGGCCGTCCTCTGTAAGGTTTCACTTCAAGTCAGCGGTTTGAATGGCAGCCCCTTTTGGGGCTGCCATTTTTTTTGCCGGAACCGCGCGCAATTACTCCCCCAACATGAAGTTTGTGTGACATCCGTTCGGTCGTGCCCCTTGCCAACCGCCTATGTCCTAACAGCAGGTGGTTGCCGACCTGCAGCTCTTAAAAGGATCTCGTAGTGATGCTCGCTCGCCCATCCCGTCGTCGTACCCACGTCCAGTCTTTCAAGCGTGATGCCATGGACCCGGCATTGTGGCTGCTCAAGCCGCTGGCTCAGGCGGTGGCGTTGTGTCTGGTGGCAGGCAGTGCGCACGCGCAAACGGCGTTCAGCTCGGGCTGGTTTGCCGCCAAGGGCGCCGCCCAGCAAGCCGCCGCTGCAAGGCCCGGCACCGGTGGGTTACCGGGAATGACGCCGCCATTGGCGCAGCAACAGAAAGCCAATCAGCAATTGCAACGTTCGATTCAGACGTTGAACAACACCGTGGCCGCGATTGCCGCGCAGCAAGCGGCTCAGGCTGCCGGGCGCTCGGCGGCGTTGGGTACGGTGCAGTTTGTGCCGGATGGTCTGGGCGAGGGCGGGTTGAAGGTCGATAACAGCCTTGCCCAGGGTTGGCAGAATGCCAAAGGCCCGCAGCAGTCCCAGGCCGATGGCAAGACTACGGTGAAGATCGAACAGACCGCCGACAAGGCGATTCTCAACTGGGAAACCTTCAACGTCGGCCGCAACACCACAGTCGAGTTTGCCCAGCAATCGAATTGGGCAGTGCTCAACCGGGTCAATGATCCGAGCGCCCGCGCCAGTCAGATTCAGGGGCAGATAAAGGGCGACGGCACGGTGATGCTGATCAACCGCAACGGCATCGTGTTCAGCGGCAGCAGCCAGGTCAACGTGCGTAACCTGGTGGCCGCTGCCGCCAATATCACCGACATCCAGTTCCGTGACCGCGGCTTGTACTTCGACAGCAACGCCAGTCAGCCGACCTTTACCGACGCTGCCGGCAAGGTACTGGTAGAGCGCGGCGCAGCGATTGCAACCCACGCGCCCGCGACGTCCACCGATGCCGGCGGCTATGCCTTGCTGCTGGGCAACGAGGTGCAGAACGACGGCAGCATCAACACCGCCAAAGGCCAGACCGTGCTCGGCGCCGGCGATCGTTTCTATATCCGCAAAGGCTCGGGCACCGAAGGCAACGGCTTCTCCACGACGTTCGGCAGTGAAGTCGTTCCGGGCTTCAAGGCTGGCAGCAGTGCCGGCAAGGTCAGCAACAGCGGTTTGATTCAGGCCGCCACGGGCGACATCACCCTGACCGGCCATGAGGTGCAGCAAAACGGTGTGCTGCTGGCCAGCACTTCGGTGGCAACGCGCGGCACCATCCACTTGCTGAACCCGGCCACCGACACCAACGGCAGCGTCACCCTGGGGCAGGGCAGCGCCACGGCGATCATGCTCGACAGCAGCGATCTGACGGCACTCGACAGTCAGCACAAAGCCGCGCTGACCGGTGTCAACGCCAACAACAAGGTGCGCGGCGACCAGTCGCGTATCGAGGTGCAGAGCGGCGGCAGCGTCGAGTTCCAGAACGGCTCGATCACGCTTGCCACAGGCGGTCAGGTCGCCGTGACGGCAGGGCGTCGCAGCCTGGTGCGTGACGGCGCGATGATCGATGTGTCCGGCGCCATCGGCGTAAAAGTCGCGATGGAATCCAACAACATCAAAATCAACGTACAGGGCAACGAGCAGCGTGATGCGTCGGTCAACCGCGAGAACGGTGCGCTGAACAGCAATGACGTGTGGGTCGATGTGCGCGAACTGGTGTATGTCCCCGCCGGCACCAACGGCTATGCCACGGACCGCTGGTACACCGCCGGCGGCTTGCTCGAAGTCGGCGGCTATCTGGGCACGCAGAACCACAGCATCGGTGAGTGGATGGCGCAAGGCGGCCGGGTCAGTTTCGCCGGCAATGATGTGGTCACCGAGCAAGGTTCGTTGATCAACCTGTCCGGCGGTACGCTGGATGTACAGAGCGGCGAGATTCGCCAGAGCTGGCTGCGCGGTGCCGACGGGCGTCTGTATGAAATCTCTCGAGCGCCGGGAGATATTCTTTACAGCGGTTTGTACAAAGGCTACGAGGACAGCAGCAAGCGCTGGGGCCAGACGAATTATTACTACAGCCCACTGATCGCGCCGACCAAACGTGTCGAGTCGGGCTACACCGTGGGCCGCGATGCCGGGCAACTGGTGATTGCGACCAGCAGCGCCGTGCTCAACGGGCAAATGCTCGGCGAGGTGTATCAAGGTGAGCGCCAGACCCAGACACCGCGTGCTGTACTGGACGGTTATGAACAGTCTCAGACAGCCGTGGCGCGGCGTGCGCAACTGATCGTCGGCAGTTATGACCCGGCCTATGTCGCCTCCGCTGGCGGCCTGTTGTACGGCCTCAATCCAACGTTCGACCAGGTACGTATTGGCGGTGAGAAACCGGCCGATGGCAATGACCAGAATCTGCTCGCTTCAGTGTCCGAGGCGCGCAAAGGCAAACTGTTTCTCGATGCCGATCAACTCAACGGTTTCAGGCTGGGCGCTCTGAAAGTGTCTGCCAAAGACCTGATCGACGTTAACGATGCGCTCAAGGTCGATGCCGGCGGCGACATCACGCTATATGCGCCGGATGTGCAGATCGATGCCGATCTCACGGCCCGCGGTGGCAGTGTGCGTTTGGGTAACGTGCTCAATCAGCTGCAGCTCAACAAGGTCGCTGACACGAAGATTTCTGCCGCGACAGGGCACGCAACCCGCGTCACTGTGGCTGACGGTGTGCAGCTGGATACGCGCGGTCTGTGGAGCAATCTGGGCACCAACCCGGATGACGGCAGCCACCTTGCGTATTTGAACGGTGGCCTGATTTCGATCCGCAGCAGTGGCGATATCGACGTCCAGGCCGGGAGCTTGCTGGATGTTTCGTCTGGCGCCGCTGTGCTGGCGAACGGCAAGACTCGCGGCGGGAAGGGTGGCAGTGTGACGCTGGAGTCCAGCGCCAACGCCGCGCCAGGTAACACACAGCTCATCCTTGATGGTGATGTGCGCGGATACGGTGTCACCGGGGGCGGCACGCTGCTGGTACAGGCCAACAAGGTCATGATCGGGCAGACCGACCAGACGCTGGCCGAACGCACCTTGCAACTGGCACCGAACCTGTTCGGCAAGGGCTTCTCGGCGTACAGCATTATTGGTTTGAACGGCCTGGAGGTCGCCGACAACAGCGTGCTCGACGTCACGATGCCGGTCTATCGTTTCGCTGAAGCGGCGTCGAAACAGGTCAGCGGCGTCGATCCGCAGACGGCACTGGAGTTGTGGACGCCGACGCTGTTCCAGGAAAACCCGACCAAGGCTGTGTTGACTCAACGAGGTGGCGCCAGCCTGTCGTTGCAGGCTGGATCGAGCGAGGCCGGCCTGATCGATCCGCTCAAGTCCGCGTTGACGCTTGGCGCGGGTTCACGCATCAGCGTCGATCCCGGGCAACGGATCGGTCTGCGCGGGCCGGGGCAGATCACGGTGAATGGCGAACTGAACGCGTGGGGCGGCACCCTTGATATTCGCCAGCAGCAGTTCGGCTTGAGCGATCCGGCCGAGAATGCCCTGGAAGCCGCCAATCAAGCCCATAACCGTTCGATCTGGATTGGCGAACGCGCCGTGCTGGATGTGGCCGGTCGCGCGACCACGGCAGTCGATGCACTGGGACGCGTCTACGGCCAGGTCGGCAAGGGTGGCAGCATCATCATCGGCGGTGAAATCGATGCGAAGAAGGCCACCGCCACGTCGGCCGACGCTTATGTCATCGTGCGCAACGGTGCACGTCTTGACGCTTCTGGCACTCAGGCGGTGCTGGACATCGCCGGTCAGGGGCCGACCACGGTTGCCACGGATGGCGGCAAGATTTCCCTGAGTTCCTACAACGGCCTGTTTATCGACGGCGATCTGCGGGCGGCGGCGGGCGGTGCAGGTGCTGCCGGTGGTCGACTGGACATCGCACTGGAAACGCCGATCTACAATCCCAACCTGGCCACCAACGAGGTACGCCTGCCAAGGGAACTGATCATCGGCCAGGGTAAGGGCGAGCCGTTGTTGCCGGCGGATCTTGAGCCCGGTGAGGCAGACCGGCAGTTGGTCTACGGTCGCACGCGGCTGAGTGCCGATGCATTGATGACAGGCGGTTTCGATCATCTTGGCCTGTTGAGCAACGGCTTGATTTCCTTCGACGGCGATGTCGACCTGCATCTGAATCAGAGCTTGAGCCTGTATGCCGGCGCCGTGTCGCTGGCCGAAAACTCGAAAGGCACCGCGCGAATCAATCTGTCTGCGCCTTACCTGCGAATGCTGGGCACGGGCGTCTATTACAGCTCCAACGCCGTCATCCGCCCAAGGGCCATGAATGCGCCGACACCGAACCTGTCGGCGGCGCAGTTCGTCGCCACGTCGAACCTGCTGGACATCGGCAACAGTCTGTCATTCGGTACGTCGGGTTCGATTGCGCAACTCAATGGCCCGGCCCGGCAGGTTGGTCGCCGTGGCTTCGCCCAGGTTTCTCTCGCCAGTTCGGGTGACATGCGGTTTCTTGCCTCCACCACTGGAACACAGTCCGAACTCTGGGCGGCGGGTGACTTGAGCCTCAGCGCGGCTCAGATCTACCCGGTGACTGGGGCGAGTGCCAGGGTGCGTGCCGGTTTTCAGCAGGAGACGTCACCCTCTGAAGGTACTCTGCGCATTCTCTCCAACGGCGCGGCGCCGACTGCGCTGCCTTACTCGGTGTTCGGCAATCTGACGCTCGCTGCCAGCCGCATCGAGCAAGGTGGTGTGCTACGGGTGCCGCTCGGTTCGATCATGCTGGGCGAGAACACCAAGTCAGTGCTGACCCGTGAAGTCCAGCTATTGCCCGGCAGTCTCACGTCCGTCAGCGCTGCCGGGTTGGTCATGCCTTACGGCGGTACAACCGATGGCATCGACTATCGCTACAACGGCAGCCCTGTAGCGCTCAAAGGGATTGTCGGCGCTTCGACGGGAGTGACCCTGCTGTCGCAATACATCGACGTCGCGCCAGGTGCCGTGATTGATCTTTCGGGTGGCGGCGACTTGCGTGGCGCAGGCTTTGTCTCCGGCCGTGGCGGTTCGACCGATGCGCGTTTCAACCCGTTGGTACGCAATGCCAATGACGGCACCTTCAGCCTGCCGGGGCTGGCGAGCAATCCGGTTTATGCCATCGTGCCGGGTAATCAGAGTGTTTATGCGCCGGTGCTCGCCGAGGCGGGGGCGGTCGATCCGCGTATCGGCCAGCAAATTACCATCGCCGCCGGTGTGCCGGGGCTGGCGGCCGGCACTTATACCTTGCTGCCGTCGACATTCGCCTTGTTGCCCGGTGCATTTCGCGTCGAGGTCAACGGTCAGGTCATGGGCGGGCAGACCGGTGCTGCGTTGCAGATGCGCAACGGTTCATGGACCAGCAACGGGCAGATGTCGATCGCCAACAGCGGTGTACGCGACAGTCTCTCCAGCGCGCTGATTCTGACCTCGGCCGATGTACTGCGGCGTTATTCGCAATACAACGAAACCGGCTTCACCCAGTTCATCAAAAACGATGCGGCGCGCCTGGGCGTGTCACGGGCGCTGGCGCCGATGGATGGCAAGTTGCTGGAGCTGCGTTTCAACAGTGGCGGGGACCGTGACATTGCCCTGGACTTCAACGGACAGGTGCTGTTCAAGCCGACCGAGGGCGGTGTGGCGGGTACCGCCGTTGTGCGTTCAGTCGATGGCACCATCGAGGTGTTGGGTGCGGGTCGACAGCGTACACAGGGTTTCACGGGTATTTCTCTGTACGCCGACAGCCTGAATCAAATGAATGCCGGGAGGCTGGCGATTGGCGCCTTGCCAACGGTGGACTACGGCAGTGGGGGCAATATTGTCACCTTCGCCAACAACATCGGCTCCGACAACATCACGGTGCGCGAAGGTGCCGTGCTTTCTGCGCCGGAAGTGGTTCTGCGGACTCGCAAGATCGACGGCACCATCACCCTTGAGGCCGGCGCGGGTATCAACACGCTGGGACGTGGTGACGCCCCGTTCGATTCAACCGACGGGTTTGTCTACGACCCCGGCAATGCCAGCCTGCTGCTGGTTTCCAATGGCTGGAACAGCGTGCTGGCACCGGCGAAGGCCGTGGGTATCAATGGAGCGGGCAGTATCCGTATCGGCAGCTGTTCGCTTGAGCCGTGCAGCAACCCGGCGATACTTTACTCCAACGGCAGCATCACCGCGGCGACCGACAATCAGTTTGAGCTGAGCGACGCGGTGCGTTTCGGCACACGCCACCTGGGGCTTGCGGTGGGTGCGATCAATGTCGGTAATGCGCAGGCGCTGACGGGTGCAGAAGGGCGCGTGCCAGTCGGCCTCACGCTGAGCCAGAACGTGCTTGATCGTCTGCTGCGGGGCGATACGCAATTCGGTGCTCCGGCGCTGGAGTCCTTGAGCCTGACAGCCCGTGACGCCTTCAACTTTTTTGGCAGTGTCTCGCTCGATACGCTGGACCCGCAAACCGGTCGCAGCAATTTGCAAAACCTGATCCTGACCACACCGGCGATCTACGGACAGGGTGATGCCCGGGATGTCGCAACCATCCGTACCGCCAACCTGATCTGGAATGGTGCCCCGCAAGAGCCGGGTGCAGTGGTCAAGGGCGGGGCCGGCAGCGGTCACGGGACCCTCGACATCCAGGCGCAGCGGATCGAATTGTGCTATGGGCCAAGTCCGCAACCGAGTGGACTGGATCAGAACGATCGCCTGGCGTTGGGTTTCGCCAACGTCAATCTCACGGCCAGTGAGCGCATTACCGCCAACCACAAAGGCAGCCTGTCGGTGTACCAGGAACAGGGCGCGTATGACCCGGTCAAGGGCTACACCTACAGTGGCGGCAACCTTACGCTGCTGACGCCGTTGCTGACGGGCGAAGCAGCATCGGTCAACGCATTGAAGGCGGGCAACAATTTGACGCTCACCGGTACCGGTGGCGCTGCATTGGCCGATGCGCTGGGCGCAGAGCTGAGTCTTGACGCGCGCAACGTCGTACTCGACGGCCGTATCGTGCTGGCCAGCGGCAAGCTGCAGGTCAAGGCAGAAGGCGACCTGAGCCTGACCGGCAACGCGCAACTGGATCTGGCCGGGCGCACCTTGCCGTTCAATGACGTGAAGAAATACAGCTGGGGCGGAGACGTGTCGCTCTATAGCCACAACGGCAACATTCGCCAGGCGGCGGGCTCACGTATCGACTTGTCGGCGCAGAACAATCAGGCCGGCAATCTCAGTGCTGTGGCACTGGCGGTGAATGCGGGGGAGGTCGATCTGCAAGGTGAAATCCTCGGTGCCAGCAGCGGCTATTACGATGCCGGCGGTACGCTGGTGCCGTACAAGGCCGCCGGTGTGGACATCCGTGCGCAACGGCTGGGTGGCGATTTGAATGAACAGTTCGCCGCACTCAATCAGCGCTTGAACTCCGGGCAGGTGTTCGGCAGTCGCAGCTTCCAGTTCAAACAGGGTGACCTGCTGATCGGCGACGGGCTCAAGGCCGGCGAAGTCAATGTGGCGGTGGACAATGGCAGCCTCACCATTGGCGGTCGTGTCGATGCCAGTGGTGAGCGGGTCGGCAGCATTCGCCTGTCCGGCAAAAACGGCCTGACCCTCTCCGGTAATGCCGTGCTCGATGCCCATGGTCGTGTGTTGCGGGTCGACAGCTACGGCAAGATCATCGACGCGCCGAACCGCGCCATGGTCGAACTCAATTCCGGTGATGGCTTGCTCACACTGGCCTCCGGTGCACGGATCGATCTGCGTCATGGCACCGATGCAGTCAATGGCAAGCTGCCAGGGCAAAACGACGGGATGCCGCGCGGTACGCTGGAGTTGAACGCGCCACGGCTTGGCGTCGGTGATATCGCCATTGATGCCAGCGGTACGCTGACCATTGAAGGGGCGCGCTCCATCGGCCTCAATGGCGTGCGACGTTACGCGGATGCCCGCGATGGTGTCGATCCGGCCGCCAGCGGCCGGCCGTATCAGGTGATCGATCAGGCCATGTTCGTTCGTATCGACGGTGACAACACCACGTTCATCGATGCGGCGCTGGCCAACAATGATCTGCTGCAACGCAAGCTCGCCGGGCTCAACAATGCGTCCTACGCCGATGCGTTCCATCTGCGACCCGGTGTCGAGATCGTCAGCAAGACGGCCGATGGCGATCTGGTGGTAGAAGGTGATATCGACCTGTCGCATTACCGCTACGCCAGCCTCAACCCGAACTCGCAGAAGACGCCGGTCTATGGCTCTGGTGAGTCCGGCAGCCTGGTGATTCGTGCCGGCGGCAATCTGGATATCTACGGCAGCATCAACGACGGTTTCGCCAAGCCCCTGGAAACCGTCGATGATGCCGGCTGGAAACTGCTGCCGGGTGTCCAGCCGTTTGGCGGCGACCTGATTGTACCGGGCAGCGGCGTGACTCTGGCCGAAGGCACTCTGTTTCCGGCGGGCACCACGCTCAATTACGACTTGCCGATTCAAGCGGCCACGCTGGCGGGCGGTACGTTGCTGCCGACCGAAGGCGTTCTGGTCAACGCCTATACGATCAGCGCCGGCACGGTATTGTCAGGCGCCGTGCATGATGCATCGGGCAACCTGTTGTACGCCGCCGGCACCTTGCTCAATGACCGCGTGACATTGCCGGCAGGCAGTCGGCTGGGGGCTGGCACTCGATTGAACGATGCCACCAGCCTGCTTGCCATGCTCTGGCCAAAAGATGTGCCGCTGCCTCGTGCGATCGGGGCGGATAACAACGCTGTGGGCGTTAAATTGCGCGGCCCGCTGGCGTTGTTGCGCGGCTCGCTGATTCCGTCCATGACCGACGTCGTGCTTGCCGATGGCACTGCATTCATTGAGCTGCGCGGTTACTCAAGCACAACGCAGCAGGGCAGCAACTGGGCCATCGCGAGCATGCTGGCACCGGGCAGCACGTCGTGGTCGATGCGCGTAGTGGCCGGCGCCGATCTTGAGTCCGCCGACAGCCGTGCGTTGAAGCCGCTGACGGCTGACGGCAATCTGCGTCTGGCGGATACCCATTACGGGTTGAAAGTGACCGAGAAAAAGCTCGACACCAAATGGGCTGAAGGCAACTCCAAGAACCGCCCGGCCGGTTCGGTCGTGACCGATGCCGATCTGCATTTCTGCGATGAAAATCCGGCGGACTGTGTCGCTCCCGCCAAGTTCCTGTGGGCCGAAGGCAACTGGTTGGGCAAGGAGCCGGGTACACCGATCAGTGAAGAGGATCTGTACTGGTGCGACATCGATCCGGGTGGCTGCATGCCGAACAAGGGTGGCATCGCTGTCACCACTCACTCGCAAATGTTCAGCGTGCTGCGCACCGGTACCGGCGATCTCGATCTGTTGGCGGCCGGCAACCTGAGCATGGATTCACCTTACGGTGTGTACACGGCCGGCACTCAGTCCAGCGACATCGATCAGCGATATAACCAGCCACGTGGACGTTTGACCGACGACAACTCGGTGTTGGGCAGTAAAGGGGCGGACTACGAAAAATGGGTCAATGGCGGTACCGAAAGTCTTTATCAGGCCTGGTACCCGACATTGGGTGGCAACCTGACGATCAATGCCGGCGGCTCGGTGTCCGGTGATGCGGTCGGACGTCGTGGGCCGAGCAACACGGCGGTCTATCGAGAGCAGGTGGCCAGCGCATCGGTGGGCAACTGGCTCTGGCGTCAGGGCACGGGCAACAGCAATGTGCCGACGGCGTGGTGGATCAACTTCGGCAGCTATGCTACCCAGCCGCTGCCTGGTGCGGGCAGTGATACCGCCCCTTACCTGGTGGGCTTTACCGGTTTCGGCGCACTCGGCGGCGGCAACGTCAGCCTGCGAGCCGGAGGCGATGCCGGTATGCTCAAGCCGCTGGGCGACAGCGTGACCAACCCACGCAGTCAGGGTCTGATCGTTGCAGTGGGCAGTACCGGGCGAGTGGGCAGTGATGGCAGCCTGCAATTGACCGGTGGCGGCGACATGGACATTCGCATTGGCGGCATGCTGAACCCGTCATTGCAGGCACGTGCCGGGCAAACCGGTACTGCCACGCCACGCCACGATTTGCAGGGTGCGTTGATCAACCTGCGCGGAGCGGCACAAATGTCGGCTGGCGCATCGGGTGCGATCAAGCTGCAGTATGGTGCTTACGCAACCTATCAGGACCCGCGCGAAACCCGGGCTTTCGATCCGTTTACCTCGACTCTGGGCAGTGCTTCCGGTGGGCTGGTGCTGATACCCGGCGACTCGGGCATGCGCTTGAGCACCCGTGGTGATCTGGTCCTCGGTGGCGCAGCCGACCCTGGGCGGGTCCAACTGCAGAACTCCACGCCGTTCACGGATGCAAACGGTGTTGTTCACGCAGGAGGCGGCTTGTCGGCTTTCTCGTTGTGGACCGATCACACGGCTATCGACTTGTTTTCGGCGGGGGGCAACCTGACGCCAAGTACCCAATTGGCCGAAACCGACTCGCAGGGGACTGTCCCGAATCTCAACACGTCCCCCACTGACGGACGCTTCGTGTATCCGTCGATTTTGCGTGCCGTGGCAGGGCAAGGTTCCATCTATGCCGGTGCTTCGGCCACGTTCAGTGAAAACGGGACGCCTGCCGCAACGAACTATTCACTCTTGCTGGCGCCTTCAAGGGCGGGGCAACTGGAAATGCTGGCCGGTGACTCGATCTACGCCGGTGGCTACGCGATCAATCAGTCCGGCGCCAGCCTGTTGGCCATTGCAACGCCGTTTGCCCCTGCGTTCACGGGGTATGCGCAATACACCGACAGCAGGCCGACAACGAGTAACTACAGCAACGATGGCATAGCACCGCGTCTGAACTCGCGTTATCCATTGTTCGCTTTTGGTGCCGACACCTACTCGGGATTGAGCGGCGTACAGGCACCGGCTCGTTTTTATGCATTGTCCGGTGATCTGGTGGGTGTGCGCAGCGGCGAAACCCTGTCTTTTGCAACCACACTGCGCACCTGGTACGAAGCGGCAGCACCGGTATGGATGCTGGCGGGGCGCGATATCGTGGCGTCGGGTGCCAATCTGGGCCAGCCGACAAGGGCGCCGAAGGAAATGGGGAATAACGAAGCCATCAGTTCTTCGGGCAACCTGTTCATTCACAACAGTGCGCATGACGTGTCACGGGTTTCCGCCGGCCGCGACATCCTCTACAGCAGCTTCGACATCGCCGGTCCTGGTCTGCTGGATATGAGTGCCGGGCGCAACATCCTGATGGAGGATCGTGCCGGCATCAGCAGCATCGGGCCGCTAGTGGCCGGGGATAACCGGCCTGGCGCCAGTGTGGTCATGCAGGCGGGTGCGGGCGCGCAGGGCGTGGATTATTCGCGGTTCATTGCGCATTACCTGAACTCGCAGAACCTTGCCAATCCTGATGTGCCCCTCAGTGGTCAACCGGGCAAGGTGGTCAAAACCTACCTCGACGAACTGCAGAGCTGGCTGACCCTCGGCTACGGCTTCAGCGGCAACGCAGAACAGGCGCAAGCCTTCTTCGCCGCCCTGCCGAGCACCGAGCAGGCGATCTTCGCCCGTCAGGTGTACTTCGCCGAACTGCGTGCCGGCGGCCTGGAATACAACGACGCCGATGGCCCACGCAAAGGCAGTTATCTGCGCGGTCGCAATGCCATTGCCTCGTTGTTCCCGACCACCGATGTGTCCGGCAACCCGATCCGTTATGACGGTGATATCACGCTTTATGGCGGCGCCGGGGTCAAGACGCTGTTCGGTGGCGACATCCAGATGCTTACGCCGGGCGGTGGTCAGGTGTTCGGCATCGAGGGCGCGGCGCCGCCGTCCACGGCGGGCATCATCACTCAGGGCTCGGGCAACATTCAGCTCTACTCCCAGGGCAGCATTCTGCTGGGGCAGAGCCGGATCATGACCACGTTTGGCGGCTCGATCCTCGGCTGGTCCGCCGAGGGCGACATCAACGCCGGTCGCGGCTCGAAAACCACCGTGGTCTACACACCGCCGAAACGCGTGTACGACACCTGGGGCAACGTGACCCTGTCGCCATCAGTGCCGAGCACCGGTGCCGGTATCGCCACGCTCAATCCGATTGCCGAAGTGGCGCCCGGGGACATCGACCTGATCGCGCCGCTGGGCACCATCGATGCGGGCGAGGCGGGGATTCGCGTCTCGGGCAACGTCAACATCGCCGCGCTGACGGTGGTCAATGCCGCCAACATTGCGGTGCAGGGCAAGGCAACCGGTGTGCCGGTGGTCTCGGCGGTCAACACCGGGGCGATCACCTCGGCCAGCTCGGCTGCGTCGTCGGCGACCCAGGCGGCGGAAGACGTCGCCCGTCAGCAGCAAGCCGCCTCGCGCCAGAACCAGGCTTCGGTGTTCACCGTGCAGGTACTCAGCTTCGGCAACGAACAACTGGCCCCGACCCGCGATGGCGCCAGCCGTGCACCTGCACCGGGCTACAACCCCAACAGCCCGGTGCAGGTGCTGGGCGCCGGGGCGCTGGATGAACAGGCGAAACAGCAGTTGACCGAGGAGGAGCGGGGGCAACTGACGTTGTAAAAGGACTCTCGTGTAGTACGCTTCGGGCGGCCATTTGGCCGCCCTTTTTTTATGTTGCTGAAGTTGAAGGGTATTTTTGTCGGGCGTGAAGCACCCTCAGTATTTTGATGTGGCCATTCACTCGATAGACCAGCAGATAGTTCGGATGAATCACCATTTCGCGAGTGCCAGGTACTCGGCCAGGTCGGTAGCCATAAGGTATTGATGAAAGTCGCTGTGCTGCTGCACCCACCTTGTGTCTTAGCGAAATTGAAGCATTGGTATTGTGTTGCTCGATGTATTTGAAGATGTCAGCCAGTTGACGCGAGGACTTGCTGCTCCATTCAAGCTGCAGCGCGGCGCTTCCTGCGTATCTCTTCCAGCATCTGGTCGAGCATTGCCATAACTTCATCATGAGGAATACCAGGACTAGGATCATCCAGTGCATCCTGTACCTCTGCACGAAACCAGCGATCGTAGCTCTCTGCCTCTTCTTCGGATTCGAAGTCAGAGTAAAACGGGGAATGCAATATGCTCATAGTGATCTCCGTGATCAATTTCAGCAGTCTAAGGGGGGATTGGCCCATTGTCGTCACTGGCAGACGATGCACTCCATGAGCCCTTGAAGAACCATGAAGCTGCGGGATCCAGTATCTGCAAACACCCCCTTTGAAATCTGCCGGACGTTTCTCTCCGTTGTCCGGCAATCTCGACCGCCGCTGTAGGCCTATTCCTCCTCTTTGTTTTTCAGGTTTCCAGCCTACAAATCTGCGCGCGCCTTCCTACAAATGCACTCAGAACGCATACGGAATACTCACTTTCGCCCACAACATTTCCCCCTCCGGCCGGTTCTCCACGTCGAATTCCTTGGCCCAGCGAATCTCCGCGCTGGCGTACTTGAGGAAGGTGAAGTGCAGCGCCGGGCCGATGGCGAAGACTTGGCCGCGTACGCCGTCATCAACGTCCTGACCGGCGAACTGCACGGTGTGGCCGAACTGTTTGTCGTCGGTGGTCTGCTTGAGGTAGTAGCCGTTGACGCCGAGCATCAGGTCGTCGGTGATCTTGTAGCTGGCCGAGTAATCGAAATGGAAGATCTGCCCGGACTTGTAGTCGGTGTCCTTGTTCTTCTCGTTGAAGCTGTAGGTGGTCTTCATCGAGACTTCGGTCTTGTCCGTCGGCAGCCAGGTGAAGGAGAACAGCGGTTTGTAGGTGTAGAAATTGTTGCTGGTGTTAGCCAGGCGATCGACGCTGTATTCGCCGGTGGGCACGGTGATTTCCAGAGCGGCGCCGAGGGTCAGGTTCTTGCCCATGTCCCACAGGATGATCGGCGCGATGGTGGTATCGCCCATGCCTTCGCGGGTGTCGCTCAGGCCGAACACCGAGACTTCCTGCTTCAGCCACGGCTGGGCGATGTAACCGGCGAGGCGTCCGCCGAACACCCGTACCGGGCTCAGGTAGTCGATACGCGGGATGACGGCGGTGGATTCGATTTCGACATTCGGCACTTTGCCGCCGAACGAGCTGATGTTGAGCTTGGTCGCCTTGTAGTGGTTGTAGTAGAGGTTGAAGGCAACCATGTTCTCGGGAAGGCTGTCGACTTCCAGCGGCAGCATGAAGAAGCCGTCGGTGCCGGTACCGATGTTGTCGACACCGGCTTCGGTGGCCAGCGCCGGCAGGGTCACGGCGCAGCCGAGCAGGCTCAGCGCCAGTCGCACAGGGAATGTCGCGCGGTTCGGGGTCATGTCCGTCCTCATTATTATTGTGTTTGGGCGCACCGCCGGCGCGCAGGACGCCCGGCCACTATAGAAATAAGCCCTTGGCGCACAGCGGGGCAGGGTATTGGCGGACACGGAAGGGGACTTCTGCGGACAGTCCGCCAACCCTGTGCTAACTTCCTTCGACATAACCGGTTACAAAAATAACAATTCAGCGTGATCCGGAATGTCAGCCCCCATGAATGTAAAAGTCCAAGACCCCACCTTCGAACTGGCGCTGGTGTCGCCGTTTCTGCTGCAGACCCTGGCCGAAGTCGCTGCCAACAAGGGTATTGAGGCCGAAAGCCTGTGCCGTGGCCTCGGTTTCACTTTCGAAGACCTGCAGGATCCTTCGCAGCGGATCTCCTACCGCCAGGCCGTGGCCATGATTCAGCGGGCGCTGAAGGCTTTGCCCAATCAGGGGCTCGGCTTGTGGGTTGGTGCGCAGAACGTGCTCGGCACCCTTGGTCTGCTCGGGCATGTGCTGTCGCTGTGCAAGAACCTGCGCGATGCGTTCGAACTGGGAATTCGTCATCAGCACACGTCTGGCGGGATTGTCGTTTCCAGTGTCGATGTCGTGGGCGAGCAGGTGTACCTGGACGTGGAATGCCGCTTGCCGTTCGCCGAGGTGCAGGTGTTTGCGGTCGAAGAGTTTTTCGCCAGCCTCTTGGTCTACGGCCGGGCGCTGGTGGGCGAGACGTTCAAGCCGATTGCCGTGGAGTTCATGCACGCGGCGCCGGATTACGTTGATGAATACCGGCGGCTTTTGGGGCCGGACGTACGCTTCGGTTGTCTGCACAATCGCATGCTGATCGATGTGCAGTGGCTGGATGTGAACCTGCCCAATCATCATTCGCTGGCGCTGCGTCAGGCGGTCACACTGCTGGAGCTGGAAGCGGCGCAAGTCCACCAGAAACTTGATCTGATCCAGGCCGTGGAGCGCGCCATTGCCCGGGACCTGAGTCGGGGCAGCCACATCGAAAAGATCGCTGGCGACCTGAACATGAGCAGCCGCACCTTGCGTCGGCGGCTGACCGAGCACTCGCTGACCTTCGAAGCGCTGCTGGAGCAAGTGCGCCAGGCGCGCACCATGAGTCTGCTGGCCAATCCCGACATGCCCATCGAACGCATCACCGAAGAAGTCGGCTACAGCGACGTGCGCAGTTTTCGCCGGGCATTCAAGCGCTGGACGGGGAAGAGCCCGAGTGCGTGGCGCAACGAGTGCGTCATCTGATCCCACACAAACCCTCCGGCTACAGTTAAACTCCGCGCTCTTTCCCAAGGAGTTCACATGAGTTACTACCAGCCGGGCATCCTCGCCACCCCTGTTCCGCCGCAAGCACGTCACCTGTTTTTCGCCCTCGAATCGGTGGAAGCACTGCCGCAGGCGATCGACAACCTGCTGAACCTGGTGGACAGCAAGTCGGCGGTGGTCGGTTTCGGTGAATCCCTGGCCAAGGCCCTGAATGTGAACATCGACGGCCTGCGCAGCTTCCCGGCGCTGACCGGTGTCGGCGTGGAAAACCCGTCGACCCAGCACGCCCTGTGGGTCTGGCTGCACGGCGTCGACCGTGGCGAGCTGCTCAACCGCAGCACCGCACTTGAGGCCGCACTGGCCCCGGCGCTGCGTCTGGTTCAGATGCAGGAAGCCTTCCGTCACAAGGACGGTCATGACCTCACCGGTTATGAAGACGGCACCGAAAACCCTCACGACGAAGCCGCCATCGCCGCCGCACTGCAAAGTGAAGGCGCCGAAGGTCTGGTGGGTGGCAGCTTTGCCGCGATCCAGCAATGGCAGCACGACCTCAAGGGTTTCCATGCACTGTCCGCCGAAGACAAAGACAACATCATGGGCCGTCGCCTGAGCGACAACGAAGAGCTCGACGACGCCCCGGTGTCCGCCCACGTCAAGCGCACCGCCCAGGAAAGCTTCGCTCCGGAAGCCTTCGTTGTGCGCCGTTCGATGCCGTGGATCGAAGGCGACCGCGCCGGCCTGATGTTCCTGGCGTTCGGTTTCTCCCTCGATGCGTTCGAAGCGCAACTGCGCCGCATGAGCGGTCTGGAAGACGGCATCACCGACGGTCTGTACCGCATCAGCCGGCCGATCACCGGCGGTTACTACTGGTGCCCGCCGCTCAAGGACGGCCACCTCGACCTGCGCGCCTTGCGCATCGGCTAAGACACAAGGAAGAGCAATGAACGTGGTGCGCTGGGGCATGATCGGTTGCGGCAGTGTCGCTGAACGCAAGAGCGGGCCGGCCTTCTACAAGGCCCCCGGTTCGGCGTTGGTGGCGGTGATGGGGCGACGCCTCGAAGCCGTGGCCGATTACGCCACGCGCCACGGCATCGCCCGGACTTACACCGATGTCGATGCTCTGATCAACGACCCCGAAGTGGACGCGGTGTACATCGCCACGCCACCCGACAGTCACCACGCCTACAGCCTGAAAGTCGCCGCCGCCGGCAAGCATTGCTGCGTGGAAAAACCCATGGCACTCAACGCCGGGCAAAGCCGCGAAATGCGGCAGGTGTTTGCCGATGCCGGTCTGCACCTGTTCGTCTCCTATTACCGCCGTTCGTTGCCGCGTTTCCAGCAGGTTCGGCAGTGGTTGGAGCAGGGCCGCATTGGCGAAGTGCGGCACTTGAGCTGGACGCTGACCAAGGCGCCATCACCGAAGGATCTGGACGGCAGCACCAACTGGCGCACCGATCCGGCGGTGGCGGGGGGCGGGTACTTCGCGGATCTGGCCAGCCATGGTTTTGACCTGTTCCAGTACCTGCTCGGCGATATCGTTGAAGTCGCCGGATTCACGGCGCGTCAGGCCGGGTTGTACGCGGCGGAGGATGCGGTCAGCGCCAGTTGGCGATTCGCCTCGGGCGCGTTAGGCATGGGGTGCTGGAGCTTTGTTGCAGATCGCCGTGAGGATCGGGTCGAGATCATCGGCAGCCAAGGGCGAATCGGTTTTTCGGTGTTCGATGAGCATCCGGTCGAGTTGCATGCCGATGAGTCGCTCAGCCTCATCATCGACCATCACGAACACATCCAGTGGCATCACGTACTCGGCATGAACGCGCAGATTCGCGGTGAGTCCCGGCACCCGGCAGTCGCCGCCGAAGCACTGAAGACCGATTGGGTCATGGACCAGATCCTCAAGCGCCACTGAAGGCGCATCTAAGGTTATACCCAAACAATATTTCTCAAGCTTGTCATAACGTCTCTAAGATCACGTCATAACTCGTTATGACAAGTGATCCCGTGATGACCGATAACGTTCTCTCCCTGGGCAGCGTCCCGCTGCACACCCAACTGCGCGACGTGCTGCGCGCCCGGATTCTCGACGGCGAATACCCGCAAGACAGCCAGATGCCGTCCGAAAGCGAGCTCGGCACGCTGTTCAAGGTCAGCCGCATCACCGTGCGCCAGGCCCTGGGCGATCTGCAGAAAGAAGGGCTGATCTTCAAGATCCACGGCAAAGGCACCTTCGTCGCCAAACCCAAGACCTTTCAAAACGTCAGCACCCTGCAAGGCCTCGCCGAGTCCATGACCGGCCGTGGCTACGAGGTGATCAACCGCCTGCGCAGCTTCAAATTCATCGCCGCCGACAAACTGGTGGCCGAGCGTTTGCAGGTCGCCGAAGGCGAAATCGTCGCGCAGATCAAACGCGTACGGCTGATCAACCGCGAGCCGATTTCGCTGGAAATTACCTACCTGCCCAAAGCCGTCGGCGAACGGCTGGAGAAGGCCGATCTGGTCACCCGCGACATCTTCCTGATCCTCGAAAACGACTGCGGCATCGCCCTCGGCCACGCGGATCTGGCCATCGACGCGGTGCTGGCCGACAGCGACCTGACCCAGGCGCTGAACGTCGAGGCCGGCTCGCCGATCATGCGCATCGAGCGTCTGACTCACGACGCCAACGGCCAGCCGCTGGACTTCGAACACCTTTACTACCGTGGCGATGCGTTCCAGTACCGCCTGCGGATCGACCGGCAAAAAGGGGCGTGACATGACCCGCAATACCTTAGAGCAGGAATACGACATCGTTGTGATCGGCGGTGGCACCGCTGGCCCGATGGCGGCGATCAAGGCCAAGGAAAAAAACAAGGAGCTGCGCGTGTTGCTGGTCGACAAGGCCAACGTCAAGCGCAGCGGCGCGATCAGCATGGGCATGGACGGCCTGAACAACGCGATCATCCCCGGCCACTCGACGCCGGAGCAGTACACCAAGGAAATCACCATCGCCAACGACGGCATCGTTAATCAGGCAGCGGTGTACGCCTACGCGACCCACAGCTTTGAAACCATCGAGCAGCTCGACCGCTGGGGCGTGAAGTTCGAGAAGGACGAAACCGGCGATTACGCGGTGAAAAAAGTCCACCACATGGGCGCCTACGTGCTGCCGATGCCGGAAGGGCACGACATCAAGAAAGTCCTGTATCGCCAGTTGAAACGCGCACGGGTGAGCATTACCAATCGTCTCGTCTGCACCCGTTTGCTGACCGACGAGGAGGGCGCCGTCAACGGTGTGATGGGGTTCGACTGCCGCACCGCCGACTTCCATGTGATCAAAGCCAAGGCAGTGATCCTCGCCTGCGGCGCCGCCGGGAGACTTGGTTTGCCGTCCTCGGGTTACCTGATGGGCACCTATGAAAACCCGACCAATGCTGGCGACGGCTATGCGATGGCGTATCACGCCGGGGCGGAACTGGCGAACCTCGAGTGCTTCCAGATCAACCCGTTGATCAAGGATTACAACGGCCCGGCCTGCGCTTACGTCACCGGCCCGCTCGGTGGTTACACCGCCAACAACAAGGGCGAACGCTTCATCGAGTGCGATTACTGGAGCGGGCAGATGATGTGGGAGTTCCACCAGGAACTGGAAAGCGGCAACGGCCCTGTATTCCTCAAACTCGATCACCTGGCCGAGGAAACCATCCAGAACATCGAGGAAATCCTGCACAGCAACGAACGCCCTAGCCGTGGCCAGTTTCACGCCAATCGCGGCACCGACTACCGCACGCAGATGGTCGAGATGCACATCTCGGAAATCGGTTTTTGCAGTGGCCACTCGGCGTCCGGCGTGTGGGTCAACGAGCGCGCCGAGACCTCGGTGAAAGGTTTGTATTCGGCGGGTGACATGGCCGCCGTGCCGCACAACTACATGCTCGGCGCGTTCACCTATGGCTGGTTCGCGGGTAGCAACGCGGCGGAGTTTGTTGCCGGGCGTGAGTTTTCCGAACTGGATGCCGAGCAGATCGAGAAGGAAAAGGCCCGGGTCTACGCACCGCTGGATCGCGAGCACGGTCTGCCGCCGGCTCAGGTCGAGTACAAGCTGCGGCGCTTCGTCAACGACTACCTGCAACCGCCGAAAGTGACCAAGAAAATGGAAATCGGCCTGCAGCGTTTCAGTGACATCGAACGCGATCTCAACGAGATGAAGGCCAACAACGCCCACGAACTGATGCGCGCCATGGAAACCAGCGTGATTCGCGACTGCGCCGAAATGGCTGCCCGCGCCTCGCTGTTCCGCGCTGAAAGCCGCTGGGGCCTGTACCACTACCGGGTCGATCACCCGCAACGGGACGACCGCGAATGGTTCTGCCATTGCCACCTGAAGAAGGGCGAAGACGGGCGCATGACCAGTTTCAAGAAAGCCGTCGAGCCTTACATCATCCCGCTCGATGCCGAGGAAATGCAGGCCTACGACCGTTTGCGGGTTGGCGCTTTCGCCGCTTGAGGCATCACTAGAGAGAGTCCGAACCATGGCCTACCAAGCCCAGGAAATCTTCTTCCGCTCCAACGCCCCCGTCACCGTGGACGAGGATAAATGCATCGCCGAAAAGGGCTGCACCGTGTGCGTCGACGTCTGCCCGATGGACCTGCTGGCGATCAACCCGGCCACGCAAAAGGCCTATATGGCTTTCGACGAATGCTGGTACTGCATGCCGTGCGAAAAGGACTGCCCGACCGGTGCGGTGAAAGTCGAAATCCCGTACCTGCTCCGCTAAAACGCTATCCGGCAACACCGGACGCCTGATTCAAGACACCCCTCGTTTCCCACCGCGCCCTGATCGCGGCGGAGACGAACATCCTATAAATGATTCGAGGGGATTCAACCATGTTGCGTGCAGCAATCGCCGGTCTGGTACTGGCTTCGTTCACCTTGTCGGCCTCGGCCGAAACCATCCGCATTGCCATCGGCACTCAGGACACCACCATCAACTGCGCCGCCGGCGGCCTGTTGATTCGCGAGTTGGGCCTGCTCGACAAATACCTGCCTCACGACGGCGCCTACAAGGACGCCAAATACGACGTGCAGTGGAAGAATTTCACCAGCGGCGCGCCACTGACCAACGAGATGGTCGCCGGCAAACTCGACTTTGGCGCCATGGCCGATTTCCCGGGTGCGTTCAATGGTGTGGCGTTCGAAACCGCTGGCAAACACAGCCTGTTCATCAGCGTGTTGTCGGGCAGCATCAAGGGCAGCGGCAACGGCATCGTGGTGCCGAGCGCGTCCGGCGTGCAGTCGTTGAGCGAACTCAAGGGCAAGACCATTTCCGTACCGTTCGCCTCCACAGCTCATGGCATGTTATTGCGCGCCGTGGCGGAACAGGGCTGGGATCCGCTGAAGGATGTGAACATCATCGCCCAGCCGCCAGAGGTCGCAGGCTCGGCGTTGCAGGCCGGCAAGATCGACGCCCACGCTGATTTTGTACCGTTCGCCGAACTGTTTCCGAGTCGTGGTTTCGCCCGCAAGATCTACGACGGCGCCCAGGCCAATGCGCCGACCTTCCACGGTGCGCTGGTCGATCAGGCCTATGCCAAGAAGTACCCGGAAATCGTCGTCGCCTACCTGCGCGCAAGCATCGAAGCCAATCAGTTGCTGGCCGCCGAACCCGAGAAATACAGCGAGTTGATCGCCAAAGTCACCGGCGTCGATGCCGAGGTCAATTACCTGTTCCACGGCCCGCTCGGCGTGCAGACCCGCGACCTGAGCTGGAAACCGGAATATCGCCAGGCCGTGGGCACGGCCATCGACACGCTGAAGCTGCTGAAGAAGGCGGATCGCGGGCTCGACCTGAACACCTTTATCGATGACCAGTACATCCGCGCGGCGTTCAAGGCCTCGAATCTGGATTACACGGCGCAACTGGCCAACTACGCGCAGACGTCGTTGAAGTCTGTCGATGCGGTGACTGGGAAAGCTATTTCTGATTTCAGCCATGTTGCGGAAATCTGGGTGCGCGGTGAGGACAAGGTCCGGCGTTATGCCTCGGCTGAAGAGGCGTTTACCGCACTGGCCGGTCTGAAATCGGAAGGCAAGAACATCCGCGCGGTGTATGCGCAGGCGAGTGACAGCGGGATCAAGTTGCTGGCGGAGCAGGCGTGGTTTGCCAGTGATGGGAAGGGGCGGTTGAGTGCGTTTTTGCTCAAAGGGCAGGCGCAGCAATACGCGTCGGCGCAGGGCGGAAAAGTCCTCGACTTCACCGACGCCACCGCGCAGGCCGTTGCCACCCGCTGATTTACAGATCGTTCCCACGCAGAGCGTGGGAACGATCAGAGGTGATATATGTTTTCACGCTGGATCCCCCGAGCCGCCTCACTGCTGCTCTGCCTGCTCTTCTGGCAACTAGCCGCGAGCCACCACTGGAACCTCGGCCTCGTCACCTTCGCCAACGTCCCAACCCCGTTGGCTGTCATCGAAGCCGCCCTCGGCCTGGGCGACTCCGGCAAGCTCATCCAGCACCTGAGCGCCAGCCTCGGCCGAGTCTTCGCCGGCTACCTCGCCGCACTGGTGATCGGCATCGCCCTGGGCCTGGCCATCGGCCGCTCGAAATGGGCCGAAGACCTGCTGCTGCCTCCACTGGAAGTGCTGCGCCCAATCCCCGCCGTCGCATGGATTCCGCTGGCCATCCTGATGTTCCCGTCGTCGGAGCTGTCGATGGTGTTCATCACCTTCACCGGCGCGCTGTTCCCGATCCTGCTCAACACCGTGCACGGCGTCGAAGGTGTCGACCCGCGCCTGATCGCCTCGGCCAGAAGCCTCGGGGCCGGGCGTCGGGCGATCCTGCTGGAAGTGATCCTGCCGGGCGCCGCGCCGAGCATCATCACCGGGTTGGCGATCGGCATGGGCACCTCATGGTTCTGTCTGGTGACCGCCGAAATGATCTCCGGCCAGTTCGGCATCGGTTACTACACCTGGGAGTCCTACACCATTCAGAACTATGCGGACATCGTGGTCGGCATGTTGCTGATCGGCGTGTTGGGCATGGGCAGCAGCCTGCTGATCAAACGCCTGGGCGGGCTGTTCACGCCCTGGCACCGACCGCGAGGAAAAGCCTGATGAGCGTGATGCAAACCCCGGAAGGGCGGATCGACATCCGCCAGTTATCCATCGTCCTCGGCGAGGGCCGGCAAGCGTTTGAAGCGGTGCAGGGGCTGGATTGCCAGATCGACCCCGGCCAGTTCGTGTGCATTCTTGGCCCGTCCGGTTGCGGCAAATCGACCTTGCTCGGCGCGCTGGCCGGGCATCTGCAACCCCATGGCGGGCAGTTGAAAGTCGATGGTGCCGAGGTGTCTGGCCCGTCACCGCAGCGCGGCATGGTGTTCCAGCATCACACGTTGTTCCCGTGGCGCACGGTGCGCGACAACGTTGCGTTCGGCCTGAAGATGCGTGGCATCGGTAAAACCGAGCGCCATCGCGCCGCCGATGAAATCCTCAAACTGGTCGGCCTCGAAGGCTTCGCCGAACGCTGGCCGGATCAACTCTCCGGCGGCATGCAGCAACGGGTGGAAATCGCCCGGGTGCTGGTCAACCGGCCACGGCTGTTGCTGATGGATGAACCCTTTGGCGCGCTGGATGCGCTGACCCGACTGAGCATGCAGGAACTGCTGCTGGACATCTGGACGCGGATTCGCACCACGGTGGTGTTCGTCACCCATGACATCGACGAAGCGCTGTTCCTCGCCGACCGTTTGCTGGTGATGAGCGCACGGCCGGGGCGGATCATCGAAGACCTGCGCCTGGATTTCCCACGGCCACGCACCACCGAACTGGTCACCAGCAGCGAGTTCTCGCGCCTCAAGCGCCACTGCCTCGACCTGCTGCGCCACGACAACGACCGACCGCTGCCGCGCCTCAATCCGCTCGGTTTGCCTCCTGAAAACGCCTTGCCGAGATTTGCCCTGTGACCTCATTTTTTGCTGTGACCGATAACGACGACATTCTTGCCCTGCAACCGCGCCTGACTGCTGATGACGCCGGAGTGCGCCGGATTGCCCTGATCGACCTGGCCGACCTCGAAGAGCCGGACGGTCTGCTCTGGTTGGTCGAGCGTCTGGCCGAAGACCCGGCCGAAGAAGTGCGTGCCGAAGCGGCACGTCTATTGGAAGCCTGGGAAGACGAACCGGTGGTAGAAGCGCTGTGCCAGGCGCTGACGGATCCGTCGCCAGCGGTGCAAGCCGCTGCGGCGCAGAGCCTGAGCCTGCTCAAAACCGAAGCGGCGGGCAGGGTGATTCTGCCGTGGACCGCCCATGCCGAAACCGGCGTGCGGATTGCCGCGTTCCGGGCGTTGCGCGAGTTGCGCTTCCCCGGCGCCGCACCCGCCGCGATTCAAGCGTTGAGCGATGCCGACGCCAGTGTCCGTCGCGAAGCCGTCGGCGTGCTCGGTTGGCTCAAACAGCTGGATGCCTTGCCGGCGCTGGCACGTTTGGCCAGCAATGATCCGGACACCGAAGTACGTCGCGCCGCCACCGGCGCCCTGGGCTTGGCAAGTGACGCGGAGGTGCTGCCCGCATTGCGTCAGGCCCTGCTGGATCAGGCCTGGCAAGTACGCGAAGAAGCCGCGACCACCCTCGGCAAGGTCGGCCACACCGACGCAGGCCCGGCGCTGATCGAAGCCTTGGCCGACGATTACTGGCAGGTTCGCCTGCGCGCGACCCGCAGCCTCGGCCGTTTGCGCTACGTGCCGGCCCTCGACGCCCTGATCGACACCCTCGGTCATCGCATCAGCAACCTGCGCAAGGAAGCCGCGCTGGCCCTCGGCGAACTGAATGATCGCGGGGCCGTGGCCGCGTTGCAGGCCGCGCAGGACGATGGCGACCCGGAAGTGCGCAAGGCCGTGCGGATTGCCTTGAGTCAGCTGCAATGAATCCGCTGGCGATCGGCAATTCCCAAAGTGAACACCGGTTGCGGCTGAGCTGGCCGGATGGCCGCGAGCAGTTGCTCGACCATGCCGAACTGCGCCGCCAGTGCCCGTGTTCGCAGTGCCGGGCGTTTCGCCTGCGAGGTTCGATTCCGCTGGTGGATGATCGAGTGCGTGTGATCGAACTCAACCCCCAGGGTTACGGCCTGCAACTGGTATTCAGCGATGGTCATCAGCGCGGGATCTACCCGTGGCAATACCTGGCGCAGCTCAAACCCTAGGCTCACCGCAGTCAACCGGGGCTCAGAAGGATTTGCTGACGCTGGCCACCACCGTCGCCGTGCACACATCTTTGAAGCCCCAGTTGCTCAGGCACTGGTTCTGCGACAGGTCAGTGTCGATGTAACTCAGGCCCAGCACCACGCCGGCCAGGTTGTGGGTCAGTTTGACTTCCCACTCCCGGTAGGACTCTTCGCCATGACCGGACGCCGAATACAGGTGCGGGTCCTTGAAGTCCATGTTGCCGTAGCGCAGCTTCAGCCCGGAGTCGAACGGCAATTCGGTTTCATAGCCGATGTAGCTGTAGAGCGAACTCTGTTTGCTGTCGATGCCTGGCGCATCACTGGAGTAGTACGCCGCCAGCTTCACGCCGTAGACGCCGAAAATCCCGTAGACCTCGGTCTGATTGAACTGGCTTTCCCTGGGGTAGGCGTAGCGAATGGTGCCGAGGTCCAGGCTCACCTGCTCGGTGGCCTGCCACAGCCAGCCGGCGTAGTAATCGACCTCCTGACGGGTTTTCAGGCCGCCGCCGAAATCGACGTTCGAACTCCACGCGCCGAGGTACAGGCCGCTGCTGTGGGCCAGGGTCAGACCGGCCTGCACGGCCGGGTCGTTCTGGGTCTGGGAGATGCCGCGAGTGCGGTAGTCGCTGGCCAGGTTCAGGTCGACCAGCACCGCGAAATCATCGTTCAAGGGGATCGCGTGGCTGCTCAAGGGCAGCAGGCTCAAGGAAGTGAGGGCGAGCAGGGGCATGGCTTTCATGTGAAGTCCCGATGTTGTGATTGTTATGGGCAGGAAGCAGGCAAGGCTGCGCCGGACCCCGGCGGTTGGCGCGGGGTCGGGCAGGGGGTACGGCGATTGTTATTAGAGGGTCGGTGCGTAGACCTGGCGGCCGGCGAACCAGGTTTGCAGAACCCGGGTGTCATGCAGGGCCTTGTCGTCGACGCTGAACACGTCGCGATCGAGCACGATGAAATCGGCCTGTTTGCCGGGGCTCAGGGAACCGATCTGTTGCTCCAGGCCGATGGTCCGCGCGGCGTTGACGGTGTAGGCGTAGAACATGGTTTCGCGGTCCAGGCGTTCGTCGGCGTTGAGCACGCCCAGCGGCCCGGTGCGGGTGATGGCCTGGGCCATGGCGTTCCACGGGTTCGGTGAGGACACCGGCCAGTCGCTGGCGCCGGCAATCGTCGCGCCTTGCTTGAGCAGCGAGTGCGCCGGGTATTGATAGCGGAAGGCGAGGGCGCTGACGTAAGGCTTGATCATGTCGGTGGTGTAGTCGTCGGCGCTGGCCCAGAGCAATTGCATCGAGGCAATCACGTTCAATGGCTTGAAGCGCGCAAACTCTTTCGGATTGACCATTTGCAGGTGGGTGATCGAGTGCGTCACGCCGCTTTGTCGATCCTTGCGCGCCTGGGCGATACCGTTGAGGGATTCGCGTACCGCGCGGTCACCGATGGCGTGGATGTGCACCAGCCAGCCGCGCTGGTCGATGGCGCTGACCAGTTCGCCGAAGTGCTGCGGGTCGATCAGCAACTCACCCTGTTTGTGCGAGTTGCTGTAGGGATCGATCATCGCCGCGCTCTGGGCCGGGTATTCGATCACGCCGTCAGCGAAGATCTTGATCCCCGGCAGCGTCAGGTTGGGGATGCCCTGAAATTGCTGGCGTACTTTGTCTAGAGTGTCGAGATCGGCCGGGACGCTTTTCGGGTTGGCCACCAGCAGCGCGGCGACGTGGGCGGTCATGCCACCGCTTTCCGACAGGGCCTTGTAGGCCGGCAGCACGCCAACGGTTTTCTCGGTGGGTTTGAGGGCGAACACCGGCTCGCCCGGCGCGGCGTTGGCGGCGGGGTCCATCCACGCGGTGATGCCGAGGCTGTTGTTGAAGCGCACCGCCGATTGCGCGGCCTTGAGCATATCGGCAGGGCTCGGCACCGGCATTTTCGAGGCGACGCGATCCCAACCGGCGTCGACCACAAAGCCGTTCGGCTCACCGCTGGCCAGTTTGCCAATGGTGTCTTTTTCCGCGTCCGGCAAGTTTTTCAGCAGTGCGGCGTCGATGCCCGCGCGCTTGAGCATGACGTTGTTGGCCCACGCCGTGTGGTGATCGCTGCCGGTGAACACCACGGGTACTTCAGCCCATTCGCCGTGGTTGAAGATTTTGCCCAGGGCCTCAGCTTTGGCCCAGTACGCCGAACTCATGCCGGCCACGCTCAACACATCGCCATGCCGGGCCTTGCCGTCATCGCGCCAGCCGCGCAGGCGTTTTTCCAGTTCATCAAGACCGACCACGTCGTCTTCCATGTTCGCTGAGACCATTTCCAGCCCGCCGAAAATCGCGTGGGAATGGCTGTCGATCAGGCCGGGCATCAGCGTCTGGCCTTTGAGGTCGATCACTTGGGTGCCGGGCTCGATCAAGGCTTTGATCTGCGCATCGGTGCCGACTTTAAGCACCTTGCCGTTCTCCACGGCCAGTGCTTGAACCTGCGGTTGAGCGCGGTCGGCGGTGAAAATCTTGCCATTGAGCAGCACCAGATCGGTGGCGGCCATGGCTTCCATCGAGGCAAAACTCATAGCGGCGATCAAGACATTTTTGGTGAAACGCGGGATGAATCTTTTCATTGAACATTTCCTTGTTATTGCGTCTGATGGCCAGATTAGTGGCTGCCAACGCCCGACAGAACGCCTCCCTCACGAAAAACGTTTTTGCCTGAATGGAAAAAGCATGGACAAGCTGGGTGCACTGAAAATGTTCGTGGTCACCGCGCAGCTCGGCAGTTTCAGCCGCGCTGCCGAGCAACTGGGCAAAACCCCGTCGGCCCTGACCAAAGCGGTCAATCATCTGGAGTCCGAACTTGGTGCGCGGCTCTTCGAGCGCAGCACGCGTCGGATTCTGCTGACCGAAATCGGCCGGCTCTATCTGGAAACCGCACGACAGGTGTTGCAGCGCCTCGATGAGGCCAGCGAGGAAATCGAGCAGTTGCAGCACGGCCTGCGCGGCAGCCTGAAAATCACCGCGCCGCTGGCTTACGGGCGGGCGTTTCTCGATCAGGTGTGTGACGGCTTTTTGCAGCAATACCCGCAGATCAGCCTGCAGGTGGACTTGTGCGACGAATTCGTCAATCTGCTGGAAAGCGGCTATGACCTGGCGCTGCGCGAAGGTCATGACGATTTGCCGGGGCTGATTGCGCGGGTGGTCGGCAGCAATCGTCTGGCGCTGTGCGGCAGCCCCGAATACCTGACGCGCAAGGGCTTGCCGGTGACGCCGCAAACTCTTGATCAACATGAATGGCTGTTGTACCGGCATCCGTTGCTCAGCCGCGAATTCTGGTGGGCCGAACGCGACGGCCAGCGCCTGAGTCTGGCGCAACCGGC
This sequence comes from Pseudomonas sp. GW821-FHT11G12, assembly GCF_058808055.1. Lineage (NCBI taxonomy): Bacteria > Pseudomonadati > Pseudomonadota > Gammaproteobacteria > Pseudomonadales > Pseudomonadaceae > Pseudomonas > Pseudomonas sp. GW821-FHT11G12. The sequence continues at coordinate 820,929 of NZ_JBXARH010000001.1, forward strand.
GGCGCCGCTGTTGCGCAGCGACAATTACGACCTGCTGCTGGCCAGCGCTTTGGCTGGGCGCGGTTTGCTGCACACACCGCTGTGGAGCGCCGCGCCGTACATCGCTGACGGGCGACTGGTGCGGGTCATGGCTGATTACGAGATCGACCCGGACAGTTTTGGCCCGCACATTCTGGCGGTGTACCCGAGTCATCGGCGGGCGACGGCCAAGGTTGTGGCGTTTATCGATTACATCGCAGAGTTTCTGGCGGAGCGCGGTTTGAGCTGACTGGCGGTGCTTGTCAGGAAATTCCCACAGGAGTACAAATGTACTCCATGACGACTCTGACTCCCCGCCGTACCGCCATCCTGACCTTTATCCGCGAACGCATCGCCGAACACGGTCAGCCCCCAAGCCTCGCTGAAATCAGCGAGGCTTTTGGTTTTGCCTCCCGCAGCGTGGCGCGCAAGCATGTGCTGGCGCTGACCGAGGCCGGGTTTATCGAGGTCAATCCGCATCAGGCCCGGGGCATTCGCTTGCTCGGGCAACCGGCGCGACCGGAGCTGCTCGAAGTCCCGGTACTCGGCCGGGTGGCCGCCGGTGCGCCCATCGGCGCCGATGCCGACATCCACAATCGGTTGATGCTCGATCCCGCGCTGTTCTCCCGCACGCCCGACTACATGCTGCGGGTGCAGGGCGATTCGATGATCGAGGACGGGATTCTCGACGGCGATCTGGTCGGCGTACGCCGCAACCCCGAGGCGCTCAACGGCCAGATCGTGGTGGCGCGGCTCGATGGCGAGGTCACCATCAAACGTTTCGAGCGGGTCGGCGATGAGGTTCGCCTGTTGCCGCGCAACCCGGCGTACCAGCCGATTGTCGTGCGGGCCGATCAGGACCTGGCCATCGAAGGGGTGTTCTGCGGTCTGGTGAGGCAAGGCTGATGGGTGCCGTCGTCGCGCTGGATACACTGTTCAATGGCGGCCAGGTCTGGAAGGGCCGGCCTGCGCCACCGGCCGCCAGCCCGCAACCCACCGGGCACGCGGCGCTGGATGCCGCCTTGCCCAGTGGCGGCTGGCCGGAAGCGGCGCTGAGCGAAATCCTTCTGGCCGGGCCCGGTGTCGGCGAACTGCAACTGGTGTGGCCGACTCTGGCGCGGCTGTCGGCAGCGGGCGAGCGCATCGTGCTGGTGGCGCCGCCGTTCGTGCCGTATCCGCAGGCCTGGGCCAATGCCGGGGTCGATCTGCGGCAGTTGTCGGTGATCCAGGCCAGCGAGCGCGATGCGTTGTGGGCGGCGGAACAATGCCTGCGTTCGGGCAGTTGCGGTGCAGTGCTGTGCTGGCCGCACAAGGCTGATGACCGCGCCTTGCGCCGTTTGCAGGTGGCGGCGGAAACCGGCCAGACCCTGGCGTTCGCGTGGCGGCCATTGAGCGAAGCGGTCAATCCGTCGCCGGCCGCATTGCGCATTGCCATCGATGCCCGCCCGGCGCAATTGCGCGTACTCAAATGCCGGGGCGGACTGGCGCGCAGCGCACCGATTGCCTTTGCCGTGGGGCATTGAGGTCGCCATGCGCTGGGTTTGCATTCTGTTCCCGCAATTGGCCCTCGACGCCGTGCTGCGTCAGCGCCCCGATCCCGACCAACCGTTGGCGCTGCTCAGCGGCCCGGCCCAGCGCCGGGTGCTGCAAGCGGTCAATCCGGCGGCGCGGGCGCTGGGCTTGCGTCCGGGGCAGTCGATGACCGCCGCGCAGGCCATGAGCAAAGGTTTCGCCACCGTCGATTACGACGCGGCCGAGGTCGAGCACTGGCAGCAGTTTCTCGCGGCTTGGGCCTATCGTTTCAGCGCCCAGGTCAGCGTGCATTACCCGCGTACCGTGGTGTTCGAGATCGAATCGAGCCTCGGGCTGTTCGGTTCCTGGACGCAGTTCGAGGCGCGATTACGTACTGAGCTGACGGAGCTGGGCTTTCGTCACCGCATCGTTGCCGCGCCCAACCCAGTGGCGGCGCGGGTGTTGGCCAACGCCTATGACGGATTGGTGGTGCCCGACGGTGAAGCCCTGCGCCATCACCTCGGGCAACTACCGGTTGACCGTGTCGGGCTTGAGCCGAGCGTGGCTACGGCGTTGTCGCGCATGGGCCTTCGCAATCTCCATCAGGTGCAGAGCCTGCCGCGTCAGGCATTGGCCCGGCGTTTCGAGGCGCCGATGCTCAAGCATCTGGATACGCTGTTCGGCGCACGGCCGCTTGCGCTGGCGTTCTACCTGCCACCGGATCGCTTCGATGTGCGCATCGAACTCAATTTCGACGTGCAGTCTCATCAGGCGCTGCTGTTCCCGTTGCGCCGCCTGACGGGCGATCTGTCGGCGTTTCTGTGCGGGCGCGACAGCGGCGTGCAGCGCTTCGATCTGCACCTGGAGCACGCCGGGTTGCCGGACACTCTGATCAAGGTCGGCCTGCTCAGCGCCGAGCGCGATCCGGCGATGCTCTTCGAGCTGGCCCGTGGCCGATTGGAGCAGGTGCAGGTCGAAGCCCCGGTACGCGGTTTTCGTCTGCGCGCCGAGGATCTGCCGAGTTTCGTGCCGCAGTTTCAGGAACTGTTCGACGACCGCCCGCAGCAGACCTTGCCCTGGGAGCAACTGCGCGAACGCCTGCGTGCGCGGCTGGGGGATGAAGCGGTGCAGGGCCTGCGCTTCCAGGCTGATCATCGACCGGAGTGCGCGTGGCAGAATGCCGATGACAAGCAGCGTTGCCCTGCGTTGCCGGATGTGCAGCGTCCGGGCTGGTTGTTGGGCGAGCCGCAGACTGTGCCCGAAGGTTCGGCGCGCATCCTCATGGGGCCGGAACGGATCGAATCCGGCTGGTGGGACGGTGATGACGTGCGCCGCGACTATTACCTGATCCAGAACCGCGCCGGCCAGCAAGGCTGGGCGTACCGGGCGGTGGGTGAGGGCGGCCCGTTGTGGCTGCAGGGCTGGTTCGCGTGAACCAGGGTTATGCCGAGCTGCACTGCCTGTCGAACTTCAGTTTCCAGCGCGGTGCCTCCAGTGCGCTGGAGCTGTTCCAGCGCGCGAAAAAGCACGGCTATCAGGCGCTGGCGATTACCGATGAATGCACTCTGGCCGGGATTGTCCGTGCCTGGCAGGCGGCCAAGTCCGTGGAGCTGCCACTGATCATCGGCAGCGAAATCCGTATCGAGAACGGCCCGAAACTGGTGTTGCTGGTCGAGAACCTCGAGGGTTATCAGGTGCTGTGCGGCTTGATCACCCAGGCTCGACGACGTACGCAGAAAGGCCAGTATCAAGTGCTGCGCGAGGACTTCAACGAACCGTTGCCGGGGTTGCTGGTGTTGTGGGTGCCGGAGGCGGTCGACGACGTGGAAGAGGGCCGCTGGCTGAAACAGACCTTCGGCGAACGTTTGTGGCTGGCGGTGCAGTTGCATCGCGGGCAGAACGATCAACAGCGGCTGGCCGCGCTGCTGAATCTGGCGAATGAACTGCAGATTCCAGCGGTGGCCAGCGGTGATGTGCACATGCATGCCCGTGGCCGGCGGGCCTTGCAGGACACCATGACTGCGATCCGTCATCACGTCCCGGTGGCCGAAGCCGGGTTGCGCCTGCATCCCAATGGCGAGCGGCATTTGCGCAGTCTCGACGCATTGAGCGAGTTGTATCCGCAGACCTTGCTGGACGAATCGGTGAAGCTGGCCCGGCGCTGCACGTTCGACCTCGGCCAGTTGCGCTATCAATACCCCAAAGAGCTGGTGCCCGAGGAACACGACGCCAGTTCCTGGCTGCGTCATTTGACCGAAGAAGGCATCGCCTGGCGCTGGCCACAAGGCGCGCAACCCAAGGTGCTCAAACAGATCGACGATGAGCTGGAGCTGATCGCCGAACTCGGTTACGAAAGCTACTTCCTCACCGTGCACGACGTGGTGCGTTACGCCCGGGAGCAGAAAATCCTCTGCCAGGGCCGAGGTTCGGCAGCCAACTCGGCGGTGTGTTTTGCCTTGGGCATCACCGAGATCGACCCGGATCGCACCACGCTGCTGTTCGAGCGCTTCATGTCGAGGGAGCGCAACGAACCGCCGGACATCGACGTGGATTTCGAACACGAGCGCCGGGAAGAAGTCCTGCAATACGTGTTCCGTCGTTATGGCCGCCGTCGTGCGGCGCTGACGGCGGTGGTCAGCACCTATCACGCCGCCGGCGCGGTGCGCGATGTGGCCAAGGCGCTGGGCCTGCCGCCGGACCAGATCAATGCGCTGGCCGACTGCTGCGGCCACTGGAGCGATGAAACGCCGCCCGTGGAGCGCCTGCGCGAAAACGGCTTCGACTCGGACAGCCCGATCCTGCACCGGGTGCTGAGCCTGACCGGGCAACTGATCGGCTTCCCCCGGCACCTGTCGCAGCACCCCGGCGGTTTCGTGATTTCCGAGCAACCGCTGGACACGCTGGTGCCGGTGGAAAACGCCGCCATGGCCGACCGCACGATCATCCAGTGGGACAAGGACGACCTCGATGCGGTCGGGCTGCTCAAGGTAGATATCCTCGCCCTCGGCATGCTCAGTGCGATCCGCCGTTGTTTCGACCTGCTGCGTCGCCATCGCCATCAGGATCTGAGTCTGGCCACCATCCCGCCTGACGATCGCCCGACTTACGACATGATCAGCCGCGCCGACACCATCGGCGTGTTCCAGATCGAGTCCCGGGCGCAGATGTCGATGCTGCCGCGCCTGCGCCCACAGAACTTCTACGACCTGGTGATCGAGGTGGCCATCGTCCGGCCGGGGCCGATCCAGGGCGGGATGGTGCATCCGTACCTGCGCCGCCGGAACAAGGAGGAAAAGACAACCTATCCGTCGCCGGAGCTGGAAGTGGTGCTCAAACGCACCCTCGGCGTGCCGCTGTTTCAGGAGCAGGTGATGCAGATCGCCATTGTCGCCGCTGACTACAGCCCCGGCGAGGCCGATCAGTTGCGCCGCTCCATGGCCGCGTGGAAGCGCCATGGCGGGCTGGAACCGCACAAGGAGCGGCTGGCTGCCGGCATGAAGAAAAACGGCTACACCCCGGAATTCGCCGCGCAGATCTTCGAACAGATCAAAGGCTTTGGCAGTTACGGTTTCCCCGAGTCCCATGCCGCCAGTTTTGCCTTGCTGACCTATGCCAGTTGCTGGCTCAAGTGCCATGAACCGGCGGCGTTCGCCTGTGCGCTGATCAACAGCTGGCCGATGGGTTTCTACAGCCCGGATCAGATTCTTCAGGACGCGCGCCGGCATCATTTGCAGATCCGTCCGGTGGACGTGCGCGCCAGTGACTGGGATTGCAGTCTGGAGCCGATCACCGGCGAGCAACCGGCAATCCGCATGGGCCTGCGCATGATCAAGGGTTTTCGCGAGGAAGATGCGCGGAACATTGAAAACGCTCGGGCGAGGGGCGCGTTTGCCGATGTCGCCGATCTGGGCGAACGGGCCGGACTCGACAGTCGAGCCCAGGCATTGCTGGCGGATGCCGGGGCCTTGCGTGACCTGGCCGGTCACCGCCATCGGGCGCGCTGGGAAGTGGCCGGGGTGCAGAAACAGCTTGGACTGTTTGCCGGGTTGCCGAGTCAGGAAGAGCCCGATGTGGCGCTGCCCACGCCGAGTGTCAACGAAGACCTGTTCACCGACTACGCCACGCTGGGCACCACGCTGGGGCCGCACCCGCTGACGTTGTTGCGCGATGAGTTGCGGGCACGACGCTGTCGCAGTTCCCGGGAGTTGCTGGAGGTCGAGCACGGGCGACCGGTCAGCGTGGCGGGGCTGGTGACCGGCCGCCAACGACCGGCCACCGCCAGCGGCGTGACCTTCGTGACGCTGGAGGACGAATTCGGCAACGTCAACGTGGTGGTCTGGCGCGATCTGGCCGAGCGCCAGCGTCAGGTGCTGGTGGGCTCGCAACTGCTCAAGGTCGATGGCCGCTGGGAGCGTGAAGGCGAAGTCCGGCATCTGATTGCCGGACGCTTGAGTGACCTCAGTTCGTTGCTCAACGGCATTCGGGTGCAGAGCCGCGATTTCCACTGACAACCTCTGAACCTGTGTTGATCGTTAGTGATCGTTCCCACGCTCTGCGTGGGAACGCCGCCATGGACGCTCCGCGTCCACTGTGACGCAGAGCGTCACGGGATGCATTCCCACGCGGAGCGTGGGAACGATCGGCAACTGACGGCTGCTGGCCGATACGAAAGCCAATTTGCTGGCGTCAAAAAAACCTGTCCTCAATGGTGGCACTTTGGCATAATGCCGCCCCTTTCCCGATCCCCCACGACTTTGCGGTGCCGGGACACATCATTTTTCAGAAGGAATGCACAGTGAGAATGATCTCCCGGATGTTGGTCTCGGGCGTTGCGATTGCCGTCCTCGGCACCCTGGCCGGCTCGCTTTCCGGTTGCGCCACCGAAAGCTCCCGCGCACTGCCGGTGGCCAAGGTGGAAAGCGCCTCTCAGGCCTGGTCCGGTGTCCGTATCCCGATGGCCGTGGGCAAGTTCGACAACCGTTCGAGCTACATGCGCGGGATCTTCTCCGATGGCGTCGACCGTCTCGGCGGTCAGGCCAAGACCATCCTGATCACTCACTTGCAGCAGACCAACCGTTTCTCCGTACTCGATCGCGACAACATGGGCGAAATCCAGCAGGAAGCGGCGATCAAGGGTCAGGCCCAGCGTCTGAAAGGCGCCGATTACGTGGTCACCGGTGACGTCACCGAGTTCGGCCGCAAAGAGACCGGCGATCATCAACTGTTCGGCATTCTCGGCCGTGGCAAGACCCAGGTCGCCTACGCCAAGGTCAACCTGAACATCGTCAACATCAGCACGTCCGAAGTGGTGTATTCGACCCAGGGCGCCGGCGAATACGCCTTGTCCAACCGCGAAATCATCGGCTTCGGCGGCACTGCTGCCTACGACTCCACCCTCAACGGCAAAGTCCTCGATCTGGCCATGCGCGAGGCGATCAATCGCCTGGTCGATGGCATGAACGCCGGTGCCTGGAAACCGGGCAACTGATAGACGCCCATCGCAAGGAGCAACACACCATGAATCTGTCCCTGTCTCGGTCGCTGATGGCCCTGATGCTGGCCGCCAGCGCCTTGCTGGCCGGTTGCAGCAGCCCGCAAACCCTGTACCAGTGGGAAGGCTACCAGCCACAAGTCTACGAATACTTCAAAAGCGAAACGCCGAAAGAGGCCCAGGCCGAAGCGCTGGAAGCCGATCTGCAAAAGATCCGCGCCAGTGGCAAGCCCGTCCCGCCGGGTTACCACGCACACCTCGGTCTGCTGTACCTGAGCATGGGCAAGGACGATCAGATGGTGCAGCAACTGCGCACCGAGAAGACCCTGTTCCCCGAGTCCGGCACGTACATGGATTTTCTGCTTAAAAACGCCAAGACCGGGGACGCCAAATGATCGCGCGCGCCCTGAAACTGCTGGCCGCAGGCCTGGCGCTGACCGTTCTGGGTGGCTGCGTTGCCCCGAAGGCTGTGGATTATTCGGCGTACAAGCAAGCGCGGCCGAAATCCATTCTGGTGCTGCCACCGCTGAACACCTCGCCGGACGTCAAGGCGTCCTACAGCCTGTTGTCGCAAGTGACGTTCCCGCTGGCCGAAGCCGGTTACTACGTATTGCCGATCACGCTGGTCGACGAGACGTTTCGCCAGAACGGCCTGACCACGCCGGATGACATCCATCAGGCGCCGGCCAACAAACTGCACGAAATCTTCGGCGCCGACGCGGCGCTGTACATCACCGTCAGTGAGTACGGCACACGCTACATGGTGATCAGCAGCGAAACCGCCGTGACCGCCAGCGCCAAACTGGTCGACCTGAAAACCGGCACCACCCTGTGGACCGGTTCGGCCCGGGCGTCGAGCGAAGAGGGCGGCAACAACAGTGGCGGCGGCCTGATCGGCGCACTGATCACCGCCGCGGTGAAACAGATCGTCAACAGCTCCACCGATGCCGGCTACCCGATTGCCGGTGTGGCCAGCAATCGTCTGCTGTCGGCCGGTCATCCGGCAGGCCTGCTGTACGGGCCACGGTCGCCGAAGTACGGCACTGACTGATCGACCTGTTTCGCACTGATCGTTCCCACGCAGAGCGGCTGCTCGGGATCGTTCCCACGCGGAGCGTGGGAACGATCAGCACGATCAGCACGCGGAGCGTGGGAACGAGCAATAGCCTTCAGCGCTGTGGCCAGAACCGCTCGCCACCCCCCGGTGCCTCCGTCCACGCTTGCAACGAGCGGGTCGGCAAATCGAAGTAATCCCGGGTCCGTGCATAACCATGGCCGCCCATGCGCCCGATCGCATCCAGCCCCAGTTGATCGATGTACAGGGTTTTCGGGTCGATCAACTCGTCGCGCACATGCGCCATCAACACCTCGCCAAAAATGATCTCCCGCGACTGACCGATGTTCAGCGCCATCATCCGCCGACACTCCAGCGCCACCGGTGCTTCGCCGATTCGCGGGCATTTGACCGAGGTGCCGGGGATCGCCGTCAGGCCCGCAGCGGTCAACTCATCGAAGCCCGGCGCGAACGGTACGGCGCAGACGTTCATGGCTTCCACCAGCGCATCGTTGACGATGTTGACGGTGAATTCCTGGTTCATCTGGATGTTGCGGGTGGTGTCCTTGGGGCTCTGGTCGCCGTAGTTCTCCACGCCGAGCGCGAGAATGGGCGGGTCCGCCGACAGCGCATTGAAGAAGCTGAACGGCGCGGCATTGACCCGGCCTTCGCCGTCGATGGTGGTGACCAGGGCAATCGGGCGCGGCACCACGCTGCCGATCAGAATCTTGTACTTTTCCCGTGGGCTCAGTTGGCTGAAATCGAAGCTGTGCATGGCAGTTATCTCTAAAGAAGTGGATCGATGGCGCTCAAGGGCGCTTCGGCGCTGTAGTCATCGGCGAACGGAATGGCCGGCTGGAACAGGGTTTTCCAGTCCGGTCGGCCAAAGGCCCGGTCGCTGTGGCTGCGCATCAGTTTTTCGTATTGGCGTTGGGCCTGGCGTTGCAGAGTGGGGTAATCGACGCCGTTGACCTGACCGTCGTGCATCACGCAACGACCGTCGATGTAGCTGGCAATGCAGTCGTCGCCGCGCCCGGCCAGCAGCAGGTTTTTCAGTGGGTCGAACAACGGGCCCAGATGCAGGCCGCGCAGGCTGAATACGGTGATGTCGGCTTTGGCCCCCGGCGCCAGACGCCCGAGGTCGTCACGGCCCAAGGCTTTGGCGCCGCCGAGGGTCGCGGCGTTGTACAGATCGAGGCTGCTGGTCAGCGCCGGGCCGCCCTCCATCAACCGTGCGATGTTCAAACCGTGGCGCATGTTTGCCAGCAAGTCCGCCGGCCAGGTGTCGGTGCCGAGGGCGAAGTTGATGCCCTTGGCGCGATAGCGGCCGAACGAATTCAGTGCCTCGCCGTCGCGGGCGAACACCAGTGGGCAGTGCACCAGACTCGCGCCGCCGTCGATGACCCGCTGCAAATCGTCATCGCCCGAGGTGTAGATGCCGTGGGGCAACAGGCTGCGCGGGGTGAGCAGGTCGAGTTGCTGCAACCAGCCCAGCGGCGTGGTGCCGCGCAGCTGTTCGACCATCGCCACTTCGCCGGGCGCCTGACAGCAATGCAGACGCATCGGTGCGTTCAGTTCGCGGCTCAGGGCGGAGGTGCGCTGAAGCAGCGCCGGGGTGCAGGTCTGGATGCGATCCGGCAGCAGCGCACCGCGAATCAGCCCGGCGTGTGCGCCATCAAAATCCTTGAAAAACCGTTCGGCCGCGTCCAGCCCAGCCAGTCCCCGCGCCTCATCCCAGTGATGGGCGAGGGTGCCGTCGGCGCGCCAGTAACTCATACCGCTCATGTAGCAGGGGCCAAGGTACGTGCGCAGCCCCAGCTCGCCCGCCACGTCGGCGACAGCCGCGAACTCGTCGTAGGTTTCCGCCCATTCGCGGTAGTACATCGAGGTGATCGGCATCGCCGTGGTGATGCCGTTGCGGATCAACTGGGTGAAGGCGTAGCGGTATTTGAAGACCTCTTCTTCCGGGCTGAACGACTCACGCGGGCCGGTCGCCAGATATTCCGCAGACCACATGCGGCCCATGCTGCGTTCATCGCCGTTGTCCAGAGTCAGTACGGTGGAATCGAGGTCGCCGAGGGCGTCGAGATCGATGAAGCCGGGGCCGATCAGCGCGTTACCGTAGTCGATCCACTGATCCACCGGCCCTTGATAACCACGCCCGACAAACTCGATGCGCGATCCGCTGAATACCACTTCGCCGTCGCGCCACAGCACATGCTGCGTGCCGTCGAAACCGACCACGCAACTGGCCTTCAGGCCGATCCGTTTCACAGACGGCTGCCCAGCAAGCGACCGCCGCTGGCGATCAATTCGCCGCCGCGATACACCTGACGCACAGGGCGCGAAACCACGGCTTCACCGAGGGTTTCGACCGGCATCAACAGAAAGTCTGCCTGCTTGCCGATGTCGAAGCCGTAATCCTCGATCCCCAATGCGCGCGCACCGTTGACTGTCGCCGCTTCGAACGCCGCCGCCAATTCATCGTCCTTGCCCAGGTCGAAACGAAACGCCAGCAACATCGCCCGTTCCAGCATGTCGCCATTGCCCATCGGCGACCACGCATCGCGAATGCCATCGGAGCCCAGGCACACGTTGACGCCGGTCTCGCGCAGCGCCAGAAACGGCGGCACCGCGCAATCGGCCGGCGCCGAACTCATCAGCGAAATCCCCAGTGCCGCAAGGCGTTCGGCGACCGGTTTGACCTGGCTCCACGGCAACATGCCGAGGCAATAGGCGTGGCTGATCATCACCCGGTTCTGCAAGTTGAAACGCTCGGTGTAATCGGCGATCCGGGCGATCTGCCACAGGCCCAGTTCTCCTTTGTCGTGCAGGTGAATGTCGACGCCACGCTGGAATTCACTGGCCAGTTTGAACACGAAATCCAGTTGCGCGATCGGGTCGTTGTCGATGCCGCACGGGTCGAGCCCGCCGACGTTTTCCACGCCCAGGGCCATGGCTTCGCGCATCAGCTCGGCGGTGCCGGGGCGGCTGATCAGGCCGGTTTGCGGGAACACCACCAGTTGCAGGTCGATCAGGTCGCTGTAGGTTTCGCGCAGTTGTTGCATGGCTTCGACGTGACGCAGGCCGAATTCCGGGTCGATGTCGACGTGGCAACGCATCGTCAGCGAACCCCGGGCGATGCAGTTTTCCAGCAGGGCGCCGGCGCGTTCGGCAATCGGCGCTTTCACTTCGCGCAGGACGCGGCGCTCGTTGCTGATGTAGTCCTTGAGCGTCGGGCCGGCGCTGTTCGGGCGCCAGGGCTGGCCGTACAGGGTCTTGTCGAGGTGGACGTGGCTTTCCACCAGTGGGGCGGTGAGCAACTGGTTCTGGCCGTCGATGTCGGTGGCGGCCAATGGAGCATTGGAGGCCGGGCGGCGTTGGGTGAACCGGCCGTTTTCGATCAGCAAGTCTTCGGCGGGGGCGCCGTAGGGGCGGATGTTTCTGAGCCAGCGGGGGTGGGACATGGGAACCTCGGTGTTCTTTGAGATTTTTTCCCTCACCCTAGCCCTCTCCCGGAGGGAGAGGGGACCGAATGGGGGATATTGAAGAGTTACGCCGACCTGAACGAACTGCTCTGAATCCATAATCGACTCGATCTCTGAATCCATAATCGACCAGGTCTTTCAGATCGGCGGACAGCGCAAGACGACTCGGTCAGTCCCCTCTCCCTCGGGGAGAGGGCTAGGGTGAGGGGGCTCTCCAGATCGGTCTGGGTGGTCGGCGTTCAGATAAACCAGCGATCCAGGATCAACCCTTGAGCTTCGACCAAATCCGATCCTGCAGCTCCCGCGCCTTGTTGCTGCATTCCTTCTCCGGCCGCAGGCGCGAGGCGTATTCCTCGGGCATGTTGATCGCGTCCATGACTTTCCATTTCGCATCCAGCAACTGATCGCTCTGAATCCCGTTGGCGTAGGCGATGGCGTTGGACACAGCAGCGGCGTTCTCAGGTTTCATCATCCAGTCGATAAAGATCTTCGCGTTGCCCGGATGCGGGGCGCTTTTCGGTACGGCGAAGTTGTCCTGGAACATCGCCAGGCCTTCTTTCGGGTACACGTATTTGATCGTGCTCTTCTGCAACGTGGCCCGGGCCGTTGAGCCATTCCAGTTCTGCATCATGATCACTTCGCCCGAGGCCATGCGGTCGACGGTGTTGTCGGAGCTGTACATCTTCAAAAACGGTTTCTGCTTTTGCAGCAGTTCGAGGATGCGTTTGGCGTCCTGCGGGTTTTCCGTGCATTCGTCGACATTCAGGTAATGGCTGGCGGCGTTGATCACGCTGCTGGAGGTGTCGAGGGCGGCGAGCTGGCCTTGCAGTTCCTTGCGCGGTTCGAAGAACTCTTTCCACGAATCGTCGAGTTTGCCGCCGGGTACGCGGGCGCTGTCATAGGAAAAACCGGTGGTGCCCCACAGGTACGGCGCCGAAAACTTGCGCCCCGGGTCGAAGCTCGGATCGCGGAACGGGCCTTTGACGTACTGGAAGTTACTCAAGGTCGGGGTGTCGATTTCCAGCAGCAGATCCTGCTTGATCAGCGTCTGCATGATCGACTGCGACGGCACGATCACGTCATACGCGGCGCCGCCGGCCTGCAATTTGGCGAGCAGGGTTTCGTTGCTGTCGTAGCCGTCCATGGTGACCTTGATCCCGGTCTCCTTTTCGAACTTGGCCAGCAGGTCCACCGGGTAGTAATCGGTCCAGTTGTAGAAGAACAATTCCTTGGGCTCGGCGGCGTGGGCGCCGAACGCGGTGAAACAACTCAGGGCCAGACCGGATACTGCCAGACGCATGTTTTTCAATTTCATGAGAGCGCTCCAGGTTTATTGTTGTTTGCCGCGTTGGCCGAGCCAGAAGGCCAGCACCACGAGCACGATGGAAATCACCAGCATCAGGGTCGAAATCGCGTTGATCTCGGGCGTTACGCCAGCCTTGATCGCCGAGAAGATGTACACCGGCAACGTGGTCGAACCGGGGCCGGCGACGAAGAAGGTCATGATGAAATCGTCGAGGCTGACCACGAACGCCAGCACCGAACCGGACAACACCGCCGGCCACAGCAGCGGCAAGGTCACGCGGCGGAACACTTGCCACGGGTTGGCGTACAGGTCGTTGGCGGCCTCGAGCAGGCTCTTGTCCAGATCGTTGAGCCGTGCGCGGATCGGCAGGTAGGCAAACGGAATGCAGAAGCCGATGTGCGCGACAATCACCGTCATCAGCCCGAGCTTGATCCCCAGCGCCATGAACAGCAGCAGGGTCGCCACGGCTGTGACGATCTCCGGCAGGATCAGCGGCAGGTTGATTCCGCCCTCGACCATTTTCTGTCCGTAGAACGGCCGGTAAGTCGCCAGCGCCGCCAGCAGCGCAATCGCCGTGGCGCACACGGTGGCGATGGTCGCGACGATGATCGAGTTCAGCGCCGCGGTCTGGATCGACGGGTTGGCCAGGATCCGCCCGTACCAGGCAAACGAGAACTCGGTCCACACCGTCGCCGAGCGGTTGGCGTTGAAGCTGTAGGCGATCAACACCAGGATCGGCACGTACAGGTAGGCGAGGATCAGCAGGCTGATTTCCCGGGTCGCGGGGAGTTTTTTCAGGTGCAGAGAAATCATGCTTTCGCTCCCCGGTTCAGGGTTTTCGCCGCGCTGCGGCTGTAGAGGGCGTAGAGCACCAGTGACAACAGCAGAATCCCCAGCAACAGGAACGACAGCGAACTGCCCAGCGGCCAGTTGCGCGCGGTGCCGAATTGCTGCTGGATCAGGTTGCCGATCATCAAAGTCTTGCCGCCGCCGAGGATCGCCGGGGTGATGAAGGCGCCGAGGCTCGGCACGAACACCAGCAACGCACCGGCAATCACGCCGGGCATCGACAGCGGCAGGATGATCCGGCGCAGCGCATGCCAGCGATTGGCGCCCAGGTCATAGGCGGCCTCCACCAGACGCCAGTCGAGTTTTTCCAGGGTCGAGTAGATCGGCAGAATCATGAACGGCAGGAAGCTGTAGACCAGACCGATGCTGACCGCGAAGTCGTTGTAGAGCAGGGTGATGCCGCCGGCACTCGGGAACAGCGCGTTGAGACTCTGGGCGACCCAGCCCTGTTCACGCAGGATGATCAGCCACGCGTAGTTGCGGATCAGCAGGTTGGTCCAGAACGGAATGGTGATGAGCAACACCATCAGGTTGCGCCGGCGCGGGGTCAGGCTAGACATCCATAACGCCACCGGAAACCCGAACAAAAAGCACAGCACCGTGGTGCCGCCGGCCTGGAACACCGAGCGCAACAGCGCCTGGGCGTAGACCCAGTTCAGCTCCAGTTCGCCGTCGAAACCTTCCTGGAAAAACAGCTGCACGTAACTCTGCAGTTGCCATTGGGCCTGCCAGTCGACGCCGCCGTAGGTGTTGCGCGGCAGCAGGCTGATGTAACCCATGATCCCCAGCGGAATGGCGATCAGGGCGAGCAGGGTCAACACCACCGGGCTGAGCAACAGCGCGCGGTTGAGGGAGGGGGAAGTGCTGCTGACGCTCATCTCAGGCCTCCATCAACAGGCAGGCCTGGGGCGGCAGGTGCACTGCCACGCGCTCGCCGACCGCCCGACCACGGTTCAGGCCTTCGTTGTTTTCCCGCAGCATGACTTTGATCTCGTTGTTCAAACGGCACTGGTACAGGGTCGCGGTGCCGACATACAGCACGGCCTCGATCACGCCGCGCAGATGATGCGGCTGGTCCGCCGTGACCAGTTGCGAACGCTCGGGACGAAACGCCAGTTGCACGCTGCTGCCATTGACGCCTTGCGGCGGGCAGGGGATTTCCACCGGCATGCCGTTGGGCACGAAGATGTTTTCGTTGTGCTCGCCGCGTTTGAGTTGGCCGGGGAGGAAATTGATGTCGCCAATGAACTGGGCGACGAAACGGTGCTGCGGGCGTTCATAGATGTCGGTCGGGGTGCCGATCTGCAGGATCTTGCCGGCGGACATCACCGCAATCCGGTCGGACAGGGTCAGGGCTTCTTCCTGATCGTGGGTGACGAAGATGAAGGTGATCCCGGCTTCCTGCTGCACGCGCTTGAGTTCGACCTGCATTTCTTTGCGCAGCTTCAAGTCCAGCGCCGACAGCGGCTCGTCGAGCAACAGCACTTTCGGTTTCGGCGCCAGGGCCCGGGCCAGCGCCACGCGCTGCTGCTGGCCGCCGGACAATTCCGCCGGTTTACGTCCGGCCAGGTGCTCCATCTGCACCAGCGCGAGCATCTCGTCGACCCGTCCGGGGATCGTCTTGCGATCAAGACCCTGCATCTCGAGGCCGAAGGCGATATTCTGCGCGACACTCATGTGCGGAAACAGCGCGTAACTCTGGAACACCGTGTTGACCCGACGCTTGAACGGCGGCAGGTGGTTCACCGTTTCGCCCGCCAGACGGATCTCGCCGTCGCTGACGTGTTCGAAACCGGCGATGGTGCGCAGCAGGGTGGTCTTGCCGCAGCCCGAGGGGCCGAGCAGGGTGAAGAACTCGTTATCGGCGATGTTCACCGACACGTTGTCGAGGGCCGGCGCGAGGCCAGGATCATCAGAGTACCGTTTGGAGACATTACGCACTTCAATTGCTATTGGTTGACCCATAATGGTGCAATCCTCTAATTATTGTATGCAATATCTGAATGCAATTTAGAAATACCCGGATTAATCTGCGGGTGCAACCCCCTTTTTCCCTGGCTGACGCTCTTGTAGGGATCGCGCCGGGAACCGTTGCCCGCACTGAAGGAGTTTTCAAATGACCGAGAAGAAACTGGAAACCACGGTCGACCGCGTCTACCAAGGGGTTTACGAGGCGATCAGCAAGCGTTCGCTGCGTCCGGGAATGAAACTGGGCGAAGCGTCGCTGGCGGAATTGTTCAATGTCAGCCGCACGTCGGTTCGGGCGGCGCTCAAGCAATTGGAGGCCGACGGCCTGGTCACCACCGAGCCCAATAAAGGTGCGTCGGTGTCGCTGCCCAGCGATGAAGAGATCCGTTCGCTGTTCGAAACCCGGCGCCTGATCGAGATCGGCATCGTCACCGAGCTGTGCCGACGCAAGGACTCTGCCGCGATGCAGGACCTGCGCGAACATTTGCTGCTGGAAGATGAAGCACACGCGGCCGGCGACCACGAACGGCTGATTCACCTGCTTGGCGAGTTCCACATCAAACTGGCCCGCAGCCTGAACAACCCGGTGTTGCTCGACTGGTTCCAGAAGCTGATTTCCCGCGCCTCGCTGTATGCCGCCGCGCTGGATGACGACAGCCACGAAGCCTGCCGCGACGACGAGCATCTGCGCCTGATCGAGTACATCGAGGCCGGCAATCAGAGCGCGGCGATCGAGCTGACCTGCATGCATCTGGACGGTATACAGAAGGCGATTCTCGACGTCGCTGCGAAGCTCAAGACCGGCTACCACCCGCTCAAACACCTGATCGAAGTCTGAGCGCCGGCCGCCAGTGAAATCGGCTATACCTCTATGAAACCATCGCTGCCCGATGCGCTCGAAACAGACGGGCGCCACGTCATCGGGCGTAGCGATCGAGCGAACCAACCACAAGGCGTTGAAGCAGTCGATGCAGTTTTTATCCGATAGCCACGGGTGTGACGGCTGGCAGGGCGAGATGGCCGGACGCATCCGCGCCTTTGACTGGAGCGGGACCGACCTGGGCCCCCTTGAAACCTGGCCGGCCAGCCTGTGCAGCACGGTGCAGTTGATGCTTGCCTCGCCGTTGCCGATGGTCATGCTCTGGGGCCATGCCGGCTACATGATCTACAACGACGCCTACTCGCGGTTCGCCGGCGGACGGCACCCTTATCTGTTGGGTGTGCCGGTGGAACTGGGCTGGCCGGAAGTCGCCGATTTCAACCGGCATGTGGTCGACACCTGTCTGGCGGGCGGCACCCTCGAATACCGCAACAAAGTGCTGGTGCTGTTGCGCGACGGCGTGCCCGAGGATGTCTGGCTCGACCTTTATTACAGCCCGGTGGCCAATGATGCCGGGGTGCCTTCGGGCGTGATGGCGATGGTGGTGGAAACCACTGAGCTGGTGCTGTCCGAGCGTCTGCGCCAGGCCGCCGAAGACGCTTATCGCGCCGACAACGAACGGGTTCGACTGGCGCTGAACGCCGGGGCACTGCTCGGCTCGTTTGTCTGGGACGTGCGTAACAACGTGCTGTCCGCCGACGAGCGATTCGCCCGCACCTTTTCCTTTCCGCCGGACCAGGACCTGACCAACCTGCCGCAGCACATTGCCGAAGCGCACATTCATCCCGATGACCGCAGTTGGGTGCAGGAATGTGTCGAGAACTCGGTGCGTACCGGTGAACCGTACAACGCCGAATACCGCGTATTGCGCGCCGATGGCACTCATCTGTGGGTGCTGGCCAGCGGCGGTTGCGAATTCGATGAGCAGGGTCAGGCATTTCGATTCCCCGGTGTGTTGATCGACATTCATGAACGCAAGACCGCTGAAGAATCCCTGCTCAAATTCACTCGCAACCTCGAACAGCGTGTGGCCGATGAGGTTGAGGCGCGCCTGAGCGCCGAAGAGCAATTGCGCCAGTCGCAGAAGCTCGAAGCCATCGGCGGCCTGACCGGTGGCGTGGCCCATGACTTCAACAACCTGCTGCAAGTGATCGCCGGCAATCTGCATCTGCTGGCGCGCCACGAACCGAACAATGCCAACGTGCAACGCCGGGTCAGCGCCTCGTTGGCAGCGGTGGAGCGCGGCGCCAAGCTGTCCTCGCAACTGCTCGCGTTTGCCCGCCGCCAGCCGCTGTCGCCTGCGGTGTGTGATCCGCGGCAGATATTCGAAGGCGTCGGGGAGCTGCTGCAACGGGCGTTGGGCGAAACCATCCAGATCGATGTGCAGTTGCCCGAGGAACCGTGGCACATCAACGTCGACCGCAACCAACTGGAAAACGCCATTCTCAATCTGGCGATCAATGCCCGGGACGCCATGAAAGGCGAGGGCACCATCGTGCTCGGCGCCGCCAACACCTCGCTCGACCGGGCGTTCTGCGTCGGCAAGGGCATCGTGCCGGGGGATTTTGTGCGAGTCTCGGTCAGCGACAGCGGCGTGGGCATTGCGCCGCACATGCTGGAGCAGGTCTTCGAACCGTTCTTCACCACCAAGGCCGATGGCCAGGGCACGGGCCTCGGATTGAGCATGGTGTTCGGGTTCGTCAAACAGAGCGGCGGGCATGTCGAGATCGACAGCCAGGTCGGCGAGGGCACGCGGGTGCAGTTGTATTTCCCGCGCAGCCTGCGGCCGCTGATCGATGAGGCGCCCGGTGTGCGTCGTCAGCAGGCGGGCGGCAACGAAACCATTCTGGTGGTCGAGGACAACGAAGCGGTGCGTACTTCGGCGGTCGAATTGCTGCGTGAAGAAGGCTACCGCGTGCTGGTCGCCGGCAATGGCGACACGGCGATGCAGATGTTGCTGGAGGGCGCCCGGGTCAACCTGATCTTTACCGATGTGGTCATGCCCGGGCTGATCAAGAGCTCCGACCTGGCGGCGTGGGCCAAGGTGCAGATGCCGCCGGTGGCCGTGCTGTTCACGTCGGGACATACCCGGGACATCATCTCGCGCAATCATCAGCTCAGCCCCGACACCCATTTGCTCGGCAAACCTTACGGACCTGAGGCGTTGTTGCAGATGATCCGTGCGGTGCTGAGTACCTGACTGTCGCGGATCAACGAAGGGCGACGAACGGGCACCGCTGGTCTGACAGGTGGTCGACAGAACCGGTCAACCGAGGCCATTCTGATAACTGGCCAGCGCAATCGGTCGCGTTGGCTGCCGATCAACTGACGGAGGTGTTCCATGCCGGTGACCCATGATCTGTTACAGGACTTGAAGCTTACGAAGGAAGAGATCCAGCAAAAACGCACCGCGGATCCACATCTGGATGCACTGATCAACAAGTACTCCCAGGCGGACGCCGAAGTCGTCAAGGCCGAGACGGCGACCTCGGATGCGCCGAGCGACGACACGCTGAAGAAACTCAAAGAGAAACGCTTGCAGGTCAAAGACAAGATCGTTCAGCAGTTGCAGGCGCGAACCTGACCGTCAGTCGCGCCATTGATCTTCGGTGGTGCACGACTGGAACGACAGCCACGACGGCACCTCGAATGTACAGAGTCTTCACTTGGCGACTCTCTGCGAGGTGCCTCATGAACAAACCCAAGCTCCCCAATTACAAGTTCCCCAGTGAAGAGCAGGGCGCATTCGACCCGGTTCCCACGCATCCCGAGCCCAACAGCCCGGCGCATACCGTCCGCCATCCTGAGGAGGAACGGAAGATCGCGGATCTGCCGGAAGATGAAGACCCGGAAAAATTCGATCGGTCCAACAACTGACCGTCCGCCATCGCTGGCTCGTCGGCCCGCCGCATCGCAGCGATGGCGCCCGCCGGTTCAACACGAATTTCAGGCCTTCATTTCAAGGCCGCATCCAGCGGCATCCGCGCCATGTGCGTGGCCTTCAGCGAGCCGAAATACAACCAGTCGCCATACTCGCGCGCCGTGGTGATCGGCGAGTAATTGCCGGCGCTGCCATCCTGCAGATTGGCGATCACCTTGCCGTCCAGATCCAGCCCCAACACGAACCCGCGTTTTTCCAGCGGTTTGGGCAGGACGGTCATCGCCCGCACCAGCATCTTGCGCACGAACGGATGCCCGGCGGTGCGATCCAGCAACGGATTGCGCGGCGTGTACAGCGCCACCCAGAAACGATCCCGCCCATTGAACGCAAGGTTGTCCGGCAGCCCCGGCAGGTTGTCGATGAACAGGTCATGGGTGCCGGCCTTGGGCCCGGTCAGCCAATAGCGGCTGATGCGGTAGGCGCCGGTTTCGTTGACCAGCACATAGGCGTCTTCCGGGCCGAGGGTCACGCCGTTGGCGAATTCCAGTTTATCGAGCAGGACGCTGGTCTTGCCGGTCTGGAAGTCATAGCGCAGCAGACGCCCGTCACCGCCGTGCTCGATGATCGCTTCGCCGTCATGGCCGTAACCCCAGCGACTGGAGGCATCGCTGAAGTAGGCGTAATGCCCGGATTTGTCGATGGCCACGTCATCGGTGAAACCGAACTTCAGGCCATTGGCTTCAGTGGTCAGCGCAATCAGTCGGCCCTGGGCATCGAGTGACAGCAAACCCTTGACCCCGTCGGCGATCACCAGCAAGCCGTTGGGGTGCCGCGCCAGACCCAGAGGCCGGCCGCCGGTATCGGCCAGCACTTTGCGCTGCTGGCCGTCGAGGCTGGTGCGGATCAGGCGTCCATCGTGCAATCCGGTGATCAGCGCATCGTTTTCCAGCAGCAGGGCTTCCGGGCCTTCGATGTCGCTGGGGCCGACCTGCGCTGCGCTTTTGAGGCGCTGATTTTCGGCGTATATCCCTTCGGTCAGCGACGGTGCCGGTTGTGGCGTCCATGCCACCGGTTCAACCTTGGTCGGCATCAGCAGCAGAAAGGCCAGGATGAGGGCAATCAGCAGCAAGATCAGATGGCGCAGCTTCACACGTGAGCTCCCGCGAGTGCCAGATGCCGGGTCGCCCTGTCGCGCAGGGCCAGCATCGAGGCCGCCGATTCACGTTCGATGCGGCGTTTGAGCAGCAACTGGTTGGCGATGCGCATGCCCAGGCTCTCGAAGCGATAATCCAGAGTACGCACGAAAGCCGTACCTTCGCCTGCGGCCGAGCATTCGTAGGTCAGATGCAATGACAATCCATGATCGCCCTGGGCCCGGGCACACCAGCGTCGTCCCGGCAGGTATTCGGTGACTTCCCAGCTCAAATGGCCTTCGCGGCCACCGGCATGAATGTCTTCCTCGAAACGCGCGCCGGCATGCAGCGGCCCGGCGGGGCCATCGATTTTCAGCGAGGAAGGGTGCCATTCTGGCCAGCGGCTGACGGTAGCGGCGTAGGTGAGTACGGCAATCGGGTCGCCGGCGATGTCGATCGGATGCTGCATGCGGGTCATGGGCGTTCTCGAATCGGTCAAAGGGACGGGCTCCGGCTCCCAATAGAGGGTGCCGAACAGGTAATCCATCAGGGGCAGGACGATGTTGAAGTTGCGCTCCTGCATGCGCTCGCGCCGGTGATGCAACTCGTGCAGACGGCGCATCTGGCGGATCCACGGCAGGCGGCTCAGCGGGTGTTGCGCCGGCAAGTGCTCGCAGGCGTGAAACACCTCGTAGGTCAGGTAGCCCAGCACCATGCTGCCGCCGAACAGTCCGGCGACGTTGGCGTTGACCTGCGCGAACAGCCACCACAGGGGCAGGGTGATCACCAGCGTGTGCACCACGATCAACCACGCCGGAAACAGGATCACCCGCCAGTCGCGGGCGCTGTCCCAGGTCATGTGGCCGGGGGTGAAGAAGCTGTGATGGTCGCCGGCATGACGGGCATAGAACATCTTGGCGAAGGTTTTCTTGTGATGCCCGAGGTGGCGGTGCACCACGTACACACCGAAATTGAAGAACAGCAAGGTCAGCGGCACGGCCAGCCATTCCAGCGGACGCACCTGATGTGCGCTGCCCCAGAAGGCGCCGATGGCCAGCACGCCGAACAGCAGCACGAAGGCGCCGTGCAGCCACGGGTTGTACAGCGGATGAATCGCCGCACGATAGCGGCTGCGAAATGCCTCGGTGGTCTGCCTCACTGCGGTCACCTGCGGATATTGTCGTTATACCCGGCAGATTAGCCGATCCCGCCGTTTGTGCAGGGTCTACCTTGAGGTCACAACTGCCATGCTCCGGTGTGTAGCGGTCGTCAGCTCAACGGGTTCCAGCGTTGCGACCAGTCGTCATCGGCCTTGATCACTTCGCGCAGCAGATCGAACGCCTGTTGCAGCGTCGCCGAATCGCGGTCACGGGAGTAGACGAGGTAGGTCGGGTAGCCGAATTCCGGGGCTTTGGTGACGGTTTCCAGTGCGCCGCTGTCCAGATAAGTGCGCACCACCCGCGTGCGGAAATAGCCGCTGCCGCCGTTCTCCAGAATGTATTGCAAGGCCAGCGGGCCGAGGTTGAAGCTCAGGGCCGCCTTGGCTTTTTCCGGCAGTGCGGCGTCGTGTTGACGGCGGAAGTCCTCGCCCCAATCGATGTACACGTAGGGAGCAGGGCGGTTGGGGGTTCTGACCAGAATCAGTTTCTCTTCCAGCACTTGCTCGACCTGCAATCCCGGCCAGTATTCCGGTTGGTAGACCAGCGCTGCGTCGAGCACGCCGAGTTCAAGCTGGCGCAGCAGGTTCTCGCCGTCGCGGATGTCCATGCGCAGGGCATGGCTGGGAATCTTCTCGCGCAGTTCGGCAGCCCAACTGAGCATCAACGGGTTGCACAGACTGACCTCGCCGCCAATGTGCAGCACGTTGTCATAGCCTTCGGGCAACGGCAGGTCACGGCGGGCGGCTTCCCAGGTCTGCACCAGTTGATTGGCGTAGACCACGAAAGCCTCGCCGTTGGCAGTCAGGCGCGCACCGGCGCGGTTACGCACGAACAGTGTGCTGCCCAACTGGCTTTCGAGTTTCTGCACACGGGCGGTGATGGCGGTCTGGGTGACGAACAGCTTCTCGGCCGCCGCAGCGAGACTGCCGTGGCGGACGATTTCCAGAAAGGTGCGAGCGAGGTCGATGTCCATGGGCGGGCCGGTGTCTGAGGTGCCCGCATTGTAAGTCAAAAGCCCCTCATCGGAACGCCGCCCGCCTAGCCCTCTCCCTGTATGTACCGGAGACATGGTGAACACATGTTCGGAGACATGGTGGACGGTTTTAGATCCTCTTACCCGCCGATCAACTGACCAGCTCGGTCTCAACCACCCGAGCCCAATCCTCCACCAACCGCGCCGGCGTGCAGCAAGTCTTGCGTTTGTACACAAAATTCCGGCACTTCTCGGCGAACTGATTGCGGTTGTACAGCATGTCCTCCTGCATCTCTTGCAACTCGGTTTCGCGGCATTGGCGGATCAGCTCATGATCGACCCGCAGCTTGCGTTCACGCACTGGCGCATACGTCGGATCGCTCAGTACCGAATTGGCCCGTTGCAGCAGCCACAAACCAAACTCGTCCGGGCAACGCGGGCCGATTTCCTGGACCATGCCCAGTTGCAGCGCCTGCGCAGCGCTGACCGGCAGACAGGCCTGGGTCAGTTGTTCGGCCATGGCCGGGCCGACGGCGCGGGGCAGGCTGTAGGTCCAGTATTCCGAGCCGTACAGGCCCATGCTTTTGTAATGCGGGTTGAGCACGATGTCGGCGCGAGCGAACACGATGTCAGCCGCCAGGGCGAGCATCACACCGCCCGCGCCGGCATTGCCGGTGACGCCGCTGACCACCAGTTGCCGCGCGCTGAGCAATTCCTCGCACACATCGTCGATCGCCTGGATATTGGCCCAGGCTTCGGCGCCCGGATCTTGGGCGGCCTGGATCACGTTCAGGTGCACACCGTTGGAAAAACTGCCGCGTCCACCCTTGATCAACAGCACCTGAGTGTCTCGGGATTTGGCCCAGCGCAGGGCCTCGACCATGCGCTGGCACTGCTCGGTGCTCATGGCGCCGTTGTAGAACTCCAGTGTCAGCTCGCCGACCTGCCCGGATTCGCGATAACGGATCGGCTGATACGCCTCGTCGCTGAACGGCGCATTGGCAATCGACCAGTCCAGCACCGGCACGTGCGCCAATTGCCCGGCCAGCACATGCCGTGCCGGTCGCTTGAAGGTTTCTTCGCCCGGTTGCGGTTTGCGCCGCAGCGAGCCGATCCACAGGCTGTGATCACCGGTCGCCACCAGCACCGCATCGTCGTGCACCGCGAGGATCTCGCCGGGTATCCCGGTGCGCTGATCAAGGTGCGCGTCGTACACGTAATACTGCCCGCCAGCGAGGCTCGCGAGCACGCCGGGCTGACCGTCCGCCGCGTCGATGCAGCGTTTGATGAAGCGCGAGCAGTCGTGCCAACCGAAGGTGCGGTCGTCCTGCTTCATGTTCGGTTGCAGGCGTCCCAGAACCTTGGGATCGGCGTAATCCAGGTCCATCGGGACAAAACCGTCGATGAACTTCTCGACCACTTCACGGATGCAACGGATCGCTGCGTCACTGACCCGGCCGTTGTACAGCTCGGATTTGCGCAAGCCTGTCGGCAAGTTGAATTCGCAGGTAGCCCAGACCGGGCCGGCGTCCATTTCTTCCACCGCTTGCAGGGCGGTCACGCCCCAGGATGGCAGTTCGCGCATGATCGCCCAGTCCAGTGCGCTGGCACCGCGATCGCCGACGATGCCGGGGTGGATGATCACCACCGGACGTTGCGGGTTGCTCCACAGCGCATGGGGAACGCGGTCCTTGAGGAACGGGCAGATCACCAGGTCGGCGCCGCTGTGTTCGATCTGCTCGCACACGGCGACTTCGTCGGTGAACAGCACCACGCTGGGCGAATGGCCCGCCTGACGCAGGTCCAGCCAGGCACGCTGGGTCAGGCCGTTGAACGCCGAAGACAAAAGAATGATGTTGAGTGATCGCATGATTGCTCTTCCTTGAAGGGTCAGCCGCAGGCTCCCGGTGAGCCGTCCGTGGCTATCGATGGAGGCGCAAGGTTAGAGACTGGCGTGGCCGGCACCACTGATCGAGATCAACGTTGTGTCAGCCAATGTTGCCGTGGCGACGACGTGCCTTATTCTCAAAGGTTTGCTGATCCTGATTTTTTATTACTTCAAATGTCTTCGACGCTATTGCACAGTCGCTCCCCTGATCAACGCCGGACGATCCCGGCGTATCCATGGATTTTCGCAGCGGGTGGAGCCCGTTTTCAGGGAGTAAGGCATGGGGAGTCACAACCCGCATTACCAGGTCATCGGGCAAATGTTCCAAAAGGACTACCGATGGTTGTGCGCCGCAGTCAGCCGTACCCTCGGTTGCCCGCACAGCGCACAGGACATTGCTTCGGAAACCTTTCTTCGGGTGTTGGCATTGCCCGATCCACTGGCCATACGCGAACCCCGCGCACTGTTGACCACGATCGCCCGGCGGCTGGTGTATGAAGGCTGGCGCCGACAGGATCTTGAACGTGCCTACCTGCAAAGCCTGGCCCTGGCGCCAGAGCCGGTGCATCCGTCACCCGAAGAACGGGCGTTGGTGATCGAAGCACTGCTGGCGGTGGATCGCTTGCTCAACGGTCTGTCGGCCAAGGCCAAGGCTGCGTTTCTCTACCATCAGCTCGACGGCCTGACCTACAGCGAAATCGGCGAGCGCCTCGGCGTGTCCACCAGCCGTGTGCAGCAATACATGGTCGAGGCGTTCAAACGTTGCTATCAGGCGATGCAGGCATGAGGCCGGACGAAACGCTGATCGACGAAGCGGCGCAGTGGATGGCGTTGTTGCAATCAGGGGATGTCAGCCTGCAGGAGCGCGCAGCGTTCGACGCCTGGCGTGCGGCGGATCCACGGCATCAACAGATCATCGAGCAAATGGGCGGCGGGCTGAATCTGCTGCGTCAATCGAACCTGCGCGGGTTGCCGCGTGAGAGTGTGCTGCACAGCCTGAATGCGCCCTCCAGCAGTCGCCGCCGATTCATCAGCGGCAGCCTGAGTGTGCTCGGCATTGCGGTGCTGGCCGGTTTGCTCGGTCGACGTTATGGCTGGCTGCCGGAGGCCGGTGAGTTGTCGACCGGGACCGGGGAGCGCCGTCAATTCACGCTGGAGGATGGCAGCGCCCTGACGCTGAATGCCCGCAGCCGTGTGGTGCCGCGATTCGATAACGTCGAGCGCCTGCTGGGATTGCGCAGCGGTGAACTGCTGGTCGATGTGGCGAAAAATCTGGCTCGACCGTTTGTGGTCGAAACCGAGCACGGGCGGATGCGTGCACTCGGTACGAAATTCCTGGTGCAGCGTGCTGAGGATTCGACGCGGCTGGTGATGCTGCATTCGCAGGTCGAAGTGGTTACTGCTGGCGGCGCGCGGCAAGTGGTGGAGGCGGGCGAGAGTCTGCTGTTCAACGGGCAGGAAATCCTCGCGCTGGAACGCAGCAAAGGGCAGGAAAGCGCCTGGGTGCAAGGGCGACTCGAAGTGCGTGATCGTCCCTTGAGCGAAGTCATCGACAGCCTGCGCAGCTACCGTCGCGGCATTCTGCACCTGAGCCCCGACGTCGCCGGTCTGCGCCTCAGCGGCCTCTATCCGTTGGACGACAGCGACCGCACCTTGCAATTGCTCGAACGTTCGCTGCCGATCCGCGTCACCTGGCACAACCCGTACTGGGTGAGCATCGAAGCACGGTTATAAAACCATAACTTCCTGGTCTATCCGCGACCCTATAAAAAGCGCCGGCCCGCTGCTCATTCCCTGCAGACGCCTTCAACAGGGAAGCCCCTCGATGTTCTCATTCAAACAACAATTACCCCGCCTGACGCTGGCCGCCGCGCTGGCGATGGGCATCGTTCCTTCGGCCGTATTGGCGCAAGACGCCGCCACTCAGGTCTTTACCTTCGACATCGCCGCAGGAGCCCTCGACGAGGTGCTGCTGGATATCTCGCGCCAGACCGGCGTGCCGATTTCCTTCAGTCAGAATCTGGTGCAGGGCAAGCGCAGCAGTGCCGTGCGCGGTGCGTTGGGCGGCCGGCAGGCGGTGGAGAAGGCGTTGCTCGGCAGCGGTCTGCAAGTCGAGCAGGGCACTCAGGGTTTGAGCATTCGCCAGGCCGAGGTAACGAGCGCCGCACCGGTCAAGGCTGCCGTCGTGGCACCTGCCAGCAACGCCGATTACCGCATGGAAAAAGTCACCGTCACCGGTTCGCGGATCGCCCGGGCGCAGTCCGATGGCGCGACGCCGGTCAACGTCATCACCCACGAAGAAATGGAAGCGCGGGGCTACAAGAACGTCTACGACGCGCTCGCCACGCAGACGCAAAACACCGGCATGACCCAGGGCGAAGATTACGGCAACACCTGGCAACCGGCCGCCAGCGCCCTCAACCTGCGCGGCCTGGGGCCCAACCACACGCTGGTGCTGATCAATGGCCGGCGGGTTGCCGATTACCCGACGCCGTACGACGGCAAGGTCAACTTCACCAATCTTGCGAACATTCCGTCGGCGATCATCGACCGCATCGAAATCCTCAGCAGCGGCGCCTCGGCGATCTACGGTTCGGATGCGATTGCCGGGGTGGTGAACATCATCCTCAAGGACAAAATGAATGGCGTCGACGTCAACCTCAAGGGCGGCACCAGCGAGCGCGGCGGCGGTGACAATCAGCGGTTGCAGATCAGCGGCGGCGGCAGCTGGGGCGACTTCGATGGTTTGTTCGGGCTTGAGCTGACCAATCGTGATCCGATCTGGGCCGATGACCGAGGTTTCATGCAGAGCGGGCCGTTGGCGGATGTCGGTTACCGCCGCGACTTGAGCAACAACCGTTATCTGGGGCCGGGCTGCGGCGCTTATCAAGGCACGTTCGACAACAAACTGTTCAACAGCGGCGGGCGCTGCCGCACCGACCAGATGTACAACGATTACTGGACGATCCAGACGCAAAAGGAAAACTACGACGGCTACACCCGCGGCACCTGGCATTTCAGCGATAGCGGCCAGGTGTTCGCTGATCTGATGTATGGCCTCGACCACATTCAGAACAACACCCGTGGCCCGACCTTCACCTCGCCGGACTTCATCAACCAGAACAGCGGCAATCTGGAACGTTGGTATCGCCGTTTCGGTGAAGAAGAAATCGGCGGGCGCACCAGTAACAACAGCAAGTGGCGCGACACCTCGTGGACCGGCACGCTGGGGCTGTCGGACAAAATCGCCGACACCGGCTGGCACTATGATCTGGCGGCCAATCGCTCGGAATATAAAAGCGTGCGCACCACACGCTACACGCCGCTGTCGTCGATCCAGGATTTCTATCTCGGCCCGCAGCTCGGCACGCGCGGCGGCTACCCGGTATTTTCCCCGGACGCCGCGCGCCTCGACCGGCCATTGACGCCTCAAGAGTGGGAGCAGTTTCGCGGCAACCTGACCCAGAGCAGCAAGTCGGTGTCCACCAGCTACAACGCCTCGGTCAATGGCGATCTGTTTGACCTGCCGGCCGGCCCGGTCGGATTTGCCGGCGTACTGGAAGCAGGCAAACAGGAATACCGCATCGACCCGGACGACAGCCTCAACGACGGCAGTTTCTATGGCGTGACGCCGGCGCAAAGCTCCGGCGGTTCGCGCAAGCGATACGCGGCGGGTGGTGAGTTCAGCATTCCGGTGACCGACACAGTGCTGGCGACGGCGGCGGGGCGCTGGGACCAATACAAATTCAGCGGGCGCAGCGAACAGCAGAAAACCTACAACCTCGGTATCGAATGGCGACCGGTCACCAGCCTGTTGTTGCGCGGCAGCTACGGCACCAGTTTCCGGGCTCCGGACTTGAACTACATCTACCAGTCCGACAGCAACGGTTACTACCCGGCGCAGATCGATTATTACGGTTGCAGCCAGGGCGTGGCGGGCGCGTGTGATCGTGGGCGGGTCGACTACACACAAAGCGGCACGGCGGATCTGGAATCCGAACGCGGCAAGTCGTGGACCTACGGTTTTGTCTGGTCGCCGTCGCGCAACTTCGATTTTTCCACCGACTTCTGGCGCGTGGAAATCGATGACCTGCTGACCACCGTCGACGAAAACCGCCTGTTGCAGCAGGAGAACGAATGCCGCAACGGTACCCAGGACATCAACTCGGCCAACTGCCAGTCGACCCTCGCGCGTGTTGACCGCAATCCCGGCAATGCCGCCATTGATCCCAACCAGTTGCAGCGAGTGCGGGTGAATGCGATCAACGCGGCGAGCGAGCGGGTCAGCGGTCTCGATTTCAAGAGCAACATTCGCTGGGGCGCGGGCCAGTACGGCGCGTTCAGTTCGGCGCTGGGCTACACCCTGGTGTTGTCGCACTTCTACAAGGAATCGGACGAAGCCCCGACCCAGGATTGGCGCACTTCGCGCACCAACTACGACTGGCGCAGCAAGGTCAACGCCAGCCTGACCTGGGACTATCAGAAGGCCACAGCGACGCTGATGGGCATTCGGTATGGCTCGGTCACCAACGGCGCGGGTGACGGGCGTCTGTCGCCGTGGACGGTGTTCAACGCCAGTGCGCGCTATCGCTTGAACGACCGGGCAAGCGTCGGGCTGACCGTGAACAACGTGCTCAATCAGGTCAAGCATGACGACTCGGCAGGCTGGCCGTATTACCCGACCGGCAACTACGACCCTTACGGCCGTCAGTGGTGGCTGGATGTGAGTTATCACTTCGGGAGTTGAGCGAGGAACGCTGCTCGGCAGCGTCCTACGGAAGTTGCCGGATTTTGAGTGAAAGCAGGGATATTTCCGACGACTTTTTAAGGTTGGCCGTCGGAAGTGGGGTCTATAGCATCGGTCGTGACATGAAGTCACTGACCGGCCTGAACGCTCGGGCCCCTGACATTGGATGGATTATGCGAACCGCACATCTCGAGCACGAAAACTCTACTTATTCCCCTCGTGATTTCTGGCGTGCCGATCACGCCAGGTGCCCTACGGAGGGTGCTCCCATGCCCCAGACAAAAGCACCCCGGCTCACCGGGCTGAAGAGAGTCGAGGGCAAACCCGTGGAGTTGTTGCTGCATGGCCGGATATGGGACAGGGACACCATGTACATCATCCGTTATGCGCTGGAAGGCTTTGATCTGCGTGACGTCGTCAACATGATTTCAACGTCTGAGCTGTACCGGGAAAGCGAACTTGTGCAGCTCATCACCGGAAGGTCCGTCAGAACCGTACGGCGCTTGCTTAACAGCGACGAGCCTACGCGCCTGAGCCGCCAGCAGAGCATGATCGCCTTCCAGTATGCGCACGCTCTGGAGTCCGCCATCGAGGTGTTCCACGATCAGTCGAGCGCCGAGGAATGGTTGAACAAGGCAACCAAATGGTTAAACGGTTACAGACCCGTCGCATTGATTGAGAGCTCTTTGGGGTATCAATCGGTCGATGCTTATCTGCACCGAATCAAATACGGGGTTTATCAATGAACCCGTTGCCTTGGGACGACCGTTGGTACGCGTGGCGGCTGGACCCTGAGGTTTATCGATGCACCTGGGACAGCGGTATTGGTTCGGAACTGCAGGGTGGCCGATGGAACCGGCCCGGCCGGCGTGTCGTTTATGCCTCGATCGATCCCTCTACCGCCATTCTGGAGGTGGCAGCTCATGGGAGTTTTAACGCACTGGATAAAAGTCCCTATGTGCTGACGTGCTTTGAGGTGATCAGTGAGGCACTTGTGAAAATCGTGCAACCCGAGGAGCTGCCCAACCCTTACTGGATGAGCCCGGCACAGTCTTCGCCTAACCAGCAGGATTTTGCCGATGCATTGCTCGCCGAGCATCCGTTCGTACTGATCCCCTCGGCAGCCACCCGGCATTCGTGGAACTTGCTGGTGAGCTGCGATTTGGCGGAAGGGCAATTCAGGATGGTCTCGCAAGAGCGGTTCGGGCTGGATACACGATTGCTGAGGGATGCAGAACTGGCCTGAGCAATCCACATGCCTTTTTTTGCATAACCTCAGCACCCAACGGTCTAAATCGCGCCCTATAAATCGCCATCTGCCATCGCACATCCCTGCATAAACCAAAACGCAGGGATGGCTGTTCATGATTCGATTTTCACCCGTTAAATCCCCGTTGAGCCTGGCCTTGCTGCTGGCGATCAACACATTGCCGGCGATTGCCGCCGACAGCAGTGCTACAGAGCCGACCACTCAACTGCAGCGGGTCGAAGTCACCGGCACCGCGATCCGCCGAGTCGATGCCGAAACAGCGGTGCCGGTCACCATCCTCCGGGTCGAAGAATTGCAGAAGCAAGGCGTGACCACCACTGAAGAACTGGTCAATCGCATTTCTGCCAACCAGTCTTCCGTGGGCTCCGGACGTTCGGTGGGTTCGAGCAGCGGCGGGGCGTCTTACGCTGACCTGCGAGGCATTGGCCCGAACAAGACGCTGGTGCTGCTTAACGGTCGCCGCTTGAGCAATAACGCGACCAACGCCATCAACGGCTCCGGCGTGGACCTCAATACCATCCCGTTCGCCGCCATCGACCGGGTTGAAGTGCTGCGCGACGGTGCTTCGGCGTTGTACGGCACCGATGCCATCGGCGGGGTGATCAACTTCATCACCAAGACCAGCCTCACCGAAGGTCAGATCAGCACCAACTACGACACGCCGACCCATTCCGGTGGCGGTGAAAGCCGCAACTTCAGCGGTAGTTGGGGTTTTGGAGATTTGCAGGACGATCGCTTCAACGTGTTCGGCGTTGTGAGTTACGACAAGCAGCAACGGCTGGCCGCCGAAGATCGCGCCTACACCTACAACTACCAGCCGGGGCGAGGACTTGATTACACCTCCGGTACCGCGTCACCCGCCAACTGGAGTCAGGGCAGCAACGCCACCAACCCGTTGGCCGGTTCCGGTTGCAATGCACCGGGCCTGCTGTCGCGCAACGGCATCTGCCGCCAGAGCCTGTGGAATTACCTCGATCTGGTGCCGGAAACCGAAAAGACGTCGGCCTTCGCCAAAGCCACCGGCAAGCTGTCGGACGATCACAACGTCAGCCTCGAATACTTCTGGGCGCGCAACGAAAACCGCACCCAGATCGGCCCCGGTACGTTGATGGGCAATCAGGTCAATCCTGGTACTGCGTTTTATCCGGGCAACGGCATCACCCCGGGGCCGAGCGGTTTTGCCCTTGATCCAACGCAACCGGTAGACGTGAACTGGCGCGAAACCGCTGTCGGTGCTCGCCAGCATGAGGACGACAACACGGGTCAGCGCCTGCTGCTGAGTTTCGACGGCACGCTCGTCGGTTGGGACTACAACGTCGGTGCCTCGTACAACCAGAACAAAGTGGTCAATACCATCCGTAGCGGTTATGTGAACGACCGGGCTGTCAGCCAGGGCATTGTCAATGGCGTGATCAACCCGTTCGGCCCGCAGACGGCTGCAGGTTCCGCGTTGCTGGCAGCCAACGCGGTGGACGGCGATTACGGAACAGCTGTCGGTCGGGTGAAGGCGATTGATGGCCGTGTCAGCCGCGAGATTGGTGACTGGTTTGGCGCAGGCCCTTCGGCGCTGGCACTGGGTGGCGAGTACCGCAAGGAAGACTTCCATCAGGATTTCGCCCAGTTCGCGGCTGATGTGCAGAGCCTGGGCGTTGACCCCAATGCCAGCGTCACCGGGGACCGCAGCGTCTCGGCGCAGTACGCCGAGGTCAACGTGCCGGTGCTCGACAGCCTGGAACTGTCCGCCGCCGTGCGCCACGACAAATACAGCGATTTCGGCAGCACCACCAACCCGAAATACTCGTTCCGCTTCCAGCCGTTCAAGGAGCTGGTGGTTCGCGGCGCCTATAGTGAAGGTTTCCGCGCGCCGTCGCTGTATGAGCTCTATAACCCGAACTTCACCACGTTCACCGTGGCCAATTACAACGACCCGCGGCTGTGTGCCGGTGGCAACCCGAGCAACGGCGGGATCGCCAACCGCGACTGCGCTCAGCAGTTCAACAGTCGGACCGGCGGCAACAGGGACCTGAGCCCGGAAACCGCGCGCAACGTCACCCTCGGCTTCGTGTATCAGCCGTTCGATCGCCTGACCACCGGGCTGGATTTCTGGTGGATCAATATCGCCAACCAGATCGCCGAATTCCCTGAGTCGGCGGTGTTCGAAAACCCGGAACTGTACCCGGATCGTTTAATCCGCAAGCCTGATGGCTCCATCGATCACATCGTCACGGGACTGGCCAACCTGGGCAAGATCAAGACCAACGGTGTCGACGTGAGTTTCGACTACCGCTTGCCAAGCACGGCTTACGGCGATTTCGGGATTGGTCTGCAAGGGACCTATGTCAGTCGTTACGAGTATCAGCAGCAACTCAAGGGCGACTACATCGACAAACTCGGCGATTTTCGCGGCGGCGACTTTGCTTCGGCCGGTGCCGTGGCCCGCTGGCGTCACAGCCTGACCGGCAGCTGGAACTACGGCCCGTTCGGCGCGAGCCTGACCAACCGCTACACCAGCGGTTATCACGACTCGGATCGTGAGACCCACGACTACGTTGGCTCCTACAACGTCTGGGACGTGGCCGGCACCTACACCTGGCGCAAGACCCTGGCCGTGACGCTGGGGGTGAAGAACCTGTTCGACCGCGAGCCGCCATTCAGCAACCAGACCTACACGTTCCAGAGCGGCTACGACCCGAAATACGGCGATCCGTTCGGGCGGACGCTGTTCACGCGGGTCAACTACAAGTTCTGAGAGTGACCAGTCGGTGCCGGTTTTAGTAACCGATCGTTCTAAAACCGGCCCTATAAAAAATGCCTGCCCGCTGCACATCAAAGGTAGGCAGGTACGCGGTTAAAGGATCTGCCCATGTTTTCCAGACTCACTTTGCTGGGCGTATGTCTTGTGCTGAGCCCGGCGATATTTGCGCAGCCTCAACATGCCCTCACGGTCTACGGCGAGGCCCCGAAGTACGCCCCGGACTTTCAGCACCTGGCCTACGCCAACCCCGACGCACCCAAGGGCGGCAGCCTGCGGCGTTCTTCGCTGGAAAGCGGTCCGTTCGATCACCTGATTCCCTACGTCGAAAAAGGCACCGGCGTCGCAGAGATCGATGGCTGGCTCTACGCGCCACTGGCTTATCGCAGCAAGGATGAGCCCTACAGCGTCTACGGCCTGGTGGCGCAACGCATGGAACTGGACGCGGATCGGCGCTGGGTGCGCTTCTATCTCAATCCAGCGGCGCGTTTCGATGACGGCACGCCGATCACCGCCGAGGACGTGCGCTACACCTTCGAGCTGTTCACCACCCAGGGCAGCCTGAAGTATCGGCAGCAGTTTCGGGATGTCGCCGAAGTGCAGGTCGAGTCGCCAACCCAGGTGCGCTTCGTGTTCAAGAACAACGACAGCCGCACCTTGCCGCTGGATCTGGCGGTGCTGCCCGTGCTGCCCGAGCACTGGTGGCGCACGCGGGACTTTGCCGAAGGTGCTGGTTTCGAGATTCCGCCCGGCAGCGGCCCCTATCGGGTCAGTGCGGTGGATGCCGGTCGCAGTGTGAAATTCCAGCGGGTTCAGGACTGGTGGGGCAAGGATCTGCCAATCAGTCGCGGGTTCTACAACTTCGATCAGTTGAGTGTGGAGTTCTTCGCCGACACCGACGTATCGCGGCAAGTGCTCAAGGCCGGCGGCTTCGATTACAACCGCGAGTTCTCCGCCACCAGTTACACCATTGGTTATGCCGGCGCAGCGCTGGAGCAGGGCAAACTGTTGCGCGAACACCTCGCTCCCGGTGCCGCTCAAGGCGCTCAGGGTTTCGTGTTCAACCTGCAGAAACCGATGTTTCAGGATCGCCGGGTGCGCCAAGCGATCGCCATGCTCTGGGATTTCGAATGGAGCAATCGGCAAATGATGCGCAGCATGTACCTGCGCCAGCGCAGTTACTTCTCCCACAGCGCGCTGTCGGCGACTGAATTGCCGGACGCCGGAGAACTGAAAATCCTCGAGCCCTGGCGCGGCAAGATCCCCGATGAGGTGTTCAGTCAGGTGTTCGAGGCGCCGCGCACCGACGGCAGCGGCAACATCCGGGTGCAACAGTTGCAGGCGCTGAAACTGCTGGAGGCCGCTGGTTGGAAACCCCGTGGCGATCAACTGGTGAATGCCGCCGGCGAGCCGCTGCAATTCACCTTTCTCAACGGCCAGAAAGGTTTCGAGCGCTTGTTGCTGCCGTTCAAACGCAACCTGGCGCAGATCGGCATCGGCTTCGATATTCGTCAGGTCGACACCGCGCAATACACCAACCGCGTGCGCAATCGCGACTACGACATGATCGTCGTCGGTTATCCGGTGAGTCAGGCACCAGGGCGCGAAATGTTCAATTACTTCGGCTCCGACGGCGCCGATGATCCGGGTTCCAACAACTACATGGTGCTGCGTGATCCGGCGGTGGATGCGCTGCTCGAAGGCGTGGTGCAGGCCGACAGCCGCGCGAGTCTGTTGCGCCATGCCCGTGCGCTGGACCGGGTGTTGCAGTGGGGCTACTACTGGATTCCCAACTATTACCCACCGGGTATTTCCACGGTGTGGTGGAACCGTTTCGGCCGGCCGGCGATTGCGCCGCTGTACGACGCCGGCCTGGATACCTGGTGGGAAATCAGTCCGACGGCGTTGACCGCCACTCAGGCGCAAAAACAGCAAAAGGAGTTGGCCCATGTGGGGTTATAGCCTGCGGCGTCTGCTGCTGATCGTGCCGACCTTGTTGGCGATTCTGTTGGTGAACTTCGTGATCGTGCAGGCTGCGCCCGGTGGCCCGGTCGAGCAGGCCATCGCCCGTTTGCAGGGGATCGGTGTCGGCGGGGCGGTGGGTGCAAGTCATGTCGAAACCATTGGCGGCGAGTCCCGCGCGACCCGTGGCCTGGACCCGAAACTGGTGGCCGATATCGAGCGTCAGTACGGGTTCGACAAACCCGCCAGCGAGCGCTTGTGGCTGATGCTCAAAAGCTACGCGCAACTGGACTTCGGCAAGAGTTTCTTCCGGGGCGCGACGGTGACGGAATTGATCTGGCAGAAATTGCCGGTGACCTTGTCGCTGGGTCTGTGGGCGACGTTGATCACCTATCTGGTGTCGATCCCGCTGGGCATTCGCAAGGCCGTGCACAACGGTTCGGCGTTCGATGTCTGGAGCAGCGCGGCGATCATCATCGGTTACGCGATGCCGGGCTTTTTGTTCGCCCTGTTGTTGATCGTGGTGTTTGCCGGCGGCACGGCGCTGGACTGGTTTCCGGTGCGCGGGCTGGTCTCGGACAACTTCGCCGAGCTGACGCCGTGGGGCAAGGTGGCGGACTACTTCTGGCATCTGGTGTTGCCGGTCAGCGCGCTGGTGGTCGGTGGTTTCGCGACCCTGACGATCCTGACCAAGAACAGCTTCCTCAACGAGATCTCGCGGCTGTACGTGGTCACGGCCCGGGCCAAGGGGTTGAGTGAGCGACAGGTGTTGTACGGGCACGTGTTTCGCAATGCGATGCTGTTGGTGGTCGCTGGGTTGCCTCAGGCGCTGGTGACCGTGTTCTTCGGCGGCTCGCTGCTGATCGAGGTGATTTTTTCCCTCGATGGTCTCGGGCGCCTGAGTTACGAGGCGGCGGTGTCGAGGGATTACCCAGTGGTGTTCGGTTCGCTGTTCATCTTCACCCTGTTCGGACTCTTGATAAAACTGCTCGGCGACCTGTGCTACACGCTGGTCGACCCGCGTATCGACTTCTCTGCGAGGACCGCCCGATGCTGACGTTATCTCCCATCGGACAGCGCCGTTGGGCGCGGTTCAAGGCTCATCGGCGCGGCTGGTGGTCGTTGTGGCTGTTTCTCGCACTCTTCGGTTTGAGCCTTGGCGGTGAACTGGTCGCCAACGATAAACCGCTGTTGGTGAGCTACCAGGGCGGTTGGTATTTTCCGGCGTTCAAGCGTTACACCGAACAGGATTTCGGCGGCGAGTTGCCGTTTCAGCCCGACTATCGCAGCGCCCAGGTGCGCGAGCTGATCGAGGGGCAGGGCGGGCGGATGTGGTTTGCGCCGATCCCCTTCGGTTTCGACACGGTCAATTACGACCTCACGGAACCGGCACCGAGCCCGCCCACCGGTGAGAACTGGCTGGGCACTGATGATCAGGCGCGGGATGTGCTGGCGCGGGTGATTTTCGGTACGCGGGTGTCACTGCTGTTTGCCTTGGCACTGACCGCGACCAGTGCGTTGATCGGCATCGCCGCCGGTGCGTTGCAGGGCTACTACGGCGGTTGGGTCGACTTGATCGGACAGCGTTTGCTGGAGGTCTGGTCGGGGCTGCCGGTGTTGTATCTGCTGATCATTCTGTCGGGCTTCGTCGAGCCGAATTTCTGGTGGCTGCTGGGCATCATGGCGCTGTTTTCCTGGCTGAGCCTGGTGGATGTGGTGCGCGCCGAGTTTCTGCGCAGCCGTGGGCTCGAGTACGTGAAAGCGGCGCGGGCACTGGGCGTCGGCGATGCGCAGGTGATCGTGCGGCACATCTTGCCCAATGCCATGAGCGCGACGCTGACGTACCTGCCGTTCATTCTCACCGGAGCCATCGCGACGTTGTCTGCGCTGGATTTCCTGGGTTTCGGCATGCCGGCGGGCAGTGCGTCGCTGGGTGAATTGATCGGTCAGGGCAAGACCAATCTGCAAGCGCCGTGGCTGGGCCTGACAGCGTTTTTTGCTCTCGCGCTGATTCTTTCATTGCTCGTATTCATCGGCGAAGCGTGCCGTGATGCCTTCGACCCCAGGACTTGATATGCGTGAACATTTGATCGAAATACGCGACCTGCGGGTTGCCTTCAAAGGCCAGGAAGTGGTCCACGGCATCGACCTCGACATCCGTCCGGGTGAATGCCTGGCGCTGGTGGGGGAGTCCGGTTCAGGCAAGTCGGTGACGGCCCACAGCATTCTGCAACTGCTGGACCCGAACATCACGAAGATCGACGGCAGCATTCGTTATGGCGGCGAAGAGTTGCTGGGTGTGCACGAGCGCTATCTGCGGCAATTGCGCGGCAACCGCATTGCGATGATTTTTCAGGAGCCGATGAGTTCGCTGAACCCGTTGCACAGCATCGAGCGGCAACTTGGCGAAAGCCTGGCGCTGCACAAAGGTCTGGCGGGCGCGGCGGCACGCAAACGGATTCTGGAGCTGTTGGAGCTGGTGGGCATTCAACGCCCGAGCGAGCGTCTGAAGGCTTACCCGCATCAGCTCTCAGGCGGGCAACGGCAGCGAGTGATGATCGCGATGGCACTGGCATGCGAGCCGCAATTGCTGATTGCCGATGAGCCGACCACCGCCCTCGATGTTACCGTGCAGCGCAAGATTCTTCTGTTGCTCCAAGAGCTGCAACAACGCCTGGGCATGGCGCTGCTGATCATCAGTCACGACTTGAATCTGGTACGCACCATCGCCCAGCGAGTCGCGGTGATGCGCGGCGGCGAGATCGTCGAACAGGCGACTTGCGAGCAACTGTTCCGGGCGCCGCAGCATCCCTACAGTATTGAATTGCTTAACGCCGAACCCGGGGGCATGGCGCTGTGTCGGGACAAGTCGGAGGAACTGTTGCAAGTGCGCGATCTCAACGTGCGCTTTCGACTCGGTGGCGGCTGGCTGCGCCCAAAGTCGTATCTGCACGCGGTCAACGGTATCGATCTGAGCCTGCAACGGGGGCGGACCTTGGGGATTGTCGGTGAGTCGGGCTCCGGCAAGTCCACCCTCGGCCAGGCGATCCTGCGACTGATCGAGGCTGACGGCAGCATCCGTTTCGAAGGCAAGGCGCTGGAAGGCCTGAGCGGAAAGCAGCTACGGCCGCTACGCAAACGCCTGCAAGTGGTGTTTCAGGATCCGTTCGGCAGCCTCAGTCCGCGCTTGTGCGTGGAGCAGATCATCGCCGAGGGTCTGCAGGTGCACAGCGACATGAATGCGCGGGAACGTGAACAGGCCGTGATTGATGTCTTGCGGGAGGTGGGCCTCGATCCGGCGACACGTCATCGCTATCCCCACGAGTTTTCCGGCGGGCAGCGGCAACGCATCGCCATTGCCCGGGCGTTGGTGCTCAAGCCGGATCTGATCCTGCTCGACGAGCCGACGTCGGCGCTGGATCGCACGGTGCAGAAACAGATCGTCGCGCTGTTGCGCCGGTTACAGGAGGAACACGGTCTGACGTATCTGTTCATCAGTCATGACCTGGCGGTAGTGCGGGCACTGGCCCACGACCTGATCGTGATGAAGGATGGCGAGGTGGTGGAGCGAGGGGAAACGGGCGAGTTGTTCGGCTCGGCAAAACACCCGTATACGCGGGAGTTGCTGGCGGCGTCGTTTGCCGGTTCGAGCGCCTGAAGTGACAAATCCCGCCACAGGGGCGGGATTTGTTTGCAGTCTGGCTGCCGACTTATGCCGGGAACAGCTCGGACAGTTTCATCGACAGCATCATGTCGCCTTCAACGCGCAGCTTGCCGCCCATGAAGGCTTGCATGCCGTCGGTTTCGCCGCTGACGATGCCTTTCAGGGTTTCGCTGTCCAGCACGAGCGTGCAGTTGGCGTCGGCGTTTTCGCCTTCCTGGATGTCGCAAGTGCCGTCTTTGACGATCAGGGCGTAGTGCTTGTCTTCGTCAGTGATGTTGAAACCGAAGATCAGATCCAGACCGGCAGCAGCGGCTGGGTTGAACTTGGCTTGCATTGCTTTTACGGCATCAGCTACGGAGGTCATGGTTCGATCCTTTTTGGTTGATTGCAGCAGGGTCACAGTAATCCGGACTCAGCGAAAAGTGATGAGTTCCGGGGCCTTCAGCAGTTGCAGGTGTGCATGACTGTTGAAGGAAGCCAGAGCCACCTCGCGACCGCGAAACTTCAGCTGGTTGAGCGAGGTGTTGACGATTTGCCAGTTCAGTTCAAAGGCCTGCCGTGCAGGCATTTGCGTAATCAGGTGGAGCAGGGCGGTGATGGTGCCACCCGAGGTGAACACTGCGATTTTCTGGGTGTTGTCGGCCTGATCGAGTAGGCGGTTCAGCCCGGCCTGGACCCGTTCGACGAAGCCCAGCCAGCTTTCCAGCCCCGGCGTGTCGTAGGTGCCGGCCAGCCAGCGTTCGATGATCAGGGCGAAGATGCGCTGGAACTCGCCACGGTTCTGTGCGGCGTTGCGCAGGATCTCCAGCGCTTCGGGTTCTTCGGGCAGCATGGCCGGGAGCAGGGCGCGGATCACGGCGTCGGCGTCGAATTCGTTGAAGGCCGAATCGATTTCCAGAGCGGGGACCGGCAGGCCCACGGCGGCGAACTGTTCCAGCGCGCTGTTGGCCGTGTGTTGCTGACGGCGTAGATCGCCTGACAGGCAGCGATCGAAGCTGACGCCGAGCTCGGCGAGGTGGCGGCCGAGGATCTCTGCCTGGCGTACACCGGTCGGCGACAGGACGTCATAGTCGTCTGCACCGAAGGAGGCCTGGCCATGTCGAATCAAGTAGATGCTGCCCACGTCCGCGTCATCCCGGTACGTTGAAGGTTGTGGCGAGGTTATGGGGATGGCGGAGAGCTGTCAATGAAAAAACATACGCTTGTTTGAAATGCCCGTTACAGGCCTGTTTCCAGAGGTTTCACGGCTGGCCGACGAAGCAGTGCATGGGTATGCTGGGGGTATCCCGCGCGTGTTAAGCAATTGCGCATCGTTTGAAGGAGTCACTGTGGAGTTTTTGACTGAATACGCCAGTTTCCTGGCCAAGACCGTGACACTGGTCATCGCGATTCTGGTGGTGCTGGCCAGTTTTGCTGCATTACGCAGCAAGGGCCGACGCAAGTCTGCGGGCCAGTTGCAGGTCAACAAGCTCAATGATTTCTATAAGGGCCTGCGTGAGCGCCTGGAACAGACCTTGCTCGACAAGGATCAGCTCAAGACCTTGCGCAAGGGCGAGGCCAAGGCCGAGAAGAAACAGAAGAAGAACCCGGACGCCAAACCGCGGGTATTCGTGCTGGATTTCGATGGCGACATCAAGGCGTCGGCTACCGAAAGCCTGCGCCACGAAATCACCGCGCTGCTGACCCTGGCTACACCGAAGGATGAAGTGGTCCTGCGTCTGGAGAGTGGCGGCGGCATGGTTCACAGCTATGGCCTGGCCTCGTCGCAACTGGCGCGCATCCGTGAAGCCGGCGTGCCGTTGACCGTGTGCATCGACAAGGTCGCGGCGAGCGGCGGCTACATGATGGCCTGTATCGGCGAGAAGATCATCAGCGCGCCGTTTGCCATTCTCGGCTCGATCGGTGTGGTGGCGCAGCTGCCGAACGTCAATCGCCTGCTGAAAAAGCATGACATCGATTTCGAAGTGCTGACCGCTGGCGAATACAAGCGCACCCTCACCGTGTTTGGCGAAAACACCGAGAAGGGCCGGGAGAAATTCCAGGAAGACCTGGACATCACCCATAAACTGTTCAAGAACTTCGTCGCGCGTTATCGCCCACAGCTGGCGATCGACGAAGTGGCCACCGGTGAAGTCTGGCTCGGCATCGCAGCCCTGGAAAAACAACTGGTAGACGAACTCAAGACCAGCGACGAGTACCTGGCTGAGCGCGCTAAACAATCCGAGGTCTATCACCTGCACTATGCCGAACGCAAAAGCCTGCAGGAGCGTATCGGCATGGCGGCCAGCGGCTCGGTGGATCGCGTGTTGCTGAGCTGGTGGAGCCGGCTGACCCAGCAACGTTTCTGGTAAGTGTTGCGTACGCTCGTGAGGTTTCAGCCTCGCGAGCGTGGAGCGCTTTTATCGTAAGACAGTGCGGTATATAGATATCTTATCGTCGCATAATGTTGTTGTTTTGGTGGGTAATGCATCAACTAATCGCACTGTATTGAACGGTGTTTCAACTTTATTCTGAATGTCCACTTCAAGATAAAGTTGTTAAACATGGATGTTGAAAAGAATAAATCAAGTTTGCCCGTCATGACGCCAGCTCAACAAGGCGTCTTCTTTGAGTTATATAAAAAACAAATACCCACCTGGCTGCTTGGGTCTTCAGAGGCCGCGCGCAATGATCTCTATGAAAGTTTCAAGGCCAGTTTCAAATCACGTCATGCCGCGCTGGAAAAACTGCGGGCGCTAAAATCCCCACAGAGCTTTTGCACACCCCTTCTGGCCAAGGCCATGGCTGAGAAAATGGGCGAGCCCTTCGAAGTCGATGGGGCGATTTTTCAGCATGTACGCTCAACGTCAAGTCTGTTGGGGCTGCGCAAGAAACTGGTGTTGCCGATCGATCGCGATCTGTTGACGGCCGCCTGTGAAAATTTCGAGTTGTCTGAAACCCTGGCCAGCAGCTATCACGAGAGCTCTTTGCTCTACGTTCCGCAGAAAGTAACGGGGCGCTCCAACCGGGTTTTGCCGATACAGCCCCATGAGTTCGCCAGACTTTGCCGATACCTGGATCTTGGCAAGCAATACCAGAAACATGTGGAAGGTTTTTTTGGCAGCGACACTCAAATCGCCAGTTTGCAGGAAACATCTGTCGCTTATTCCAGGGATCAATTCGATGTTGATCGGCATATCGCCTACATGCGCGGTCACATCAGCGCCGATGTTTATCAGATGCTCAAGTCGGTCAAGAACTCGGAGTCCTCGATCAAACTGGGCAAAAACACGTTCGGCTATCAAAGTCTTGAAATGCTCGGTGTGCAACTTCGAGGCGCCATGTTCATCGGCCTGATCAGCGAGCCAGAGGAAGACGATTACCGTTGTGTGATCTATATGCCGGGCGATCCTGATCATCCATTGAAAGAGTATGCGTCGTTCCAGAAATTCGAGCTTGAGCTGAGCGGGCGTTTACGCAATTCCGAGTTCCGACGTTTTTTCATGCGATTTCTTCCTATGCAAGATCGCTCGCTTTTCCTGACCGGACTGAGTGTGCGGTTGTTGAATGCCAGGCCGAGCCAGTTTCCCATTACTTCGACCTATCTGTCGCTGACAGGCATCGATCTTGAAGGTGACGCAAAACGGGATCTGTTTCTGGCCATCTTCCAGCACCGCGCGGCGCAGGTGCGGGCCGACACTCGTCTGTTGGTGGTGCCCACCGACGATGAGGATGAGAAAACCCGTCTGGCCAGGCTCGACACCTACAAAGCCATCGGACTGAATACGCTGTTGTTTTTTGTCTCCTTTGTGCCGGTGCTCGGTGAAGTCCTGTGCGCCGTTGCCGGGCTGCAATTGCTCGGCGAGATTTACGAGGGCATCGACAGCTGGGCTCACGGCGATCAGGAGCATGCCGCCGATTGTCTGTTTGACACCCTTGAGAACCTGATTCTCATGGCGAGCTTCGCCGCTGGCGGTGTGGCCACCGGCGAGGCCTATAGACTCGTGCGCTCGTCGAGTTTCATGCAGAGGTTGCGGCGCGTCCCGGTTGGCGCGATGTCGCATCGACTTTGGAATCCGGACATGACGGCTTACCGTCATCGTGAATCCTTGCCGAGCAACCTTGCTGCCGACGCACAAGGGTTGGTCTGGCGCGCAGACAAGCGCTATTTGCCGCTGGGCCCCGATGCGTACGCGGTGCGTCCGGTAACCGGCACCGGCTTGTGGGAGGTGCATGACC
Source organism: Pseudomonas sp. GW821-FHT11G12 (assembly GCF_058808055.1). NCBI lineage: Bacteria > Pseudomonadati > Pseudomonadota > Gammaproteobacteria > Pseudomonadales > Pseudomonadaceae > Pseudomonas > Pseudomonas sp. GW821-FHT11G12. The sequence continues at coordinate 864,143 of NZ_JBXARH010000001.1, forward strand.
CGCAGTTGCCCGAACGCTATTCACCTTTACTTGAGACCAACGGTGCGGGCGCCTGGCGTCACGATTCCGAGTTGCCTCACGAATGGAGCTCCTTGACCCTGTTCCGTCGTTTGGGGTTCCGGGAAGAGAAGGTTTCAGATACTCGTGCGCTGCAAATCATTGCGGCCAGTGGCATCGATGAGGCGGTTATGCGGCAGCTGTTTGTCGAGCGCGGCAAACCGATGGCGGCGCTGTCGGATTCTGTAAGGCGTTTTCGCGCAGATACCGACGTCGGGTTGTTCATGGAGCAGATGGCCTTACCGGCGTCTGCCCCCATGGCAGACGCCGATCTGCAGTTGTATTTGCTGACGGGGGAAGGGCGCTGGCCTCGAGACATGGCGATTGTTGTGGAGGACATCACCGGCGACGAAGTGACGCGCTACGGTGCAGATAATGCGGCCCGTCAGGTGAAAATCAGTGAGGACTTGCTGAGCAAGGGACAGTTCCATACGCCATTGTTGGCAGCGCTCAATGACAGTGAACGTTCGCGTTTGCTGAGTTCGGCTACCGTGGAGCGGAAAAACCAGACGGCGCTGCTGGTCGGTCACATTGCCGCGCTGGCACCGCGCATGCGCATGGCGATGATGGATCGGCTGTTCCGGCGAGCCGACATTTGCGAACTTTCCAGAAACGAGCCGATCGTCAAGGCATTTCCGGGACTTTCAGCCAGTGTTGTCGACGAACTGGTGCAACACGCCGATGCGCGCGAGTGGGAGCAGCTGGAATCCGACACTGTACCGTTGCGCCTGGCCGAAGAGGCGCGGCGCTATCAGCCGATACAGCGTCTGAACCGGGCCTATGAGGGGTTGTACCTGGACGCGGCCTGCGGGCGCGATCCCGACATGCTGATACTCGACACGTTGACCCATTTGCCTGGCTGGCCTGGCGATGTGTTTGTCGAAATTCTGGATTGGGGTGTGTATGCCGATCAGCGGGCAACCATCGGCCCGAGTGACGCCGCGCACAAAGTGCTGATCGAAGCCTACGCCGAGCGCTATCAGGGCCAGGACACGCGTCACACGGTCATCTCCAGTCAGCCAACGCGCACCCGGGCGAATTTTTTCCAGACATTGTGGGAAAGCTTGCCGGCCCACAGTCGCAAGGCCATCGGGGTCGACAAGGACATCGACGGCACTGGCTTGCGGCAGAAAATCACTGTATCGGCACTGCAGCGGCGCGAGGCATTCGCCAAGGTGTTGGGAATTGAACCGGTGAGCGCCGATTACCGTTCACCCATGGGCCTGGCGGATCGTCGGATCGAGCAAGCCTTCGTCCAGCAGTCGGCTCCTTCGAGTTCTGCATCGGGAACATCTCCCATGCTCATACGCCGGGCGCAGGAGCTGTATCCGGCCCAATCCCCCGCGCAGCTCAAACGTTTCGTGGCCTCGCTGGGCACCGACGAAGTCTTGGTCATCAGATCGCTGGAGCGGCTGCGCGAGCAATACAGGACGATGGTCGAAACCCTGGAGCGCTGGACTCACCGCGATACGTATTATCAGGAAGAGGAGGGACCGAGAATCAAGGTGCCTACCCATAGCAAGGCTCGGGCAATGCAAGCCATTTTGCGCGCCTGGCGCAAGGAAACGCGCCATTCCGTGCACTCGGGTCATCCGACCTACAGTCTGACATTCGATGCAGCGCCGCTGGGGGAAATGCCGACCCTCGTTGGTGATTTTGCCCACATCACCGCTTTGGAGATGAGTGGCGTTGGCGCCAGTGCGGGGCTGAACACATTTTTGCGTAACTTTTCCGGGTTGCGGGTGCTGGATCTGTCAGGGAACGGGTTGACGCGCATTCCTCTTGCGATCGGCGATATGCCGGCGCTGACCGGGCTGGATCTGAGCAATAACAGCATTCGCCTGACCGAGCGATCGATGCAGGAACTGGGCGGCAAGCAGCATTTGCGCACGCTGGACCTTGGGTTCAACTCGAGTTTGGGGCGGACGCCTGATGTCAGTGCGATGCGCAGTTTGCGCCATCTGAACCTGCGTGACACCGGCATCAGCGAATGGCCCGGGAACACCGATGTGCTTGCGCATCTGGAGTCTCTCGATTTGCGCAACAACAAGATCGTCGATATCCCGTCGTCCGTGTTCACCTCCCGCGCGGTACTGAACCGGGGCACCACGATCGATGGCAACCCGCTGTCGGCGGCAAGCCTCAAAGACATCGCTGCGTACCAACAGTCACAAGGTATAAGCCTCGGCGTGCTCATCACCGAGTACACCCACACCGTACGATTGGCGGGTGATCGTGAGGGGGCCGGGTGGGTCAACGGTCTGCCGGCGGTGGAGATCGGCCGGGCGAAGCAGGTGCTGTCATCGCTGTCGGCTGCCCCGGACTCCCGGGATTTTTTTGAAGTGCTCATGCAACTGCGTGAAACGGCCGATTACTTCCGAACCCGCGAACAGCTCGGGCAGCGGGTGTGGAATGTGCTGGAGGCGGCCTGCGAGGATGATTCGTTGCGTCGAGCGCTGTTTCGCATGGCCCGGTCAGGTTGGGTCAGTGCCCCCAATGTTGCGGGGCTGTTCAGCGATCTGGAGGTCAGGGTGCTGTGTTATCGGGCAGCGGCAGCGGCCCGCACCGGTACACAGACACTGGAAGGCGACCTGGTCCGTCTGTTGCGCGGGTTGTTTCGTTTGCAGCAGGTGGAAAAGCAAGCGTTGCTCGATATTGCGCGACGTTCCCGCTCAGGGACCTTCACTCAACGTCAGGCGCTGGATGTCAGCCTGATTTACCGGGTGAGACTGGCACAGCGCCTGGCGTTGCCAGCACAACCCACAGAGCTGAATATGCCGCTGGATACCGAGGTGACTGACGCGCAGATCGATCACGCGTATCTGGAGGTCGTCAGGGCCGAGCAGACGGCGCAACTGACTGAGTCGGTCAGCAGGCAGGAGTTCTGGTCCGAGTATTTGCTGACGACACGTCAGGATGCATTTACCAGCGTTCTCGATCGCAGTGCACAAGCGTTTTCGCGATTGGAAGCACAGGCCGGGTTGTCCCGCGAGGCCGCCAGTCAGCAAATGACGACGATCTTCGACAACTTCAGAAATGAAAGCCTGGAACTGCGAAAACAACTGACCAGCGCGGCACTGGCGAGGCATCCGGGGCTGACTTTGCCGGTCACGCCGGGGCCCGGCAGGTTAGGAACGAGAGAGGGATAAGCAGAGCCCCCGAGCCCGCGCAGGCGGGCTCGGGGTACACGGTCAGCGGCGACGGAACAACGGCAGCGGTTCGTCAGTGGCGGCCTGATAGGTCACCGAGAAGTCCTTGAGGCTTTCCAGTGCATCGTACGGATCTTTGTCCGCGCGCAGGGCGAAGGCGTCGAAACCGCAACGGCGCATGTAGAACAACTGGTCGCGCAGCACGTCGCCAATCGCCCGCAGTTCGCCTTTGAAACCGTAACGGTCACGCAGCAGGCGGGCGTTGGAGTAGTTGCGGCCATCGGTGAACGCCGGGAAGTTCAAGGCAATTACCTGGAACTCATTCACGTCGTCACCGATTTCCTCGGCTTCTTCGTCGGCGTCCAGCCACACACCCAGACCGCCATCGCGGGCCTTGAGCATGCGGCTGTGTTCACGCCACAGTTGCAGCGGGACGATCAGGTCGTCGCAGTTGCTGATCTCGTCAATGTTGAAATCCTTGGGCAGCAGGTGCCAGGTTTCGTCGACGACCTCGTTGTTCTTAATGATTCGCTGCATAGACGCGTTCCTTGAAGAGGTCGATGCCAATACGCTGGTAGGTGTCGATGAAGCGCTCGTCTTCGGTACGTTGTTCCACGTACACGTCGATCAGCTTGGAGATCACATCCGGCATGTCGTCCTGGGCGAAGGACGGGCCGAGGATCTTGCCCAGGCTGGCGTCACGGCTGGCGCTGCCGCCGAGGGAGACCTGGTAGAACTCCTCACCTTTCTTGTCCACCCCGAGGATGCCGATGTGGCCGACGTGGTGGTGACCGCAGGCGTTCATGCAGCCGGAGATGTTCAGGTCCAGCTCACCGATGTCGAACAGGTAGTCCAGGTCGTCGAAACGGCGCTGGATCGATTCGGCGATCGGGATCGACTTGGCGTTGGCCAGGGAGCAGAAATCACCGCCAGGGCAGCAGATGATGTCGGTCAGCAGGCCAATGTTCGGGGTGGCGAAACCTTGTTCGCGCAACTCGCCCCACAGGGTGAACAACTGGCTCTGCTCGACATCGGCCAGAATGATGTTCTGCTCGTGGGAGGTGCGCAGTTGACCGAAGCTGTAGCGGTCGGCCAGGTCGGCGACGGCGTCGAGCTGCTTGTCGGTGATGTCGCCCGGTGCGACACCGGTCGGCTTCAGGGACAGGGTCACCGCCACATAGCCTGGCTTCTTGTGCGCCAGGGTGTTGCGGGTGCGCCAGCGGGCGAAACCCGGGTGTTCCTTGTCGAGGACGGCCAGTTCGGCGTCTTGATTGCTCAGCGCCTTGTAATCCGGGTCGACGAAGTGTTTGGCGACGCGATGCAGTTCGGCTTCGGTCAGCGTTGTCTGGCCGCCGCGCAGGTGTTCCATCTCGGCATCGACTTTCTGGGCGAAGACTTCTGGAGTCAGCGCTTTGACGAGGATCTTGATCCGCGCCTTGTATTTGTTGTCACGACGGCCGTAGCGGTTGTAGACCCGCAGGATCGCGTCGAGGTAGCTCAACAGGTCCTGCCACGGCAGGAACTCGTTGATGAAGGCACCCACCACCGGAGTACGACCCAGACCGCCGCCGACCAGCACGCGGAAACCGAGTTCGCCAGCGGCGTTGTGGACCGGCTCAAGGCCGATGTCGTGGACTTCGATGGCCGCGCGGTCGGAGGTCGAACCGTTGACGGCGATCTTGAATTTGCGTGGCAGGTAGGCGAATTCCGGGTGGAACGTGGTCCACTGACGAACGATTTCGCACCACGGACGCGGATCGATCAACTCGTCGAACGCAACACCGGCGAACTGGTCGGTGGTGACGTTGCGCAGGCAGTTGCCGCTGGTCTGGATCGCGTGCATCTGCACGGTGGCCAGTTCCGCGAGGATGTCCGGGATGTCTTCGAGTGCCGGCCAGTTGAACTGTACGTTCTGGCGGGTACTGATGTGGGCGTAGCCCTTGTCGTAGTCACGGGCAATCTTCGCCATCATGCGCATCTGACGCGAGGTCAGTTGGCCGTAAGGCACCGCCACCCGCAACATCGGCGCGAAACGCTGGATGTACAGGCCATTCTGCAGGCGCAGGGGGCGGAATTCTTCTTCGCTCAGCTCACCTGCCAGATAGCGTCGGGTCTGATCACGGAACTGCTTGACGCGGTCCTCGATGATCCGCTGATCGTACTCGTCGTATACGTACATATAAGTCCTGTTCTCAGGCTTTGGGCTACTCGGAAAACGCTGCGTTTTCGCTTGCTGGAGTCCGATGGTGCCTCTGCAATTACGCGCGCACGGCCGCGCACTCCCTAATGGAGCCGGGGCAATATACCCGTTTGCAGTTATGCGCAAAAGTGATGTTTGAGTATATGGAAAGAACCAAAACGACTAACGAGAATCACTGTTAACTAACCCACATTTGTCGTGCGGACAATCATCGTCTTAACTGTGGTCGAGTCTTTCTGCAATCACCGATAAAACCGACAAGAGGCGATGCAATGAGCAACCCAACCAAGGCAAGGAAAAGCGATAGCAGTGTCGATGCGTGGGCCATTCTGTTCCTGATCATTCTGGTCGTTGGAACAGCGGTGTTCTGGGTCAGTCATCAGTAAAACGACCCCTCCGGGCCCGCTTCCGACGATTGTCGGACAAAAAGCGGGATCAGGCGCTAATGGCCGGCGATTGAATGGCTATAATGCGCGGCCATTTTTCCCCGGGCCCGGATGCTTCATGTTCAAGTTTCTCCACATCAGTCTGCTTTTGCTGGGCATGGCCTTCGGGACCAGTGCGCGGGCGGAGTCCGTGCTGTTCCTGAATCCGGGCTCGACCCAGGAAGCGTTCTGGGTCAGTTACTCGCAATTCATGCAGGCCGCCGCTCGGGATCTTGGAATCGACCTGCACATCCTCTATGCCCAGCGCCAGCCCGAACTGACCCTGGCGCAGGCGCGACTGGCGTTGCAGGGGCCTGATCGCCCGGATTATCTGGTGTTCGTCAATGAACAGTACGTCGCGCCGCAGATTTTGCGCATGGCCAATGACAGTGGCGTGAAGCTCTTTATCGTCAATTCGGCACTGACACCCAACCAGCAGGCGCTGGTGGCAGAGCGCGCGGATCGTATCGGTAGCCTGGTGCCCAACGATGAGGAGGGTGGTTACCTGATGATGAAGGAGCTGATTCGCCTGCATCCACCCGTGGCCCCCGGTGAAAACATCGATCTGCTGGCGTTTTCCGGCCTGAAGATCACACCTTCGGCGCAACTGCGCGAAAAGGGCATGCAGCGGGCGCTGGCCGAGCATCCTCAGGTACGTTTGCGGCAACTGGTCTACGGCGGCTGGACGCAACAACGTGCCTACGAGCAGGCGAAGCAATTGTTGGTCCGATATCCAAAAGTGTCATTGGTGTGGGCGGCCAACGATGAAATGGCCTTCGGTGCGATGCGCGCCGTTTCAGAGGCCGGCAAAGTACCGGGCAAGGACGTGTTGTTCAGCGCGGTCAATACCTCGCCCGAAGCTTTGCAAGCCATGGTTGACGGTCGCCTGAGTGCGTTGCTCGGCGGGCATTTCACTCTCGGTGGCTGGGCGCTTGTCGAACTGCATGATCACGCGCAAGGCGTCGATCTGAATCGGTACGGCGGTCGTGACCGGCAGATTCCATTGTTGCAACTGATCGACAGAGATCATGCCCGCCGAATGCTGGCCATGGGCACTTCGCCGGACTACGGCGTGCATTTTCGCAAGCTCTCGGCGAAGGGCCGTCCGGTTTCGTATCGCTATCCGTTCAACCTGCAAACCCTGATGCACTGACGCCGGTCACGCGCCTGCCAGATGCACCACCAGTTGCACGATGCCAAACAGCGTCAGGGCGAACACCGCCGTGAACGCAATGCCCAGGAAGATGAAGTGGCTGGGCTTTCCATGGGTGAAGTCCCTTGCCCGGTTCTTGCCGCTCTGCACCCCGAACGCCGCCGCCATGACGCTTTGCAGCATCTGCCAGAAGGTCGGTGGCTTGTTGTCGACTGGATCGTCCATAAATCCCTCGTCTGCCGTGTGTGTCAGACAAGCATAGCCAACCCTTTCCGGGGTGCAGAAATACCTGTGGGAGCCAATAGGCTCCCACAGGGTGTCGCGTGTCGCGTGAAGCTGGATCAGTTGTCGTAACCCAGGTTCGGCGCCAGCCAGCGCTCGGTCAGGCTCAGTTCCTGACCTTTGCGCGAGGTGTAGCTCTGCACCTGATCCTTGTCGACCTTGCCCACGGCAAAGTACTGCGCCTGCGGATGCGCGAAGTACCAACCGCTGACCGCTGCCGCCGGGAACATCGCGTAGTGCTCGGTGAGGAACACACCGCTGCGACCGGCGCGCATTTCCTGGGCCTCAGGGTCGAGCAGGGCGAACAGCGTGGCCTTCTCGGTGTGATCCGGGCACGCCGGGTAGCCCGGGGCAGGGCGGATGCCGGAATACTGCTCTTTGATCAAAGCCTCGTTGTCGAGAACTTCATCCTTGGCGTAACCCCAGTGCTCTTTACGCACCTGCTGGTGCAGCCATTCGGCACAGGCTTCGGCCAGACGGTCGGCCAACGCCTTGACCATGATCGAGTTGTAGTCGTCGCCAGCGTCCTGATAGGCCTTGGCCACTTCTTCGGCGCCGATCCCGGCGGTGGTGATGAAACCACCGACGTAGTCAGTCACTTCGCTGTCCTTCGGCGCGACGAAGTCGGCGAGCGAGAAGTTCGGCTTGCCGTCGGTCTTGATGATCTGCTGGCGCAGGTGATGCAGGCGCGCCATCGGCTTGCCGTCATCGCCGTACAGCTCGATATCGTCGTCATGCACCTGATTGGCCGGCCAGAAGCCGAACACCGCACGGGCGCTGATCAGCTTCTCGTCGATCAGCTTGGTCAGCATTTCGCGGGCGTCCTTGTACAGCGAGGTCGCGGCCTCACCGACCACTTCGTCTTCGAGGATGCGCGGGAACTTGCCGGCCAGGTCCCAGGAGATGAAGAACGGCGTCCAGTCGATGTACTCGGCCAGGACGTTGAGGTCGATGTTGTCCAGCACGCGGCTGCCGGTGAACGTCGGTTTGACCGGGGTGTAAGTGGCCCAGTCGAACTGCGGTTTTTTCGCGATCGATGCGGCGTAGCTCAGGCGTTCGGTACGGGCGCTGCGGTTGGCGGTGCGCTCGCGGACTTCGACGTACTCTTCGCGGGTCTTCTCGACGAAACCGGCCTTCAGCTCCTTGGACAACAACTGCGTCGCCACGCCCACGGCGCGGGAGGCGTCGGTGACGTAGACCACCGCGTCGTTGCTGTACTTCGGCTCGATCTTCACCGCCGTATGTGCCTTGGAGGTGGTCGCGCCGCCGATCATCAGCGGCAGGTGGAAGTCCTGGCGCTGCATCTCGCGGGCCACGTGGACCATTTCATCCAGCGACGGGGTGATCAGGCCGGACAGGCCGATGATGTCGCACTTCTGTTCCTTGGCCACTTGCAGGATCTTCTCGGCTGGTACCATCACGCCGAGGTCGACGATGTCGTAGCCGTTGCAACCCAGTACCACGCCGACAATGTTCTTGCCGATGTCATGCACGTCACCTTTAACGGTGGCCATGAGGATCTTGCCCTTGGCTTCCGGCTTGTCGCCTTTTTCCAGTTCGATGAACGGAATCAGGTGGGCCACGGCCTGTTTCATCACGCGGGCGGACTTCACCACCTGCGGCAGGAACATTTTGCCGGCGCCGAACAGGTCGCCGACGATGTTCATGCCGGACATCAGCGGGCCTTCGATCACTTCGATCGGACGGGCGAAGGACTGACGGGACTCTTCGGTGTCTTCGACGATGTGAGTGGTGATGCCCTTGACCAGTGCATGTTCCAGACGCTTGTTGACGTCCCAGCTGCGCCACTCTTCGGTCTCGGCTTCCTTGACGCTGCCGTCGCCCTTGTACTTGTCGGCGATGGCGAGGAGGGCGTCGGTGCCTTCCGGTGTGCGGTTGAGGATCACGTCTTCAACGGCGTCGCGCAGTTCCTGCGGGATCTGGTCGTAGATTTCCAGCTGACCGGCGTTGACGATACCCATGGTCAGGCCGGCGCGGATCGCGTACAGCAGGAACACCGAGTGGATCGCCTCGCGCACCGGGTTGTTGCCACGGAACGAGAACGACACGTTGGACACACCGCCGGAGGTTAGCGCATACGGCAGTTCGTCACGGATGTAGGCACAGGCGTTGATGAAGTCCACAGCGTAGTTGTTGTGTTCTTCGATACCGGTGGCCACGGCGAAGATGTTCGGGTCGAAGATGATGTCTTCCGGCGGGAAGCCGACTTCGTTGACCAGAATGTCGTAGGAGCGTTTGCAGATTTCTTTCTTGCGCGCTTCGGTGTCGGCCTGGCCGGCTTCGTCGAACGCCATCACCACCACGGCGGCGCCGTAGCGTTTGCACAGTTTGGCGTGGTGGATGAACTGCTCGACGCCTTCTTTCATGCTGATCGAGTTGACGATGCCCTTGCCCTGAATGCACTTCAGGCCCGCTTCGATCACGTCCCATTTCGAGGAGTCGATCATGATCGGTACGCGGGAGATGTCCGGCTCGCCGGCAATCAGATTGAGGAAGGTCACCATGGCCTTCTTCGAATCGAGCATCCCTTCGTCCATGTTGATGTCGATCACTTGGGCGCCGGCCTCGACCTGCTGCAGGGCGACTTCCAGGGCTTCGGTGTAGTTGTCTTCACGGATCAGACGGGCGAATTTTGCGGAACCGGTGATGTTGGTCCGCTCGCCGACGTTGACGAACAGCGAGCTGCGATCGATGGTGAACGGCTCCAGACCCGACAGGCGGCAAGCCTTGGGAATGTCCGGAATCTGCCGTGGCGCGTAACCGGCAACGGCTTTGGCGATGGCTTCGATGTGGCCCGGGGTGGTGCCGCAGCAACCGCCGACGATGTTGAGGAAACCGCTCTGGGCGAACTCTTCGATGACTTTGGCGGTGTCCACCGGCAACTCGTCGTACTCGCCGAATTCGTTCGGCAGGCCGGCGTTCGGGTGCGCCGAAACGTGGGTGCTGGCCTTGTCCGACAGCTCCTCCAGGTACGGACGCAGTTCACGGGCGCCGAGTGCGCAGTTCAGACCGACCGAAATCGGCTTGGCGTGGGCCACGGAGTTCCAGAATGCTTCGGTGGTCTGGCCCGACAGGGTGCGGCCGGAGGCGTCGGTGATGGTGCCGGAAATCATGATCGGCAGTTCGATGTGCAACTCTTCGAACACGCCTTGCACGGCGAAGATCGCAGCCTTGGCGTTGAGGGTGTCGAAGATGGTTTCGATCAGGATCAGGTCGGCGCCACCCTCGATCAGGCCTTTGGTGGCTTCGGTGTAGTTTTCCACCAGCTCATCGAAGGTGACGTTGCGATAGCCCGGGTTGTTGACGTCCGGCGACAGCGAGCAGGTGCGGCTGGTCGGGCCGAGCACGCCGGCGACGAAGCGCGGCTTGTCCGGGTTCTCGGCGGTCTTGGCGTCGGCGACCTTGCGCGCCAGTCGTGCGCCTTCTACGTTGAGTTCGTAGGCCAGCTCTTCCATGCCGTAATCAGCCATGGAAATGCGGGTGGCGTTGAAGGTGTTGGTTTCCAGGATGTCGGCGCCGGCATCCAGGTAGGCTTTCTCGATGCCGCCGATCACGTCGGGACGGGTAATGACCAGCAGGTCGTTGTTGCCCTTGACGTCGCTCGGCCAGTCGGCGAAACGCTTGCCGCGATAATCCTGCTCTTCGAGCTTGTAGCTCTGGATCATCGTGCCCATACCGCCATCGAGTATCAGGATGCGCTCTTTGAGGGCTTGCTTGAGAGCTTGAAGGCGGACGCTGCGATCGGACATTGGGACTACTCGAAAAAGACCATGACGAAGGAGCGGGATCATAACAAACCTGTGCGGATTTAGAGCATGCGGCACTTTTGCATGAATATCGCTCATGTTGGCACGGGCGTCATAACGGTAGAATCGCGGCGTTTTTATTCAGGATCAGGATCAAGGATATGTCGTACCGCGTCGTCAGCATGGTGTTGCTGTTTTTGAGCTTTGGCGCGGCGGCGCAAAGTCCTGCGATCTCGCCTTCGATTTCTTACACCCGCGACATCCAGCCGATCTTCACCGAGAAGTGCGTGGCCTGCCATGCGTGCTACGACTCCGCTTGCCAGTTGAACCTGGGCAGCGGTGAAGGCGCGGCCCGTGGCGCGAGCAAGATGCCGGTCTACGATGGTGAACGCACTCAGGCAGCGCCGACCACGCGGCTGTTCTACGACGCTTTTGGCAAACGTGCCTGGCAGCAGAAAGACTTCTATTCGGTACTCGACGCCCAGGGCAGTCAGGCGGCGCTGATGGCGCGAATGCTGGAGTTGGGGCACAAAACGCCACTGACACCCAACGCCAAACTGCCGGAAGACATCGTCCTCGGCCTGCAACGGGAAAACATGTGCGCGATGCCGGCCGAGTTCGACGGCTATGCCGGCGCCCACCCGAAAGAGGGCATGCCGCTGGCGGTCACCGGCCTGACCAACCAGCAATATCAGACGTTGCAGCGCTGGCTGGCGTCCGGCGCGCCGATCGATGAGCAGGGCCTGGCGCCGAGCGCCAAGGAAGCGCTGCAGATCGTGCAGTGGGAAAACCTGCTCAATCAACCTGGCGCGCGGGAGAGTCTGGTCGGGCGCTGGCTGTATGAGCACTGGTTCCTGGCGCACATCTACTTCAAGGACGGCGAGCCGGGGCATTTCTTCCAGTGGGTGCGTTCGCGCACGCCGACCGGCCAGCCGATCGACCTGATTGCCACCCGTCGCCCGAACGATGATCCGGGTACCCAGGTGTATTACCGCCTGTGGCCGGTGCAGGGTGTGATCGTGCACAAGACCCACATCACTTATCCGCTGAGTGCGGCGAAGATGGCGCGGGTCAAAAGCCTGTTCTACAACGGCAACTGGCAGGTGCATGCACTGCCGGGTTACGGGCCGCAGAGCCGGGCCAACCCGTTTGCGACCTTCGAGGCGATTCCGGCGCAGGCGCGTTATCAGTTCATGCTCGATAACGCCGAATACTTCGTGCGCACGTTCATTCGCGGCCCGGTATGCCGTGGCCAGATCGCAACTGACGTGATCCGCGATAATTTCTGGGCGCTGTTCCAGGCGCCGGAACATGACCTGTACATCACCGATCCGAACTATCGCGGGCAGGCCACGCCGTTGCTGGCCATGCCGGGGCAGAACGACGATGTCGGCAGCGTCCTGAGCCTGTGGCACGACTATCGCAACAAGCGAAACAAGTACGAAGCCCTGCGCCGTGACAGCTACGCCGACCAACCGGCGCCGAGCTGGTCGACCCTGTGGGCGGGCAACGACAATGCGCTGTTGAGCATCTTCCGCCACTTCGACAGCGCGTCGGTGACCAAAGGCCTGATCGGCGAAGTGCCGCAGACCATGTGGCTGTTCGACTATCCGCTGCTGGAGCGCACCTATTACCAGTTGGCGGTCAACTTCGATGTATTCGGCAACGTCTCCCATCAGGCGCAGACCCGACTGTACTTCGACCTGATCCGCAACGGCGCCGAACAGAATTTCCTGCGTCTGATGCCGGCCGATTCCCGCGAGGATTACCTCGACGATTGGTATCAGAGCAGCGGCCAGTTCAAGATGTGGCTGGACTATGAGTCCATCGACGACGACAAGCCAACGGCACTGAAACTCGACGGAAAAGACCCGAAGCATGACTTCGCCATGCAGTTGCTCGCCCGTTACGGCGACCTCAACGCACGGCCCGATCCGATCAATCGTTGCGTGGATGCCTACTGCTCGCGGCCGAACATCGACCCGGCGCTGCAAAACGCCGAACAGGCGCTGAGCCGTCTGACGGCGCGTCCTGCGGCGGGGCTGAAAGTGATCGATCAGTTGCCGGAAGCGACCATGCTGCGCATCGAAACTGCCAGCGGCAAACGCGAGGTCTACAGCCTGCTGCGCAACCGCGCCCACAGCAACGTGGCGTTCCTGCTCGGTGAGTCACTGCGCTATCAACCGGGCCTCGACACCCTGACCATTTATCCGGGCGTGCTCAGCAGCTACCCGAACTTCATGTTCAACATCCCGGCGGATCAGGTGCCGGCGTTTGTCGATGCCATGGAAAGCGCGAAGGATGCGCCGCAGTTCGAGAAGATCGTCGAAGGTTGGGGTATTCGCCGCAGCCATCCACAGTTCTGGTTCTATTTCCATGACCTGAGCCAGTACATCCACGAAACCGACCCGGTGGAAGAGGGCGTGCTGGACATGAATCGGTACGAGAATCTTTGATCGTTTGAACGATGGCAGCTGTCCCAATCCTGTGTAGCACGGGATCGGGAGCGCCATCGATGTTGCAGATTTTCTTCGAGTCGGTGTATCTGATGTACGTGCTGGTACTGTCGGGCAGGCGCTTATCTGGCCCGACGCTATGGGGTCAACCCGTATTTGATGTTATTTGTCTGTGCGCTGCTCATCGGAGACGCTTCATGGCTGAGCTGCGAATGGGTAGAAAAACGCAGCTATCCGTGGCTTAAAGCGCGGATTGACGGCGAACCTGGCGCTTGGCCGATTTGCGAACTATTCCTACGTAAATACTAGGACTTTGTGCCGCGCGCCGATTGGCGTAAACTCCGCCTCAAGCCTGCGAGGAGTTTCCATGACCGCTATTACCATTACCGACGCCGCCCATGATTACCTGGCCGATCTGCTTTCCAAGCAGAACACCCCGGGTATCGGCATCCGCGTCTTCATCACCCAGCCTGGCACCCAGTACGCCGAAACCTGCATTGCCTATTGCAAGCCGGGCGAAGAGAAACCTGAAGACACAGCGCTGGGGCTGAAAAGCTTCACCGCCTACATCGACTCGTTCAGCGAAGCGTTCCTCGACGATGCTGTCGTCGACTACGCCACCGACCGCATGGGCGGCCAGCTGACCATCAAGGCACCGAACGCCAAAGTACCGATGGTCAACGCCGACAGCCCGGTCAACGAGCGCATCAACTATTACCTGCAAACCGAAATCAACCCGGGGCTGGCCAGCCACGGCGGTCAGGTCAGCCTGATCGATGTGGTTGAAGACGGCATTGCCGTGCTGCAGTTCGGCGGCGGTTGCCAGGGCTGCGGCCAGGCGGACGTCACCCTGAAGGAAGGCATCGAGCGCACCTTGCTCGAGCGCATTCCGGAGCTCAAGGGCGTTCGCGACGTGACCGACCACACGCAGAAAGAAAACGCCTACTACTAAGGCGTTCGCTGCGGCATAAAAGACGGCGCCCCGTGAGCGCCGTTTTTTTTATGGTCGATACAAATGCGCATGCCCCGCGCGATACAGCGACGATTCACTGAAATGATCGCTGCCCAACACCCGCCCGACCAGAATCAGTGCCGTACGCCGAAACCCCTTGGCGGCCACCTTCGCGGCAATATCCTCCAGCGTCCCGACCACCCAGTCCTGATCCGGCCACGTCGCCCGGTGGATCACTGCGATCGGGCAGTCCGCACCATAGTGCGGCAGCAGTTCGGCGAGGATTTTCTCCAGATGATTGACCCCCAAATGAATCGCCATGGTCGCCCCGTGCTGCGCGAGGTTACCCAGTTCTTCCCCGGCGGGCATTGCGGTCTTGTCCGCGTAACGGGTCAGGATCACGCTTTGCGAGATGTCCGGCAGAGTGAGTTCGGCGCCCAACAACGCCGCACAGGCAGCAGTGGCGGTTACGCCGGGGACAATCTCGAACGGGATGTCCAGCTCGCGCAGATAACGGATCTGCTCGCCGATGGCGCCATACAGGCTCGGATCGCCCGAATGCACCCGCGCCACGTCCTGGCCCTTGGCGTGGGCGGTCTTGATCAGATCGATGATCTGTTCCAGATGCAGTTCGGCGCTGTTGACCACGGTTTCAGCCGAATGACCGTCCAGCACCGCCGCCGGCACCAGCGAACCTGCATAGATGATCACCGGGCAGCTGCGAATCAGTCGCTGACCTTTGACAGTGATCAATTCCGGGTCGCCGGGGCCGGCGCCGATGAAGTAAACGGTCATCGTTGGATCCTGTGAAAGTAGGGCAGGTCGAGGCTTCAAGAGCAGTTCAGATGAAGAATGCTCATGATCGAAAGCGGGGATTATCGGGAATTTACGCCGCGCCGGCCAATGCCAGGGTTGCCTGGGCGTATTTTTGTCTGGAAATCAGCAGTTTTGCCGGGGCCTGGATCAGTTGTTCGGCAAGCGCCAGTGCGGCGCTTTCCGCCACGCCGTAGCAACCGGTGCGTTCGAAAGCGATCTGCGAATGGTGACTCAGGCGTTGCTGATAACTGGCCAGTTCTTCGCTGCTGAAGTACAGCAACGGCAGCGCCAGTTGTGCCGCCAGTTCCTGCAGGCCGGGTTCGTCGCGTTTCAGGTCGATGCTGGCCAGGGCCTTGACCGCCTCGAGTTCGATGCGATGCGCCTGCAGGGCCTGGTCGAGCAAGGCGCGCAGCGTACTGGCCGGGCAGCCGCGCTGGCAGCCCAGGCCGACCACCAGAGTCGGCGCTGCGCTGTCATCGGTCATGCGTGGTATTGACCATCGCTTTTGCGGCGGAACAACCAGGCGCTGATCAGGCCCAGGGCCAGCCAGAACGCCACATTGGTCAGCTGCGAAGCGATTTTGAACTGAGCTTCCAGTGCTTCCGGCGCGAGCATCGAGTGCACTTCCGGTTGCGGGGCGCCGATCACGTGTGGCACAGCGAGAATCGCCACGCCGAGGATCTTCAGCAACCAGTTGCCACCGAACGCGATCAATGCCAGGCCGACAGCGGTCGACGCGGCGGTGCCGATCCACCACATCTGGCGCGACGCCAGGTCTGCGGCAGCGGTGCCTGGCAGCTCAGGTGGCAGGCCAAGGGTTGGAGCGAGCACGAAAGTCGCATAACCGGCCAAACCCCAGAGTAAGCCTTGCGAGGTTTTGGTCGGCGCACGCAGGGTGTACAGACCGGCCAGCATCAGGGCAAAACCCACAGCCACGACCAGATTGCCGCCGGTAGTGGAAAGCACGCGCTGCCAGCCGTCTTCCGGCTCCCAGGCTTCGGCATCGTGGGTGTGGGCGGCGGTGCCGGCAGCGTGTTCGTGAACGGCGGCAACCGGCTCGGCTTTCTCGAAGGTCTCTGCCTGAAGAATCAGCGGCGACACCCAGAAGCTTTGCAGCAACGTCAGGAGCAGGGCGGCCAGAAGGCCGGTGAAACCTGCGGTCTGCGCAATACGCTTGATCATGTCGTCAGGTCTCAGTGGCACGGGAACGCGGCGCTGTGGCGGGTATCGTGAGCGGCGTTGTGAACCGCTTCGATGTGCGAGAAACCGGCGAAATAGACCAGGCTGGCACCCAGGATCGACGCGAAGATCGCAGCGGTCAGGCGTTGGCTCAGGGTGGTGGTGCTGGAGATTTTGTCCGTGTTGCTGCCGGTGCTGCTGATGATCGACATGGCGCTTCCCTCTGGAGTGTCAGCGGGTGAACGGTGCGCATGAAAACCCCTGCGAGTCGGGCACGCAGAGGTTCGAACAGCGCCCGCCCACCGCGGGTTTGTTATGTTCAGTGACGCAAGATGCGTACTGTGTGTTGCGGGCCGGTCTCCGGGCTCACGAGGGGTGGCTGTCTGCCGACCTGCAAGCGTCACCTTCCCATGCCCTTGGGCACAGTGGATCTGACGCTTCGCTCGCTTACCGTTGCGGGGGCAGCACCGGACTGACATGGCTTTAGAGTAAAGCACATGATTCACCGGTTTCCCGTTTCACCCTTTGCAGGGCACCCGTAACAAGTTGTGTAGGAGACCATGGGTTGGGGAATTTAGTCAATTTTGTGGGCATATCCGTTTTTGTGGGCATATCCGTTGCTGCGGTTATGGCCACTTAGGGTTCCGCCCTTACGGCGGGTCACTTTTGGCAAACGCCCCAAAAGTAACCAAAAGGTCTATGCCCTGACGTTCGGCCCTCGCTGTGGCTCGGGTTCCTTCGCTCCGGGATTGATCCGGGGGCATCGCCTACGGTTTGCTTCGCTGCACCTCCTCTCGATGCATGCGGCTGCGCCGCACGGTCGCTGCGCTCCCACCCCCGGATCAATCCCTCCACTCAGCCTGCCGACGGGCCTTGAGATCAAAAGCTTTACTCGAGCTAACGCTCATCGTGGTGAGTGGTGAGTGGTGAGGGGGCTCTTGATCGGGCTTTGCTCTGGCTTTGGCTTTTGATTTTTTGCCCCTTCGGCAGGCCGAGCGGAGGTGTTCATCAGGGGGTAGGCGCGCAGCGCCGTGCGGCGAAGCCGCATACATCGAGAGGAGGTGCAGCGAAGCAAACCGTAGGCGATGCCCCCTGATGGACACCGTAGCGAGGGAACACTGAGCCTCAGCGAAGTGCCGTACGCCGGGGCAAAAGCCTTTTGCTTACTTTTCGGCGTTTGGAAAAGTGAGTCGCTGTAAGAGCGAAACCGCCAGCGGCAGCACCCGAAGCAACGGATATGCTCTCGTTCCCAAACTCCACGAACCATTGACCCATCCCCACACCCTGCGTAGCCTTGCGCTTTCGAGGTTCTTCGGCCCACGCCGAAGCTAAGAAGGGAACGCGGTCCAAGCCGCGGCTGCCCCCGCAACTGTGAACGGTGCTGTTCGCTGCCACGCCACTGCCAACGCTTTGCAAAGCGCCAGCGGGAAGGCGCAGCGAATACCGGGCCCAAAGCCTGAACACCGTCAGCCAGGAGACCTGCCTCGTCACAGATTCTCACTTTCAACCGGGCGGGGTGATCCGGTGGCGAACTCTCCAGGCACGCACCCGTGTTGCCGGTCTCGTCCCGTATGCCCGCCACCTTGCCAAAGGGCATCCGATGAAAACACTGGCCAAACTCCCCGTCACCATCGTCACCGGCTTCCTCGGCTCGGGCAAAACCACCTTGCTGCGGCACATGCTCGACAACGCTCAGGGCCGCCGTATCGCGGTGATCGTCAACGAGTTTGGCGAGCTGGGCATCGACGGTGAAATCCTCAAGCAGTGCACCATCGGCTGCACCGAAGAAGAAGCCACCGGCCGCGTCTACGAACTGGCCAACGGCTGCCTGTGCTGCACGGTTCAGGAAGAGTTCTTCCCGGTGATGCGCGAACTGGTGGCCCGTCGCGGTGACCTCGACCACATCCTCATCGAAACTTCGGGCCTGGCTCTGCCAAAACCGCTGGTGCAAGCCTTCCAGTGGCCGGAAATCCGCAGCGCCTGCACCGTTGACGCGGTGATCACCGTGGTCGACAGCCCGGCCGTGGCCGCCGGCACCTTCGCCGCGTTCCCGGATCAGGTCGATGCCCAGCGCAAACTCGACCCGAACCTGGACCACGAATCACCACTGCACGAACTGTTCGCCGACCAACTGGCCAGCGCCGACCTGGTAATCCTCAACAAGGCCGACCAGACCAGCCCTGAAGACCTCGCTCGCGTACGCCTGGAAGTCGCCGAAGAGCTGCCGCCAGCGGTGAAAATCATCGAAGCCAGCAACGGTCGTCTGCCGCTGGACGTGCTGATTGGTCTGGGTGCCGGGTCCGAAGAGCACATCGACAGCCGCCACAGCCATCACGATCACCACCACGGTGAAGGCGATGACGATCATGACGACCACGATCACGATGCTTTCGATTCGATCTCCATCGAACTGCCGCAAGCCGACGAAAGCCTGTTGCTCGATGCGCTGACGCAACTGGTGGTTCAGCACGGCATCCTGCGGGTCAAAGGCTTCGCGGCGATCCCGAACAAGCCGATGCGCTTGCTGATCCAGGGCGTGGGCACGCGTTTCGACAAGCATTTCGACCGTCAATGGGGCGCCGATGAGGCACGTGTGACGCGTCTGGTGTTGATCGGCCAGGAACTGGACGCGGCCAAGCTCGAAGCGCAATTGCGCGCCGCGCTCAGCGTTTAAGCCATGCACCTGCTCAGGACCCAGCCCGGCGGTTTCGTGTCGGATGACAACATTGCCGATCTAGGACAAACCCCCGCCGAGCTGGTGATCCTGTGCAGCGGCGACTCCAGCCTTGCGCTGCTCGCCGAAGCCGCGCAGCAGCTGCCCGAAGATTACCCGAGCGTGCGGCTGGCCAACCCGATGCAGGTGCAGAACCATGCGTCGGTCGACCTCTACGTTGACGAAGTGCTGCGCCACGCCAAGGTCATTCTGATTTCGCTGCATGGCGGCATCGCTTATTGGCGTTATGGCGTCGAGCGGCTGGTCGAGTTGTCCGAGCGTGGCGTGCAGGTGATTCTGGTGCCGGGCGATGACCGTCCCGACCCGGAGCTCAGCGACTTGAGCACCGTGGGCGCCGAGGATCGTGACCGGCTCTGGCAGTTCCTGCGTCAGGGCGGCATGGGCAATGCGCTGGACTTCTTCCGCTGTCTGGCCAATCGCTGGCTGGCGCGGGATTACGTGTGGGGCAAGCCGCAAACGCTGCCGCGCACGGCGATTTACCACCCAAACAAAAACACCGCCGCACTGAGCGACTGGCAAACCGATTGGCTGCCCGGTCAACCGGTCGCGGCGGTGTTGTTTTATCGCTCGCATTTGCAAGCGGCCAACACGGCGTTTATCGACGTGTTCTGCCAACGGTTGCAGGCTGCCGGACTCAATCCGCTGCCGATCGCCGTTGCCAGTTTGAAAGAGCCCGGTTGCCTGTCGGTGGTCGAGGACTGGCTGGATGAGGTCGAGGCTGGGGTGATTTTGAACACCACCGGTTTCGCCCAGTCCAGCCCGGAAGCGCCACATCTGCGGCCGTTCCGTCGCAACATTCCGGTGATCCAGGCGATCTGCGCCCAGGACAACGAGCCCGGTTGGCGCGAGAGCGAGCAGGGCCTCGGCCCTCGGGATCTGGCGATGCACATCGCATTGCCGGAGCTGGACGGTAGGATTATCAGCCGACCGATCAGCTTCAAGGATCTGGCGTGGCGCAGCGAGCGCAGTCAGTCCGATGTCGTGTGTTATCGGGCCCAACCCGAGCGCATGGATTTTGTGGCCGAACTGGCGCGGCGCTGGGTCGATCTGGCGCGGGTGCCGAACGCTGAAAAACGTATCGCGCTAATCCTCGCCAACTACCCGACCCGTGACGGGCGCATCGGCAACGGCGTCGGCCTCGACACGCCGGCCGCTGCGCTGAATATCCTGCGGGCATTGCAAGCAGAAGGTTATCCGCTGCCGGCCGAATTGCCGGACAGCGGAACCGAACTGATCCGGCAATTGCTCGGTGGCGTCAGCAACGACCTCGATACTCTGGATCAGCGCCCGTGCCAGCAAAGCCTGGCGATGAACGATTACCTGACGATGTTCAATGCACTGCCCGAAGCCAATCGCGCGGCTGTGCTGGAACGTTGGGGTTCGCCGCAACACGATCCGATGTGCCGTGACGGGCGGATGATGATCGCCGGCTTGCGGTTTGGCCTGACCTTCGTCGGTATTCAGCCGGCGCGGGGATATCAGGTCGACCCGAGCGCGGTGTATCACGATCCGGATCTGGTGCCGCCGCACGCGTACCTCGCGTTCTATTTCTGGCTGCGCCAGACCTACGGCGCTCACGGCGTGATCCATGTCGGCAAGCACGGCAATCTCGAATGGCTGCCGGGCAAAGGCGTGGGTCTGTCGGAGAACTGCTGGCCGGACGCGCTGCTCGGGCCACTGCCGAATGTCTATCCGTTCATCGTCAACGACCCGGGAGAGGGCGCCCAGGCCAAGCGTCGCACCCAGGCCGTGATCATCGACCATTTGATGCCGCCGCTGACCCGCGCCGAAACCTACGGCCCGTTGCGCAATCTCGAATTGCTGGCCGACGAGTATTACGAAGCGCAATTGCTCGATCCACGCCGCGCCCGGGAGTTGCAGCGTGACATTCTGCAACTGATGCGGGACACGCAGATCGATCGCGAACTGCAACTCGACAAAGCCCTCGACAGCGACGCTGATGCGGCGATCTGGCTGCCGCGTCTGGACACTTATCTGTGTGATCTGAAGGAATCGCAGATTCGCGATGGCCTGCACATTTTTGGCGAGTCGCCGAGCGGACGGCTGCGCATCGACACCTTGCTGGCGCTGCTGCGGATTCCCCGTGGCGATGGCAAAGGTGCTCAGTCGAGCCTGTTGCGGGCATTGGCGAAGGCGTTTCAACTGGGTTTCGATCCGCTGGATTGCGTGCTTGCTGAGCCCTGGGCTGGCCCGCGTCCAAAGGAACTAATGTCGGTCAGCGATGAAATCTGGCGTACGGCGGGGGATACCCGTGAACGCCTTGAGCTGTTCGCGGCGCAATTGATCGAGCAGTCACTGGCGGGTGATGTGGCGCAACTGGACGCTTCTGGCTGGTCAGATGTGCAGGCGATCGTCAGTGCCCTGCGCGAAGTGATCGCTCCACGCCTGGACGCCTGCGGCCCGGCCGAAATGCGCGGTCTGCTCGACGCTCTGAGCGGTCGCTTTGTCCCGGCAGGCCCAAGCGGTGCACCGAGTCGCGGTCGCCTCGATGTATTGCCCACCGGGCGCAATTTCTATTCGGTGGACGTGCGCAACCTGCCGACCACCACTGCCTGGCGGATTGGCTTCCAGTCGGCCACCCTGATTCTTGAGCGGCACTTGCAGGATCACGGCGACCATCTACGCCAGCTCGGTTTGTCGGTCTGGGGCACGGCGACCATGCGCACCGGCGGTGACGACATCGCCCAGGCCATGGCGCTGATGGGCGTGCGTCCTGTGTGGGCGACGGGCAGTCAGCGCGTCGATGACTTTGAGATTCTGCCGCTGAGCCTGCTCGACCGGCCTCGGGTCGATGTCACGCTGCGGGTCTCTGGATTTTTCCGCGACGCGTTCGCCAATCTGATTCGTTTGTTCGACGCTGCCGTGCAAGCCGTGGCGGAGCTGGACGAACCGGATGACCTCAATCCGCTCGCCGCCAAAGTGCGTGCCGAACGCGAGGCCTTGCGGCAGTCAGGGCTGGACGAAGAGGCTGCCCGGCGTCAGGCCGGCTGGCGGATTTTCGGTGCCAAACCCGGCGCTTATGGCGCGGGCGTGCAGGGCGCCATTGACGGTCGCCTGTGGCAGAGCCGCGAAGATCTGGCCGAGGTCTACCTGAACTGGGGCGCCTACGCCTATGGCGGTTCCGATGAAGGCACCGCCGCCCGCGAGCAATTCGTCCAGCGCCTGAGCCAGGTGCAGGCCGTGCTGCAAAACCAGGACAACCGCGAGCATGACTTGCTCGATTCCAACGACTACTACCAGTTCCAGGGCGGCATGCTCGCGGCCGTCGAAACCCTGCGCGGCGAAGCGGCGGCCAGTTATCACGGCGATCACAGTCAGCCGGATTTGCCGAAGATCCGCACCCTGAAAGAAGAGCTGAACCGGGTGATCCGTTCCCGGGCGGCGAATCCGAAATGGATCGACGGCGTCAAACGCCACGGCTATAAAGGCGCGTTCGAACTGGCGGCAACCATCGACAACCTGTTTGCCTTCGATGCCACCACCCAACTGATCGACGATCACCAGTACGCGTTGCTGGCCGACGCCTATCTGCTGGACCCGGCGACCCGCGAGTTCGTGCGCGAGCATAATCCCCACGCGCTGCGCGACATGACCGAGCGCATGCTCGAAGCGCAGCAGCGCGGGATGTGGCAGGAGCCGGGCGCGTACCGCGAAGCGCTGGAAAACCTGTTGTTGGATATAGAAGAAGAGAGCTGAACATGACCGATACCCCACATTTTCCGCTCTCTGCGGTGGTCGGCGCCGACGATCTGAAGCTGGCGCTGTACCTGACCGCCATCGACCCGAAGATCGGCGGCGTGCTGATCGAAGGCCCACGCGGCATGGCCAAGTCGACCCTGGCCCGGGGTCTGGCGGATCTGCTGGCCAGCGGTCAGTTCGTCACCTTGCCATTGGGTGCGACTGAGGAACGGCTGGTCGGCACCCTCGATCTGGATGCGGCACTCAGCGACGGTCGCGCGCAGTTTTCTCCCGGTGTGTTGGCCAAGGCTGACGGCGGCGTACTGTATGTCGATGAAGTGAACCTGTTGCCGGATCATCTGGTGGACCTGCTGCTCGATGTGGCCGCCAGCGGCACCAACCTGATCGAGCGCGACGGCATTTCCCATCGTCATTCGGCGAAGTTTGTATTGATTGGCACGATGAACCCGGAAGAGGGCGAGTTGCGCCCGCAACTGCTCGATCGCTTTGGTCTCAACGTCGCCCTTAGCGGTCAAACGGCACCGGCCGAGCGCGGACAGATCATTCGCCGGCGACTGGATTTCGACAGCGATCCGCAGGCCTTCTGCGGGCAGTGGGAAGCCGAGCAACAAGCCCTGCGTGAGCGCTGTGAAAACGCCCGCAATGCCTTGGCGAATATTCCCCTCGATGATGAAGCGTTGGCGCGGATCACCGAGCGTTGCTTTGCGGCCGGTGTCGATGGCCTGCGTGCCGATCTGGTCTGGCTGCGTGCGGCGCGGGCTCATGCGGCGTGGCGTGGCGCCGAAGGCATCGCCGAGCAGGACATCGATGCCGTGGCTGAATTTGCACTGCGTCATCGCCGCCGCGAACAGTCCTCATCCCATGCGCAGCCTCCAGCGCAATCGCCGTCCGGCACCCAGACGGCGCCGAGTGAAGGGCAGGGGCAGTGGGGTGAAATGCCGGCGCCGGCCCTTGCCACCGGCACGCGTCGCGAAGTACCTGTCTGGCCAAAAAAGCCTTAGGCATTCGCCCCCGATCCGACGCGGGGGCGAATGCCAGACCCCGTGCCGGACGTCTGGACAATGGCCGGCAAGGCAAACGTCATGCTGCTCGCAGTGGCTCGGTGAACTGGCCGGGCACATTGCTCAATGGCCGGCCGAAAGTGCGCTCGGATCTGCTGTTTCAACTACGCACCCGTACGCCTCATGAACTGTGGCTGGTGATCGTCGACGCCTCGGCCTCGACCCGTCGTCATCAAGCGTTGAGCGATGCCAAGGGTGTGCTCGCGCAATTGTTCGATGACGCCTACCGACAACGGGCGCGTCTCGCCTTGCTGACCGCCAGCGGCGCAGCGCCGAAATGGCAGGTGCAGGGTTTGAAAGCTTCCAGCGGATTGCGTGCGTGGCTCGAGGATTTGGGCGCGGGCGGTGGCACGCCATTGCTGGCGGCGCTGACTGAGGCTGAACACTGGCTGACCGTGCGTCGCAAGCGATTCCCCGCCGAGCAACAGCGTCTGTTGGTGCTCACCGATGGACGCTTGAAAGAATGGTCAGGGTTGCCGGTGCTGGCTTGTCCGGGCCTGCTGATCGATATCGAACGCGGGCCGATCCGGTTGGGCCGGGCCAGGCAGTTGGCGACTGCACTGGAAGCGGATTACCGTCATATTGACGATCTATCGTCGATCTGAGGTCTATGCTGCAACCAGCCCATCTCACAAGGAGTGAATCATGCGCGTACTGGTTGCCAATTCTCAGGACGATTTTCGCGTAAAGGCTTACGCCGGCACCAACGGCGTGCTGCTGGCGATGGACCTCGCCGAACCCCGCCGCAAAGGCCTGCTGGGGTTTGCCATCGAGAAGCAGCAGGGCGACAAACCCTGGCAGTTCCTGTTCAACAGCCTGACTTTTCCCGGCAAGGCTCACACCTTCCCGCAGTTTCACGCCACACCGAGTGACATCGCGCCCCTGCAGAAATTTCGCTGGGCCGATTACGCGGTCTATCCCGGCACAACCATGCACTACCGCGTGCACTTGGCCTATGGCACTGCCGACGCGCCGGTGCTGGGGGAGTCGCTGGAACTGAGCATTACCTCGGATGACGGTCACCCGGCCAACCAGAGCGTGATCTTTAACCGCGCCGTGGCCGCCAGCCAGGCATTCCAGCGCAAGTTTCCCGATCTCGACGCACAGATCAGCGCCAACAAAGACATGCCTATCGAAGCCTGGCCAGACGCCGCTCGACAATGGCTGGAAAACGGCCTGCTCGGGCGCTTGCAAGGGTTTATCGAGCGCGCCGTCGACGGGCAATGGGCACTGGACATCGCGATCTACGAGTATCAACTGCAAGCCATCATCGACACGGTGAACGCCGCATTCGATCGCGGTGTGCAGGTGCGGGTGCTGTATCACGCCAAGCCCGGTGACGAAGACACCACGATGAACGAGGCCAGCCTCGCCAAATTACCGGACACCAGCAAGCGCGGCCGGGTAACCCACGATATTTTCCATGACAAGTTCATCGTTCTCAGCCACATCGCCGGTGGTGAGCGGCAGCCGCAGGCCGTGCTGTGCGGCAGCACCAATTTCACCGCCAACGGCGTGTATCGTCAGGCCAACGTGGTGCATGTGCTGGACGACACGGCCATCGCAGCCAGCTATCTGCAGACGTTCGAGCAGGTCTGGGCGACGCCGGCGGATGTCGGTGCCACCCGCGACTGGATCACCCAGCACAACCCCATGAACCCGGCGCAACCGCTGTTTGCCGGGTTCTCGCCGCGCAGTGGCGGTGCCGATCTGCGGGCGTTCGTCGACATCATCAATGCGGCGAAGAAGGACGTGCTATTCGTCACGGCATTTACCTTGCCAGACGCGATTCTCAACGCACTGCTCGGACAGCCCCACGACGACATCCTGCGTTACGGCCTGCAGAACACCGTGAGTCGCATCACCGGATTCCACGCCGACCGTACGGCCGAGTTCGCTGCCACTGCGCTGCTCAACACCGGGCTGGAAGGCTGGTTGAAAGAGAACATGAAAGGCCAGAAGGGCAACCTGCTGGTGCACACCAAAGCGATCGTCACCGACTTCACCAGTGACAACCCGACCATCATCAGCGGCAGCCACAATCTCAGCGCAGCGGCCAGCAACGGCAACGACGAGAACTTCCTGATCATTCGCGGCGACACCGAATTGGCGGACCGTTATGGCCTGGAACTGTTGCGGTTCTACGAGCATTACCGCTTCCGCTATTTCGCGAAAAAACTGGCGCTGAAGCAGGTGCAGCCGCTGGCGGCGGATGACAGCTGGACCAACGACTATTACGTCGAAGGGGATTTGCGCCAGCTGTCTCGTCTGCGGTTTGCCGGGCGCTGACGAATAAGGCCGCATCGGTTGCAACCTTGCGGTCGAGGTCTTTTCAAGCGGGTTCATGAACTGGAGCGCGTGATGGAAAATGCAGACGATGGCACAGACAAACGGAAATCTATTTCAGCCTCTCAGACCTCGCAGGCGCCGGATAAACGGCAGCAATCGGCACGCCAATCACCAGAAGCCAGTAATGGCCAGACCGATGCTGCATCAGAGCCTTACCCGTCGGATTCAACGAAGTCAGAACCGCCGAAGGAGGAAACGGTCCCGTACTTTGATCCGGGCCCGGACAATAAAACGGCCAGCTCGGTTTTTACGTCCATTGCGATTACACAAAACGATGACCCTTGGGCAGCCGACCTGGATGATCGCCTCGGTGCCAATGAAGAAGCGAAAGCCTTTGCGCGACTGGCAGTGGCCAAGGACTTCATTCCACCTCTGGCGATAGGCCTGTTCGGTGACTGGGGCAGTGGCAAGTCATTTTTCATGCGCTTGATCTACCAACACATCGAGCGTCTGTGTCGAGGAAAACCCAGTATTGAAGCGCCGGAATCCGGGTCTGAGGCGTTTCATACCGACGTCGTACAAATTCGCTTCAATGCCTGGCATTACGTGGAGACGAACTTGTGGGCCAGTCTGGTGAGCCATTTGTTCACAGAACTGGACCGGTGGTATGACAAACACAATCCTCAAGCCTCTGATCCCTTGCTTGAGCATTTGTCGACTTCACGGATGTTGACCCTGGAGGCGGCTCAAGAGCTGGTTCGTCGTCGACACGAACAGAGGGTCGCCTCGGAGCAGCTTCTTCTGGCTCAGAAGGAGTTGGAAGCGGTGCAGGCAAGAACCGCATCTTCTCCTTCTGTTTACTTTGACGCGGTGACGAAGGTTCTCGGAAAAACGGAGGACAACAAGCCGACCCAGACCGTGTCTGACTTTAAAGCTGCGGCCGAGGTACTTGGCATCGATGCGGTGGCCAAGAGTGCCAGGGAGTTTCAACAGGTTTCCAGCGCGTTGCAGAGCGAGGTCAGGAGGGGACAACTGCTGGCGAGCGGGTACAAGTTCCAACTGCTGAGCTGGTTCAACGTCTCAGTGTTTGTCATTTTCGTATTGGCGCTTCCCTGGCTCGCAAAAGAGGGGATGGATCTACTCTCCGCCAAGCTTCCAGACCTGGGGGAACTGCAAAAGGATTTTGTGCTGTTGAGTGTGACGGTGACCGCCGTGACCGCGCGATTGCGTTGGATCTTGAAGACGGTCCGATCGGCGCTGACCGATTTGCAAACTGCCAAAGGCGCATTGGACGAGGCAATCAAAACGCAGCTTACTCAACAGGAAAATGCCTTCAAGGCCGCTCAAGAGGAACTGGCCAAAGTCAATGCGAGTGTCGATGAAGCGAAGGCGTTGGTTCAGACGACCAGCGCTCGCCTGGCACTCGCGGCCCATGATTATTCTCAAGGTACAGGCGCCGGCCGATTGAAGAAGTTTGTGCGGGCTCGAGCGACCGACGGGGATTACGCACAACATTTGAGTCTGATCGCCACTGTGCGCAAAGACTTTGAAGAGTTGGCCTTCAATGTCGCAGAGGCGGGCAGTCTTCGTGAGTCGGTCGAAGCGGAGCGAGAGGCGTTCATACTGAAAATGGATGCCTTTCTCGCTGCCAATCAGAGCTTGCTGGAAGCTGAAGATGTGACGAAGTTACGAGCAGCTTCCAAACATTCACCCGACAAGGTTCGATCTTTCAAACGCATCGCGTTGTACATTGATGACCTGGATCGTTGCCCGCCTGAAAAGGTTGTTGACGTCTTGCAGGCCGTCCACCTGCTGCTGACTTTTCCATTGTTCGTTGTCATGGTAGCTGTGGATGTTCGTTGGGTGCGCAAGGCCTTGCTCAGTCATTATCCGAGCTTGATGACAGAAGGCCGTGGGCAGCAGCAGACGGCGTCCGTGTCAGATTATCTGGAAAAGATTTTTCAGATTCCGTACTGGGTGCGTCCAATGGACGGTGCAACGAGTGAACAGTTTTTACGCAGTCAACTTGACCGTATAAAACGTGCTACCGCGAAAAGGGCTTCTGGCGGAAAAGGGAAGGTTGCTCCAGGGGTTGAGGTGGTTTTTGTACAAGATACCGCAACCAGAACGCTGAAAATTTCGAGGGGCGAAACCGATGCTTTGCAGAGACTTGCGCCTTACATTGGAACTTCACCGAGGCGTGCCTTGCGTTTCCTGAATGTTTACCGTTTGATCAAGGTCAGCTTCAACAGTACTGAGCTCAACGTGCTGGGGCGAGGAGATTACAAACTACTGTTGACGCTATTGGCGATTGCGATGGGAGCACCACTGAGCTTTTCCAAGTTACAGTCAATCAAGGACGATGGGCTTCCTTTCACCATGGAGAGTTTAAGGGGCATGGCAACCCAAAGAGCTAAAGATGAAGATAGATCTGAGCTGGACCGTCTGAGTGATATTCTGGCGCTGTACTACGGTCCGGAAGAAGAAAGTAAAACCGACATCAGACGCAAGTTGAAAAAATACATCAGCATTGTCCAACGCTATTCATTTGTCGGTTGAGGAGCGCATCGATCCCTGACGCGCCTTTCACTCATCAGCGCAAAGCGTGTGTCGCCTGACGGTACTGCCGGGTGCGGCGACTGAGGTACAAGCGGTCGCGAATCAGCGCCCAGAGTGCCGACACTTCCGGATGCGGCTTGCGACCCCGGCTCAGGCGCACCATCTGGAAGCGCACCACGGCCATGTTCGCCAGCGCCGCCAGCGGTTTGCGTTTCCAGCGGATCGGTGGCAGTTGCGGCTGACTGTGGCGGCCTTCGCGCCAGTGTTTGACCAGGTTCGGCTCAATGGCCATCGCCGTGGCGATGCCGGCCATGGCGAGGCCGCTGTCGAGCACTTGTTCGACGACTGGCAGGCGGCGGATGCCACCGGTGACCATCACCGGCATGCGCGCCACGCTGGCCAGTTCGCTGGCCATCTCCAGAAAGAATGCCTCACGGGCCAGAGTGCGCCCGTCGCGGGCTTCGCCTTGCATCGCCGGCGCTTCGTAGCTGCCGCCGGAGAGTTCCAGCAGGTCGATCGGCTGTTCGTTGAGCCATTCGATCACCTGACGGGCGTCGTCTGTGTCGAAACCGCCGCGCTGGAAGTCCGCCGAATTGAGCTTCACTGCCACGCAAAACTGTGGCGACACCGCCTGACGCACAGCCTCGATCACCGACAGCAGCAGGCGTGCACGGTTTTCCAGCGAACCACCCCAGCGATCGGTACGACGATTGGTCAGCGGCGAAAGAAACTGGCTGAGTAGATAACCGTGGGCGGCGTGGATCTGTATGCCGGTGAATCCGGCTTTCTCGGCGAGTGCTGCGCTCTTGGCAAAACGTTGAATCACATCCTCGATGTCGTCCTCGGTCATCGGTTTGGGCTCGGCGAACAGTTTCGAGAACGAACCCATGTCCAGGGCCACCGCTGACGGCGCCAGCGCTTGCTGGCCCATATTGGCGAAGGTCTGGCGACCGGGATGGTTGAGCTGCACCCAGACCTGCGCGCCGCCACTGCGGGCGATTTCGGCCCATTGGCGGAAACGGTCCAGATGCCGTTCGTCTTCCAGCACCACGCCGCCGGGGCCGGTCATCGCACGGCGGTCGATCATCACGTTACCGGTCAGCAGCAGCCCGGCACCGCCGTCGGCCCAGGCCTGGTACAGGCGGAACAATTCACGGGACGGTGCCTGGTCACGATCCGCGAGATTTTCTTCCATGGCGGCTTTGGCGATACGGTTGCCGACGGTCTGGCCGTTGGGCAGATTCAAAATCTGGAAGGGCGACATTGCTTGACTCCTCATCAGTGATGGAGAGAGGCTAAGCTTAAAGTTAACTTTAATGTCAAGCAGGCAATTCGAGGTTGGAATGAAAATTGGTGAATTGGCGCAACAGAGCGGGCTGAGCGCTTCGAGTATTCGTTTCTACGAAGCCCAGGGCCTGATTCCCAAAGTGGAAAGGCTGGGCAATGGTTATCGGCGTTACCCGCCGCAAGTGCTGCAGACCCTCAATATCATTCGCTGCGCCCAGCAGGCCGGGTTTTCCCTTGAAGAACTCAAGCAGTTGCTGCCGGCTGCCGGAACCGGAGAGTTCAAGCACGATGAACTGGTGGAAGGCCTGACGCGCAAGGTCGAGCAGATCGAAGTCATGCAACAGCATCTGGCCCAGAGCAAGGCGCGGCTGCTGGAGGTGATCGACAGCATTCAATCGAAGCCGGAAGGCATGAGTTGCGGCGCAAATGCCGAACGGGTGCTGGCCTCGATCTACCCGGAATCCTGAAGCGACGGCGAAGGCGTACAGATTTTGAAATGATTTCCAGCTGTAGGAAAAGTCATCTGAGCCTGTACGCTTCAAGGCCTTTTTTCATTCAGGATTTGCATGAACACCCTCTCGGAGCCTCCCAGTTCGATTCAAAGAACCACGTTCCCTTCGCGCCATGGCGCGGTCTTGACGCACTCGCAGCATCCAGTCTTCCGACTCCCGACTATCGTTGATGGCGCAGCCTTCGAGCTTTCGCGCCGCACTTTGCCGTGTCCGGCAGCCTGAATTCACTGAAGAGAGATAGAGACAGATTATGGAATGGTTAGCGGATCCCACGGCATGGCTGGGCTTGTTGACACTGATCGTGCTGGAACTGGTACTCGGTATCGATAACCTGGTGTTCATCGCGATTCTGGCGGACAAACTGCCGCCGCATCAGCGCGACCGTGCGCGAATCATCGGTTTGAGCCTGGCGCTGATCATGCGTCTTGGCCTGCTGGCGAGTATTTCCTGGCTGGTCACCCTCACGGCACCATTGTTCGAAGTGTTCGGCAAGAGTTTCTCCGGCCGCGACCTGATCATGCTGTTCGGTGGTGTGTTCCTGTTGTTCAAGGCGACCATGGAGTTGCACGAACGGCTGGAAGGCCATATCGGCGAGCGTTCGACCAACACGGCTTATGCGTTGTTCTGGCCGATCGTGGCGCAGATTGTCGTACTCGATGCGGTGTTCTCCCTCGATGCGGTGATTACTGCCGTGGGCATGGTCGACGAACTGGCGGTGATGATGATCGCGGTGATCGTGTCCATTGGTGTCATGATCATTGCCAGCAAACCGTTGACCCGCTTCGTCAACGCCCACCCGACGGTGATCATGCTCTGTCTGGGCTTCCTGATGATGATCGGTTTCGCCCTGACCGCCGAAGGCCTGGGCTTCCACATCCCGAAAGGTTATCTGTACGCCGCGATTGGTTTCTCGATCCTGATCGAGGTGTTCAACCAGATCGCCCGTGCTCGTCGCAAGCGCTCGATGCAGGGTTTGCGCCCGATGCGTGAGCGTACGGCCCACGCGGTGATGCGTTTGTTGGGCGGTCGCAAACTGGCGGTGGAAGAGGTGGGCGAGGAGATCTCCGACTTGCTGGACAATGGCGAGGCGCCAAGTGCAGAGCTGTTCGACCGACGTGAGCGAGTGATGATCAGCGGCGTGCTGCAACTGGCTGAACGGCCGATCCGCACCCTGATGACCGTGCGCGCCGATGTCGATCACATTGACCTCGCGGATGACGCAGGGGCAATTCGCACGCGATTGATGCATTCCTCCTACTCGCGCCTGCCGCTGATTCGCAACGGCGCGGTGGATGAACCCTTGGGCTTCGTTCACAAGAAGGAACTGCTGAAGGAGTATCTGGCCGGCAACGAGCCAAACCTCGAACACCTGGCGCGCAAGACGCTGAACCTGCTCGACAGCTATTCGATCCTCAATGCATTGGAGCAGATGCGTGCAGCATCGACCCATATTGCGTTTGTAGTAAACGAGTTCGGTGATTTTGTCGGCGTGCTGACCATGACCGACATTCTCGAATCGATCGCTGGCGAGTTGCCGGACGCCAGCGAAATCGCTGGCCCGGACGTGGTCGAGGAGCAGGGCGGGTTTGTGGTGAACGGCGCTTTGAACCTGACACGTATTCGTCAGCGCACCGGCTTCACCGCCGAGCCAACCGAGGATTACCAGACCCTCGCCGGGTTGGTGATGAGTCTGCTGGATCGGTTGCCGATGAAGGGTGATCGTCTGGTACACGACGGTTGGGGCATGACCGTGATGGCGGTCGAGGAGCGACGGGTGACGCGGGTGTTGCTGGTGCGTGAGGCCTGACGGCCTCACTGATGAAAGGTATACCGGTCTTTGCCGGTGTGCTTTGACTCATACAACGCTTCATCAGCCTTGATCAGGGCCTGGTTGAGGGTGTCACCATCCTCGACCCGGGCCACGCCGATGCTGATGGTCACCGGGTACCGGGTGGTTTGCTCACGCACCACCCGGCACAACTCACCGGCCAATGCCTCGACGTCGTCGCGGCGTACGCCGGCCAGATAAATCGCAAACTCCTCGCCACCCAGTCGCGCGTACTCGAACGGTGCCATCACCGCTTTGATGTCTGCCGCGATCCGCTTGAGCACTTCATCGCCGATGTCGTGGCCGTGCACATCATTCACTTTCTTGAAGTTGTCGATGTCGATCATCGCCAGGTAATGGTCCTGCTCGCGGGGCACCGATTGCAGGCTCTTTTCGGCGCGGGTCATGAACGAGCGGCGGTTGGGGATTTCAGTCAGGGTGTCGTTGTAGGCCTGATCCAGCAACAGCTTGGACATGATGTAGTTGTAGAGCTTGGTCTCGCGCAGTTTGAGGAACGTGTAGATCGTCAGCGCACAGAGAAACACGCTGTAGCAGATGGTCATCACCCCTTTGAGTTCCAGCAGGCCGATACCGGTGCCCATGAACGGGTTGAGTATCAGCCAGGTGATGACCTGCGCACCGAAGAACGACCAGCGACTCAGCGGCAGCACGGAGGCGCTATAGAGCGTGGTGGCGGCGGCAAGTACCAGCCAGATGCCATGAAACGTCGGCGGCAGGCCGTCGATCACCAGACGTATGCCCAAGGTGATGACGAACACGAAGGTCAGGTTCAGCCAGTCGAAGTGGCGGGCCTTGCGCGTGAACATCAGCACCACGGCAAGCACCGCAAACGCGGCGATGAAGATCATCGAACGCCAGGTGAAGCCCTGATCGCCGAGGAAACTGACGATCAGGTCGAAGGCCAGCCAGATGCCCATGCTGGCCAGATAGATCAGCAGGCAGAACGAATGCAGCCGCTCGAACTCATGCTGGATGAACTCGTCCCACAGCTCGGCGGGCGCGGTTCGTTTCAGGACTTCGTCTTCAATGGTTTTGTACATTGCTGCCCGGATGCTTGCGCTGGTTGTCGAGAATCACCTGTCCCCACGGTCGATAGCGCAGGGAAAACACTGCATTTTGATGGCAACCGGTCGAGGTGGCATCAGGGGTTGCCGGCTCCGCGCGGAACGGCTCACCTTCGCGACTGACCTGGCGGAACGCTTCACGCACGATTCCGACGGAGCAGGGCAGTGCACTGGCATAACCGCTGCGCACCAGCACTGGCAGGCGCCCGGTGCCAGCGCCGTCCTGCCACCAGACGTGCGCACCGGCCGCTGTAAGATCCCCCAGCCATTGGGCGTTGACTGTCGGAGCAAGCTTGCCGGCACTGAAGGCGCTGACATGCAGCGGTGCATCCAGTTTTGCCGCGAAATCCTTCAGCTGACGCTGGAGCGTTGCCCGTCGATCGGCCGCCAGAAAGTGCAAGTCATCCAGCTCCAGCGGTAGATACCAACCGCTGACCGGCAGTTTCCATTCCTGGCGCAACTTCTGTTGTTGCGCCAGCGATTGACCCAGTTGCGCCTGCCAGTAGGCACCGAGGCCGGTGCTGTCCAGTTCGTCGATGCGCTTGTAATACGCCGGGTCCATCGACAGCCCGAGCACCAGTTGCAGACCTTGTTGTTCGGCAAGTTTCAGGCTGTTGGCGAGCCAGCCATTGGCACCACCGAAGTCCGAGTCGCCATACGCGGTCCACTGCACGATCACCGTTCGCGTGCCTTGTCTGGCGGTGTCCTGCCAGACTTTCTGCCATTGCGCCTGGGTCAGGCCGGCATCGACATTCAGCGGCTGATAGAACACCCGCTCATCGGCCCGTGCGAGCGTGGCGCCCATCAGCAGGCAGAAAAACAACATCCATCGAGCCATCAGAAATTCCACTCCACGCCCAGCAGCACACCGTTGCCGCCTTCATACAGATTGCCGCCCAGGGACTGTTGATATTCGGTGCGTACCGTCAGTTTCGACCGGTAGGCGTTGTAGCGATCTTCGTCGTACCACCACTGCCAGCGCAGACCCACGCCGGTGCGCAGATCCTGGCGCCAATCGTTGCTCGGGTCCTGGCTGGCAAATTCGAGGAAGCCGTAAGGCATGATTGTCTGGGCGCCACTGTTTGGCAGCTTCCAGGCATGCCCCTGCTGGAACCGCGACAGCCATTGATGATCGCCGGCCTTGGTCCACCAGGCGGCGTCGAGGTAGAGGAAACGCTCATCCCAATCGTTTTCATCGACGCGCCAGTCGTTGCGGTACTTGCCCTGATCGAGGAACGAGGCAGTCGCGCGCAGCAGATAGTCGGTGGTGGTGTGGCCGTCCTGGCGGTGATCGTTGACCTGATCCAGCAACTTTTCCGGCACCAGCATCTGGCCGAGGCTCAGGCTGTGGTTGTCGTCATCGTTGAACTGGCTCTGTTTGTAGATCTCACCGTAGAAGTTGATGTTCTGCGTGCCCCACGGTTTGTAGCGCAGGCCGACACCGGCAGCGAGGGATTCAGCGTAACTGGAGCGACCCTGGCCACCGAGCAGCACCCGACCGTACACCGACAGCGTGCTGCCGGCGCGGCTCGGTTCGTCGCCGAGGGCGTGGTCCCACATCGCCAGTTGCACGTTTTGCGAGTCGGCGCGGCGGCGCGAACCTTTGCTCTCGTCCGGTCGCACGAAGTCATTCGTCGATACCCCGGCCGGTGACCAGGTGCTGGCAATCGTCCGGCTGTCGCGGCGGGAGAGGGTTTCATGGGCGCGGCGCTGACGGTAACGGCGCGCTTCCATGCTGCCGTCCTCGTCGTCGACAGCCACCGGGTTCTGTTCCAGATCAATCACCCGACGCAGTTCCTTGCGGGCAGAGGCGCTGTCTTCCGCTTCGTCATAACGCCAGGCCAGGGTTTCACCCAGTCGATAATCCTCGGGGAAATCACGGGTGGCCTGTTGCAGATAGGGGATTGCGGTGGCGCGTTCCTCGCGGGTTTCGGCACCGGCCAGACGCATGCCGTAGTCGGCGCGATAACGTGGGTTGTTCGGGTCGCGGCGTACTGCCTCGGCCAGCCATGCTGTACTTTGTGGCAGGTCGCCGGCCTTTTGCGCAGTGACCGACGCCGCGTAGAAATGCCCGGCGTCCGGTGCTTGTTGCAAGGCTTTACGCTGACGTTCAAGTGCCTGGACATGATCGCCACGAGCGTCGGCGATTGCCGCGCCGAGGGCCCATTCGTTGGCGCCGCGGGTGGTGCTTTGCTGCCAGTAGCGTTCGGCTGTCTGGCTGTCACCGGCATTCAGCGCGCTGCGGCTCGCGGTGAGGCGCGCGTTGTCGCTCAGTTCCGCTGCCGGGAGGCTGCGCCAGATGGCCAGTGCGCCAGCCGAATCACCGGCGGCTTCCAGGGCGTACGCCAACGGCAGACGACTGCCGCGGTCGCCGAGTTTTTCCGCTTGCTGGTAATAGACGACAGCCTCGCCCGGCCGATCCGGCATCGCGCAACGCCCCAGTGCCCGGTAATCGCCGGCGACCTGCGGGTGGTTGCCGATGGCATGCTGAACGGCATCGCACTGACCGTTTTCTGCCAGTTGCGCGAGTAACTGACCACGGGTGGCACCATCCACATGGGTGAGCAACGAAGCCATTCGCCGTTGTTGTTCCGGTGTTGTGGTTTTCGAAGCTGCATAAAGCCCGGCCAGACGTTGCAGTGCAGTGGCCGGCAAGCGCCCTTGATGACGGTCGAAAGCGGTTTCCAGTAACTGTTGCGCCTGTGCGCGATCGCCATTGTTTACCGCCAGATAGGTGGCCTGATTCAGCGAATTCAGGCTGCCGGTCTGCCGGTAGTGAAGCTCCCACAAGGTCTGCGCTTCGGTCATGCGGCCCATGCGTTGCGACAGTTCTGCGCGACGTTTGACGATTTCAGGTGTTTGCGTCTGGCCGGCCAGCCAGGCATCGACCTTGTCGCTGCGCCCCTGATCCTGCCAGACATTCAGCAGTTGCTCCTGACGGCGACTGTCCCACGGCTGCGGCAGTCGGGTGGTCTGCAGCAGGTCGGTGGCTTGCAGGCGTTGGGCGAGTATCAGCCAGGTTTGCGGGTCGTCGTCAGGCGTGCAACCACGAAATTGCTTGAGCGCTGCTTCCGGGTCCTGGCGTGACAACCATTCAGCGGTCTCCAGGCACGGCCGTTGCAGATCGTTGCTCAAACGCTGCACGGTCGGCACATCTTCGGTCTTGCGTGCCAGCTCCCACAGGCGCTGACGTTGCGTGGGATCGGCCAGATCGGAGTCCGGCAACGACTGAATCCAGCGTTGTGCCTGTTGCTCGTGGCCCATGGCAATGGCGCGGTCGACCATTGCCAGACGGATCTTGCGTGCAGCCTCCGGAGTCGGTGCCTGTTGCAGCAGTTGTTGCAGCGGTTTTTCGTCGAGGCGCTGTACATAAGCATTGGCCAGACGTTGCCAGCCTTCGGCGTCCAGCTGTTTGCGGGCAGCGAGCGGTGCGAGCTGATCGATGGTGCCGCTCCAGTCGCGCAATTGCTCCGACCAGTTGGCCCGCGCCAGACGCAGGATATTGTCATCGCCCTTGGGCGACAGTTGTGCGAGCCAGTCGTGGGCCTTGGCCGCGCCGCCGAACTTGGCGAGACTCAGACTGTAGGCCTGCCACAGGCGCACGCGATCATTCAGGCTGCTGGTAGCCATCCAGCTTTCAACCTGAGTGCTGGTGGGTGGATCCTGTTCGATCCAGGTCAGGCGCAGGTCGAGGAGGGCGTCGCTGTTGTCCGGCAGCGCCTGCATGGCGTCCTTGTAGCGGCGTTGTTTGGCCAGCGACTCAACCAGCAGCGCCCGGGCCTCGTCGTTTTTCGGGACCTTTTCCAGCAAGTGGCGCATCAGTCGTTCGACTTCTTTCCAGTTGCCCTTTTTCGCTTCGCGGTAACTGCGGTCCATGTAGGGATAGCTGCGGAACTGTTCGAAATCGCTCAGCGGCGCAGCCTGTAGCGGATACGCAGTGCTCAGGCCCAGCAGCAGGCTGCCCATCAGCAAGGTGTGACGATGCACAGGCTTCATGCGACCTCCCGGACAATGCGGTAGGCGGCTTGCTGTTCGCTGGCCTGATCGGCGAGGGCTTGTTCCAGGACTTCCTGGGTGATCATGCCGCGGGAAATCAGATGCTCCCCGAGTGACATGTTTTCGGCATCGAAATCGATCAACGCCTGATTGAACAAGGTTGGCGGCACCATACCGCGAACCTGCAGCAGATTGCCCAGCAGCACCTGATGGCGGCTGACCCGCTCCAGCAAGGCTTCATCGTCCTGATGGCGCTCAAGTACTTCGAGCATATGACGCACTTCCTCATTCTGGCGGGGGCTGGCGTACCAGTAACGAATCCCCAGCGTAACGCGGCCCTGCGGTGCCAGACGGCTACGCACCGGGCGTTTCAATTGACGGCTGATCGCGCCGAGCGAGACCTGGCTGACCGGGCCTTCAGAGGCCAGAATCAGGGTGTCGCCTTCTTCGGCCACCGGCAGTACGCCGTAGTGCGATGCGACCCGGCGTGGCACGGCATCGATCAGGCGCTTGTCGAGCTTGAACGGGTTGAGTGGCGCCCACTCCAGGTCAAGCTGTTCGGCAAGTGTTTGAACCAGCTGAGTGCTGTCGATGTACTCACGCAGCAGCAGTTCGCGACCCAGTCGACGACGTACCGGACTGGTGATCGCCGCTTCCAGTTGTTCTTCGGTCAGCAGGCCTTTTTCCACCAATCGATGGCCGAGTGGGGTGCGTTGTGCCTTGGTCAGTGCCGGGAATTCGTGGGTGGTCTTGTCCCAGGCCACACGCCGTGAGTCGCCCATCTCCATCACCTGGCGCAGGGCGCGCAGGTTGGCGAAGAAGTTGACGAAGTTGCTCCACATCATGCGCGGCGCCGACAACAGACCTTCGACCAGCCCGTAGTAGCGAGTGACAAACCAGCCACGCTGGAACAGGCGGTTGAACAGCATCAAACCGTTGAGCCACAGCAGCACCGACAGCAACGAGCTGTCGGCGAGGATCGAGGGATAGCGCCATGACTCTGGGGCAATCACCGTGATGGCCCACATCGCCAGCAGCACCAGGAACAGCAGGTTGACCAGAAAGCTCAGCAGGTAGGCGATCAACCCGCGACGGTCACGCCACAGGAAGTAATTGAGCAGACCCTTGCGACTCCAGCCGAGGTTCTTGGTGCCTTGAAATACGATGCCGACGATCCACCGCGACTTCTGCCGGATTGCGTGTTGCAAGTCGCGGGGAAAGTGCTCGCGTACGCAGATCACTTGGGAGAACTCACGATTCATCCCGAACACCCACGGTTGCTCCAGCGCCAGTTTCGGATCGCTGACCGAATAGCGGGCGAAGATGCATTTCATGCCTTTCTGCTTGAGGCGGAAACCGATGTCGTAGTCTTCGGTGAGACTCTGCACATCGAAGGCGATACCGTCGCCGTCTTCCAGCAGCGCGCTGATGGCTTTACGGCTGAAGCAGGTGCCGACGCCGGCGCTGGGCACCTGGCCGGTGAGGGCTTCGCGGACGATGACGTCCTTGCCGTGGTTCTCGGCGAACTCATCGACGTAGTGCCCGGCGGTGAAGCCTTTCCATTCCGGTGCGTAGGGGTAGACCGGAATCTGGATCAGGTCCTTGTTCGGCAGCAGGTAGTTGTAGAGGCGCAACTCCATCGGCGAAATCACGTCTTCGGCATCGTGCAGGATGAAACCGGCGAACTGGATTTTCGCTTCGCTCTCGAAACGCAGGATCGCATCGATGATGTTGTTCAGGCAGTCGGCCTTGCTAGTCGGACCCGGGCGGGCGCAGACCACTTTGTGCACGTTGGGGTAGTGCTGGCAGACCGCATCGACGTCGGCCTGGGTTTCGGCGTCGTTGGGGTAGGTGCCGACGAAAATCTGATAGTTCTCATAATCGATGGTCGAGGCAGCCAGCCGCGCCATCTCGCCGACCACGCCGACTTCGTTCCACGCCGGCACCATGATCGCCAGCGGCTTCTCGGGAATCGAATACAGGCGTTCCTCGTCAGCGCGCTTGAATTTCTCGTAGATCCGCCAGCGCCGAATTAACTTGCGGCTCCAATACACCAGATCGATGAACAGGTCATCGAGTCCGAGGATGAACATCAGCAGGGCGAGGAGGATCGCCACATACTTCAGACCAAACAGCACATACGCAAAAAAATCGACCCAGCCCAGGCTCATACCCCGTTACCCGCCGTCGAGCGTGCGCTCAGCCAGGCGTGGAGGCGTTTGGCGATACGCTCGCTGGCGTGACCGTCACCGTATGGGCTGTGGACGCGGCTCATGCGTTTGTAGGTCGCTTCGTCATCGAGCAACTGGCTGGCTTCCTTGACGATCTTTGCGGTGTCGGTGCCCACCAGCAGCACGGTGCCGCCCTCAAGCACGGAGGGGCGTTCGGTGACGTCACGCAATACCAGCAGCGGCTTGCCGATGGCCGGCGCTTCCTCCTGGACGCCGCCGGAGTCGGTCAGGATGAAGTGCGCGCGGCCCATCAGCCAGACGAAGTTCGGGTAATCCTGAGGGGCGACCAGATAGATGTTGGGTTTGTCGGCGAGCATGCCGTACACCGCGCTCTGCACCTGCGGATTGAGGTGAACCGGGTAGACGAATTGCACGTCCGGGTAACGCAGGGCGAGATCGGCCAGGGCCTGGCAGATGTTCTGGAAACCGTCGCCAAGGTTTTCCCGGCGATGGCCCGTGATCAACACCATGCGACGGCTGTCGTCGAGCACCGCCAGAGGTGAATCGGCAGCCGGGCGCCAGTTGCTCTGTTGCTGCTTCGTGCGCATCCACAGCAGCGCATCGATGACGGTATTGCCGGTGATTTCGATGTTGTCCTGCGGCACGCCTTCACGCAGCAGATTCGCTTCGGCTTTGCCGGTGGGCGGGAAGTGCAGGTCGGCGATCACGCCGGTCAGACGTCGGTTGGCTTCTTCAGGCCAGGGCGCGCGCAGGTTGCCGGTGCGCAAACCGGCCTCGACGTGGCCGATGGGCAGCTGGCGATTGAACGCGGCGAGGGCGGCGATGAAGCTGGTGGTGGTGTCGCCGTGTACCAGCACGATGTCCGGTTTGACCCGTTCGTAGGCCTGGTCGAGTTGTGCAAGCAGATGTTGCGACAGACCGTTGAGCGTCTGGCCCTGGGTCATCACTTGCAGGTCTTCATCGACCGTCAGTTCGAACGCGTCGAGTACCTGTTTGAGCATCTCCCGATGCTGGCCGGTCGAGCAGATGTTGAGTTTGATGTCGGGCCACTGACGCAGAACTCGAGCCAGCGGGGCCATTTTGATGGCCTCCGGGCGAGTACCGAAAACCATCATGACGTTAAAGGACATTGACCCCTCCTGGGACGAAGCAAGGCCGTGGCCGGATAGCCAGCAGCACCTATCTCTTTCTGAGAAATAAAGAAAAGCAGCCGGATGGGAGCTTGTCCAATCCGGCCTTGAGGCTAGTTGTTACAGATCAATTGGAACGAAAGTGCCATATCTGATGGCTCTTAGGTGGCACTTTCAGGAAAAGTTCCATCGTTTTGCGCGGGGGATGGTGCAGAGGGTACGCAGGGTGTGGCGAAGCCAGCTCAGGTCATGGGGCGATTTGCGCGGCGCGGCGGGGTGTCTGGTTTTGCCGAGGAACTGGGTGAAGTCTTGCAGGAGTGATTCATCCGTACCGATGCCTTTCAGTTTTTTGAGCAGTACGCCTTCCTTGTAGAACAACACCGTCGGCGTACCCGTGACATCAGGATGTCGGCACGACAGTGCGGTATTGAGCATGAAGATATCCATCCAGGGCCGGAAGGGCTTGGCGACTTCGAGAAAAACGGGGCCGGAGAACACGCAGGCACCGCAGTGCTCGTTGAAGAAGTACAGGACGACAAGGCGCCTGGCTTTCAAGACCTTCCGGTACGTCGGGGGCAACGCTGAATATCGAGTCGGCGTCGTCATCGGAGCCTCCTTTATTCGATGCACAAGACGTCACGACGTTAAAGGAGCGGCGGTCGCTGTCGCAACTGTCAGAGTTGACAGGTGCCGAGCGCAATTTTTTGTGCGCCGCGCACCGATATGTGGCCCGAGTACCCGTCGTGTGTAGCCAACAGTAGCGCGGCCTTTCTGTCACTGCGCGTAACACCGTCCCGAACACTTTTCGCATCCCTTTGATTCAGAACGCATTTCAATCCGTTGCGGATTCCTGGCGATTCCTGTGGCACACTTTCTGCTGTTCATTCCGTAGTAACAAACCGTGTTCCGGTATAGCGGAATAAACAATCCTCTGGAGTGCTTGCCATGCATCGCCGACTTTCCTTGTTCAAAGCGTGTGTTTTTGTTCTCGCGGCTTCGTCCGCTGTCATGGGTATGGCCCAGGCGGCCGACAGCAAGCTCGACAGCGTCCTGGCCCGTGGAAAACTGATCGTGGGGACCGGCAGCACCAACGCGCCGTGGCACTTCCAGGGCGCGGACGGCAAGTTGCAGGGCTTTGATATCGACATCGCCCGGATGGTGGCCAAGGGTCTGTTCAATGATCCGAGCAAGGTCGAGTTCGTGGTGCAGTCGTCCGATGCGCGGATTCCCAACCTGCTGACCGACAAGGTCGACATGAGCTGCCAGTTCATCACCGTCACCGCCAGCCGTGCGCAGCAAGTGGCGTTCACCCTGCCGTATTACCGCGAAGGCGTCGGCCTGCTGCTGCCGAACAACAGCAAGTACAAGGAAATCGAAGACCTGCAAGCCGCTGGCGACAGCGTGACTGTGGCCGTGCTGCAGAACGTGTACGCCGAGGAATTGGTGCACCAGGCGCTGCCCAAGGCCAAGGTCGATCAGTACGACAGCGTCGATCTGATGTATCAGGCCGTGAACTCCGGTCGCGCCGATGCCGCTGCTACCGACCAGTCTTCAGTCAAATACCTGATGGTCCAGAACCCTGGCCGCTATCGCAGCCCGACATACGCCTGGAGCCCGCAGACCTACGCCTGCGCCGTCAAACGTGGCGATCAGGACTGGCTGAACTTCGTCAACACCACCTTGCATGAAGCCATGACCGGTGTTGAATTCCCGACCTACGCGGCATCGTTCAAGCAATGGTTCGGCGTTGATCTGCCATCGCCCGCTATCGGTTTCCCTGTCGAATTCAAATGATCCCGTGAGAGTGGGGCGCCCTGATGCGCCCCGCTCAAGGTACTGCCAACCATGAACTATCAGTTGAACTTTGCCGCCGTGTGGCGCGATTTCGACACCTTGCTGGCGGGGCTCGGTCTGGGGCTTGAGCTGGCGCTGGTGTCGATCGCCATCGGCTGCGTGATCGGCCTGCTGATGGCGTTTGCCTTGCTGTCGAAGCATCGCGCCTTGCGGGTGCTGGCATCGGTGTATGTCACGGTGATCCGTAACACGCCGATTCTGGTGTTGATTCTGTTGATCTACTTTGCGTTGCCGAGCCTGGGGATCCGGCTGGACAAGATCCCGTCGTTCATCATCACCCTGTCGTTATATGCCGGGGCGTACCTGACCGAAGTGTTCCGGGGCGG
Organism: Pseudomonas sp. GW821-FHT11G12; assembly: GCF_058808055.1. NCBI lineage: Bacteria > Pseudomonadati > Pseudomonadota > Gammaproteobacteria > Pseudomonadales > Pseudomonadaceae > Pseudomonas > Pseudomonas sp. GW821-FHT11G12. The sequence goes on from NZ_JBXARH010000001.1 coordinate 907,152, forward strand.
CTTGTTGAGCATCCCCAAGGGTCAGCGCGAAGCGGGACTGGCCATCGGCCTGGGCGAGTGGCAGGTGAAGGCCTATGTCACCGTGCCGGTGATGTTGCGCAACGTGCTGCCGGCGCTGTCGAACAACTTCATTTCGCTGTTCAAGGACACCTCGCTGGCCGCCGCGATTGCGGTGCCGGAGCTGACCTACTACGCGCGCAAGATCAACGTCGAGAGCTACCGGGTGATCGAAACCTGGCTGGTGACCACGGCGTTGTATGTCGCGGCCTGTTACCTCATTGCCATGCTGCTGCGTTACCTCGAGCAGCGTCTGGCGATCCGCCGATAGGAGGCTGCGATGTACGAATCCCCCAGTTGGTTGCATGAGTTGTGGATTGCCCGCGAAGCCTTGTGGCAAGGCTTTCTGACCAGTGTGCAAGTGTCGGCGCTGGCGATTCTGTTCGGCACGGTCATCGGCGTATTCGCCGGGCTGGTGCTGACCTACGGCAAGTTCTGGATGCGCGCGCCGTTCCGCTTTTATGTCGACCTGATTCGCGGCACACCGGTGTTTGTGCTGGTACTGGCTTGCTTCTACATGGCGCCGGCGCTCGGTTGGCAGATCAGCGCGTTTCAGGCGGGTGCCTTGGGTCTGACGCTGTTTTGCGGCTCCCACGTTGCCGAGATCGTGCGCGGTGCGTTGCAGGCATTGCCACGCGGGCAGATGGAAGCGGGCAAGGCCATCGGCCTGACGTTCTATCAGTCCCTTGGCTACGTGCTGTTGCCCCAGGCACTGCGGCAGATCCTGCCGACCTGGGTCAACTCGTCCACGGAAATCGTCAAGGCCTCGACCTTGCTGTCGGTGATCGGCGTGGCGGAGCTGTTGCTCAGCACCCAGCAGATCATCGCCCGGACGTTCATGACCCTGGAGTTTTACCTGTTCGCCGGTTTTCTGTTCTTCGTCATCAACTACGGCATCGAATTACTCGGCCGGCACATTGAAAAGCGGGTGGCCTTGCCATGACTCAAGCTCAAGTTTCCAACGTCCAGAATGGCCAGCCCCTGCTGGATATCCGTGGCCTGCACAAACAATACGGCGCGGTCGAAGTGCTCAAGGGTGTCGACCTGAGCATGCAGCGCGGCAACGTGGTGACGCTGATCGGCTCCAGCGGCTCGGGCAAGACCACGCTGCTGCGTTGCGTGAACATGCTGGAGGAGTTCCAGGGCGGGCAGATCCTGCTCGACGGCGAATCCATCGGTTATGACGAACTCAATGGCAAACGCGTGCGCCACCCGGAAAAAGTCATCGCGCGCCATCGGGCGATGACCGGCATGGCGTTCCAGCAGTTCAACCTGTTCCCGCACCTCACTGCGCTGCAGAACGTCACCCTCGGCTTGCTCAAAGTCAAAAAGATGCACAAGGACGAAGCCGTGGTGCTGGCCGAGAAATGGCTGGAGCGGGTCGGCCTGCTGGAGCGGCGCAATCACTTTCCCGGCCAGTTGTCCGGCGGTCAGCAACAGCGCGTGGCGATTGCCCGGGCGATTGCGATGAACCCTAGCCTGATGCTGTTCGACGAAGTCACCTCGGCCCTCGACCCGGAACTGGTCGGCGAAGTGCTGAACGTGATCAAGGGCCTGGCCGAGGACGGCATGACCATGTTGCTGGTGACCCACGAAATGCGTTTTGCGTTCGAGGTCTCGGACAAGATCGTGTTCATGAATCAGGGGCGCATCGAAGAGCAGGGGCCTCCCAAGGAGCTGTTCGAGCGTCCGCAATCGCCGCGGCTGGCTGAATTTCTCAAAAGCACGCGGTTCTGACTTTTCACTTTTTCAATCAGGAGACACATCCATGAGCATTACTCGTTACGGCACCGGCAGCACCGCCGCTGGCGGCCAGCCTCGTCCATTCGCCCGCGCAGTCGAGGCCGATGGCTGGCTGCACGTTTCCGGGCAGGTGCCGGCGGTAGATGGCGAGATCATTGTGGGCGGCATCGTCGAGCAGACGCACCAGACCATGAAGAACCTGATCGCGATTCTTGAAGAGGCCGGTTACGGCCTGGAAGACGTGGTACGTGCCGGGGTGTGGCTGGACGATCCGCGGGATTTCACCAGTTTCAACAAGGTCTTCGGCGAGTATTTCAAGCCCGAACACGCACCGGCCAGGGCCTGTGTGCAGGCAAGCATGATGGTCGACTGCAAGGTCGAGATCGACTGCATTGCGTACAAGAAGAAGGCTTGAGAGATGTGGCGTCGCTGAGGCCGTAGCCCCCTCACCCTAGCCCTCTCCCCCAGGAGAGGGGACTGATCTCTATCGATGCAGAGTCCGGCGTTTGGCAGCTAGTCATGTATCGATACGGTCAGGCTCCCTCTCCCTCCGGGAGAGGGCGGGGGGTGAGGGCTGCGATCCAACTGACACAACGCCAAGGGCCAGTTACCATCCCGGCATCTTTTATGGGAACAACAGAAATGACCGAAGACACCATCAAGCGCCGGGCACGCGGTCTGGACCGGGCGTTCGATATCCTCGATTTCCTCAAGGAGATCGGCCAGCCACTGCGCCCGAACGACATCGCCAACGGCATCGGCAGCCCGAAATCCACGGTCTACGAACTGGTGGCCTCGTTGCTCGAACGGCGGATTCTCGAACCGGTGGGCAAGGACGGTCATGTCTATCTCGGTCGTCAGCTGTACTTCCTCGGCCAGGCGCATCTGCGTCATTTCGACCTCAGTCGCGAAGCCGATCACGCGTTGCAGGAGATCGTCAGCCAGACCCGGGAAACCGCGCAGATGTGCCTGCTCAACGGGCGCAAATACACGGTGGCGCTGATGAAGGAGGGCGAGCGGCATTTCCGCATTTCCTCCGATATCGGCGAGAACGCGCCAATCCCGTGGACGGCGTCCGGACGCTTGCTGCTGGCGCACTTGAGTGACCAGCAGATCAGCGACCTGATCGACCCCGACGACTTTATCCTGCCGGGTGGCGAACGACTGCCGATGGAGATATTTCTCAAGGAAATCCGTCAGGCCGGCATCGACGGTTTCTTCTCCTTCGACAGTGTCGCCGACACCTTTACCCACTGCTTCGCCGCCCCGGTCAAAGACCCTCAAGGCGTGGCCATCTGCACCCTGTGCATCGTCGCCCCGCGCGCCGATGCCAAGACCAATTACAACGACTATTGCCGGGTCTTGATCGAGAGCGCCAACAGCCTCGCCCGACGAATCAACGAATAACCGCGCCTGCCTGCGGGCGCGACTGTGAGGAGATCGACCATGACGACTGCCAACAACACTGCTGCCGTGGAAAAGGGCGATGCCGCCGTCGGCGCGCAACTGGTGCGTGACATCAGCCTGCCGGCGCTGGTGCTGCACCGTGAAGCGCTGGAACACAACATCCGCTGGATGCAGACATTCGTCAGCGACAGCGGCGCCGAACTCGCGCCCCATGGCAAGACCAGCATGACCCCGGCGCTGTTTCGCCGTCAGCTCGACGCCGGCGCCTGGGGCATTACGCTGGCCAGCGCCACCCAGACCCGCGCCGCATACGCCCACGGCGTGCGCCGGGTGTTGATGGCCAACCAACTGGTCGGTACGCCGAACATGGCGTTGATCGCCGATCTGTTGGCGGCCGATTCGACCTTCGACTTCTATTGCATGGTCGATCACCCGGACAACGTCGCCGATCTGGGCGCTTACTTCGCGTCGCGTGGCGTGCGCCTGAACGTGATGATCGAGTACGGCGTGGTCGGCGGCCGTTGTGGTTGCCGCAGCGAACAGGAAGTCATCGAACTGGCCAAGGCCATCGGCGCGCAACCGGCGCTGGCCCTGACCGGTATCGAGGGTTACGAGGGCGTGATCCACGGCGATCACGCCGTCACCGGCATTCGTGAGTTCGCCGCCTCGCTGGTGCGCCTGGCGGTGCAGTTGCAGGACAGCGGCGCGTTCGCCATCGCCAAGCCGATCATCACCGCATCGGGTTCGGCGTGGTACGACCTGATCGCCGAGTCGTTCGAAGCGCAGAGCGCAGGCGGGCGTTTCCTCAGCGTGTTGCGTCCCGGCAGTTACGTGGCTCACGACCATGGCATTTATAAAGAGGCGCAGTGCTGCGTGCTCGACCGTCGCAGCGACCTGCATGAAGGCCTGCGCCCGGCGCTGGAAGTCTGGGCCCACGTGCAGTCGATGCCGGAGCCGGGGTTCGCGGTGATTGCCCTGGGCAAGCGTGACGTGGCGTTCGATGCCGGGATGCCGGTGCCGTTGCTGCGTTACAAGGCTGGCGTGCTGCCGGCTGTAGGCGACGATGTCGGTGCCTGCAAGGTGACGGCGGTGATGGACCAGCACGCCTTCATGACCGTGGCGCCGGAGGTGGAACTGCGCGTTGGCGACATCATTTCCTTCGGCACTTCGCACCCGTGCCTGACCTTCGACAAGTGGCGCGTAGGGCTGCTGGTGGATGAGCAGTTGTCGGTGATCGAAACCATGGAAACCTGTTTCTGATGAACACGCTCAGTCCCTTGGGTCCGAACACCCCGCGCATCGCCCTGATCGGCGAATGCATGATCGAACTTCAGCAACGTGCTGATGGCAGCCTGCAACAGAGCTTCGGCGGCGACACGCTGAACACGGCGGTGTATCTGTCCCGCGCCATGGGCGACAAGGCGCAGGTCGATTACGTTACGGCGCTGGGTGACGACAGATTCAGTGACGCCATGTGCCGCAGTTGGGCCGCTGAAAACATTGGTCTGGATCTGGTCCAGCGCTTGCCCGGTCGTTTGCCGGGGCTGTATTGCATCCAGACTGATGCCGCCGGCGAACGGCGTTTTCTGTACTGGCGCAACGAGGCCGCTGTACGCGACTGTTTCACGACCCCGGCCGCCGCGCCGATTCTCGCGGCGTTGCCGGACTACGACGTGCTGTATTTCAGCGGTATCACGCTGGCGGTGCTTGGCGCACAGGGGCGGGAAAAGCTGATTCAGACCTTGATCGAAGCCCGCCAGCGCGATGCGCGGATCGTCTTCGACAACAATTACCGGCCACGGCTGTGGGCCTCGGTAGAAGAGGCGCGGGCGGCGTATCGCAGCGTGCTGCCCCATGTTGATCTGGCGTTGCTGACGGTGGACGACGAGCAGGCGCTGTTCCATTTCGAGGACTGTGATGCGGTGTTTGAAGCGTACGCGCAGATCGGTACGCCGGAGGTAGTGCTCAAGCGTGGCGCCGAGGCGTGCCTGATTCGTTGTGACGGGGAAGCGTTCGAAGTGCCGGCGCAGAAGGTCGAGAAGGTAGTGGACACCACGGCGGCGGGGGATTCGTTCAGTGCGGCGTATCTGGCCAGTCGCTTGTCGGGCGCAAGCCCTGCGCAGGCGGCGGAGGCTGGGCACCGGTTGGCCAGTCGGGTGATTCAGGTGCCTGGCGCACTGATCCCCAAAGAATGAATCCGATCTTTGAAGGCGCTGCCGACAGCCGCGCCTTCAGGGCACCGGATCAATCGCGGAAAAACACCTGCACCAGGTGATAGCCGAACTTGCTCTTGATCGGCCCGTGCACCGTGCGCAGCGGCTTCTTGAAGATCACCGCGTCGATCACGTCGACCATCTGCCCCGGCCGCACTTCACCCAGATCGCCGCCGCGCTTGCCGGACGGGCAGGTCGAGAATTTCTTCGCCAGTACATCGAACGCTTCACCGTTGGCGATGCGTTGTTTGAGTTTTTCAGCCTCTTCGGCGGTTTTCACCAGAATGTGGCGGGCTTGGGCTTTCATCGTGCAATACCTGTAGCGGGGTGACGGCGGGGCGCGGATTATGCCTCAAGTCACGGGTTTTGGCTGATCATCGTGCGGATCTTGCCGGCCAGCAGTTCAATGGAAAACGGCTTGGCCACCATGTCCATGCCGTCCTCCAGGAAACCCTGACGCTCGGCGGCTTTCTGCGCATAACCGGTCATGAACAGTACTTTGAGCCCCGGACGATGCTGGCGGGCGATCTCCGCCAGTTGCCGGCCGTTCATGCCCGGCAGCCCGACGTCGGTCACCAGCAGGTCAACACGCAGGTCGGTTTCCAGCAGCGGCAAGGCACTTTTGGCGTCTTCGGCCTCATGGGCGCGGTAACCCAATTCCTTGAGCAGGTCCATGACCAGCATGCGCACCGCCGGATCGTCCTCGACCACCACCACGGTTTCGCCGGTGGCGGCGGCGGGGGCCTCGGTCGTCGTTTCGATCACCGGCCGCTCCGGTTCCAGCGCATACAAACGCGGCAAGTACAGGCGCACACAGGTGCCCTGGCCCGGCAGGCTGTCGAGGCTGACGTGCCCGCCGGTTTGTTGGGCAAAACCATAAATCATCGATAACCCGAGCCCCGTGCCCTGGCCGATCGGTTTGGTGGTGAAGAATGGGTCGAACGCCTTCGAACGCACCGACGGCGTCATGCCGGTGCCGTTGTCGCTCACTGCAAGCATCAGGTAATCACCGGCCTTGACCGGTTCCAGCGTGGTGATGTCGTTACCGTCGAGATAAACATTGGCGGTCTCGATCAGCAGTTCACCGCCGTCCGGCATGGCGTCGCGGGCGTTGATCACCAGGTTGAGCAGGGCGTTTTCCAATTGGCTGACATCGGTGCTGACGGGCCAGACACTGTCGGCCAGGCGCAAGGTCAGTTCGATCGGATCGCCCTTGGTGCGGCGGATCAGGTCTTCCAGGGAGTGGATCAGCTCGTTGACGTTCAAGGTCTTGCGATCCAGCGACTGGCGCCGCGAGAACGCCAGCAAGCGGTGGGTCAACGCCGCGGCGCGATTGGCCGAGGACACTGCGGCATCGGTGAATCGACCGATTTCATCAGTACGGCCACTGGCGATATAGCGCTGCATCAGGTCGAGGCTGCCGATGATTCCGGTCAGCATGTTGTTGAAGTCATGGGCGATGCCGCCGGTGAGCTGACCGACCGCTTCCATTTTCTGTGCGTGACGCAGGGCGTCTTCGGCGCGTTCACGTTCGAACATTTCGTTCTGCAGACGCTGGTTGGCCTGGGCCAGTTGCTCGGTGCGCGCACTCACGCGTTCCTCAAGGGTTTCATTGAGGTTGCGCAAGGCCTCTTCGGTCTTTTTACGTTCTGTCTCGTCGATCACGAAGATGTAAAAACCGTTCACCGCACCATCCGGGCCGTGGCGTGGCAGGTAGTTCATCAAGGCGTGGCGCTGGCTGCCATCGCGATGGGGTGTGTACAGGCTGAACGAGCAAGGGCGGCCTGCCAGTGCTTCGGCGATGTAGGGGGCACGCAGAAAGTAGGATTCTTCGCCGATCACTTCGCGGATTGTGCGTCCGTACAGCTCTTGCGGCGTCAGCCCGTACCAGTCCAGGTACGCAGCATTGTTCAGGCGAAAGCGTTCTTCGCGGTCGACGTAGCTGATCAGGATCGGCATTGCGTTGATGATCAGTTGCAGCTCGGTCTGGCTTTGCCGCAGTGCCTGTTCGGTGTGTTTGCGCTCGGTCAGGTCCAGCGCCGCGCCGAGAAAACGCATCGGCCGTCCGTGGTGATCCTTGTAGCAACGTCCGCGGGCAAATACCCAGCGCACCTCGCCATTGGTCTGCAACAGACGATATTCCTCGGCGTATTCGGTGCCATGGGTGATGCAGTGCTTGATGCTGCGGGCGATCAGCGCGCGGTCTTCCGGGTGCACGCCGTGCAGGTATTCACTGATGGGCAACTGACTGGCCCGAACCGGGTCGACACCGTGCAATTGGGCGAAATGGGCATCGGCGATGAAGCGATCTTCTCCAATGTCCCAGTCCCAGGTGCCAACCGCGTCGGTAGCTGCCAGCGCCAGTTGCAGGCGCTCTTCGCTTTCGCGCTGGGCCTTGAGGCTGTCTTCGGAACGTTGCTGCAGTTCCAGGGCGATGCGTCGGCGTTCGTTGGTTTCGATGGCGGTGACCAGAATGCCGGCCACTTGCGCGCTTTCGTCACGAATCGGGCTGTAGGTCAGGTCCAGCCAGAAGTCGGAATCCTGGCCGTCCCGTTGCAGGGTAAAGCGCCGTTCGCTGTAGGTTCGCACCTGGCCTTGTAGGACGGCGCTGTAAATCGGGTCGGTAAAGTCTCGAAGTTCCGGCCATATCTGGTGCGCCGGTTGTCCGAAAGCGTGTGGATGCTTGCTGCCGGCCAGCAGCGCAAAGCCGTTGTTATAGATCTGGGTAAGCTGCGGGCCCCACAAGAGCAGCATCGGCATCGGCGAGTGAATCACGATGTCCACCGCGGTGCGCAGGCTCTGTGGCCAATTGTCGGCGCTGCCGAGCGGGCTGCGGCTCCAGTCGGTGCGGGCAATCAATGCCTGGGCGTCATCGGTGTGCGGTACAGCGTTCATCAAAGGGTCCTGAGCGTCGGTCGGTGAGGCGGCGTCTACTATCCTAGTGCGGTAGACGCTGTAAGGCCCGTCGCGTCACGACGCACGGTCTTAAGTTCATTGAAAGCTTCGCAGGTGCTTTTTGCCATGGAAATCGACGCACTGCTCAAACAACTGGCCAGCCGCCACGGTTCAGATCTGTTCCTGTCCACGGGGGCGCCACCCAGTGCGCGGTTCGATGGCGTGCTGACACCGTTGAGCGAGCAGCCGTTCAAGCCCGGCGAAGTGGCGACTGTCGCCGCCTCCCTGATGGACGCCGAGCAGCGCCGGGAGTTCGACCGGGATCTGGAAATGAACCTGGCGATTTCCCGAACCGGGATCGGTCGTTTCCGGGTCAACATCTTCAAACAGCGCAATGACGTGTCGATCGTGATCCGTAACGTCAAACTCGACATCCCCCGATTCGAAGACCTGAAGCTGCCGCCGGTACTGCTCGAAACGGTGATGCTCAAGCAGGGGCTTATCCTGTTTGTCGGCGCTACCGACTCCGGGAAGTCTACTTCGCTCGCCGCGCTGATCGATCATCGCAATCGCCACAGCAGCGGGCACATCATCACCATTGAAGACCCGGTGGAATACATCCATCGCCACAAGAAATCGATCATCAACCAGCGAGAAGTCGGGGTCGATACCCGCAGTTTTCACGCGGCGCTGAAAAACACCCTGCGTCAGGCACCGGACGTGGTGCTGATCGGTGAGATCCGTGATCGGGAGACTATGGAACATGCGCTGGCCTTCGCCGAAACCGGGCATCTGGTGCTGTCGACATTGCACGCCAACAACGCCAATCAGGCGCTGGACCGGATCATCAATTTCTTCCCCGAAGAGCGCCGCCCGCAATTGCTCCACAGTCTAGGCAATCATTTGAAGGCCTTCGTTTCCCAACGTCTGGTGCGCACGCTTGATGGCCAGCGACGGGCGGCAGTTGAAGTCATGTTGGGGACGCCCACCATTGCCGACCTCATTCGTCGCAATGAGCTGGGGGAGTTGAAAGTGATCATGGAAAAGTCCGGGGAACTGGGCATGCAAACCTTTGATGACGCACTTTACAAGTTGGTGGCTGAGGGTGTCCTGAGTGCACAGGAAGCACTAAAGCATGCTGACTCAATTAATAATTTGAAACTGAAACTGAAACTTGCGCGCCCGGGAGATGTATCCGGCTCAAGTGCTGGTGAATGGGGGTTGGTGGACTAAGGCGTAGTTTGACTGTGCTTTATATGGCTTGAAATTTTGCCTCATAAATAACGGCTGGAAAGTTTGTTCGGTGAAAGTAATATCGCGCCGGCCAAACAGGCACGTTTATTTACTGATGGGGAAGTTATGAGTTTTGAAATGAAAGGGAAGTTCTTCAAGTATGCAGTTGGTGCGAGCATGCAACAGCGCCTGGATGCAGATGCTTTAGAGCGCAATCTGGTATTGGCCGAACTGAAATCGTGTCTTGCGAACTACCCTGAAAAACAGATTATTCTGGGATGGGACTATCAGATCGAGTTGAAGAAGAACTCGTCCTTGTATGACATCCATGCACCTGGACAAATGCTCCTGATCAATCTGACCCGTACGGTTGCCATGTGTAGCTATATGCTGGGTTTGACGGGGAGCGACAGTCCGTCGATTTGCGTGACGCAATCCGGGAAAGTGGAAGTGTCCGCCGAGGATGGCTGGATAGATTTCAAGGAACACAGCAGTATTAAGGGACTGGGGTTTGATCACAGTGTGTTGTCGCTAATCACTGATATCGCCAAAGAGGCGGGGGGGTACGTATGGACAGACGATGAAATAACAGTAGAGCAATGGCTGGGATTTCATGGTTTTGATGTGCCAGATACGGTGGCGCAACTGAAGAATCTGATTGAATATTTTGAGTTTGAGTTTCCCGAAATCGACAGTCTCGGTAATTATTGGGGGCAGCTTGTTGCGGATGACTCGGCACTCATTACTTTGTCCGCCGAGCAGTGCCTGGCAATGAGAAATATCACGGGACAACAAATGCCCCGTGACACCAAACTGTTGAGCAATCTGATGGCTGGTTCCCGGTCAGGGATCGCAGTACATGACAACGCAGCTGTCTTATTAAAGCAGTTAATCGGTCATGCGACTTCGAAAAGTTGGGCTCTTTCATGCTTGCAGCGCCTCGGCTGGTTCGGATCGCAAGCAGGAGAGACGATCTCTGATTCACAACTTGGCCAGCTGTTGGCAACTGCCATGTTGCTGGATATCAATCCATTTATTGGCAAGCAGCAGAACAGAAAGTCTGTAGGCAGCTATGAAATGTACTCGCCACGCCATCTTGGCAGGCCTGCATCTGTAGTTCTGGAGGGGCTGCGCGATCATATGGTGACCAATCAATGGGTCAGCCACGACGCAGCACCTCTGGCGATTCACTTGTGCCTGGCACAGATCGCCCCCGAATTCATTGTCAGGCAGGTTCCGACATCGATCGCGATCGGGTCGCTCGAGTGGGTGGCTTTCTGTCGGGGTGTCGCTTTGGTTGAAGCGGTCGTTCAAGGCGCCGCGCGGGTGATGACTTATGCGCAGGTCATGGCGTACGCGCAGCTGGAACCGGTCAGCCAGGCGCTGGCCGATGTGCATACGCTGGCATTGATCGACCCGATCGTGGACTGGGCGTTGATCAACGCGATCATCACTGAAGTCGAATTCAAACAGGACGAAAAAACGACGACACAACGGGCTACTGCGGCCTATCAGCAGTATGTAGCGAATTTCTCTCAGGTCAGCCACGCCTATTCCACGCCACTACCTGATCGCAGAGCCATCGCCAGGTCCGCGCTGGAGCGTGCAGCCCCAAGCTGCGACTTTCTGGAAAAACCGTTGCTCAATCAGCGACCGGGACTTGGGGCTTCGCCGACTATCATGTCGATGATCGACTTGCATATGTCCGGCGATCTCGCAAAACGGGAATGGGATTTCCGTGCCGTTTTTCCGGACAGCAATGCGCCCGATTTGCTGTCCCAGATCTCTGGAAATAAAAAGCCTGCGCTTCACGATCCATCGGTCGTGAGTATTTATAACCGTTATCCGGACTTGCTGTGGTTGACTGATAACAACCTCGAATTCAATCGGCAATTGCGCAGCTATCTGAATGAGTTGAATGCAGCACTGGCTACTACGCTCAAACTGGCGCTGTCGCGTATGTCCTATTTCGATCTCCAAAACGTGCTGCGCGCAGAGTTGACGTTTTTTACCGTACGAGACACGGCGTTGCAGACCCGTACGGTCCCGCTAGGGGACGGGCACGTCTTTAGAGCGAACTGGGAGACTCAAGGGGACAAAGATGCAGTCACTGGGCGTTTCGGCATTATCATGTGCGCCTCCCATCGCGGCAAACTCACGTGCTTTGAGCTGTTTACCTTGAGCGGCGAAATTCATCGCAATGATGATCTGGGAAAATTCATCGTTCAAAGCGGAAAACTCAACTTACCGGCACGAGCGGATTTCAAGGGTGACTTGAAATACGAGGGGGCAGTAACACCCAAGGAGCGTCTGCCCATCAACCGCAAGTGTTATATCGAAGGCGTGGTGAACGATTTTCGTGTGACCAGCAGCGAAGCGATTATCGACAAGTTGATTGCATTGCCCGCACCGGCCACACCTACGACTCCGAAGCACAGTGAATTTCAGAACTTCTCTGATCCCAGGATTGAACAGATCTCGGCGCTCATCGTACTCCGTCACCCCTTGATGACATTCGAACAACTGAAAAAAAGCGCCACCTCACCTACGGAGCTTGAGCGAGAGCGAGCCAGAGGAGAGGCGGTCGCAACGTACATTGTGGATCTCGTCGTACCGTTCAAAAAGTGCATACAGGATCTGACTTCCGGGGAACACAACCGAATTATCGACGGCGTCTATGGTTGCGCCATGGATGCCATTGCACTGGTGGGCACCGTTGCGGGTGTTGCCAGTAAAACAGCGTCGATCGTGTCAAAGGCTACTACTCTGTCCATCAAGCTGGGACACCTTGCCAAACTGGCAATTGCCACCGGGATTTCCATCTTTAATCCTTTGGATGACCTGCCTTCAATCGTGCGTGGCACAGGCAGACTGGTCTATAAGGGCGGGATGCGTTTAAGTCGGCAGACCCAGGAAATCATTGCACTGGCCAAATCGCAGATGAGGCATATCAAAGGCGCCAACAAGTCTGGGGAGTTTGTCGATGCCGGCACCCAGCTCATTGCCGGGCAAGGCAACTGGCGCCCGAAAGCATCCGGTGCAGAAACGTTGACGGTAGTGGCTGCGCGCAAAGACTTTTACTGGTATGCACTTGATCGTAGCGGCAAAGCCTGGGGACCAAAGCTGAACAGTTTTACTGTCGATGCTCCGTTCAGAGTGAATCTTTTCCATAAAACATTGCCGATCAGTTACACCCGTGCCGTCATTGAAAAAAGCTTGCCGAAAGCCAAGGCCAAGATTGAAGAGGCAATCAAGGCTTTGAGTGATCGCGGCTTTGCCAAAGACTGCGACTTCATACTCAAAGCGTTTTTGGGCAGCAACAGCTCGGATGTCAAAGACCGGTTGTTGAAATACCTGAAGCTGATTCGTACCGATTTCGCCGGCTTTTCCCTGAGCAATCTGATTCTTGATCCGTACAAGGACAACGGTAATCTTGCGGCCTTCAATCCTCAGCTGTACCAGCAATGGGTTACCGCCGTCCCAGGCGAGCGGGCTAACGTGATGTTCATGGAAATCTACACGCGCAATCTGAACGCTCATTTCATCGGCCACGGTTACAACCATGATGTGGTGGCGGATGACCTGATTCACGAGATGCTGCATGGCGCAGCGCAGACTGAGGATGTCAGCTACGCCAGCGATACCGCAAAGAGCCGCAGCACTGACCAGATGTTGGACGTTGCGTCGCTGCTCAATCTTGCCAGCGGCAAACTTGCGATGGATGAGGGCGGCACCTCGACGCAATACCACCCGACAACGAAGGCCGTTGAAAACGCTGACTCACTGGCTTTGGTCATCTCGTTGCTCGATCAGTATTACACCGACAAACTCGAATTCGAGCGCAACCTTTACACCGTTGAGCAGTGTCTCGCCACCCGTCGCACCGGTGCGATTACCGAACCGGTGGTGCTGACCCTGAACCGACCTGAATAATCCGCCTCATTACACAACAGCGCCCCTGAGACGGGGGCGCTGTTTCAGTGTTTCAGTTCCGGTCGATCCCGAAACTGCTCAAGCGCTTCAGGATTGGCTAGCGCATCGGTGTTTTTCACCGGTTCACCGTGCACCACATTGCGCACGGCCAGTTCCACCACTTTGCCGCTGATGGTGCGTGGAATGTCCGTGACCGCGACGATCTTCGCCGGTACATGGCGCGGTGTGGTGTTGGCGCGAATCACCTGGCGGATCTGCTGTTGCAGCGCCTCATCCAGCGTTACGCCCTCCTTGAGACGCACGAACAGCACCACTCGCACGTCGTCCTGCCACTGTTGGCCGATGGCGACGCTGTCCAGCACCTCGGGGATTTTTTCCACCTGACGGTAGATTTCCGCTGTGCCGATGCGCACACCGCCGGGGTTGAGCACGGCATCGGAGCGACCGTGGATCAGCATTCCGCCGTGAGGCAACTGTTCGGCGTAGTCACCCTGGGCCCAGACGCCGGGGAACTGGCTGAAATAGGATTTGCGCAGTTTCTCGCCATCGGGATCGTTCCAGAGTCCGATCGGCATGGCGGGGAATGGCCGGGTACACACCAGTTCGCCTTTTTCGCCGATCACCGGTTGCCCGGCGTCGTTCCACACTTCGACCGCCATGGCCAGGCTCTTGCCCATGATCTCGCCCCGGCGTACCGCTGACACCGGGTTGCCGTTGACGAAGCAGGACACGATGTCCGTACCACCGGACATCGAGGACAGGCAAACGTCGGGTTTGAAGTCGCGATAGACGAAGTCGTAACTCTGCGGCGACAACGCGGAACCGGTGCAGAGCAAGGTTTTCAGGTGACTCAGGTCATGGCTTTCTTGCGGCTTGATGCCACTGCTTTCCAGGGTCGCAAGGAATTTCGGGCTGGTGCCGAACACGCTGACTTGTTCGTCATCAAGCAGCTCCAGCAATCGCTGGTTGTCCGGATAAAACGGTGAGCCGTCATACAGCACCACTGCGCTGCCGACCGCCAGTGCGGACACCAGCCAGTTCCACATCATCCAGCCGCAGGTGGTGTAGTAGAACAAACGGTCGCCGGGCCCCAGATCGACATGCAACCCGTGCTCCTTGGCGTGTTGCAGCAGTACGCCGCCCGTGCTGTGGACGATGCACTTCGGCACGCCGGTAGTGCCGCTGGAATACAGCACATACAGCGGATGGGCGAATGGCACCGGGACGAACTGCGGCTCATCGCCCGGTTCATAGAAGTCGTCCCACAACGTGACGTTGGCGGGCGTCCGGTAATCCGTGGCATGGGCGTGAGGGCGTGCGTACGGCACGATGATCAACTGCTGCAAGGTCGGCAGCTGTTCGAGGATTTCGTTGATCTTGACGGTCTGGTCGATCTCTTTGCCGGCGTAACGGTAGCCGGCGCAGGTGATCAGCACTTTCGGCTCGATCTGACCAAAGCGGTCGATTACGCCGTGGGTGCCAAAGTCCGGTGAGGAACATGACCAGATCGCGCCGAGACTGGTGGTCGCCAGCATCGCCACCAGGGTTTGCCAGGTGTTGGGCATGCACGCCGCGACCCGGTCGCCGAGCACGACACCGGCCGCTTGCAGGCTGGCCTGGAACCCGGCGACTTGCTGGGCCAGTTCGGCCCAGGTCAACAGTTCACGCTGGCCGTTTTCCCCGATAGCGATTACGGCGATGGCATCGTCGCGCCTGCTCAACAGGTGTTCGGCGAAGTTCAGGGTGGCGCCGGGAAACCATTCGGCGCCCGGCATCTGCAGGCCCTCACGCAAAACGGCATCGGGCTGGGTGTGAAAACTGATACCGAAGAAGTCCACGATTGCTTGCCAGAAGGCTTCGCGCTGGTCGATGGACCATTGGTGCAAGGCAGGGTAGTCGTCGAGGTGCAGATGATGGCGCTGATTGATAAAGCGCCGGAAGCCGTCCATGCGGGACCGGGCAATGCGTTTGGCATCGGGCTGCCAGAGGATGTCGGACATGGTTTGCCTCTTATTGTTTGTCAGAAAGCTCCCACTGCAATGTGGGAGCGTTCAGTTGAACGTTTACTGCGCGAGCCACCCGCCATCGATATTCCACGCCGCACCACGCACCTGACTGCCGGCCTCGCTGCACAAAAACAGCACCAGTTCACCCAGATGCGCAGGGGTGACGAACTCCAGCGACGGCTGTTTCTCGGCGAGCAGGTCGTGCTGCGCCTGCTGCGGGTCGACACCTTTGGCCGCTCGATCATCGATCTGTTTCTGCACCAGAGGCGTCAGTACCCAGCCCGGACAGATGGCGTTGCAAGTGACATTGCTGGCGGCGGTTTCCAGGCCGACCACCTTGGTCAGGCCGATCACGCCATGCTTGGCCGCTACATACGCGGCCTTACCGGTGGAGCCCACCAGACCGTGTACCGAGGCAATGTTGACGATCCGTCCCCAGCCCTTGTCGCGCATGCCCGGCAGGCTCAGGCGGGTGCTGTGAAACACCGACGACAGGTTGATGGCGATGATCGAGTCCCAACGCTCTACCGGAAACTCTTCAACCGCCGCGACGTGCTGGATGCCGGCGTTGTTGACCAGAATGTCCACGCCACCGAACTCGCGCTCGGCGTAGGCGATCATGTCGGCGATCTGTTCAGGGCTGCTGACGTCTGCCGGGTGATGGCCGACCTTGCCGCCGAACTGCTCGACTTCGGCAATCACCTTCGAAGCATCGCCAAAGCCGTTGAGGATCAGGTTGGCGCCGGCCTTGGCCAGCGTCAGCGCAATGCCCAGTCCGATGCCGCTGGTGGAGCCGGTGACCAGTGCGGTCTTGCCAGAAAGAGTCGTCATGAATACCTCACACAATGCCAGTGGCGTAGAAAGTGCCGATTACCACAAAAACCGCCAGGGTCTTGATCAGCGTAATACAGAAAATGTCTTTGTAGGCCTCACGGTGGGTCAGGCCGGTGACCGCCAGCAACGTGATTACCGCGCCATTGTGCGGCAGGGTGTCCATGCCACCGCTGGCCATGGCGGCCACGCGGTGCAGCACTTCGAGCGGAATGTTGGCGGCGTGGGCGGCGCTGATGAACTGTTCGGACATCGCTGCCAGGGCGATGCTCATGCCACCCGAGGCGGAACCGGTGATACCGGCCAGCAGGGTCACGGTGATCGCTTCGTTGACCAGCGGATTGGGAATGCTTTTGAGCCAGTCGGCCAGCACCAGAAAACCCGGCAACGAGGCGATGACCGCACCGAAACCGTATTCCGACGCGGTGTTCATCGCCGCCAGCAGTGCACCGCTGACCGCGCTTTTGCTGCCTTCGGCAAGCTTGCTGCGAATCGCCTGAAAACCGAACGCCAACACCATCAGGATGCCCACCAGCAAAGCTGCCTGTACTGCCCAGATCGCCGTGAGTTTGGCGATTTCGGTGGTCACCGGCGCGGCCATGCCCGGCAGCGCGAGGCTGTGGGTCTTGCCGTACCACTGCGGAATCCACTGGGTGAACAGCAGGTTCATGATGCCCACCGCCAGCAGTGGCGACAGCGCCAGCCAGGGGTTTGGCAGTTTCAGATCTTCGGCAGTTTCCGGTTCATTGCGCAGTTCGGTGCCATAGCCTTCGCCGGCGTGCTGAGCCTTGTTGCGTTGACGCTGCAAGAACAGCATGCCGGCGCAGAACACGAAAATCGTGCCGATCAGGCCCAACCAGGGCGCCGCCCACGCGGTGGTGTTGAAGAAGGTGCTGGGAATGATGTTCTGGATCTGCGGTGTGCCGGGCAGGGCGTCCATGGTGAACGAGAACGCGCCGAGGGCGATGGTCGCCGGGATCAGGCGCTTGGGAATGTTGCTCTGGCGGAACATTTCCGCTGCGAACGGATAGACCGCAAACACCACCACGAACAGCGACACGCCGCCGTAGGTGAGCAGGGCGCAGACCAGCACGATCACCAGCATCGCCTGGCGGGTGCCGAGCAAGCGAATGGCTGCCGCAACAATCGAACGGGAGAAACCCGACAGCTCGATCAGCTTGCCGAACACGGCGCCGAGCAGGAAGACGGGAAAGTAGAGTTTGATGAAGCCGACCATTTTCTCCATGAACACCCCGGTGAAGGCTGGGGCGACGGCGGACGGGTCGGTGAGCAGGACGGCGCCGAGGGCGGCGATCGGGGCAAAAAGGATAACGCTGTAGCCATGGTAGGCCGCGAGCATCAGCAGCGCGAGGGCTGCCAAGGCGATGATCACACTCATGGTGTGCTCCTTCGATTGTTATTTTTGTGGGTGAAACGGGTGTGGGGAGGGGCTTTAGCGAGAACTGTGCCAGATGGTTAAGCTGTTGAAATATATGGATTTAATTTGATTTCAGTTATCGATTTTGAATATTTTGTCTCTGTTTTGAGACTTTTATGTCTGGGCGGGTGATTTCGCGGGCAAGCCTGCTCTCACAGTCGGACGTTTTTCCCTTTGGGAGTGGGCCTGCTCGCGAAGTTTTCGATCTTGTCCCTTTATGGAGATTCGTGTCTCTTTATTGAGACTCTGCAATCCCCAGCGCAATCATCTTCTTGTACAGCGTCGAACGCCCAAGCCCCAATCGCTCAGCCGCTTCAATCACCTTGCCCCCGCATTGCGCGAGGGTCGATTGAATCAACTGCCGGTCAAAACGCTCCCGAGCCTGGCTGAAGGTCTCGTTGCCTGTTGGCTCTGACACTGACGTCGATGCTCGCTCGACCGGCGTAAACGTACCAATCGCCGCGCGAATGTCGCTCGCCGTCAGCATCAAGTCATCACTGAGCAACGCTGCTCGTTCCAGCACGTTGCGCAATTCGCGAATGTTCCCCGGCCAGGCGTGCTGCCCCAGCAGCTCCAGGGCTTCGCGATTGAGTTCATGCTGGCTGCGCAGCTCTTCAAGAATCGCTTCACTTAGGGCTGGCAAATCGTCCAGCCGTTCACGCAGTGGCGGCACCTGAATCGGCAGCACATTGAGCCGGTAGTACAAGTCGGCGCGGAACTCGCCGCGCTTGATCGCCGCCTCCAGATCCGTCGACGTCGCGGCAATCACCCGCACATCGCTCTGGATCACGTCGTTGGAACCTACGGGTTCGAATTCTTTTTCTTGAAGCACCCGCAACAACTTGCTTTGCAGTGGCAGCGGCATGTCGCCGATTTCGTCGAGAAACAGCGTCCCGCCCTGAGCAATCTGCAACTTGCCGGTGCGGCCCTTGCGATCGGCACCGGTGAAGGCGCCGGGCGCGGTGCCGAAGAACTCGGCTTCGAGCAGCGCTTCGGGAATCGCCGCACTGTTGATGCTGACGAAGGCCTTATGCGCCCGGGGCGAAGCGCCGTGGATCGCCTGGGCCAGCAACTCCTTGCCGCTGCCGGTCTCGCCCAGCAGCAGAACCGGCGACTCCGCACTCGCGCTGCGGCGGGCACGGCGCTTGACCTCCAGGCTGGCCGCGCTGGTGCCGATGAAGTGGGCGAAGTTGTATTTGGTCTGCCGGGCGCGCAGCAACGAGCGGGTCGAGGCCAGTTCTTCCTGCATGCTCAGGTAGCGCTTGAGCATCGGCGACAGGCTGCGCAGTTCATCGAACAGGGCGAAGCCGATGGCGCCGATCACCGATCCGGCGTCGTCATGGATCGGCAGGCGCATCACCACCAGCGGTTCTTTCGGCGTGTCCTGCATGTCCAGCAGAATCGGCCGCCCGGTGCGCACCACTTCGCGCAGCAGACTGCCCGGAATCACGCTTTCACAAGGCTTGCCGATGGCGCCGGCCGCTGAGTCGAGCCCGAAGCGCCGGGCATAGCGCTCGTTCATCCAGACGATGTTCGCGTCGCGGTCGACAATCACCGTGCCTTCACTGGATTGCTCGATGATCTCGAACAACGAACGGATCGCCAGCGTGCGAACCCGTTGGTAATCCTTGAGGCTTTCAGTGGTGTTCATGGCGGCGTCCATTGGCGGAAGTCAGGTGGCGCGATTATGCCTATCCCGGATGCGCCGCCGCCAACAGCTCTTTGGTATAGGGATGCTGCGGCGAGTCGAACACGTCGTGACTGGCGCCGCGTTCGACCACTTTTCCGTCCTTGATCACGATCATGTCGTGGGCCAGGGCGCGTACCACCGCCAGGTCGTGGCTGATGAACAGGTAGGTCAGGCCATGTTTTTCCTGAAGCTGGCGGAGCAGGGCGACCACTTGTTTCTGCACGGTGCGATCCAGCGCCGAAGTCGGCTCGTCGAGCAGGATCAGCGCCGGTTTGAGCACCAGTGCCCGGGCAATGGCGATGCGCTGACGCTGGCCACCGGAAAATTCGTGGGGGTAGCGATGACGGCTGTCGGGGTCGAGGCCGACTTCCTTGAGCACCCGAATCACCTGGGCGTCGCACTCATCGGCGGTGGACTGGCAGTGTACCTCCAGCCCTTCGCTGATGATCTGTGCCACCGACATGCGCGGGCTGAGGCTGCCGAAGGGGTCTTGAAACACTACCTGCATCTGCCGGCGCCATGGGCGCATTTGCTTCTGGTTCAGGTCATCGAGGGACTGGCCCTGAAAGCGGATGCTGCCTTCGGAATCGAGTAAGCGCAGGATTGCCTGACCCAGCGTTGACTTGCCCGAGCCGGATTCACCGACGATGCCCAACGTTTTGCCACGCTGGATGTTCAGGCTGATACCGTCAACGGCACGCAGGTATTGCTTGCGCTGGAACAGCCCGCCGCCGACCGCGAAGTCGACCCGCAGATCTTCAACTTCCAGCACGTTTTCCCGTTCATCCCGGGGAAGCGCTTCACCCTCAGGTTCAGCATTGAGCAACACGCAGCTATAGGGGTGTTTCGGCTCTGTAAACAGGGTTTCGCACGGTGCCTGCTCGACGATTTCCCCGGCCTTCATCACGCACACCCGCTGGGCGATGCTGCGCACCAGATTGAGATCGTGGCTGATCAGCAGCAGCGACATCCCAAGCCGTTGTTGCAGGGATTTGAGCAGCACCAGAATCTTGCGCTGCACGGTGACGTCGAGGGCCGTGGTCGGCTCGTCGGCGATCAACAGTTCCGGTTCGCAGGCCAGGGCCATGGCGATCATGACGCGTTGTCGCTGGCCGCCGGACAATTGGTGGGGGTAAGCCTTCAACCGTTCTTTCGGTTTCTGGATGCCAACCAGTTCGAGTAGTTCGAGAATGCGTTTCTGCGCCTCTTTGCCGCCCAGGCCTCGGTGCAGCAGCAGGGTTTCGCCAATCTGCTTTTCGATGGTGTGCAGCGGGTTGAGCGAGGTCATCGGCTCCTGGAAGATCATCGCGATGCGGTTGCCCCGCAAGTCACGCAAGGTCTTGGGATCAGCTCCCACCAGCTCCTGGCCGCGATAGCGAATGCTGCCGGTGGTCTGGGCTTCGCTGTCCGGGAGCAGTTGCAGGATCGAGTGGGCTGTCACCGATTTGCCCGACCCTGACTCGCCGACCAGTGCCAGACACTCGCCGGGGCGGATGTCCAGGCACAGATTGCGCACCACGGTCTGGCCATTGAAGGCGACGCTGAGGTCACGGATTTCGATCAGGTTGTCAGACATTTCAAGGATCCGTTCATGAGCGCGGGTCAAAGGCATCGCGCAACGCTTCGCCGATGAATACCAGCAAGGACAGAATCAACGCGAGGGTGAAAAACGCCGTCAATCCCAGCCACGGTGCTTGCAGGTTCTGTTTGCCCTGGCCGATCAACTCGCCCAGCGACGCACTGCCGGCGGGCATGCCGAAACCCAGGAAATCCAGCGCGGTCAGGGTGGAAATCGCCCCGGTCAGAATGAACGGCAGGTAGCTCAACGTGGCATTCATCGCATTGGGCAGGATGTGCCGGAAGATCACCTTGCGGTCGGTCAGGCCCAGCGCCCGCGCAGCCTTGACGTATTCGAGGTTGCGCCCGCGCAGGAATTCGGCCCGCACCACATCCACCAGCGCCAGCCATGAAAACAGTGCCATGATCCCCAGCAGCCACCAGAAGTTCGGCTCGACAAACCCCGACAGAATGATCAGCAGGTACAGCACCGGCAGCCCCGACCAGACTTCGAGCAGGCGCTGACCGAGCAAGTCGATCCAGCCGCCGTAATAGCCTTGCAGGGCGCCGGCCGCGATGCCGATCAGGGCGCTGACAAAGGTCAGCATCAGCGCGAACAGGATCGACACTCGCGCGCCGAAAATCACCCGTGCCAGCACGTCCCGCGCCTGATCGTCGGTGCCCAGCCAGTTGACCGAAGTCGGTGGGCTCGGCGCCGGTTTGTTGAGGTCGTAGTTCGGTGTGTCATCACTGAACGGGATCGGCGGAAACAGCAACCAGCCACCGTCCTTGCGGATCAGATTCTGGACGTAGTCGCTGCGGTAATCGGCCTGGAACGGCAACTGGCCGCCAAATTCCTGTTCGGTGTGGCGCTTGAACACCGGGAAATACCACTGGCCCTGATAGCTGACGACCAGCGGTTTGTCGTTGGCGATCAGTTCGCCACCGAGGCTGATCACGAACAGACCAATGAACAACCACAGCGACCACCAGCCCCGACGGTTTTTCTTGAAGCGTTCGAAACGGCGACGGCCCAGAGGCGAGAGCTTGAACATCAGGCATTCCTCGCGGCGAAGTCGATGCGCGGATCGACCAGCGTGTAGCACAGGTCGCCGATCAGTTTTATCAGGAGGCCGAACAGGGTGAAGATGAACAGCGAACCAAACACCACCGGATAGTCGCGGGATACGGCCGCTTCGTAGCTCATGCGCCCAAGGCCGTCGAGGGAGAAAATCACCTCGATCAGCAACGAGCCGGCGAAGAACACACTGATGAACGCCTGGGGGATGCCCGACACCACCAGCAACATCGCGTTGCGAAACACATGGCCATACAGCACCCGGCGTTCGCTCAGGCCTTTGGCGCGAGCGGTGACCACGTACTGACGGGTGATTTCATTGAGGAACGAGTTCTTGGTGAGGATGGTCAGGGTCGCGAAGCCACCAATCACCAGTGCAGTGACCGGCAGAACAAGGTGCCAGAAGTAGTCGGCAACCTTGCCCAGCGTCGACAGCGACTCGAAGTTGTCCGAAACAAGCCCGCGCACCGGAAACCAGTTCAGCGACGTACCGCCGGCAAACACAACGATCAGAAACATCGCGAATAGAAACGCCGGCATCGCGTAACCGATGATGATCGCCGTACTGCTCCAGATATCGAAATGACTGCCGTGGTGCACGGCTTTGCGAATGCCCAGCGGGATCGACACCAGATAGGTGATCAGCGTCGCCCACAACCCAAGGGAAATGGTCACCGGCATTTTCTGCAGGATCAGGTCGGTGACCGTGGCGCCCCGGAAGAAGCTCTTGCCGAAATCCAGCTGCGCATAGTTCTTGAGCATCAGCCACAGGCGTTCATGGGCCGGTTTGTCGAAGCCGTACTGTTTTTCGATGTCCTTGATCAGCTGCGGATCAAGGCCCCGGCTGGCGCGGGAGGTGCTGCTCATGGTTTCGCTTGCACCACCGCCGACATTGGCGCCACCGATGCCTTGCAAATGAGCGATGGCCTGTTCCACCGGACCGCCCGGGGCGGCCTGGATGATCACGAAGTTGACCAGCAGAATGATCACCAGGGTCGGGATGATCAGCAGCAGACGCCGCAGTATGTAAGCCCACATCAGTGCGGCCCTCCGGGTCTGCCACGGCTGATCTTCTCGGCCGTCATCTGCTGGTTGGTCAGCGGCGTGCTGCTGATTTCCCACCAGCTCTCGATCGCTTCGTCATTGCTCGCCTGCACGGTCGGGATGCCGAAGCGGTTCCACCAGACGGTCGAGGTGCCGGGCGGGTAATAATTGGGGATCCAGTAGTAGTTCCATTGCAGCACCCGGTCCAGCGCATGGGCGTAATGCAGCATGTCCGACTGGGTCGAGGCGCGGATCAGGCCGTTGATCAAGGTGTCGACTGCCGGGTTTTTCAGCACCATGTAGTTGTTGGCGCCAGGATCGTTGGCCGAAGCGGACCCGAAGTAGTTGAGCAGTTCCCCACCGGGTGAGGTGGTGACCGGGTAGCCCGTGACAATCATGTCGTAATCGCGGCTCATCAGCCGGTTGACGTATTGCGAGGAGTCGATGCGGCGGATATCGAGATTGATGCCGATCTGTTTCAACGTGCGCTTGTAGGGCAGCAGCAGTCGGTCCATGCCGTTCTGGCTGACCAGGAAGGTGAAGCTCAGCGGCTCGCCCTGCGCGTTGACCAATTGGTCGCCGTCGGGTTTCCAGCCCGCCTGTTCAAGCAGTTCGAGTGCCTGAAGCTGCTTGTCACGGATCAGTCCGCTGCCGTCGGTTTTCGGCGCCTCGAAGACCTTCGTGAATACCTCGTCGGGGATTTGTCCGCGCAGTGGTTCAAGGATCTTCAGTTCGGCAGCGTCCGGCAGTTCACTGGCAGCGAGGGCGCTGTTGGAAAAGTAACTCTGCTGGCGGATGTACATGTTGCGCATCATCTGCCGGTTGCTCCATTCGAAGTCCCAGAGCATGGCCAGGGCCTGACGTACGCGGCGGTCCTGGAACATCGGTTTTTGCAGGTTGAACACGAAGCCCTGGGCTGATTGCGGCGCCTCGGTTGCCAGGTGAGCCTTCTGCAGGCGCCCGTCGCTCAGGGCCGGGCTGTCGTAGCCGATCGAGTAGCCGGTAGCGGAAAATTCGCGGTTGTAGTCGTAGGCGCCGCCGCGCAACACCTGGCGGGCGACATCGGTGTCGCCGAAGTACTCGATGCTGAAGTGATCGAAATTGTAGAGCCCGCGGCTGACCGGCAAGTCCTTGCCCCACCAGTCGCCATTGCGCTCGAAGGTGATACTGCGTCCGGAGTCGACTTTTCCGACTCGGTACGGGCCGCTGCCCAGCGGAGGTTCATAGCCGCCACCGCCAGCAAAATCCCGAGTCTTCCACCAGTGCTCGGGAAACACCGGCAGGGTTGCGATATCCAGCGGCAGGGTGCGGTTTTCATTACTCTTGAAATCGAAGCGCACGGTGAGCGGCGCCTCGACTTCGACGCCTTTGACGTCGGCGAACTGGGTGCGATAGCGCAGGCTGCCCTGGGTCATCAGCAAATCGTAGGTGTAGCGCACGTCTTCGGCGGTGATCGGTTTGCCGTCGGCGAAGCGAGCCTTGGGGTTGATGAAGAAGCGCAGGGACAGACCGTCCTCGGAACGCTCCATCTTTTGTGCCACCAGTCCGTAGACGGTGTAGGGCTCGTCCATCGAGCGCTGGGCCAGCGGGGAATACAGCAGGCCATCGATCTGGGTGACGCCGATGCCTTTGTCGATGTAGGGCAGGACATGGTCGAAGTGACCGATTTCGATCGCCGAGCGGCGCATCGTTCCGCCCTTGGGGGCCTGCGGATTGGTGTAGTCGAAGTGACTGAAATTGGCCGGATACTTTGCCGGTTCGCCGTAAACGGTCAATGCATGCTGCGGTGCAGCGCTCACACCGGCGGCGCTCATCAGCAGAGCCACGGCAGTGAACATCAAAGTGGAGAAAGCCAGTCGCATTGTCAGCCTTAGAGCCGGGTAATCGATAAGCGCAATTTGTACGCGAGCGCAGCGCTGTTCGCCAGTCGCGTGGTGTAACCAAAACACAACGGCCCGCCATCTGGCGGGCCGTTACACAGCTCAGCGGACGAAGGATCAGTCCTGGCGGCTGGTGACTTCGAGCAGGTGATAACCGAACTGGGTCTTGACCGGGCCCTGGACGACATTGATCGGGGCGCTGAAAACCACGGTATCGAATTCCTTGACCATCTGGCCCGGGCCGAACGAGCCCAGATCACCGCCCTGACGGCTGGACGGGCAGGTGGAGTTGGCTTTGGCGACTTCAGCGAAATCGGCGCCGGCTTCGATCTGGGCCTTGAGTTCGTTGCACTTGTCTTCGCTGGAAACCAGGATGTGGCGGGCGGTGGCTTTAGCCATGGGAAAAATCTCCAATCAAATCAGTAAAGGGTGGAGCCTACCGGATTCAGTGGCCGATTTCTCGGCAAAGTTCCGTTCGGCTGTCTGAGGCCGGCTCTCAGAGATTAGCTGCCTGCAGGCGCAAGGCGTGCTCGACGTACAACTGGATCGAATCGGCTGAGCCGGCTGGCTCACCGGAGGCTCGACGCAAGCTGCGCAAGTGATCAAATGGGTAGTCGGAACGTATCACGGTGCCCAGATGAGAGCTGTAGCGGCCAACAAACCCGTCGTTCTGGCCGGGCTCGGTGATGAAGTACTGCGACAGCGCCCGGCAAATGCCATGAACAGGATCGAATGTTTGCAGATTCATTTCCGGCACGACGCCGCTCCAGGAATAGTAGCGGACACCATTGACCCGTTCGGCTCCCTGCGCGCCCCAGCTCTCTGGCAGGGCTTGCGGATATTTGTCATTGAAATCCCCGACCCCTACGGTCGTCAGTGCATTCAATGCGGCCAGCGCATTTTTCGGCAGGGCTGTGGTTCCACCGAGCAGGCATAGAAGGTCGGAAAACAGCGTGGCCACATTCTGCGCGACGCTCTCTGGCAACCTTCCGGGAATCAGTGCCTTGCGCAAGAAATCCGCGAGCTCCGAGCCGTGGTTCGGTCCACTGACCGAAGTCACGGAAGCAACTCTTTGCGGGGCAACCGCTGCGGCATAGCGAGCCGCCAATGCGCCCTGACTATGACCGATCAGGTTGACTTTGCTCGCACCTGTGCCTCTGAGCACAGAATCAATCTGCCCGAGCAGTTGTTTGCCTCGTACTTCATTGTCATGAATGGCTGAGAGGTGCGGCACGAACACCTGTACGCCGACGGCCTTCAGCGCCTGTTTGACGTCGTGGAACAGCTCAAAAGGGCCGATCCGCTCGAATCCGAACAGACCGTGCACCAGCAGGATGGGATAAAGAGTTGTGGTATTTCGTTGCATTTTTCATCCTTGATCGCAGAACTTCATCGATATTTACACGGTGCCACTCTAAAACAGCCGTGGAGCTCACGATGTATGAAGAGTCCCGGTTCAGCACCGGAAACTGGATCAGCACCTGAACGAAACTTCCCTGATGTTTGAAGTCCAGATCGGAATGTTTGGACATCTCCTGCGTTGCCCCATGTGTTTTTCCTGCCGTTGCCTACTTCATGTGATGCACTTGCCCGCGTTCTGCACAGCGAACGGACGACATTAAATTGTTGATGAAGCGGCTTGAATAGAGGCTCTTCGACGCAGCAAGCCAGCTGCAGGGTATTTCCAGGGAATGGAGCTACGAATGAATACGCAGAACGCGCAGGAAGCAACGCAAGGCAACGCTTTGGTCGCAACAATGATCGAGTCATCCGGGCAGTCTTGCAGTCATGAGCCGGTTGACTCACTGCCCGCAGTCACCCTCGACGCTGTGGAGGATGCGGTTCTTGATCCCTCGCGGAACAAGGTCGTCGTGCGGATTGCGCCTTATCCCGATATGGCTTGCGGCGACAGGGTGGTATTGAGCTGGCACGGTCTTGATATCGAGGGCATGCCGTACCGAAACGAAGGCGTTCGATTCGTCAGCGTAGCCCAGTTGGGAAAGGAAATTGTATTTGTCGTCAGAAGCCCTCACATCGCGGCATTGGACGGCGGTTCACTGGAGGTCTTCTGGACATTGACCAGCGCTTCAAGGCCGATGCCGGTGACCTCCGCTCGAGAACGACTGGATGTCGGAGATGTTCGTTACAGTCTGCTGCCGGCCATCATTGACGATGCTGTCGGAGGGAATCTTGAGCCTGCGCGCGTCATCGATGGAACTACGGTCACCCTGCAGCCTTACGCCGGAATGGCAGCGGGAGACCGGGTGGCGTTGATCTGGCAAGGTCCCGTAGAACACGCGTCCTTTCGGGACTGTCTGATCGTCGAATCCTTTGCTGTTGGAGAGCCGCTGGTATTCGGTGTCGACCCACAATTCATCGCCCCGCACCTGGGTGGAGAGGTGGTAGTTCAGTACTGCATAGAACAGAAAAGTGGTGCGATTCGTGAGTCAGGGGTTACGCGAGTCAACATTGCTCCGCTGGTGCGGGGCGAACTGACCGCGCCACAAGTGTTGGAGGCGGAAGGCAGGATACTCGACGTAAAGGACACCATTGACGGTGTCAGTGTGGTGATCAGCAATGCGCAACTGGAGGTTGGAGAGCTGGTTTATCTCAAGTGCGATGGAGAGTTCTTCTTTCATCGTGATGATCGGGAAATCAGCAGCGGGATGGAAGTTGAGCCAATCGTCTTTATCGTTCCCCATCGATTCTGGCGTGAACACATCAATACGGTCGTGCGTGTGTCTTATTCCGTCGAGCGACTGGACGATGTCAGCCAGGTTTCCGAGGGTGTCTTGTTGCACGTACAGGAATGATCAAACAGCCTTCCGCGCGTATCTGCTACGGAAGGCTGCTTTTGCAATCAAGGCAGAGGTTGTGTCCGAAGGCGGTCGGCTGCATTGAGCAGCAGGTGTTCCGTGGCGCTGAAGCCCAGGCAGCCATCGGTCACGGAAACGCCGTAACGCAACGACTCGCTCAGAGGCTGGCATCCTTCGAACAGGTGCGACTCGATCATCATGCCGACCAGTGAGCGATCGCCTTGCAGGCGTTGTTCCAGCACATCGTTGAATACTTCCGGCTGACGCAGAGGGTCCTTGCCGCTGTTGGCGTGACTGCAATCGACCATGATCCGGCTCGGGATTTTCAGGCGGCTCAGTTCGGTATGGATTCGGGAAACGCTGGCGCGGTCGTAGTTCGGCCCGTGATGGCCGCCGCGCAGGACCAGGTGCGTGTCCGGGTTGCCCGAAGTCGGAATGATTGCCGGATGGCCCTGGCTGTCTACGCCGAAATGACGATGTGGATGAGCCGCTGAGCGCATTGCGTCGACGGCAATGGATACGCCGCCATCGGTGCCGTTCTTGAAGCCGACTGGCATGCTGAGTCCGCTGGCCATCTCGCGATGAATCTGTGATTCGGTTGTTCGCGCACCGATGGCAACCCAACTGAGCAGGTCGTCGAAGTAGCCAGCAGCCATGGGTTGCAGAAGTTCGGTGGCAACAGGCAGGCCGAGGCGGATCATTTCCAGCATCAGTTCGCGTGACAACGTCAGGCCGGCGGCCATGTCGTCGCTGCCGTCCAGATGGGGATCGTAAGCGAGACCTTTCCAGCCGACGGTGGTGCGGGGTTTTTCGACGTAGGCACGCATCACGAGCAGCATTTCCTGACTGACGTCGTTGGCCAGTCGGGCAAGTTTTTCGGCGTATTCGAGCGCTGATTCGGGATCGTGAATGGAGCAAGGGCCGACAACGACCAGCAAACGGTGGTCTTCGCCGTTGAGAATGGCGCGGATGGCCTGGCGGTGATTGGCAACCTGCTGGTTCAAGGCATTGCTCAGGGGCAATTGCTGCTTGAGTTGCAGCGAACTGGGCAGACGCAGGGTCAATGCTTCGTTGGCCGGGTTCAGGGTGGACAGTGGCAGAGCAGAAACGGACGAGTTCATATTCGGTCTTCCTGGGCTGGTCGCGGGTCTTTCCCGCCGACTCGGCCCTATTGGGGTGTTCGACAGTTGGCCGTATTGGCTACATGTGTTGGCTTGCCACCTGTGGGTGACCGATCGGAGGCGGCAGGCTGTCCCGAGCGGAGGCTGCTAAATCGCCAGGCGGTAAAACTGTCGTAGCGGTAATAAGTGGCGTAGTTCATGTCGTGATTCCTCAAATGTCTGGTGTGTCGCTGAAAGTTCAGGGCCTGAAAAAACAAAACCCCCGGTCGGGAGGCCGACCGGGGGTTGAGAATTCTCTGGTAGGCGACCCGTCTATATGGGCGCCGTGTGAGTATCAGGCGCGCCAGTGGCTAAACCAATACCCAAAATAAAAGCTGGCTGGAGCGCAAATGTTGTTCACGCGCGCAGCCGCAACCGAGCGCTGGGCGCTGGTGGCAAGAAGCTGTGCAAGGGCGTTGAACATGATGTGTCTCCGATGAATGCGCCGAGCTTACTAGAGCCTGATGCGCGTCAGCAATCAGAAAATGCTATTGAAGGTACAAGACGTCCTCTATCGGTTGAGCCTTCGGCAAGCTATGACACACTCTGCCGTTTTCAGCGGTTCAAGGTTGAGTCGCGTCGAGGTTGGCATCAGGGGAGTGCAAGGCATGAAGGTGGTGGATGTGCAAACAAGGTTTCATTTGCGACCGGCGACGCCCGATGACCTGTCGTTTACGCGAGAAATCACTTGCCAGAATATGCTCCGCTATTACATCAGCTACGATCTGCTGTGGCAGGACGAAGCTTTCGATATCGCCTGGGCCGGGCGCGAAAACTGGATGATCGAATGCGAAGGCAGGCCAGTAGGTTATTTCAGCCTCAGTCGTGATGCCCGAGCGTTGTACATTCGCGAGTTACAGGTCTGCGGGGGATTTCAGGGACAAGGTGCAGGTTCCTGGGCGATCGATCAGGTTGTTGCAATTGCGCACCTTGAACGTCGCCCGGCATTGCGTCTGACAGTGTTCAAGAACAATCCGGCGCAAAACCTGTATCGCAGAAAGGGAATGGTTGTGCAGGGCGAGGACGAGTGTTTCCTGAGGATGCATCTCGAATTCAGTACACGTGTGCTCTGAAACGCACGGCCGGCAAGCCCTGAATGATGAATTGAAACTTTTTATATGCTGCTTGCCGCTAGGTCTGTCTGGCACTTTTTGCTAAGGTGTCCGGCATCCCAATAAGACCATATCGCGAGGTGTCTGCTTGATTAGGGTGCTAGTGGTCGATGACCATGATCTCGTTCGTACGGGCATTACACGGATGCTGGCCGATATCGATGGCCTGCAAGTGGTTGGCCAGGCCGAGTCCGGGGAAGAATCCCTTATCAAGGCCCGTGAGCTGAAGCCAGACGTGGTGCTGATGGACGTCAAGATGCCTGGCATCGGCGGCCTGGAAGCCACGCGCAAACTGTTGCGCAGCCATCCGGACATCAAGGTGGTTGCAGTCACCGTGTGCGAAGAAGATCCGTTTCCTACCCGATTGCTGCAGGCGGGAGCCGCGGGTTACCTGACCAAGGGTGCTGGATTGCCGGAAATGGTACAGGCCATCCGCCTGGTCTTTGCCGGTCAGCGCTACATCAGTCCGCAGATTGCCCAGCAACTGGCGATCAAGTCCTTCCAGCCAACCAACGATTCTCCGTTCGATGCCTTGTCGGAGCGAGAAATCCAGATTGCCTTGATGATTGTCGGGTGCCAGAAGGTGCAGATCATTTCCGACAAATTGTGCCTGTCGCCAAAAACCGTAAACACCTACCGTTATCGCATTTTCGAGAAGCTTTCGATCAGCAGTGATGTCGAGCTGACGCTTCTGGCAGTTCGTCACGGCATGGTTGATGCCAGCCTCTGACCATGACTGAAACATTCGATTCCGGCGCCTTCCTGTCGACTGTCAGCGGGCGCCCCGGCGTTTACCGCATGTTCGACAGCGATGCGCGTCTGTTGTACGTCGGCAAGGCCAAGAATCTGAAGAAGCGCCTGGCCAGTTACTTTCGAAAAACCGGACTGGCACCTAAAACCGCCGCGCTGGTTGGGCGAATCGCCCAGGTCGAAACGACCATTACCGCTAACGAAACCGAAGCCCTGCTGCTTGAGCAAACGCTGATCAAGGAGTGGCGGCCGCCGTACAACATCCTGTTGCGCGACGACAAGTCTTATCCGTATGTGTTTCTGTCTGACGGACAATTCCCTCGCCTGAGCATTCATCGCGGTGCCAAGAAGGCCAAGGGCAAGTACTTCGGGCCTTATCCGAGTGCAGGGGCAATTCGCGAAAGCCTCAGCCTTCTGCAGAAGACATTCTTTGTACGTCAGTGCGAAGACAGCTACTACAAGAACCGGACGCGTCCGTGCCTGCAGTACCAGATCAAACGCTGCAAGGCTCCCTGTGTCGGGCTGGTCGAGCCTGAGGTTTACGCCGAAGACGTGCGGCACTCGGTGATGTTCCTCGAGGGGCGCAGCCATGCGTTGACCAACGAACTGTCCACTGCGATGGAAGAGGCTGCAATCAACCTCGAGTTCGAGCGCGCTGCCGAACTGCGCGATCAGATTGCATTGCTGCGTCGGGTTCAGGATCAGCAGAGCATGGAAGGCGGGACTGGCGATATCGATGTGATCGCAGCCTTCGTCAACCCCGGTGGCGCCTGCGTGCATTTAATCAGCGTGCGGGGAGGGCGGGTTCTGGGCAGCAAGAACTTTTTCCCGCAGGTCGGGATCGAGGAAGACGTTGCCGAAGTCATGGCTGCGTTTCTTGGCCAGTATTTCATCAGCAGCCCCGAGCGGGATCTGCCAAGTGAACTGATCGTCAACGTCGTTCATGAAGACTTTCCCACATTGATCGAAGCGATCCAGGAGCTGCGCGGGCGCGAACTGTCCATCAGTCATCGGGTTCGCGGTACGAGGGCGCGCTGGCAACAGCTCGCCGTGACCAATGCCGAACAGGCGCTGGGTGCGAGGCTGGCCAATCGTCAGCACGTTGCGGCCCGTTTCGAAGCATTGGCCGAGGTGCTGAAACTGGACGAGCCACCACAGCGTCTGGAGTGCTACGACATCAGTCATTCCAGCGGCGAAGCAACCGTCGCGTCCTGTGTGGTATTCGGGCCAGAAGGGCCGATCAAATCGGATTACCGCCGATACAACATCGAAGGCGTGACGGCGGGTGATGATTATGCCGCCATGCACCAGGCGTTGACCCGGCGCTTCAGCAAGCTGAAGGACGGTGAGGGCAAGTTGCCGGACATTCTGTTGGTGGACGGCGGCAAAGGGCAGTTGTCGATGGCGCGCGATGTGCTCAACGAACTGGCCGTGCCGGACCTGATCCTGCTGGGTGTAGCGAAAGGTGCGACGCGCAAGGCTGGGTTCGAGACTTTGTATCTGAATGATGCCGCGCACGAATTCACGTTGCGTGGCGACTCTCCGGCGTTGCACCTGATTCAGCAGATTCGTGACGAAGCTCACCGCTTTGCGATCACTGGACACCGTGCGCGCCGTGGCAAAACCCGTCGTACGTCGACGCTGGAAGGCGTGGCAGGCGTGGGGCCGACTCGGCGCAGGGACTTGTTGAAACATTTTGGTGGATTGCAGGAGCTGTCTCGTGCAAGCATCGAAGAGATCGCCAAAGCGCCGGGGATCAGCAAAAAGCTAGCAGAGTCGATTTATGCAAACCTGCATAGTGAGTAGAATGCCCATTCACCTCGTAGCCAGTTGTGCCGATGAATATCCCTAATCTGATTACCGTTCTCCGTGTCCTGCTCATCCCGATCTTCATTTTGCTGTTCTATCTGCCTTACCAGTGGAGTTATCTGGCCTCAAGTTCGGTCTTTGCCTTCGCAGCGGCAACGGACTGGCTGGATGGTTATCTGGCGCGACGCCTGGAGCAAAGCACTCCGTTTGGAGCGTTTCTGGATCCTGTCGCTGACAAACTGATGGTTGCTGTTGCACTGGTGTTGCTGGTGCAGGAACACGGCAACCTGTGGCTCACGTTGCCGGCGGCCGTCATCATCGGTCGCGAGATCGTCGTTTCGGCGTTGCGTGAGTGGATGGCCGAACTTGGTGCGCGGGCTCATGTGGCTGTATCGAACCTGGGCAAATGGAAAACCGCTGCGCAAATGCTTGCACTGGTGATCCTTCTGGCCAACCCCAAGGTTTTCAGCTTCTGGGTTTTCATCGGTTACACGTTGCTGATGGTTTCTGCAGGCCTGACCTTGTGGTCGATGGTTCAATACCTTCGGGCTGCCTGGCCGCATCTGAAGACCGATGTTGAAAAGAAATAAAACTTTTTTGAATCAAGGGGTTGACGGCGCTTCTGATTTCTATAGAATGCGCCACACCAAGCGGGAATAGCTCAGTTGGTAGAGCACGACCTTGCCAAGGTCGGGGTCGCGAGTTCGAGTCTCGTTTCCCGCTCCAAGTTTTACAGCGTTTGTTGTTGCGCTACTGACAGCAAATGTTTTTGAGGCCGAGTAGCAAAATGGTTATGCAGTGGATTGCAAATCCACCTACGCCGGTTCGATTCCGACCTCGGCCTCCACTATAAATAAGCTCCGTAGATCCATGATTTACGGAGCTTTTTTTATTGCATCGTGCTGAAAGATTTAGTCTTTAAAACGGCCTTTGCCAACTTGCTTCACGGGGAAGTGATGTATATATTTCCCCCTCTGCTGTACGGGCAGCAATCTGTCAGGATTGTGAACCGGCATCAGGGCAACGCAGTACCGCGCTACCGCCCGAATGGCGAAACTGGTAGACGCATGGGACTTAAAATCCCCCGCTCGTAAGGGCGTGCCGGTTCGATTCCGGCTTCGGGCACCATCTTGAATCAAGGGTTTGCGGGCGAAAGCTGATGCAAACCCTTGTTTGTTTCTGGGTCGCAATTTTGACATTGGTCCGCAATTCACTTCGTGGGCATGATCTCTTTACTCCGGCGATTCCGAACGTACGACTCGGTTACTACTGCAGTAATATTCCTAAATTGATCCTTGTTCTGCATGATGCTGCCAGTTCGCCCCTGGCTTCGATATTTCGCTTGGCCTCCGTCTTCCCCTGCGGAACTCTAATTAGCCACGCCACGTGGAATGGGGAGTTGCTCGCAAGCCATTCAATGGCCACCTGAAGAAGCGTCTGGAGTTCGTGCCAATTGCAGTGGTGGAAGTGCATTGCTGCCAGTTGGTCTTGCTTTTGACGTCAGGGCTCACTTGTAACAAGGGGGTATCTTCTATAGTGCGAGCGCAGAGCACACCGCGCTCGTGCATCACGAACACTCATGGCAGATTAGGTGATGGAGTGGCTCCTGGTCGTAAGGTTGCTTGCTACGCCTGGAAAGTTTTGCTCAGCGGAGTCGAGTGTCTGATCTCGAAAAGGAAAAATGTTTACAGGTGTACTACTGTCTTCTACGTGGATGCAGGGCCTGAATCAAATATCAGTTGGATTGGTTCATGACAGACTACGCTACAGACAGCTAACTAGCCTGCAATCAGGAAGATCACACGGTGTGCGATAAAAGGTGGAGGCATGAAAAGGACATCACGTTTTATCGCTTTGGTGGCGCTGGCGAATGCGTGCGCAGTTTCTCTGTTGAATTTGCTTGGAGCCCAGCAGTTTGCCTCCCCGCGTCGGCAATCTGGAGCGTCCTGTCGACTGATAGCGCGACCCGTTCGGCTTTTCTACGCCGCGCGAATGGAGCGACATGCAGATTATCGGCAGAGGCGACATCAGCCTTGGCCTATCCGCAGTCACTTTTGCGCGGCGCCCGACGATCCTGAGGGAGTTCGTATCCTAATTGATCACCTTGCATTCTCTGCCGTTGGGGATGAGTTCCAGCTGCCATTTAACAGATTGTGTGCCGACATGGCGCCATTGAATCCCGATAAAGGCACCGGAATAGTCTGGTCGATGTTTGTACTGACCCCGATGCCTACAGTGTCGAACTCACCACATCATCCGTCCAGCAACGCTCTGCCGTAGCTGCTGTCATCTCGTTCATGATGGAGGTTTTATGCCAATCCTTCACGATCAAATCGCGTACTGCAAGATCTATCCCCCTGTGGGCATCGCGCGCGTAGGCAACAGCATGGCCGCCGACGGCGTTTTCATTGCTCCGGAGAAACCTGGTGGCGAGCCCCATATTTTTGGTATGCCTTCAGGTACACCTTTCAGTTATAAGGACGCGTCTGGAGCCATACGCCGGCAAGCCGCGAAGTTTCATATCTATGCCTTCGACAGTGCGGGACGGTCGCTGGGGGAGCTGTGCGGCGAAGGTGTGGAAATCACCTGGAGCGTCGAGCTCGCCAACAAGAAGGCGGCGTGGTTCAACTTCTCGGGAGCTCACGGTGCGCTTTCGGCCTTCGAGGCTGTCGGATGGCCAGAGAATAACTTGGGTCGCAAGCTGAGGCTGCGCAACTGCGAACTTGATGGCGACGACGACTCCGGGTCGGGATTAATGGCGCTCGTCGAGGGAGGACCTTGTGGGCGCAAGTGGGTGGCCAGTATGGCGCACGCCAAA
The DNA here is from genome assembly GCF_058808055.1 of Pseudomonas sp. GW821-FHT11G12. Taxonomy (NCBI): domain Bacteria; kingdom Pseudomonadati; phylum Pseudomonadota; class Gammaproteobacteria; order Pseudomonadales; family Pseudomonadaceae; genus Pseudomonas; species Pseudomonas sp. GW821-FHT11G12. The sequence goes on from NZ_JBXARH010000001.1 coordinate 942,622, forward strand.
GAGTTCGAAATTCATAGTCCGGAGCGTTCTGTTTGTGGCAGTAACCGGCGACATCAGCCCGACAAGCAGAATCTGAGTTTCATCGGCAAGTTCCGCCACAATCACGATGTTTATCTTGGAGAACTTGCTACAGATGAGCAGGGGTGCCTCGTTGTAATGGGCGGTCACGGTGTTTCCGCACCGGTTGATGCACACGGCAGGGCTCTTGACGATCCCTACGAGGCCTGGATTACTCACTATGCGAACAATGATTCCTGGCACGACGATACCGCGGACGGGCCTGTCAGGGCCAAAGTGGTGCTTTGCGCAGAAGATGGGGCGCGCCATTCGGTGGAGGTTCAGGGCGCAAGTTGGGTAGTTGTCACTCCGCCTGATTTCGCGCCAGACACTCGCGACTTGGTGACGTTGTTCGACGTGATGGAGGAAGTGGCACACGACCACCCCAGGCTGTGCAACAAGACCACCCCACGCTTGCGGGACCCGGACCGGCCTGATCTTCGAAAGGATGTATGGCCGATATTTGACCGCATGGGGGGATACCGGTGGGTAAGCAAGCTCGGGCTTAGGGGGCACGGTCAGGGCCGGCCTGGCGACATCCTTCGCGGTGAGTCATACGACTTCGAGCAATTCGAGAAGGCAACGTCCGGTAAAGGGCTCTCGATGATTGGTGAAGCGGTGATGAAGGTGTTGCGCAAGCCTTCTTATCGTCGTCCAGGCATCCACATACCCAGCGACGAAGAGATGGAGGCTGCTGCCCGTATGGCCACCAGCCTCTATATGCCGCCCCTGTCCGGCGACGAAGGAACGCGCAGCGATGGTGAGTCGGGAACGTGGCTTTCCCTGACCTATTTGCAGACGAGGCGTCTGCAGGCATGGGCCGCCGGGCACGCTACCACCACAGCTGAAGGTACGGCAGCTGTCTACATCTGCAAGGACGAATCGCAAGACGAGGAGGGCAACTGTCTTCCCGATGATTCAGAACCGGAGCTACTGACTAGGGCTGTGCTCGAAGGCTGCTGCGGGGGCGCCTTCTTTCCCGGTATCGAGATCACCTCGATTGTTCGCGAAAGCCGGCTCTACTGTGAGGCTTTCCGATTCGATGACCGCGTGCTCGAAGCGGGAGACATCAGCAAATATATGGCGCTGCCATGGCAGGCGGATTTTTTTGAATGTCAGCAAAACTGGTGGCCAGCGCAACGACCAGACGACGTAATCCATGAGGATACTTTCAAAAAAGTATTCCAGGAGTTTACGCGTGCTGATACGGCCGACCTTGCGAGTGCGCTGGAGAGAATGCTTGGTGAGCGCCAACGGTGGGATCGTGGCGTCGGCACGTCGCAACCTCGGCCACCCGGTGCGTTCCTACTCTCACAAATGCTTCCGGAACCCAAGGAAGGCGAGAGCTGCTTTAGTTACTTGGACAAGGTCGCAACGATCTGGGCGAAAGCGATTCTCAGCGGTGCTACCCTCGAAGATGGGGTCAATCCGTGGCGGCAAATGTACTTGTTGCAGGAAGCCTGCGACCGATTTGCAGGTAGATGCTTTTTGCCTCGGCTACCGCAGCCGGAGGCGGTTCTGACGATCAAGGATATCCGCAAGGATCACCCTGTACTCGTGCGCGCCTATGCAATCGATTCGCTTGCGGACCTTCACGCCGTGTGGAGTGACGCAGCGCAGAGTACAAAGAATAAAGTCGCTGCGAGCCTGGAAGCGATTGTGCAGTCGTACTCCGAATATGCACAGGGCAGCCTGCAGGACTATTTCAAGGCTTGTGCAGTGCGCAGTGAATGCGGTGACTCGACCACAAGCCCTGCGACCGCCGTGTCCTTCAGGCAGACACTGAATAGCTTTCCCTGGTCCACAGATGAAGTCGATAAGCGGCAACGAGGCGAGGTGCTTCGCGACAGTCTCGAATATTGGCAGTATGCCCTGGTGGAGTTCAGGGACGCGGTATTTGATGCCATGTATCTCACCCACACTGGAACCAACGGCGACAATGCAATGGTGACGGCGTGGAAGGACCTCGGCTTTGTTGAAAAGCGTCACCAGGTCTTGCGTGATGGCAGCTCGTTAGTGGTGCACGTAGAAACGGGGCGCGATAAATTTCATGGTGCGAGCTTGCGAGACTGCTTTTACTGGCTGATGAACATCCACAATCATCAGGATTTCGTCTCCAGCGCGCTGGACATGGCGAACAAGTTCCTCGACTACGCGCAATCTGTTATCGATCAGACGGGTATCTTGGACGAGAGCCACCCGGAGACATTCGTTGAGTACAGTAAGGAGACGTTCCAGGCGAAGCTGGACGAGGTATACGAGATAATGCGGTTTCGGGCACAGAACACTGATATCTACTGGCTGGCTCGCACGCAAAACCGCGATACGGAACTTCAGGTACTTCGGGACAGGGGGCCGTTCAATCAGAGCGACGGTGTGTGGTTGCGCAATATTTCCGCTGCGGGGGCAGGGGACAAGGTTCGCGCACTCCTGTTCGAAGTCTGGAGCGACGAGATCGGTAATGGCAACCCCGCCTTGCACCATGGCAATCTCTATACGAGCCTAATGCGAAGCGTCGGTATCGAAACCTACCCCTTAGCTGCTCGCGAATATGCGAATGACCCGCAGTTCCACGAATCCATGTTCGCGGGGGCGGTGTTCCAACTGGCCATCTCCCAGCATGCCGATCGCTTCCTGCCTGAGCTACTGGGTATGACGCTGTTTCTGGAGTGGGAGGTGCTTAGCTTAGTACCGAGTATCAAGCGGCGTGACTACCTGGGCATCGACAGTCACTTCTGGCAGATGCACGTGGGTATCGACAATGCCTCCAACGGTCACGGTGCCAAGGCCCGGGACGCAGTCATGCTTTACCTCGACGATGTTAGCCACGACGGCGGCGATGCGGCCGTTCAGGCACAATGGAAACGCATCTGGCGCGGATACGTGGCATTTGCTGTAGCCGGAAATGACATGTTCGGCGATGACCTTGGCGTCTCTCGTCGCCGAACGGGGAGCGCGGCTGCCCGACTTGACGAGATGATCATGCGCAAAGCGACCTATGGTTCACAGAACCACATGCAGCATCGTATCGGCCAATACCGGATCAATGACCTTTTCGACGATCCGGAGCTGTTTCGCAGCGTGCTCGCTCAGTCGAAATGGCTCGTGGCGGGGCAGCCGGACGCCAGCCAGTTTCTGCAGCACCTCACCACATTTAATGGGCCGATGTACCAGGTTTTCAATGTCGAAGATCTCGCAATCTGGCGCGACTGGATTGAATGGTTGGGGCGGGAAGGGGATACACGGACCGCCAAACGCTACTTCGAAAAAGGCGAAGCGATGGAGGCCCTGCTATACGAGATGAAGTCGATCGCTGAAGGCGTTCATGCACATACGCGCTACCTCGCGGATGGGAATGGTAGTCCGAGCATCGCAAAACTCTTCGAAGGCGACGATATGCGGGAGCTGATGCGCAAGCTCGTCGGTACGTGGGTCATCCCGGGTGACCCGTCGGCTAGCCCACTCGTTGCGGACATGCTTCGAGGCGACAAGCCGATGGGTAAGGCGCTCGACCGCCGCTTCCCCCGCATTAACAATCGCATCGGCCGACAGATCGTGATTGAGTGGGTGATTGCGGGCTGTCCCATCCCTGACGAAGGGGCTCTTGGCAAAGTGGCTGCGCCGCTCAAGACTCTGGGGCCGAGGTTGTACATACACACCCACGGCATGGGTGCCGTGCACTGATGGTCCTATGCTACTGATTGTCGGGGCGGGTTTTGCGGGACTCTCGGCTGCACTGCGGGCACGCCATTTGGGCGTTGCAGTGACTGTTGTAGCCGGCCGGGAACGAGCCTTTGATGCGCCAGAGTGCCTGAGTCTGGAGGGCGTGCGGGCACTGCACGACTGCGGCCTCGACGCCCGTCAGCTCCAGCTACCGCCAGTTCGCGAGTACATCTCACGCTGGGGTGAGTCTCCCATGCTGAGTCGTGCGCCCCCTCCCGGTATTCCGAAAAACATAATGCTGGGCAGGGTGCAGCTGTTGCGGGCGTTGCGGGCTTGCGCGACGGAAGAGGGGGTTACCTTCGTCGAGGCCGACGAACTGTATCGCGTACTCCCGACGAGACAGGGGCTGCAACTTCAGTTCACCGGACCAGTGCAAGAGCTCGTGCTTGACGCCAGTTTCGCGATCGATGCATCGGGTCGAGCAGCAGTGCTTGCGCGCAAATTAGGTGTCGGCCGTCGGACGTTCGACCACCTTGTCGCCTACGGCGTGAGGGGGCCGGTTCATGGCTTGCCCGAGGGAGTTGTCCATACGTTTTCAGTCGCGGATGGTTGGGTATTCGCTGTCTCGGATTCACCCGGCCAGGCACATGTGTGTTTCTACACCAACGGCCGCCTTGCAGGTCGGGTGACCGAGGCTAAAATCATGGAGCGAGTTCCTTACCAGATCCGCTCGCTGATGTCAGATGAGGACATGTGGCTTGCCTCGGGCGTAAGCGCGGCCAATGCGTCCACATCCCTGCTGGACGTCCCCGGTGGGACATACTGGTTAGCTTGCGGTGATGCGTTGCAGACGGTGGACCCGCTTTCCTCAAGTGGCATCACGACAGCGCTTCAGCAGGGCGCGGCGGCGGTATCCGCGGCTGTCGCTTCTTTAAGTGGGAACTTGGAGCCGATGAGGGCTTACTGGCTAGAGTCCAGAGCGCACTTCGACAGTTATGTCCGCAATCGCAACAGTTTCTATGGTTTTGGAGAGTCGGCATCATGAGTACCATCCTCGATCTCTGCTTGACTGCGAATCTATTGCACTTATCCGCATCTGGTTCGCCGTTCGTTGTAAGCATCAAGGACGGTACTTTTGGCCCGATGGAATATCTTTAAAGATACATCAGCGTCAATTTTCCCGATAGTCCAGGGTAATACAGGCGAACTCTAACAATGTATTTTCGCCCTTTGAAGAGTTTGTAGGTGATCGTTGAGTTTCGATCCTCGCCGCTATCATCGTCTCCCGCTAAGTATCGTGGGTCTCCTTTAATTTCTTCGAACAAAACAAGCAGCGAATCGGAGGCGCCCTTCGTTTCGATACGGTAACTTCTGGATTCTGTAGGTTCGATGGTGTAGTCAATCTGTTTTCCGGCGGCGAGCGCAACGGTTACTGGCTCTGCATGGGCAAGTTGTTTCAGTTTTCCCGTCAATGGTGGGTACCACTTGCGAGTCCACTCCTTATCTCCATTCGAAAGCACGCCCGGAGGAGTAAGCCCGCTGATGTCGTATTGTTGCGGTTCGTCGATTAGACCTGAATCGAACTCGTACTCCATGATTGAGTCAGGGTCCCACGTTGAACCATTGACTTGCTGCGGCGTCAATTTTTCCAATATGTTGTGATACGTAGTTGCACGGTCCCAATTGTTTGGAGGGCCTCCTAATGAGTCATAAACCGCCTGCTCATGCCATTTGATTCCCGCAAAAGGGTTTTGATGTTCATGTTCCATGCCGAGCACATGCCCGAGCTCATGAAGTGCGGTTCCACGTCCGTAGGGTGTTGTGAGGTCCCATCCATACACAGTTGTTGGCTCGGTGAGCGGCACATTCAGGAGGTCGCGACCGACTGCAGAGGCAGAAACCCCGTCGGCGGTCGAATAGCCAATTCGGACTTCGGCTTCACTCAGTTGACCAACCTCCATGAACTCAAGACCTATGCCGACCGCTTTCCAAGTCTTGAATGCATCACGTATCGCATCCGCCTGAGCTTTCGGAACCGCATAGCGAGATCCTTTGTTAAAAAAACAATAGTGAAGAACCGTTCCGTTAGCCCATTTGGTGAATGTCGCCAGAATGGCAGCTTTCCTGCGCGGGTCTACAGTCACGGAGGGGGAAAGTTGTCGCGCAGTTCGGGGTAGATTTTGGCAGAGCGGTTTAGACGTGTTCTGTGTTTTTTTCGGGATGGACGACTTGGATCTTGGTGCACGGGCCATAGGACTTTCCTTATCAAGATGATTGGGACAGGTCTGTACCGCTTTTCTGACTCCCCGACTCTCGAGGCACAGCGTCAGATTATTTAAAGGCCAGGATAAAGCCCCCAAAAAATGTGCAACTGTTGACAGGCAGGCTTGAGAAATCTCGCTTGCAAAAATAACACTTGCATTGAATCTATAGACTGGGCGGCAGAGCGGTGCTGGACATAGTTGCTATAGGAGTTATTACTGATTTTGCTAAAGGCCTTATCCAGTTGTTCGGATTAGCTGGTCTGGAATGGCTTGTTTTGGCTGGATTGGCAGAGCGCGGACGTCTACCCAGGGGAGACAATGTTGCACAATGCAGATCGGGGATGATTTATTAAGATGTCTTCGTCTTTATCGATGCGGCGGTTGATTTTGAAAGGTAGGGCTGCACTTCAGTGGGCGTTTGCAGAAGAATTTATCTTATAAATGTCTGTTGAGGCGCTGGCGTGGTCTAGAATCATTGAGTTGGATCAATTACTGGAGTGTGAAAATGGATGAAGAAGTTAGTCTAAATGAGAAAGTAGTGTCGTTGGCGCGCCTTAAGATTGAGGTGGACTTGCTTAAGCGTGATGGGCGGGACCATGTCAGGTACACCCTTCTGGAGAGTAAATACAATGAAAACTATAAAGAGCTTTCTTTGGTGGTGGATTGCCTGAAAGAAAAGCTTAAGTTGGAAGTTGTCCGCATTCAAGGCGGGGTGGCCGAGGAGAAAGTGGCTGAAGGGTGTCGAAGGGATTCAGAAAAAGTATTATTGCAGGAGAACAGGTTGGCTAATGTTGAGGGTAGGCTTGATAGCATAGATGAAAGTCTTAAAAAACTGCTGGATTTGGATTCTACTGCTAAGGCTTCCGGAAAATATAAATTAAATTGGGCAGGCTGGTGGAGTTTGACTCCTGAGGATAGGTTTTTGGCATTTTTGTATTTATTGCCTGCTATTATTGTTCTTCTGCTTTTGTGTTCTGCTATTTATAGAGTGTTGCTTGCAGATTCTGTTGATATTAGTGTTGAACTAAATATTGCCGAGCTGATAGGTGGGTCGTTAGTCGGTTTGGGAGCAACACTGGCGGGTGGTGCATATGCGATGAAAGTATATAAAGACACGAAAGCTGAGTAAGTCTGACCTTGACCTCTTCTTTTTCCAAGATTTCAAAGGCTGATTTTTTTGGGGGCGCTTGGTCTGGGAAGTCGAGCAGTTGCGGACTTATGCCGAACTGCCGTACCAGGCCCGGATGAAATATCAGCTCCGCGCGCTCGGCGACCATATGACTCATATCTCACTGAGTCCGCGCAATCACTTCAGCCCGCTGACTTCTCTAGTTTCTCACTGCTGGGGTAGTTTGTTGTCACTTACTGAAAAGGGCCGACTGAACCGGCCCATTTTTTCGTGCTCAGACAAACGCCTGCCCGGCAAATCCTCTCGGCAAGCGCTGAAGGCCAGCCATCGCGGTCAGTCGCTCGATCCACTCCGAGCGCCAACTGGATGCATGGTGCGTTGCTTTTGCATGGCGAGAGAGCCGGCGCGCAGCATTACGTTGGTCTTTGCGTGCGTTTTTATAAGCATCTGTGTTGCGGCAGCTGCGGCATTTGACGCGATTGAGCTCGGGGCTGGCACTGAGGTTGTTGCCCTTGTGACCACAGGCCAGATGCCCGTCGACTTTGAAGTGAATGACCATGAGACGCCTCCTTGGTGACGTGTAGAGGGTTTGACCTCTCACCACCAAGGACGTTCTTTTTTGCAGCATTGCGCCAATCAGCGAATCACCTGAAGCGTGGCAGCGGCCGGTCTACAGGTTTGAGCGACGACAGGGTGCTGCGAATCAGCGGAGCATCCTTTTCGATGTCGTTCAAACGATCGCGAATGCGCAGCGCGGTCGGGTGCCCGCCTTGATGATCGACCCAGTCGGCGATCTCTTTGCAGGCCGCGGCGAGGCGTGCCTCCCGGGCATCGAGCAAGGTGAGGAGAGTGGTGATGGACTCTCTTTCGGACATGGAACACCTCCGTTCAACAAACCGCTCTGTGGCAGCAAAAAGCCCGCGAAGCGCGAGCTCTCTGCCGTTGGGGCGCTGCTCCTTCAGCTGGTTTGAGTATAGACCCGTAAATGACAGCTATCAGCCCGAAGACTCGCTGACCGTCACCCGCGAGCTGGCGGCGTTAAGCCGCAGGCATTCTCGCCGGGCGTCCTCTTCCAGATCGTAGCCATCCCCGATGAAGCCGCCGGTACGCGTGTCACTGATGCGGTACCAACCGGTGGCTTCGGCAGGTTCATGGAGACTTTCTCCGGCGCGGCGACCGTGAATGATGATCTTGTTGCAACGCTTCACGACGAAAATGTCTTCCATGGCGTCACCGCAGTTGATTCGTGTCAGATCAACTATAGAAGGCCTGACAAATCGTGCAAAAAATAGACAGGTCAGTTCGTCGGTTGCAGACGCTCAGGTCAGGGTGGTCATCCGTTCCAGGAACATGGCCAGTGCAACTTCCTCGGCGCGCAGCCCCTTGCGCACCCGAGGTTTTGGCAGCTCGGCCAGCGCGCCCAGCATGAAATGCTCCACCACGGCCGGGTGGATATAACATTTACGGCACACCGCCGGCGTGTTGCCCAGTTGCCGCGCCACACCCTTGACCATCTCCACCACATGCCGCCTGGCTTCGGTTTCCGACTCCCATTGCAACTCCCGCAACACTGCCAGGGCGAGGGCGCTGCCGGCCCAGGTCCGGTAGTCCTTGGCGGTGAAGTCCGCACCGGTCAGGGTTTGCAGGTAGGTGTTGACGTCTGAAGAGCTGACGGTGTGCCGCTCGCCATGTTCATCCAGATACTGGAACAGATTCTGCCCCGGGATTTCCAGGCAGCGCTTGATGATCCGCGCCAGGCGTCGGTCCTTTACCGTGATCTGATGTTCGACACCGCTTTTGCCGCGAAACTGGAACAGGATCGCGCTGCCGTTGACCTCGACATGCCGGCTGCGCAGGGTGGTCAGCCCGTACGACCGGTTGTCCCGCGCGTATTGGGTATTGCCGACGCGGATCAGCGTGGCATCGAGCAAAGTGATCACCGTGGCCATGACTTTGTCGCGACTGAACCCTGGCGCCGCCAACAGTGTTTCCAGTTGTTTGCGCAACTTCGGCAGCGCGATGCCGAACTCGCGCAGTCGCGAGTATTTGTCGGCATCACGGACCTCGCGCCAGCGCGGGTGATAACGGTACTGTTTGCGCCCGCGAGCATCGCGACCGGTGGCTTGCAGGTGGCCGCGAGGGTCTGCGCAGATCCAGACATCGGTGTAAGCCGGCGGCACGGCCAGCGCGTTGATGCGTTTGATTTCGTCAGGATCACTGATGCGCTGACCAGCTGTGTCGAAGTAGCAGAACTTGCCGCGCAGATTTTTGCGGGTGAGCCCGGGCTGGGTGTCATCGACGTAATGCAGGTCCGAAGGCAACACATCGGTCAGCGCGGTATCGGGCATGGCGGGAATCCTTGGCGGCAATCAGGCTGTTACAGCGATTGACCGCATGCCATGGCAGTCGTGCCGACCGATTCAAGCCAGAACCGCGACAGCCTTGATCTGCGCCCACAATTGTTGACCCGCATGCACGCCCAACTGATCCCGCGAATACCGGGTGATTCTTGCCAGCAGAGGCGTGCCGCCCGCATCAAGGCGGATCAGCACATGAGCGGCATTGTCGGCAGGCATTTCGCTGGCCACCGTGACCGGCAGGCGATTGAGGATGCTGCTGTGCTCAGTGTTTTGCAGGGTCAGGCTGATATCGCGAGCCTGCACTTTGCAGCGCAGCGTCTGACCGACTTCCATGGGGGAGTGGGTCACGCGAATGCTCAGTAACGTGTCGGGCAATTGCAGGCAGAGCAATTGGTAGTTGTGATCGTAGGAGATAACCTGCCCCTCGATCACCACTCCGGCGTCATCGCCCATTGCCAGTGGCAGATCCAGGCGAGCGAGGGTTTCGCCGATCGGACCGCTGGCCAGCGCTTTGCCGTTGTCGAGCAGCACCAGGTGGTCGGCCAGGCGCGCGACTTCGTCCTGGGCATGACTGACATACAGAACCGGGATATCGAGTTCGTCGTGCAGCCGTTGCAGGTAAGGCAGGATTTCGCTTTTGCGCTGACTGTCGAGGGCCGCGAGCGGCTCGTCCATCAGCAACAGTTTCGGACTGGTCAAGAGCGCCCGGGCGATGCCGACGCGCTGACGTTCACCACCGGATAAATGCTGCGGATGACGCTCCAGTAAATGGCCGATTCCCAACAGTTCGGTGGCCTGTGCCATGTCGACCCGGCGTTGATTCCTGGCAATCCGTTTGAGGCCGAATTGCAGGTTGGCCAGTACCGAGAGGTGAGGAAACAGGCTCGCTTCCTGAAAGACATAGCCGAGCGCACGTTTGTGCGGCGGGACGAAAATGCCTTTCTCGCTGTCCTGCCAGATTTCGTCGTTGATTTGCACAAAGGCGTGCGAAGCCCGTTCCAGTCCGGCAATGCAACGCAGGCAGGTGGTCTTGCCTGAGCCTGATTGTCCGAACAATGCGGTCACGCCACGACCGGGCAGGTGCAGGTCAACATCCAGGCCGAAGCCGGAGTAAGCGAGTTTCAAGCGTGCTTCAATCATCGATCAACTCCAGCCTGCGCGCGACTTGCGGCTGGAATAGAGCGCCAGCAACACCAGAAACGAAAACACCAGCATCGCACCGGCGAGCCAATGTGCTTGTGAGTATTCCATGGCTTCGACGTGGTCGTAGATTTGTACCGAGACCACCCGGGTCTTGTCGGGAATATTGCCGCCGATCATCAGTACAACGCCGAATTCGCCGACGGTATGGGCGAAACCCAGGATCGCCGCCGTAATGAAACCGGGACGTGCGAGCGGCAGGATGACGCTGAAAAAAGTGTCCCATGGATTGGCGCGCAAGGTGGCGGCCACTTCCAGGGGGCGAGTGCCGATGGCGGAAAAAGCGTTTTGCAACGGCTGCACCACAAAGGGCATGGAATAGAGCACCGAGCCGATGACCAGTCCGGTGAAACTGAACGTCAGTGTGCCGAGCCCCAGCCACTGGGTGAAATGCCCAAGAAAGCCATTGGGCCCGAGCGCGAGCAACAGATAAAAACCGATGACGGTCGGCGGCAGTACCAGAGGCAGGGCGACAATTGCCCCGATGGGGCCGCGCAACCAGGATTGGCTGCGCGACAGCCACAGGGCAATCGGAGTGCCGATGACCAGCAGGATCGCGGTGGTCAGGGACGCCAGTTTCAGGGTCAGCCAGATCGCCGCGAAATCGGCACTCGTCAGCGACATTTACAGCTGATAACCGTAGGACTTGATCACCGCAGCGGCTTTTGGGCCTTTGAGGTATTCAACCAGCGCCTTGGCGGCGGCGTTGTCTTTGCCTTTGTTCAGGATGACGGCGTCCTGTTTGATCGGGTCGTGCATGCTCGCCGGAACGATCCAGGCCGAGCCGCTGCTGACCTTGCCGTCCTTGTAGATCTGCGAGAGGGCAACGAAGCCCAGTTCAGCGTTGCCGGTGGAAACGAACTGATAAGCCTGAGTGATGTTCTGGCCTTCGACGATTTTGGCTTTGTTTGCATCAGTCAATTTCAGCTTTTCCAGCACCTGGGTGGCAGCCAGGCCGTAAGGCGCAGCTTTCGGGTTGGCGATGGAAAGGTGTTGGTATTCGTTTTTCTTCAGAACGTCGCCTTTGGCGTCGACGTAACCTTCTTTGGCCGACCATAGCGCCAGCGTGCCGATGGCGTAGGTGAAGCGCGAGCCCTTGACGGTGTCGCCTTCTTTTTCCAGTTTCTCAGGGGTGGTGTCGTCAGCCGAGAGGAACACTTCGAACGGCGCGCCGTTCTTGATCTGGGTGTAGAACTGTCCGGTGGCGCCATAGGCCGCGACCAGTTTGTGCCCGGTGTCTTTTTCGAAATCGGCGGCGATCGCCTGGATCGGTGCAGTGAAGTTGGCCGCGACGGCGACTTGCACTTCGTCAGCCTGAGCGGCGCCGATGGCGAATACCGCGAGCAGGGCAGGGGCAAAACGTGAGGCACGAATGGTCATGTAACAGCTCCGTTGTTGGCAAGTGCAGTGGGCAGTTATTGTTGGAGGGGTAGACTGCGCCGATGCGAGGGGGTGAATCGCTATATAGCTGAATATATAGCGAAATGCCTCTAAACGGAAAGTGCTGGTTTCAGGCAGGCAGGTGAGGGCATGAAATCCCTCAGTCTGCCGTGCTTTTTTACCGAGCCAGTTTCGCGAGCGCTCCTTCGGCGAGTTGGCGAGTCAATTCAGCACTGCTCAACTCCTTGCCCAACGTAAACGCCTGACCGGCCCAGAGATTGCTGAAGTCAGCCTCATCCTTGGCGCGCAATGGCATCAGGGCACCGCCGGCCAAGGGAAACGCCGGCGCTTTGTCCGACATTGGCCCCACTTCACGCATCACTCGATTCAGAATTCCCCGTGCCGGACGTCCGGTGAACAGGTTGGTGATAGCGGTCTCACTGTCTTTCGCCGTGCGCAGCGCCTTGTGATGAGAGGCACTGACTTTGGCCTCTGGTGTAAACAGATAAGCCGTTCCGACCTGAGCAGCAGATGCTCCGAGCATGAACGCCGCTGCAACGCCTCGCGCATCGGCGATCGCACCGGCAGCAATCACCGGCACTTTGACCGCGTCGACGATTTGCGGAACGAGGGCAAAGGTTCCGACCTGGCTGCTCAGGTCATCGCTGAGGAACATGCCCCGATGGCCTCCGGCTTCGTAGCCCATGGCGATGATTGCATCGCAACCGTTCTGTTCCAGCCAGATGGCTTCATCGACGTTGGTTGCCGAAGACAGGATTTTCGCACCGGTGGCCTTGACCCGGTTCAGCAGGGACTTTTCCGGCAGGCCGAAGTGGAAACTCACCACCTCAGGGCGAAACTCTTCCAGCACTTCGCAAGCCGCCCCATCAAACGGCGCTCGGTTGGATACCGGCGTCGGCGCATCGAAGTCGGCACCCAGTTCGCGGTAGTAGGGCTCCAGCAGATTCTTCCAGTCCCGCGCCCGCTGTTCATCGGCGGCCGGTGGCTGGTGGCAGAAGAAGTTGACGTTGAAAGGTTTGTCAGTGCCCTGGCGGATGGCCTTCAGTTCTTCGCGCAATTGCTCGATGCTCAACATCGCTGCCGGCATTGATCCCAAACCGCCCGCGTTGCACACGGCAATGACCATCGACGAGTTGGTGGCACCGGCCATCGGGCCCTGGATGATCGGCAATTCGATACCGAGCAGGTCAAGAATGCGCGTATCTGGCCATTGGTTCATGGAAAAGACTCCGAAGGACAAAGCAGGGCAGGGAAGCTGAAGCCGGTTTTTTTACCAGCAAAACCGGGTGCAGGGCCAGCCGAGATTTGTAGCCTCGCGGGATTCGGGTCAGCGTCGATGAAGTCCACCACCGCCTCCTCCGCCGAATGAATGGTTCATGAACTGCGAAGAGTTGTGGAAGTTGTTCAGACGCTGATTGCCAACGTTACGCGCCGCGGAGTCGCGATTGAGGTTCTGTAACTGAGCATTGTTGTTGGCCGGTGCGCGGGTTGCGCCCCCCTTGACCATCGACTGCCAGCCATCATCGGTTTTCTTGTAGACGTTGCCGTCATGCCCGGCGTAAACATTGTCGCCAACCCGCGCGGCGCCGCTGTTGCGTCCGTGAATCCCGCCGTATTGCGTGGTATTGCCGGTGTTCGGGTTGTAAACGGCGCCACGATTGGCCGTTACCTGAGTGCCATTGCGAGCGTTGCCTGCCGTCACCCGGCCCCCGGCGATTGCACCTCCGTTCGGTCCGACCACTTCACCGCTGCGGCCGGCTGCATAGTTGCCGGTGTAGACATTGTGTACCGCCCCACGCTGGCCGGCGGTCGCAATCCCGGTCCGTGAGTTGTAGGAGGAACCGACCTGGCCAGCCCAGCGGTTGCCGGTCCAGGCGTTGTAGCCTGCGCCATAGCGGCTGACGGTCGCCCGATCACCCCATTGCCGGTAGATGTTGCCGGTAGTACCGGCCCAGCCGCCCGGGCCCCAGGCCACGGCGCCGCCGTGATAGCCGTAGGCTGCGCCGCCCCAGGCCAGCGGCGCCGGATACAGGTGCGGCCCCCACGCGTAACCCCATCCGTAATTGCCCCACCATGGATAGGCGCCCCATCCCCAACCCATGGCGGCAGTGCTGCCGCCCCAGCTCCAGCCGAACCCGAAGCCGAAGGTCCAGCCAGTCCACGGCGTGTAGCGAATGGCGACGCCAAAGCCGTAAGTCACCGGCGGTCCGTACCAGACGCTGCCAACCCATGGCGTGTACGGATAGCCGGTGCCGTAGACCACAACACCGGTCGCCGGATCCAGCGTCGATCCCTGGTAGCCCGGGGTATAGCCGACGACGACCGTGTCACCACTGGACTCATAGACTTTGACGTAAGTGAGGTAGTGCATCGGCGAGTTCGGCGGTATCGAATAAATCACCGCTGGCACTGAGCTGGCGACGGTCCATGGCCCGGTCACTGCCGTGGCGATGAACCAGATGCCGTTCTCCACGGCGTACCAACTGTCGTTGTCGACCCGAATGATCGGCGTGGCGCTGTTGATCACATATTGAAGCGGGGTCCCGCTGATGGCTTTGAGTTGAGGCTCACCGTCAAATTGTGGCGCCGTCATTTTTACCGCGCTTTTCTTGATTGCCGACGTCTGCGGAATGGTGGCGGCAATGGCTGCTTCCTTGGATTGAGACGTGCCCGCGACCGAGGCTTTGACGTTTTCTTTCGGACTGTCGTCGGGGATGTTGGCGAAGTCTGCTGGCAGTTTGTCCGCCGGGGTAAATGTCCACGGGCCGTTCATGTCACCGGCGCGGAACCAGCGACCGGAGATCAGCACATAACTGTTCTGGTCGCCGATTTCCTTGAAGATGTGCCCGGTGGTGTTGCTGACATACAGCAATTGCGTTCCCTGGATCGGCTGCCACTGTGGCGCGCCGTCGGTGACGATCAGTTCGGTCGGGGTCGTGGCCACGAAGATCTTCGGCTGCGGCGGTTTGGCCAGACTCGGTACTTTGTCCTTCGGATCGCTTTGCCCGGTGAGCAGATCCACCTGCCGGCTCTCGATCGCCGCTTTCTTGGCTTTCTCCAGATCCGCTGGAGGCGATGAGAGCAGGGCGTAGGGCCCCGACAATTGATCGGCAACCATCCAGCCATCGAACACATGCAGATAATGTTTGCCCTGGGCGTCCTTGAGCAGCAGAGGGCGGGTGTTGATCACCCGTTGCAATCCGGTGCCGTCGACCTGGCGATACGCAGCCTCACCGTCGATATAGACAAGCAAGGCCGGCACGTCCGAGCTGAGGATGGTCGGTGGCGTGTTTTCCAGGGGCGCGGTGTCGGCTTTCTGTTCGGCGGTCAGTACGCCAACGGCAGCTTCCAATTGATCGAGTGAAATGGTTTTCTTGCGCTTGGCCGCATCGTTTTGCAGTGTCGTGATCCACATCCCTGCCTGGCTGGCGTCTGCAGGGAAATCAGCCTTGATGATTTTGTATTGGTCGAGCATGACCCAGCGAGTGGCCTTGTCGACCAGCGTGTGAGCGCTGAACTGGACGATGCCATAAGTCGACTTGCCGGCAGCATCGGTTGCTTCTACGGCGGCGCGGGCCTGCAAGGTGTAGCCGTCCCAGCTGTCGAGCTGCGGCTGATACACGGTGAGTTTTGACTTGCCGCTGGTGATGACTTGCGGCCATGTCGGCTCAACGGCAGTGGCGTCTGCCGTCTTGGCCGCAGGCGCCGCCCAAGCGGTATTGAATGCCAACAGACAGAGCATCAGCCAGGCAAGAAAAGGGCGGGCGCGGGACATTGTCAGCTCCATCGACAAGGGCTTCTCGGGGATAAGTGGAAGCCGTCGAAAGAGCATAGCCGGCCGATCCGGAATCATCCGGCGGTTTCAGCGATTGGCGGAAGGTCGAGTGGGGCAAAATGTTGCAGTGTGCTATTTGAATGCCACGAGATCCTGAATTCATTTCCTGAGAGGCAATCATGTTCAACGGCATTCTGATCGACAAAGACGACAGCGGTTATCGCGCCAGCTTGCAGAAAATCGACGAGCAGCAGTTGCCTGAAGGCGATGTGACGGTGCAAGTCGCGTACAGCACGCTCAACTTCAAGGACGGGCTGGCGATTACCGGCAGCAGCCCGGTGGTGCGCAAATTTCCGATGGTGCCGGGGATCGATCTGGCCGGTACGGTCGAGGTCAGTTCGCATCCCGACTATAAGGTCGGCGATCAGGTGCTGCTCAATGGTTGGGGCGTGGGTGAAAATCACTGGGGCGGTCTGGCCCAGAAAGCGCGGCTTAACGGCGACTGGCTGATTCCACTGCCCAAGGCGTTTTCCGCCGCGCAAGCCATGGCCATTGGCACGGCGGGCTACACGGCGATGCTGTGCATCATGGCGCTGGAGCGTAATGGCGTGACGCCGGAGCAGGGCGAAGTATTGGTCACGGGTGCCAATGGTGGGGTCGGCAGCTTTGCAATCGCCTTGTTGCACAAGCTTGGCTATCGCGTGGTGGCGTCCACCGGGCGGGTGTCGGAGCATGAATATCTGCAGCAATTGGGCGCCAGCGAAATCATTGATCGTGCGACCTTGTCCGAGCCCGGCAAGCCACTGGCGAAGGAACGTTGGGCAGCGGTCATCGATTCGGTCGGCAGCCACACATTGGCCAACGCCTGCGCCAGCACCCGCGCCGAAGGTACTGTCGCGGCATGCGGTCTGGCTCAGGGCATGGATTTCCCGGCGTCGGTGGCGCCTTTCATCTTGCGTGGTGTGACGCTGGCCGGAATCAACAGCGTGACCCAGCCCAAAGCGCGTCGAATCGAGGCGTGGGAACGTCTGGCCAAGGATCTGGATTTTTCCCTGTTGCCGCTGATCAGCCACGAAATCGGTCTCAGCGAAGCCATCGAAGCGGCCCCAAAGTTGCTCGCCGGGCAGCTGCGCGGACGGGTTGTCGTGGACGTCAATCGCTGACACATTAAGCGCCATCGCGGACCTGCCGGGCCGCACTTCAAAAAAAGGGAGTGGCACTTCGATGGATCTACAACAACAGCACGTTGAGTCGTTCACGGTTTCAGGCTTGCGCGTTCGCACCACCAACGCCGCAGAACACAAGGCCGAGACCGCGAAAATCGGCCCGATGTGGGGGCAATTCTTCGGCAAGAACCTGGCGGAGGCCATTCCCGGCAAGCTGACCGAGTCGCCGATTTACGGGGTGTACTCGGCCTATGAATCGGATGCTTCGGGGGCATTCGATGTGACGGCGGGTGTTGCCGTCGTCAATCCGCAGACGGATTTCGAAACCATTCGGATCGAAAGCGGCGAGTATCTGGTGTTCCAGGGACATGGCGCATTGCCCGATGCGGTCATTGCCACTTGGGGCCGGATCTGGAAGCACTTCGAAGCCAATCCGCAGATTCAGCGACGTTATGCCACTGACTTCGAGGCTTATTTCGGCCCCGAGTCAGTGTCGATTTACATCGGCATCCGCTAAGGCTGCGTTTCCCGGGACAACAACTCACGCTTGCGCTCCACGCCCCAGCGATAGCCCGAAAGGTTGCCGTCGCTGCGGACCACGCGATGGCAAGGGATCGCCACCGCAAGGCTGTTGGCACCGCAGGCCTGAGCCACGGCCCGAACCGCTTTTGGCGAGCCGATGCGCTGGGCGATGTCGGCATAACTGGCGGTGCTGCCAACCGGTATTTCGCGCAGCGCCTGCCAGACCCGTTCCTGAAACGCGGTGCCCCGTACATCCAGTGGCAGATCGAGACCGATGGCCGGTGCTTCGATGAAGCCGACGACGTGGGCGATCAGTTGTTCGAACTCGGCGTCGGCTCCGATCAGGTTGGCCCGGCGAAACTGATCCTGCAGGTCGCAGACCAGTTGATGGGGATCGTCCCCCAACAGAATCGCGCAAATTCCTCGATCACTCTGTGCCACCAGAATGGCGCCGAGCGAGCATTGGCCGACCGCAAAACGAATGTCGTTGTTTTGCCCGGCGGCCCGGAAGTCGCCGGGCTTCATGCCCAGCAACTGGTCAGCGGCTTCATAGAAACGGCTGTTGGAGTTGAAGCCGGCGTCGTACAACGCGTCGGTCACCGAGTCGCCATCCGCCAACCGTTGCCGCACTCTGCGTGAGCGGTGCGCCGCGGCGTAACCCTTGGGCGTCAGGCCGGTGGCGGCTTTGAATACCCGATGGAAATGGAATGAGCTCAGGCCGGCGGCATCCGCCAGTTCGTTGAGCGCTGGCAGGGTTTCCGCGGTTTCGATCTGTCGGCACGCAGCGGCTACCGTTGCGGCATGTTGTGCGGCCACGTCGCTTTGATCCTTGCTCGCCCGTTTGCTGGGGCGATAACCCGCTGCTTCGGCCTCTTCGGCGGTGTCGAAGAATTCGACATTCTGCGGCTTAGGCAAACGCGCCAGGCTGCTAGGACGGCAATAGATGCCAGTGGTTTTCACTGCGTAGACAAATTGACCGTCCGCCCGTGGGTCGCGGGCGACGACGGCGGACCAGCGTGGATCGTCTTCAATGTTCAGCGGGGTCGAAAGCGTTTTCATGATGGAGAGTCCGTTGACCTGTTGAATTTCAGGTTAACCAGTGCCGCCAACCGTAACACTCCGGCCCTTGCGGTCAAACTTTGCGCGGTTATCCGGCGGTGCGAAACGTCAGGTTGAAACGCTGTTCGCCCAACTGCGGATGCCGGCCGTACTTGATCGGCAGGACGCCGTGGTAGCGCAGCCGATCAACGCCACCCCAGATCACCATGTCGCCGTGCAGCAGTGGAATGCGCTGGCTCCTGTCGCTGCGGGCGAAACCACCGAAAAGGAACATGGCGGGCAAACCCAATGACAGAGAAACGATCGGTGCGGTGTAGGAATGTTCGTCCTTGTCCTGATGCAAAGACATTTTCGCGCCGGGGACATAGCGGTTGATCAGGCAGGAGTCCGGTATGAAATCGGAAAATCCGACTTGCTTCGCCGCTGTCTGCGCCAGGTCGCGAAAGACTTCGGGCATCTCCGGCCAAGGCTGGTGGCTGAGAGGGTCATCGACCGAGTAACGGTAACCGCTGCGGTCGGTGATCCAGCCAAGCGCTCCGCAACTGCTGGTGGCCACTGACATGCTGAAGCCGCCGGGCGTCATCATGTGCCGCAACGGGGCGCGTTCGATGACCGATTTCAGAGCCGGCAATAATTGTTCGATACGGGGAAGGGCGAAGCCGCGCAGCACCCAGGATTGTTCGCCGATCTGCTCAGCGCGTCGGGGCTGCTCGGATTCGGTGTCGGCGAACAGATCGAAGTGGGTGTGCATGATGGTCAAGTAGCGTCGTGAAAAATGATGCCCAGAGTATGCCGTTTTCCGCTGTGCAGGCGGCTGACACCGTGGCGCATGGTGACCCGATAGTCGCCGCGCACGCCTTTGACCGGGCGTTGGTTGACGGCAAAGATCAGCGCGTCGCCTTTCTTCAGGTCCATCACCAGTGGGCGAGACTGCATTCTCGGGCGTTGTTCGGTCAGGACAAACTCACCGCCGCTGAAATCCTCGCCAGGTTCTGACAGAAGAATCGCGACTTGCAGCGGGAAGACATGTTCGCCGTACAGGTCCTGATGCAAACAGTTGTAGTCCTGTGGGCCGTATTGCAGCAAGAGCGGGGTAGGCCGCAGTTGACCGGCGGCATGACAGCGTGCAAGAAACTCGCTGTGCAGGGGTGGAAAGCGTTGCGGCAAGCCCATTCGTTCATGCCAGCGATTGGCCAGGGGAACAAGGCGCGGATAAAGCGCATTGCGCAGGCGCTCCACCAATGCAGGCAACGGGTAGCGCAGATACTTGTATTCGCCGCGACCGAAACCGTGGCGGGCCATGATCACCTGTGAGCGGAACGGTTCGTTTTGCGGGTATAGCGCACTCAGGCGATCACAGGTTTGCGGGCGCAACAGCGAACGGATGATGGCGCAACCATCCTGATCCAGCTGTTGTTCCAGTGCGACCCAGTCGAGCGCGTCGAGGGGAGAGTCGGGTGACATCGGCATACTGATTCCTTGGCTTGCGTCCAGGTGATCAGTCTAGGCAGCCCGCCAGGCCGGAACACTCCGGCGCTTGCGGTCGAATTGTCACCCGCGTCTTACAACGCCTTGCTGACGCTGATGTCGCTGATCACGTCTTCGCTTTGGCCGTGCAGGGCATTCAGCGCAGCCTTGGCTTCTTCCGGCGTGCCGTTTTCCAGCTGGGCGAATTCGAAGCGGCGTTCGCCGTTCAGTTTGTACTTGATGACGTATTTGGTCGTTTGGGCCACGGTCATGCTTACCTGATTGCGTTAAGGGAGCCGATCAGCTGAGTTTCGAGCTGGAGCGACGGATGATCTTGATCGAGTGCGTCAGGGTCGGCTTGCGGGTCACGCTGATCGCACGGCGGTTGACGGTGTCGATGGTGATGTTCCAGAACCCGGTGCTCGGCGCGGTAATGCGGGCCGGAAAGGTGTCGAACGCGCCGCCGTGATAGGTATGACGGCCGCCGTTCTTGAAGCTGCGGAAGTTGGCGTCGTTCATCAGACGGATGTTGCAGGTTTGTGAGCACTGGATGACGACGATGTCGTCTTCGTTGAGGTGCTCGCGCTGGTGAATAAATTTCATGGGCGCCTCCAGAAGGGCTTTTTCTACAAAATCAAAACGATAGCAGGGTCGATTGGCGCAGTTTATCAGCCCGGACAGGTTATTATCCGGCCGTCGGGCGCCGCTTTGACAATTAAAAACAGTTATTCGCGATTTCATGTGCGTTAAATGCAATGAGCCTCGGAGAAAAACGGCATTCACGCTGTCCGAGGGTCTTTATAGGAGATTCTGTATGAAGTGGGGTGTGGTCTTTGTGCCGTTGGCATTGGCGATGGGTGGTTGCGCAAGTGTTTCGGAAATCAATGAAACACTGCCGACCATGAGCGTCATTTCCGGCAAGAAACCCCACGAGTACGCACAGTGTCTGGCCGACAAGCTGGCGCAAAGCCGCGGGGCCCTGCAAATGGAGCCGCACAAGGACGGGGTTCGGGTGATCGTGCCAGGGAAGTTGTCGTCCGGCCCGGCAGCGGTGTTTGACATTGAGGACCGCTCCGGCGGCAGCAGCATCAAGTTGCACGAGCGCATGTCCAACGTGCCGATACGTCCAAGGGATGTGCGCAATGCCGCCACGGTGTGCATTTCCGGCTGATAAACTGTCAGTCATCGGTATTGATGCCGTCCAGGTCACGCCTGGGCGGCATTGTCATTTCTGGAGATGTGCATGAAGCGAGAACAGGTGCGCGAGCGCCATAAAGAGGGGCTGATCGCGGCCACCCATGTGATTCAGAACCCGGCGAATTCGGGTGAATGGATCGTGTTTTTCAAGAAGAGCGCCGGGCGCAGTTATTTTCTGGTGGATGAAAACGACGAAGTCGAATCGTTTGGCCGTCTGGATGACCTGATTGAGGTCGTTCGCGGGCTAGGGATCAAGTTCGCCGAAATTCACATGTAGAACTTACTTGCAGACCACCACGACACTACGGTTCTTGTAGTTGCCGACATCGATACCCAGCGTTTTGTCGCTTTCCTTGGACGCCGGTGTGCCATCGGTTCCGACGATGCGATAGCCGGTGCCGGCGCAGGAGGCGTCAGCCTTTTCATAACAGGTTGCCCAGGAGTTGGCCTCGCCGGAGCAATCGATACTCAACCCTTGTTCGCCGTTGTCCAGATAAGTGGGTTGAGAGCTGGCGCAGCCGGCCAGGGCCAGAAGTGCTAACAGGGGCAGCATGCTGTGCAGCGTACGGGTGTTCATGGCGATGTCGTCTTCGGAAGGAGAGGGCTAGACGCTATGACAGCGCCAGCATGAAAAGGTTATAGCGATTGGCCACATCTTCATGTTCAAAAAAAGCCCCGCACTATGGCAGGGCTCTGGATGCGTTACAGCTGATCAGTCCTGATCCTTGCCGCGACGCTTCGGTGCAGGAGGCGTGTAATCAAGCACCGCGGCTACCTCAATCGCCATCGCTTCAGTGGGCAATGGACCGGACACATCTTCGCCGTTGGCGGCGGTGATATGCCACTGGCCATCTTTTGCCTTGGCGACGGTGTACCCGTTGATGATTTTTGCTGCGGACATCTAGCGGCCTCGTTGGCTGGTTCAAAGGCGTCATGATAACGGGAAACGGGCAAACGGGCGCGGGTCGATGCGGTGTTCCTGAATCTTTGGGCTACGCTGAATGCGCAGCTTCTGCGTGCGGATTGAACTATCCGCCAGAATATTTCTCTATGTTGACATCGGTTAGCCAGTGCGGGGCATTGTAAGGTGCACGCCGCCTGATTAGACTGCGCCGAAACTCGTACACACAGCCCTTTCAAGGACTTATATGATCAAGAAATGCTTGTTCCCAGCAGCCGGTTACGGTACTCGCTTCCTTCCAGCGACTAAAGCCATGCCCAAAGAAATGCTGCCGGTGGTAAACAAGCCACTGATCCAGTACGGCGTCGAAGAAGCTCTGGATGCTGGTCTGACTGAGATCTCCATCGTGACCGGCCGTGGCAAGCGTGCCCTGGAAGACCACTTCGACATCAGCTATGAGCTGGAAAACCAGATCAAGGGCACCGACAAAGAGAAATACCTGGTCGGTATCCGCAAGCTGTTGGACGAGTGCTCGTTCTCCTACACCCGTCAGACTGAAATGAAAGGCTTGGGTCATGCGATCCTGACCGGTCGTCCGCTGATCGGCGATGAGCCGTTTGCCGTGGTGCTGGCGGACGACCTGTGCGTCAACCTCGAAGGCGACGGCGTACTGACCCAGATGGTCAAGCTGTACAAGCAGTTCCGCTGCTCGATCATCGCCATCCAGGAAGTCGATCCGGCAGAAACCAGCAAGTACGGCGTCATTGCCGGCGAGATGATCCGCGACGACATCTACCGCGTACACAGCATGGTCGAGAAGCCAAAGCCGGAAGATGCGCCGTCCAACCTGGCGATCATTGGTCGTTACATCCTGACCCCGGACATCTTCGACCTGATCGAACAGACCGAGCCAGGCAAGGGTGGTGAAATCCAGATCACCGACGCCCTGATGAAGCAAGCCCAGAACGGCTGCGTAATGGCCTACAAGTTCAAGGGCAAGCGTTTCGACTGCGGTGGTGCCGAGGGTTACATCGAGGCAACCAACTTCTGCTTCGAAAACTTCTACAAGACTGGCAAGGCCTACTGATAGCGTCTGATCTGTCTGTACGAAAAAGCCACCTTCGGGTGGCTTTTTCATTTTTCGCCCCTATATCGGCAGGAGTGCTTGCCCAGCGGACGCCGCCGGGTATGCTGATCGCCTGCCGAGGAGATAGAAATGGCCTACGATTTTGACCTTTATGTGATTGGTGCCGGTTCCGGCGGTGTGCGGGCTGCGCGTTTTGCTGCCGGTTTCGGTGCAAAAGTGGCGGTGGCCGAGAGCCGTTATCTGGGTGGCACCTGCGTCAATGTCGGCTGTGTGCCGAAAAAACTGCTGGTGTACGGCGCGCATTTCGCCGAAGACTTTGAACAGTCGTCCGGTTTCGGCTGGAGCCTGGGCGAGGCGAATTTCAATTGGGCGACCCTGATCGCCAACAAGGATCGCGAGATCAATCGCCTGAACGGCATTTATCGCAATCTGCTGGTCAACAGTGGTGTGACCCTGCACGAAGCGCACGCGAAGATCGTTGGCCCGCATGAGGTCGAGGTCAATGGTGAGCGTTTCACCGCGAAAAATATTCTGATCGCCACGGGCGGCTGGCCCCAGATTCCGGAAATCCCGGGGCATGAGCATGCCATCAGCTCCAATCAGGCGTTTTTCCTGAAAGAGCTGCCCAAGCGTGTCCTGGTCGTCGGCGGCGGTTACATTGCGGTCGAATTTGCCGGAATCTTTCATGGTCTGGGTGCGGAGACCACGTTGCTGTATCGCGGTGATCTGTTCCTGCGCGGCTTCGACGGCTCGGTGCGCAAGCATCTGCAGGAAGAGTTGACCAAGCGCGGCATGAATCTGCAGTTCAATGCCGACATCGAGCGGGTCGACAAGCAAGCGGATGGCAGCCTGAAGGCGACCCTCAAAGATGGTCGTGTACTGGAAGCGGACTGCGTGTTCTACGCCACCGGTCGGCGTCCGATGCTGGACAATCTCGGGCTGGAAAATACCGAGGTGCAGCTGGATGAGAAGGGCTTTATCAAGGTCGATGAGCAATACCAGACCACCGAGCCGTCAATTCTTGCGCTGGGCGATGTCATCGGTCGCGTACAACTGACGCCGGTGGCGCTGGCTGAAGGCATGGCGGTGGCGCGACGTCTGTTCAAGCCAGAGCAATACCGCCCGGTGGATTACAAGATGATCCCGACAGCGGTGTTCAGCCTGCCGAATATCGGCACCGTCGGCTTGACTGAAGAAGAGGCGCGGAAGGCGGGGCACGACGTGGTGATCTACGAAAGCCGTTTCCGCCCGATGAAACTGACCCTGACCGAATGCCAGGAGCGCACGCTGATGAAGCTGGTGGTCGATGGCAAAACCGACAAGGTGCTTGGCTGTCACATGGTCGGGCCGGATGCCGGCGAGATCGTGCAGGGCCTGGCGATTGCTCTGAAGGCTGGCGCAACCAAGCGTGACTTCGACGACACCATCGGGGTGCACCCGACGGCGGCCGAAGAGTTTGTCACCATGCGCACGCCGGTCGGCGCTTAATCGTCCTTTGAAGTTTTTGCGTCTGGCGCTGCCGCAGCGGTAGTGGCCAGGCGCAAACAGTCCTGAGCCTGGGTCAGTTGCTTTTCCAGTGACTGGTTGAGCTGGGTCTGCTCGTCGACGCTCTGCTTGAGTGTCTGGCTGTCCAGCAATGCCACGCGCAAACGTTCCTGGAGGAGGGTGCGTTCGCTGTCGACACGCGTCGCTTGCTCCAGCAGTTGATCTTGACGCTGATTGCTGTGTTTGAGCTGATCCTGCAGCAGGCTCAGTTCCCGCAGTGTGCCGCGGTTTTCGGTCAGCAAGCGTTCGTTGTCGCGGTGCAATTGAGTGATTTCATCCTGGCGCACCAGTGCGCTTTGCTGCGCCTGACGCAACTCCATCTGCAACTGCTGAACCTGACTTTCGTGACGGCTCTGTTCCTGTTCGCGCTGCTCCTTGACGGCATTGCGGTAGTGCTCAAGTGCGTCGCGAGCGTGCAGGTGCTTTTCTTCCAGCGAGCGGATCTGCTCGTCCTTGTCCTGCAAGCGTAATTCGAAATCTGCCAGCGCCTGATTCAGGCCGGCATTGCGTGTCTGTTCGGTTTGCAGCATCGAGCGAGTGTCGCTCAACGCTTCGGATTCCCTGGCCAATGCAGCGCCCTGGATGTCGTGCTTTTGCTCCAGTTGCGCATGGTTCTGGCGGAGCTGATTCAGCTCTGCTTCCAATGCCTGGCGTTGCTGCTCGTACTGTTCGCGAGCCTGGTCAATCGGCTCCTGCGCCTGTTCTTTCAGACGTTGCGCCAGGCGCGTGACGAGCGCTAGCAGCTCGTCATCGATGGGTTCTGCCGAAGGGTCAGTCGGTTCGCTGCCGTCATCCAGCTCCTTCAGATAGCGATGAATAGTGGTTTTCGATCCGGTGTTGCCCAGCTCGATGCGTACTGCGTCGATGCTTGGGTGTTCGCCACGGGCGAGGATCGCTGAGCGCGCGATCTGGACTACTGCTTTGTTAACGCCGCCACGGGCCATATGTGCTCCTACGATTACGTACTGTGGTACATGCCACCAAAGTACGCAGTGTACCATGCTGAAAATAAAGTTAAATGTTTCAAGATGAACGGGCGGGATATACTGGTATTACCCCGTGTGAAGCGCCAGAATCCGCTTTTCAATCTTCAAATCAGTACATCTGCGAGAAATAAGCCCATGAGTGATATCGATCGCTATCTGCAAGCCGCCACCCGTGACAACACCCGCCGCAGTTATCGTGCGGCCGTCGAGCATTTCGAAACGGTATGGGGCGGGTTCCTGCCCGCGACGGCTGACAGCGTCGCGCGGTATCTGGTGGCTCATGCGGGCGTGCTGTCGGTCAACACGCTGAAGTTGCGCTTGTCCGCGCTCGCGCAGTGGCACAACAGTCAGGGGTTCGCCGATCCGACCAAGACGCCGGTGGTGCGCAAAGTCTTCAAGGGCATCCGTGCGCTGCATCCCGCGCAGGAAAAACAGGCCGAGCCGTTGCAACTGCGTGATCTTGAACAGACCGTGGCCTGGCTTGAACAGGAAATGAAAGAGGCCCGAGAACAACAGGACCGGCCGTTGCTACTCAGAGCATGTCGGGATCGCGCGTTGATTCTTCTGGGGTTCTGGCGGGGCTTTCGCAGTGACGAGTTGTGCCGGGTGCAGATCGAGCATGTGCAGGCCCACGCCGGCAGCGGCATCACCCTGTACCTGCCGCGCAGCAAGGGCGACCGGGAAAACCTCGGTCAGACCTATCAGGCCCCGGCGTTGCTGAAGCTGTGCCCGGTGCAGGCTTACATCGACTGGATCACCGAAGCGGCGCTCGTACGCGGCCCGGTGTTTCGCGCTGTCGATCGCTGGGGCAACCTGAGCGAGGAGGGCTTGCACGCTAACAGCGTGATTCCGCTGCTGCGACAGGCCCTGGAACGCGCCGGGATCTCCGCCGAGCGCTACACCAGCCACTCGTTGCGCCGTGGCTTTGCCACCTGGGCCCATCAAAGCGGCTGGGATCTCAAGTCGTTGATGAGTTACGTGGGCTGGAAGGATATGAAGTCCGCCATGCGCTATGTTGAAGCGAGCCCCTTTCACGGGATGGCCCGGATTACGGATAAGCCGTTGTCGTCGTAGATATCGTTTTCTTCTATTAATACAGTCCGCTAATAGCGAAAACAAATCAGCAGCATCAGGTTTGCCAATGAGCCATCCGTCGAGTGAGTGGGTAGGATTCACCCATCGAATTCACAACCCTGACGGAGAGTCATCAATGCCTATCATCAACAGCCAAGTAAAACCGTTCAAAGCTACCGCGTTCAAAAACGGCGACTTCGTACAAGTCTCGGACGCTGACCTGAAAGGCAAATGGTCCGTAGTGTTCTTCTACCCAGCCGACTTCACCTTCGTTTGCCCAACCGAGCTGGAAGACCTGGCCGACAACTACGCTGCCTTCCAGAAACTGGGCGTAGAAATCTACAGCGTTTCGACCGACACCCACTTTGCCCACGCTGCCTGGCACAACACTTCGCCAGCCATCGGCAAAATCGAATACACCATGATCGGCGACCCGACCCACGTCATCTCCCGCAACTTCGACGTGCTGATCGAAGAAGCTGGTCTGGCTGACCGTGGCACCTTCGTGATCAACCCTGAAGGCCAGATCAAAATCGTTGAACTGAACGATGGCGGCGTTGGCCGTGACGCTTCCGAGCTGCTGCGCAAAATCAAGGCTGCTCAGTACGTCGCTGCTCACCCAGGCGAAGTTTGCCCAGCCAAGTGGAAAGAAGGCGAGGCCACTCTGGCTCCGTCCCTGGACCTGGTCGGCAAGATCTAAGTCTGTGACACGCAACGCAGGGCGGAACTCCGCACCTACCTAAGTAAGCTGCACCGCCCAATAGAAAAGCCCGGGCGAGATTCGCTCGGGCTTTTTTTCGCCTCAAATAAAGTCAGGAGATCGCCCGTATGTTGGACGCCAATCTTAAAGCCCAGTTGAAATCGTACCTGGAACGGGTCACCCAGCCGATCGAGATCGTTGCTTCTCTCGATGACGGTGCGAAATCCCGTGAAATGCTCGACCTGCTGAAAGACGTTGCCAGTCTTTCGCACCAGATTACTTTGATCGACAGCGGCGACGATGCACGCAAACCGTCGTTCTCGATCAACCGCCCGGGTGCCGACATCAGCCTGCGTTTCGCCGGCATCCCGATGGGCCATGAATTCACTTCGCTGGTGCTGGCCCTGCTGCAAGTCGGTGGCCACCCTTCGAAGGCCAGTGTCGAAGTGATCGAACAGATCCGCTCGCTCAAGGGCGAGTTCAACTTCGAGACTTACTTCTCGCTGTCCTGCCAGAACTGCCCGGACGTGGTTCAGGCGCTGAACCTGATGGCCGTGCTGAACCCGAACATCCGCCACGTCGCCATCGACGGCGCGCTGTTCCAGGACGAAGTCAACGATCGCAAGATCATGGCTGTGCCGAGCATTTACCTGAACGGCGAAAACTTCGGCCAGGGCCGCATGGGCCTGGAAGAAATCCTCGCCAAACTCGACACTGGCGCCATCGAGCGTCAGGCCGAGAAAATCAGCGCCAAGCAGGCTTTTGATGTGTTGGTCGTCGGCGGTGGCCCGGCCGGTGCTTCGGCGGCAATCTATGCGGCACGTAAAGGTATTCGTACCGGCGTTGCGGCCGAGCGTTTCGGCGGTCAGGTGCTGGACACCATGGCCATCGAGAACTTCATTTCCGTGCAGGAAACCGAAGGCCCGAAACTGGCGACCGCGCTGGAAGAACACGTCAAGCAGTACGACGTCGACATCATGAACCTGCAGCGTGCCGACAAGCTGATCCCGGGCAAGAACGGTGAGTTGCACGAGGTTCGCTTTGCCAGCGGCGCAACCCTCAAAGCCAAGAGCGTGATTCTGGCGACCGGTGCGCGGTGGCGAGAAATGAACGTGCCGGGCGAGCAGGAATACCGCAACAAAGGCGTGGCGTACTGCCCGCACTGCGACGGTCCGCTGTTCAAAGGCAAGCGTGTGGCGGTGATTGGCGGCGGTAACTCCGGCGTCGAGGCGGCCATCGACCTGGCCGGTATCGTGTCCCACGTAACCTTGCTTGAGTTCGACGTACAACTGCGTGCCGACGCGGTCTTGCAACGCAAGCTGCACAGCCTGCCGAACGTCACCGTGATCACCAGTGCGTTGACCACTGAAGTCACCGGCGACGGGCAGAAGGTCAACGGCCTGCGTTACAAGGATCGCAACAGTGACGAGCTGCGCACTGTCGAGCTGGAAGGGATCTTCGTGCAGATCGGTCTGCTGCCTAACACCGATTGGCTCAAAGGCACCATCGAGCTGTCGCCGCGTGGCGAGATCATCGTCGACAACCGTGGTGAAACCTCGATCCCCGGCATCTTCGCTGCCGGTGACGTGACCACCGTGCCGTACAAGCAGATCGTGATTGCGGTAGGCGAGGGCGCCAAGGCTTCCCTCAGCGCCTTCGATCACCTGATCCGCACTTCAGCGCCGGCGTAAATCCCGGGCCTGAAAAAGAAAAACCCCATCAGCGATGATGGGGTTTTTTATTTCTTCAACGTCCTCTCCCCAAGGAAAGAGGTTTCAGCGCTTACAGCGGCGCCGGCTGAATGATCTCGACCCAGTAGCCATCCGGGTCCTTGATGAACGCCAGGCTTTTCATGCGGCCATCGGTCAGGCGCTTCTGGAAGTCGCAGCCCAGTTCTTCGAAACGTGCGCAGGCGGCGACGATGTCCGGCACCGAAATGCAGATGTGGCCAAAACCGCGCGGATCGGTGTTGCCATTGTGGTAGGCGAAGTTCGCGTCGTTTTCAGTGCCGTGGTTATGGGTCAGCTCGAGGATGCCGGGAATCGACTTCATCCACTCGGTGCGCGCAGCGGCGTCGGCCGGGATCTGCGATTTGTCGACCAGCGCGAGGAAGTACAGGCTGAATTCCGCTTCCGGGAAGTCACGTTTTTCCACCAGCGAGAAGCCCAGTACGCGGGTGTAGAAATCCAGCGACTTGGTGATGTCCTTCACGCGCAGCATGGTGTGGTTGAAGACGAAATTGCGGGTTGCGCTGTCCGGGGTGGCGGTCACGCCAGGGAAAGTGTTCAGTTCTTGCAGGCTCATGAGCCCTCCGTAACAAATTGGGGCGAGTGAATGGGCGCAATGATACGCATGCCTTGCGGCATCGCCAAACCGAAAGCGCGGGCTTGCCCTGCAGGCGGGCGGGCCTCAGACTTTACGGCTCAATCCGCGAGTGCCTCTGGTAATGATCCGACCGTTCAAATCGCTGTTCGTTTTCTTCGGCTTGTCCCTCATCGCGGCTGCGGCCTGCGCTGAGGCGCCGAGCATTACCTGGCCCGCCGGCTGGCAAGTCGAAGCGCTGCCCGAAACCACACCGGAGGTTTCCCGTCAGCGGGCGGTGAAGACTGATGCCGATGGCAATCAGGTCATGGTGATGGAGTTGACGATGACGCGTGTGGAAACGGGTCATCAGGTCAATTTGCAAGGCGTGTTGCTGGAGATGCGCAAGTCGGTACAGAAAGACTTTTTCCAGGGCGGCTATCAGAGCGTTTGCAACAAGGTTCATGCAAGCACGCTCGGTTCATTGGCGGCCCTTGAGACCACTTGCACCGTCACCGAAAACGGCCGTCATGTGCTGTCACAAACATTGGTTGCCGCAGTAGAGGCAGACAAAGCCTATGTACTTTCCTATGCCGGGCAGGCCGAGGTTTACAAGGCCAGTGCGGATGAAATAGTGGCGGCGAGAAACAGCTTGAAATTTTAGTCAGCTGTTCGGTGGTCCGTGGGGTGTTAGATACCTGAAGTGATTAAATACAAAGTTGATTGCCCGGCAATGACGCAACATCCGGAAGCATAGTTCCAGTGCAAGACGGTGTTTGGCTCTCAACTTTCGCAACAAGAAATTGTTGCATTTGTTAGATATCGTCCAAAAAAAAGCCCTGCAAATGCAGGGCTTTTATGTTTGCGAGGGATTAACCGCGCAACCAGGAATCAACGGTGGCTGCACCGTATTGTTCCTTCCAGGCCTTCAGCCCGCGATGGTTGCCGCCCTTGGTCTCGATCAGCTCGCCGGTGTGCGGGTTCTGATAGACCTTGACCACGCGAGCGCGGCGGGTTTTAGGTGCCGCGGCCTGTTGCAGGCCGGATTTTGCCGGATTCGGATCGAGGATGGCGATGATGTCGCGCAGGCCCTTGCCGTAGGTTTTCATCAGCCCCTGGAGCTTTTCTTCGAATTCGATTTCTTTCTTGAGCCCGGCATCGTTCTTCAGCGACTCCAGCTGCTTGAGCTGTTCTTGAAGGGCCTTTTCGGCTGCGCGAAATTCAGCGAGTCTGGACAATATCTTTACTCCAATAGTGTGTTTGGCTGATACCAACCGCAAACAAAGCTATAAGCCAAGAGCCTTGAAGCGACTCGGTGATAGTGGCTCACCTGCCAATCTAGCAACAGGTAAGAAAAATTGTAGTAGTTAATGCGTCAAGAGTAAATCATGACTTTTTCTTTATGTAAAAACAGCGATGTCTTGTATCAATTTGGTGCGATCGCTCTGAGCCCGCCGGTTTTATCGCGTTTAGTTAATGGTGAGTTAATGCATCGATGAAGTCTGCGGCCGGCATCGGTTTGCCAAACAGATAGCCTTGCAGAAAGTTGACGTGGTGCGCGGTCAGGTAATCTGCCTGGGTCTGTGTTTCCACGCCTTCGGCTACCGTGCCAAGGTCCAGTTTGTCGGACAGTTCGATGATGCTGTCCAGAATGTGGCGGGACAGGGCGTCCTTATCAATCATGGCGACAAATGTCTGGTCGATCTTCAGGAAGTCGACATTGAATGTTCTCAAGTAACCCAGGCTCGAATGACCGGTGCCGAAGTCGTCGATGGCGATCTTCACGCCCATGGCGCGCAGTTGTGCAAACAGTTGATGGGTGATGTCGGTGGGCTCGATCAACTCGCGCTCGGTCAACTCCAGCACCAGACTGATGCTGCCGGGGGCGAAGGCCGCCAGAAACTCGCGGCAATCTTCCAGCAACTCCAGATCCTGGCAGTGACTGGCCGTAATGTTGATGCCGATGTGAAAAGGCGCCACAAAGGAAGACGACAGCGGCCCGAGTGCAACGGCGGTCTGTTGCATCAATGAACGGGTCATCGGCACGATCAGCCCGGAGTGTTCGGCAAACGGTATGAACAGGTCCGGACGCACCAGGCCTTCTTTGGGATGTTTCCAGCGCATCAACACTTCAGTGCCTGACCATTGTTTGCTGTCGCCATGCACTACCGGTTGAAAGTACGGAATGAATTCCCCCGCTTCCAGTGCGCGAAGCATTTCGTGACTCGGCGACGTAGAGCGTCTTTGCATGCTGTAGCCGATCGCGCCGGACACCGCGCCAAAAAACATCAGCAGGCTGAACAACGGCGGGTATTCGTTGCTCATGTACCGCCAGGTTTCACCTTCAGGGAAACCGGCCGACACCGTGAAAGCGTAGTGCGATGAGTTCAAGGTACTTTGCGCAACCGGCAACTCGGGCAGGGGGCCTTGGTGCACTTTGCCGTCGGCGGAAAGCCAGGTGTTGCCCACTTGCAGCAACAGCAATGTCTGCCGTCCGATCAGCCGCAGAATATTGCTCAAGTGATAACCGTCCAGCGTGGTCAGTGCGCCACCACGACCGTCGCTCAGCCGATACACCAGCAGCGCGGTGTCAGGCGTGACCGGGTTGCCGCTCATGAGCCACAACTTGCCCTGGGCATAATCGCCGGGATTGACCGCTTCTTTGAAGTCGCCGAACAGCGAACTGCAGTAGAGGTTGTTGTCCCACACCAGGTTGGTCGAGCGAACGAACGGGCGGCGGGTCACCTGTTCGCGCAAGGCCAGTTTGACGTTCTCGCACGTCTGGCCTGCCAGCGGCAGCAAATCACGCGCGGCCTGGGCGGTGTTGTCGAGCATCAGTTCGAATTGGCGCAGGGCTTCGTTGGCGGTTTCCCGGGAGCTCTGCTGGAGTGTGCGTTCGGCCTGCATGTGGAGAATGACGCTGCCGATGATGATCGGAAGCGCGCCACAAAGCAGTGTCACGATGATTCGGGTGCTGCGTTTGCGGCGGGGCCGGGCGGTCAGCGGCATGGGCGCATCCTGTCGCGATGAAATGGGATTCTCGATTGCAGACGGGGCAACGGAGCACCTTCCGGAAAGCGTTTGCTCTGTGCCCATGATAGATGGCCGATGGCGCTTGTGCCGCTCATCGGTAATCCAGTCGTGTCGCCAGCTGGATAAAGGCCAGGGCGGCGGGTGAAGCCTGACGTTGGTCAAGCACGGCCAGACCGACTTGTCGTTGCACGGTGGGTGACAGCGGTCGCTTCACGTAGCGCGGATCCGCCTCAACCGGCAGAGAACCCTCGGCCACGACCGTAATGGCATCACCTCGGCCCACGGTGTCGAGGGTGCTCAGCAACTGCGAGCAGCGGTAGCGGATATTCGGGCTCAACTTTGCTGCGTTGAACATCCGCGACACCAACTCCGAGGAACCTGCCTCGGTCAGCACGAACGGGTCGTTGCACAGCGCCTTCAGGGTCAACGCATCACGAGTCGCCAGCGGATGATCGAGAGGGAGCAGGGCGACCATCTGATCTTCCACCAGGGCAAACGTGTCGAATCGATCTTCAGGCAGGACCACGAAACCGATATCGATCCGCCGCTCCTCAAGCCACTGGACCACTTGCCGATCCGGCCCTTCGTCGATGTGCACCTCGATGCCCGGATGCGCCTCGCGGTAATGCCGAAGAATGCTCGGCAGCAACCTGATCGATGACGTCGGGCCGAACGAACCGATACGCAACGTGCCGCGTTTCATGCCCCGCGCATCGGCGGCTTCCTGACGTAATGTGTTGGCCAGCCCGAGCATGGCCCGTGCGCGCAACAGCAATTGTTCGCCAATGTCGCTGAGCTCCACGTGCGATTGATGCCGGCGCAGCAATTCGACGCCCAGTTCCTGCTCCAGCGACTTCAAGGCGTGGGACACCGCCGACTGTGAAATCCCCAGGCGATGAGCGGCGAGGGTGAAGCCGCGTAGCTCGGCCACCAGCGAAAAGATCTCGAGTTGGGTCAGGGTCATGAGTAAAGACTCATTTTACGATGATGTTGAATCAGTCGAATGATACGTCATTCGTCAGTTTCATCGTCGGGAGTGTTATGAACAGTCATGAATCCATTCGTCCGGTCGCCTCGGACATGTCGGTCTATCTGAACCTCGCCATGGTCAGCATGATCTGGGGCGGGACCTGGGTGGCCGGGCGGTTTCTGGCCGGCAGTCTGAGTCCGATCTTCGCTGCCAGTCTTCGGTTCTTGCTGGCCAGCGTCGCGCTGCTTGGATTTTTGTGGCTGGCGCGGATTCCCTTCGCACGGCCGACGGCGGGGCAATGGCTGCAACTGGCATCGCTGGGGTTCTTCGGAATTTTCTTTTACAACCTGTGCTTCTTTTACGGCTTGCAATACATCAATGCATCGCGGGCTTCGCTGATTGTTGCGTTAAATCCGGCGGTGATTGGCCTGGCGTCATGGCTGCTGTTCAAGGAGCGCCTGAGTCGATTGAAAGTCATTGGCATCCTGGTTTGCATCGCTGGTGCGGGTGTAGTGATCGTCAGCCGCAATCCGCAATTGCTGGCCGCAACGCCAGACGCCTGGATCGGCGACCTGCTGATTCTTGGCTGCGTGTTGAGTTGGGGTGTTTATTCGCTGTTCTCCCGCCGTCTCAACCAGAGCATCGGCCCATTGCAGACGGTGACCTTTTCGATTCTGCTCGGCACGCTGATGCTCTGGACGCTGGCTACCGTTCGCGGCGAAGTGAGCGGGGCGGCGGTGGCCAGTCTGGGGATGACGCAATGGCTGAGCCTGATCTATCTCGGGGTGCTGGGCTCGGCGCTGGCCTACATTGGCTATTACGATGGCATCCGCAAAATTGGCGCGACCCGCTCCGGCGTATTCATTGCGCTCAACCCGCTGACCGCCGTGCTGGCTGGTGCAATCCTGCTGGGCGAGCAACTGACGATGCCGATGTGCCTTGGCGGCGTGCTGATTCTGGCGGGCATCTGGCTGTGCAACAAACCCCTTGCACCGGGCCGAAAAAAGCGGATTTTATAGAGAGGGCAGACAACCCTATTTACGCTGTGTAGAATCGGGTTACGCATACAATAATAATCGTCTTCTGGCAGCAGAAGCCTCGCCCGCAAGAGCCTTGGGTCGACAATGAAGATATTCGGGTTTCAACTGATCTACGGTGACTTCCTCGCCCGCAGTGTGCGTGGCATCTCCTGTGCGCCACCCACCGGTCTCAGCATTACTGACAAATAACTCTGGTTAATTGATAAGAATGATGAGGCGCCAACCATGGCAGATTTATACGAAAACCCAATGGGCCTGATGGGCTTCGAGTTCATCGAGTTCGCATCGCCGACTCCTGGCACCCTGGAGCCGATCTTCGAGATCATGGGCTTCACCAAGGTCGCGACCCACCGTTCCAAGAACGTGCACCTGTATCGCCAGGGCGCGATCAACCTGATCCTCAACAACGAACCCCACAGCGTTGCTTCGTACTTCGCGGCTGAACACGGCCCGTCCGTGTGTGGCATGGCGTTCCGGGTCAAGGATTCGCAAAAAGCCTACAAACGCGCTCTGGAACTCGGCGCTCAGCCGATCCACATCGAAACCGGTCCGATGGAGTTGAACCTGCCGGCGATCAAAGGCATTGGCGGTGCGCCGCTGTACCTGATCGACCGTTTCGGCGAAGGCAGCTCGATCTATGACATCGACTTCGTGTTCATCGAAGGTGTTGACCGCAACCCGGTCGGTGCCGGCCTGAAGATCATCGATCACCTGACCCACAACGTGTATCGCGGTCGCATGGCCTACTGGGCAAACTTCTACGAGAAACTGTTCAACTTCCGCGAGATCCGTTACTTCGACATCAAGGGCGAATACACCGGCCTGACCTCGAAAGCGATGACTGCGCCGGACGGCATGATCCGCATCCCGCTCAACGAAGAATCGTCGAAGGGCGCCGGGCAGATCGAAGAGTTCCTGATGCAGTTCAACGGCGAAGGCATCCAGCACGTGGCGTTCCTCACCGACGACCTGGTCAAGACCTGGGATCAGTTGAAGAAGATCGGCATGCGCTTCATGACCGCGCCGCCGGACACCTACTACGAAATGCTCGAAGGCCGCCTGCCGAACCACGGCGAGCCGGTCGATCAGCTGCAATCGCGCGGCATCCTGCTGGATGGTGCGTCGGATAAGGAAGACAAGCGTCTGCTGCTGCAAATCTTCTCGGAAACCCTGATGGGCCCGGTGTTCTTCGAATTCATCCAGCGCAAAGGCGACGATGGCTTCGGCGAAGGCAACTTCAAGGCACTGTTCGAATCGATCGAGCGTGACCAGGTGCGTCGTGGCGTACTCGCCACCGAGTAATCTGCAGATGTAAAAAAGCCCGGCCTGCAATGTTGCAGGCCGGGCTTTTTATTGCGCGTCTTACGGGCGCCGCTGGCGCATCAGATGCTTGAACCCTTCAAACACCAGCACCACCACCGCCAGCCAGATCGGGATGTAGGTCAGCCATTCACCGGGTTTGATGCTCTCGCCGAGCAGCAGTGCCACACCGAGCAGCAGCACTGGCTCCACGTAACTCAACAAACCAAACAGGCTGAACGGCAACAAGCGGCTGGCGATGATGTACACCACCAGCGCCGACGCACTGATCAGACCGAGCAGCGGAATCAGCCACGCCAGCGCCGGATACTGATCGAACACGCCAAAACCCTGTTCGCCGCCGCGTACAAACCAGTACGCCACCGGCAGCATCAGCGTCATGTCGACCCACAAGCCGCCGAGGTTGTCGGTCTTGAGGTATTTGCGCAGCACGAAATACAACGGGTAACCGACGACCACCACCAGCGTCGCCCAGGAAAACCCGCCGACCTGATACAACTCGTTCAACACCCCGAGGCTGGCAAAAAACACCGCGACTTTTTGCAGGTACGACAGGCTTTCGCCATAAGCGATGCGCCCGGTCAGCACCATGGCCAACGGCAGCAGGAAGTAGCCCAGCGATACATCGAGGCTGTAGCCATTGAGCGGCGCCCACATGAACAACCACAACTGCACACCCAGCAACGCAGCCGAAACGATCAGGCCACCGATCAACTTCGGCAGCGCTGGGACCCGGCGCAGCAACTCGAGCACGCGCCGCCATTCGCCGGACAACAACATGAACACGGTCATGCAGGGCACGGTCAGCAGCATCCGCCAACCGAAGATTTCCACGCCGCTCAACGGAGTGAGCAACGAGGTGTAGTAATACATGACGGCAAACAGCGTCGATGCTGTCACCGATAGAGCAATGCCTTTAGACAAACTGTCCTCGCGGGGGTGATGGTGAAACGGGGCGCGCAGGATACGTGGTTTTTGTGCTGAATATTGGCCGAGTGATCAATATTTCCAACAATCAAAAGCTCCCTCACCCCAGCCCTCTCCCGGAGGGAGAGGGAGCCGACCGAGGTGTCTTAAGAAATCTGTCGACCTGAAAAGGCCAGTCGATTATGGATTCACCACGAAAGCTTCAGGCAAAAGCTTAGCTTCAATGTTCCCCAATCGGTTCCCTCTCCCTCCGGGAGAGGGCTAGGCGGGCGGCGTTCCGATGAGGGCAGCGATCTCAAGCCTGGCGCGGTTTCCGGCCCGACACAAAATGGCTCACATCATTGAACCCCGGCGTAGACGCGTGCCCCGGCGTCACCAGCGAGTCGATAAACGCCTCATCCTGCGCCGTAATCTTCACCGCCTGCGCCTTGGTGTACGCGTCCCACTGTTCTTCAGTACGCGGCCCGACAATCGCCGACGTCACCGCGCCGTTGTTCAGCACCCAGGCAATCGCAAACTCGACAATCCCGACCCCGCGCTCCTGGGTGTATTGCTGAATCTGCTGGGCAATGCGCAACGATTCCACCCGCCATTCGGTTTCCAGAATCCGTTTGTCCTGGCGCCCGGCACGGCTGTTGGCGTCCGGGGTCACGTCCGGTGCGTACTTGCCGCTGAGCACGCCACGGGCCAGCGGGCTGTAAGGCACGACGCCGAGGCCATAAGTCTGGGCGGCGGTGATCTGTTCGGTTTCGGCCTGACGGTTGACGATGTTGTACAGCGGCTGGCTGATCACCGGGCGATCGACGCCCAGTTTGTCCGCCACGCGAATCACCTCGGCAATCCGCCAGCCGCGATAGTTCGACAGGCCCCAATAACGGATCTTGCCCTGGCGAATCAGATCGCCAATCGCCGAGATCGTCACTTCCAGTGGCGTGTTGTGGTCTTCGCGGTGCAGGTAATAGATGTCGAGGTAGTCGGTGCCGAGCCGGGTCAGGCTGGCCTCCAGACCATTGAAGATGTGCTTGCGGCTCAAACCGCTGCGGTTCGGCACACCGTCCACCGGGCCGAAACCGACCTTGGTCGCCAGCACCCATTCATGCCGATGACGGGCGATGGCTTCGCCGACGATCTCTTCCGAGCGGCCGTTGGTGTAGACGTCCGCGGTGTCGATGAAATTGATGCCTTGATCCCACGCCTTGTCGATGATGCGCAGCGACTCTTCCGCGCTGGTCTGTTCGCCGAACATCATCGTGCCGAGGGTGAGGGTGGACACCTGCAACCCCGAGTGACCCAGTGTGCGATAGCTCATGCCGAAATCCTTTTGTCGGTGGGAAAGCTTCCATCAAATACCAGAAGCATCCGGCGCGGCAAAGTGAATTTATCGGCGCAATGCCTCGCAACGCTCGCGCAAAAACGCCTGCAACACCTTGACCCGTTCCGACACCTGCACCCGGTGCGGGCACAGCAGATTAAACGGCACGCTCTCGCCGAGCCAGTCATCGAACAGCGTCAGCAGCCGCCCGGCACGCACGTCTTCGGCGACGTCGAGCCAGGCCTTGTAGGCGATGCCGTGCCCGGCGAGCGCCCAGCGGCGGGCGACTTCGCCGTCGTCGCTGAGGTAGTCGCCGCGTACTTCGACCTCAACCGTTTCGTCGTCGCGATGGAAGCGCCAGGTGTTATAGGGACGACCGTTGCGCAGGTAGAGCAGGGCGCTGTGCTCGCTCAATTCGGCAGGATTTTGCGGTGTACCGTGGCGCTTCAGATAGGCAGGACTGGCGCAGGCGACACGACGATGCTCAGGCAGAATCGGTAACGCCACCAGCGTCGAATCACTCGGCACGCCAAAGCGCAGCGCCACATCCACTGTCTCGCGAAACAGGTCCGCATGTCGGTCGTTGAGCAGCAATTGCAGTTGAATGTGCGGGTGCTCGCGCTTGAAATCGTCCAGCCACGGCAGCAGCACGTTGCGCCCGAAGTCCGACGGCGCCGCCAGTTGCAGCACGCCGCTCAGGCCTTCGGTCTGCTGCTTCAGCGCCTGCTCGCCCTCGGCCAGGGTGGCAAGCGCCAGACGCACGCTTTCCAGATAGCGCCGGCCTTCTTCGGTCAGGCGCATGCTGCGGGTCGAGCGGGCGAAGAGGCGGATGCCGAGGCGGGTTTCCAGGCGTTTCAAGGCGATGCTGGCGGCGGCCGGCGTCAGCTCAAGCGCCCGGGCGGCGGCGGAAATGCTGCCGGAGTCGGCGGTGCGGACGAAGATCTCAAGATCCAGAATCGAGCTCATTGGTAAAAATCCTTTAAAGATCCTTGGCGTTTTGCGGGATTTTTCCGGGATTGGCAAGCGCAGATACTGGAATCCTGAATAACCGCAGGAGACAGACATGACGTGGACATTCGATCATCTCGCCTTCAACACCGCTGACGGGCAGACGCTGCAGGACGCTTTCGGCGGGTTATTGGGATTGACGCCGGGGCGTCGGCCACCGTTTCCGTTTCCCGGACGCTGGTTGTATCAGGATGGGCAGGCGCTGGTGCATGTGATTGAGCAGCCTGCGCCGGGCGAGACTGCTTTGAGTCATATTGCGTTTCGTACCGATGAAGATGCAGCGGTGATTTTGAAGCGGGTGCAAGGCAGTGGGTTGCCGTATCAGGTGGCGCAGGTGCCGGAGGATGGGATCTGGCAGATTTTTGTGCAGATGCCGGGCGGGTTGGTGCTGGAACTGGATGCGAAAACGGGGATCTTGTGAGCGTTTAATCGTGGCGTTTAAAGGACACGTTCAGACACGCACCCCAGGCTACACAACCTTGCGCCGTTGCCTACGACTAAGCCAGAATCCGCCGGCTTGTGCGCTTAAGGGCCGGGTTTTATCGTTGTCCCGTCGCTGAAAAGAACAGCGATCGGGTTTGGTAGCCCGGTTTTAATCTGGCGCATAGCGCACCTATATTCAGAGTTTTTTCTGTTTTTATGGTGGCCATGCGTAGGGCGTCTTCGGGCGCGCCGGTTTGCCAGATCACCGGTCTACCAACCTTCGTATGGCCGCCACCCAATCGTTTGGTAGCGAAGGTGATGGCTCCAATCTTGTATCTGGAGATTCACTTATGATCAAACCAACACCCAACCCACCCGAAGTCGACACCACCTCGCCCTACGAAACCCTCGATTCAAAGAAATTCCACGAAGCCGCCGAACGCGCGCTCGATCACTACCTCAATCCGCTGCTCCCCAGAAAACCGCTGCTCAAGCCCAACACCCGCTACCTCATCGCCCCCGGCATCGACAGCGAAGAACTGCTGGCCGACGCCTGCGAAACCCTGACTTCGGCCAAGACCATGGCCACCGACTTCGCCGGGCTGGTGGACGGTTCGCATCGGCATGTGCTGCTGGGGATTGCGCAACTGATCATGCTGAGTGAACTGGCGGTGAATCGGGCGCTGGATAATCTGGAAGTAGAAAGCTGAAAATCAAAAGCGCCCTCACCCTAACCCTCTCCCGGAGGGAGAGGGGACTGACCGAGGTGTTCTTACGAAATGCATAGACCTGAAACATCGAGTCGAACTCAGGCTTAGAAAAACACACAAATCGGCTCCCTTTCCCCCTCGCCCCCCTGGGGGAGAGGGCTGGGGTGAGGGGGTGACGTTTGCAGCGACACCGCAAAACAGAAATCATACACCCAGAATAGAAAACGGCCCTGAAGAGGGCCGTTTCTGTATTCCGCCAAGGCTTAAGCCCGCAACGTCCGCGTCATCCGCAACGCCAGCAAACTCCCGCCAACAATCACACCCGCCAGCAGATAAAGCGCCGCATCCGTCGACCCGGTGCTGTCCTTGACCCAACCCACCAGATAAGGGCTGAGGAACCCGGCCATCTGCCCCATCGAGTTGATCAACGCCAACCCACCCGCCGCAGCACCCGCGCTCAGCATGGCAGTCGGCACCGGCCAGAACATCGGCAACCCAGTCAACGCACCCATGGTCGCAATGGTCAAACCGAGGATCGCAATCGTCGGATTCGCCGCGAAGTTCACCGCGATCAGCAGGCCGACAGCGCCCATCAACATCGGCACCACCAAGTGCCAGCGACGTTCTTTGCGCAAGTCCGCCGAACGCCCGACCACCAGCATGAACACCG
Source organism: Pseudomonas sp. GW821-FHT11G12 (assembly GCF_058808055.1). NCBI lineage: Bacteria > Pseudomonadati > Pseudomonadota > Gammaproteobacteria > Pseudomonadales > Pseudomonadaceae > Pseudomonas > Pseudomonas sp. GW821-FHT11G12. Next base: position 983,889 of record NZ_JBXARH010000001.1, read on the forward strand.
CCGCCAGCAGATACGGAATCGCACTCAACCAGCCAATCACCAGGTTGTCACTGAAGCCGAGGTTCTTGATGATCGACGGCAGCCAGAAGTTGATCGCGTACACGCCGCTCTGGATGCAGAAGTAGATCAGGCCAAACGCCCAGATCGCCGGGTTCTTGAACACGGCGATCAGCGAATCGGAAGTGGTTTTCGGTTTGTTCGCCAGGTCTTCTGCCTGATCGGCTTCCAGCACCGAACGCTCGTGAGGGGTCAGCCATTTGGCGTTGGCGAAGTTATCGCTGAGCAGGAAGTAGGCGAGTGCGCCCAGTATCACGGTCGGAATGCCTTGCAGCAGGAACATCCACTGCCAGCCAGCCAAACCGCCCTGGCCCGCAGCGAAGTGATTCAGGATCCAGCCGGAGAACGGACTGCCGAGCAGGCCCGACACCGGGATCGCCGACATGAACAGCGCCATGATCCGGCCACGGCGAAAGGTCGGGAACCACTGCGAGAGATAGAGCACCACGCCCGGGAAGAACCCGGCTTCGGCGGCGCCAGTGAACAGGCGCAAGGTGTAAAACTCGGTCGGCGTGGTGACGAACAGCAGGCAGGTCGACAGCGTGCCCCAGGTGATCATCATCAGCGCAATCCAGCGCCGTGGGCCGAATTTGGTCAGGGCCAGGTTGCTCGGTACGCCGCACAGCACGTAGCCGATGAAGAAGATACCGGCACCAAGGCCGTACACGGTTTCGCTGAATTTCAGCGCGTCAAGCATCTGCAGTTTGGCGAATCCAACGTTGACCCGGTCGAGGTAGTTGAACAGGTAGCAGATGAAGATGAAGGGGATCAAACGCAGGGTGATGCGTTTGTAGACGGCATTTTTATCGTCATCGATGGTCTGGGCGGCAGCGGCGCTCTGCGACATGGCGGCTCTCTCTTTATTATGATTTTTTGCGATGCAAAGGGTAACGTTGATCGCCCTGAGAGTCTCGGCCACCTTTGGCCGGATTGTCTTTGTGCCTGAGCACAGGGTTTGCCGCCAGACCCTGTGCGGGTGAACAACCGTCCGCGCCTGTTTTCAAGGATCCCAGCCCTTATGTTCGAACTCGATCACGACCTCGCCCAGGACATCGTCGACCGGGCCATGGCCATTTTGCCGTACAACGTCAACGTCATGGACAGCCAGGGGCTGATCCTCGGCAGTGGCGAGCCGGAGCGGATCAACACCCGTCACGAAGGTGCGCAACTGGTGCTGGCCAACGGGCGAGTAGTGGAGATCGACGCGCAGACCGCCGTGCATTTGAAAGGTGTGCAGCCGGGGATCAATCTGCCGCTGCTGCTCGATCAGCGTTTGATCGGTGTGCTCGGGATCACCGGTGAGCCGGAGCAATTGCGCACTTACGCCGAACTGGTGCGCATGACGGCTGAAATGCTGGTCGGCCAGCGCAATCAGCAATCCGAGCAGCAGTGGCGGCGGCAACGCTGCGATGACTTGCTCGCGTTGCTGTTGAGCGAAGCAGGGGACTCGCCGCGTTTGGTCGATGAAGCTCAGCAACTCGGGCTGAAACCGCAACTGACGCGGGTGCCCTATCTGTTTGAATTGGGTCTGGAGCATGGGCCGGGGCAGACCGTCGAGGCGCTGAGTGCCTGGTTGATGACGCGCTATCCGGACAGCTGGTGCGTGAGTTCCGCGAAGTCGTCACTGCTGTGGTGCCGGCCAGCGAGTCAGAACGTCGAGCATGATCGTTTGCTGGAAAAACTCGATGGCCTGGGCTGGAACATCCTGCGCATCGCCGTCGGTGGGCAGGCCGATGGGCTGGCCGGGTTACGCCGTTGCTATCGGCGGGTCGGCGACTTGCTCGCCTATGGCCGCGAAGTGCTGCCACGTTCACGGCTGCTGACTCTCAATCGCTATCGCTTGCCGGTCATGCTCTGGCGCCATCGCAACGATGATGCGCTGGATGAACTGCTCAAACCGTTGCGCAAGGTCATCGCCAAGGACAACAACGGCCAGTTGCTCGCGACCCTGCGCAGTTGGTGCGATCACGACGGGCAGAGCCAGGCTTGCGCGGATGCGTTGGGGATTCACCGCAACAGCCTGCGCTATCGGATGGAGCGAATTGCCGAGTTGAGCGGGGTCGATCCGCTGAGGCTCGACGGGATGCTGGCGTTGTATCTGGGTGTGCAATTGCTGCCGCAGACTGACGATTTGTCGAAATGAACAATAAACGCCTATCCAACTTGTGCAGCGGACAGGCGTCAACGCGCAAGGCGACTGGCAGCATGAGGGGCATTGGAACTGGAGAATTCGCATGAAAATCGTCATCGCCCCCGATTCGTTCAAGGACAGCCTGAGTGCCCAAGGCGTTGCAGAAGCCATTGCGCTGGGTCTGGCGCAGGTCTGGCCGCAGGCGACGCTGGTCAAATGCCCGATGGCCGACGGTGGCGAAGGCACGGTGGAGTCGATTCTCGCCGCGTGTGAAGGTGAACTGCGCCGCACCCGCGTGCGTGGTCCGTTGGGTGCGGCGGTCGAAGCGGCGTGGGGCTGGTTGCCGCATAACCACACCGCGATCATCGAAATGGCCGAGGCCAGTGGTCTGCAACTGGTGCCGCCGGGGCAACGCGATGCGTGCATCAGCAGTACCTTCGGCACGGGCGAATTGATCCGCGCAGCGCTGGATGCAGGCGCACAACGGGTGATCCTCGCCATCGGCGGCAGCGCCACGAATGACGGCGGCGCTGGTGCAATGCAGGCGCTGGGCGTGAAGTTGCTGGACGCTCAAGGGCAATCACTGGTGCCGGGCGGCCTCGCGCTGGCGCAACTCGCCAAGCTGGACCTCAACGAACTGGACCCGCGTCTGGCGCAAGTCCGTTTCGACATCGCCGCCGACGTCAACAATCCGCTATGCGGCCCCCACGGCGCCTCGGCGATCTTCGGCCCGCAGAAAGGCGCATCACCCGCGCAAGTGCAGCAACTGGATCAGGCCCTCGGTCACTTCGCCGAACTCTGCGCGCAAGCGTTGGATAAAGACGTTCGTGATGAGCCGGGCAGCGGTGCAGCGGGCGGACTGGGTTTTGCAGCCAAAGCGTTTCTCGGCGCGCGGTTCCAGGCCGGGGTTGAAGTGGTCGCCGAATTGGTCGGGCTGGCCGATGCAGTGAAAGGCGCAGATCTGGTGATCACCGGGGAAGGGCGCTTCGACGCGCAGACCTTGCGCGGCAAAACCCCGTTTGGCGTCGCGCGGATCGCCAAGCAACACGGCGTCCCCGTGATCGTCATTGCCGGCACCCTCGGCGAGGGCTATCAAGAACTCTACGGTCACGGCATCGACGCCGCATTCGCCGTCACCAGCGGCCCGATGACCCTCGAACAAGCCTGCGCCGAAGCACCGCGTCTGCTGCGCGAGCGCGCTACGGACATTGCCCGCGTCTGGCGCATGGCGACTCCGGACTGACCTGTCACCCATCATCTAAAACGTCGGGTGTTTCAATAGCGAAACACTCGCAATAATTTGAAAAATATTTGTTCTTTACCTGCAAAATTCCTCAAGCCTGGCCGATATAAAGATCAGGCGCGCACAAGACTTCCACAAACAGTGACGCCGGACTGAAGCCCGCCCTCGCGGGCCAGTGATTACGGCATGGATGCTCTTAGCTTCGACTTTCCGAGAGCCTTCCTATGTCCTTGCGTAATCTGAATATCGCGCCCCGTGCCTTCCTCGGTTTTGCCTTTATTGCCCTGCTGGTGATCGTGCTCGGCGTGTTCGCCGTCAACCGTATGTCGGTCATTCGCCAGGCCTCTGTCGAAATGCAGACCAATCAGTTGCCCAGCGTCGCTTACCTTGGCGTGGTGACGGAAAACGTCTTGCGCCTGCGGATCCTGTCGTTCCGCATTCTGGTCAACCGTGACGCTGCCGGCCTGCAAGAAGCACAGACTCGCATCGGCGTGCTGGTGGACAAGGTACGCAGCGCTCAGGCCGCCTACGCCGCATTGCCGGCCGAGAGTGAAGAGCGCGCGCAATACCAGGCTTTCGCGACGACCCTGGACAACTACCTGCAAGCCCAGAACCAGATGATGGACTTGTCGCGTCAGGACAAGGTCGAGGACATGCGCACCCTGATCAACACGAAGATCAAGGACGGCACCGACCAGATGGGCGAGCAGCTCAACAAACTGATTGCGATCAATGCCGCCGGTGCCAAGGACGCGTCCATACAGGCCGGTGAACACTACGACAGCGCGATCACCGGCATTGTCATCGTGGCGGTCTTCGCAGCATTTGCCACGGTGCTGTTGGCCTGGTTGCTGACCCGCAGCATCGTCACCCCGTTGAACCGCGCCGTCGCTGCTGCGCAAACCATTGCTGGCGGCAACCTGACCAAAACCATCGAAATCGACGGCAAGGACGAACCGGCGCGTCTGCTCGAAGCCCTGGCCGCGATGCAGGCCAACCTGCGTAAAACCATCGAACAGATTGCCGGTTCCGCCACGCAACTGGGCGCCGCTGCCGAAGAGCTCAGCGCCGTGACCGAAGAAGCGTCCCGTGGCCTGCAACAGCAGAACGACGAAATCGAACAGGCCGCCACCGCCGTCAACGAAATGACCGCAGCGGTGGAAGAGGTCGCACGCAACGCGGTGTCGACCTCCGAAGCGTCGAACCAGTCGACCCACGCCGCCCGCGAAGGTCGCGATCAGGTGGTGAAAACCGTCGATGCGATCCAGACCATGACCCACGACGTGCAGAACACCGCGCAAATGATCGAAGGCCTGGCGGCTCAGGGCCGCGACATCGGCAAGGTGCTGGACGTGATTCGCGCCATCGCCGAACAGACCAACCTGCTGGCGCTCAACGCCGCCATCGAAGCAGCCCGTGCCGGTGAAGCCGGACGCGGTTTCGCCGTGGTAGCGGACGAAGTTCGCGCACTGGCTCATCGCACCGCGCAATCGACCCAGGAAATCGAAAAAATGGTCGCCGGCATCCAGAACGGCACCGGCGAAGCGGTCGAGTCGATGCAACAGAGCAACCAACGCACCCAGTCCACCCTGGAAATGGCCCGCGCTGCCGGCGTCGCGCTGGAGCAGATCACCCAGTCGATCAACCAGATCAACGAGCGCAACCTGGTGATCGCCAGTGCCTCGGAAGAGCAGGCGCAGGTGTCCCGTGAAGTCGACCGCAACCTGGTCAACATCCGCGACCTGGCCACCCAATCGGCCGCCGGCGCCAACCAGACCAGCGCCGCGACTCACGAACTGTCGCGCCTGGCGGTGGATTTGAATGCGATGGTGGCGCGGTTTGTGATTTGACCTAGGGTGAAGGCTGGAGACCGCGCAATCAGGAGACGTACATGCGCTATTCAGCCTTGACCCAACGAATCGCCGGGGAGGGAGCAGCGGCCTGGCGGATTCACGACCGAGCGCTGGAGCTGCGCGCCGGGGGCATTGATGTCTTGCTGCTGTCTGTGGGTGATCCGGATTTCGATACGCCGCTACCGATCATCCACGGCGCCATCGACAGCCTGTTGGCAGGCGATACCCATTATTCCGAAGTGCGTGGCCGGCTGGAGCTGCGCAAGCGGATTGCCGAGCGCCATCGGCGACGCAGCGGCCAGGATGTCGATGCCGACCATGTGATCGTGCTGCCCGGCGCGCAATGCGCGGTGTATTCGGTGGCGCAGTGTCTGCTCGATCCGGGCGATGAAGTCATCGTCGCCGAACCCATGTATGTCACCTACGAAGGCGTGTTTGGCGCTTGCGGCGCGACCGTGGTGCCAGTGCCGGTTCGTCCGGAAAACGGCTTTCGAGTCGACCCGGCGGATGTTTCGGCGCGGATCACCCCCAGGACCCGAGCCATGCTGCTCAACAGTCCCAACAACCCTTCCGGCGCCAGTCTGTCGCTGTTGATCTGGCAGGAGCTGGCGGCGCTGTGCATTCGTCATGACCTGTGGCTGATCAGCGATGAGGTCTACAGCGAATTGTTATACGAAGGTGAACACGTCAGCCCGGCGAGCCTGCCGGGCATGGCCGAGCGCACGGCGACCATCAACAGCCTGTCCAAATCCCACGCCATGACCGGGTGGCGCATAGGCTGGATGATCGGACCGAAACCCTTGGCCGAACATCTGGTGAATCTGTCGCTGAGCATGCTGTTCGGTCTGCCGGACTTTGTGCAGAAAGCGGCGCAAGTGGCGCTGGAGAAAGATCTGCCTGAAGTGACGCAGATGCGCGAGGAATACCGTTTGCGCCGGGATCTGGTGTGCGAACGGTTGCGCGGCTGTCCGGGGTTGTACCCGATCAAACCGGATGGCGGGATGTTCGTGATGGTCGATGTGCGCCAGACCGGGATCGGCGCGCAGGACTTTGCCGAGCAATTACTGGAGGGGTATGGGGTTTCTGTGCTGGCCGGTGAGGCGTTCGGGCCGAGTGCGGCGGGGCATATTCGCATCGGGCTGGTGGTGGATCGGGTGAAACTGGCGGATGCGTGTTCAAGGATTGCCTTGTGCGCTGCGCAACTTTTGCAAGTGCGCAGCGCCTGACCGCTTACGCTGATCGTTCCCTGAGGTTTACTCCTGATCGTTCCCACGCTCTGCGTGGGAATGCCTCAAGGGACGCTCTGCGTTCCAGCTCTGGAAGGGACGCGGAGCGTCCCGGGCTGCATTCCCACGCGGAGCGTGGGAACGATCAATCAAGGGAGGGGATTCACCAGGTTGGCGGGCCTTTCTCCCGCCAGCACCGCCAACAGATTCTCCACCGCACACCGCGCCATGGCTTCGCGCGTTTCGTGGGTCGCCGACCCCATGTGCGGCGTTGCCACGACGTTGTTCAACTGCAATAACGGCGAATCGTGATTCAGCGGCTCGCGTTCAAACACATCCAGCCCCGCCGCGCGAATCCGGTTATGCCGCAACGCTTCGATCATCGCGGCTTCGTCCACCACCTTGCCCCGGGAGATGTTGATGAAGATGCTTTCCGGGCGCATCAACGCGAACTGTTCGGCGCCGATCAAGCCTTCAGTCTGCGCAGTCAGCGGCAATGTCAGGCAGATGAAGTCCGCCTGCTGCAACAGATCCTCCAGGCTGCGGTACTGCGCATCGAACCGCGCTTCAACCGCCGGTTTGCGCGACTGACTGTGATAGATCACCGGCATGCCAAATCCGAAATGCCCACGCTGCGCCAACGCCTCGCCGATCCGACCCATGCCGATGATGCCCAGCATCTTGCCGTGCACATCGGTACCGAAATGCGCCGGGCCGATGCTGCGATGCCAGTGACCGCCGCGCACCATGTTCGCCAGTTCCACCACCCGCCGGGCGGTGGCCAGGATCAGCGCGAAACCGGTGTCGGCGGTGGTTTCGGTGAGGACGTCCGGGGTGTTGGTCAGCAGGATCCGGCGCCGGCTCAGGTAGTCGATGTCGTAGTTGTCGACACCCACCGAGACGCTGGAAATCGCTTCAAGCTGCGGCGCCAGATCGAGCAGCGCTGCGTCCAGTTTCAGGCTGGCGCCAAGCAGACCGTGGGCGGCGGGCAGGGCGTCACGCAGTTTCATCAGACCATCCGCGTCGAGGCTGTCGATCAGCGTTACATCAACCTGTTCTTGCAGACGCGCCATCAGAGAAGGCGAAAGTTTCTTGTACAACACAACCTGCTTTTTCATCGCAGTGATCTCTCTATCAATTCAGGAGTGGGCCGGCAGCGGACGCGGTGCGACTCGCTTGGCCGTCACCCGGTCGCTGGCGCCGGGCTTGAGGAAAATCGTCAGTACCACCGAGAGCATCAGCGCGCCGCTCATCAACAGGTACGAAGCGCCGGGCGAACCGGTGGAGCTGTTCAGGTAGCCGACCAGATACGAGCCGCCAAACGAACCGAGGGCGCCCATGCTGTTGATCAGCGCCATGGCACCACCGGCAACGTTGGCTGGCAGGATCTCCGGCACGATGGCGAAGAACGGCCCGTAGGGCGCGTACATGCAGGCGCCGGCAATCACCAGCAGCGTGTATGACCACCAGAAATGCTCCGCGCCCAAAGCGTAGGAGCCGTAGAACGCCACCGAGGCAATCAGCAGCGGCGGCCAGACAAAGCGTTTGCGCTTTTGCAGCTTGTCCGAGCCCCACGACACCAGCAGCATGCCGATCACTGCCGCCAGATACGGCAATGCCGACAGCCAGCCGGCCTCGATCATGTCCATCTGCGCGCCGGCCTTGAGGATCGACGGCAGCCACAACACAAAGCCGTAGACGCCGATGCTCCAGCAGAAGAATTGCAGCGCCAGGATGATCACCTTTGGCGAGCGGAAGGCTTCGGCGTAGTTCTTCACCGCTTTGATCCCGACCTGTTCGGCGGCGAGAGCGCTTTCCAGATCGTGCTTTTCCCGGTCGCTCAGCCACTTGGCCTGAGCCGGACGATCATCGGCGAGTTTCCACCAGATGAATGCCCAAAGCACCGCCGGCAACCCTTCGATGATGAACATCCAGCGCCAGCTGAAATGCTGCACCAGGTACCCCGAAACCACCGACATCCACAGCATGGTTACCGGGTTGCCGAGGATCAGGAAGGTATTGGCCCGGGAGCGTTCGGCGCGGGTGAACCAGTGGCACAGGTACACCAGCATCGCCGGCATCACCGCCGCTTCGACCACGCCGAGCATGAAGCGGATGACGATCAGCCAATAGGCATTGGAGACCACGCCGGTCAACGTGGCGAGCCCGCCCCAGAGGATCAGGCTGACGAAGATCAGTTTCTTCACGCTGTGCTTTTGCGCGTAGATCGCGCCGGGCACCTGGAAGAAAAAGTAACCGAGGAAGAACAGCGCGCCGAGCAGCGAGGACAGGCCCGGGGTGATCATCAGGTCGGCAGCCATTCCGGACGCGGCGGCGAAACCGTAATTGGCGCGGTCGAGGTACGCCAGGCTGTAGGTGATGAACACGATCGGCATGATGTACCACCAGCGGCGGGTGGCGAGGGTTGCGGTTTTCATGGTCTTGCTCCTGAGCTTGTTGTTTTTGTCGCAGCAGGTTCAATGGTTTATTGCTTGCTCGTTCCCACGCTCTGCGTGGGAACGCCTCCGGGGACGCTCTGCGTCCCATGTGACGCAGAGCGTCACGGGCTGCATTCCCACGCAGGAGCGTGGGAACGATCAGCGGTGAGTTCGGATCGGGTCGGCAAACCCTCCATGTCGCCACGGCTCTGCACCGCCCGGCTGCCAATCCAGTTGGCGCGTCTGACGGCTTCGGGAAAACTCAGGTGCTCCAGCAGGGCACTGATCATCCCCACCGCAAATCCATCCCCGGCGCCGACCGTATCGACCACGGTTTCAACCGGCACACCGGCTACAAAACCCTGATCCAGATGCGTGCGGTAATACGCACCCTGCGGCCCGAGCTTGATCGCCACGGCCTCGGCACCCTGATCCAGATAAAACGCGGCGATGTCTGCCGGATCATCAAATCCGGTCAGCAAGCGACCTTCGCTCAACCCCGGCAACACCCAGTGGGCGAGGGTGGCGAGACGGTTGATCTCGCTGATCATCTCCCGCTCATTGGCCCACAGGCTCGGGCGCAGGTTCGGGTCGAACGACACGCTGCGCCCGGCGTTGCGCATGCGGGTCATCAGTTCATGGGACATTTCCCGTGCCGATGCGGACAGCGCCGGTGGAATGCCGGTGGCGTGCAGATGCCGGGCGCTTAACAGCGTCGGGCTGATCGACTGCGGCGACAGATGACTGGCTGCCGAACCTCGACGGAAATACTCGACCGTCGGATCGCTGCCGTCATCGTTGCGCGACTTGAGCTGGAAACCGGTCGGGTGTGCTGGATCGACTTCAACGTGGCTGCAATCCAGACCTTCCCGGTGCAGGGTTTCGACCACGAAGCGGCCTAGTGAATCGGCGCCGACCCGACTCAGCCACGCAACGTTGAAACCCAGTCGTGACAAGCCGATGGCCACATTGCTGTCGGCCCCGGCAATCCGCCTGTGGAACTGGTCGACGAATGCCAGATCGCCGCTCTGTTCGGCGACAAACATGGCCATGGTTTCGCCGAACGACAGAATATCGATCTCAGGCATGAGCTGGCTCCAGGCGGGACTGGCCGAGGCGGGCGAGGGCGGCGACGTGTTCGGTAGTGAGTTGCACCAGGTCATCGCCCTGCAACGGGTATTCGACGGCGCGCATGACCCCTTGGGCCATATGCCGCAGCAGTTGTTCCCACAGATGCAGGTCAGTGGCGGCCGGAGGCACCGCTACCAGTTTGCCGTCGGCACGGCGGGCCACGGCTTTGCAATGCACATAGCCGACGTGACGGCCCAACAACCGTGCGGCGCTGCTGGCGGACTGGTCTTGCCACTGCCAGTTGCCGATATCGAAGGTCATTTTGATCGGCAGGTTGTGTTGCTCGACGGCGGCGAAGAAGCGCTGGAACGGTTCGATGCGACCGCCATGCAAGGTCTGATCGTTCTCCACCAGTAGTTGCACCGGACTTTGCGCAAGGATTTGCGCCAGCGTCTGCAGATCGTTGTTGTCGGTGAAGAAGCCCAGCGACACTTTCAGCCACTTCGAACCGAACGCTTCGGCGTTTTGCAGCGCGGTGATGAGTTCGGGATTGGGGCGTGACTGGCCGGCCAGCCACAGTTCGGTGGGCGAGGAATAGATGCTTTGCAGGCCTTGAACTTGCGCACCGGTGGAGAGTTGTTCCGGGACTTCGTTGGTCAGCAGCTCTTCGCGCCATTCGATGCGATTGGCGCCGGATGCGGCCAGCACCTCGATGAACGAGCCTTGGCCGCGACGGCGAACCAGGTCGGCGCCGTAGCTGGACAGGCTGATGGAAACGGCAGGTTTATTCATTGTTATCTACCTCTGAAACCGGTTTCATTTTTGTTCAAAAAAAATCAGCAAGTTGTGCGGTGCTCTTTCGGGCCTCTTCGCGGGCAAGTCGAAGAGGCCGTGTCAGTCACCACAGAATCCACGGGTCGAACCGCGCTCAATCAACACCGGCGAAAAATCCATCACACGCGCCAGTTCATCATCCCCACGCAAACGCTTGAGCAAACACTCAAACGCCCGCGCACCAATCTCCTCTGTAGGCTGGGCGAGGGCAGTAATCCCGCTGCCCACCAACGGATACCAATCCAGATCATCCAGCGCGATCACCCCGACATCCTCGAACAACCGGCAGCCAATCTCGCGCAAGGCCAACGTGCAGGCCAGCGCCGCCACGCCATTGGCACAGAACAGGGATTTCGGGCCTGAATCAGGTGTGTTCAAAAAGGTTTGAAGATCGTTCGCAAGGCTCGAACCGGTTTCCAGCACCGCGCCGTTCATGCGTTGGCGCTGGCCGATCTGTTGCTGAAAACTGCTGACCCGCTCGATCCGCGAACTGGTGCCGTCATAGGGTTCAGTCACCAGCAGTACATCGCGATAGCCACGCTGCTGAAGATGCTCCAGCGCCATTTCGATGGCCCGCGGGTTGTTCAGCCCGACCATGTCGCTGTCGAGCCCGTCGACCTTGCGATCCACCAGCACCAGCGGCATTTCCCGCTTCAACTCATCCAGTTCATCCCGGTGATGACCGAGAGTGTTCACGATCAGCCCTTCGATGTTGTACGAGCGCAGCAGCGCCAGGTGCTGGCGTTCCTGCTCGTCATCGCGGTCGGTGTTGCACACCACCAGGCTGTAGCCGTGCCGCCGGCAAGCGGTTTCCACCCCGTGCATCACGGCAATCGAATAAGGGTTGCGGATATCGGCCACCAGCATGCCGATCAGGCGGGTGCGGCCGCGTTTCAAACCACGGGCCATCTGATTGGGGCGATAGCCAAGTTCGGCAATGGACAGCTCGATGCGCTGGGCAATGGCATCGGAGAGCAGGGCACGGTCATCGCCGATGAAGCGCGAGACGCTGGCCTTGGACACGCCAGCGTGTTCGGCGACGTCGAGCATGGTCACGCGGCTGCGCTGGGCGGCGGAGAAGTCGTTCATGTGGATGGACCTTGTTTTTATACGTCGTGAAACCGGTTTCAGGAAACCTCATCAGCCACGCTACGTCAACCGGGATATTCAGTGAATGATCGGAAAAATCTGACAGGCGGTAGTTTTACCTGTCAGATCTGACAGTAGGCCGATACCGAGAACTGGCGCCTAATTGATTCCAGCGCAGGCTTGGCAATCGATGGGAAATGACCATGTCCAACAACAATATTCTGGTTTACGACGCTCCAAAAATAGAAGGAATGTCCGATAACGATGTTTTGATCCCGTCTGATCTTTTGAAGAACGGTATGAATGTCGTTATTCCAGTCTGGCCACAACAGTCGCCTAACGGTCAAAAGGACACGCTGAACGTCCGGCTTACTCGAAATGGCATCGAAGAATTCAAATCTACAACTCAGTACACAACACCGATTACCTTGCCCGAGATCATTATTCACATCGGGTCTGAGTATTTAGTCAATGACGGTGATGTAGTCCTTTTATACGATACGCTTAACTATTTGAATAACCCACACCCGTCTCTACCTCGGCCCTTGACCATTGACCACACACCGGTTCCCGTGGATCTCGTGCGGCCAGGTTTCCCCAAGGCAAATATTTGGGGGGAATTTAATTGTTATACCCAGCCAGCGATATGGTTCGGTGTGGAAGTTAAAGTTCCCCCACTGCCAACGTTTAGCAAGATTGGGGATACTTGCACCGTCGAGTGGTTTGGTTATTTAAGTCCGAATGCCAGCGGAACGGTTATTCCGGGGACCTATAAAAAAATCGACAAACCAATATTGACCAATCAGGAAATCGCCCTGGGTTTCTCTGTCACGGTTGAACCGTATGTGCCTCACATAGAACCCATGGAAAAAAACGCATCGGCTATGGCCAGGTACTCAATTTATCGTGGCTCGAAGTTGATTGGCTCTTCGCTGGATGGCGTGGTCAAGATTGATCGATACCCGGCAGGTTCAAATCAACCATGCGGCCCTTGATTGTATTGGAACGAAGTTTCACCCCTATGCACCGACTTTCGCGGCGAGCTGGACGAGGTGCTTTTATGTATGAGAAATGGAGATCATGGCATGAACACCAAAGTGACAAATACGGCATTGACCAAAAAAGTTTCGCTGCAAAGCGGTGGCACTGTTTTACTGGATGGCGCCACGATTGACGGTCAGATTCCCGGTGATGGGCGCATTCGTGTTGAGAAACTTAATGCGGATTTGGCCTTTACAATTCCCAAGCCACCTTTCGAATATGACGACCCGAATGATCCAAACCGAAATGATAAATTGAGTATATTTCTGCGTGTAGAAAACAACCCGACACCAATACCACTCGTCACAGGTTTGAATTTGGGCCCGATTGTCAATCGTCAATGGCCGATGCCCTTCACCATTCCACGTGCGGAACTCAAGGAGCTGCCGACCCCAGAGCTACCTACGGTATATAAACTGGTGTATATCCTCTTTGCCCGTGGGACCAATCCAAACCCGGAGGCCATCACTGAATACCGCATCGACCGGACAGCCCCCTACCGAATCAAGACCCCTGCATCCAACCTGTCGCCGCCGGCGATATCTTTCCCCACGGACCTGCCACCTTCCCAGAAGATTGACGATACCTATCTGGGGCAACACCAAAACGGTATCGACATCACGATCACCCTGGCTGCCAACTATGACCCGACAGACGTTTGCGACATCTACTTTGGCAATCCGTCTGATCCGGCGTATGCCACGCCAGTCATGTCAAACGTAGCGATACCTGCGACCGGCATCATCAATATCCCGCTTGGCATTCTTCAGGACCTCAAAGAAGGATTGAATACAATAACCATCATATTCAAGGACCTGGCAGGCAACATCAGCCTTCGCTCCAAACCCGAGCAGCGTACCGTCGAACGTCTGGCCCCACCTGTGGCGCTGGAACCTGTTGTGCCGTTGGCAGATGGAACAGGAGGGGACGACCTGATTGACGTTGCAGACTGCGTCACCGGGGTAACTGGCGAAGTTACAGTGCCACTCCCCAGCACACCGACTGACTCCATCAGGGCTTATTGGGGGAATACCGAGATAAGGCCTGAACAACTTGTTGGCACCAACACATTATTGGTTTTTGACGTGAAGTATCTAGACATCAAGGCTGAATACGGCGTGACGGACGTCGATGTTCCAACAACGTTTAGATATGAGATGTTTCGAAAAGGGGTCCTGACGCCCATTGCAACACACAGTACGTCTTTCAACGTCAATATCTACCAACCCGGCGGCCCGAATCCCGGCGAACCCGACCCCGTCAATCGGAATTTTAAAAAGCCGCGGCTGGTGTCCTCTCAAGGTATTGACAATATTCTTGACGATAACGACCACGGCAAGAAAGCGGATATCTTTGTCGAGTTGTTACCCACACCTCCAGCAGCATCCGGCCAATTTGTCAGGGTTTTTTATGACGGTGTAGCGCTGACTCCCGATTATTACTTGTCGCCGGGGGATGAAGGCAAGGATATCAAGATGGCCGAAGTCCCATGGGATCTCATCGAGTTGAAACCGAACGGGACCATCAAGATAAAATGGACACTCTTCGAGGTGCAGGGCCGCAACCCGGTTTCTTCATTGGAAGAAGATGTAGATGTCAACATCACCAAAGTCGACTTGCCTAAAGCCGTGGTCGACGGTCTTGTCTTTGACAGTATCTCCTGTCCGACACTGAACTTCATACCGCCAGGAGATGGTACCAATCGACGGAATTTGAAAGTCGTAGTGCCTTTCAGTCCTTCAATGGTAAGTGGGCGCACGGTAACGCTGACATGGGGAGGCTTCACTGACTCAAGCGCGAACGACCCGATTACAGGAACCCAAGTATCGGTCCCTCTCGTAGTTCCAACGCCTGCACCCGTGGCGGGTATGGAATTCTTGATTGGTGATTATATGACCCACCTGAAACCCGTATCGAATGGATATGGAAAACTGACCTATACCATTTCAAGCGTTGTGCCAGAGTCGGATTCTGCCGTCCACTTTGTATTCCTGGAGGATAACAATGGCGACTATTGCGAAGTCGCCAATCCGCTTCCTTGATCGAATGTTCAAACGTTTTTGGGGGGTATGAATTCGATTTCATGCCCCCTGAGCGTTTGATATTTCAACGAGATCTGGCCGTTTATGCGGGGCGATTTATCGCCTTCGAAAAAAGGATAAGTCCTACATAAAAAAACGTAGTTGCTCGATAGTCTTGCGCCCCTTCAAAAACGAGATGACGACGTCTCGTAGTGCTCGATCCTTTCTCGAAGCAGGTGGCCTTTATGCACTTTCGTTCACTCCATCAATTTCCAATCAAAAATCTGTGCTTGCCTTTGTTGGTGATTTCTCCTTTTGCCAGCGCTGCACCTGTGGTGGGGGGAACCGCGACGGTCAACACAGGGGATGCCATTGAAAGCTGGTTTCTCAGTCAGAACGCTACATTGAATGTCAATAATGCCCAGACACTGACGATCAGTGCCGATAACTCGGCAGTGAATGTCAATGCCGGAAGCAGCACCCAGGGGATCAGTGCCTCGAACAACTCGACGGTGAGCCTGAACGGCGCCACTGTCACAGGCACGGCGGGGCAGTCGGGGTTGCAGCTTGTTTCGAGTCTGGGCAACGTCAACAACAGCACGGTCAGCGGAGATGCCTTCGGCTTGTCGGTCTTGCGTTTCTTTGGCACGCAAGACGGTTCGACGGTCAATGTTACGAACAACAGCGATATCAAGGGCGTCGATGCCGGTGCTTTCGCAACCTCCCACAGTCTGGTCAATATCACCGACTCGACACTGGAAGGCACCGCCGCCACGGGATATGGCCTCTGGCTGCAAAGCGCCAACGGCGTCGCTAAAAACAGCACGATTACCGGCGGTCAAAACGGTGTCTTCATTGATCTGGATCTGACCGGCGTTGCACCGGCAACCTTGAATCTGGACAACACCACCGTACAGGGCAAAAACGGTTCCGCCATCGTGGTGGATTTCGACAACGCCGGTACATCGACCGCCACCTTGACACTGAACAATTCGAGATTGCTCGCAAGCAATGACACGCTGCTCGAGGTCAAGGGTGGGGCGGATGTCTCGATGACCGTCAACAGCAGCACGTTGAAGGGCAACATCGTGACAGAAGCCGGCAGCACGACCGGACTGACGTTGCAGAACAACTCCACCTTGACCGGCCGTCTCGAAAACGTTGCCAGCGCAACGATCAATGACACCTCGCAGTGGGTGCTCGTGGATAACAGCCAGGTCGGAAAGCTCGCGCTCAATGGCGGTTCGGTGAGGTTTGGAGCAGATGATGCGTTCTATCAGTTGAACGTTACCGATCTGTCGGGCAACGGCCGGCTCATTATGGCAACCAATCTGGCGACCGGTCAGACCGATGTGTTGAACGTCACAGGGACGGCCAGCGGTTCTCACCAATTGCTCATCTCCAGCAGTGGCACCGAGCCGGCTGCCGGTCAGCCCGTGACCGTTGTCAAAACAAATGGCGGAACCGCCGAGTTTTCGTTGACGGGAAATGTGACCGACCAAGGGGCTTACTCCTATGCCTTGGCCAAGAGTGGCAATGACTGGATTCTTGATCCAAGTACACGCACCGTCAGCCCGGCAGCGCGGTCAGTCATGGCATTGTTCAATACTCCGTTGCCAACCTGGTATGGCGAGTTGAAATCACTGCGAACCCGGATGGGCGAATTGCGTTACAACCCGGGTCGGTCAGGGGCGTGGGGAATTGCCTATGGCAACAAGTTTCAAATTGCCGACGGTTCAGGTGTGGGCTATAAGCAAACTCAACGTGGATTCACCCTCGGTACCGATGCTGCACTGGCAGAGGATTGGGTCGTCGGGATCATGGGCGGCCAAAGTGACTCGGATCTGAATCTGGATGCTGGCACCTCTGGCAACGTCAAGAGTGTCTACGGCGGCGCATACGCGATCTGGATGGCGCCGAAAAGTGGCTACTACGTGGATGCGGTCCTGAAAGTGAACCGTTTCAACAACGATGCCAAGGTTGGTTTGAGCGATGGCTCCCGCGCCAAAGGCGACTACGACAATACGGGCGTAGGCGGATCGGTGGAGTTCGGTCGACATATCAAATTTGACGACGGCTACTTCATTGAACCGTTCACAAAGTGGTCGGCGGTGGTGATTCAAGGCAAAAGCTTTTCACTGGACAACGACCTGCAGGCCGATGGTGGACGTGCACGATCTTTGTTGGGAGAAGCAGGCGTGACTGCGGGTCGCAACTTCAAGCTGAACAATGACTTTGAGGTTCAGCCTTACGTTCGGGTTGGCGGTGCATATGAGTTCGCCAGGAACAATGAAGTGAAGGTCAACAACAATGTATTCAAGAATGACCTCTCAGGGGCACGCGGAATGTTCGGGGCGGGTGTCGCCGCTTCTGTGACGGACAAGCTGCAGATGCATGCGGACTATGAATACAGTGACGGCAAGAACTTCCGTCAACCGGCTGGATTGACACTTGGCCTGCGATACGCGTTTTGACGACAGCTGAGAGGTGTCAGCCTATATGAAAGGGAGGCCTCGGCCTCCCTTTCGTTTTAACAAGCTGATGGCTGCTGATCGTTCAGCAAGAGCACGAGCAAGATTCAGAACCAGACTGAGAGCCAGGCTCAATACGAGGTGTTTTACCTGACGAAGGACGGCGATGAATTCGTCTCTGTGGTGGCGTAGGCATAGCCTTGAATTTGAATTTCAGATTGACCGTTTTTGGGGTGTCCTCATCCAGGTTTTCAAGTGTGACGGCGACCTCGCCGCAAAAAACCGATTGCTGTGAGTGGAAAGCAACTTTCGCGACACCTTGGCGCTGTGTATAGGCAATCGGTTTGTCGCTATCCGAACTATCCACGTAAATCACTCGGACAGTGTAGGCATCAGGGAACAGTCCATAAGAGTTACACGGTTTGTCCACGGAAAATGAAACTTTCAGTTCCTTTGTCTTGAAATCCGGTGCCGGCCCTCGCTGAGTGGCCTGCATGACGTGTGCTTCGCCGTGCGGCAGGGGATAAGTTGCTTTTGAAAGCACCACCAGGCCCGCATCAAAAGGCTCGGTACCGTTGATTGTTCCCGTGCATGTTCCCACCATCACAGATTGTTGTGCCACTTTCGCTAATGCGTTCATTGATACAGTCTCCGCTGTCATGACAAGTGATATCTCGCCATTTGAAACAGCAGGCGGGATAGCCCATCAGATGCCAAGTAGACGGCTCTGTAAACTGTCAGAGTTGACAGGTGTACAGCACGCTTTTTATGTGATTGTTTAATGAGGGTTGCCCGTTGACCTGCGATGGGTACAAACAGCTTTTAGCCAAACAACCCGGCAGCAATATTGATCGAAAACCCCAGAATCGCCGTATTGAACACAAATCCGATCAACGACTGCGCCAACACGATCTTGCGGATCTCACGGGTCGCAACGCCCACATCCGCCGTCTGCACAGCCACACCGATGGTGAACGAGAAGTACAGAAAGTCCCAATAGTTGGGCGTGGTCAGGCCTTCGGCAAAGCGCAGCGCCGGCTCCTTGCCGTCCCAGGTGTAAAACAGCCGGGCGTAGTGCACGCAGAAAATCACCCCGATCAGCAGCCATGAGCCGATGACCGTCAGTGCGGTAAAGCCGTAGTGCAGCAGTTTGCGGGTGGTTTCCAGGTCCTTGCTGCCGGCCAGTTCAATCGTGATGGCCGCCAGGCTGGCCAGCGCCGCGATACACACCACGAACAGCACCAGCCCGGCGTTTTCGTCTTCGATGACGGCGATCTGCTTGACGTCCGGCGCCTTGGATCGGGCAGTAAGCCAGAGCATCAGCGCCAGATAAGTCCAGACCCCGGCATTCCAGCCGATGAGGATTTTACTGATGACGGAATCGGCGGGTACCAGCAGGCCGACGGCAAGGCCGAACAGGGCGGCGGCGGAGAGGCGAGGGTGGGTTCGGGCGAGGAAGCGCATGGGGACTCGATGGGCCAGGGTGGTTCAGACACCTTAGCCCAGCGCGGCGACCTCTGGCCACCGCGCGGGGAGCGGACAATCAATCAGGCTTGGCAAACCTGCGCACAAGCTTGATCACGACAACGAAGAACACCGGCACAAATATCACCGCCAAAGTGGCCGTAATCATCCCGCCAATCACCCCGGTACCAATCGCCTGCTGACTTGCCGAACTCGCGCCCGTGGCAATCGCCAGCGGCACCACACCCAGAATGAACGCCAGCGACGTCATGACAATCGGCCGCAACCGCAGGCGAGCGGCTTGCAACGTGGCATCAATCAGATCGTGACCTTCGTCATACAGACTCTTGGCAAACTCGATGATCAGGATCGCGTTTTTCGCCGACAGGCCGATGATGGTGATCAGGCCGACCTTGAAGAAAACATCGTTGGGCATCCCGCGCAGGGTCACTGCCAGCACCGCGCCGAGTACACCGAGCGGCACAACGAGCAGCACGGAAGTCGGAATCGACCAGCTCTCATACAACGCCGCCAGGCACAGGAACACGATCAACAGCGACAGACCCAGCAGAATCGGCGCCTGACTGCCGGACAAACGTTCCTGCAACGACAGACCGGTCCATTCCTGGCCCAGACCTTTCGGGCCTTGGGCAACGAGCCGTTCGATTTCCGCCATGGCTTCGCCGGTGCTGTGGCCGGGTTTCGGCTCGCCGGAAATCGAGATCGCCGGGTAGCCGTTGTAGCGGGTCAGCTGCGCGGGGCCTTGAGTCCATGTGGCTCTCACGAACGCCGACAGCGGCACCATTTTTCCGGCGTCGTTGCGCACGTGCATTCTCAGCAGGTCATCGACCTGACTGCGGCGATCGCCTTCAGCCTGAACGACCACGCGTTGCATCCGCCCCTGATTGGGGAAGTCGTTGACGTACGAGGAACCGATGGCAGTGGACAGCACGTTGCCGACGTCAGCGAACGAAACTCCCAGGGCATTGGCCTGCTTGCGGTCCACTTCCAGTTGCACTTGCGGTGCTTCGGCCAGCGCGCTTTCACGCACGTTCATCAGGATCGGGCTTTTCTCGGCGGCGGCCAGCAGCTGGGTGCGCGCCTCCATCAAGGTCGCATGACCAAGGCCACCGCGATCCTGCAAGCGAAACTCGAAGCCGCTGGACGTGCCAAGGCCATCCACGGGTGGCGGCAGCACGGCGAAGGCCACGGCGTCCTTGATCTGGCTGAGGGCAATGTTGGCGCGGTCGGCAATCGAGCTCGCCGAGTCGTCTTGACCACGCTGCGACCAGTCCTTGAGCGTGGTGAACGCCAGCGCAGCGTTCTGCCCGCTGCCGGAGAAACTGAAGCCGAGGATCACGGTGCTGTCGCCGACACCCGGTTCGCCGGCGTTGTGCGCTTCGATCTGCTCGACCACCTGCACCGTGCGGTTCTTGCTCGCACCGGGTGGCAGTTGAATGTCGGTGATGGTGTAACCCTGATCCTCGACCGGCAGGAACGAGGAGGGCAGGCGCGCGAAGCACAGGCCCAGACCCACCAGCAGCACAACGTAAATCAGCAGATAACGACCGGTGCGTTTCAGTGCGTAACCGACCCAGCCCTGATAGCGATCGGTCAGTTGCTCGAAGCGGCGGTTGAACCAGCCGAAGAACCCGGTTTTCTCGTGATGTTCGCCCTTGGCAATCGGCTTGAGCAAGGTTGCGCACAAGGCCGGGGTCAAGGTCAGGGCGAGGAATGCCGAGAACAGAATCGAGGTGGCCATCGACAGCGAGAACTGGCGATAGATGACGCCCACCGAACCCTGCATGAACGCCATCGGAATGAACACCGCCACCAGCACCAGCGTGATGCCGATGATCGCGCCGGTGATCTGGGTCATCGCCTTGCGCGTCGCCTCTTTCGGTGACAGGCCTTCGGTGGCCATGATCCGTTCGACGTTCTCCACCACTACGATGGCGTCGTCCACCAGAATGCCAATGGCCAACACCATGCCGAACATGGTCAGCACGTTGATCGAGAAACCCAGCGCCAGCATCGTCGCGAAGGTGCCCATCAGCGCCACTGGCACCACCAGCGTCGGGATCAGCGTGTAGCGGATGTTCTGCAGGAACAGGAACATCACCGCGAACACCAGCAGCATGGCTTCGCCGAGGGTGTAGACCACTTTGGTGATCGAGACCTTCACGAACGGCGAAGTGTCGTAGGGAATCTTGTATTCCACGCCCGCCGGGAAGTAGCGCGACAGTTCATCCATCTTCGCCCGGATCAAGGTCGCGGTGCTGAGGGCGTTGGCGCCCGGCGCCAGTTGCACGCCGACGGCGGTGGACGGCTTGCCGTTCAGACGGGTGCCAAACTGGTATTCCTGGCTGCCGATCTCGACCCGCGCCACATCCTTGATGCGCACGGTGGAACCGTCCGGATTGGCCTTGAGCACGATGTCGGCAAATTCTTCCGGCGTCGACAATTGACCCTTGACCAGAATTGTCGCGGTGATTTCCTGGGTGCTCGGGTTTGGCAGATCGCCAATGCTGCCCGCCGATACTTGAGCGTTCTGCGCGACGATGGCGGCGTTGACGTCGGCCGGCGTCAGGTTGAAACCGATCAGCTTCTGCGGATCAACCCAGATCCGCATCGCCCGTTCGGCGCCATACAACTGGGCTTTACCGACGCCGTCGATGCGCTTGATCTCGTTCATCACGTTGCGCGCCAGGTAATCGCTGAGCGCTACGTCGTCGAGTTTGCCGTCGCTGGAAGTCAGGGTGATCAGCAGCAGGAAACCGGCGGAGACTTTCTCCACCTGCAAGCCTTGCTGGTTGACCGCTTGCGGCAGACGCGACTCGACCACCTTGAGGCGGTTCTGCACATCAACCTGCGCCAGTTCCGGGTTGGTGCCCGGCTGGAACGTGGCTTTGATCGTGGCGCTGCCGAGGCTGCTCTGCGATTCGAAATACAGCAGGTGATCGGCGCCGTTGAGCTCTTCCTCGATCAGGCTGACCACGCTCTCGTCGACGGTCTGCGCCGAGGCACCCGGGTACACGGCATAGATTTCGATCTGCGGCGGCGCGACGTCGGGGTACTGCGCCACCGGCAATTGCGGGATGGCCAGCGCACCGGCCAACAGGATGAACAACGCGACGACCCAGGCGAACACCGGGCGGTCGATAAAGAACTGCGGCATAGAAGAGCGTCCTGCTTACTGACCAGAGGTCTGGGCAAGTGGAAGAGGGGTGTCGTCGATCTGCACCACTTCGCCCGGACGGGCGTGTTGCAGGCCTTCGATGACAATGCGGTCGCCAGGCTTGAGGCCACCGGTGACGATCCAGCGGTCGTTCTGCACCGCGCCGAGCTGCACTGGCTGCTGGGCCACGCGCATCTGATCGTCGACGGTCAGGACCTGCGCTACACCGGCGCTGTCACGTTGTACTGCGCGCTGGGGAACGGTGAGGCCGTGTTGAATCACGCCTTGCTCCAGACGCACACGAACGTAGCTGCCGGGCAGCAGATCGAGATCCGGGTTGGGAAACTCGCTGCGCAAAATAATCTGACCGGTGCCCGGATCGACCGTGATATCGCTGAACAGCAACTTGCCCGGCAACGGATAGAGGCTGCCGTCGTCCTGGATCAGCGTGGCCTTGACCTGATCCTGCCCGACCTGTTGCAACTGGCCGGAACGGAAGGCACGGCGCAGCTCATTCAATTCACGGGTCGACTGGGTGAGGTCGGCGTGGATCGGATTCAGTTGCTGGATCAGCGCCATGGGCGTGGTTTCGTTCTGGCCGACCAGTGCGCCTTCGGTCACCAGCGCACGGCCGACGCGGCCGGAAATCGGCGCGGTGACGGTGGCGTAACCGAGGTTCAGCTTCGCTCGTTCCACGGCAGCCTTGTTGGCGGCGACGTCGGCGGCGGTCTGCCGGGCGTTGGCGCGGGCGTTGTCGTAGTCCTGAGCGCTGATGGCCTTGTCATCGATCAACTGGGCGTAGCGCTGTTCCTGCAGTTTTGCCTGGAACGCATTGGCTTCGGCTTTGCGCAGGGCAGCTTCGGCGCTGTCCAGGTCAGCCTTGAATGGCGCCGGATCGATGCGGAACAGCACGTCGCCCTTTTTCACGTCGCTGCCTTCGCGGTAGGTGCGTTGCAGCACGACACCGGCCACCCGGGCGCGGACTTCGGCAATGCGCGGCGCGGCAATGCGCCCGCTCAGTTCGCTGCTGATCGACAGGGGGCGTGCCTCAAGGGTTTCGACCCGCACGGTGGCCGGTGGCGCCTGTTCCTCAGTGCTTGAGGATTTACCACAGGCACTCAGCGTCAGCGCCAATGCGATCAGGCCGAGCCCGGCCAGCAGATTCTTCGACATGTACAACCCCCAATATTGATGTGCGCATCCTACGGGCAGGCACCGAAGGTAGCGGTGAAGCTTTGTAGGTGCTGTGTGAAATTGTGTAAGGGTTTTGCTCAGGGACGAGTGAGGGCGTATATCCTTTACGCCTTGAAATTTATTGCGACATGACCGTCGCCATCGCTCGCTCTGGATCACCTCAATGCCCAACATCCTCCTGGTCGAAGACGACACCGCCCTCGCCGAACTGATTTCCAGCTACCTGGAACGCAACGGTTACTCCGTCAGCGTGATCGGTCGTGGCGACCATGTGCGCGAACGGGCGCGGCTCAATCCGCCGGACCTGGTGATTCTCGACCTGATGCTGCCGGGCCTCGACGGTTTGCAGGTCTGTCGATTGCTGCGCGCCGACTCGGCAACGCTGCCGATCCTGATGCTCACGGCCCGCGACGACAGCCACGATCAGGTACTGGGCCTGGAAATGGGCGCCGACGATTACGTCACCAAACCCTGCGAGCCAAGGGTTTTGCTGGCGCGGGTACGCACCTTGTTGCGCCGCAGCAGCCTCGGCGAACCGATGACCGCCAACGACCGCATCCTGATGGGCAACCTGTGCATCGACCTGTCGGAGCGCACTGTGACCTGGCGCGAACAACCGGTCGAGCTGTCCAGCGGCGAATACAACCTGCTGGTGGTGCTGGCCCGTCACGCCGGTGAAGTGCTGAGCCGCGACCAGATCCTGCAACGCCTGCGCGGCATAGAGTTCAACGGCACCGACCGCTCGGTGGATGTGGCGATTTCCAAACTGCGACGCAAGTTCGACGACCACGCGGGCGAAGCGCGCAAGATCAAGACCGTGTGGGGCAAGGGTTATCTGTTCAGCCGTTCCGAGTGGGAATGCTGAGTCGATGTTCAGAATCCTGTTTCGCCTCTATCTGGTGACGATCGTTTCCTACAGCGCGGCGATCTATCTGGTGCCGGATCTGGTGGTGATGGCGTTCAGGGATCGGTTCGTCACCTACAACCTCGACTATTCCCGTGGCCTGCAATCGCTGATCACCAAGCAGTTTCACGCAGCGCCGCAGGATCAATGGCCAGCGGTCGCGGCGTCGATGGACAAGGATTTCCAGCCGCTGCACATCGTCCTCGCCCGCATCGATAACGCCGATTTCACCCCGATCGAGCAGGAACGCCTGCGTCGTGGCGAAAACGTGGTGCGCATCGGCGACTGGGGCTGGCGCACGCTGGCGGTGACGCCGCTGAACGACCAGGTGGCCGTGCAAATGGTGGTGCCGCCGGACCCGATGGACGTGAACTTGCTGTACTGGAGCATCAACGTCCTGATCGGCGCGAGCCTGCTGGCGTGTCTGTTGCTGTGGCTGCGGCCGCACTGGCGCGATCTCGAACGCCTCAAGGGCACTGCCGAACGTTTCGGTAAAGGCCATTTGAGCGAACGTACGCAAATCGGCTCAAGTTCGAACATCGGCAGCCTGGCCACGGTGTTCGACACCATGGCTGGCGACATCGAAAACCTGCTCAACCAGCAGCGTGACTTGCTCAATGCGGTGTCCCATGAATTGCGTACGCCGCTGACCCGTCTGGATTTTGGCCTGGCGCTGGCGTTGTCCGATGATTTGCCGCAAGCCAGCCGCGAACGCCTGCAAGGTCTGGTCGCGCACATTCGTGAACTCGATGAACTGGTGCTGGAGTTGCTGTCCTACAGCCGCCTGCAAAACCCGGCGCGTCTGCCGGAACAGGTCGAGGTGGCGCTGGACGAGTTCATCGACAGTATTCTGGGCAGCGTCGACGAGGAGCTGGAGTCCCCGGAAATCGTCATCGATGTGCTACTGCACAACCAACTGGAACGCTTCTCCCTCGACCCGCGCCTGACGGCTCGAGCAATTCAAAACCTGCTGCGCAACGCCATGCGTTACTGCGAAAAGCGCATTCAGATCGGCGTGCAGGTCTGCCCGAAAGGCTGTGAGATCTGGGTGGATGACGATGGCATCGGTATCCCGGAAGACGAGCGGGAGCGGATTTTCGAGCCGTTCTATCGATTGGACCGCAGCCGGGATCGAGCCACTGGCGGGTTTGGTCTGGGACTGGCGATCAGCCGTCGGGCGCTGGAAGCGCAGGGCGGAACGTTGACGGTGGAAGGTTCGCCGTTGGGCGGAGCGCGGTTCAGGCTTTGGCTACCAACCCCGACCGGATGATCGCTGATGATCGTTCCCACGCTCTGCGTGGGAATGCCGCCATGGACGCTCTGCGTCCACTGTGACGCGGAGCGTCACGGTATGCATTCCCACGCGGAGCGTGGGAACGATCATATAGCCGCAGTCAGAGCAGTTCAGTGGACTGGATCAATCCAACCCCGGCCACTTGCATCCGCTCGATCGCCGACGCCAGTGATCCATTCATATCGATCGCCCGACAGGCGTCCAGCACCACAAACGTATTGAACCCCGCCGCCCGCGCATCCAGCGCGGAGAACATCACGCAGAAATCCAGCGCCAGCCCGACCATGTACACCGTGTCGACACCGCGCTCCTTGAGATAACCCGCCAGTCCTGTGGTGGTGGCACGGTCCGCTTCCAGAAACGCCGAATAACTGTCGATGTCCGGGTTGCAGCCCTTGCGGATGATCAGTTGCGCGTGAGGCAGGTTGAGACCCGAGTGAAACTCGGCACCGTGTGTGCCCTGAATGCAGTGATCCGGCCAGAGTGTCTGTTCGCCGTACGGCAGTTGAATCACGTCGTAGGGCTGACGGCCGGGATGGCTTGACGCAAATGAAGCATGACCCGCCGGGTGCCAGTCCTGAGCAATGACCACTTGCTTGAACTGCTCGGCGAGACGGTTGATCAGCAGGACGATCTGGTCACCCTCGGGCACGGCCAGTTGGCCGCCGGGAGTGAAGTCGTTCTGGACGTCGATGACCAGCAATGCAGTACGCGGTGAAATCGCCATGTAAGGGTTCCTCCCTGGATAATCACTCGCCAAGCATAGTGACTGGCTGGCTCATGTGCTCAGCCGCTCTTTAAACATTTTTGCCAGACCTTCCAGCTCGGTGGCCGGGTTATGTCCGATCAGCATCCACGCGTGTTCGCGTTCGGTCCAGTACACCACGTTCATCCCGTGCCGGCGTTCATGGGCCAGCGGCTGGCTGCCGCTGTTGGAGCGCGTGACGCACAGCGCCAGCGGGCCATGGGTGGCGTCGAGCCAGGTCATCTGTGCAATCGGCACCCCGTCGTATTCGAGCAGTTGCGCGCGCTTGAACTGTGCACCGGGCAGTTTCAGTTTCGCCGGCGACAGGCTCAGGCCCAACCGGGCATCGACGGTTCGCAACTGCGCCAGCTCGGAGGCTTCGTCGGTGGCCAGATGTTCAAGGGTCTGCGGTACGTACAGCGCCATATAATCGCCCACCAGCTCGCGCCAGTTGTGCGATTGTTGCGCTTGCCAGCCAAGGAACAGACGGTCGGCCGCGACACCCGCGAGCACCATGCCCGCTGCCGCCGCGCCGATAAACCAGCGCCGGCTGAAACCGGGTCGCTGCGGGGAGGGCGCGGCATCCAGCCGGGCTTGCAGGCGATCAAGCGGTGCCTGTCGGGCCAGTTCGTCGTAGGCGTCGAGATAGGGCAGGTTGCTGCGGCTCAGCCACTGCACCCGAAGATTGAGCAGCGGATCATCGGCGATGAGGTTGTCGAGCTGGCTGCGTTGTTCGCGGTCCAGTTCATCGTCCAGATACGCCACCAGTTGCTCGTCCGAAGGCGTATTCATTGCCGGTCTCCTGCGGGGGTGTTCGGTACCGCTTGCAGCGGCGGGTATTCGGCCAGTTTCAGGCGTGCGGTGGCGAGGCGACTCATGACCGTGCCGATCGGCACTTGCAGGATCTCGGCGACTTCGCGATAGGACAGGCCTTCGACGTAGGTGAGATACACCGTTTCGCGCTGGGTTTCCGGCAGCGCATCGACGCGGCGGATCACCTGCGCCGCCATCACGTGAGTCTGCGCAGCGTATTCGCCGTCGAACGTCAGTTGGCTGTCGGCGTCCACCACACCCTGGCCCTGGCGCACCCGGCGGGCGCGCACTTCATTGAGCCAGATCGAATGCAGAATGCTCAGCAGCCAGCGATCCATGCGCGTGCCGGCCACGTACTGGCCTGAACGTTCAAGCGCCCGCACGCAAGTGGCTTGCACCAGATCCTCGGCCACGTGGCGATTGCGCGACAGCAGCAAGCCGTAGCGCCACAGGCGCGCCAGGTGTTGTCCGAGTTCGGCTCTGAATGCCTGATCGCTGAAAATGTTCGCCTCCGCGTGTCGTGTCAGGTTTTCGATGAATCGTTGATGGCTTCGGCCAGGTCCCGGTATTCCTCGCAGGTTGTGCCGCAAATCTTCTGGATATGCTGCAACTGTTCCTGCGCCAGATCGACGCGCCCCTTGATGACATAGGCCTCGCCCAGGTATTCGCGGACTTGCGCGTACTGCGGATCAAGCTTGACCGATTGCAGGTAATAACCGATGCCTTCGTCGGTTCGGCCCAGCTTGCGCGTGGCATAACCGCGATAGTTGAGCGCCTTGGCGGTGTTCGGCTGTTTCAGGGTGTCGAGCAAGGCGAGGGCTTCTTCATAGCGACCGTCCTTGGCCAGACGATAGGCGTAGTCGGTGCGGTCGGCGTCCGGCACCAGGCTGCTGGTCTGTCTGACGCATTTCTGCGTCTTGCTGTCGAGCACCTGGCCTTTCGGGCAGTTGGGTTTCTGCACCGGCTCGTCTTCATCACCGTGGGCCAGGGCCAAAGGGCTGGACAACATCGTGGCCATCAGTAACGGGGCGGCGAACATAACGGAACGGAAAGTCATGGGCAAGGCTCCATAGTGGGTCATGTCTGATGTTGAACACCGCAAGGTGAAGTTTTATTCATTGCTTTGTCAGGTGCCATTCAAGGAAAGCGCAAACCCGAGCGCTATGCTCCTGACGTCTGTCGTCGATCCGCCGTTCCACATTGGGAGTCGCGCCATGAAAGATCAGGTTCACCACTCGGCTGCCGCCGGTTACAAGACCGCGGCCGACACGTACATCAAAGGCCGGCCGGACTATCCGCCGGCGGTCACCGAATGGCTGACGACAACACTGGACCTGGATGGCCACAAGACTGTTATCGACCTCGGCGCCGGCACCGGCAAGTTCACCGGACGGCTGGTGGCGACCGGTGCCCAGGTGATTGCCGTGGAGCCGGTGGCGCAGATGCTGGAAAAACTGTCTGCCAACTGGCCGGAAGTACTGGCCGTCAGCGCCATGGCGACCGATTTGCCATTGCCCGATGCCTCGGTGGACGCCGTGGTCTGCGCCCAGGCCTTTCACTGGTTCGCCAGCACCGAGGCACTGGACGAAATCGCCCGGGTGCTCAAGCCCGGCGGCAAGCTCGGGCTGATATGGAACCTGCGCGACACCAAGGTCGGCTGGGCGCCGAAGCTCGATGCCATCGTCAATGCTCAGGAAGGTGACACGCCGCGCTACTACACCGGCGCCTGGCGCAAGGTGTTTCCGCACCCGGCGTTCGGGCCGTTGCAGGCCCAGCATTTTCACCATGGTCATACCGGCTCGCCGGAGGATGTGATTTTCAACCGGGTGCGTTCCACCAGTTTCATCGCGGCGCTGCCGGATGCAGAGAGAGCCCGGATCGATGAGCAGCTGCGGGCGTTGGTCGCGTCCGATCCCGAGCTGCGGGGCCGGGATGTGATGACCGTGCCTTACGAGACTGCCGCGTTCGTGGCGGTGAAGGGCGGCTAGAGTCCTGCATTTGGCCGAACCGCCGTTCTGAGGCCTTGATATAGTTCAGGCCTCATTTTCAGACCGGTAAAGGATTTCTGCCATGACTCAATACACCGCCTTCAGCGTCGAACTGGCCGACAACATCGCCCATGTGCAGATCAACCGTCCGGAAAAGATCAACTCGATGAACGCCGCGTTCTGGAGCGAAATCGTCGAGGTGTTCCAGTGGATCGACGACACCGACGAAGTGCGGGTGGTGGTGCTCAGCGGTGCCGGCAAACACTTTTCCTCGGGCATCGACCTGATGATGCTGGCCGGCGTGGCCAATGAGCTGGGCAAGGACGTCGGCCGCAACGCGCGCCTGCTGCGCAAAAAGATCCTGACCCTGCAAGCCTCGTTCAATGCCGTCGACAACTGCCGCAAACCAGTGCTCGCGGCGATTCAGGGTTATTGCCTGGGCGGCGCCATCGACCTGATCGCGGCCTGTGACATGCGCTACGCCGCCGAAGATGCGCAATTCTCTATTAAAGAAATCGATATCGGCATGGCGGCTGACGTAGGCACTTTGCAACGGTTGCCACGGATCATCGGTGACGGCATGCTGCGTGAGCTGGCTTACACCGGTCGCACCTTTGGCGCCGAAGAGGCGCGCAGCATCGGGCTGGTCAACCGCGTCTACAGCGACAAGGACAGCCTGATCGAAGGCGTGATGGACATTGCCCGGGACATCGCCGGCAAGTCGCCGATCGCGGTCACCGGCACCAAGGAAATGATCAGCTACATGCGCGACCACCGTATCGACGATGGTCTGGAGTACGTTGCCACCTGGAACGCCGCCATGTTGCAATCCACCGACTTGCGCGTGGCCATGGCCGCCCACATGAGCAAACAGAAACCCGAATTTCTGGATTGAGAAACCATGACATCTCGCTGGACCACCGCAGTACTGGACACCGATCAACCGGGCGGCTGGGCCGTCGCGCGCAGCCCCGAGGGTTTTCTGTTCGATGACAACGGCGTGCTGTTCCCCCGGGAATGGCTCAAGCGCCAGGACTTGTCGATCCTCGCCGAGCATGGCATCGGCCATCTCGATGGCGAGCCGGTCTACCTGCTGGAACTGCGCAGCACCAGCGAGTTGCCGGGCTGCAACTGGAAAGGCTTGCGGGCGTTCATGCTCGACGGCGATCACACGATTTACAAAGTGTTGGGTTATGCGGCGCAGATCGGGACGTGGGCCCGTGAACACCGTTTCTGCGGCAATTGCGGTCAGGCCATGACTCAAGTGCCACGGGAGCGGGCGATGTATTGCCAACCGTGCGATCTGCGCAGTTATCCGCGTATTTCGCCGAGCATGATCGTGCTGGTGACTCGTGGCGATGAAGTGCTGCTGGCGCGCTCACCGCGTTTCGTCACCGGGGTCTACAGCACGCTGGCGGGGTTTGCGGAGCCTGGGGAGTCAGCCGAGGATTGCCTGATTCGCGAAGTGCGCGAAGAAGTCAGCATCGAAGTGAAGAACATCCAGTACCTGGGCAGCCAGTGCTGGCCGTTCCCGCACTCGATGATGCTGGGTTTCCATGCCGAATACGCCGGCGGCGAAATTGTCTGTCAGGAAGACGAGATCGAAGACGCCCAGTGGTTCAACGTGCACGATCTGCCGCCGTTGCCGGCGTCAAAATCGATTGCCCGTTACCTGATCGACGTCTACGTGGCGCGGCGCTTAGGCCACGCTGAACCAGTGCTGCCAGGCTAGACGCACGGTCAACCCCAGCACCACGGTGATGAACACCGGACGAATGAACTTGGCGCCGCCGCTGATCGCGGTGCGCGCCCCGAAGAACGCGCCGACCATCACCGACAGGCCCATGCTCAGGCCGATGATCCAGTCCACCTGCCCGGAAAACACGAACACCGACAGCGCCGCAATGTTGCTGACGAAGTTCATGCTGCGCGCCACGCCGCTGGCCTTGACCAGATCGATCGGGTACAGCAGCAGGCTGCTGACGGTCCAGAAGGCGCCAGTGCCGGGGCCGGCCACGCCGTCGTAGAAACCGAGGCTGAAGCCCTGGGTCGATTGCCACTTTTTCTTGATCGGTGCATCGCTGTCCAGCGGCGCTTTCGGCGTACCGCCAAACAACAGGTACAGGCCACAGGCGAAGACGATCACCGGCAACATCTTGTTCAGCCACTCGGCTGGCAGATAGTGGGCGACGATGGCGCCGGTCAGTGCGCCGACCAGCGTGCCGACGATGGCGTGCATCCACTGCCGTGGGTGAAACAGCTTGCGCCGGTAGAAGGTGAAACTGGCGGTGGCCGAGCCGAAGGTCGAACTCAACTTGTTGGTGCCCAGTACCAGGTGCGGCGGCAGACCGGCGGTGAGCAACGCAGGCGTGGTCAGCAGACCGCCACCGCCGGCGATGGCGTCGATGAATCCGGCAATGAAAGCGACAAGGGCCAGAACGGCCAGGGTAGTGAGGTCAACGCTGAGTTCGAAAGGCATGGAATCGGCTTATTCGGCAGGTTGCAGAGCTGGGCTGCGGGGAGGGTAGTCATGTTACTCATTTCCGGGTGTTGCGGCGACCCATAAGGCCCGGCCACCGACTGCTCAACTGTTGCCCAGCCAACACGCACACAACAAATCACCCTCCCGTCATGCATCCCGATCACCTGAAGCCTCAATAAAACCGGGCTATCGAGGCTGGCACGCTTGCTGCTCTACCTCTCTCACCGTCATCAACTGTCCCGAGGACACGCCAATGAGTCAGCAAGCCGTGAAATTTGCCTACTGGGTGCCGAACGTCAGCGGTGGGCTGGTGGTCAGCAAGATCGAACAACGTACCGACTGGGGCATCGACTACAACCGCAAACTGGCGCAACTGGCCGAGGCGGCGGGTTTCGAATACGCCTTGACGCAAATCCGTTTCACCGCCGGCTACGGCGCCGAGTTCCAGCATGAATCGGTGGCGTTCAGCCACGCGCTGCTCGCCGCCACCAGCAAGCTCAAAGTCATCGCCGCCATTCTGCCCGGCCCGTGGCAACCGGCGCTGGCGGCCAAACAGTTGGCGACCATCGATCAACTCACCAACGGCCGGATTGCGGTGAACATCGTCAGCGGCTGGTTCAAGGGCGAGTTCCAGGCCATCGGCGAACACTGGCTGGAGCACGACGAGCGCTATCGTCGCTCGGAAGAGTTCATCCGTTCATTGCGAGGGATCTGGAGTCAGGACAATTTCACCTTCCGTGGCGATTTCTATCGTTTCGATAACTACAGCCTCAAACCGAAACCGCTGGGCCGGCCGGAAATCTTTCAGGGCGGCAGTTCCCGTGCCGCGCGGGACATGGCGGCACGGGTGTCGGACTGGTATTTCACCAACGGCAACAGCGTCGAAGGCATCAAGGCCCAGGTCGATGACATTCGCGCCAAAGCGGCAGCGAACCATCATTCAGTCAAAATCGGGGTGAATGCGTTTGTCATTGCCCGGGATACCGAAGAAGAAGCCAAAGCGGTGTTGGCGCAGATCATCGATCAGGCGGATCCGGAAGCGGTGAATGCCTTTGGTGATGCCGCGAAACAGGCGGGCAGGGCATCGCCGGAGGGCGAGGGCAACTGGGCGAAATCGACGTTTGAAGATCTGGTGCAGTACAACGATGGCTTCAAGACCAATCTGATCGGCACGCCTCAGCAGATTGCCGAGCGGATCGTGGCGTTGAAAGCGGTGGGAGTGGATCTGGTGTTGGCGGGGTTCCTGCACTTTCAGGAAGAGGTGGAGTATTTCGGCAAGCGAGTGTTGCCGTTGGTGCGGGAGTTGGAGGCCAAAGCAGCGCTGAAGCTCAGCGCCGAAGTGGCCTGAAGACCCTTCCTGCACAATCTGCAGGAAGGATCGACGGCTTAATTACAGACCCAGGTCGGACAGCCCCGGATGATCATCCGGGCGTCGGCCCAGCGGCCAGTGGAACTTGCGCTCGCTTTCCTTGATCGGCATGTCGTTGATGCAGGCATAACGCTGGAACATCAGGCCGTGCTCGTCGAATTCCCAGTTCTCGTTGCCGTAGGAGCGGAACCAGTTGCCCGAGTCGTCGTGCCATTCGTAGGCGTAGCGCACGGCGATGCGGGTGTCGGAATACGCCCAGAGTTCCTTGATCAGGCGGTAATCCAGCTCCTTGGCCCATTTGCGGGTCAGGAAGCCTTTTGCTTCTTCGCGGTTGTTGGCGAATTCGGCGCGGTTGCGCCACTTTGTGTCGAGGGTATAAGCCAGCGATACGCGGTGCGGGTCGCGGGAATTCCAGCCATCTTCGGCCAGACGAACTTTTTCAATGGCCGATTCACGGTTGAAGGGTGGCAATGGCGGACGTACTTCGGCTGCAGTAGACATGTTTGTCTCCCGATCAAATTAACGATTGAACAACTTGTCGCTTATTGAGGCTTTACAGGTCCAATAACTTTCGCGCCATGCATTGCGCATTATCGGCGGCACTGTGATCACCCATCACAAGCGCTACGGTAATGGCGCCGTCAATCAGGATCAGCAACTGTTTGGCCAGCAGTTGCGGGTCCTCGGCACCATGTTCGGTACACAGCTCGCACACGTAGTCGAGCAGCTTCTGTTTGTGGTCTTTGGCGACCTGGCGCACCGGATCCTGCGGATCGCCGGTTTCGCCACTGGTATTGATGAAGGCGCAGCCCCGGAAGCCTTCCGAGGCGAACCAGCCCTTGAGCACGGTAAACAGGTTGAGCAGGCGATCGGCCGGGGTTTCGGCCTGATCGACGGCGCTTCTGTACCAGTGCATCCAGCGCACGTCGCGGCGCTGCAGGGCGGCGACGGTCAGCTCCTCCTTGTTGGCGAAGTAGCGGTAGATACTCTTTCTGGAGACACCGGCGGTTTTCACCAGAAGATCCATTCCAGTGGCGGCGATGCCACTTTTGTAGATCAACTTTTCGGTGACATCCAGAATGATGTCGCGGGTCGTGTCGTTGCTAGTGATTTCGTTCATGTGGCGAACAGTAGAACGATCGTTCTCCTTGGTCAAATGTTTTTTATTTATCGTTCCCACGTCGAGGCGTCGAACCGTCTGCGTGGGAATGCCTCAAGGGACGCTCCGCGTTCCAGCTCTGGAAGGGACGCGGAGCGTCCCGGGCTGCATTCCCACGCAGAGCGTGGGAACGATCAATCAGGCGGGAAGACCCGAAGGAGTTGATGGTGTAAGCTCTCGGGTTCTTCGGATTCGACCCATTGCGAGCCCTATGCCGTTGCTTTTCAAACGCTCTCTGCTGCCCAAGTTGCGCAGCTTTCCGCTGACCGCCGAGGCCGTGACCATTCTGTCCGGCGCCGCCGAGTTCCGTCGTTGCCTGCTGGAGAAAATCGCCCAGGCGACCCAGCGCATCTACCTCGTCGCGCTCTATCTGCAAAATGACGAAGCCGGTCAGGAAATCCTCGATGCCTTGCACGCCGCCAAACTCAAGCGTCCCGAGCTTGAAATCGTTGTGGTCGTCGACTGGCTGCGCGCCCAGCGCGGCTTGATCGGTGCCGGCAAGCAGCCAGGTAACTCGGCCTGGTATCAGGAAATGACTCGCACCCACCAGAGCGTGGTGCCGGTCTACGGCGTGCCGGTGCAGACTCGTGAGCTGTTCGGCGTGCTGCACCTCAAAGGCTTCGTGATCGACGATTGCGTGGTCTACAGCGGTGCGAGCCTGAACAACGTCTATCTGCACAAGTTCGACAAGTACCGCTTCGACCGTTATCACGTGCTGCAGAGCCGGGAACTGGCGGATTCGATGCACCATCTGGTCAAGCACGGCCTGATCGAATCGAAAGCGGTGCATCGCCTCGACTTGCCGAACCTGCCGACCACCCGCAGCCTGCGCAACGACATCGGCGACCTGCGCAGCCGCCTCAAATACGCGACGTACGACACCAGCGCCGGCAGCACGGCGCATACCGGCCTGTCCGTCAGCCCGTTGCTCGGTGTGGGCAAGAACAACCCGCTGAACCGGGTGATTCTGGAGCTGATCGCCAGCGCCCAGAAGCAACTGACCATCTGCACGCCGTACTTCAACCTGCCACTGGGGGTGATCCGCGAGATCAACCGGGCGCTGGCTCGCGGCGTGAAGATTGACATCGTGGTCGGCGACAAGACGGCCAACGACTTCTACATTCCGCCGACCGAGCCGTTCAAGGTGATCGCCGCGCTACCGTATCTCTACGAGATCAGCCTGCGCCGTTTCGCCAAGCGCCATCAGCGCAACATCGACAGCGGCCAGTTGAACCTGCATTTGTGGCGTGAGGGCGACAACAGCTATCACCTCAAGGGCATGTGGATCGATCAGCGCTACACCTTGCTGACCGGCAACAACCTCAACCCGCGGGCGTTCCGTCTCGATCTGGAAAACGCCTTGCTGATCGATGACCCGAAAGGCGAGTGGCTGGAGCCTCGGCGTCTGGAGCTGGAAAACATCTTCGAACACACCCAGCGAATCGCACGATTCCAGGATCTGGAAGCCTTGCCGGATTACCCGAGCGGGGTGGCCAAGTTCCTCAAACGCGTGAGCCGGGTACGGGTCGAGCGGTTGCTGTACCGGATTCTGTAAGACCGGAAAACGAAAATCCCCCGAACGCAGGACGCGTCCGGGGGATTTTTTATGCGCAGAACTCAGTTCAGACCGAGCTTGCCACGCAGCGTCGACAGGTCTTCGGCCAAGGTATTGACCGGGCCGACCAGCGCCTTGCGGTCGTTTTCCTTCACTTTGTCATAGGTCTCGAAGCCGCCGTCCTTGGTCTTGTACTTGGCCAGGATCTTGTCCACGGTGGCGAAGTTCTTGTCGACTTTGGCCGCGAAGGCCTTGTCCTGCTTCTCGATCTGCGGACGGAACAGGTCGACGATTTTCTTCGCGCCGTCGATGTTGCCCTGGAAGTCATAAAGGTCGGTGTGGCTGTAACGGTCTTCTTCACCGGAGATCTTGGTGGCAGCGACTTCTTCCAGCAGTGCGGCAGCACCACCGACGACTTTCTCGGGCGGGAAGGTCAGGCCGGCGACGCGGGTCTGCAGGTCCTGGACGTCTTTATCCAGTTTGTCGGCCAGATCGTTCAGGCCCTGGGTGCTCTTCTCCGAGAACAGCGAGTACTCGAGGCGGTGGAAACCGGTGAAGTCTTCAGCCTTCACACCCTTTTCGTGGTCGTCGACGCGGGAGTCGATGGACGCATCGAGGTCACTGAACAGCTCGGCAATCGGCTCGATCGACTCGTAGTAGACGCGAGTCGGTGCATAGAGCTTCTGCGCGGTGGCCAGGTCGCCCTTTTTCACGGCATCGGTGAATTGCTTGGTGTGGGTGCCCAGTTGGTCCAGTTGCTCGGTGACGTAGATCTTGTAGTCCGAAACCGGCCCGACCAGATCCAGCGGTGCGGTCGCCGCGAGCGCCGACAGCGGGGTGTTGAGTAGACCGAGGGTCAGCAATAACGCGATGGGCGTCTTTTTCATGGGGGCGGCTCCTGTTGAATGCTATGCAGTTGTTTTTGGTTGGGTAGCGTTGAGCAACGAGCGACCGATGAAATCCTTGTCGCCCGTAACACCCGGCAGGGTGAAGAAGTAACCGCCGCCGACCGGCTTGAGGTATTCCTCCAGCGGCTCGCCATTGAGGCGGGTCTGCACGGTGATGAAGCCTTTTTCCAGATCGGCCTGGTAGCAGATGAACAGCAGGCCCATGTCGAGCTGGCCGTTCTTGTTCACACCGTTGGAATAGTTGAACGGCCGACGCAGGATCAGGTTGGCCTGGCTCGCGGCGGTGCGCGGGTTGGCCAGGCGGATGTGCGCGTCGAGCTTGGTCAGCTTGCCTTCCGGATCCTTGCTGTAATCGGGGACTTCGGTTTCATGGCTGGCGCCCATCGGCGCGCCGGTGGTTTTGACTCGGCCGATGATGCTTTCCTGCTCCTGCAACGGCGTGCGGTCCCAGCGTTCGACGAAGTTGCGGATGATCCGCACCGCCTGATAACTGCCGTGAACGGCCCAGGCCGGCTCGTCGCTGCCCGGTTGCACCCAGACGATGCGGTCCATGGCTTTGCCGTCGTTGGAATCCGGGTTGGCCGAACCATCGCGAAAACCCAGGAAGTTACGCGCCGATTGCGCTGGCACACCCGGTTTCGCCGGGGCTTGCGGCGGTACGCTGCCTTCTTGCTTCCAGCGCACCAGCAGCAGGTCCGGCAGGTTCTTCACGATGTCGCGCAGGGCGTGGATGTTGGTGTCGGCGGTGTTGGAGCAGAACTGCAGGCTCAGGTCGCCGTGGCAGCAATCGGGCTCCAGCGCATCGTTGGGGAAACCGACCATGCGGATCAGGCGCTTGGGTTTGGCGGAGGCGAGGCCGAAACGCTCGTCGAACAGCGATTCGCCCACCGACACGGTGATGGTCAGGTTGTCCGGTGTGACCACCGGGCCGAGGATGCCGGAATCCGGTGGCGGCAATTTCGGGTCGATCTGCGCCACCGGGCCGCCTTTCATCAGGAACGCGATGCGCTCGTTGAGGGTGCGGAACAGACGTTCGAGGTCTTCGCGGTCGCTGGCCAGCACATCGAACGACACCAGCATGCCGGACGCCGGACGCGGGGTAACGATGCCGGTCTGGTGCGCGCCATGAAAGTCGTGGTGATCCTGGGTCTTGTCACTGCTCGGCGCTTCGGTGACTTGCGCAGGGGCGGCGGCCATTGCCGGGCAGCTCAGGGCGGTGCCGGCCAGTGCGACACCGGCGGCGCCCATGCCCATCAGTACGCGGCGACGTTGCAGGTTGAAGTGTTCGGAATCGTTCATCGGTATTCGTCTTCTACTTACAGGCCGGAGAGGCCGAGGGCGGGATCAATGGCGTCGAGGGCGTCGGCCAGAGCCTTGGCCTTGTCGGCGATCTGCTTGCGTTGCTCACCGTTGACGGTGTCGTAACTGGCGTAGCCATCCTTGACCTTGAAACCGTTCAGCGTGGTATCGAAATCAGTCAGCGCGCTGTCGATTTTCGGCAGCAGGTCGACGGCGGATTTGCTCAGCATCGGGCGCAACAGTTCGACGACTTTGTGCGCGGTCCCCAGATTCGCTGCAAAACCGTTGAGGTCGCCGTGGCTGTAGCGTTCCTCTTCGCCGCTGGCGGCGCGCACGTCGGCCAGGGTGTTGAGGTTGCGCACGAGGATTTCCACCAGTTGCTCCGGTGGCAGCGACTGGGCCAGCAACTGTTGTTTCAGCGTGGTGACGTCGCCCAACAGGCGCTCGGCAACCGGCGACAGACCGTCGAGGCTGCGTTGCTGGAACAGCGCGTATTCGATGCGATGGAAGCCGACAAAGGCCGGATCCTGTTCGCGTTTCTCGAAGTAATCGGCGCGGGCGTTGATGCTGTTGTCCAGCTCGGCCAGGCGTTGTGCGGCCGGAGCCAGACGCTGATACGCCGCGCGGGCCGGCAAGTACGCCGCTTGAGCCTGGGCCAGATCGCCGCTGGTGATCGCTTGATTGAGCGCCGTGACGGCTCTGATCAGCGCGCTGCTCTGGGTGGCCAGATAGACACGGAATTCCGACAGCGGCCCGACGAAAGCGACCATCGACGGCTTGGCCTTGGCGGCGGCATCCGAGGCAGCGGTCGGCGTCACATGCAGCACGCCGCGCGGGTTGCTCAGCAGGCCGCAGGTGATGGCGTAGTCGCCGGGTTGCAGGTTGGCGTTGATCACCTGGCTCAGGCCCGGCGCGATGTTTTCGCGTTCTTCGATCACCAGCACGCCGTCGAGGATTTCCCATTCCACTGCCCGGTCGGAGCGGTTGACGATGCGGAAACTGGCGCGGCCGGCCGGCACGCTCAGCTCGTTGGGCTCGCAACTGCCGGGGTGGATGTTGACCACCACTTCGTCATGGTTGTGCTGACGCTTGGCCGCAGCCATTTTCGAGGCGTAGTAGAACAGGCCACCGGCGGCGATCATCACGACCACGGAACCGGCCACCGCCCAGCGCAAGGCGCGGGGAGGGGAGGCCTGAGGAATATTAGGCTTTGACATGGAGGCCCTTATTGGCTGGAAGCGGAATTCGAAGCGGCGGCTTTGGGCGCAGGGGCGGAGGCCGGATAGAAGAACATCACCAGCGCCACCACCAGGTAGATCAGGTAGGCGCCGAGGGTGCTGACGGTCGGGGCATCCTGATAACCGAACATGCCGGCCAGCACCGAGCCCAGCGGGCCGTCCATCGGCAGCGTCGCGCTGAAATCGAAGAGCACGGTTTGCAGGTGGTTCCACACCCCGGCCTCATGCAGCGCCTGCACCGAGTTGGAGAGGATGCCGGCAGCGACCACCAGGATGAACAGCCCGGTCCAGCGGAAGAACGCCGACAGATTCAGGCGCATGCTGCCGCTGTAGATCAGGAAGCCGACGACGATGGCCAGGATCAGGCCGAGCAGGGCACCGATCGGCGCGCCCGGGCCTTCGCTCTGCTGGAACACGGCGAGCAGGAAGAACACGGTTTCCAGTCCTTCCCGGGCGACGGCGAAAAACACCATGGCGATCAGCGCGATGACCTGATGTTTCGAAGCGGTCAGCGCATGATCGAGGGACGCTTGCAGCGAATGCTTGATCGAACGCGCGACCTTGCGCATCCAGAACACCATGGAGCTGAGGATGCCCACGGCGATGAGGCCGACCACGCCTTCGAACAGTTCCTGCTGTTTCTGCGGGAATTCGGCGCTGACCAGTTCCAGGCCACCACCCACCAGCAGCGCCAGCGCAGCGGCGAGAAATACGCCGATCCACACCGCCGGCATCCATTGGCCACGGCCGGTCTGTTGCAGGTAGCTGGCGATAATGCCAACGATCAGCGCGGCTTCAATGCCTTCACGCAGCATGATCAGAAAAGGAACGAGCATTCGGCATCCACTGTGTAACGAAATGAGGTTACAAGTTGTAACATAATGAAAGTCATTCTCACATGGCACTCATTGACATTTACCTGAACGGTAGCTGAACAAGCTTGAAGATCAACCATTCTCAAATACGCAACGGACATTCCCGGATGGAGCGCGCCGTGCCAGGGCAGCTGCGTTAAGATGCCTGCCACCCGAACAACAACAGGATTTGCCTCGATCCATGTCGGAAAAAGACACCATCGCCATTCAACTGGTGCGCGAAGCACTGCTGCAAAGTTGTGCCCCGGGCGTGGCCACGGAAGAAGTCTTGAACAAGGCCGGCATCGATCCGGCGCTGCTGTCCACCGATGACGCCCGCGTCCCGGCCAGCCAGTACGCACGGTTGTGGCGACTGCTGGCGCGGCGCGGCGATGACGAGTTCTTTGGCATGGACCCGCGCAAGCTGAAGTCCGGCAGCCTGGAATTCCTCTGTCGCAGCGCGATGGCCCAGCCGAATCTGGCTGCCGGTTTGAGCGCCGGTTTGAATTTCCTGTCGCTGATGCTTGAGCGCATGCCGGCGCAACTGGTGCACCAGCAAAGCCTGGCGGAGATCGTCTTGCTGGAGGACGATCCTGAACCGCGCCGCGCCTTCACCTATTTCACCTATTGGATGATCGTCCACGGCGTGGCCTGCTGGCTCGCGGGGCGGCGGATTCCGATCCTGGCCATTGAATTGCGCTGCCCGGCGCCGGACTTCTGCGACGACTACCGGGTGATGTTCTCCGAGAACCTGCGCTTCGATCGGCCACGCACGCGGATGATCTTCGCCGCCGAGGTGCTGGATCTGCCGATCAAGCGCAGCGCCGAGGAGTTGAAGCGTTTTCTGGCCCATGCCCCGGCCAACATTCTGGTGAAGTACCGCGACCCGGAAAGCCTTGCGAGCCGGATCAAGCAGGATCTGCGTCAGTTGCCCGCCGAACAGTGGCCGGAAACCGAAGCCCTGGCCCAGCAGCTGTGCATGTCGGCTTCGACCCTGCGCCGGCGCCTGGCTGAAGAAGGGCAGACGTACCAAGGCCTCAAGGACAGCGTGCGCAAGGAACTGGCGATCATCTGGCTGGCGGAACCTTCGATCAGTTTTGTCGACATCGCCACACGCCTGGGGTTTGCCGATGCGAGCTCGTTCTACAAGGCGTTTCGCAAGTGGTCAGGGACCAATCCTGGGCATTACCGCAGCCTGATTCTCAACGAAGCGGTCTGACCCGCCCCTGACTCTCGTTCCCACGCTCCGCGTGGGAATGCAGCCCGGGACGCTCCGCGTCCCTTCCAGAGCTGGAACGCGGAGCGTCCCTTGAGGTATTCCCACGCAGAGCGTGGGAACGATCAACGCGGTCGGCGTGGGAGCGATCAAAGTCGGGATTCTTGGCCAAACCAGTCATCCACTTTGAGGGCTTTGACCATTGCCGCCGCCGGCGTGCGGCGCGAGTATTCCTCTGTTGTTTACGGTTCCCCAACCTAATAAAAACACAGAGGGATTCTGGCAATGCGCGATTACTTGTCTGCCACCCAGCAGTTTGATTATCAGCACACCGTGGACGCCGCACTCAGCGGCACGCTCGAGGCGCTCAACGCCTGCGTCGAATGTTGTGACCGTCACGCCTTGCCGGGGCGCATCGCGCTGTTCTGGGAAGGCCGCGACGGCGCCAGTGCGACTTACACCTTCAGCGATCTGCAGGACAAAGCCGCGCGTTTCGCCAATTTCCTTCTCGCCCAAGGCGTGCAGAAGGGCGACAAGGTCGCCGGCCTGCTGCCGCGCAATATCGAATTGCTGATCACCGTGTTCGCCACTTGGCGCATCGGCGCGGTGTATCAACCGCTGTTCACCGCGTTCGGCCCGAAAGCCCTCGAACATCGCCTGAACAGTTCCGGCGCAAAAGTGGTGGTGACCGATGCGGTCAACCGGCCGAAACTCAGTGAAGTCGCCGACTGCCCGACGCTGGTCACCGTCGGCGGTCCGAAAGGCCAGGGCATCGTCCGTGGCGACTTCAGTTTCTGGGCCGAGCTGCCCAACCATTCCAATGTCTGCGAACCGGTCATGCTGACCGGCGAAGACCCGTTCCTGCTGATGTTCACCTCGGGCACCACCGGCCCGTCGAAAGCGCTGTCGGTGCCGCTCAAGGCAGTCGTGGCGTTCCAGAGCTACACCCGCGATGCCGTGGATCTGCGCCCGGAAGATGCGTTCTGGAACGTTGCCGATCCGGGCTGGGCCTATGGCATCTATTTCGGCGTCACCGGCCCGTTGTCGATGGGCCACCCAATCACCTTCTACGATGGCCCGTTCACCCTCGAAAGCACCTGCCGGGTGATCAACAAGTACGGGATCACCAACCTCACCGGTTCGCCTACGGCGTATCGCCTGTTGATTGCCGGCGGCGATGAGTTCGCCAAATCGATCAAGGGCAAGTTGCGCATCGTCAGCAGCGCTGGCGAGCCGTTGAACCCGGAAGTGATTCGCTGGTTCGCTGACAACCTCGGCGTGGTCATTCATGACCACTACGGCCAGACCGAACTGGGCATGGTCCTGTGCAATCACCATGGCCTCGAACACCCGATTCACCTCGGCGCCGCCGGGTTTGCCTCGCCGGGCCATCGCATTGTGGTGCTCGATGAGCAGAACAACGAACTCGGCGTGGGTCAGCCAGGCATTCTCGCCATCGACCGCACGCAATCGCCAATGTGCTGGTTCGCCGGTTACGAAGGTGCACCGACCAAGGCCTTCGTCGGCGATTACTACCTGAGCGGCGACACCGTCGAGTGGAACCCGGACGGCAGCATCAGCTTCGTCGGTCGCAGCGATGACGTGATCACCACTTCCGGCTATCGCGTCGGCCCGTTCGACGTGGAAAGCGCACTGATCGAGCACCCGGCGGTGGTCGAAGCGGCGGTGGTCGGCAAACCCGATCCCGAGCGCACCGAATTGGTGAAGGCCTTCGTCGTGCTCAACCCGCAATACCGCGCCGAACCGGCGCTGGCCGAAGAACTGCGCCAACACGTGCGCAAACGTCTGGCCGCGCATTCGTATCCCCGTGAAATCGAATTTGTCAGCGAGTTGCCGAAAACCCCGAGCGGCAAATTGCAGCGCTTTATCTTGCGCAACCAGGAAATCGCCAAGGCTCAAGAGGCTGCGGCGCACAACGTTTCAGCTTGAATCCAAGGAAACAGTCATGCAGATCGAGAACAAGGTTTTTATCGTCACCGGCGGCGCGTCCGGGCTGGGTGCAGCCACCGCTGAGCTGTTGGTTGCCGCCGGCGCCAAAGTGATGCTGGTGGACATGAACGCCGAAGCCGTCGCCGCTCAGGCTCAACGCCTCGGTGCGCAAAGCGTAGTGGCCGACATCAGCAACGAAACCGCCGCCGAAGCCGCCGTACAGGCTACGGTAAAAGCTTTCGGTAGCCTGAATGGTCTGGTGAACTGCGCCGGTATCGTCCGGGGCGAGAAGATCCTCGGCAAGAACGGCCCGCATGCGCTGGCGAGCTTCGCGCAGGTGATCAACGTCAACCTGATCGGTAGCTTCAACATGCTGCGCCTCGCAGCGGCAGCGATTGCCGAAAGCGAAGCCAACGCCGACGGCGAACGTGGTGTGATCATCAACACCGCCTCCGTCGCTGCATTCGACGGCCAGATTGGCCAGGCCGCGTATTCCGCGTCCAAAGGCGCCATCGCCAGCCTGACCCTGCCTGCCGCCCGTGAACTGGCGCGCTTCGGCATCCGCGTGATGACCATCGCCCCAGGCATTTTCGAAACCCCGATGATGGCCGGCATGACCCCGGAAGTGCGCGACTCGCTGGCCGCTGGCGTGCCGTTCCCGCCACGCCTGGGCAAACCTGCCGAGTACGCCGCGCTGGTGCGGCATATCATTGAAAACAGCATGCTCAACGGCGAGGTGATCCGTCTCGACGGTGCCTTGCGCATGGCCGCCAAATAAGGAGGATTTCTCATGACTATCTCCAACGATCCGATTGTCATTGTCAGTGCCGTTCGTACCCCGATGGGCGGCTTCCAAGGCGAACTGAAAAGCCTGACTGCACCGCAACTGGGCGCCGCTGCAATCAAGGCTGCGGTTGAGCGTGCCGGTGTCGCCGCTGATGCGGTCGATGAAGTGCTGTTCGGCTGCGTACTACCAGCCGGTCTCGGCCAGGCGCCTGCGCGTCAGGCTGCACTGGGTGCCGGGCTGGACAAATCCACCCGCTGCACCACCGTCAACAAGATGTGCGGTTCAGGCATGGAAACCACCATCCTGGCCCACGACATGCTGCTGGCCGGCAGCGCCGATGTGGTGATCGCCGGCGGCATGGAAAGCATGTCCAACGCGCCGTACCTGCTGGACCGCGCCCGTGCCGGTTACCGCATGGGCCACGGCCGGGTGCTGGATTCGATGTTCCTCGACGGTCTCGAAGATGCCTACGACAAGGGTCGCCTGATGGGCACCTTCGCCGAAGATTGCGCTGAAACCAACGACTTCAGCCGCGA
The DNA here is from genome assembly GCF_058808055.1 of Pseudomonas sp. GW821-FHT11G12. Lineage (NCBI taxonomy): Bacteria > Pseudomonadati > Pseudomonadota > Gammaproteobacteria > Pseudomonadales > Pseudomonadaceae > Pseudomonas > Pseudomonas sp. GW821-FHT11G12. The sequence continues at coordinate 1,028,297 of NZ_JBXARH010000001.1, forward strand.
GGCTCAGGACGCTTTCGCCATCGCCTCGACTACCCGCGCCCAGCAGGCGATCAAGGACGGCAGCTTCAAGGCCGAAATCGTTCCGCTGACCGTGACCGTCGGCAAGGAACAAGTGGTCATCAGCAACGACGAGCAACCGCCAAAAGCCAAACTGGACAAGATCGCTTCGCTGAAACCGGCGTTCCGCGAGGGCGGCACCGTAACCGCAGCCAACTCCAGTTCGATCTCCGACGGCGCAGCGGCACTGGTGCTGATGCGCCAGTCGCAAGCGCAGAAACAAGGATTGAAACCACTGGCGGTGATTCACGGCCACGCCGCGTTTGCCGACACCCCGGGCCTGTTCCCGGTGGCACCGATCGGCGCGATCAAGAAGCTGATGAAGAAAACCGGCTGGTCGCTGGATCAGGTCGATCTGCTCGAAGTCAACGAAGCCTTTGCAGTGGTCGGCATGGCGGCGATGACCCACCTGGAAATCCCCCACGACAAGCTCAACATCCATGGCGGTGCCTGCGCCCTCGGTCATCCGATCGGTGCCTCCGGTGCGCGGATTCTGGTGACTTTGCTCTCGGCCCTGCGCCAGAAAGGCCTGAAACGTGGCGTCGCGGCGATCTGCATCGGCGGCGGCGAAGCCACGGCGATGGCCGTCGAGTGCGTCTGAACCGAGTGAAGGATTTGCCATGATTCCCAATGACGACCAACAACAAATCCGCGACATGGCCCGGCAGTTTGCCGAGGAACGGCTGAAACCGTTCGCCGCCGAGTGGGATCGCGAGCACCGCTTCCCGAAAGAAGCCATCGGCGAAATGGCCGGACTGGGCTTTTTCGGCATGCTGGTGCCGGAGCAGTGGGGCGGTTGTGACACCGGTTACCTGGCCTACGCCATGGCTCTGGAAGAAATCGCCGCCGGCGACGGTGCTTGCTCGACCATCATGAGCGTGCACAACTCGGTGGGTTGCGTGCCGATCCTCAAGTTCGGCAACGACGACCAGCGCGAACGCTTCCTCAAACCGTTGGCCAGCGGCGCGATGCTCGGTGCTTTCGCGTTGACCGAACCGCAGGCCGGTTCCGATGCCAGTAGCCTGAAAACCCGTGCACGGCTGGAAGGCGATCACTACGTGCTCAACGGCTGCAAACAGTTCATCACCTCAGGGCAGAACGCCGGGATCGTGATCGTGTTTGCCGTCACCGACCCGAGCGCCGGCAAACGCGGGATCAGCGCCTTTATCGTGCCGACTGACTCGCCGGGCTACAAAGTCGCCCGGGTCGAAGACAAGCTCGGCCAGCATGCCTCGGACACCTGTCAGATTCTGTTTGAAGACGTGAAAGTGCCAGTGGCCAACCGTTTGGGCGAGGAGGGCGAGGGCTACAAAATTGCCCTGGCCAACCTTGAAGGCGGCCGTGTCGGCATCGCTTCGCAATCGGTGGGCATGGCCCGCGCCGCGTTCGAAGCCGCCCGTGATTACGCCCGCGAGCGTGACACCTTCGGCAAGCCGATCATCGAGCACCAGGCCGTGGCGTTCCGCCTGGCGGACATGGCGACCCAGATCGCCGTGGCGCGGCAGATGGTGCATTACGCCGCCGCCCTGCGTGACAGCGGTCAGCCGGCGCTGGTCGAAGCGTCGATGGCCAAGCTGTTCGCCTCGGAAATGGCCGAGAAGGTCTGCTCCATGGCGTTGCAAACCCTGGGCGGTTACGGTTACCTCAACGACTTCCCGCTGGAGCGCATCTACCGCGACGTGCGGGTCTGCCAGATCTACGAAGGCACCAGCGACATTCAGCGCATGGTCATTTCGCGCAATCTTTGAGAAGGAATCTGCACATGAGTTACGAAACGATTTTGCTGGAAACCCATGGTCGCGTCGGCGTCATCACCCTGAACCGCCCGCAGGCGCTGAACGCCCTGAACGCGCAACTGGTCAGCGAAGTGAACCGCGCCCTCGATGGCCTGGAAGCCGATGCGAACATTGGCTGCATCGTTATCACCGGTTCGAAAAAAGCCTTCGCCGCCGGCGCCGACATCAAAGAAATGGCGGATCTGACCTACCCGCAGATCTACATGGACGACCTGTTCAGCGACAGCGACCGCGTGGCCAACCGGCGCAAGCCGATCATTGCTGCGGTCAACGGCTTCGCTCTCGGCGGTGGCTGTGAACTGGCGTTGATGTGCGACTTCATCCTGGCCGGCGACAACGCCAAATTCGGCCAGCCGGAAATCAACCTTGGCGTGCTGCCGGGCATGGGCGGCACCCAGCGCCTGACCCGCGCCGTGGGCAAGGCCAAGGCCATGGAAATGTGCCTGAGCGGGCGCTTGATCGACGCGGTTGAAGCCGAGCGTTGCGGCATCGTCGCGCGGATCGTGCCGAGTGATGAACTGCTGGATGAAGCGCTGAAAGTCGCGGCGGTGATCGCCAGCAAGTCGTTGCCGATTGCGATGATGGTCAAGGAAAGCGTGAATCGCGCGTTCGAAGTGAACCTGACTGAAGGCGTGCGATTCGAGCGTCGGGTGTTCCATGCGGCGTTTGCGACGCAGGATCAGAAAGAAGGGATGGCGGCGTTTGTGGCCAAGCGGTCGCCGGAGTTCCAAGGTAAGTAACAAAGCAAAATCAAGAGCCCCCCCTCACCCTAGCCCTCTCCCGGAGGGAGAGGGGACTGATTGGGGAATATTGAAGAGATACGCCGACTTGAAAGATCGCCTGTGAATCCATAATCGACTCGATCTTTCAGGTCGATGTATGACGCCAGACACCTCGGTCGGCTCCCTCTCCCTCCGGGAGAGGGCTGGGGTGAGGGGGAGAAGATCTCACACCACACCCGATTCCAGACCTATCACAACTGATAGTTCTTCAACTCCCGCGCAATCACCATCCGCTGTATCTCGCTGGACCCCTCATAAATCTGGGTAATCCTCGCATCCCGGTAATATTTCTCCACCGGGTAATCCTCCAGATACCCATACCCGCCATGAATCTGAATCGCTGAAGAGCACACCTTTTCAGCCATTTCCGAAGCAAACAGCTTGGCCTGCGAAGCTTCCGACAGACACGGTTTGCCTGCCGTACGCAGCCGTGCCGCATGCAGGATCATCAAGCGTGCCGCGTTGATCTGCATCTGCATGTCCGCCAGCAGGTTGGCGATGCTCTGGTGCTCGATGATCGCCTTGCCGAACTGCACCCGATCACGGGCGTAACCCAGCGCCGCTTCAAACGCCGCACGGGCGATGCCAAGTGCTTGCGCCGCGATGCCGATGCGTCCGCCTTCCAGGTTGGAAAGGGCAATCGCCAAGCCTTTACCGCGTTCACCCAACAGATTCGCTTCGGGAATGCTGCAATGGTTCAGCGTCACCGCGCAGGTGTCGGAAGCACGGATGCCCATCTTGTGTTCGGTGCGGTCGACGATGAAACCCGGTGTATCGGTCGGCACGAGGAACGCCGAGATACCGCGCTTGCCCAGATCCGGATCGGTCACCGCAAACACGATCGCCAGTTTCGCCCGTTTGCCGTTGCTGACAAATTGCTTGGCGCCGTTGATCACCCATTGCCCGTCACGCAGTTCAGCGCGGGTGCGCAGGTTGTGCGCTTCGGAGCCGGCCTGGGGCTCGGTCAGGCAGAAACAGCCGATCACCGCGCCACTGGCCAAGTCCGCCAGCCAGGTCTGTTTCTGTTCTTCGCTGCCGTAGTTGAGCACCGGCCCGCAGCCCACCGAGTTGTGAATGCTCATGAACGCGCCGGTAGCGCCGTCACCGGCGGAAATCTCTTCCACCGCCAGCGCATAGGCCACGTAGTCGACATAGGTGCCGCCCCATTCTTCCGGCACCACCATGCCCAGCAGGCCGAGTTCGCCCATCTTCGCCACCAGACCGTCATCGATCCAGCCGGCCTTTTCCCAGGCTTGGGCGTGGGGGGCGATTTCGCCACGGGCGAAGTCCCGGGCCATGTCGCGGATCATTACCTGGTCTTCAGTCAATTCGAGATCGTGCATGGCTCAGCTCCCGCTCTCAGCGAAACCGTGGAAGAAACTCGCGATGTGCTCGGCGTGCAGCGCGGCAAGGCTCGGCGGGTTCCAGCGTGGTGATTTGTCTTTGTCGATCAGCAAGGCGCGCACGCCTTCGATCAGGTCGCCGCGTTCGAACCACTGACGATCCAGATGCAGTTCGAGGGCGAAGCAGTGTTCCAGGCTCAGGTGCCGGCCGCGACGCAGCATTTCCAGGGTCACGCCCATGGCCAGCGGCGAGCGGGTTTCCAGCAGGTCGGCGGTGGTGGTCGCCCATTCATGGCTGTCGGCGACGGTCACGGCACGCAACTGCTCGACGATGCTCGGCACGTCGGGCAACGCGAAGAAGTGATCGATGGCCGGGCGCAAGGCTTCAAGCGGCGCATCCGGCAGGGTTTGCACGGCGTGGCGGGCCAACAGGCTTTGCAGGTCTTTCAACGGCGTGTCGTGCCATTGCAACTGATCGAGTTGCTCGTCGAGGGTGCCGAGTTTGCTGCTGTCCAGATACCAGTCGGCGAGGCCGCAATACAGCGCATCCGCCGCACGAATCTGCACGCCGCTGACGCCCAGGTAAATGCCCAGTTCGCCGGGAATGCGCGGCAGGAAATAACTGCCGCCGACATCCGGGAAATACCCGATGGCCACTTCCGGCATTGCCAGTCGGCTCTTCTCGGTGACCACCCGCAGATCGGCGCCTTGCACCAGGCCCATGCCACCGCCAAGGACAAAGCCATCCATCAGCGCCAGCACCGGTTTGCGGTAGTGGTGGATCGTCAGGTCGAGGGCGTATTCCTCGACGAAGAAATCTTCATGCAGCGTGTCGCCGCTTTTATGGCTGTCGTACAGGGAACGAATGTCGCCACCGGCACAGAAGGCTTTCTCGCCGGCACCGCGCAGCACGACCGCGTGGATATCGGCATCAGCGGCCCAAGCGTCCAGGTATTGCTGGAGCTGGCGCACCATGTCGAGGGTCAGGGCATTGAGGCCGGCGGGGCGATTGAGGGTCAGATGACCGATGTGATTGCGAACCTCGGCCAGCACTTCGTGTGGCGTGGCATCCATGGACGAAGTCCGCGGGGATGAAGCCTGAGCAGTCATCACTAACTCCCTGCTTTTATTGTCTTTATTCGAGAAGCTCGCGCGCGAGCGTTACCGGATCGTAACAGTGCAAATTTGCCGTGTACAACGGGGATATGTGCATGGGGTGTCTGCATTTTTGCCTTGACCACAAAATGAAAAATTGTGGCCGGAGCGCTGGCGCCTGCTAGGCTGCGCGGCGGTTGCGACGAGCCGGCAGACAGACCTTCGCTTCAATAGCGTCTGCAACAGAACCCCAGAGTTTTTTTCACCAGAGCTCAACGCGCAATGGAGGCGCACCATGTCAATAACAAGGTATTCAACAGGCAGACTGATCGTTGTGTTGCTACTGCTGCTGACGGTTATCAATGTCGCAGCGTGGGCGTTTGTCCTGCGTGGCGGGCTTTCCAGGGTGTATGGCATGGAGATGATCAGGACCAAAGAACCCTTGCTGATCGCGGGGCGTGGCGATGATGAACACTATTACGTGCTGCCCGTCAGCACGACGCTTTATTACGACAAAAGCTATCCCGAAGGTTTTAGCCGTTACATGGTCTTTTTCAATCACAAGGGTGTTATTGCCGGCGATCCAGTGCCGATGAAGTCCGAGTATGGAGGATCATTGATTGATCCTCGCTGGTTGTCGAATGTCGATGCCGATACGTTGAAAGACATGTTCAAACGTTTTCCGCTCTCCAAAAAAGACATCGCCGCAGCTATCAAAGCCAATGAAATCACCAAAGAGGATCTGACGGACATCATCCGGTCGATGCCGGATTGATCGCTTGCGGGGCGTTGTCGCCATATGTCGCGCTCAGGTGAACACCTGACCAATGCTCCGCCGCTTGGCATGCAGTTCACTGGCATGAATCAACTGCTCCAGATCCTCCGGCGTGACATCGATAAACGCCTCCATGTCCGCCAGCGCCAGTTTCAGGTCTTCAGCCGTGATGGCCTGCGTATCGATCGGCGCCACGGCGGGCGCGGGTTCGGCCGGGCGTTTCGGGTAGCGGATGCGGGTCAGGTTGTTGAATGCCAGCGCGCTGAGCAGCATGCACGCGGCGCTGAGCATGACCGGTTCCAGGGCTTTCCAGTCCATGGCGATGGTCGTCGGGTCGGCGAGCACCATCGTCAATGCCACCGCGCCGGCCGGTGGGTGCAGGCAGCGCAGCCAGCACATCAGGATCAGTGCCATGCCCGCCGCCAGGCACGCGCTGCCCAGGGTTCGGCCGAGGACGTGGGCCACCAGCAATGCCACGGCGCCCGCACACAGGTAGCCGCCGATGATCGACCACGGCTGGGCGAGGGCGCCGGAGGACACGGCGAACAGCAACACCGCCGAGGCGCCCAGCGGACCGATCAGGTGGTAGGCGACTTCGATGCCGAACACCTGACTGCACGCCCACACACTGAACAACGTGCCCAGCGCCATACCGATGGCGGCGCGGCTCCATTCGGTGGGACGGGTGTTGATGGCGGCGGGCAACCAGCGAGCGAGCATGAAGAACCGATCCTCTTGGGGAAACTGAAGGCAAAAAAAAGGACTTGTCCGTCAATCCGGAAAGTCCTTCGAAGTGTTCCAACTATTGGGGGAGGAACGTGCACAGTGTGCCAAGCAATCTCGATGCTGACAAATTCATATAAATGCATCTTCAATGCATTATTTATGAAGTAAAGCCACTCGCCGTCCGCTCATGAAGCACAGGAATCCGCCCATCGCGGTCAGCGCGCTGAGCGCATAGAACATGGTCGGCGCCGGCGTGTGCATCAGCAGGAAACCGCAGATCACCGGACTCAATGCACCGCCCAATGCTGCGAGGTTCTGCGCGCCGTAATAACTGCCGCGCAATTCTTCCGGGGCCAGGGTGTCGACGAACAGGAACTCCGACGGATAAATGATCATCTCGCCGAGGGTGAAGATGAACATTGCGATGCACCAGCTCACCAGACTGTCGGCGAGGCTGAAACCGATCAGGCCGAGAATGAACAGACTGGTGCCGGCGGCAATCCAGTAGCGCAGTTTTTCCCGGTTGAGAAAGCGGCCGATCTGGTACTGCAACAGGATCACCGCGATGGCGTTGCAGGCGAGCAGGGCGGCCATGGTTTGCAGGGCGCGCTGCGAGTCTTCGACCACCAGCAGGTATTGCGACAGGTACAGGGTGAAGCGCCCGTGGACCACGGTGCTGAGCAGACAGCCGCAGGTGAACATGATCAGCGTGCGGTCGTTTTTCAGGGTAATCAGGGTTTTCAGGAAGCTTTGCGGCTGGCCGATGGCGGCGACCGGGCTGGCGTCCTTGGGAATACCGATCATCAGGAAGATGCTGCCGAAAGCGATACCGGCGGCAATCAGGAACGGCGCAATCGGGTACACCCCGGCGATCACCACACCCAGCATCGGGCCGGTGGCGTAGCCGATGTTGGTCAGGGTGTAGCGCAGGGAAAACGCCTTGGCCCGTTGGCCCATGGGCAGGTTTTCGCTGAGGATCGCCTTGGAGCCGATCAGGAACAACGCCGAGGCGGTTTCGGTGATGACCAGGGTCGCGGTGGTCAGGTACAGGTCTTTGGCGAAGGTCAGCAGCACGAAGCCGACTGCACTGGAGAGCATCGCCAGAATCAGCAACCGACGTTTCTCGAGTCGGTCGATGATGTAGCCGCCGTACAGCGCAAGCAGGGTGGCGATGAACACCGCGATGCCCAGCAACAACCCGACGTCCTGTTGGTTGAGGCCGAGCTTGTTGCTCAAAAACAAGGTGAGCAAAGGACTGGTGATGGCGCGGCTGACGACAATCGTCAGCGAAACGATCATCAGGCGGCGGATAACGAGCGAGTAGGTGGCCACGGAAAATCAAATGTCCTTATTCGGTTAACAGGTGCTCGAGATCGCGCACGGAATCCAGCGTTTGCAGTTGCCGCAACTGCGCCAGCAGCCGTTCAGCCTTGGCTGCTGAACTCACGCGCAACGCCAGACTGAGAAACTTCTCCTCCAGCGCCGCTTCGCTCAACGGATTGCCCGGCGCGCCCAGCGGCACCTCGACACACAGGCTCGCCTGACGCCCGTCGCGGGTTCGAACAATGACCACCGGCTCGCCATCCTCCGACAGACGCTCATCCACTTCAAGGCGAATGCGCGTCAGCCATTGCGCAATGCGCGGATCGTTGCGCGGCTGTTCATCGTAAGCCTCAAGCCGGCAATGGCCGTGCACCAGACGCGCGGCGAGGGCGTAGGGCAGACTCATCTGCGCGGCGGCCAGGCTGCGGGTATCGCGACCGCCGCACATGTCGAGCAGAAACCCGCACAGGTTCACCTGGACGTCTTCCACCTGATCGGCGCCGACCTGCAATTGCTCCAGCAACAAGCCGAGCGCATCGATCGCCGAATGAGTGCCACGGCAGGCGGCGTAGGGTTTGATCGAACAGCGCGCGAGTTTCCAGACCTGTCCCAACTCGGCGTCCAGTGCATCCGGTTGTGCGCTGCCCGACGCGAGGGTCTTGAGAAATCCACCCCAGACATCATCGAACAACACCGATGGCCCGCTGACGCCTTCGCGAGCAAAACGCGCCGCCAGCAGACCACCTTCGGCCGCACGGCCACTGTGCAGTTTCTTGCTTTGCGAACCGTCATGGATGAACGCCCACAACCCGCCGCTGAAACTGCCGGCGATGCCCAGCGCCGATACGGTTTGCCCTGCATCCAGGGCAAAGATCCGCGCACAGGCCGCCGCCGCGCCGAACACGCCGCAGGTGGCGGTGGAGTGCCAACCGGCGCCGTTGTGCGCGGAATAACTGCCGCAGGCTTCCAGAACCCGTCGACCGATTTCGTAGCCGATCACCACGGCGGTGATGAACTCGCGACCGTCCACCGGCCGATCCACCAGCGACAGCGCGGCCATCACCGCCGGCAGCACCACCGCGCCGGAATGATCGCAACCGCCGGTATCGTCCAGTTCCAGCGCATGGGCGGCGATGCCGTTGAGCAATGCTGCATGCCCGGCGCCGACACGCAGTGATGAACCCCAGACCAGTGCGGTGCCCGGTTCGGCGCCGAACACCTGCCGAGCCTGAAGCGCGACCGCACTGTCGGCCCCGGCCAGCGCGGCACCGAAGGTATCGAGAATGTGTCGCTTGGCCTGTTCCACCAACGCCGGGGGCAGATCTTCAAACCGGGTCTCGACGCAAAACTGCGCCAGCCGCTGCATGCGTTGGGTCATACGAGGTAGTCCCGATAATGGCGCTCATACACGGAGGCCGGGTGATCCTGCGCGACTGGCGCCGCCGTTTGCGACCACCATTGTGCGACTTCGGCACCGGTGGCGATCCACACGTCGTCGTGCTGCTGAATGCCTTGCAGCAATTCACGCAACACACCGATACGCCCCGGCGTGGCGATGATTTCCGGGTGCAGGCGCAGCACGTAGCACAGGCCAAAGCGGTGGAACCCGGCGAAGTCCATTTGCAGGTTACCGAGTGTGTGGCTGTAGGAAGCGATCCGCGATTGCGCCGGCGGCACGGCCGGGCTCAGGTTGAAGGCGAAATAGGGTTCGTCTTCCAGTTCGTAATGCAGCGGCAGCTCGACCACGTCGGGCGCGGTCGGGTGACAGAACGGCAGGTCATCGCCACGCCATGAGGAAGACCAGTGAATACCCTGATCTTTCAAGGCTTCAATAAACCCCGGTGCACCGTTGCCCGCAGGAATCCGGAAACCGGTCGGACGCACGCCTGTCAACGTTTCCAGTGCTGCACAACCCTTGGCGACTTCCGCGCTTTGCGCCGCCAGATCCAGCGTGTCGTAATCCTGATGGCGGTAACCGGCACACGCGATTTCATGGCCGTCAGCCTGTATCGCTGCGATGTGCTGTGGATTTTCCTCGGCGACGATGCCGGGCACGAACCAACTACTGCGCACCCCGAGTTCCCTGAACAGACCGAGCAAGCGCTCGACGCCGCGTTGCGTGCCGTAGCGCCACACCGACAGCGTCTTGTCGCGCCCGGCGACTTCCGGGGCCTGGGTGAGAATACCGTGGATGTCGTTGTAATCGACGGACAGCACCACCGCGCAGCGTTTGCCGGCGGGCCAGAGGTTTTCAGCGTCAGCCATGGTGATGCTCCTTCAGCCACCAGCGGGCGACGTCACGGCAGGTGGCGAACCACACGTCATCGCGCTGGCGCATGTGTTCGAAGAGTTTCTCCAGCAACAGGATGCGCCCCGGTTTGCCGGTGATTTTCGGGTGGAACAGGGTGGTCAGGCACAACCCCTCGTCCATCGCGCCGTCGTACTCGCGTTGCCAGTTGTCGAGGGTCAGCTCATAGCTGGCGGTGCGGTCGAGCCCGGACGGGAAGTTCGGTGCGCGGGTGTAGGCGAGGGAGGCGTAGTCGTCCATTTCCCAGCGGCCGGGGATCTCCACCAGCGGGGTGTCGTGGCCGGGGACGTTGACCAGATACGGGCGATCGTCGCCGCGCATGCTGCTGGAATAGATGACGCCGTTGTCGGCCAGCATCGCCGGGGTCTCGGCGCGCCAATCACCGGACGGAGTGCGAAAACCCTCGGCGCGGATGTGCAGGTATTGCCAGAACACGTCGCGGGACTTGTTCATCACGGCCTGCTGCTGGTCCAGCGTCAGGGCGTAGAAAGATTCGTGCTTGTAGCCGTGGTAGGCGACTTCATGGCCGCGCTCGACGATGGCCTGGCATTGTTTCGGCCAGTTTTCCACGACCCACGCGGGGACGAAGAAGGTGGTCGGGATCTTGAAGGTGTCGAGCAGATCGAGCAGGCGCGGCAAGGCGCGGTAGGGGCCGTAGCCGCCGAAGCCAAAGTATTCGGGTTTGTGCCAGATCGAGCCGTTGAGCATCGCGTCGCCGGTCGGGCCGTCGAGGTCGAAGGCCAGGGCGAGGCAGGCTTTGTGCTGGTCGGGCCAGGTGGGTTGTTGAGGGGCGGACATGGGTGTGGCGCTCCGATGGTATTGACAAGCTTTCCCTCACCCCAGCCCTCTCCCGGAGGGAGAGGGAGCCGATTGAGGTGTTCTGGAGGGTTACATCGACCTGAAAAATCGAGTCGAACTCTGGATCTGAAAAGTCGACCTGAAAAACCCAGTCGAGCTCAGGTTTTGAGCAGCATGAAGATCGGCTCCCTTTCCCCCCTCGCCCCCCTTGGGGGAGAGGGCTGGGGTGAGGGGGAGCGATCTCGAGCCTTACTTGCCGGCGTTGATGGTCACTTCCTTGATCGCACCCAGCTCCAGATCCCACTTCTTCAGAATCGCGTTGTAGCTGCCGTCATCCACCATGCTTTGCAACGCCACTTTCACCGCTTCACTCAGCTCAGGTTTCTTCTTGCTCACACCCAGCCCGGTGAACTGCACGGAGATCGGCTGGCCGACCGTCTTGTACATGTCCTTTTCCTGGGTCTTGAGGTACGACAGGGTCTCGCTGCCCTGCATCGCCGCATCAATACGGCTCTGACGCAGTTGGGCACGGGCGTCGGCCGAGCCTTCGGTGCCGATCACGTTGATCGCAGGTTTACCTGCCGCTTCACAGTGTTCCTTGCTCCACGCGGCGATTTCCGCCGGGAACGTGGTGCGGCGGCTGGTGCCGACTTTCTTGCCGCACAGGTCGGTGATTTCGTTGGTCGCGGTGTTCTTCTGCAAGGTGTAGAACTGCGGGCCGCTGGTGAAGTAGTCGACGAAGGTCACGCTGGCCTGACGCTCGGCGGTGTCGGTCATGCCCGACAGCACGATGTCGACGCGGTCGGTGGTCAGGGCGTTGATCATTTGCTCGAAGCCGGTTTCCTGCCACTTGATCTTGATCCCGAGGCGCTCGGCCAAGGCGTTGCCCAGGTCGTAGTCCAGACCGGTGAGCTTGTTGGTGGCCGGGTCCTTGAAATCCATCGGCGGGTAGTTGGGCATGATCGCGACGACGATCTCGCCTTTTTCCTTGATGCCGGCCGGCAATTCGGCGGCGAAGCTGACGCTGGAAGCCATCAGGCCTGCGAGTACTGCTGGGATAACGAAGTTCTTCATGGACGTTCTCTTATGAGTGTTGTGAAGGCCAAAGGGGCCTCAGGTTCGAACGGCAGAAATGAAGCTTTGGGTGCGCGGGTTTTGCGGACTTATTAGTATTTCTTCGGGGCTTCCAGCCTCCACGATCTGCCCGCCGTCCATGAACACCATGCGGTTGGAAACCTCCCGGGCGAAGCCCAGTTCATGGGTGACGACGATCATGGTCATGCCGGTCTGCGCCAGATCGCGCATCACCGACAGCACCTCACCGACCAGTTCCGGGTCGAGTGCCGAAGTGGGTTCATCGAACAGCATCAGCTTGGGTCGCATGGCCAGGGCGCGGGCAATCGCCACCCGTTGCTGCTGACCGCCCGACAACTCGATCGGGTAGCTGTCGCGTTTGTCGGCCAGGCCGACCCGGGCCAAGAGTTCCAGGGCTTCTTCGTGCGCCTCCTTGGGCGAACGCTTGAGCACCTGGCACGGGCCTTCGATGATGTTTTGCAGCACAGTCATGTGCGGAAACAGGTTGAAGCGCTGGAACACCATGCCGGTGGCCAGGCGCTGACGGGCGATCTGCGACTCGTTGAGTTCGTGCAGCTTGTGCCCGACGACGCGGTAGCCCACCAGTTCGCCATCGACCCAGAGGCCGCCCTTGTCGATCTTTTCCAGCTGATTGACGCAGCGCAGCAGGGTGCTCTTGCCCGAGCCGGACGGGCCGATGATGCACAGCACTTCGCCTTGCTCGACCTCGATGTTGATGTCCTTGAGCGCGTGGTACTGGTCGTAATATTTGTTCAGGGCCACAGCCTTGACGATGCTTCTCATGTTCGATTCTCCTGCGCGGCTTACGAGCGCTTGCCGGCGCCGCGAGCGAAACGACGCTCCAGACGGCTTTGACCAAAGGACAGGACGGTGACGGTGGCCAGGTACCAGATACCGGCGACGATCAGCAGCTCCATGACCCGGGCGTTGGCGTAGTAGATGTTCTGGGCGTTGTAGAGCAGTTCCGAGTACTGGATCACGCTCGCCAGCGAGGTCATTTTCACCATGCCGATGAACTCGTTGCCGACCGGCGGAATGATGATCCGCATGGCCTGCGGCAGGATGATCCGGCGCAGCGCTTGCAGGCGCGGCATGCCGATCGACTTGGCCGCTTCGTACTGGCCGGTGTCCACCGACAGCAGGCCGGCGCGCACCACTTCGGCGGTGTAGGCGCCCTGGTTGATGCTCAAGCCGAGCAGGGCGGCCACGAACGGCGTCATCAGGCTCACGGTGTCGAGTTCGAACAGGCCGGGAATGCCGATGGTGGGGAAAATCAGCGCCAGGTTGAACCACAACAGCAGTTGCAGAATCAGCGGCGTACCGCGAAACAGCCAGGTGTAGGTCAGCGCCACGTAGCGCAGGATCGGGTTGGCCGACATGCGCATGATCGCGGTGATCACCCCGAACACGATGCCCAGCGCCATGGCCAGCACGGCCATGATGATCGTGTTGAGCAGGCCCCACATGATCGCTTCGGAGGTCAGGAACTGGCCGATGTACGACCATTCGATCTTGCCTTCGGCGAAGGCCCGCACCAGACCGATGATCGCGATCACAATCAGCGTGGCGAAGAAGATCCGCCCGTAATAGCGCCGTGGCACGTGCTGGTATTGGGTGATGTCGAACTGGTTTTCCGCCAGTTTGCGCTCCGCCTGGAGTCGTTCTGCCTGAGTCTGGCTCATGGTGTTTCTCCGTACACTGTACTTTCAGATCAACCCCCTCCCGATGGGAGGGGGATCCGGCTTAGAGGCGGAAGCCTTGGTAGTTTTCGGTCCACTGTTGCTGCGCAGCGAGGGCGGTTTTCAGTCGGCCGATCTGCTCGCGCACTTGCTGCGGCGCGGTGCCGCCCCAACCGCTGCGGGCAGCGATGGCGGCTTCCAGGGTCAGGCTGTCGCGCACGTCCGCCGTCAGGCGCGGGTCGATTTCGGCCAGCAGCGCCGGCGAGGCTTCCCACAATTCGAGGCTGTGTTTCTCGCAGGCCTGCACCAGCGCCCCGGTGATTTCGTGGGCTTCCTTGAACGGCACGCCGCGCACCGCCAGCCAGTCGGCAACTTCGGTAGCAAGGGTGAAACCCAGCGGCGCCTGACGACGCAGTTCCTCGACGTTGACGGTCATGGTCGCAACCATCCCGGCCATCGCCGGCAGCACCAACAACAAGGTATCGACGCTGTCGAGCACGCCGTTCTTGTCTTCGCTCAGGTCGCGGTTGTACGACAGCGGCAGGGATTTGAGCGTCGACAGCAGGCCGGTCAGGTTGCCGATCAGGCGGCCAGCCTTGCCTCGGGCCAGTTCGGCGATGTCCGGGTTTTTCTTCTGCGGCATGATCGAACTGCCGGTGGCGTAGGCGTCGTCCAGATCGACCCAGCGGAACTGGCGCGACGACCACAGGCAGAACTCTTCGGCCAGACGCGAGATGTTGATCCCGAGCATGCTGGCGATGAACAGGAATTCGGCGACGTGATCGCGGCTGGCCACGGCGTCGATGGAGTTTTCGCAGACCCCGGCGTAGCCCATTTCCTTCGCTGATTGCTGCGGCTGGCGAGCGATGGCGGAACCGGCCATGGCTGCTGCACCGAGGGGCGACAGCGAAGTGCGGTTGTCCCAGTCCACCAGGCGCTGCACGTCACGCAGCATCGATTGGGCGTGGGCCAGCAAGTGATGGGCAAACACGATTGGCTGCGCCTGCTGCAGGTGGGTGAAACCCGGGCAGATGCTGTCGACGTGCTGCTCGGCCTGATTCACCAGCGCCGTTTGCAGGGCCAGGACTTCCACAGCCAGGGTGCGCACGTGATCCCGCAGGAACAGGCGCAGGTCGTTGGCGGTCTGGTCGTTGCGCGAACGGCCGGCGCGCAGCTTGCCGCCCAGTGCACCGAGGCGTTCGGTCAGCAGGCGCTCGATGAAGGTGTGAACGTCTTCGTCGTCCAGCGTCGGGGCAATGCGCCCGGCAGCAAAATCGGCACCGATGCCGTCCAGGGCTTCGATCATCGTGCGGGTTTCCTGCTCGTCCAGCAGGCCGGCACGTTGCAGTTCCCCGGCGTGGGCCTTGGAGCCGGCCAGATCGTACGGCGTCAGGCGGAAATAGCGCTCGGGGCAACGGGACAGGGCCGCCAGGGCTGCGGACGGGCCGCTTTTGAAACGGGCACCCCAGAGACGGTCGGTGGTTTGAGACATTTGTTGTTTTCCTCGTCGGTAACGCGAACTGAAATCGGTGTGCATGGCCTGTCGAACACGCTGAAAAGTGAGCGGACAGAATCAGGCCAAAGCAGTTTTCAAGAGGGCAGTTGCAAAGAGACAAGAGCTGATCGAAGTGTCAGCTTTTAATGTTTGGCGATCAGTGAGTTGGCACTGATGTTCGGGATTTTTTGGCGGTTGCCAAGGCTTGTTTTCTGTGATCATTATTATTAGCCGGCGATGTTTTTGTTGTTGGACACAGATTGTTGAACATTGCGCCAGAGGTAAATCAGCATTATGGAAACCCCACTTTCCAATTCCGGAAACCCGCCGCTGAAAACGGCTCACCGAGCACCGCTGGCCCTCAGCGGACTGGATTTCAAACTGCTCAAGGTGTTCAAGGCCGTGGTCGAGGCGGGAGGCTTCAGCGCCGCGCAAAACGAGCTGAACGTGGGCCTTGCGGCCATCAGCAAGCAGATCTCCGACCTGGAAATCCGCATCGGCATGCGCCTGTGTACCCGGGGTCGCGAGGGGTTTCACCTGACCGAGGAAGGGCGTCTGGTGTATCAGGCGTCGATTGATCTGTTCGCCTCGGTCGACAACTTTCGGGATAGGCTTAGTTCGGCACAGAACGAACTTATCGGCGATCTTGGGGTGGGGGTGATCGACAATACGATCAGTGACCTTAATTCACCGTTAGTTGCAGCGCTTAAAAGAATAAATGAAGAGTCGCCGAAAGTAAGGTTTCAACTTCAGGCCACTCAGCTGGATGAGGTGGAAAGAGGGGTGGTAGAGGGGCGCCTGGTGGCGGGAATAGTGCCGGTCTATCAAAAGCGCGAAGAGTTTGATTATTACCCGTTATATGAAGAACGTTCGGAGGTTTACTGCGCTGTCGGCCATCCGTTGTTCGACATGCCGGAAGCACAAATGAACAGCGACGTGCTGCAGGATTACGAGTGCATCAACCACCGTTACGCGATCCATCGCGACAAACTCAATTTTGCCCGCTACGACAGTTTTTCCGCCTCGGCGACCCAGGTCGAAGCCGTGGCGCTGCTGATCAAGACCGGGCGCTTCGTAGGCTTCCTGCCCCGGCATTACGCGGCCACGCTGGTGGCGGCGGGGCAGTTTCGTGCAGTGCTGCCGGAGCGAATCAACATCGCCACGCCGTTCAATCTGATCCTGCGTCACAACACCGTGCGCAGTCCGTTGGTGAAGGCGTTCGCTCAGGCGTTGGGCGTCGATCTGAAGGCGCCGCTGTAATTCAGCCGAGCATCAATCGCATCGCGCAACGTCGCTCACCGGGCAAACCGTGGGCGATTTCGTCGTTGAGTACCTCAATCAAACGCGGTCCTGCATCCACTTCGTTCAATGGCACAAAACCCATGCGTTGATAGAACGGCGCATTCCACGGCAGGTCGCGGAAAGTGGTCAGTGTGATCGCCTCAAGTTGTTGCCGTCGCGCGTGTTCAATCACGCCCAACAGTAACTTGCGACCGATGCCGCGGCCCTGAAAGTGTTGGCTGACGGACAGTTCCTCGACGTGCAACTGGTTGTCGATTTCAACGGCCCTTAAAAAACCGGCAAGTTGTCCGACAGTATTTTCTGCGACCCATACATGTCCCTGCTCGATGGCCTGCAAATGCTGTGCGGCGTCGGGTACATCGCTGTCGGCCAGCCAGGCCAGGGTCGGGTCGAGGCGGAACAGCTCGGCGGCCGAGCGTTCGATGGCGGGGAGGGTGGCCGCGTTGGCGGCCCGGGCGAGGCGAAGCGTGAATGTCATGCGTTAACTGCCGAAGGCTGTGATCCTGGGAAAGTCCGCAAGATCGCAGCCTTCAACGAGGTCTACAAGGGTTTCAGGTACAACAGCACGTAATCGTTCTTGTCAAAACGCCCGGTCAATACCGGTTGCAGGCCGGCCAGCGGCGTACCTTGCAGCGATTGCAGGTCCTTGCTGTCCATGATCAGCCAGGCCGGGGCATTGAGCGCTTCCAGTTGCTGAACGGTTTCGGTGAACTGCGGTTGCAGGTCCTGTTCGACGTTGACCATGAACTTGATCGCCTTGGCGTCTTTGCCCATGCCGTGCAGCACCAGCGGTGCCGGGTTCTGTTGAACCTGAGCGAACGCAGCGCGACTGAAGGCACGGGTGTCGTAGAGATCACGTTCTACCGGCTCGAACACCGCCGCATAGACCGTCCACAACGCCAACACCGCGCTCAGGGCCAGCACTTCAGCGCGCCAGCGCGATTTCCACAGTCGGGACAACGCCAGCAGTTGCAGCACGCCCAGCACGATCAGCACCGGCATGACACCGGTCAGCACGCCCGGAAACCTGCGCTGCGCCACCAGCAACGCAACCATCAGCAGCGCCGGCGTCAGCAGCCAAAGCCCCTGAATGATCCCGCGCAACCACGCGAACACCTGACCATGAGCCACCTGAAACGGGTACGCCGCGATGATCGCCGCCATCGGCAACATCGGCAGCAGGTAACGTGCCTTCTTCGCCTGTGGAATCGACAGGCCGACCATCACGATCAACCCGGCCGCCGCGCAATATTGCACCAGCCGCAACGCCGGCCCGCGCTGATGCGGTTTGCTCAGCCATGCCGCCGCCAGGACCACCAGCGCCAGTGGATAGGCCAGCGCGTAGTTGCCCAGCGAACTGGTGAAGTAATACAGCGAGCCGCTGACGCCCTCACTGCCATCCATGCGCCCCATGAACTGCATGCGGATCACGTCTTGCAGAAAGGCCTCGCCACCGCTGAGCTTGGCCAGCCACAACAGCAGTCCGACGCAGGCGGCGAGCAGGATCGACGCCAGCACACCGAACACGAACAGCCGTGCCCATTGGCGGTTGAGCAGGTAATAGCTGCAGAGCATGCCGGTCGGCACCACAAGGCCGATCGGCCCGCGGATGCCGAAGCCCAGCAACAACAGGGCAAAGATCAACGGCCAGCGTCGGCCGGAGCCGAAATGGTCGTGTGCGTAGCCCAGGTAGAACACCGACAGCGCCACGGCAGCCAGCATCAGGTCTTGCGACACCGCCCGGACTTCCGTAACGAAGGTGCTGGTGAGCATCAGCAGCGCAATGCTGATCAACGCCCAGCGTTGCGAATGCACCGCCAGCAAGCGGTACATCAACGTCACGATCACCCCGCCGGCGATGGCGCTGGGCAGCCACGCCGTCAGCGTATTGATTGCGCCGAAAGGCAGCGACAACAGCCAGATGAACAGCGTCGAAACCGCCGAATAATCGGCGTACGGCTGGCCATACGTGGTCGGGAATACCGTCGGCCCGTGTCTCAGCATCTCCTGGGCAAACAGTACAAAACGTGAATCGAAGCCAATGGGTGCCTGTCCGTAAACCCCGGCGATAAACAACAACAGTGCCAGCAGCCCTGCGATCAGGGACTGCTGGCGGATGGCAGGCGACAACGGGATCAAGCGACGTCCGCAGTGTTAGGCCATTGTTGCAGCGGGATCGGCAATTTGCGCGAATCCCCACGGCCGATCGGGAAGTACTTGAAGCCGTTGCGTGCCAGGCGATCGGCGTCGTACAGGTTACGGCCGTCGAAAATCACCGGGTCCTTGAGGCGTTGCTGGATCAGGTCGAAGTCCGGGGCCTTGAACTGCTGCCATTCGGTGCAGATGATCAGCGCGTCGGAACCGGACAGTACCGATTCCGGGGTGCCCATCAGCATCAGTTTTTCTTCGTTCGGGTACAGATGCTGGGTTTCCTGCATCGCTTCCGGGTCGAAGGCGCGAACGCTGGCGCCGGCGGCAAACAGCGAATCGAGCAGTACGCGGCTAGGCGCGTCGCGCATGTCGTCGGTGTTCGGCTTGAACGCCAGGCCCCACAGGGCGAAGGTCTTGCCGCGCAGATCACCTTTGTAGAACGCATTGATGCGGTCGAACAGCTTGTGCTTCTGACGCTCGTTGATCGCTTCGACCGCTTGCAGCAGGTCGCTGGAGCAATGTGCCTGTTCGGCACTGTGGATCAGCGCGCGCATGTCTTTGGGGAAGCACGAGCCACCGTAACCGCAGCCCGGGTAGATGAAGTGGTAACCGATGCGCGTGTCGGCGCCGATGCCCTGGCGTACCGACTCGATGTCTGCGCCCAGGTGTTCGGCCAGCTCGGCGATCTGGTTGATGAAGCTGATCTTGGTCGCCAGCATGCAGTTGGCGGCGTATTTGGTCAGTTCGGCGCTGCGCAGGTCCATGAACATGATGCGGTCATGGTTGCGGTTGAACGGCGAGTACAGGTCGCGCATGACATCGCGCACGTCATCGCCTTCGCAGCCGATGACGATGCGGTCCGGACGACGGCAGTCGGAGACCGCCGAACCTTCCTTGAGGAATTCCGGGTTGGAGACGATATCGAACTGCAGTGCACGCCCGGCCTTGTCCAGCGCGGCCTGAATGTGCGCACGCAAGGTGTCGCCAGTGCCGACCGGTACGGTGGATTTCTCGACCAGGATCAGCGGCTGCTCACGATGACGAGCGACGGCATCGCCCACCGACAGGACGTATTTCAAATCGGCCGAGCCATCCTCGCTGGACGGAGTGCCGACGGCAATGAACGCTACGCGACCGTGCTGTACGGCAAACTTTTCATCGGACGTGAAGTGCAGGCGGCTGGAATCCAGGCCTTCACGCACCAGGCTCGACAGCCCCGGTTCGAAGATGCTGACGTGACCCTGGCTGAGCAGTTCGACCTTCTTCTGATCGATATCCATGCACACGACATCATGGCCGACCTCGGCCAGAACCGCGGCTTGCACCAGGCCGACGTAACCGCTTCCAAATACTGTGATTTTCATGGAGCACTCCTCAAATCGGGCGCTTTTGCCGGACGAGTGTTGATAGTGATGACGCCGAGCATGACCAGTGCCACGCCCAGTGATTTGGTAAAACTGAAGGATTCGTTGAACAGCGGCAGACTGGCCGCCAGCAGATACACCAGCGCGTAGCTGATGCTCAGCAGTGAATAGGCCCGGCCCAGCGGCAGGTCGCGCAGGGCGGCGAGCCAGCAGAGCATCGACAGCGCATAGGCGAGAATGGCCGTGAACACCACCGCCAGCGCCGTCAGATCGACGTTGCCGGTGGTCAGCGCGGACAACCATTGTTCAGGCTGCGGCAGGCGCGTCATGCTCCAGCGCATGCCCAGTTGGGCGCCGCTGACCAGCAACACGCTGCCAAGGGCGAAGCCGATGCCGCGTCCCTGGCTCATGACTGTTGCCCCAGCAGTGCCACGCCGCCGATCACCAGTGCCACACCGATCCAGTGCTGGCGATCGATCGGTTCGCGAAACACGAAACGCGCGATCAGCGTAATCAGCACAAAGTTGAGGCTGAGCATCGGGTAAGCGATGCCCACTTCAAGGCGTTGCAGCACCAACAGCCAGACCAGCAGGCCCGAGCCCAGTGCGAACAGGGCCAGCCACAGCCACGGCGAGCGCAGTTTGTCGGCCCAGGACGAGTCGACCCCGCGCCAGCTCTCCACCGCATACTTTTGCGCGACCTGGCCCAGGCACGTCAGCAGACACGCGGTCAGCAACAGCAACCAGCTCATGAAGGATCCTTGGGCAGGACCATGATCACCAGGTTGCCCTGCTCATAACGCGTGCCGTCCTTGGGCAGCAGGTCGACTTCGTGCAGCTCGTCGTCGCCCTTGACCCGCATGACCACGCCGACCGAGCCGGTACGGCGGGCATCACGCACCCACTGCTGGACTTCATCGGTGGTGATCCGCTGTTCGGCGCCTTCAGGGTAGGACAGGCCATATTTCAGCTCGCCCACGGTGTTGTACAACGCCACCTTGGGTTGCTTCAGGCGCCAGGCCAGTGCCGAGGCGGCCCCCAGATCGTTACTCAACAGGTGAGTGGTGCCGGACAGTTCGTCGAGGTGATGCAGGATGAACTGGTCCGGGGTCTTGTTGGCCACCACGGACTTCGGCAACGCGGCCGGCAGCACACCAATCAGCAGCAGGCTGCCGAGGGCCGGAGCCGCCCAGCATTGCAGCGGCAGAAACGCCTGCGCCAGGTTGGCGATGATCCAGCCGATCAGGGCGATGAACACCAGCACCATGCTGTGCAGTTCGTGGTCGTACACCGGTTTTTTCAATTGCAGGTAAACCAGTGCGATCAGCGTGATGACGCCCAGCACCAGGTTCAGCAGGCCATTGACGCTCAGTGCCCGACCTTGTTCCAGACGCAGACGGTCGGCCAGTGCATGACCCAGCAACAACGCCAGCGGCAGCAGGCACGGCAGGATGTAGGTCGGCAGCTTGCCGTTGGCCAGGCTGAAAAACGCCAGCGGCATCACCAGCCACAGCAGCAGGAAGGCAATGCCCGGTTGAGCACGAGTCTGCCAGGCCTGCTTGAAGGCCGGCGGCAGCATGCCGACCCATGGCAGGCTGAACGCGACCAGCAACGGCAGGTAGAACCACCACGGCGCATCGTGTTGAGCGTCGTCACCGGCAAAGCGGCGGATGTGTTCGTGCCAGAAGAAGAACCGCCAGTAGTCCGGCTCCTGCGCATGAACCGCGAGGACCCAGGGCAGGCTGACGATGATCGCGACGGCAATCGCCACCGGACCGTAGATCAGCAGCTCACGCCAGCGCTTCTGCCAGAGCATCCACGGCAGGGCGATCAGCACCGGCAGCAGCCAGGCGAGAAAACCCTTGGTCATGAACCCCATGCCACAGGCCAGCCCCAACACCGCCCAACTGGCCAGACGTTGCCCGGTACTGCGGCTGTCGACGGCAAACCACAGCGCTACGAGGCTCAGGTTGACCCAGAAGGTGAACTGCGGATCGAGGTTGGCGTAACCGGCCTGGCCGGCGACGACGGTAAAGCTCATGTAGAGGAGGGCGCAGATGAAGCTTTTGCGCGGCTCGTTCCACAACCGGCGGGCGATCAGGAAGCACAACAGCACACTCAATCCGGTGCTGAGGGCCGAGGCGAAACGCACACCGAACAGGTTCTGCCCGAACAATTCCTGGCCGAGCGCGATCATCCAGTAACCGGCAATCGGTTTCTCGAAATAGCGCAGGCCCATGAAATGCGGGGACACCCAGTTGCCGCTCAGCAGCATGTCCTGGCTGATCTGTGCGTAACGGGTTTCATCGGGAATCCACAAGCCATGCGTGCCGAGCGGCAGCAGGTAGGCCAGCAGAAAAAGTCCGATCAGCAGCGGCAATGCCCAGCGTTTGCTCATGCGCCTTGCACTCCCAGCCAGCCTTCACGGCCTTCGAGGGCGCCACGTTGCACACGGCCGACAGGCAATGTGTTGAGAAACTCGGGCAGCAGGTCGCCCAAAGGTTTGAACTCGATGTGTCGCTGGCGCGCATCGGCCAGCAAACGGCGAAACTCTTCGGCCATCAGAATCCCTTCTACTTCGGCATGAATGGTGTAGTTGTTGAGGTTGTCCGGACGGAACCGGTCAAGGATGAAGGTGTTGAAGTCCTTCGCCGCCACGGTCGGGCCGACGACCTCGTCGAAGGTCGGCATGTCCACCGGAATCTGCGGCGCACCCACCGAACCATCGGCCAACAGAGGTCGAAACACCTGTTGCCCGCGGCAGTCGCTGTTGTAGCGAAAACCGAAGGTCTCCTTGGCTTCGATCACGCGTTCGTCCGCACGCCAGCCGGCGGCGGCCGAGCACTGGATCTTCTCGCCGATGATGTCGCTCAGGGTGTCGACGCCGCGACGGATCTGCTCGATCAGTTGCGCGTCGCTCCAGGTGCCGGCATTGGCCTGCCAGCCATGGTGATCCCAGGCGTGCAGGCCGACTTCATGACCGGCGTCCCGGGCCTGACGCATCAGGTGCCCGAGATCGCGACCAATCGGCTTGCCCGGCCAGGCGGTGCCGGCCAGCAGAATGTCCCAGCCGTAAAGGCCGGCAGCATTGGAACGGAGCATTTTCCAGAGGAATTGCGGGCGGATCAGGCGCCACAGATGTCGGCCCATGTTGTCCGGGCCGACACTGAAGAAAAACGTTGCCTTGACCTGCGCTTCGTCGAGGATTTCCAGCAGCCGGGGCACCCCTTCACGGGTGCCTCGGTAGGTGTCGACATCGATACGAAGACCTGCCTGCATTAACGCTTGTCCGCGATTTCGAGCATGGCTTCACGCAGGAAGAAGTCGAGCGTGTTGCCGATGGTCTCGCGCATTTCCACGGTCGGCTCCCAGTTCAGCAGGCGCTTGGCGTTGGCGATGCTTGGCTTGCGGTGTTCCACGTCCTGGTAACCGGCACCGTAGAACGCCTTGCTTTCCACGTCGCGGAAACCGGCGAACGGAGGGAAGTTGGAGCGCAGCGGGTGAGCTTCGAACTGACGCAGCAGTTCTTCGCCCAGTTGACGGATGCTGGCTTCGTTTTCCGGGTTGCCGATGTTGATGATCTGGCCGTTGCAGACATCGTTGTCGTTATCGATGATGCGTGCCAGGGCTTCGACGCCGTCAGCGATGTCGGTGAAGCAGCGTTTCTGCTCGCCACCGTCGAACAGGCGGATCGGCGTGCCTTCCACCAGGTTCAGGATCAGCTGGGTGATGGCGCGGGAGCTGCCGATACGGGCCGAATCCAGACGGTCGAGGCGCGGGCCCATCCAGTTGAACGGACGGAACAGGGTGAAGTTCAGGCCTTTGGCACCGTAAGCCCAGATCACGCGGTCCAGCAGTTGCTTGGAGACCGAGTAGATCCAGCGCTGTTTGTTGATCGGGCCGACGATCAGGTTGGAGCTGTCTTCGTCGAAGTTCTTGTCCTGGCACATGCCATAGACTTCGGAGGTCGACGGGAAGATCACGCGCTTGTTGTACTTGACGCAGTAGCGAACCAGTTTCAGGTTCTCTTCGAAGTCCAGTTCGAACACGCGCAGCGGGTTGCGGGTGTATTCGATCGGGGTGGCGATGGCCACCAGCGGCAGGACCACGTCGCACTTCTTGATGTGGTACTCGATCCACTCGGAGTGAATGCTGATGTCGCCTTCGACGAAGTGGAAGTTCGGGTGGTCGCGCAGACGGGAGATGGCGTCGGAACCGATGTCCAGGCCATAGACTTCGTAGCGGTCGTCACGCAGCAGGCGCTCGGACAAGTGGTTGCCGATGAAACCGTTGACGCCCAGGATCAGCACGCGGGTGCGGCGTGGTGCACGGCCGGACTCGGCGCCGCGCAGCAGCGAACCGTCTACCAGACCCAGCTCGTTGGCCAGTTGCGGGCCGCTCAGGTACAGGCCGTTGTCGTTGCGCTGACCGGCGTTGATCACCAGCGAGTCTTCACCGCAGGCGATGCGCAGCGGATCGACGCTGATCACGCGGCCAGGGGCCTGACCGTCGTTGCCCTTGACGACTTCGGCGCTCCAGACGATCAGCTTGTGCTCGCCCACGGCACAGAAGGCGCCCGGGTATGGACGGGTCACGGCACGAACCAGGTTGAACAGCTCTTCGGCCGGCTTTGCCCAGACCAGCTTGCCATCGGCCGGGGTACGACGGCCAAACACGGTGGCCTTGGATTCGTCTTGCGGGGTTTCGGTGATCTTGCCTTGCAGCATGTTCGGCAGGGTGTCACGCAGCAGGTCGCTGGCAGCGGTGCGCAGCTTGGCGTGCAGGCTCAGACCGGTATCGCTGCGCTCGATGGCCACGCGTTGCTGGGCGACGATGGCGCCGGCATCAGCGCGTTTGACCATGCGGTGCAGGGTCACGCCGGTTTCGGTTTCGCCGTTGACCAGCACCCAGTTGGCCGGTGCGCGACCACGGTAGCGTGGCAGCAGCGAGCCGTGCAGGTTGAACGCACCTTTTTTGGCGAGGGCCAGCAGCGGCACGCTCAGCAGGTTGCGGTAGTAGAACGAGAAAATGTAATCCGGGTCGAGCTTGGCGATGCGCTCGATCCACAGCGGGTGGTTGGCGTCTTCCGGCGCGTGCACCGGGATGCCCTTGTTGGCGCACAGTTGCGCAACCGAGGCGTAGAAGGCGTTTTCCTTCGGATCATCGGCGTGAGTGAACACTGCTGCAATGTCGTAGCCGCTGTTCAACAGGGCTTCAATGCCGGCGCAGCCAATATCGTGGTAAGCGAAGACAACGGTTTTTGCACTCATGAGAGAACCTGATCGGAAGAAGTGGAAGTAGAAGAGAGACCATCAACGGTGACCGCAGGTGCCGGGGAGGCCGGCTGACTGCGCAACACCTTTTCAATGAAGAAACGCGGGCGAGCTCGCACGTCGCTGTACATGCGGCCCAGGTATTCACCCAGCAGGCCCATGCCGATGAACTGGCCACCGGTAAACACGAACAGCACCGCAAACAGTACGAAGGTGCCGTCACCGGCCCAGCCAGCGCCAAACGCCAGGCGCAGGATGATCAGCGCAACGGCGAACAGCACACCCAGACCGGCCATGGCGAAGCCGACGATGCTCAGCAGACGCAACGGCGTGGTGGTCATGCAGGTCACCAGGTCGAACATCAGGTTGATCAGGCGCATCGGGCTGTATTTCGAATCACCGTGTTCACGCTCGGCGTGGGCCACGACGATTTCGGTGGTGTGACGGGCGAAGCTGTTGGCCAGGATCGGAATGAACGTGCTGCGTTCGCGGCAGGCGAGCATCGCGTCGATGATGGTGCGGCGGTAGGCGCGCAGCATGCAGCCGTAGTCGCTCATGGCCACGCCGGTGGAGCGTTGCACGGCGAGGTTGATCAGCTTCGACGGATAGCGGCGCAGGGCCGAATCCTGACGGTTACCGCGCACGGTGCCAACCACGTCGTAGCCTTTTTCGGCTTCGGCCACCAGACGCGGGATTTCTTCCGGCGGGTTTTGCAGGTCGGCGTCGAGGGTAATCACCACGTCGCCCTTGCACTGTTCGAAACCGGCCATGATCGCCGCGTGCTGACCGTAGTTGCGGTTGAGAATGACGGCTACGAACGGGCTGTTTTCACGTCCGGCGGCTTCCTCGAGCATGTTGGCTGACTCATCGCGACTGCCGTCGTCGACCAGCACGATTTCGTAGTCATGTTTGAGTTGGGCGCAGGCCGCCTCTGTGCGCCGAAGCAGCTCAGGCAGACTGTCCTCTTCGTTGTAGACCGGGATGACGATCGACACGCATTTTATCGGGTAAGGTCTCACGAGCGTTTGTCCATAAGGGTGGCGATGGCACCGACAACACGATCCAGATCCTGGTCGGTCATGTCGGGGAACAGCGGAATCGAGCACAGCCGCGCCGAGTTCCATTCGGTGTTGGGCAGATACAAATCAGGGTCACGCTGGCGATACCAGGTGTGCAGGTGGGTGGCAATGAAGTGGATACCGGTGCCGATGCCTTGCTCCTGCAAACCTTTCATGAAGGCTTCGCGATCCATCCCGCAGCGCTCGCTGTCGATGCGCAGGATGAACAGGTGCCAGGCGTGCTGCTGGGCGTACTGCGGCACGGCCAGCGGTTGCACGGGCAGACCTTCGAGTTTTTGCAGGTATTGGGTGGCCAGTTCAGTACGGCGGGCGTTGATGGCGTCCAGACGCTGCAGTTGCACCAGGGCAATCGCGGCGTTGATGTCGGACAGGTTGTACTTGAAGCCGGGCTCCATGACCTGGGCCTGCGGCTTGCGGCCACCGGTCAGGCGGTCGTAGGCATCGACGCCCAGACCGTGAAACTTGAGCATGCGTACACGGGCGGCCAGGGCTTCATCGTCGGTGACGAACATCGCGCCTTCGGCGCAGGTCATGTTCTTGATCGCGTGGAACGAGAAGATCGCCGTGCCGTGGGAGCCGACGTGGCGGCCCTTGTAGCGGGTGCCGGCAGCGTGGGCGGCGTCTTCGATGACTGCGATGCCATGCTTGTCGGCCAGGGCATACAACGGATCGAGATCGAACGCGGCGCCGGCGTAATGCACGGGAATGATGGCTTTGGTGCGCGGCGTGATGGCCGCTTCGATGCGGGCCGCGTCGGTCATCAGGGTGTCGCGGTCGACATCGACGAACACCGGCGTGGCGCCGAGCAGGGAAATCATGTTGCCGGTGGAGACCCAGGTCTGCGAAGGCGTGATGACTTCATCGCCAGGGCCAATGCCCAGGGCCAGCAGGGTGATGTGCATCCCGCCGGTGGCAGACGACAGTGCAACGGCGTGCTTGCAACCCACGTACTGCGCGAACTGTTCTTCAAGTGCCTGGTTTTTCGGCCCGGTGGTGATCCAGCCTGAACGCAGTACCTGTTCGACGGCCGCAATTTCCTCATCGCCAATACTCGGGCGGGAGAAGGGGAGAAACGCCTGACTCATGGACACCTCATTGCGATAAAAATGGACAGATCCATCTGTTCATCGGATCCAATCCCAGCGTAGACACAAAAAACGGGTTTTGCATCAACGAGTTGCTGGAGCAGCAAGACGTCGGGGGTTGGTTGACTTTTCAGGCGTTGCCCGGCAGGTTGGGCGGTACCGACTGAGGACCTATCCACCTAAGGTTATTCCCGATTTTGTGAAAGGAATATGAAAAACCGGTCGGTGAATCGTTTATCTGGAATTCATACAGCCGCTGTTCAGACTTCTGCGGTTTTATCGGAAAAGTCCTACTACAAGACTCTTCTTTACATCAAGTTCATTGCAGTTGTTAGTTGTTGTGCTGGACTGTTTTTACTCAAGGCCTTTCGTTTGAGCAGCTTATCCGTTACCCCTTCAGAATCCATCAAAAGTAACCCTTTGTCCTTGTATCTGGCGCGTTTGGCACCCTCCAGCCAACTCACCATGCGTTACGTTTTGCAGGATGCCGCCGACCGTCTCGGCTTTGAAGACATGAATGTCGAGGACATTCCGTGGCACGCCTTACAACCCGAAGATGTTGTGGCGTTAGTCGCGGCATTGCGTGCAGACAACTATGCCCCCAACACCTCTTCACTTTATGTAAATGCCATTCGCGGCGTGATGAACGAAGCCTGGCGCATGAGCCTGATCACTCAGGATCATCTTTTGAAAATGCGTTCGGTCAAGGGCATCGCCGGCACGCGACTGTCTCAGGGGCGCAATCTGAAGCGCACGCTGATTCACGAACTGATGGAAGTCTGCGCCGCCGACCCGCGCCCGCAGGGGCTGCGTGACGCTGCCGTGATTGCGCTGCTGTACGGCACCGGAATGCGTAAATCCGAGTCAGTGGACCTGGATTTGAACCAGGTGGATTTCACTGAACGCAGCCTGTGCGTCAACGCCAAGGGCAACAAGCAACTGATCAAGTACGCACCGGCCTGGGCGTTCGCCAAACTCAATACCTGGCTGGAATTTCGCCGTTCCGAGCTCAAGGAAGGTGAAAGCGACGATGCGTTTCTGTTCAACCGCATCCGCCGTGGCAGCCACATCACCCGCGAGCGCATCACCAAACATGCGATCTATTACATCGCCCGCCAGCGCGGCACGCAGGTCGGGGTGAAGATCATGCCCCACGATTTCCGCCGTTCATTCATCACCCGGGTGATCGAGGAGCACGACCTGTCGATTGCCCAGAAACTGGCGCACCACAGCAATATCCAGACGACCGCCAACTACGACGTGCGCGACGACAACGAGCGGCGCCGCGCCGTGGATCGTTTCGATCTGTAGCTGAACGTCAGGACGCTTCGAAGACGTGGGCGGCCCCAAGTATCGACAGTTGCACGGCGCTGCCGGCCGGTGGCGCGTGCATGCCCGTGCTGCGAACCAGTAGCGAGCGGCCAGCTTCTTCGTTGACGCTGGCGCAAAGTTCGACCGTCAGGGTGCAGGTATTGCCGCCGAAGTCGCGTTCGGTGACGACGGCATTGCAGCCCTCCGAGTCGGCGGGAAGGTCGGACAGCTGAAGCTGTTCCGGGCGCAGCATGATCTGCGCCGGGCCGGAGAAACCGTTGCTGTTCACCGCGATCCGTCCCAGATCGCAATGGGCCCAGCCGGCCTCGATCCGCGCCGGCATGACCACCGCTTCGCCGAGAAAACGTGCGGTCTGCTCGTCGTCCGGATAGCGGTAGAGGTCCATTGGATGCCCCGATTGCACCAGTCGTCCGTCACGCATGACGGCCAACTGGTCGGCAAACGACAGCGCTTCGCTTTGGTCGTGGGTGACCAGAATCGTGGTCACACCGGCCTCTTCGAGCAGGCGGGCGACCATTTTGCGCATGGCGCCGCGCAGGCCGGTGTCGAGGGCGGAAAAGGGTTCATCCAACAGCATCAGGCGTGGTTGCTGGGCCAGTGCCCGGGCGAGTGACACCCGTTGCTGCTGACCACCGGACAGTTCGTGGGGCCAGCGCGCGGCCATGTTGGCGTTCAGGGCCACACTGTCCATCAGCGCCCGAATGCGCTCGGTTCTGGCGCTGCCGGTCTCGCTGAGCCCGAAACCGATGTTGTCCGCCACGGTCATGTGCGGAAACAGCGCGCCATCCTGCGGTACATAGCCGATCTGCCGCTGGTAGGCGGGCACGGCGTGGGTGCTGTCGACCAGCGTCTGGCCGTTGAGCGTCAGGCTGCCGGCATCGGGAAATTCGAACCCGGCGATCATTCGCAGCAGCGTGGTCTTGCCGGAGCCTGACGGGCCGACGATCACGGTGCGGCTGCCAGTCGGAACGGACAGGTTGATGGTGTCCAGCGCCGTTTGCGCGCCGAAGGATTTGCTGAGATTGATGATGTCGAGAGCGTTCATCGGCCGGCACTGCGCCTGGATTGGTGATAGAGGATGGCCGTGAGCGGCAGCGAAAGCACCACCATCAGCAGCGCGTAAGGCGCTGCGGCGGCGTAGTCGATTTCGCTGGTCATGGCCCAGAAACCGGTGGCCAGGGTGCGCGTGCCATTGGGCGCGAGCAACAGGGTTGCGGTCAATTCATTGGTGATCGCCAGGAACACCAGCGCGGCACCCGCTGCCGCACCGGGCGCGGCCAGGCGCAGGGTGATCAGCCACAAGGCGCGCAGGGGCGAGCGACCGAGGCTTTGCGCGATGTTTTCCAGCTCCACCGGCGCCTGGGCGAAACCGGCACGCAGGCTGACCAGCGCTCGCGGCAGGAACATCAGCAGGTACGCCAGCAGCACAGTGATGGTGGTCTGGTAGATCGGCCGGGCGAAGTGGATCGTCACGGTGACCAGCGCCAGTGCCACGACAATCCCCGGCAGAGAACTGGTGATGTAGTTACAGCCTTCAAGCAGACGCTGCAGCTTGCCGGGCGCGCGGATCGACAGCCAGGCAATCGGAATCGCGGCAAGGCTGGTCAACAACGCCCCGGCCACACCGAACGACAGGGTCTGAAGCAGCGCCGGCAACAGCTCTTCGCCTTGCCAGACCTCGGCGCCGCCCGCGATCAGCCACTTGCCCAGCGTCAGCATCGGGACGCCGAGCGCCAGCAGGCAGGTCAGGACTTGCAGACACAGGCCCAGCGCGGCGGTGCCACGTTTGAGGCGCACGGTCCGCTGTTCGCGGGCGCTGCCGGAACCGACCCGGGCATAACGTGCCTGGCCTCGGGCGCTGGATTCAACGGTCAGCATCGCCAGACAGCACAGCGCCAATACACTGGCGAGCATATTGGCGGCCGGACCGTTAAAGGTGGATTTGAACTGATCGAAAATGGCGGTGGTGAACGTATCGAAGCGGATCATTGCGTACAGGCCGTACTCGGCCAGCAGGTGCAGACCCACCAACAGCGCACCGCCACAGATCGCCAGCCGTAATTGCGGCAAGACCACCCGGAAGAACACCGCCCACGGCTTGAGGCCGAGGGATTCGGCCACGTCTTCAATCGCCGGGTCGAGGCGACGCAATGTCGCCGCGATCGGCAGATAAAGGAACGGAAAATAGGCGATCACCGACACCAGCACGCCGGCCGGCAATCCATTGATCGACGGAATCAGGCTGACCCACGCGTAACTGTGCACGAACGCCGGCACCGCCAGCGGCGCGACCGCCAGCAGTGACCACAATCGTCGCCCAGGCAGATTGGTGCGTTCGGTCAGCCAGGCGAGAGTGGTGCCGAGCACAATGCAGATTGGCAGGGTGATCAATACCAGCAATACGGTGTTGATCAGCAGTTCGGCCACCCGGGGGCGGAAGATCAACGCTTCGATGGTCGCCCAACCGGTGTACCACGACACGCCGATGACAAAACCGATCGGCAGTAACGACAGCAGTGACACACCGATCGCCAGCACGACCACCCAAGGGCTCCCGCGACCGTTGAGGGCGCGGGTCCTGCGTGAAAGGTTGGCGGGGGGCGCCGCAGCGATCCCCGCCGGTAAAGTTTCAGGCATCAATTACAGCAGTCCTGCCTGGGTCATCAGTTCGACGGCTTTCTTGCTGTCGAGCTTCGATGCGTCGACTTTTGGCGCGTCCAGATCCTTCAACGGCACCAGTTTGGCGTTGGATGCTGCGTCCTTGCCCACGGCGTATTCAAAGGAGTTGCCGGTGCGCAGAACTTCCTGGCCCTGCTTGCCAGTGATGTACTGGAGGAATTTCTGAGCCTCGTCCTTGTGCTTGCTGGACGCCAGCACGCCACCGCCGGAAATGCTCACGAACGCGCCCGGGTCTTGATGCTTGAAGTAGTGCAGAGCGGTGTTCTTGCTGTTTTCGCCGGTCTTGGACTGATCGACGAAGTAGTAATAGTGATAGATCACGCCGCTGTCGATCTGCCCGGCATTGACCGCTTTGAGCACGGAGCTGTTGCCACGGTAGGCGGTGAAGTTGGCTTTCATGCCCTTGAGCCATTCAAGGGTGGCGGCTTCGCCTTTCTGTTCCAGCACGGCGGCAACGATGGCCTGGAAATCTGCACCGGCAGGCGAGGCAGCCCAGCGGCCTTTCCAGGCTGGGGAGGCGAGGTCCGTCAGGGATTTTGGCAGGTCTTTTTCCGCCAGTTTCGCCGGGTTGTAGACGAACACGGTAGAGCGAGCGGCGATGCCGACCCACTGGCCGTGCGCCGGACGATAGGCTGCGCCCACTTGTTCAAGGGTGGCCGGGGCCACCGGGGCGAACAGCTTGGCATTGTCCACCAGCACCATCGCCGGGGAGTTTTCCGTCAGGAACACGTCTGCCGGAGAAGATGCGCCTTCCTGCACGATCTGGTTGCCCATTTCCGTGTCGTCGCCGTTACGGATCGTGACCGGGATCCCGGTTTCTTCGGTGAAGCCGGCGACCCACGCCTTGGTCAGGGTTTCATGCTGGGCGTTGTAGACCACGATACCAACCGAGTCGGCGGCAAACACCTGGCCGGCAGCCAGCAGCGCCGTCGCCAGAGCAGCGTGCTTCAGAAAGGACGGAATGGATGAACTCATGACGGGGCAGCTCCTGTTTTTTAGACGTTATGGGCAACCGTTCGCGAGGAAATTTCAATGCGAATGATTTGCATATGTTGGCTGGCTGGCAATGTAGAGAGGCAAATGAGAAAAAAACGTCAAACAAACCGTTAATACATGTCATTGCCATTCAGGTTAGCAGTCACTTGGCGGGGACGCCGGGCGAACCCGGCGTTGTCTTTCAGGAGCCTTGGGGGAGGTAGGCGACGCTTTGATCTTCGCGTCCGTGGAACACTTGTTCGCCGCGGGTCGGGGTGGTGGTGATGACTTGATGGTCGCGACCGAGCTGCTCGAGTGGCACCGGATCGCCGGTGCGGTACTGGGCGACAAAGATGGTCCGTTGCGGATCCCAATGCCGGCCGCTGGTGCGCTCCAGCCACTCGAACATCGCGGCGGCATCGCCATCACGGGGGAAATCCCGGGTTTCCGGCACGTAGTAGAACGGTGCACCGCCGGTCTGCAGGTACATCGGCACTTTGTTGTCCACCTCGACCATGACCATGTGCCACTGACTCAATGGCGCCTTTTGGCTGGCTTGCAGGCGCACGGTCTCGCCGAAACGGATCGCGCCGCCGCCGCTGTTGGTCCACGGGTAAAGCACGCCGAGAATACCGAGCAGCAGGACGGTAGCCACGCCGAAACCGATTTTCAGGCCACGCCCGCCGAACGGGCTTTCGGCATTGCGCGCAGCCATGCGCCGGGTGATCCACCAGGCCCCGAGCAGTTGTGCGAACGGTACCAGCGGCAGCACGTAGTAACTGCGC
Source organism: Pseudomonas sp. GW821-FHT11G12 (assembly GCF_058808055.1). Taxonomy (NCBI): domain Bacteria; kingdom Pseudomonadati; phylum Pseudomonadota; class Gammaproteobacteria; order Pseudomonadales; family Pseudomonadaceae; genus Pseudomonas; species Pseudomonas sp. GW821-FHT11G12. Next base: position 1,061,593 of record NZ_JBXARH010000001.1, read on the forward strand.
CGACTGCCGCTGGCGGTGAAGAACAGCATCAACAACCCCAGGCCCTGAATCAGCCAGCGGGTGTCCGGTTCGATGTGTTTCCAGTTCCGCGCGGCAACCCACAGGGCGATGATCCAGCACGGCGCCCAGGGCAGGGTATACACCGGCAGGTACAACAAATAGGTGTAGATCGGGCCGATGTTGTCGAACGGCTGGAAGAACCGCACGACGTTTTCCCTCAGCACCAATCCCAGGCCGCTTTCCCCGTAGTTCGGCGCGCCGTAGAGATGGGACAGCAGGAATGGCGTCATATAGAACGCCCCGGCCACCAGCAGCGCCCCGAGCAGGCGCAGGTTGAGATGGCGCTTCCAGCGACCTTCATTCAATAGATGCGGCAACAGCACCAGCCCCGGAAGGATGAAGCCGATCAGGCCTTTGAACAGCGAGGTCAGGGCCAGCAAGCCGCAAAACACCACGTAGCGCGAAAACCGGGTGTCTTCCGGCCCGCGCCAGTACCACCAGACTGCCGCCAACACGCCGCACACGGTCAGGATGTCAGCCGTGGCGACCCGTGCCCAGAACACGAAATAGAACGTGGTCGCCAGCATCCACCCGGCGATCAGGCCGGTGCCTTTGCGAAACAGGCGCTCGCCCAGCAGGTACACCAGCCAGACGCTCAACCACGCGGACACCACCGAAGACAGGCGCAACGACCAGTGATCCAGGCTACCGGTCAGCCAGGCGGTTGCGGTGATCAGCCAGTACGACAACAGAGGCTTGTCGTAGTAGGGATCGCCCTTGAGGTACGGGTCGAAGTAATCGCCGCTTTGCAGCATCTGCAACGCGATGTTGGCCCAGCGGGTTTCCGCGCCCCAGAGCTCGCGGCTGCCCAGGCCGAGCAGCAACATCAGGGCGCTGGCGGCCAGCAGGAGCAGCAGGGCGCCCCGTTCATTGTTGCGCAAGGTCATGGCTGGCTCTGCGCAAAGATGAAGATCTGCAGATTGCCGCGACGGTAGTGCTTGCCGTCCACCGGCAGCAATTCGACTTCCTGCTCTTCCTGGGTACTGTTGACGCGCAAGACCACACCGACCGCGCCTTTTTTCCGCGCATCGGTCATCCATTGGCCGACGTTTTCCATGGTGACTTTACGCGCCGCCATGGCCGGGTCTTCGAGGCCGTACTTGAGCTCACCGATCGTGTTGAACAGATCCACTTGCGGCCGCTTCAAACGCCACGACAGCGCCGAGGCTGCACCCAGGTCGTTGCTCAGCAAGGATGAGGTTTCACCCAGTTCCTGTTGATGCTCGGCAATGAACTGGTCAGGCATCTTGCTGTTGACTATCTGCGCCGGCATGGCCGCAGGCAGCAACGCCACCAGCAGACCGATGCCCAGAGCCGGCATCGCCCACAACGTCAGTGGTCGCAACACCTGCAAGGCGTTGGCGATGATCCAGCCCACCAGCACGATGTACACCAGCGACAGGCTGAACATCTCGGTGTTTTCGTAGATTTCTTTGGTCGCTTGCAGATAAAGCAGCGCTACCAGCGCAGCGCTGGCGATGACGGTATTGATCACGCCGTTCAGGCGCAGGACGCGGCCACTGTGCTGATCCAGCCAGTTGATCACGGTCTGTCCCATCAAGAGTGCGATTGGAAGCAGGCACGGCATGATGTAGGTCGGCAGTTTGCCGCTGCTCAGGCTGAAAAAGGCCAGCGGCAACAGGAACCACAGCGCCAGGTAAGCGGTTTTCGCCTCACGCTTTTCACGCCAGGTGCGCAGGAGCGTCGAAGGCAGCAGCACGGCCCACGGCAGAGTGGAGGCGAACAGCAGCGGCAGATAGAACCACCACGGACGGGCATGTTGCGCGGCATCGCCAGCGGCAAAGCGACGGATGTGTTCGTGCCAGAAGAAGAACCGCCAGAAGTCAGGTTCCCGGTAATGAACAGCCAACACCCACGGCAGGCTGATCAGCACGCAAACCACCACGGCGACCAGTCCGTAACGCACCAGTTCGCCGAAGCGACGTTGCCAGATCATGTAGGGCAGGGCGATCAGTACCGGCAGCAGCAAGGCCAGAAAGCCCTTGGTCATCAGGCCCATGCCGCACGCCACACCCAGCAGCGCCCAGCCACCCAGGCGAGCGCGGGGCGTGTGGCTGTCGATGGCAAACCACACGGCCACCATGCTCAGGTTGACCCACAAGGTGAACTGCGGATCGAGGTTGGCATAACCGGCCTGACCGGCAATCAGCCCGAAACTCATATAAAGCAGGGCGCTCGCGGCGCTGATGCGCGGGTTGTTCCAGAGCCGGCGGGCCATCAGGTAGGTCAGCCAGACGCTGGCGCCGGTACTCAGCGCCGAAGCGATACGCACGCCGAACAGGTTGTCACCGAAAATCGCCTGACCGATCGCAATCATCCAGTAACCGGCGATCGGCTTCTCGAAATAACGGATGCCCATGAAGTGCGGGGCCACCCAGTTGCCGCTGAGCAGCATTTCCTGGCTGATCTGGCCGTAGCGGGTTTCATCAGGGATCCACAGGCCGTGAGTCATCAACGGCAGCAGGTAAAACACCACGAAAGCCAGAATCAGGCCGGGGATGGCCAAGCGGTCGAAAGTCGTGGTTGGGGGAAAATGACGGGCAGCGTGTCGCAGCGGGTTGTTTTCAGACGTCATGACAGAGCCTTGGTACCGAACTAAGTTCTTGTGTCGATGACCTGCCCGGCGCGTTCCTGAGCGGGCGTGTCATCGTGTTGAATGAATGCAGGTGTCGGGCGTTTCCTGTATCCAGAGAACTGTCGTACCTCCAGGCCGAAGTTCTCGCGATAAAGCCAAGCTTAAAAAAAACAGTTGTCCAGTAAGTCGGGGGCAGATACATGTCTCATTACAAATTAATGAAATCAGCGCTGGTTAGTTGAAAAAAAGTTCAGCTTTGCCGGCCCGATCCAACTAAAGCATTAATGATTTTTGAGTTGGGACCAGGCGTCGGCATTCATGATGCCCAGCACTTTAAGTTGCCCCTTGTCATCGATGCGTACGAACAGGGTGCTGCCGTAATCGGCGGCGATTGCGTGGGGGAAACCGGTCTGTTTTTCAAAGTCGCTGATGCAGCCGCTGTGGGTGACCAGTACCAGATTGTGTTGCGCCATCTTGTGCGCCACCACGTCGTTGCGCAGTGAAGAACCACAGGACTCAAGCCAGATCTGGGCTGTGGCGTCCTGCCCGAACATGGCACGCGCCGTTTGCACGGTACGCGTCAGCGGGCTGGTGAACACCTGAGCCTGCTGCATGCCCAGTGCCACGAAGCCTTTGCCCACTAGCGCTGCAGAGTCGTTGCCGGCCTTGGTGATGCCGTCGGCCGGGCCCAGGCAAAGATTGTCAGAACGGTCGCAACGTTCGGCATGACGCACCAGAGCAACGACTTCGCCGGCCTGCCAGGCCTTGGTCAAATCAGCCTTGGCCGCATGGCCGGCCTGGCCCAGATCGATGGGCGAGCGGGTCATCCAGACGAAGCCGCTGACCAACGCAATGACCAGCAACGAACCGATGATGGTCAGCAGTCTTCCAAGTCGCAGCGTCCGGCGTTGTTTATATGTCGCTGTTAATTGCATCTGTCGCTCCACGGCATGCCCCTTGACGTCGCAGGCGAGATTGGCCGGCGATTTAACCAACTTTTATAGTTGTGAACTTGAATATTGGCTGAACATTACGTTTGTGCACGTTGGGGGGCAGTGAAGAACATGTGAAAAATTTGCGAGAGTTGAAAATGCGCAATTAACCGGGTGTTTGATAACCATACTCAAATACCCTTTTTTTACCGGCCTGGCTTAACAAATGTTTATGTTTGCGGTGAAGCTGCGCAGGTTCGGTCAATGTCGCGGCGCTCGCCTGTTTTTGACCGGGAAGTCTGAAATCAGCAGTGGAGTCATCGACCCGAATGGATCTCAAGCAAAGCCTGACGAAACGGATCGTCATCGTGTTCGCTTTGATGAGCGCCCTGGTCGCCGGGGTATTCGCGCTGGGCATCGTTGCCGCCGTGCATGTGGTCGAACACAAACTGGCCACCAGCACCCTGAGTGGCGGCCTGCACCGCTTGCTGGCGATGGATGACATCAATCGCTGGAGTCATCAGCCGGAAAAGAGTGAATTGTTTTTCTTTGAAGGCGGGCCTGGGCCCATGGCACTGATTCCGTCACTGGCCGCGCTGTCACCCGGATTCCAGGAAATCATGTTCAACGGCGACGATTTTTTCGCGATGGTCGAGGTGGTCGGCGGGCGCAAATACGTACTGCTGCGTGATCAGGAAAGCCTCGAACAACGTGAGCGGTTGCTGTTCATCGTGGTTACGGTCGGGTTTCTCCTGAGCATCCTGCTGGCGATCATGCTCGGTCGGTTGTTGGCGCGGCGGGTGATGGCGCCGGTCATTCGTCTGGCACGCCAGGTTCGCCACCGCGATCAGCTGTTGGTGCTGGCGCCCCCGCTGCACCCGGACTATGCGGCGGATGAAGTGGGAGAGCTGGCGTTGTCGTTCGATCAGACACTGGGGCGTTTGCGCGAAACCCTGAGCCGCGAAAAACTGTTCACCAGCGATGTCAGCCATGAACTGCGCACGCCGTTGATGGTGCTGGGCGGCTCCTGTGAATTGTTGCTCGCCAATCCGTCGCTGGATCCCCGTTCGACCGCACAGGTCAATCGCATCGCCCGGGCCAGCCATGAGATGCGCCAACTGGTCGATACCTTCCTGATGCTGGCTCGCGCCGAGGATGATGCCGGCAATGATATTTGCGTCACGCTCAAGGAAGTTGCCGATGCTCAGTGCGAGATCTGGGGCCGACTGATTCGCGAAAAAGGGCTGGAGTTTTTCTACGACGTGGATCAGCCCTGCATGGAACGTTTCAACCTGACGTTTCTGCAATCGGTGATGGGTAACCTGCTGCGTAATGCCTGGCATTACACCGATCGGGGTTTTGTCCGATTGACCTTAAGGGCCAACGGCTTCGTGGTGGAGGACAGTGGCATCGGCATTCCGGAAGAACAGCGCCAGGCCGTATTTCAGCCCTTCGTGCGCGGTGACGAAGGGCGGGGAGAGGGCCTCGGACTGGGGTTGTCGCTGGTGCAGCGGATCTGCAAGCGACAGCAATGGCAGGTGAACCTGAGTACGGGCGAATCCAACGGTTGCCGCTTCAGCGTGAAGTTGAGCCCTGCCACTCAGGACGCCGGCGGACAGCCCCGTCCATTACCCGCCGCCTGAGTGATCTGCGCAGCCAGTCGCTTGACGTTGTTCTGTTGTGCAATCACCAGTTCATTGATGCTCGGCCCGGACGGCGTTTGCAGGACTGAACGGCAAGTGAGCAGCCCATTGTCGGATTCACCGGTTGCGCGCAGTCGCCATTTGGCGTCGATCAGTGCGTATTGCCCGGGAAGCGAATCGAAACGTTGCACGTCGATGCGCACCGAGACTTTGCGCGACCCGCCGGCGTTGCTCAGTTGATCCACCAGGGCACTGCGCAGTTCGTCGGCCAGGCTGGCGCCCCACCATTCGGTTTCCAGAATTGCCAGGCCACTGTTGCCCTGGCGGATGACGATCTGCGGCCGGTCGACCTGCGGCGGTACGCTGATGCCTTCAATCGCGATGTCCGAGCCCGATCTGCCGGCCGCCGGTTGCGCCGGGGTCAGGGTATGAAAGCTGATCGGGTCGCTGCGACAGGCACCCAGCAGCAGGCACGCAGCGAGCACGGTGAACTTCAGCGGTAAAGCCATGGGACAGCTCCTGTGCTCAATTGCGCGGCGGTCCTTTGAGATCCAGCGGCGCGGCGTTGTCGGGGCGACCGCGAATCAGCGATTCCGGATGACGGCCCAGGTAATCCGACAGTTCACGCAACGAGCGCGACATGCGCCCGAGTTCGTCGAGGGTCTGGGTCAGTTGCTCGCGTTGCGGCGAGTCTTCGGCCAGGGTCGAGCTGGCCGATTGCAGGGTCTTGCTCACGTCCGCCAGGGTGCTCTGAACACCGGGCAGGGTCTTGGCGTTGAATTGGGTCAGGCCTTTGCGCAGCTCCACCAGATTGCTGTCGAGATTGCCGGCGATGCGTTCCACCGGCAGCTTGTTGAGTTTGTCGACCATGGCCTCGAGTTTTTCCTGCAACTGTTCGAGGCTGCCGGGGACGGTCGGAACGCTGATCGGGCGAGCGGTGGGGTCAAACGCGACTTTTTCGGCTTTGGGGAAGAAGTCCAAAGCGATGTACAGCTGCCCCGTGAGAAGGTTGCCGCTGCGGGCCTGGGCGCGCAGGCCGTTATCGATGAAGGTGCCGATCAGACGCACGCCGGCGGCTTCGTCGTCCGGGTTGTGGTTGAGCACCTTGAGCATCTTTTCGTGGGCCCGTCCCAGACGTTGCGGGTAGATCACGATGCCGACGTTGAGCGGGAAGCTGCGTTTTTTCTCGTCGAAGTCGAGGTTGATGCTGACCACCCGGCCGATCTCCATACCGAGGAATTCCACCGGAGCATCGACCTTGAGACCGCGCAGCGACTGATCGAAACGCAGGCTCAGGTACTGCGGTTTGCCGTTGGGCGGGGCGAGGGCGGTCATCTGGTCTTCGAACAGATCGAAGGACTTTTCATCCGCCGCGGCGACATCGTTGGGGCTGTAATCGGGTGCGCGGAAGGCGATGCCACCGACCAGCAAGGTCGACAACGATTCGGTTTTCACCGCAAAACCATTGGCACCGACGTTCACGTCAATGCCGCTGGCGTTCCAGAAACGGGTGTTTTCCGTGACGTAGGCATCGTTCGGCGCGTGAATGAACACTTCGATATTCACCCCTTTGCCGTCGGGGTCCAGGGCATAGGCCACCACCTGGCCGACCGGGATCTTGCGGTAGTAGACGGGGGAGCCGATGTCCAGCGAACCCAGATCCGAGGCGTGCAGGTTGAAGCGCCTGCCCGGTTCGCCATAGGTGATCGGGGGCGGGTTTTCCAGACCTTTGAAATACTTGGCGCGATCGTTCGATTGGCCGATATCCGCACCAATGTAATCGCCAGACAGCAGGGTATCGATGCCCGACACGCCACCCGCGCCGATACGCGGGCGTACCACCCAGAATTGCGAGTCTTCGCGGGTGAAAGTTTCGGCCTGTTTGGACAGCTTGATCGTGGCGTTGACGCTCTTCTGGTCGTCGCTCAGTTCGACATCCGAGACCTGGCCGACCACCACGTTGCGGTATTTGACTTCGGTCTTGTTGGCGGTCAGACCGCTGCCGGTCTTGAAGGTGACGACGATCGTCGGGCCTTCCTGCATCAGGTTGTGCACCACCAGCGAAATGCCTACCAGCACGGCGACAATCGGCACGATCCACACCAGCGAAATGCTGAAGCGCCGGGTCTTGATCGGTGCCTGGCCGGGTGCTCGCGGTTGATCGGCGGCTGACGACTCCATCCATGACCTCCAGAGTGTGTTGGGCACTGAGCGTCAGGAACGCAAAAGCACTTCATCAATATAGAAGTGCTTTGCGATAGAGCAAATGTGCAGGTCGCTTCAAGCCGCGAGGTTCAGCCGAGCATTTCCCGCAGGCGATACCAGAACATGCCCAGTGCCAACAGCGGTGAGCGCAGCGCCGGGCCGCCGGGGAAGGTCATGTGCGGCACGCCGCTGAACACGTCCATGCCCTGGCTGTGGCCGGCGTGAATCGCTTCGCCCAGCAATTTGGCGCACCAGTGCGTGACGTTCAGGCCATGGCCGGAATAGCCCTGGGCGTAGAACACGTTCGGGTGCTGCTTGAGGCGTCCGACCTGCGGGAAGCGGTTGGCGGTGATGCCGATCTTGCCGCCCCATTGATAGTCGATGCGCACATCCGCCAGTTGCGGGAACACCTTGAGCATCTTCGGTCGCATGTACGCGGCAATATCCGCCGGATCCTTCCCGGAGTAATGGCAGGCACCGCCAAACAGCAGACGCCGATCCGCCGAAAGCCGGTAATAGTCGAGGCCGACCTTCTGGTCGCAGAGCGCGAGATTCTGCGGGATCAGTTCGGCGGCGCGTTCCTTGGACAAGGGCTCGGTGGCGATGATGTAGCTGCCGGCGGGCAGGACTTTACCGCTGAGTTGTTGCTCGAGTTCGTCCAGGTGCGCGTTGCAACCGAGCACCAGGCTGCCGGCGCGTACCGTGCCCGAAGCGCAGCGCACTTGTACCGTCGCACCGTGGATGATTTCCAGCACCGGGCTCTGCTCGAAGATCCGCACCCCGAGCGATGCTGCCAGCCGCGCTTCGCCCTGAACCAGATCGAGCGGGTGCAGATGGCCCGAACCCATGTCGATCAGGCCACCTTTGTAGACACCGGCGTTGACCACTTGCCGACGAATGTCTTCGGTGCCGACCAGACGCGTTTCGTGGGCATAACCCGAGGCTACGAGACTGTCCTGTTCGGCCTTGAACGCTTCGAATTGCGCCGTGGTGTTGGCCAGTTCGCAGAAGCCCCAGCGCAAGTCGCACTCGATGGCGTTGTCGCCGATGCGCCGGCGCACCAGTTCCACCGAGTCGACGCCGGCCTGTTGCAGGTAGCGCACGCCTTCTGCGCCAACATGGCGGGCGAAGCCCTCGACTTCATGGCCGATGCCACGGATCAACTGGCCGCCGTTGCGCCCGCTGGCGCCCCAACCGATGCGCCGGCCTTCAAGCAGCACCACCGAGAGGCCGCGCTGGGCCAGCTCGATGGCGGTGTTGACGCCGGTGAAGCCGCCGCCGATCACGCAGACATCGGCGATCAGGTCGGCTTCAAGTGCAGGGTAGGGCGTGCTCGACCGGGCCGACGCGGCGTAGTAGGAGCGGGCGTGTTCCTGGGTGTACTGATTCATTTGTTCGACTTCACTTTGCTCCAGGAACGGGTCATCAGACGCATGATCGACTGGGGCGGGGTGGTGGAAATGTAGAGTTTGTCGAGCACCTCCTGAGGCGGATAAACCTCAGGATTGCTGACCAGTGCGACGTCCATGTATTGCTTGGCCGGCGGGTTCGGGTTGGCATAGCCGACCGAGGCGCTGACCTTGGCGATCACTTGCGGATCGAGCAGGTAATTGATGAAGGCGTGGGCTTCTTTGGTGTTGCCGGCATCGGCGGGAATTGCCAGCAGGTCGAACCACAGGTTCGCGCCTTCCTTGGGAATCGCATAGGCGATGTTCACGCCGTTGTTTGCTTCCTTGGCGCGGTTGGCGGCTTGAAACACGTCGCCGGAGTAACCGAAGGCCACGCAGATGTCGCCGTTGGCCAGGTCCGACACGTACTTCGAGGAGTGGAAGTAGGTGATGTACGGGCGGATGCTCAGCAGTTTGGCTTCGGCTTTCTTGAAGTCCTCAGGGTTTTCGCTGCGCGGGTCCATGCCCATGTAATTGAGGATCGCCGGGAACACTTCGTCGGCCGAGTCCATCATCGACACGCCGCACTGGGTGAGTTTTTTCAGGTTCTCCGGCTCGAACAGCACGGCCCAGGAATCGATGTGGTCGATGCCCAGTACCTGTTTGACCTTGTCGACGTTGTAGCCGATGCCGTTGGTGCCCCACAGGTACGGCACCGAGTGCTCGTTACCCGGATCGTTTTTCTCGAGCAGGGCCAGCAGTTTCGGGTCGAGGTTCTTCCAGTTCGGCAGTTGCGAACGATCCAGCTTGAGGAACGCCCCGGCCTTCACCTGACGGGCCAGGAAGTGGTTGGACGGCACCACCACGTCGTAACCGGTGCGACCGGCGAGCAGTTTGCCTTCGAGGGTTTCGTTGGAGTCGAAGACGTCGTAGATCACCTTGATTCCGCTGCCGGCCTGGAAGTCGGCGAGGGTGGTCGGGCCGATGTAATCGGTCCAGTTGTAGACGCTGACCTGGGGTTGGGCCTGGGCACCTGCGCTGCACGCCAATGCCAGGGCGGCGGGGATCAGGGATTTCAACAGACGCATATCGACACCTCTTCGAGTTGGATTTTTTATGCTCGTAAAGTCGGTAGGGATCGCTCCCGGACAGTGTCCGGGAGCGATCAGGTCGCAGGCTTAAACGCTCAGCAACAGGAACTCACGCTCCCAGGAGCTGATCACGCGCTTGAAGTTTTCATGCTCGGCACGTTTCACCGCCACGTAGCCGCGCACGAACTTGCTGCCCAGATACTCGGCGACGGTGTCGCACTCTTCCATCTGGGTCAGGGCTTCTTCGATGGTGATCGGCAGGCGCAGGTTGCGGCGCTCATAGGCGCGGCCTTCGACGGCGGCACTTGGCTCGATGCCCTCGACCATGCCGATGTAACCGCACAGCAGGCTCGCGGCAATCGCCAGGTACGGGTTGGCGTCAGCGCCGGGCAGACGGTTTTCCACGCGCATCGCTTCAGGGCCGGAGGTTGGAACCCGCAGGCCGACAGTGCGGTTTTCTTCGCCCCATTCGACGTTGACCGGTGCCGAGGTGTCCGGCAGGAAGCGGCGGAACGAGTTCACGTTGGGCGCGAACATCGGCAGCACTTTCGGGATGAATTTCTGCAAACCGCCGATGTGATGGCGGAACAGATCGCTCATGGTGCCGTCGGCATTGGCGAAAATCGGCTTGCCGGTGGCGATTTCCACCACGCTCTGGTGCAAGTGCATGGCGCTGCCGGGCTCATCGCCAATCGGCTTGGCCATGAAGGTCGCGGTGACGTTGTGCTTGAGCGCGGCTTCACGCAGGGTGCGCTTGAACACGGTGATCTGGTCGGCCAGATCCAGGGCGTCGCCGTGACGGAAGTTGATTTCCATCTGCGCCGGGCCGTCTTCGTGGATCAGCGTGTCCAGGTCCAGGCCCTGCAGTTCGCACCAGTCGTAGACGTCTTCGAACAGCGGATCGAATTCGTTGGCCGCATCGATGGAGAACGACTGCCGACCGCTTTCGGCACGACCGGAACGGCCCAGCGGTGCCTTCAACGGCAAGTCCGGGTCTTCGCAACGCTGGGTCAGGTAGAACTCCATTTCCGGCGCGACAATCGGCTTCCAGCCCTTGTCGGTGTACAGCTGCAAGACTTTCTTCAGCACGTTGCGCGGCGACAGTTCGATCGGGTTGCCGAACTTGTCGAAGGTGTCGTGAATCACGATGGCCGTCGGTTCGATGGCCCATGGCACCACGTACACCGCATCGCTCACCGGTTTGCAGACCATGTCGATGTCGGCCGGGTCGAGCAGGTCGTAGTAGATGTCGTCGTCGACAAAATCCCCGGTTACCGTTTGCAGCAGCACACTTTCCGGCAGGCGCATGCCTCGCTCATGCAGGAACTTGTTGGTCGGTGCAATTTTGCCGCGGGCGATGCCGGTCAGGTCGCTGACCACGCATTCCACTTCGGTAATCTTGTGATCTTTCAGCCACGTGAACAGCTGATCGAAAGGGGCATTCATAAAGACCTCGTCGTTGGTTTTATTGACGCGGGGGGAAGTGCGATTTCATCTTTCGCAGGCTTCCCCTGTGGCGCGTTGACGACTATCTTGGGCGGGCCTTGCCGTTCCATCTATCCACTTTAAGCAGCACCAAAGCGCACCAAAAGAGTGCGCAAGGTCTCCCATGACAACGTGTAATCCGCTACAGGTTCAAGCTTTCAACACCGCCGATGTCGCCGAACAGGTTCGCGCCACACCGGGCTGGGTCCAGCATTACCAACAGATGTCGCCGGGGCATTTCGCCGGGCGAATCCGCTATCTGGACTTGGAAGGCGTGGAGGTCTACGAGGAACAGATGAACACCCGGGTCGAGCAGAATTTCAGTGCGCCCTCGGGGGCTCTGGCGTTCTGTTTCGATCGCAGTGACAACGCGCTGTATCTGCTGAACGAAGAAAGCCGCAACATCTGGATCACCCCGGAGAACTACCAGGAAATCGCCGTGGTGTTCGGCCCGGAGTTCGTGCGCCGCAACGGCCTGGACGTGGCCCGGCTGGAAGGTTTGTTCATGGCGCCGCTCAACGGCGCGCAGAACGCGCTGTTCAGTCGCTGGTTAAGCTCGACCCTCACGAAGTTGTCGCAAACCCTTGATCAACCAAGCAAAGAAGCACTGACCCAACAGTTGCTGGAGGACTGCCTGTTCATCCTCGACAACGCTTGCGTGTGCCTCGACAGCGGCGGTTTGCAGCGCCGCGCGGAAGAGCGCACGACCATGAAACGGGTGGGGGAATGGGCGGCGGATTCGCCGGAGGAAACCCTCAATCTGCTGGAATTGTCCCAGGTCGCCGGCGTTTCGTTGCGGCAACTGCAGCAGACCTTCAAGGCCTACACGGGGATGTCACCGACCCAGTGGTTGCGCCTGCGCCGGCTCAACAGTGCCCGCCGGGAGTTACTCAAGGGAGCGGCTTCAGGCACCACGGTGGCCGAAGTGGCGATGAACTGGTCGTTCTGGCATCTGGGGCGGTTTTCCAACAGCTATCGGGCGCTGTTCAATGAACTTCCCAGTGAGACGCTCAAGCGTTCGAGCAAATAAAGCGCACTATGAAAAGTGCGCTTTATTGCGTTGAGTACGGATTGCCGTGTGTTTAACGGCCCGAAAGTAACCGTTGTCTGTAAGACCCTTCCGGCGTCTGTTGCTCGATGTTTCATGTGTACGATTATTCTGATTTAAATCAATAAAAATCAAAGGCTTGCGAAGGTTTTATCGAATCGTTCTGTTTCTCCTGCTCCTTCAGAAAAGTCATCTAGCGTTCTGCGGACCGGTGCAATGGTTGCACCGGCCGTATGAATAGAGGCATTCAAGATGGCTGTTCCATTGAAAGAGTCGGAAAGCAGTAACAACCTGCCGCAAGCGGTACTTCATCTTATCTCCGGGCAATATCCGGGCGTTGCACGCGATGCCGGGTTATTGACCCGAGAAGATGTGATCAAGATCAAGCAGTACGTGAAAAAGGGCCTGTCGCTGCCCGGCGACCTGCCGGAAGTCGAGTCGTACCTCAAGTACAAGAAGATCGATGTCGCAGGTCTGGAGCCGGCCGACATCCAGGTGCTGTTCAAAAAGATCCGCATTCACGCCGCCAGTTGGGATGCGGTTGAAACCAAGATCCTCCAGCAGAGCAGCGATCTGGCGGCGGCGGCGAAAAACATCGTCAGCAGCGGCGGGGAAATCATATCCGTGATCAAGGAAATGCCGATCATGGAGCGCGTCAGGACCACCTTCGGGCAAATGACCGGGAATGATCTGGCCGGCATCACGTACACGTCGGACGACGGCGAAGTGGCCTCGGCAGTGACTGAAATCATCAAGCTGATGAAGGTCGACATTCAGCGCCAGCAAGGTGCGACGCGGGAACTCAAGGATCGCATCTCCAACTTCAAGATCGAACTGTCCGGTGGTGATTTGTCGACCGGCAAGCGGGTGTTCGGCCTGCAGTCGGAAGTGAAGGGCAAATACGACCTGATGGAACGCAACAACCTGGTGGAGTCGATCGCCAGCACCCAACAGACCATCAAGGAAAAGAAGGCGCGGATCACCCAGCTGGACAAGGACTACGACTATTACGTCGGCATGTCGTTCTCCGGCGTGCTGCCGATCTTCTGGCCGATTTCCGGTTCGATCTTCGGCCCCAAGGCCGAGACCGCGCGCAAGGAGCGCAATGTTCTGAAGGCCGAGGTCGATGCGCTGGAAGAGAGCGTCAGCGGCAAGCAAAGCCTGCAGAGCGCCATCGAGAGTTCGATGTCGAATTTCGGTGATATCGGCATTCGCATGGCCGGTGCGGAAGCCGCGCTGAACATCCTCAACACCATGTGGCAAACCATGCTCAGCAAGATCGATGCCTCGGCGCAGCAGTTCGAGCGCATCAACGATGCCTTGCGCCTGACCACGTTCGTGGCCGAGTTCGCGCTGGTGATCGACCCGTGGCGTGATGTGAAAAGCACCGCCGGGGAGTTGCTGGCAACTTTCAATGCCGCCCTGGATGAATACAAGAAATCATTCAACTGATTGCCCATTCGCTTTGAGGATTATTGCCATGAACGGCGTTACACCCATCAATACCCCGCATATCCCGACGGTCGACGCGAAGAGCATCGTGCAGACCATTCGCGACATTTCGACCCTGGCGCGTTTTCGCAATGTTCATTCCGACGTGCTGCAAGAGCGCGCGCAACAAGTCGCCGCGTATTTGAACAACACCGATCAGACCCTGCGCGAAGCGTTTCCGGTTCTGTTGACGGCATTGAGCAACGCGTCCGGGGACAGCTATTTCTCGGCGCTCGAAGAATTGCGCGACACCCTCGGCCGGGATGACCTGACGACCGAAGACCGGACCTTGCTCAACGCTGAAATCCGCAATATCAAAGGGATCGTCGAGGCGATGTTCGAACGTGTGGAGGCTCGGTTTACAGAGTGCGCGCAGCGTCTGGACAACGATGTGCGCAGTGTCTACAGCGTCGAAATCGGTGAGCGCGCCAATGAGCCGTTGAGCGTTGCCAAACAGCGCAAGGCACGGATCCTGGCGCATCTGGATGAACATTGCCGGAGCAAGGCGACCTGTGTGGAGCAACGCGACACCCTGGTCAAGGCTCAGGAGGTGATTCGCGAGTTCAATCTGGCCGAGATGTACAAGAACGCGATCCCGTCGGGCAAGGCGCTCGACAGCATCGACATGGCCAACCCGAAGAAAGAGGCGGTGAAGCAGGGCATCGAACTGGTGCGCAAAGTGCTGGGCGTGGTGTCCGATGGCATCAAGTACAGCGAGTTGGCGACTGCGCGCAACAATCTGGAAAAGGAAATCCAGAGCATTTCCCAGGCAATGAATGTGCTCAATACCGATCTGCAAGCGGCTGACGATGTGCTGTCGGATGCCAGTGCGATCGTCGAGATCAGCCGTCAGCGGCGGGTCGCGGGTGAAGAGATCACCGCAGTGGCCAATGTCTGGAAAGGCTTTGCCTTGGCACTTGAGCGCCTGAAGAACAGCGACTACTCGCGCAGCGATCTGTCTTCGCTGATCAATCGGTACAAGACGCACCTGGTCACGCTGAGTGCGGATTACAACGCCCTCATGATCAACTGAGGGCCGGGCGCAGTCGGTCAAGCGACGGGCTGCGCCTGCTTCAGACCCCATTTCTGAGCAGTTGGCTGAACGCCTCCAGCTCACTTTTCTCGACATCGGAAACCAGCACGAAACGCATGTGACCGGCCTGCCAGGAAATCACGTTGAAGCCGCGAATCGTCTGGCTCTGCGACGGTTTGTCGGCGTCCGTTGTCGGCAGGATAAACACATTGATGATGTGTTTGGCGCGGCCGTAACTCAGGGCAGCGGTGGTCTGGTGTTGCAGGTAATCGAGCCGTCCGCCGAGCAGTGGAAAGCCTTGCGCCGAGTAGTCGACGACGGGCGGCGAGAAGTCGAGTTTGCCGGTGAACCAGGGTTTTACGGTGTGGCGATCCGACGACACCACATCGTTCAGGTGCTGACCCATCAACGAGCGCACGTGGCTGGAGACGGCTTCGTCCATCAACGGTTGTTCGCTGCCCGGCGTTGCCACGTAAAGCACCATCGCCAAGGCCAGGGCCGCTGCGGAAAATGCCGGGGCGAACCATTTTCGCCAGCGTTCGAACGGGCTCGGCGATGCCGGAGCGACTGCGGCAAACACACTAGCCGCCAGTGATGCCGGCGCGGAGTAATACGGCGCATGGCGTTTCACGCTGACCTTCAGTAATTTGGCCTCATCATGCAGCCGCGCACAGTCAGCGCATGTGGCCAGATGCGTAGCGACATCCGCAGCCATCGCCGGATCAAGTTCCTGATCCAGGTAGCCATGCAGTTGTGTCTGGCAAACCGTGCAGTGGAGTTCATTCATGATCGTGCAACTTCAGTAGTTCCAGCTTGAGCATGGCACGCGCTCGGGCCAGTCTCGACATGACGGTGCCGATGGGAATATCGACCACCAGGGCGATGTCCTTGTAGGGCATGTCTTCGAGTTCCTTGAGCACAATGACCTCGCGAAACGCCGGCGGCAAGGCGCTCAGTGCCTGCTGGAGCAACGCCGCGTTTTCCGTGTGAATGGCCAGCAGTTCCGGGCTCTGGCTGTGGCTCAGTGCGCCGCCGCTATCGCTGCTATCGCCGGTTTCGTCATCGATAGCGACCCAGTGGCGTCCGGCCGAGGCTTTGAGCCAGGTGTAGCTTTCGTTGCGCACGATGGTCAGGAACCAGGCCTTGGCGTTGCGATCGGCAAAACGCTGCAAAAACCTGAAGGCGCGCAGGGCGCTTTCCTGCACGACGTCCCGTGCAGCGCTGTCGTTGCCTGTGATCCAGCGCGCGAGGTTGTAAGCCGCGTCCAGGTGCGGCGCAATCAGTTCCTCAAATCGATTCATAGTGGTTTCCGCACCGTCACACCCCTATAACCGTGATGCGTCGTGTTTTATTCCCTGAAAAGAATTTGTTTTGCAGCGTGGAATAAACGTTCGCCCCGCGTGGTTCTACCTGGTGTCAGCTACATCACTGTAGTCCGCCAGCGAGGACATCCCCATGGACAATCAAGCAAAACATCCACTGCGCACCGACGGCCTGCTGCACAACCCTGACCGGCGAACGCTGCTCAAATGCTCGGCGTGGGCCGGAGCCGGGGTCCTCTGGGCATTGAGCGGCGGCATTCCCAGAGCGTTTGCGATGGATGAGGCGGGTAACGTCACCGACCC
The DNA here is from genome assembly GCF_058808055.1 of Pseudomonas sp. GW821-FHT11G12. Classification (NCBI taxonomy): domain Bacteria; kingdom Pseudomonadati; phylum Pseudomonadota; class Gammaproteobacteria; order Pseudomonadales; family Pseudomonadaceae; genus Pseudomonas; species Pseudomonas sp. GW821-FHT11G12. The sequence continues at coordinate 1,078,190 of NZ_JBXARH010000001.1, forward strand.
CAAGGCGTTGGCCAGCACCTTTCATTTCGTGCAGATCAGCGATTCGCACATCGGCTTCAACAAGGAAGCCAATCCGGAACCGGTGAAAACGCTGCAAGTGGCGATCGACAAGGTCATCGCACTGCCGAAACGGCCGTCGCTGATCCTGCACACCGGCGACATCACGCACCTGTCCAAGGCCGAGGAGTTCGATACGGCGGCGCAGGTGCTCAAAGGCCTACCGTCTACCGTGCATTACATCCCCGGTGAACACGACACCCTCGACGAGGGCGGCGGCAAGCTCTATCTGGAACGTTACGGCAAGGGCACCAAAGGCAACGGCTGGTACAGCTTCGATGATCATGGCGTGCATTTCATCGCGCTGGTCAATGTCTTCAACTTCCAGGCCGGCCATGAAGCCACCCTCGGCGCCGATCAACTGGCGTGGCTGGCCGATGATCTGCGCGCGGTTTCGACCAGTACGCCGATTGTGGTGTTCACCCACATTCCGCTGTGGACGATTTACCAGCCATGGGGCTGGGGCACCGAGGATGGCGATCAGGCGATTGCGATGTTGCGCAAATACGGCTCGGTGACGGTGTTGAACGGTCACATCCATCAGGTCATCCAGAAGGTCGAAGGCAACATCACCTTCCACACCGCCCGTGGCACGGCGTATCCACAACCGGCACCGGGCGCGGCGCCGTCTCCGGGGCCGATGACCGTGGCAGCCGATCAGTTGCGCAACTATCTGGGGATCACCGATGTGCGCGCGACACAAGGCGATCATCCGCTGGCGCTGATCGATTCGACACTGGTCTAGGGGAGGGCAGCCAGATGAAAACGCGACTGTTGGCTGTGCTGTGCCTGATGCTGTCGATGCCAGCGTGGGCGCAGGAGGTGAAAGTCGATATCAAGGAGTTCATGTTCGGCCCCAAGGATCTGACCGTGGCCGTGGGCACCAAGGTGACGTGGGTGAATGACGACCAGATCCCGCACACGGTGGCTGAAACCCACAAGGTGTTTCGCTCCGGGGCGCTGGATACCAATGACAGCTTTTCCTGGGTGTTCAATACGCCGGGCGAGTTCGAGTATTTCTGCGTGCTGCATCCGCAGATGATCGGGAAGATTGTGGTCAAGGAGCAGCTTTGATCCACCAATGAACGTGCCGTCATCCGCTGAACGGTCATGCGTATCGATTGACGATAAGAGCATGTGCACTTAAATTGAATCACATGGGAGCAGATGCTCCTATGTGATTTTTTCAGGGGCATCTGCTCCAGCCAATCGAGAGAGCCAGGATCATGAGCGCAGCGGAAATTCTTGTCAGTGGTGCAACGGGGCGTACCGGTGGGGCGACCATCGATGAACTGTTGAAACTGGGTAAACGTGTCCGCGCCTACGTGCGCAAGGACGATGAGCGAGCCGCCGCACTCAGGGCGCGTGGCGTCGAAATCGCCGTTGGCGACTTCACCCATATCGATGACATTCGCGCCGCGATGGAAGGCATCCGTTCAGCCTATTTCCTTTATCCGCTGGCATCGGGAATCATCGAAGGCGCGGCGTATTTTGCCCAGGCCGCGAAAGAGGCCGGAGTGGAAGCGATCGTGAACATGTCGCAGATTTCCGCACGGCGCGAGTCCCGGAGTCATCTGGCGCAGGATCACTGGATCTCCGAGCGGGTCTTCGACTGGTCGGGTGTGCCGACCACACACCTGCGTCCAACGTTCTTCGCCGACTGGCTTGCGTACCCTCATTTCGCCAGGGAAATCCGGGCCAGCAAGAAAATCGAGTTCCCCTTCGGCAATGGTCGTCATGCGCCTATCGCCTCCGACGATCAGGGGCGTGTGATCGCCCATATCCTGGCCAATCCTGCAGAGCATGGAGGCAAGATCTACACCCTCCATGGCCCGGTCGAGATGAATCAAAGCGAAATCGCGGCGGCCGTCAGTGAAGTGCTGGGTGAGAAAATCGAATACGCCCCGGTATCGATCGCAGAGTTCGAGCGTAAGATGACGCACGAATACCAGTTCCCGGCCGCGTTGACGCAACATCTGGTCGAGGTCGCGCAGGATTACCAGGTGGGCGTTTTCGCCGGTGTGAATGACATCGTTGAAAAGATTACCGGTACACCTGCCTTGACCGTTCAGGCGTTCATCGAAAAATACCGGGATGCCTACGCGTAACCCGCCCGCCGGGTACTTGAAATAATCATCAGTCGTCACGAGGAAATACACGCATGCTGCCGGTTAGCCAATCGTTAGGGATCGACCAGTGCAATTGTTCCGCGATAAGGAAAGCAAGCCGGCAGATCACGCGATTTTACGATGCGCAGCTTGAACCATCAGGCCTGCGCATTACCCAGTTCCTGACCCTGGCGGCTCTTCACGAGTTGGGGAACGCCTCCATCAATACCCTGGCTGAACGTCTCGACATCGAGCGCACGGCGATGGGGAAAATGACGGGTTTCCTGGAGAAGGGCGGACTGATTTCGATCAGCCCCTCACCCACGGACGGCAGAAGTCGCCTCGCAACGCTGACGAAGGAAGGCAGGAACCTGTTCAACCGGACCGCACCTCTCTGGCAAGAAGCTCAACGTCAGTTCGAGCAATTGAACGGCGCTGAAAATGTGGCGTCGCTTCGACTGGATCTGGCTCAAGTGAAAGTCGGTGATGTGAGTGGGGTGGCGGATGAATGAGAAAGGCGTTCTGCCGCGAGTGATTGAACATCCTTGTTCGGCTGCAATGTTTCAGCTGTCAAAGGGCGCGTTTTCGATCAGGTCGCACACATTCGGGCAATCGAAGCCATGCACATGGCGACGGGCGACATCGCCAAGGCCGGTGCCAATCGCGGTGAACGGTTTTTTCCTGGCGACCTCCGCCACGGCCTGGGTAAACGCGGCCTTCATCCCGATTCTTGGATATAGCGCCAGCGTGTCATCGATCAGCGCGGTGGGGATTTGCTCCAGGTTCAGACCCATGACATCGACATGCGCACCCAGGTAAATCAGGGCGATTTCCGGCTGTTTGCGGTCGGCGATGCCGGCGCTGGAATGCAGCGCGATGGCATCCCAGACCAGCTCCGCTTTCGCCTGCGAATAACCGTTCGCCACCAGGAAACGGCTGGCCGCATCGGCGCCGTCGACTTCAAAGCGCTGCTCGGCAGCAAACTCATTCGTCAGTCCCAGATCATGGAGCAGCGCGGCCAGGTAGACGGCCTCGCGGTCATACTTCAGGCCTCGTTGTTGCCCGAGAAATTCGGCAAACCACCACGTGCGGTGTACATGGTTCAACAAGGCGCTGGTGTGGACGCGCTCAACGAGCGAGGTCGCTTTGCGGGCGAGTTCAGAGTCGGGTGCGCTGAAACCGCCAATGATGACAGGAGAGTTCATGGTTACGTTCCTGAATGGAAGGGGCTGGACGTCCAGTGTATGCAGTCGAATTTGGCGCAATTGACTATTTTCAGATGATTTGTGCCATTGTGGCCGCCATGACCCGATGAGAAAAAACCTTGAGCAAATCGACGAGAGCGAAGCCTGCGCATCCAGGCATGTCACGCAAGCGCATTGTGATTCTGGGCCTGCCTCCTGTGGACTCGCTTGACGTCACTGGTCCTGCCGAGGTGTTTGCTTTCGCCAACAGACTGCACGCCGGTGATGCAAAGCCCTACTTGCTCGAACTGGTAGCTGCCGGTAGTGAACTGCACCTGGAAAGCAGCACCGGCATTGCGCTTGTGGCACACAAGACGCTGCAACAGGTAACTGATGAAAATGCTGTCATCGACACGTTGATCGTGGCCTCGGGGTGGAAAGCTCACGAACAACTGGACACCGCCGCCATCGATTGGATCAGGGCAAGATCCGGGAATATTCGACGGGTTTGCTCGATCTGTGTCGCAGCGTTCGCGTTGGCCAAGGCGGGGCTTCTGGATGGTCGACGGGCAACGACTCACTGGCAGATGGCGCCAGGACTGGCTGAACGCTATCCGCGGGTACGGGTGGATCCGGATCCGATCTGGGTCAAGGACGGTAATGTGTACACCTCGGCCGGTGTCTCGGCCGGGATCGATCTGGCCCTTGCGCTGGTCAGCGAGGACCTGGGTGACGAGGTTGCAATGGAGGTCGCAAAGAACCTTGTCCTGTTTCTGCGACGTCCTGGCGGGCAGGCGCAATTCAGTGTGGCGCTTCAATCCCAGCACGTCGCGGATTCGAATCTGGATGAGTTATGCGTCTGGATCAGTGAACATCTGAGTCTGGAACTCACGGTCGAGATCCTGGCAGACAGGCTCTCCACCAGTGTCCGAACGCTGATTCGCCTGTTTCAGCGAGAGTTGCAGACGACGCCTGCGAAATACGTCGAAAACGTCCGCATAGAAGCGGCTTGCCGATCGATTGAACTGGGCGGTCAATCGATGGAGGAGGTCGCGCGCCGCACCGGTTACCAAAGTGTCGATGTCATGAGAAAGGCGTTCATTCGACGGATTGGTATCAGCCCGAAAGACTATGCGCAGCGTTTTTCGGTTTGAGTCGACCCGCAGTCGAGTCGACTCAAAGCCGTTTCTGTCAGAGCTGCACCCGGCGCAGCCTGCCGCTCAACGCAACCACCTTGTTATCCGGCGTGGGCAGCGGGCGCCCCGTCAAACCCATGCCTTCGCTCACCAGTACCGCATCCTGCACCAGGCACAGGTTGGACGGGGTATCCAGGTCCCGGGCGAGCACGGTCACTTCACTCGTTTGCAGGTTGCAGCTCAACAGTCGCCCGCTGAATCGGGTGAATCCGCCATGCAGGGTTTCGCCGTTCCAGTCAGGCGGCAAAGGTTGTTGGAGACGACTGCAAAGCTCCAGCACCAAGACGTTTCCTTGCGGACACAGTGCCAGTCCGGTAGGCAGCTGCAGGCCGCGAATCAGCACTTCGATCCGGCCGGTGTCGGGCCAGACCCGGATCACCTGGCCGGCCTGATCATCAAAGTCGATGCCTTTGCGGCTCGGGTCGCTTTGCAGCTCTCCGGAGAACAGGCTGATCAGCACGGCGTCCGTCGCCGGTTCGTGCACCAGCGTGACGGGCACGGCTTCCTGGCCCATGTCCAGATCGGGCAACTGCACCAGCACCTGTTCATCCTCACCGGTGCTGAACTCCACCAACTGATTGGTATCGGGTTTGACGGCCAGCCAACTGCGGCGAGTCGGGTGATAACACAGCGCATTCAGATTGCCCCGGCTGTGAAACACCGGCTCGGGCGGGGTGTATTGCAGGTCCAGCAGTTTCGAGCCCTCGACATAGTCGGTCTGGCTGACCAGGCAGCGCCCGTCACCGCAGGCGATGTCCGACAGCCCCATGATTTCATCGCGCAGCATGCGGGCCTGCATGTTCATGGCGCGGAAACCTTGCGCCAGTGTTTCGCGGGCGAGCCAGGCGCCCGGTTTGAGTGGATCAGGTCGCAGTCGGCTGATGCGGCCGCTGAATGTCTGGTCCGGCAGGCCTGAACCGGCTTCGACCAGCAGCAGGCTGCCGTCGGCTTGCACGCAGGCGCCGCGAGGGTTCAGCAGGCCTTCGGCGATGATGGTGCTCGGGCGCAGGGTCTCGCGGGGGCGCGCAGGAATATGAACAGTCATAGGTTTCTCTCCATGGGCTGATGGACGCGATTACTGCGGCGGTTGCCACGGCTCGCCCGTGAGATAGGCCCGCAGCAGTGCCCGCTGACAGGGCGACATCGAGCGCACCACGGGCATGAACAGCGTGGTGCCTTTGTAGGCATCCGAGGTTCGGGCGAGGATCGGGTTCTTCGCGCCCATGATCGCGTCGGGCTGGTTCAGCGGGATGTAGCGAGACATGGCCGGGAATGCCAGGTAGTGAAAGCGCAGGACGTTCGGATACATCAGTTGCCAGGTGATGGTGGTGCCCCTGGGGATGCCGAAGTCGGTCTGGGCGTATTTGCGGAAGTTGGTGAAATACGTGCCGCTTTCCTGACCGTTGACGGTGTAGGTCAGGGCGACGAAACCGGCGAAGGGAGCTGCTGCGGGTTTTACGTTGACGGAGAAAGTGACGGCCAATTGACCGGGGCTCACCGTCAACGCCGGGGGGAAATAAAGGAAGTCGCAGTACCGCTGTTGCGTGTAATACGGTCCCGAGGGCGCGGCGGTGAGATCGATTTCAGTTGTCCTGGTCACCGCAGCACCCAGATACCGGACCTGCAGCGTAATCGACAGGCCCTGTGGGTAGTCCTCGGTATAGACACTGCGTTGATCGGCATAGATCCGATAGACGGACTCTGTTGCCTGCAACGTAGTCCCGGCGACCGTGCCGGGGGCGCTGATGGCCAGCGCCGAGGATCTGACCGCCGACTGTTGGGCTGTATTGAGAGGCAGGTCGACAATGCCGCCATACACGTAATAGTCGAACAGGGGACTGCTGGTCGGATCGAGTGTAGTCAGGGTGGTCTCACCGGCTGCCAGAGTGACAGGACCGTAATTCCCGTTAGGTCCGATAGGGCTGGTGATGTCATCCCTGACGACTCTGAACGTCTCTTTCGGAATGATGTTGACCATGTCGACGCTCAGCATTTGCGCGTTGCTCAGGTCGGCGTAGCCGGTGCCGCCGGTGTCCTGATTGACAATCTGACGGCCCGCCTGGCAGTTCAGCGGCTCATTGGCGAACGCCGGAGCCAATGTACCGATGACCCGGCCAATGCTCGGGTTCGGGGTGTCTCTGCCGGCGGCATAATCGGCTTGCAACTGGGGCGTGGTCATCGTCGGGCACATTTCGAACATCACGAAGCGCAGGACGATACCGGTGGCCCCCGGTGCCTGGATGATCGATCGCAAACCGCTGCTGTTCTGGTTCCAGCTGACAATACTGCTCAGGGGAAAGGTCAGCTGGAAGGTGCCACTGATACGGCAAGAGCCGGGTGAATCCATCTCACTCGGCAGTGGCTGCAGCACCCGCATGCCGAGATCCAGACTGCTGCAAACCGTATTGGCGCGAATCAGCAATTGGATGTTGTTACTGCCACCGATTTGCAGACCACCGACAAATATCTGGGTGGTGGTGGTCGAGGTGGGGTCGAGATCCACCATCATCGGGCCCGATACCGGCCCTTGTCCGGTCACCGGGTCCACAGAACCCAGCAGATAGACCGGCTGGCCCACCATATCCCCGGTGGTACTGACGCTGCCGGGGCTGCCCTGGGAACTGATCAGCGCGTTTTGCATGTCGACGACATGCTGCCCGTAATGATTCCAGCCGCCGGCAGTGTAGTAGTCGCCCGTGGGCGCATTGATCATGTTGTTCAACTGATCGTCGGTGTAAGACTGGGCCCCTGCTGCGAGGGTCGAGGTGGTCAGGTCGAAGATCGGCCAGTTGTCATCGCCGTTATAAGGAATGGTGGGTGAGTTGTTCGGCAGGCTGACATCAGTGCGGATACCACCCCAGAAATTCAGTCGCGGGCCATTGAGGATGCTCATGATTTATTTCCCGTCCTTGATGGTTTTGCCGAGTGGCGAATTGGCGAATTTGAACAGATAGGAGTAATCGGACTTGTAGGGACTCTTGACCGGCGTCGCCATGGAATGGCAGTTCATGCAACTGCTGTTGGGCTGGATGTAGCTTTCCATGGTCACGTTGGCCGACAGTGCCGGCGTCGGCTGACCCAGCGGGTTGCCGGGGTTGTCGGGCATCAGCGGGCGTTGGGTGGTGATGAGCTGGTAGTACTTCAACACGCTTTTTTGCAGCCCCGGGTCGGCCTGGTAACTGGCGTTGATCTGGTTGGTGATGTCGGCGATCGGGGTGACCCGGTTCAGCGGATTCGGGGTCTGGAACGTGGTGCCGGGTTTGGGCACGCAGACCTGATGCGGGCCCTGAGTCTGCCAGTCGCACGGCGACTGGTTGAGCGTTGCGGCGGGCGCAGCGGCGTTGAAGTAGGAATAGGCCGTGCCAGACGCGGGCTGATCGACCCACTGACCGTTCACCTGCACCTTCGGCGGAACGTTGTCGACTTGCTCGAAGGTCGACCAGATCCACTGCGGATAACCGTTCGCCTTGGTGATGATGTGCAGACCCACCAGCCCCAGAAACGCCTCGCTGACCCCGATCTTCTCGCCTTGGTCATTGAACCTGGCCACGCGCGCGATCATGGTCAGGTAACGGCGGGCGTTGTCACGAGGCGTGAGAATGCGCCAGCTCGATTTGATCTCGATGACGCCCCAGGGGAATTGGATGTTGTTGGCTTTGGAAACGACGTCGGCGTTATAGAAGTTGTTGCCCACGATGTAGTTGTACGAAGTCTCGTTGGCCGAGATGTCGTAGTAGGTCGGGTTCCGGGCCTGATCGATCAACCAGCCGCCGACCGCCTGATCGACGGCGTTCACCTGAGCGCTGTTTTTCAACGAGGCGATGTTGATGATGTTGAAGCTTTTTGCGATTTGCGGGGAATTCCAAGGCCCGGGATTGGCGGCATTCGGCAGAAAGATTTCGCCGACGGTCTTGTAGGTCTGCCAGACGGTGTAGCCGGCCGCACCGGGCTGTTTGGTGCAGTCGGGATTGCCGCGCTGCCCGTTCTTTGCCGGCCAGCTCAAGGCGATGAACATCTGCCAGCTGTATTGATCGAACTGATCCTGTCCGGCCGTGGCGGCCGGTGCGGTGCTGGGCGGCTGGCAGTTCAACTGGCTGGCCTGCGTCGATGTCATGGCTTGTTCCCTGGCCAGCACCGGCAGGCTGGCCAGACCCAGCAATATCACGGAATAACGGAATGTGGTTTTCATGGCGATCCTTCGTCGTTGATCACGGTTTACGCTGCATGAGTTTGTTCCACTGCGCTTTGTGGCCATTGCTCTGCGATTCCGGTGGCTCGAACAACTGGCAGGGCGGCGGGTTCGACGGGCACATGGCGGCGACCTGCGCCCAGGTCTTTGCCGGGTCCGGTTTGGCGATGTGAAAGTCGGTGTAGTTCTGGCTGACGATCGGCGCGTTGGCGACGCTGCTATCGCCGGAAAAGAAGAACGATTGCGGTGGCCGGTAGGGCGGTTGTCCCGACATTTTTTTGTAGAAGGCATAGCCGAACAGGATCGGACCTTGCGGCGAATCGAGATCCAGGGCGTAAGCCTGCACGCTGCCGTTGAGGTTTTTACTGCGCTCGGCGCTGTAAGGAAGGTGTTCGATGAAGTCCTGCCGTGGCGGATGATTCATCGGGGAAAACATGCAGCAGGCCGGCATGTCTTTCGGGCGGTCTTGCGGGTAGGTCAGGAAGTACGCCTTGTTGCCCAGGGACACGAACGAGCAGGTGTAGTTGTTGTTCTTGATCGGGAAGATCGGCAAACAGTATTTCTCGTAGTGCTCCATCATCGCGCCGAAGCCGTCGCCATCCGGCGGGATGTACGTGGTGTCGTAGTAGCTGGTTCCGCGAGAGACGGTGTAGTCCGCAGGCGTCAGGGTCGAAGGTGGGTTGCTGTAGGGCGGCGGGTTCTTTTCGTAGTTGTGCATCACCCGGTACATGGTCCAGTTGCTGATCCAGAACGCCGGGAAGAACGGATCGGAGGGCTCGCCGGGAAGACGCGTGGCGATGCAGTTGCCATTCTGCTCATTACACCCTTCGGTGTTGTGCACCCCCATGGTGAAGTACACGGCGCCGGTGTCCTGGGCAAATACAGGCGGACTGAACAGCAGGATCAGCAGCAACAGACGATTCAAGAGGCTGACTTTCATGGGTCACTCCTTGGCAAAGCGCACGGCGGGAGCGAACTCCCGCAGTGGCTCATCTTTCCTGATTGAGCAGCGTGGGTCAGAGGTTGTCGTAATCACTCATATGGAGTGGCATGGGCGGGAAGTTGCGCTTGACCAGTTTCTGCGCCCACAACTCCAGCACGGCGCGCCGGCTTTGCGACAGGTCGCGGGTGATGGGCATCGCGAGGGTGCTTTCTTCCTGGTACTCCTTGCTGATCAGCCGGATCAACTGATCGACAGCGCCTTCCACCCGCGTGCGGGAGTTGAGCGGCATGAACTTGTTCATGATCGGGTACAGGTAGTAGAAGGTCTTGAGCACCCTTGGGTAGATGAAGTCATCCCAGATCGCTTCGGGCGCATTCTTGTCCTTGTAGATGTCGTTCCAGTAATTGACGAAGTCCTGTTGCAACTGCATGTCCAGAGGCAGGACGCGTAGTGGGGTGAGGAAGTCGATCTGAGCCTTGTTGAGCGCGAAGCTGAACGGGATGACCGGGTCGCTGGTGCCTTCCTTGACGATGAAGCGCAGCGTAGGGAAACCCGGAGCCAGAGCCTTGAAACTCACCTGGGCGATGCCGTTGGCGTCGGTGGTGGTGGCGACGTAGGAGTACTCCACCGTCTGATCGTTATCCAGCGTTCCGCTGACGTAGACGCCGGCGTCGAACTCCAGGCAAGGGGTCAGGGGGACCGTAATCGGTTTGCTCGGTCCATTCATGAATGACTGATAACTGACCGGAACGCCCACCGGTTTGTCTTTGGTTTCCAGATTGACCAGTCGACGACCGCTGCCGGTGGCCAGGTAGTTCGCTACAGGCGCCGCGCCCTTGAACTGTGGCAGGTGGGCGGTGTTTTTGTTGCGGTCTGCGTTGTCGTAGAACAGCGTGAAGTCGGGGTTGTTTCTGAACGTCAGGTAGTAGTCGCTGGTGGTCACGTTGTAAGGGTTGCCGTATTCCACCACCCAGAGCGTGGTGTTGGCGGCCGGTTGACCATTTTTCTGCACCATGATGTTCAGCGTCTTGCGATCGTTCACGTCGACGAAGGTGCCGCTTTCTACCACCTCGGCGGTCCAGACTTGCTGAACGGCGGCCTTCACGGATCCTGTCGAGTTCTGTTGCTGCAACTCCAGCGGACCGGATTGCAAGGTGGCCGTTTGCGTGGCGTTGAGAGGGATATCCAGCAGGCCCGAGCGCTTGTCGAATGCCGACTGTCGGTACTGATCGAAACCGATGTCGACCACCGGCACGAAATTCCCGTTCTGCGATACGCCCAGCTTATAGTCGCCGGCCTGGAACTTCTCGGCAGTCAGGACATCGGCGTTCTTGTCCAGCGGATAGAACGGAAACGTGTTCGCCAGATCCAGCGACAGCGTGTTGTTGGTGATCTGCGCCGATGTCACACCCAGATTGGTGCTTGTCGGCTGAGACATGCCGGGGCGAGTGACCATGATCTTCTGGTCGGTGACCAGACGCGGGCCGGCGGGCGCCGTGGGGTATTCGTGGTCGAACCACAGACCCAGGGTCGCTACGGTACGGTTGTAGGCGGGGTTGAAGAAAATATCGGAAACGTTGTCCAGCCCCTTTTGATACATCGCTGTCATACGGGCCAGCGCCGATGGGTCATTGTTGCGGGTGTTGATGTACGGGAAGTCGTTGAACACACCGTTCCTGTCGTAACAGGTGAGGTACGTGGCGAACCTGAACATCAGGCCCTGAGCGTTTTGAGCCTCCATCTGTTGCTGGAGATTGCTCAGCAGGACGGAATCGCCGATGACCCATTCCAGATTGTCCCGGGGAAAACAGGTCTGCCAGGTGGTGGTGACATACGCCAGACCGCCAAAGTCACCGGCCCAATTGAACGTCAGGAAGCGGTCGAGCATCCGGTATTGACGGTTCAGGGTCAGGCCACAGGTGGCATCCCCCAGCTGCAGCTTGTCGAAGTACAGCGCCGTGAAGGTGTTCTGCCACGGGCTGATATCGACGAAGCGGGCGGCCGTCGGGCTCTGACTGCCAAAGGGATTGCCGAGCAGCTGGAAGTCCCTGCCGACCAGCGCGTCCTGAGCAATGTAGGTGTTGGCCTGCAACTCGCCGCCAATAATGGTCGAGCGGGTACTCTGGTAGCTCACTGTCCCACAGGCGTTGTCGCCAAACAGGTCCCATTCGGCGGGTATGAATGGGAAGGTGTTTGGGCTTCCGTTGGTCGGAACCTGCTGCACATAGGGCGGCAGATCACTCTGCTGCACGGGTGAAATGATCCAGGGCATCAGGGTGGTGGGCGCGTTCTCCTGCGTGATGTCGTAGTAGCTGGTGAACGGCCAGTTGATATCCATCTTCACCGCGTCATAGAGCGGCAGCACATCGTTGTTGTTGGCCGTCGGCGGGTTCCAGAACATATGGCCGTTGAGGTAGATGCGGGGGAAGTTCAATACGCTCATGTCATGCTCCTTAGCGTTGCCACTGGGCGCGTTTCAGCGACCAGACAAAGTCCAGTTTTTTGTAGCCTGCGAAGTCGGAGGCCGGCAGCGGAGTGGTCGGGTAGACGATGCCGCCACCTTGCTTGAGGGCGAAATTGAAGTAGCCCTTGTCGTTCGAGTAGGCGGCGGTGCCATGGCAGGCCAGGCAGGACGAGGTGTTCTGGAACGCCGATTCCAGCTGCGAGTTGGCCAGCACCTGAGTGACGGGCTGGTACTCGACCCCGATCAATTCGTACTTCGACAGCGTCGGGTTGCTGGCCTGGAAGCTGACGTTCACCGGTTTGGCGGCCGGGGTCGGCCCGGTGGTGTTGGTCATCGGCGTCGGTGTCGGCGCGTTGGTCACGGTGTATTTGCTGTTGTTGATGTTTTCGAAGGTGGTCCAGACCCAGTTGTCATCCAGTTTGTTGACCACGTGCAGCCCGCTCAGCGCCGCATAACCGACCTGATAGGTGCCGTCGTCCTGCTGGAAATAGGCCTGGCCAATGTAGTAACCGTCGTTGGCCAGGGTTTGCCGATAGGTCGTGTCCGAACCGATCCAGAGCCACGCCGCCTTCAACTCCCACGAGGTGGCCGGGAAGTGCAGGTCACCGGCCAGGGCTGCCTGACCGTTCATGTTGTAGACCTGACGCTGCACGATGTAATCGAAGGTGTCCTGACCCATCAGCAGTTGAAAGCGTACCGGGTTGCCTTTTTGCGCCGCCGGCACGGAGCCGCCCATGTGCAGCGCCAGCCCATCGACCTGTTGCGTGGCATTGATGTTGTGGAAGGTCCGGTTCAGGTCCATCCCCAGCGTTCGGGCCTGTGTTATCACCTCGGTCGGAGGCGGCACGGGACTGGCGTAGGCGCCGGGCGCAGCGCCATCGGGCAGGTAAACCTGGTCCGAAGGCTTCATGGTTTCCCACACCCGGTTGCTGGCCTGGGTGGGGCTGAATTGGTTCAGACAGACGAACCAGTTCCAGGCCATGGTCTCGGGGTTCTTTTCGAACGCTGCTTTGGTCGTGGGGATGTCATTCCCAAACTTCAGGAACTGGCTGCAATCGAAAGGGGTGGTGTCCTGTGCCTGAGCCAAACCGGCCAGTGCACTGAGAACAGTTATAGAAATGGCTCGCCGCATGGAAGCTCCTTGGCATTGGCCGAGTGGGTGTATGAGTGCCCCAGAAAATGCTGAAGGAGCAGTTGTTTCACTGCCGTTGCCGCCAGGGTTTGCGGCAATGGCAGATCGCAATTGGTGATGAGCAGCGGGCCGGTTTCCTCGCGCTCGGGCAGGCGACCGTGACTGCCACGGACCAGTCCGGTGTCCAGTGGAATCAGGTCCATGTAGTAGCGAAAGCCGAGTTTCTTCTGCAGCAGGCGCCGCGCCACTTTCAATTTCGGGAAACGAATGGCCGGGTCGATGAACAGTTCCAGCGGGTCGTAGCCCGGCTTGCGGTGGATGTCGACGGTGCGGGCAAAGTCGGGCGCCTTGCGATCATCGAACCAGTAGTAGTAATCGAACCAGTAACCGGCTGCGGCCACGGCCACCAGCTCGCCGCTGCGCGGGTGATCCAGCTGAAACGCCCGCTGTTCGGCTTTATCCAGCACCTGCTCGATACCGGGCTGGCGCTGCAACAGCGCTTTGACGCGGGGTATGTCCTGGGCCCGTTTCACGTAGACATGGGCGATCTGATGATCGGCCACGGCAAACGCCGCGCTGGCGCCGGGGTCGAGCAATTCCCAGGTCAGCGATTGGCGCACCTCCAGCAAACCTTCCGAACGCAACAGGCGGTTGATCGAAACCGATTGATTGACCGCTTCGATCCCGTATTCCGACAGCAGCATCACCGCCGCGCCCTGTTCCTCGGCGAAGGTCAGTAGACGACCGACTTCCTGGTCGATGGCCCGAACCTCGTCGGCAATCGACGGATGATCGGGCCCGACACGCTGAAGGCTGTAATCGAGGTGCGGCAGGTAGATCAATTGCAGGTCGGGCTGATCAATCTGAAATTCGGCGATGGCGCAATCGACGATCCAGCGGCTCGATGCAATGCCCGCCGCCGGGCCCCAGAAACCCGGAAAGGGAAACTCGCCAATCTGCCGTTCGATCGTTTCGTGCAACGAAGCCGGTGACGAATACAGACCGAACATCTTGCGGCCATCGGCCGGGTAGTGAGGGCGCGGGGTGATGGCGGCATCCACGTCCGCGTACATGTTGAACCACCAGAACAACTGGCTGCAGCGGAACCCTGGCAGCTCGCGCTTGAGCGTCTCCCAGACCTTTTCACCCTGGATCAGCGCGTTGGGTTGCAGCCAGAAACGCACTTCGGCCTGATCGCGAAAATACCAGCCATTGCCGACGATGCCGTGCTCGGACGGCGGACGCCCGGTGAGGATCGAAGCCTGCACCGACGACGTGACGGCCGGAAACACCGGTTGCAGGCTGGCCATTTTTGCGGTTTTCAGCAGGGCATTGATGTGCGGCGTCGCGTCACCCAGCAGCGATGGCGTCAGCCCGACCACATTGATCAGCAGCAGCGGTTGACGTGCATGATCAGAGCGCATCGGCGTACGCCTCCTGCGCTTGTGGTTGCAGCAATTGCCGTTGCCGCAACTGGTCCTCGACCCATTTCAGCTCTGCGGCGATTCCCTGAAGCTGGGCGGACTCGGTCGTCGGCCGCAGTTGCGCGGGCAGGACGCCCCAACTGTAGGTTTCCACTTCCAGCACCGGCCTGAAATCCTCATGGCTGGCGAGAAAATCGAAGGTCTGCGACAGGGCGATCTGGCTGCCGCTCAGCTCGGGCAACAACAGCTGTTCGCTGAACAACGGGATGTGGAAATGAATCCTCAGCTCGGGGTATCGCTGCGGGTGTTTGGCGCAATCGACGAGGGCGGCGGGCAGATCCGCCCAGGCCTGCAGCTGACCCAGTGCATCGCGCGCCTTCACTTGATGCAGGTAGGTGGTTTCGCAGAAGTCGCTCAAGGTCTTGAGGACCTGTTCGCGGCGCTTGTCGTCATCGCAAGGCAGACGACAGATCAAGGCGTTGGACAGCTGGATCTTGCCAATGGGCACCCGCGCCTGACGCAGCTGTTCCAGCGACTGATAGCAGTCTTCGAACATCACCGCCTGATGGCAGACATCAAAACACAGCGCCAGATAGGCATGGTTCGGGTCCGTGGTTTGCCAGCGGCGGAAGAAGGCGATGGCCTGGTCAGTGGTTTCCAGCACGCAGTCCGGTTCCATTTCCAGGCAGAACACGATCTTCTTGCCGGTCTCCCGATGCAGCTGGGCCAGTGAAGCCGTGAGTTCGCGAAGTTGATACTCGGCCCGTTGTTGCAGCGTTGGATTCCAGGTGGCGGCATAGCCCAGCGGCACGCTGGAAATCACGCCCTGATGACAATCCGGCGGCAAGGCCTGCGCGAGGATGTGCGCCAGATTGAGGCTGTACGCCAGGCGTTTCGGCTCGGCCCAGCTCGGCAGGTAGACCTCGGCTTTCACTGCACGGTCATGAAACTGACCGTAGGGAAACCCGTTCAGCGATGTCAGCCGTAGCCCGCTGTTTTGCAGCAGGCTGAGGAACGCCGAACGCGCCGACTTCTGTTGCAGCTTGGACTCGGCGAGGGCACTGATCCACAGCCCGCTGTCCTGCGCCGGCAGCCCGCGCAGGGTCCGCACGCCCTGAAAGTGCTGCTCGATCGAAGACTGCAACCCGGCCAGGTCGCGGGTCGGGTGCACATTGCTGCAATAGCCGATCTGCCCGGGCGTCCAGCCCATGCCGGCATTCATTTGATCACCGGTTCCTGGCCCCGCAGGGCGGAGTTTTCCTGCCACTGCCGGCGCTGATCGATGGGCAGCGGGGTGCTGATCAGGGTTTTGTCCAGTTGACCGCTCTGGGCGAAAAAATCCACCGGGTTGTGGAACAGCACTTGCTCGACCTGCGCCTCGCTGAAGCCGGCCGCCAACATCGCCTGACCGGTTTTCGGCACTTTGAGCGGGTCGCTGATGCCCCAGTCGGCGGCGCTGTTGACCACCATTTTTTCGGTGCCGTACTGCTGGAGCAGGGCGACCATGCGCTGTTCCGACATTTTGGTGTTGGGGTAGATCGAGTGACCGCGCCAGCAGTCACTGTCCAGCACCAACGGCAGGGTCAGTTCGTTGAGGTGGTCGATGATCACCAGGTTCTCATTGATCCCCACCTCGCGAATCACCGCCAGGGTGCGTTTGGTGCCGCCGATCTTGTCGCGGTGCGGCGTGTGTACCAGCACCGGCAGGTTGAACTGTCTGGCCAGTTCCAGTTGCGCGGCGAGAAAGCGGTCTTCCTCGGGCGTGATGTCGTCGTAGCCGATTTCGCCTACCGCCACCACGCCGTCCTTCACCAGATACCGCGGCAGAATCTCCAGCACCTCGTTGGCCACCGACAAGTCATTGGCCTCCTTGGGATTGAGGCCGATGGTGCAGAAATGATGGATGCCGAACATGCTGGCGCGAAAGCGCTCCCAGCCCAGCAGGGTGTCGAAGTAATCGATGAAGCTGCCGACGCTGGTCCTGGCCTGGCCCTGCCAGAAGGCCGGTTCGATCACTCCGGTGATGCCGGCCGCGGCCATGTTCTGGTAGTCGTCGGTGGTGCGGCTGACCATATGAATATGCGGATCAAAGTACTTGGGCATGGTGAATCCTCGTCAAGGGAAAGGAATCGTTGGGCATCAGTTCAGATGGCTTCGCCATTCCGGCGGCAAGCGTTGCTGTTGGTTCAGGTCGATCAGTCGCTGGCGTTGCGCCTGGCTGAGCTGGTCGAAGGCAATCGCCAGGGGCAATCCGGTGGACACGGTTCGATCAGCGGCGAGCTGTTCTTCCAGCAGGTCGAGGGCCAATTGATTGAGGGTGACGCTGCGTCGCTGCGGCAGGCCGATCAGGCGCCGGACATCGAGCCCCATGCCCAGCGCTTTCAGCACCAGTTGGTGGAAGGCCCTTTCCGGGTAATGACGCGACGGGTAAAGGGTGTCGAGGGCGAGGGCGGCAAACACCTGGCTGTTGCTGGTACGTCCGGCCTGCAACGCCAGTTCGACGCACACCCCGTGACTGTCGAGCCAGTCGAAGGCTTTGAGGGTGGCGATCTTTTCCTGATCGTCGCCCCAGAGAAAAAGCTGGCGCAGCAGGGACAATTGTCCGCCCTCAGAGGACAGTTCAAGGACCTGCGCCAGCAACAACGCGCGAGCCAGTTGGATCAGGCTCCAGTGGCTGTCGGGCAGTGCACGGTCACGCAGATGCCGCTTGCACTGGCCGCTCAAGAGCGCCGCAGTATTGGCGTCCGGCTGCCGGGCCAGTTGCGCCTGTGCCTGACGCCACCAGTGCAGCTCGGTGTCATCGAGTTGCCGGGTCAAGACCTGAAGGTGTTCGGCGAGGCAATCGTGGCGCATGCCGAGGGCCGCCGTTGGCGGCGCAGTGACGTCCATGTTCATGTCGGTTTGATCCAGCGCTGAAAGTGTGGGAGCAGGAAAAACACCAGGACACACAGCAGGCTGCCCAACGGCTGGTTGGCCACGGCCATCACCAACGCGTCGAACAGTGGCAGCGCTGCCAGGCCGGCGCCGATAAAAGCGCGGACCTTTCGATGCTGCGGGTTGGCCAAGTTTCGCCAGTAGTGCCAGCCCAGCCAGCCGAGCCAGAGCAGCAGCACCGGCCAGAACCACAGGTTGTCGGAGTAGATCGCCAACGCGAGCGGGCTCAGCATCAGGATCAGGGGCAAGCGACTGAGCAACTCATTGTTGTGCTCATTGCGGGCCAGGTAGGTCAGCCCGCTGATATAAACGCCCAGCAACATCGCACAGAGCCAGATCGGCTCCGGTGGCACCGCCAGACTGGCCGCCGCCGTGAGGTACAGCGCCGAGCGGCAGGCGCCCATCAACCACACGCTGTGGGCGTATTTTTTGTGCAGCACGTTGTAGCCGATGATGCAGCCCACCAAGAGGGTGACGCTGGCCAGCAACCAATGCGGCTGATCGATCAATTGGCTCAGGCCCAGCACCGAGGCGGCCGCCAGTGTCAGCAACAACACGGTGGCGAGGCGCACTTGCTGGCGGCTCACCAGACCCAGGGTGATGGGCCGGGGATTGTGGTGTTGCTGGTCCCAGTCGGCGTCCAGCAGATCGTTGAGCAACATGCCGGCCAGATACAGCAGCGACAGGGTGAACAGCAGCAGAATCCACACCAGCCACGAGGGCGGCGCCAGGGCACCGGCGCTGCTGGCCAACAGGGCGGCGGCCAGGGTGTTGGTCCACACAGTGGGCAGGTTGGAGACACGGCCAAGCGTCAACCAGGTTTTGAGGCTTTGCGGGGTCTGGCTCATTTCGCAAAGCCCTCGCTCAGGTCGAGCGCCGGAGCGTTGCGGGCGGACAACTTCTGCAGCGCCTGTTCCATTTGCACGTCGTCGATTTCATGCAGGTCCACCGATTGGCCGATTCCGCTGAGCATCGGGATCGAGAGTTGTCCGCCCAGGTGTTGGCGGAACTCTTCCAGCCCGAGCAACACCGGTGAGCGACCTTGCGTATCTTTCAGGGTCAATTCCGGCGGGCACAGGTTGAAACCGAGCTTGGTCAAAAGACTCATCACCCGTTCGCAGTCGGCGTCGCTCAACAGCCCGAGGGCATTGGCGTAGAGCCCGTCGAGGGCCATGCCCACCGCGACCGCTTCGCCATGGCGCAACCGGTGATGGCTGAGGTTTTCCAGTTTGTGCGCGGCCCAGTGCCCGTAATCCAGAGGCCGCCCGTTACCGCGCTCGAAGGGATCGCCGGCGCCGGTGATGTGCGCCAGGTGCAGTTCGGCGCAGCGGCGAATCGCATAACGGCTGGCCGGGTGATCGAAGCGGGCGAGGGCGTCGGCCTGTTGCTCCATCCATTCGAAGAACGCCTGGTCCTTGATCAGCGCGACTTTTACCGCCTCGGCCAGCCCGGCGATCTGGTCGCGGCGTGTCAGGCTGGTCAACAACTGGAAGTCATTGATCACAGCCGTGGCAGGGTAGAAGGCCCCGAGCAGATTTTTCTGGCCGAAGGCATTGATGCCGTTTTTCACCCCGATGCCGGCGTCGTTCTGGGCCAGCACGGTGCTTGGCACGCGGATCAGCCGGATGCCACGGTGGAAGGTAGCGCAGGCGTAGCCCACGGAATCCAGTACCGCACCGCCGCCAAGGGCCAGGACATAACAATGCCGATCCAGTCCATGTTTCAGCATGTCGGTGTAGAGCTGCTGCAACACCTGTGAATCCTTGCTCAGCTCCCCGGCTGGAACGGCAATCGGCGGCGCCTGCAAATGCAGGTCCGACGCATGGGCGGCAAAGTAACTATCGATCTGTTCCAGCAGTTGCGGAGCGCTTTTCAGCAGTTGTTCATCGGCGAAAACCATCACCGTCACCCGGCCGTTTTGCCGGGCGGTGAGTTGTTGATGCAGACACGGGTTGAGCGGATCGAACAGGTGATCAGTGAACACCACCGGGTAGTCGTAACTGACCTCGAAACGCCCGTGCAGTGCTTGCTCGGCGCCGCGTTTGCGCAAGGTCTTGAACAGGCTGTAGCCGGCGATGAAAAGCCCCGGCAACACCATGCTGGCGAGGATGGTCACCAGCAGCGCGTTCTCTTCGACGAGGAACGTGCCGATGGCGCTGTAGGCCAGTGCCAGACCGGCGTTGGCCAGGGTAGTCACCAGCAGAAACGCCCGTAGCGGATAGCGTTGCATGCCGGCCGCCACCACAGAGGTTTCAGCCAATACCGGCACGCCGCGCAGGCAGATCAACGACAGCGTACCCAGCCGATACGCCAGTTGCCCAGGCTTGCGCTGATGCAGACCGAGGCGACTGGACAGCATCCGGAAATAACCGGCGCCCAATGCATAACCCAACCCGGCACCCAGACACAGGCCAACGAAAATCACCAGATAACCGCCGACACTGCCCAGCATGGCCACGGCCAGAAGCGCGACCACGCTGGAAGGCACGGGCAGCACAACGTCCAGCGCCAACAGGGCGATCAGCAAAAGCGCCAGGTTGAGTTGCTGGGTGGGGGAAGACGGAAGGTACAGGTCGAGATGAGTGAGGAAGTCCTGGATCTGCTGTTCGAACAACACGAAGCTGGCGATCACAAGACCCGCAAAGCAAAACAGTGACAGCCAAAAATGTTCGGCTGGCGCCTTTTTCGAGAGCGCACGATACCAACGGCTGTGCTTCATCAAGCATCCCTCTTGAATTGTTATGACTGAGTTCCGTTCAGCAACTAAAGCAGAGTCTGAATTATTTCAGGGGAATGAAATCTCCGGCCAAGTAGGCTGTTTTTATTGTTCAGTTGATCGTGCCTTTGAAGATATTCATGAACCTAGACGGTTGTTGTGGTTTTGCAAGTCGATTGAGAAAGGGGCTTTTTCAGGAGGTGTTTAGTGGGTGTGGGAGTTTCGGGAGCTGGCGGTTGTTTACTGAGAAAATATCTAATGCATTCAGGGTGATGAGTGAGTTTGTTGCAGTCGCTTAAATGCTGTTTATTCAGCGTAATGAGAAGAGTTTTCAACGGGATTAATTAGCAAGCTATTGAGATGGTGGCGATGTGGCATTATTTTTTGTTATTTGAGTTATTGCCGCTGGCTATAAGAACTTACGTTGATTGATTCGTTGGGTGAATGGGTGCGTGTCAGGGCTTTTAAGTTTTGACGAATGATTGAATGAAAGTTGCGGTACGAACAACCGATTCATTCAAACATTCGGCATCCCCATTCAGACCAGCCAAGCCTGACGATTGCGCTATGCATCGCCCAGACCAGACTCGCTATTCAAGAGGCCAACAATTCAAGCCACTGCTGTGCCGCGACCGACAGCTGTGCGTTCTTGCGCCAGATAGCGACGAGTTGCCATTCCAGTTCCGCGCATTCGAGCGGGACGATTTCCACACCGGGCGGGATGTGGTGTTGCGCCAATAGTCGAGGCAATACCAGCAGGCCTGCGTTCGCGGCCACCAATGACAAGCAAAAAGCCAGGTTGTCGCTTTTGGCTGCCTGTAGGCGACTGACGTCCACAGCAGGGCAGCAGAGCTTGATGCGGTGATTGAGAATCGAGGCGCCCTGCAACTGCACCCATGGGTGATGCGCCAAATCCGGCAGCGTCAGTCGATGGCGGTTGGCGAGTGGGTGGCGAGGTGGCAGGACGACAACCAGTGGTTCCTCACAAATCGGCAGCCAGGCCAGGTCGTCTCCGTCGGGTCGCAGACTGATCGCCAGTTCTATCTCGCCCTTGCGAACGGCCTCTTCCAGAGCCTGGCCTCCTTGCTCACGCAATTGCAGTTCCACTTGGGGAAAGCGCCGCCGAAATTCGGTCAACACGGCCGCTACTTGATCGGTACTGCCCAAGGGTGGCAGCCCCAGCTGAAGGACACCGGTGACGAGGCTGTTGAGCAAGTTCACGTCCGTCAGCATTTGCTTGCTGCGACTCAGCAATCCCTTGGCGTGGTGGAAGACCACTTCGCCCGACGGGGTCAAGCGTGACGGCACGCCCGGACGGCTGCGAACCAATAGCGTCGCGCCCAGTTCCTCTTCGAGTAATTGAACGGCTTTGCTCAATGCCGACTGGGTGACGTGAAGGGTGCGGGATGCCTTCGAGAAACTTCCATGCTCTGTCACTTCCACGAAATAGCGCAAGTTCTTCAGGTCCATCTTGTATTCCATTTCCGCATACGGTTCAGAAAAAATGTTCGCTCACTCCGGCTGGAGAAATGCTTCTACCATCGCCCCCGAAAAACGTCCGGATACAAGGACGGGGAACATTAAATCAGAAGTGGAGGCCAGCCTTGTTCGGAGATCGTATTTGGCGTCTGCGTCGATTCAAGAGGTCCTTCCTTTAACGCTGTTTTCGCGAGGAGCTCACGTCATGAGTACCGCAGTCAATGAAACCCGCCGTCTGACCGTACCCGACATCAGGGCTTGCAAGGGCAAACGCAAGATCGTGTCGTTGACCGCGCACAATCGATCGCTTGCCGAGATCGTTGACGAATTTGTCGACGTTATCCTGATGGGGGATTCGACCGCGATGGTTGCCTACGGGCAGCCCAACACACTGGATTTCACACTGGATCAGACGATTCAGCACAGTCGTGCGGTGGTGCGTGCCACACAGCGCGCGTGCGTGGTGGCTGATCTGCCGTTCGCCTCTTATCAGGAGTCACCGGCTCAGGCTTTTCGCAGTGCCGCGCGGTTGATGATGGAGGCCAATATCGCTGCCGTGAAGCTGGAAGGCAGTGCGGTCATGGCGCCCTCTGTGCAGTTTCTGGTGGAGCGGGGCATTCCCGTGATGGCGCATATCGGGTTGATGCCCCAGTTCGTCAACACCATGGGTGGCTTCAAGGCCCAGGGCATGGACGAACGATCGGCAGATGCTATCCGTGAGGCCGCCCTGGCGATGGAAGCGGCCGGTGCGTTTTGCATTGTGCTGGAGGGCGTAGCAGAGCCGCTGGCCCGCGAGTTGACCGAAGCCTTGCGCGTGCCAACCATCGGAATCGGCGCCTCGCCCGCATGCGACGGTCAGGTGCTGGTGATCGAAGATATCCTGGGGCTGGGGGGAGAGTTCATACCGCGTTTCGCTAAACGTTATGCCGATGTGCATGCGGTGATCCGCGATGCGGTGGGGCAGTACGCATCGGATGTGCGTGAGGGCAGTTTCCCTGAGCTTTCGCACTGCTTTGGCGTGAAGCGCTGATTGGCACTGCGCAATGTCTCATTTCACTCGCCTGCTGCGTTGGCAGGCGAGTGGGTGCCGACCGAAGTGTTTTCAAGAGGTGTTACTCAGCTACCGTTCTGCACCTTTCCGGGTCTCGCAATGAGCCATTAGGTAGCAAATCTCCAGTGTCGCACCGGCAGATCTGATCGCTGTGCGCGCTGCTATTTTTCCTTAATTCATTCGAATCAATCGCTTGGCGGGAAGATGCAGGTTTTGGCATGCATTCTGCTTTTATGTATCCGTGGATAATTGGATACAAAAAGACAAAAGGTGCCGCCATGCAATTCGCTCCCGCCTACGACCAGCGCCAACCGATGACTGCCGAGGAGGAGGCCTACAACTTTCTTCTGGAAGGCATCTGCGGCGGTCGTTATCGCAAAGGTGACCGGCTGATCGCCGAGGACATTGCCAGTGAAATCGGCATGAGCCGGATGCCCGTGCGCGAAGCCTTTCGCCGTCTAGACGCCCAGGGGCTGGTGACGCTCAGGCCCAATCGCGGCGCGATTGTCAGCGGTCTGGATGTCGAGGAAATGCACGAAGTCTTCGAGATGCGCAGCGCCCTTGAGGGACTGGCGATTCGAGTCGCGGTGCCGAAGATCAGTGAACGTCAGTTGACTGCCCTGGAACGCCTGCTCGATGAAATGGATGACTACCGCGACGAGAGTGCGGCCTGGGTCAGTCGCCACCGCAAGTTCCATGAGTACCTGTGCAGCCTCAGCGGACGACCTCGTCTGGTGAAACAGATCAGCGCGCTCTACTCGCTGATCGAAGCTCCCATGCGTCTTTGGCTGCAGCACGTTGAAAAGCCACTGAGTGCACGCCAGGAACACGTGGTGATCCTCGACGCAATTCGTGCCGGTGATGCCGCGAAGGCAGAGGCCGTGGTGCGCGAGCACATCGAAGGCACGGTCCCTGAGCTCATCAAGTTTCTGCAATCGGAACGATAACCACAGAGCGGGCACCGAGCCCGCCGATGTTTTGACTTTGAGAACTGCCCCGTTACTAACCGAACTGGAGTGTCTGGTCATGCATACGTCTCGCCTGCTGTTGGCTGCAATTTCCCTGGGGCTCTGTACGCAGTGGGCGATCGCCGCACCCACTGTGCCGGAGCGCTTGCTCAAGGTCGACAAACTCACCTATTGCTCGGGCATGGACTCGCCGCCCCTGGTGTCCTTCGATGAGGCGCAAAAGCCCAAAGGCCTGACCGTCGACCTGGGTCTGGAAGTCGCCAGGCGCCTGGGGGATAAGAAGGTCGAGTGGCGGGTGATCCCGTTTTCCGGATTGCTGCCGGCCTTGCTGGCCAAGCAATGCGACTTGATCGTCGACCAGTTGTTCGACAAACCCGAGCGCCGCGAGGTGATCGACATCGTCAACTACATGTATTCCAGCCAGGCGGTAGTGGTGCCCAAGGGCAACCCGAAGGGGCTCAAGACGCTGGCTGATCTCAGCGCGCACAAGATCGCGGTGCTCAACGGTTCGACCATCAAGACCTTGCTCGATACCGAGAATGAAAGCCTGACCAAGGCCGGCAAGCCACCGATGAAACTGGTGGTCTACAACACCGACACCGATGCATTCCAGGCGCTGCGCATCAGTCAGGTCGATGCTTACGGCACCACGGTGGAAACCGCCGGGTATTACGCCGCCATGGCGCCGGACCTGTTCGAGGAAGGCGTTCCAGCCTTCAGCCGGATCCTCACCGGTCTGGGCATTCGCAAGGACGATCCGCAACTGAGTGCCGCGGTGCAGCAAGTGATCACCGACATGCGCAGCGATGGCAGCTATAGCCAGCTCCTGAGCAAATGGCACATCTCCAGCGACACTCTCGATTGAGGTAAGCGTTGATGAACTTCAATTGGGATGTGTTCTGGCAGTACCTGTTGCAGCCCAGCGGGGTCTACCTCACCGGGCTCTGGCTGACGTGCCTGATCAGTGTGCTGGCCATGTTGCTGGGTTGTGTCCTGGGGTTGGCGGCGGCGTTGCTGCGATTGTCGAAGAACCCTTTGCTGCATTTGCCGGTGCGTTTTTATGTGTGGCTGATGCGCGGGACGCCCTTGCTGGTGCAGATCGTCTTCCTCTATACGGCGTTGGCGGCGGGCGGGATTTTCCGCTTTGAAGACATTGAACTGTTCGGGCTGATGATCCCCGGCAACATCCAGGCCGCGATCATTGCGTTGGGCCTTAACGAAGGCGCGTACATGGCCGAGATCATTCGCGCCGGTATCGGTGCCGTCGACAAGGGGCAGTACGAGGCGGGGCGCTCGCTGGGCATGACCTTCGCCAAGTTGATGCGCCGTATCGTCTTGCCGCAGGCGTTTCGGGTCATCGTGCCGCCGCTGGGTAACGAGTTCAACGTGATGCTTAAAAACACCACGCTGGTCAGTGTGATCGGTGTTCAAGAACTGTTGCTCAGCACGCAGATGGTGACTTCGGCGACCTTTCGGGTATTCGAGTTGTACCTCGTGGTGGCGATCTATTTCCTGTTGCTCACGACGCTGTGGGGTTTCTTCCAGCGCTGGCTGGAGACACGTTTCGGCCAGTCGGATCGGCCTTCGTCGCCGCCGCCGGCATCCAGTCGGATGTTCGGTCGCAGCACGCTGAAACTGCTGAGGGGACGTTAATCATGGCGCACCAAAGTGACGAACTGATCATCGAAGCGCTGGACATTCACAAGTCGTTCGGCAACCTCGAAATTCTCAAAGGGATTTCCCTGCAAGTCCGGCGCGGTGAAGTGGTGGTGCTGATCGGCGCCTCGGGGTCCGGTAAAACCACGTTTATCCGCTGCATCAATTTGCTGGAAGACATTCAGTCCGGGCAGATCCGCGTCAACGGTCAGTCCATGGGCTATCGCACGAAGGCCAATGGCAGCCTGGTGCGGGATTCTGAGCGCAACATTGCCCGTCAGCGGCGGGACATCGGCATGGTGTTTCAACGCTTCAATCTCTTCCCGCACATGACCGCGCTGGAAAACATCATCGAAGCACCGATTCAGGTGTTGGGTGTACCGCGCAAAGCAGCGGAGGAACAAGCGCGGGCACTGCTCAAACGTGTCGGGCTGGCGGAGAAGGCCAACCATTACCCCTCGATGCTTTCCGGTGGCCAACAACAACGGGTGGCGATTGCCCGGGCCTTGGCGATGAAACCGCAGGCGATGCTGTTCGACGAACCCACCAGTGCCCTGGACCCGGAAACCGTCGGCGAGGTTCTGCAGGTGATGAAGGAACTGGCGGAGGAGGGCATGACGATGGTGGTGGTCACCCATGAAATGGGTTTTGCCCGTGAAGTAGCGGATCGTGTGGTGGTGCTCGATCAGGGTGAACTGATCGAGCAGGGACCGCCGGAACAGATATTCAGTCGCCCCTCTCATCCCCGTACCCAAGCCTTTCTCAGCCGCGTGCTGTGAGACTCACAAGGATAATGACGATGCGTTTATCGAGCGTGTTTGCGGCCCTGTGCTGCGCTGCCGTGGTGCCCATGATTCAGGCTGCCGACTCGGTGGTGAAGGTCTACAACTGGTCCGACTACATTGGTCCCGACACCCTGAAGAACTTCGAAAAAGACAGTGCCATCAAGGTTCAGTACGACATCTTCGACACCAATGAAATGCTCGAGGCCAAGTTGCTTTCCGGGCACTCGGGGTATGACGTGGTGGTGCCTTCCAGCCAGTTTCTGTCGAAACAGATCCGGGCTGGTGCCTATCAACCGCTGCAACGAGGGTTGCTGGATAACTGGAAGCACCTCGACCCGCGTTTGATGCAGCGTCTGGAAGCGGCCGATCCGGGCAACCGCTATGCCGTGCCTTATATGTGGGGCACCGTGGGCATCGGCTACAACGAGGAGAAGGTGCGCGCGGTGCTGGGCAAGGACGTGCCGCTGGACTCTTGGTCGATGGTGTTCGATCCGCATAACCTTTCCAAACTCAAGAGCTGCGGCGTGGCCTTTCTCGATGCGCCGGTGAAGATCATTCCTCAAGCGATGCTTTATCTCGGGCTCGACCCCAACAGCGTCAAGCCGGACGACTACAAGCAGGCGTCGAAACTGCTGATGACCTTGCGGCCCTCGGTGACTTACTTCAACTCATCGAAGTACACCGCCGACCTGGCCAATGGCGACATTTGCGTGGCGATCGGTTATTCCGGCGATGTGATGCAGGCCCAGACCCGGGCTCGCGAGGCCGGGAAAAACATCGATATCCGCTACCTGATTCCCAAGGAAGGCGTGAACCTGTGGTTCGACATGCTGGCGATTCCCAAGGATGCCGGCAACGTGGCCAACGCCCATGCGGTGATCAACTATCTGCTGCGGCCCGAGGTCATTGCGTCGGTCAGTGACTATGTGGGGTATGCGAATCCGAACAAGGACGCCACGCCCTTGATGGATCCCAAGGTCAGCGGCAACCCGGGAATCTACCCGGGTGACGAGGTGATCAGTCACACCTTTGTCTCCGCCGATCTGCCGGAAAACATCCAGCGCTTGATGACCCGCGAATGGAACCGGATCAAGTCCGGCCAATGAATCCTTGTTTTGAAGAGTCTTTGCCATGCTGAAATTTTCTGCTCACGAGTATCCGTATCCGTCGCAACGCCAGAGTGTTTTTGCCCGTCGTGGCATGGTGGCGGCGTCCCAGCCTTTAGCCGCCCAGGCCGGCATCGAGATGATGCAAAAGGGTGGCAATGCGATCGACGCCGCCATCGCAACCGCAGCAGCGCTGACCGTAGTCGAGCCTACAGGTTGTGGTCTTGGCGGCGATGCTTTTGCTCTGGTCTGGTTCAAGGATCAGTTGCATGGGCTCAACGCCAACGGCCATGCACCGGCTGCTTTGAGCATCGAAGCGGTCAAGGCGGCCGGCCATGAACAGATGCCGCTGTATGGCTGGACGCCGGTGACGGTGCCCGGTTGCCCTTCGGCCTGGGCCGAACTTTCGCAACGCTTTGGCGTGCTGCCGTTCGCGGATTTGTTGCAGCCGGCCATCAGCCTGGCACGGGATGGTTTTCCGCTGTCGCCCGTGGTTGCCCATCAGTGGCAAGTCGCTTTGGATGAGTTCAGTCCCCATCGCGACGAGGTGCTGGACGCCTGGTTCGATACTTTCCTGATTGAGGGGAGGGCGCCGAGGGCAGGGGAGCTGTTTCGCAATCCAGCGCAAGCGCGGACGCTTGAAGAGTTGGCGCAGAGCCGTTGCGAGAGTTTGTATCGCGGCGCTTTGGCCCAACGACTGGATGCGCATTCGCGCGCTACTGGCGGGTATCTGCGAGCTACGGATCTGGAACATTACCGTGCGCAATGGGTGGAGCCGATCCACGTCAATTATCGCGGTGTGGATGTCTGGGAAATCCCGCCAAGCGGCCAGGGCCTGGTCGCGTTGATGGCGCTGAAGATTCTCGAGGGTTTCGACTTTGATCATCGTGACAGCCAACAGACCTGGCACCGTCAGCTGGAGGCCATGAAACTGGCGTACAGCGATGGTTTGCACTACATCACCGATCCATTGCACATGCGCGTGGCGGTGGCCGATCTGTTGAGTGATGGCTACAGCGCTCGGCGCCGTGGGCAGATCGGTGAGAAGGCTCAGCCACCCAAGCCAGGTGATCCTCATGCCAGCGGTACTGTGTATCTGGCCACGGCCGATGGACAAGGCAACATGGTGTCGTTCATCCAGAGCAATTACCACGGCTTTGGTTCGGGTGTGGTGCTGCCTGACAGCGGCATTGCGCTGCAGAACAGAGGGCAAGAATTCAGCCTTGATCCGGAACATGCCAACTGTCTGGCGCCGGGCAAGAAGACGTTCCATACGATTATTCCGGGCTTCCTGACCAAGGATGGCCAGGCGCTTGGGCCGTTTGGTGTGATGGGCGGCTATATGCAGCCTCAGGGGCATGTGCAGATGGTCATGAACCTGGTGGATTTCGGATTGAACCCGCAGTCGGCGCTGGACGCTCCGCGCTGGCAATGGCTGGGAGGGATGAAGGTGGGGATCGAGCAGGGGGCTTCGAGGGATTTGGCCAATGCGCTGGCGCGACGGGGACATGAGGTACAGATCGCCTCTGACCTTACGGATTACGGCAGAGGGCAGATTATTATTCGTGATCCGGTCAGTGGTGTGCTTTGTGGTGGGACTGAGCCCAGGGCGGATTCGCATATTGCGGTTTGGTAAGCACAAGCTAACGAAGAAGACGCTAAATGAGGCTAACATCTTCGAATGTGTCGACATATTAGGTTAACTACACTAAATGAGCCTTTAGTTGAGCTATGCGAAAATCTACTGTGAAATCAATGGAGAAGGCTATGTTGAAACGCCAGGCGAGCGCAAAAGACGTCATTGCAGCCCTGAAACTTGAATCTCATATTGAAGGCGGCTATTTCCGCAGGACATTTCAGGCCGACCATCGAGAAATGCTCGAAACCGAAGGCGGCTCACGTTATTTGATGACGTCCATTTATTACCTGTTGACCGAAGAATCGCCCGTGGGCCAGTTTCATTTCAACCAGTCAGACATCCTGCATTATTTCCATCTGGGCGACGCCATCGAGTACAGCCTGATTCATCCTGACGGTTCGCTACAGACATTGGTGATGGGCAGCGACATATTGGCAGGACAATATCTGCAATTGCACGTACCGGGCGGAATCTGGAAAGCCTCCAGACTGTTGAATGGCGAGAATGGATTTGGCTTGATCAGCGAAGCGGTTTCGCCAGGATTTGATTTCGCGGATATGGAAATGGGGAATCGGCGGAAGCTTACGGCGCAGTATCCGCAGCATCGAGCGCTGATTGAAAAGCTGACTCGTGACGAGGATTGAGAGCAGCACATTCCAAATAGAGCGATCGCCAGGTATAGTACGCGGAAGTAAATCTTCAGACACAGCTCGCGAACGTCAAATCTAGTAAAATCAACCAACCACAGCTACGTCCTAAGTGTCGTTGGAGATCAGAATGCGTGTTTGTTGACCATTTTTCCGTCAGTAAAGAGTAGAAATGGAGAAAGGATGCAGCAAAAAATAGAAATGGAGAGTGAACCCTCTGGCGGCCTCAAATAACTTGGCCCTCAGGTGTCACGGGAGGTTGAGGCATACCGTGCCAGTGCTTCAAGCTCGGGAAATAGCTACCCTCAATCCCAAGACGCAAAGTCTCATATCTTGTGATCCGCCCCTAGTCTGCCCTGACACAAGAAATCACGATATGCACAGGACGACCCCGGTCGACCAGTAACCAGCAACCAGCATTTGCCTTTCTCACCAGGACAACTTGAAGCGCCCTACAAGGCTGAAAAAGCCAGTGGCAACGCTCCCGCGCCGAGGCTACTCCGCTAAGGTTGAAGGATCCGCTTCATTGCCGGCGCCGTTTCGTCCGAGCCTGTAGATGGCTATACGCCTCGTTCTACTGGAATACGATCATCGGGATATCCCCACCGGCAATGGCTTGGGAATTCGACGTTTTTTTGCAAACAACGCCAGGTATGGGGGTTCTCCACGACCTTATCGGCGCGGAGACCGCTGCGACGCTGGGGCAGGGGTCGGTATTTTCAGCATCCGTGAGATGCGAGACGTTAATCGGGGGCAGTCGAAAAACGTTCCCTGGTAAACATAGTGATAAAAATGTAAGTAGCCTTTTGGCCATACAGTATGTCATCGGGTGGGGCCACCCTGAAAAGGGCGCTGAGGTGACGGGTATTGCCCCAGCCACAATTCAACGGCATCCGAAATACCTGAAAACCTTGGATTTCTAACTGGATTTAACAAGTTTTGTGTACGTTATCGGGGGCTCCAATATATGCAATATGATTGCTGTAGAAACAGCTCCAATACATGCAATATGATCGCTGCAAAAAACAGATCCAATATATACAATATAATTGCTGCGGAAAGCATTCGAAACCTATGGCATTTTTTAACATTGAATAAGTGTCAATATATAGGTATTGGTTTTTTAGTTATGCCTATGCCAAGGATTTCTAGTGGTGTATAGATGAAAATGTTATTTGGGGTTTTTGACATCAATAGTCTAAGTTCGAACGAAGGCATCAGGTTCAGATGCGTGAGGTGAAATCAACTAATAGAGGTGGTGATGGCAACACTGAAATCTAAGCTTCGCGCCAATCTGATGTCCTCGCATGGAGCTCGAAAAAATACTCGTAACGCACTATGGGTCGCCTACAGTCCTAAATCCCGGGCAGACCTCACCCTTGCGAGCAATAATGAATGTGTGTATTGGATAACACATTTAGAAACCGACCCTGGAGTACGAGCTTTTAAGTTTGGTTATCATGGAGAACTAAAATTCGAGGGTGAGGATGGTTTTCGAGAACGAGAGGCCATTCGCGTAGAGCTTAACAATGGGGAAATTGAAATTCATCTTTTATCAACAGGTGACGGCGGAATTATTAAAGGCACCATTAATCTGCGTGAACGGTTTGCTAGCAGGGCAGTGGTGGAGGAGCGCCAAGTGCCCCTTGTCAGAGTGTATAGTGAATATCTAAGGCAGCATGCTCTAAAGGCGACCAGAATGTTAAAGCTGATAGGATTTGCGTCCCAAATAAGGGAGCATCAACATGATATCACAACTGCTGCCGTAGAGTTAGCCATTGGTTATATGAAAGCAGGGTGGGTGGAACAGATCTTACTGTCATTATCCCGTCATGATCCTATGGTCGTACTTGGAGTTTTTGCGGAGAAGATACTTGCAGGGGGAATTGAGATAGATCTTGCAGAGCACGCTTTCGGATCCCATAGCTACTGGAAGCTCAGATGAGCGCCAGGAGAAGTCGTCACCAGATCGAATCTGCTATCAGGTCAACCCAGCCATGGGCGACGGTTTTGACTGATGGGATGGACGCCCATTGCAAATATCTATTTGACCGTCGTGTCCAAGCGATTGAGCTTTACGTTGAAGGAGACAGTATTGCAGCAATAAAGGAAGCAACAGGAATTCACGGTGCCGAGGTGTATAGGCTCATAAACAGATGCCTATCAGCGTCCAATAATGGCCTAGTATGGGGTTACCAAGCGTTGATACCCAATTTTCGGTTGGGCAGTTATGAGCGAGTAAGTCCCCTCAAGCCCAAACTCCCGGAAAGCAAAAGTGGATATGCGGGAGTCTTTTCAAATTTGCTAGCGAGGTATCCTGATCTTGAACCACTACTGGTAAGAAAAATACTCAAACTGAAATATGAGGGAGCTGTATATGAGTTTCGCATCAGCCGCAAGCACGTACATAAAGCGATGCTGGATTTTCTGAAGCGAAATGATCATCCAAAAGATGAGTGGCCTTATAATACTAAGTTGCTGGGTTCAAAGAGCATCGGTTCATTGGTTAAGAAAGTATTAGACCAAAACTTTGATCGCAATGTAATGGTGAATAGTGAGGCCGCCGCCCAGGCTCATTTAGCGGTAGGTAGCGGTAAAGACGCAATGCTTACCTATGAATATATGATGGAAGCTGCTGAGGTTGACAGCTATCACATAGATGCACATTTCACTATAGGATTTGAAAATGCAGACGGGCTTATAACTTATGTCCCAATAGAGCGCATCAATATATTGGCGCTTGTCGATAGAGCTTCTACAGCTGTGTGGTGGTTTTTGGTAGTATATAGAAGTGAAGTACGTGCCTCCGACGTGGTCAGATTATTGACAGAAAGCCTAAGAGCCAAACTCCCTCGCCCTGAGAAGGAAATTTTAGGGATGAGCTTCAAAGGGGACATAGGTTTTCCGACGGAAGTCTTCCCAGAACTAGCGCATACGATACCGACTGTATTGATGCCGGACAATGCGTTATCAAATCTGGCAGTTGCAGTTTCCAGCATTCTTCGAAAAACACTGGGATACACACTATGTTATGGGCCACCCGGCCACTTTGAATTTAGGCCAAACGTAGAGCGGACGTTTAAAGAATTGGCTACCAAGCTGTTTCAGCGCTTACCAAGTACCACAGGGGCTGGGCCAGGATCAGGACGTGCGAAAGATGGTGTAGAGATCGCAGCTAAGCTCAAGATGGATGCAAGTGTGATAGAAGAGCTCGCCTACCACCATTTTGCTTTAAGTAATGCCACGCCGTCAGAGGGGATTGGGTTTATTTCACCTCATGAATACATTCGCCAAAAAATCGAGCAAAAGGGTAGGCACTACATTCCTCGAACTCTTCTTCAGGAGAGTATTTCGAAAATGACTCATTATCGCATTAGAGAGTTGATCACGGTCAGATCCTACCCGGATCGAGGGATCAGGCCATTTGTTCAAATTGATCGTGTTCACTATTCATCTGACCTGTTGAGAGAAGCGACTTGGCTTACGGGTCAGGAGATTACTGTTGAAATCGATGAGCAAGATATGCGATTTGCAACAGCATACTGGCCTAATGGGACGGTGATGGATGTGCTGAAGGCCGCCGGAAAATGGTCGCGGACTAAGCATAGCCGAGCAACACGCAAGGCGATTAATAGTATGATTTCTCAAAGAGATCTGATTGTTTCTGAGTTTGATGATCCAGTTACTCTGTACTTGGAAAAACTAAAAGAAATTGCACAGGACAAGATTACGAGCCCGGTAAAAGCTGCTAAGTCTCCCGCCCGGGCAGCTACAGAGTTCAAGCGCGTTGAGTTGGAAGTCGCTGAGGGAATGGGACTAGAGGTTAAAGATCTTGAGTCTAGCGCTGAGATAGGAAGCATTTTTGATCCGTCTGAGGGGCTGCAAAAGCCTGAGCGTGAATCAGATCAAAGCACGCCGGAGGCCACAACCCATAAAACTGCGACCATAATTCCATATCCAATGCCAGACTTGAATAAAATTATCAAAGGATTTTGATAGTAGGAGCGGTAGATGCGAAATTTCGATCCGCTAGACACGTCTCGACGGGATGAGTTAATTGCCCAGCATCCATTGATGCTCAAGAACTATCTTACTCTGACGCCTACAATAGAGGGCATTTATGAAAAAGTGAGAGAGCTGATTTTTCTAAGCGAACCAAGCATATATTTCTGGTCAACACCAAGGATGGGAAAGACCGAATGCGCCAAGGCGATCAAGTATATGATTGGTCAAGAATTTCCTGAAAAAATGATAATTCTAGCATCTTGCGATCCCTCAAGAGACGTAGGAATTGTGCCGACAATATTCAAAAGCTTACGATTAGAGAAAGATTATTCTCGGCAACCAAAGTCCGAAATCCGAGATCGTGTTGTCGACCATATCATTTGTGAACTGTCTGGAAAAAGCGGTAAACACTGCTTGCTAATGATTGATGAAATGCAAGCCATGGCAGACAGAGACTATCAAATTCTGCAGGCTATTCAGAATGAGTTGAAGCTAAATAACATATCTCTTACTACCATTGGCTTCGCACAGAAAGAGATTAATAGCGTGCGAACATCGTTGGCCGCAGGAGGTAAGATTGCACTCGTTGCCAGGTTTCTGAGCAGACGAGAAGTGTTTAAGGGGTGTGTGAATGCAGCCTGGTTATCTTCAACCCTTGAAAAATTTGATGAGGAACTAGTATATCCAGAAATGAGCGCGTGTACTTATACCAATTTTTTTCTACCAAATGCATATGGTGCAGGCTTCAGGCTCAGAAACTCTGCGGAACTTATCTACAGGGAAGCAAAAAAAGCTGTTTCAGGCTCTACTGCAAGAATTATCCCTACTGCCCATCTTTTCACAGCCATCGGTTTTATTCTAGCGACCGCTAGGCCGGAGGATAAAGCTGACTTAATACTTACGCAGGCAATGGTGGCTAAAGCCATAAGTGTTTCGGGCATGGCTGACTTTGCAGATATTATAGAGATGACTAAGGGGGAGTCGTGATGGATAAAGTTTTATCATACCCCAAAGCTGGCGCTCCTTATCAGTCATGCTGGCTAATTATGACAAAAGCTCTGATTATTAATCGCATTTGCTTGAAAACCGTGCTGATTGATCTTCAATGTTCTACCGGTAAGGCAGCGTCAAGTGTCGACATGGGGAACTCGCCCGAGGACTTAGTTTCTAGGTTGAACGCAAGGTTGAATCTCCCAAGCTTGGTTCTGGAACAGGCGTGTATAAGTTCAAATTTCCATTCATCGGTGCATGGGCGTCGACAAACCATTCGGCATTGTCAGGTTTGTATTGATCTAAACTACCACTCATCACTATTTCAAAACCCTCTTTTGGAGAGGTGTCCGGTACATGGAGAGTTACTTAAATATTGCAGGTGCTGTACAAACGCTTTAGTAAAGAATGGGAGTTTTTTTACGAGGCCGCTGATTAAACAACAAACCTGCGAGCACTTGAAAAATCTCGCGCGATCACGAGTGCCGATGGTAAAATTATCTGAGGGTGATAGCAAGGCATTCGAACTATTGGGCGACGAATATCGAGCTTGGATAGACGGGATCAAGCGCATGAATCTCGGGTCGGTTTCTGACGTCCTCAATAATGTAAATGATATGAGAGATCTAGATGCTATAGAATTCTATTTCGAATATGTTCGGAGCCGGATTGGCCTTCCCTTCGACCTTTACTGGCAAAGCGCTAAGTTTACTCATGAGGTCTATCAGGTTAACTATACGGCTGCTCGCAATGGTGCCAATAATTCTGATAGTTTAACTCCAGGCATCTTTCTTTCGCCCAATGGTGTTGGTTGTCCAGCCCATAATCCTGATCCGGTTGCCACAGTAGGTGATGTCATCACGTGTATCAAATCGATGCGACGCCATTTTTTCAAAAATTACATCACGCCACATCGAAAATGCTTTAACGCCATAAAGAAACTGAGCCACGACCAGCTCAACTTCCTCAACTTTTCGAACAGATGCACATGCGTTTCTGCTTACTGTGCATGGTTGGTTTCATCAGGAGGGGTGTCGACACTTCCTGAGCACAGCGGTGTGCGGTCAGTCAAGCCTATGGAGGAGATCTACGAACTGATATTGCGCAATCCGTTAGGCCTACGGAGCATCCTCATCACTCAGTTTGTGTCTTTCTTCGATGTGTGGGGGGCATTGGAGACTGCTAACACTGATCAGAAAAAATATTCTGACATAATCATCACCAGGGCATCGATACCCAATGAATCCTTCGCCTGTATGAATGCTTCGTATACGCTGACGCACCGCGATAAAATAGCTGGCAGATTCAATAAGGAAAAAAGTTACATCATATCTCCCCGCCAGCTTAAATTTCGGTCACAGGAGAGGTGCTTGTTCGGTGGCCAGCAGCGAATATTAATGCTCGTTGAAACGGGTAGCCGCAATGTTTATGTTCCCAGCACGCATGGCATTATGAGGTTTGTAGATGGTCGTGGCTCCTTTCAGAATACGCTCGTGATCAGCATTTGGTAATTATCCCAGGTCTGGGAAAAGGGAGGAGTCGCAATAGGTATGTCCGCATTTGTTCCGACTGAGGTGGTTTATGAGCACCCTTAAGGGCAAATCAAATCAATTCAATTCAATGTAACGCAGCCACAGCCCGACGTAATTAGGTCAAACCAACCAATTAACTTTGCAGACCGCTCTATCCCGACCGGCTAGAAGGTTCTCTGTCGGATTTCTTTCAGGACGCAACTTAAGTCGTAAGTGTCCGGCGAACACACTTTCCTGCCTCATCGCTTCGGGGGATGGATGTCGTCACCTCTCCGACAGCACGAGCTACTCTTCAGCTAGCAGGTTAGCCGTCAAGTGTTGGCATCAAAAATGCTTTTCTAATTGTGACGATTTGATGACAGCGCAGTCTTATAGCTAGGCAGTTCCATTGAGCCTACCAAGACTTAAGTGCACGGTAATGGAGGTGAACATGAAGGCCAGAGCCACAGTGATATGCCGCAAAGATGATCATGTTCTCTATGTGCGCAAGCCAAAATCCAAATGGGCACTACCTGGCGGCAAGATAGAGACAGGCGAAACACCTGCTGAAGCCGCCGCGCGTGAGCTTGAAGAGGAAACAGGACTGGTTGCTGACAACCTAATCTATCTCGCACGCTTTGAGAAGGACGACACCACCCACTTCGTTTTCATGACCGCACTCCAGCCTGGTGAGAAGCCGTCTCCGAAAAATGAGATTGCCGCGTGCAAGTGGAGCCACTGGAAGCGATTTCGCGATGTTGAGTCGAGCCCTGTAACGAAGGCAATCGTGAAAACGTTCGCTGACTTTCAATCGATTCACTGAGTCTCCTTTGGACTCCTTTGCGCAATGATCGGCTGCTGCAAGGCGACTGCCGGTGGTCGTATCAGACACTGGGCAAGCGTCCGCCCAACTTGCCTTGCGTAAGTCAGGCCGGCACCCACTGATACGGCAGCAACTGCCCGATCTCACTCGCTCGCTGCGTTGGCAGCCGCATCAGCACATCTTTGAGATAGGCATATGGATCGTGCCCATTCATGCGTGCCGACTGGATCAAACTCATGAGAGCCGCTGCCCGTTTGCCGCTGCGTAGCGATCCCGCAAACAACCAGTTCGAGCGCCCAAGTGCCCACGGCCGAATCTGATTCTCCACTTGGTTGTTGTCGATGGGCACGGCCCCATCTTCCGGGTAGCGCGTCAGCGCTACCCAGCGTTTAAGACTGTAATCCAAGGCTTTAGCTGTTGCTGAGCCGTTGGGCACAAGGTCGCGCTGGGCCAACATCCAGTTGTGCAACGCATCGAGGATAGGGACAGCCTTTTCCTGCCGTATTCGCCAGCGATCTTTATCGCTCATGTCCCGTGCTTGCCGCTCGACTTCGTACAAGCCGCCAATCGAGCGCAGCGCCTGTTCGGCCAACTGGCTTTTGTTTGCCACGTGCAGATCGAAAAACTTGCGGCGGGCGTGGGCCATGCAGCCAACTTCGGTGATGCCTTTCTCGAAACCGGCTTTGTAGCCAGCGAAATCGTCGCACACCAGCTTGCCATTCCACGGGCCGAGGAAGTTGCGCGCATGCTCGCCCGCCCTGCATGGGCTGAAGTCGTAGACCACGGCCTTGAGTGCCGAGAATGGCGTGGTGCTGTAGGCCCAGACGTAAGCCCGGTGAGTTTTCTTCTCGCCTGGCGCGAGCATTTGAATCGGGATCTCATCGGCGTGGATCACGCCCTGGGCGAGCACCGCTTCACGCAGCGCATCAACCAGAGGCTGGAGCTGCACGCCGGTTTGTCCGACCCATTGCGCCAGCGTCGAGCGAGCGATCTTCAGCCCAGAGCGGCCAAAGATTTTCTCCTGTTGGTACAGGGGCAAGTGGTCAGCGAACTTCGCCACCATTACGTGGGCCAGCAAGCCTGCGGTCGGGATGCCCTTGTCGATCACCTGAGCCGGTACGGGTGCCTGGATCAGTGTCTCGCACTTGCGGCAGACCCACTTCCCACGCACGTGCTGCTCGACGGTGAACACGCCCGGCGTGTAATCGAGCTTCTCGCTGACGTCTTCGCCGACACGCTGAAGCTGGCAGCCGCAGGCGCACTGGGTATTTTCCGGCTCGTGATGGATTACGGTGCGTGGGAACTGTGGCGGCAGCGGTGTGCGCTTGGGCTGTTGACGTGGCTCGGCGGGTGCGGCTGGCGGATTAGCCGCCTTCAACTCGGCTTCGATAGCCGCGATGTCAGTGTCGAGCAGGTCGTCGAGCAAGTTGCCTTGGTCGGGGCTCAGTTGCTCGCTGCGCTTGGCGAACTTGTGTCGTTTGAGCAGCGCGATTTCGTGGGCAAGTTGTTCGTTGACCGTTTCGAGGCGGTGGATCTTCTGGCCCATCGAGTCGACCTGGGACAGCAAATGCATGGCCTGCTCGGCCAAGGTGCGCAGCTGTTCCGGTGTCATCTGGTCGAGGTTGGGCAAGGAAGTCATGCCGCTGATTGTGCCAGAGCAGGCAGTCAGCGGCGATAAACCGATAGGCTAATGGCAGGTGCTACAGCACTGTGATCGAGCCGCCTGCGCCAACCCGCCGCCAAGGCAGCCCCAGTACCAAGGCCTGGAGTTGCTCGGTATCAAGTTCTATCTCCGAGCCGTTTCGAATGCCTGGCCAGTGAAACCTGCCTTGATTTAGTCGTCGCGCTGCAAGCCAGATGCCTACACCGTCATGCACCAGGACTTTCATCCGGTTGGCGCGGCGATTAGCGAAGAGATAAGCACAATGCGGCTTCGCCGCACCGAATACCGCAATCACCCGGGCCAACGCGGTCTCGGTACCGGCGCGCATATCCATGGGCTCAGTGGCGAGCCAGATGGCGTCGATACGGATCATTGTGCAAGCCCACTGATAAAACGCGCACAGCCATCCGGGTCGGAGGCTGGCCATTTCACCGTGATGGATTTATCGCCCAGCAGTAGCGAAATGACCGCCATGTCTTCCGTGGCCCGCTTGGGTGTGGTTTTCAGAGGTACGAATGCGGGCAGCGCTGCGGGTGGTTGATCTCGGTAAATCGGCAACCATTTGCGGATGACGTTGGCATTGATGCCGTGGTTGATGGCAACGCTGGAGACCGTCGCCCCAGGTTGCAGGCATTCCTGGACGACCTGGGCTTTGAACGGTTTGGGGTAAGAGCTTCGTTGGCGCATGGAAATCCTGGCGATAAGGGCAATGGCGTCCGCTTAAAAATACGCGGACACCATCGTCCTTAACGCTGGAGTTCGGAAGGTGTGTTCGCCGGCCCCTTACCTTAAGTCGTGTAGAACGGAGTCTGAAGTGATTGAGGAGTGCCATTAAGAATGGCGCCAATGCCTAAGGGCCGCCATCTTGTTAACCCTAAGGCTCTGTGATGTTTGCATGCTGAGTCAATCCCTGAGCTTTGCGCTCATGGATCGACGCCTTCATTGTCCGATCACGATCACGATCACGATCACGATCACGAACATGGCAGGCGGGACGGCGGTTATCTATCACGGAAGCCATCGTCGTTTCAGGGAAGGTGAAATGGTGACACCCTAGGAGGGCCTAGGTCGCCCAAGATGTCTGGAAGATCGTGCTTGGGCTGCTGAGTCGCTCTATAAACGGGCGTTGGACTGACTTGACCAGGCGAGCCAAGACATCCATGCGCACAAACGACTCGATTGTGACAATGCGCGCTTTTTGTACGCTACTGGTTTCAACACAACGGATCTAGCCAGCGATGACTTGAGCCCAGGTGAGTAGCTGGATTAATCAAACCCAGAATCTCTGGACAGAAGACTTTGAAATACCTAGCGCTTCGGCGACTTCCTTTCTTGATTTACCTTCCTCTTTGAGACGCTTAACCGCGAGTCTCTTGCTGTCAGCAATTTCGCGAGCCTTAGCTTTTGATACGAGGCTGGAGCTTTGCTGCTCCTCGCGTATTTTTTCATCTAGGCCGATCGAGCGGAGATGACGAAGCTCCTCCTTCAGCTTGCCTATGACATCCAGAGAATCCTGTCCACTCTCGATTGACTCGCACAAAACCATAAGCGCGAGGGGAGTGATCTCGAGGCTGCTTGAAAGCTCCCGTAGCTTGCCTAGCGATATATTTTTCGGCGTACCAGCCTCTAAGGCAAAGGCATAGCTCCTACTAGAGGGGAGTCGTTCCTGAGTGAGCTCTCTAGTTTTTCGTAGCGCGCGAAGCACCACCGCGAGACTCTGAGTCAGCATGACGACTTGTCCTCAAAGCGGAGGATAAGGCCAGCAAATTATTGACCCAGCCACTCTGTACATAGAGCCTATGGGTCTGCTATCGTGATCGTCTTCTTGTCTTAATCATACTTTCAAGAAGGATGCAACAAAAAACATTAGGCATAAATTGACACCTGGCGAATGGACGCGAAAAGCCGGCATGGACTCATTCCTTTTTGGCCGAAAGCCACATTCCCCAGGCTCGTTGAATGCAGAAGAAGCGCCGTAGGGCGTGTTATGGCATCACTCACGCCTTCAGAGCTCTCAAACCAGATATTGATGTTACGGGTATAACCATCATGTTTATTTCAGATGAAACTTGTCTTGTCGGCCTACCGGGCTTTCCCGGGCCTGGCCGCACGGCTTGGCGGATGGTCGAGCGACATTCGGAAGATTTTTGGTATCACGTTCGCTTTCGCATTTGTGAAGGAGCGAGGGCTCGGTTCAAAAAGTTGATGCCATCAGACCCTTCGATGCTGAAACACCTACTCTCGCAGCGGAGCCCAGAGCACAAGATTGAGGTGGTTCAGGTTGTGACTCCCCCTTGCATGAATGGGAGTTCTTTAGAACGTATGGAAAAGTTAATCAGTGCGATCGTCGGCTACGACGGAAACGGTGAGTACGTACTGCTTCATAAAGTCGATAGCGGAGCAATCTACAGCAGCTCTCCCGGTGTGACCGACGCAGGTTTGCTCAGCAATATTCGAATGATTTACGACGCCACGACTGCTGCCGGGAAGCATTTCCATAGCACCAACTATCAGACCCCAACAAGAGTGACGCTCTGATAGAGGCAAGTGAACCCTGCCACGACAACACCACCAGATGGTTAATCCATGAAGCTCCAAATCTACTCAGATCTGCACCTCGGTTTCGCTCGATTCGAGCCCGCGCCAAGCGACGCAGACGTAGTCATTCTCGCTGGTGACATTGATATCAAATCGCGCGGCGTGGTTTGGGCGAACGACACATTCCAGTGCCCGGTGACCTACGTTTGCGGAAATCATGAGTACTACGGCGGCCACATTGATCACACGCTGCGGAAGATGAAGGAGGTGGCAGCTCCTCACGTGCACGTACTCGAGAACGAAACGCTGATTCTTGATCACACCCGGTTTTTGGTGACAACGGCGTGGACAGATTACTCGTCTACTGGCGATGTCGTTGCCTCGAAACGCGCTGCATGGGAATGCATGAATGACTTCGCTGTGATCAGAGCCGATGAGGGTTATCGGCGTTTGTACCCGGATGACCTGATCGCTAAATCAAAGGCTGCTTTTGCCTGGCTAACGCAAGAATTGGAAAAGCCCTTTGACGGACAAACTGTTGTCGTTACCCACCATGCACCTTTGTTGGATTACGTAGGTGACACGCTTCCTGAAAACTTGATTGCAGCCTATGCGAACGATTGGCCCGAGCTTTTGGATAAGGCTGACCTTTGGATCTATGGGCATACCCACGTCGCCGCGGATTTCCACAAGAATGGGTGCCGTGTGGTTTCCAATCCTCGCGGCTATCCGAATCAACAAACCGGTTTCAATCCGGATGTTCTGATCGAGATTTGATGAATAGTCGTTCACCAACGAACCTCAGCGAACTGAATTTCGCTGTGTACGAATTCGGGAAAATTACATGGTCACGTTAGAAGAGATTTCGCAGCTCCTTTACGGCGCCGGAAAGGAAGTGCATGGCTGGCAGGGCACGCAAGAAGACCTGATCTCTTTGGCAGCAAAGGCGTTCCCAGGTAAAGCATTTTGCGTAGTGCGGCAATGGATTCTAATCGACCTCACGGTCAACTCGGATGAGAAAGAAAAGCTAAGCGGGCTCGGTCTCCTTCCCGCGACGCTTTTCGCCCACGAAATTGTCCTCGACAGCCAAAGTCGCTTCCAGCCTTCGATGTGGGTGCGCAGTAATTTCGGCGTCTATTCCAGCCCTTACATGTTTGAAACCAAAAAAACTGTCTATCTCCTCCTTGGGCCAGGGCTGAGAAAGGAAGCCAGTGTGGGTGCTGCTTTTTCGATGAAGGCAGGTTAAGCGATGCTCGCTGACAATTTATACAGAGTCGTATTGGAGCTTGGATTGGATGCCTGAAGTAATTGAGCTGGAGTTCCATAGTAAGGATGTGAGCGACTTTCAAATGAGTCGCTTGGTGCGAGCTAGTCTTCGAAAATACACCGTACCCATCACAGCTTTTATCAGCGACGCGACGATCGCAGATGACACATGCCTCGGGGTGTCCTTCGACCACTCTAAGCATGACGATGCTTATCAGAGAGCGGATGGTTCCATTCTCCTCACAGGTAAAATTCAGTCAGCGAGAAAGGAAGGCCGGTTTTGGTTGCTCGAGACTCAAGATGGCAATTACGTCATCGCAAGCTTCAAGCGAGGCCTCGGAAGAGCTAGCTTTTTGAAGCTTCTCCAGTCCGCCGATAGATTTTAATCGATAGTATGAAAGCCATCATTTGATTACCTGGTAGGGCCGTGGCATATGGCAGATGAACGATGGTCAGTCGTTAAGGCAATAGCCCATTTTGACGAGTTGCTCGACCAGGTGATCACGACTCGCAAACCGGTTTTCGTTGATGGAGAACGCGGGACTGTGGTGTTCATTTCAATGGAGGAATGGGAGTCCATTCAGGACAAGCTCATTGCTCGAGCTCCGTCAGACCTTTGAACATTCGCTTGCTAGGCCTCTTACGGTTTTAGTCTGATGCGCTCCGAGTTAACCATGCGGAGCGCTTCAAGCGGCATCTGTCCCGTAACGCTCGCGCCATCGGGCGGATTCACCGCTCACCTTGGCTCAGTAACCGTACTCGTTCAGCAGTTTCTGCAAAAACTCACGCCTCCGCTGGACGATGCTCAAAATGAGATAGTCGCGATCGGTGTCTCTCGTCGACAAATGCCCAGCGTCCACAAGACCGTGGATGTAGCCTTCGGCTCTGCCCCTGGCTTCGAGCAACGCCTCTTTGGATGTGCTTTTGTAGATGTCTTCAGCGATGAGCTGCCACCGCTTTCTCTGGCGGTGCCCAATGGGGTCATCGGAAAATTTCGGTGCGTTGATCAGGTTGTTGAAATCGGCACGTGCGTTTGGTGTGTTCAAGCGAATTCTCGGAACGGTGGTAACTGAGCGGAGGCTATCAGCGCACACTAAGTCGCCTGATGTTGGCCGGGTTTTGTAGGCGCTGGCGCGAAAAGACGATTTCACTGAGGGTGCACGCTATCGGTTGCGTCTTTGAATATTGAGGTGTGCGCAGGCAGTGCTATTCAGCGATTACATTTCTAGCTTGGAGTTCGATATGGGATACCTCAGCCTAGAGGACATCTACCCCGTTGACGTAGAAAAATATGGCCATTTACGGGTGGGAATGACCGACCGCTACGTAAAAGACAATCACGCCTTTTACGGTGTTGTTACGCGTGGCGAATACCTTGAGCTGACCAGCAGGTTACTGCGTGATGACACGGTGCAAATGATCATCAGCGCTAAGCTCGCCGCTTTGCCAGAGGACTACGATCCGTGGATCAGGCGGATCGAGCGCAATCGCGCCTTACACGCTAGGTATGGAGACAAATTCGATCCCTGGGGAGACGACTGACGTTGCAAAGGATAAGGCGTTGAAGATATTCCTAGATTGCGAATTTACCCAGCTCAAACAGAACTCAAAGCTGATATCTCTCGTCTTGGTATCGGAGTCAGGCGAAGAGTTCTATGTCGAGCTGACGGATAGCTATACAGTCGAGGAATGCAGTGATTTCGTTATCCAGAACGTTTTACCGCAGCTCGATCCGCTGCGATATGGTCAATCGCTTGTCGAAGCTCAAGACTCGCTTCGAAGATTTCTGAGCGGCTTCGCCGAGGAGCTTGAGGTGTGTTCAGATGCGCCGCAGTGGGATTGGAGTTTTTTCTGCGATCTTGCTTGTGCTGATCATCAACCCTGGCCAGTCCAGGTTGGGAGTCTTATGCAGTAGCTTCTGGCAGTTCCTGCCAGTGCGGTTTCTACAGGGTTTCGGCTACGGCGGGGAAGCGGTGGTCGGCGCGGTTTTGATCAGTGAAGCCATTTCGCCGGCCTTGCGGGGGCGTGTTGCTGCTTCGGTGCAAAGTGGCTACGCCGTCGGATACGCGATTTCGCTTACCTTGATGCCGGTCGTATTCGCCTGGCTGCCAGAAGACATCGCTTGGCGCGCCTTCTTTGCCATTGGGCTTTTGCCGGCGCTCCTGATTTGGTTCATTCGGCGGCTGGTGTCGGAATCCGAGGCGCTTACTCAAGCCAGCCGCACGCCGAAGAAAATGAACCTGCGGGAAATTTTCGGCAGTGAGCACCGTTGTGTGACGTTAATCAGCACGGTACTGGCCAGCGGTATCTTCGGCGGCGCCTACATCATGATCACCTGGCTCCCTACATACATGCGCATGGTGCTAAACCTGCCTGTGGCGTCGACATCCGGATATCTGGCAGTGA
This sequence comes from Pseudomonas sp. GW821-FHT11G12, assembly GCF_058808055.1. NCBI lineage: Bacteria > Pseudomonadati > Pseudomonadota > Gammaproteobacteria > Pseudomonadales > Pseudomonadaceae > Pseudomonas > Pseudomonas sp. GW821-FHT11G12. The sequence continues at coordinate 1,123,070 of NZ_JBXARH010000001.1, forward strand.
ACATCATCGGTTCGCTGTTGGGGCCCTTCATCTATGGCCGTATCAGCGACAACATCAGTCGCGGCAAGGCGTTCATGCTGTTTTTGATCTGCCAGGCCTGCGTGGTTTCGGTCTATACCTTCGCACCGATCAACATGGCTGTAACGTTGGGCCTGGGCTTGTTGCTGGGAGCTTTCCAGGGTGGACTGGCATCTGGGTTGCCGGTAGCCTTTGCTGAACTGTATCCCACGCGCATCCGTGCCAATGGCGCAGGTTTTTGTACCAGTTTTGGCCGCGGCTTCGGCTCGATCATGCCAGCCGCCGTCGGTTTTGCTTCTACGAGCATGGGGCTTTCCACCGCCATGGGAGTATTCGCTATCTGTTCATATCTGATCGCCTTCCTTGCGGCGATGTGCCTGCCCAACGCGACGGGGGTTGATATGAACGCTGAAAACTCCCAAACGTCGATGCGTGGCGACTCATCCGGACGTGCAATCGTTGATAATGCGCCGCGATCGTAGCTTGCCATCACTCTTCAACGTTTTGCGTTGCAAGTTTGCTGCTTCCTGTTGTGAGTTCTGCTCTCGTTGAAGAATCCTACGACGCTATTAGTAGTTCAGACACACATCGATTATCACTGCTACACAACCGATACCGTATAACCGGTAGGCGTAGGTTGTTGCTGATGGCTGATATTGGCTGGTGGCGAAAGGGCGCTTGAGAACGCAGCTCATCTCGATGGGCTGCCATCCAAATCAAGCAACAGAACGCCGACACCCTCCACCTGTTACAAGCGATCAACTGAGGACGTGAGTAGCGCCGTTGGTGGGATCTCCATCAGCAAGCATCTGTTTCAGGCGCTTACGCTCTTCAGTTCCAGGCAGAACGCCGGAAGTCGTCGCCTCCATCACCGGGATTCCTTCTGCGTTAAGTATCCTGACTTCGGCTTTTGCGTGACCGCGTTCATCTACTTCAGTGATGAGCCAGTGACAGGTGATCTGTTCTTCCGCGTATACCGGTCGTTTAAACTCGAAACTCATTCCTGTTGCTAGCCATCCTATTTGCCCCCCAATCTCGGTGAGGAGGCTGGCTGTCAGCAGGCCATGAGCAATAGGCGCCTTGAACTTGCGCAGATCCGCGTAGCGTGCGTCGCAGTGAACCGGGTTGTAGTCGCGAGAAATCTGAGCGAATTGACGAATATCGTCCTCGGAAAAACAGCGGACTATCGTGAACCGGTCTCCGACCTCAAGACCTTCGGCAGCACGTTCTCTTGGACTTTTCATCACAACTCCTTGGAAGGTGAGGGGAGGCACCTAAAAAGTATGTTCAGGGCCTGGAAATGTTCCTGCATTCACCTCAAGCGCAAAGTCCCTCGCTGCCGTGTGAAGTACCGATCGAAGATCTGCGTACTGTTTGACGAATCGCGGCAGACATCCGCTGCGTAGCCCGGCCATGTCCTGCCAGACCAGCACCTGGGCATCGCATTGGTTACCTGCTCCAATCCCGACAGTCGGGATTGAAATGGCTTCAGAGATCGCTCGACCCACATCACCGGGCACCATCTCAATCAAAACAGCAAAGGCACCGGCGGCCTCAAGCGCTTTGGCTGCGTCTATCAAGCGCTGCGCATCTTCGCCCCGACCTTGGACACGGTAGCCTCCCAGTTGATGTTCCATCTGTGGGGTGAAGCCAATGTGCGCCATGACGGGTATGCCTGAACTCACGAGTTTCTCGACCTGAGGCAGCATTTCGATACCACCCTCGAGTTTGACCGCATGCGCTCCAGCTTCTTTCATGAAACGTACGGCTGTGTGGAAGCACTGCTCCGCCGAGGCCTGATAAGAGCCGAATGGAAGATCAGCAATTACCAGTGCTCGTTGTGTCGAACGGCTTACTGCACGAACCAGAGGGATCAGTTCGTCAACGGTAATGGATAACGTGGATTCATTACCGTAGACATTGTTGGACGCAGAGTCGCCGACTAGCAGGACGGGTATTCCGGCTTCTTCGAAAATAGCTGCGCTGTACATGTCATACGCGGTGAGCATCGCCCATTTCTGCCCCTCTACTTTCATCTGTTTCAGATGCGGAATCCGGATTCGTGGCGCCTTGGAGACTTGTGGAGCACCGCCATATGGTGAAGGTTGATCGGTCATGGTGTTTGCCTCGTTTAGAAAATGGATCAACCCAGCACCTGCTCGGTGAGCAGAACGACCGCGATGATGATCATAGCCGCGCCGGAGAAACGGCTGACGAAACGAGCCGCGACTGGACGCGCTTGCAGCACCACCTGCGAGCCAAATCCGACCAGCAGATAGATCACGCCGCAACTGACCGTGTGGATGAGCCCCAGGGCAATCATCTGCATCGGAACAGGCCAGGCAGCGGCGGCGTCGGTGAACTGAGGCAACAGCGCCAGGAACAGCAGGAATACCTTCGGATTCAGCCCGCTTACACAAAGCCCCTTGATCGCCCAGTGCTTCCAGGAACTCGACGCCTGAACATCATCAGAATGTGGTGTAGCGGGGTGGGCAAGCATATTTAGACCTAACCAAAGCAAATAACCTGCCCCGGCAACGGTCAGCACGGCCAAGGCAGTGGGGTGGTTGGCCACCAGCGTGCCGACACCACCGGCAACGATCATGGTTGCGATCAAATGGCCGGACAAGAGTCCGCCCACGGCAGGTATGACGACTCGGCCCTTTAGGCCCGCTGAAATCGCATAGGCCCAATCTGCGCCCGGCGTGATGACGAATAGAATCGACACGGCCCAAAAGGCAACAAAAACGCTCAAGGTCATGGTGCTGCCCACCTCAGTTGCTGGCATATCGCTCGCTGCATCGTCTCGCTCCAATAATTACTGATACGAGGAAGAATAATGAAATCTTGTTAGAATTTACTTCCAAAGATAATCATCGGATTGCTGCAGATGGGGAGATTCTTCTAAATGGACAGAATTGATCGCAAGATTCTTTCTGAACTGCAAAAGGACGGTCGCCTTTCGGTCACCGAACTCGCCGAACGCGTGGGGCTAAGCCTTTCCCCTTGCCATCGACGGGTGCGGGCACTGGAAGAGTCGGGTGTGTTGCTCGGTTATCGCGCACAACTTGATCCAGGCGCATTGGGCCTTAACTTTTCCGCCATGGTATTTGCCACATTGCGTGAAGGTGACAGGCAAGCGGTTGAGGCTTTCGAGAGGGCGCTGGTTGATATCCCGCAAGTGGTCGACGCTCAACGATTATTTGGCGAGCCGGACTACCTGTTGCACGTCATTACTCAGGATTTACCTGCGTTTCAAAGGCTCTATGATGAGAGCCTTTCAACGCTGCCCAACGTGCAACGTCTGACCTCAACGCTTGTCATGAAACGGGTCGTTCAGGACAGACCTCTTCCTTTGTGATCGGGGCCAGAGTGTCAGGATTGGCTGGCCGCCTTTTGAGCGAGTTTCAGTGAGATCAGAAGAGAAACGGTCAGCAGGCCAGCGATGAAAAGTCCAACGCCGAGCCAGTGAGCACGCTGCCAGAACATCCCTCCCCAAGTACCCACAACGCTGGCTCCTATGTAGAAGAAAATCTGATAAAGGGACGTAGCTTGTCCTTTTGCAGTCTTCGCACATCGACCGATCCAGCTGCTGGCAACAGCATGAGAACCAAAAAAACCGAAGGTGAAAATCACTGTGCCAATGACGAGTGAGTAGAGATTATTCACTAGCGTGAGCACTACGCCGATCAATGTCAGGAGAATGATCTTCCAGAACACTTTTGGTCGTCCGACTCGGTCTGCCAAAGAGCCAATTTTGGCCGAACTGTAGAGGCCTGTCAGGTACACAAAAGACAACAGACTGACTGTCTGCTGGCTGAGAAAGAACGGGCCTTGGAGTAGGTGATAACCGATGTAGTTGAAAAAGGTTACCAGGCTGCCCATCAGCAAGAATGCTTGAAGGAAAAGGAGGCGCAATGCCGAATTTTGGAAGTGGAGAAGAAACCCTCCCACTAAATTTTTCGTGTTGATCGCGCGCGGAGTGAAATGCCTGGACTCCGGCAAATAGCGCCAGAAAAGTACTGCGGCAAACACACCAACTATGCCTATCGCACCCACCGCGATGCGCCATGATCCGTACTCCAGAATCAGGCCACTGAACAGGCGTCCTGACATACCTCCAATCGCACTGCCGCCAATGTATAAGCCGATCGCGACGCCTATGTTGCGAGGATGTATCTCCTCACTCAGGTAGGTCACAGCAAGCGCCGTTATGCCGCTAAGCGACAACCCGAGGAGCGCACGCATCACTAGCAAGCTTTGCCAGTTTGGCATCATCGATTCCAGGATCGTGCATAGCGCAGCCCCCATCAATGCGACCACCATCACACGCTTTCGACCTAAGGCATCTGAAATTGGGCTAGTAAAAAGGAGGCCAATTGCCAAGGTAATGGTTGAAACAGACAAGATGAGACTGCTCTGGACTGCACTGATTGAAAAAGCCTCTGACAGAGCAGGCATCATCGGTTGAACGCAATAAAGCAGAGCAAAACTGGAAAACCCACCCGCTAGAAGTGCCCATGAGGTTTTACGAAACTCAGGGGTTCCTGTCTCGATGTATCCCGAGGCAGCTGGTAAGTCAGATGGCACTTGGTTTTGCTGGTGGGAGGAGGAGGGGATGAGTACTTTCGAGACAGCTGTCACGTTCAATTCCGCTAGGTAACCGAGGATGCATCGCATAGCGAGCCGGACGATGCCGGCTCGCGCAGGAGTTAGTAGATAACCGACTCAACGATGGGCTGATTGTCACGTATGCGCTCATAACCTAAGGGCGACAGATCCAGAGTCTGGTATTTGCCGTGAACGATCAGTTCAGCCACTCCGCGGCCAGTTGCGGGGGAGTGCATGACTCCATGGCCGGAGAAACCGGTTGCGAATACGAAGTTGGTGATTTGGTCGTGTGCGCCAACGACGCCGTTATGATCCAGCAGATTCATTTCATAGTGACCTGCCCACGACCGTTGCAGACGAATCTGTTCCATTTCAGGGATGCGGTGTGCCAAAAGTGGCCACAGTGTTTCTTCGAGCAAATGATGGCTCGGCTCGAAGTCGCCCTCGGCATGTACGTCCACCGGTTCCTCCAGAGCAATACCAGCAATGAATCCATCGCCTTCCGGACGAATCCACGCACCCGAATTATCAAAGAGCATTGGAAAGCCTTCGGTCGGCACCGGTGTTTTGATGTGAAAGACGGTTCGCTTACGGGGCTCTACTGGAAGGTCAATCCCCAGCCAGCTTGCGACTTTTCCGCTTGCCGGCCCAGCGGCGTTGACGCACCAGGCACATGGCAAACTGGTTCCGTCGGAGAGTTGAACGGATTCGACTTTGCCATCGCTCTGGGTGATGCCGCAGGCTTCACCTTGTACATATTCAACGCCAAGTTTTTTGGCTTCACGGCGAACCAATTGCAGTAGCGCCCAAGCGTCAAACCAGCCTTCGTTGGCGGCTCCATAGGTCGCGATTCCAAGGTCTTCGGCGTTGATCCAGGGGAAGCGCTCTTTGGTTTGTTCAGGGGTCAGAATATCAACCGTGGCGCCATGTTCGCGTTGCATCAAAGCTGTGGTGCGTTGCACGTCGGCTCCATCTGGCGAACCGAGCATGAGATACCCACGCTCCTCAAAACCAATGTCGGCATCTTCACCAAACCACTTCTTGATGTCTTTGAAAACTCCTGCACTGAACAGGCTCATATTGATGTTGAATGGGCAGCCGAATTGGGTGCGGATCGAGGACGCGGATAGCGCAGTGGAAGAGAACTGATAGGTGCTATCGCGCTCGATAACTTTGATCGAACCTTTATGGCCCTCACGTCGCAGGAAGTAAGCGACGAAGCTGCCGATGATGGCGCCGCCGATGATGACAACTGAATCGGTTGGGTGGGTCACGGGGAAATCCTCAAGTAGCGAACTCGGCACAGTCTGCTGTAACCGGGTAGCGGTGGCTTGTGATTTACTCCGTGGATTTTTACGGCTTTCTGCATAGTCATTTTTGCCCGCGCGATCTAGGATTGTCACGTTGAGTTAACGCAGGTTCCTCCTCAGCTTGTATGTTTACTAGCATTTCTTGAGCATGTTCGGTGCGCGCTTGGTAGATGATGCCCCCATGGGGTGCGGTATCCTTGGCGGGCTTCTAGCGGGAGGTTGCACAATGAGATACCTTGATTTTCCCCTATGCCTCTGGCTAGGCTGGTGTAAGGTAAATCCCAGTAAGTGTTGGATCGGATGCAAACATGTTCAGGTGTGATGATTTGCTACGTAGCGTCGACGAAAACCTGCCATTGCTGGAGCAGGTGTTTGATCGACTCCCTGATGTGATGTTTTTCGTCAAAGACAGTCAAGCACGCTATGTAATGGTCAATCAGGCGATCGTTGATCAGGCAGGAATGCGTAGCAAGCAGCAGGTTATAGGCTTAACCGCCGATGAGCTTTTTCCTGGTACAGGTCACAACACGTTGGCTCAGGATATGAGCGTGATCAACGACGGGAAAAAAATCGTGGATCTGCTTCGTTTGTATTTCTCTGCTGACGGAAGGAAGCAATGGTGTCTCAGCTCTAAATTCCAATTCAAGGATCCGGTGACGGGGAATTTTGGCCTGGTCGGGATATCGCGAATTTTGCCCAGACCGGATGAGAAAAAAAGTAGCTATAAAAGACTGATGGATTTCATACGAATTCTGGAAACAGATAGCGATCAAAAACTACTTATTTCGGATGTTGCCCAGAGCGTCAATCTGTCCGTTGATACGCTGGAGCGTTTAACGAAAGAGATCTTCCAGCTTACGCCCAAGCAGATGCTCATCCGGATTCGTATAGACAAGGCCTGTCGATTGTTGGAGGAGTCGCAAGCCAGTATCACCGACATCGCTGGCGAGTGCGGCTATGCTGATCACAGCGCATTTTCTCGTCAGTTCAAAGCCGCAACGCACTTCACCCCTCAGCAGTACCGACTGAGCCTTCAGGCTCAGTAACTCCTCGCTTATCCGACTTTTTTCATTTGGACGCTGCTGTATCCAGGTGGGGGATTTCGCGCCCGCTTGCCCGCATGCTATGCAAAAAACCGCATCGAATCGGCTGTGTTAGTGCAAGCCAGTTCCCGCATGTTGTCGGCAGAATGAGCACACATGCCAGGGCCGGCACCCATATGAAGATCAATAAAATAAGCCCTTGATGTTGGCGGGCGGCTTCCCAGAGTTTGCCAACTTTCTTCTGCTGATCCCTTAAAGACCTTCTTTTTCAGTCGCGTTGTGCAGTTTGCGGTTTGGAGCTGAGGGTCGCAATAGAGCTGTTCTACCTTGGAGCGAGCGATATGAGTGGTAAAGCGAAACCGTTTTTGGTGAGTACAACCTTGGCAGCTGCGTTAGTCAGTGGTGTCGTTCATGCTGATGTGGTGATCGGTGTGGCAGGGCCTTTTACGGGCACCTATGCAGCTTACGGGGATCAGGTTTGGCGCGGGGCACAGGCTGCCGCTGACGTCATAAATAAAGATGGTGGTGTCAATGGCGACAAGATTCGCCTCGTGAAGGGCGACGATGCTTGTGACCCAAAGCAAGCTGTGGCTGTTGCGAACCGGCTGATCGAATCAGACAAAGTGGTCGCAGTGGTCGGTCACTTCTGTTCGTCCTCGGTTATTCCGACGAATGAGATTTACGCTGATGCTGGAGTCATCACCATTAGTCCGGCAGCAACCAACCCCAAAGTGACTGAGCGTGGGTTGCCGACAGTTTTCCGTAACTGTGGACGTGACGATCAGCAGGGCATTGTCGCAGGCGATTACATCGTTGATGTCCTTAAAGCCAAGCGAGTCGTGATTATTCATGACAAGGACACATACGGTCAGGGCCTGGCCGACGCAACAAAGGTTGAGCTCAACAAAAAGGGTGTAAAGGAAGTGCTTTACGAGGGACTGACCCGTGGAGAGAAAGACTTCAATGCCCTCGTTACTAAAATTCGAGCGACCGATCCTGAAGTGGTTTATTTCGGTGGTTTGCACCCAGAGGCTGGCCCGCTTGTACGGCAGCTGCGTGAGCAGGGTGTGACAGCGAAATTCATTTCTGGCGATGGCATCGTGACTGATGAGCTAGTCAGCGCCGCCGGGGGGGCTCAGTACGTCAACGGCGTGATGATGACGTTCGGGGCTGATCCGCGTAACAACCCTGCTGGCAAATCGGTTGTTGAAAAATTCCGAGCCAATGGGTACGAGCCTGAAGGCTACACCCTGTATTCCTATTCTTCGGTTCAAGCATTAGCGGCAGCGTTCAATGCGACCAAAAGCACCAACGGTGAGAAGGCTTCTGCTTGGTTGAAGAGCCATCCGGTACCTACTGCGATTGGTAATAAAGAGTGGGATAAAAACGGTGATCTGAAGGTTTCCGATTATGTGATGTACCAGTGGGGCCCCGACGGCAAATACAAGCAACTTTGACCGGGTGCTCACTTGCCTCGACCCGTTAACGGGTCGAGCGCAGGGTGCGTGTTTCTCAATTCACTGACGGAATTCTAATCGTGGACGGCATCTTTCTTCAGCAGATGGTGAATGGCCTGACGCTTGGCTCTGTGTATGGGCTGATTGCGATCGGATACACCATGGTCTACGGCATTATCGGGATGATCAACTTCGCCCATGGCGATGTGTATATGGTCTCTGCGTATTTGGCCGCTATCGGGTTGGCAGTATTTTCTTTTTTTGGCGTCCAGTCGTTTCCCTTCCTCATTCTAGGCACTCTGGTTTTCACAATCGTGGTCACCGGTGTTTATGGCTTGGTGATTGAGCGCGTGGCCTATAAACCGCTGCGTAACTCGACCCGATTGGCACCGTTGATCAGTGCCATAGGCATGTCTCTGATCCTGCAGAACTATGTGCAAATCAGCCAGGGCGCGCATCAGCAGGGCGTGCCTACCTTGCTTGAAGGATCGATGAGGTTTTCGATCGGCACCGGCTTTGTTCAGCTTACCTACACCAAGATTTTCATCCTGATTGCAGCTTTCGTCGGCATGGCGATCCTCACGTGGCTGATCAAGTGCACGAAGCTTGGACGGATGTGTCGCGCCGTGCAGCAAGACCGAAAAATGGCCTCGATTCTGGGGATCAATACGGATCGGGTTATTTCTTACGTGTTCATCATTGGCGCTGCCATGGCCGCTTTGGCAGGTGTTCTGATCACGATGAACTACGGCACGTTTGATTTTTATGCAGGTTTCATCATCGGCATAAAGGCATTCACAGCAGCAGTACTCGGTGGGATTGGGTCGTTACCAGGGGCCATGTTTGGTGGTTTGATTTTGGGTGTTGCTGAATCGCAATTCGCCGGGATGGTTAACAGCGATTACAAGGACGTTTTTAGCTTCGCGCTGCTGGTACTCATCCTGATCCTGAGACCACAAGGCCTGCTTGGCCGCCCCCTAGTTACAAAGGTGTGAGCATGTCTTCCATAACCCTGAATAAAGCACTAGGGAATGAAGCGCATCGCTTCAAATCCTACGATATCAAAAAAAGCCTTATCGAGACGTTGGTCGCTGGCCTCTTGGCGTTGATCGTTTTTGGCCCAGTTGTGGGTGTTGTTCTGGACGGTTACAGCTTCAACTGGCAACCCGCACGAGTAGCGTGGATGACAGCGATTGTCATGGCTGGACGTTTTGCGTTGAGCCTGTTTCTACAAACTCAAACAGGGCAGCGGTTATCCCATCGCTTCACTCACGCCGACAGTGGTGTGCATGTCCTAAAGCCTGATCACAGATCACGCCTGCTCTGGATCATGCCACTGGTGGTGCTCGCCGCTCTGATCTTTCCTGCCTTCGCTGACAAGTACCTGATTACCGTGGTCATCCTTGGTCTGATCTACGTGCTTCTGGGGCTTGGCCTGAACATCGTGGTCGGTCTGGCCGGTCTTTTGGATTTGGGTTATGTCGGCTTTTATGCGATCGGGGCTTATGGCCTGGCATTGGGATATCAGTACCTGGGGCTCGGGTTCTGGTCTGTGTTGCCACTGGCCGCGATTGCTGCCGGGTTCGCCGGTTGCCTATTGGGCTTTCCAGTGTTGCGGCTGCATGGCGACTATCTGGCCATTGTGACCTTGGGCTTCGGTGAAATCATTCGACTGGTGCTCAACAACTGGCTGTCCTTCACTGGCGGCCCTAACGGCTTGCCGGTGCCCGCACCTACATTCATGGGCATAGAGTTCGGCAGGCAGGCGAAAGGGGGGGGAATACCGATCCACCAATTGCTGGGCATGGATTACAACCCCAACCTCAAATTCATCTTCATTTATGTCGTGCTGTTTTTGGTGGTGCTGGCTGTGCTGTACATCAAGCATCGCCTGACCCGCATGCCGATCGGTCGCGCATGGGAGGCCTTGCGTGAAGATGAAATCGCCTGCCGCTCTATGGGTCTGAATCACGTCCTGGTCAAGCTCTCGGCGTTCGCCATTGGTGCCTCGACTGCAGGTCTGGCCGGGGTGTTCTTTGCCAGCTATCAAGGCTTCGTCAACCCGACCTCGTTCACCTTCTTTGAGTCTGCGCTGATTCTCGCCATCGTCGTACTCGGCGGCATGGGCTCAACTGTGGGTGTTGTGATCGCCGCATTTGTGCTGACTGTCGCGCCGGAGATGCTACGCAGCTTCGCAGAGTACCGCGTGCTGCTGTTCGGCGTTTTGATGGTGCTGATGATGATGTGGCGCCCACGTGGCCTGATCCGTGTCAGCCGTACCGGTGTACGTCCACGCAAGGGCGTGATGGCCAAAGTAGGGGGCGCGTCATGAGCAACGAAATCGTTCTGTCTGTTGAAAACCTGGTGATGCACTTCGGTGGCATCAAAGCCCTGAGCGACGTTAGCCTGCAGGTGCGCCGTAATTCTATTTTTGCCTTGATTGGCCCTAACGGTGCGGGCAAGACCACCGTGTTCAACTGCCTGACCGGTTTCTACAAGGCAACAGGCGGGCGTATAGAACTTAATGCTCGCGGCAAGAAGACCAATGTAATTCAGTTGCTTGGTGAACAATTTCTCCCCACCGACTTCATCTCGCCAAACCGCTTCGCCAGACGTCTGTTCTACAAGATGTTCGGCGGTACGCACCTGGTGAACCGTGCAGGGCTTGCACGGACATTCCAGAACATTCGTCTGTTCAAGGAGATGTCCGTTATCGAGAACCTTTTGGTCGCCCAGCACATGTGGGTCAACCGCAGCATGGTTGCCGGGATCCTCAACACCAAGGGTTACCGCAAGGCTGAGGAGGACGCCATGAACACCGCTTTCTACTGGCTGGAAGTGGTCGATCTGGTGGATTGCGCCAACCGCCTGGCCGGGGAGCTTTCCTATGGTCAGCAACGCCGGCTGGAAATCGCCCGCGCCATGTGCACCCGTCCGCAGGTGATATGCCTGGACGAACCAGCTGCCGGTCTAAACCCACAGGAAACCGAAGCGCTGAGCGGGATGATTCGCTACCTACGCGACGACCATGACATGACCATCGTGCTGATCGAGCATGACATGGGCATGGTCATGGGGATTTCTGACGATATCGTCGTGCTCGACCACGGCAATGTAATCGCCAAGGGAAAGCCGGAACAGATCCGCAACGATCCGAAAGTGATTGCTGCGTATCTGGGCGCAGATGAGGAGGAGTTGGTATGAGAAAGCCGATCCTCGAACTAAAAGAGATTGACGTGTACTACGGGCCGATTCAGGCGCTGAAGAAAGTCTCGCTGGAAATTAACGAAGGCGAAACTGTCAGCCTGATCGGTTCCAACGGAGCGGGTAAGTCCACACTGCTGATGTCGATCTTCGGTCAGCCGCGTGCAGCTTACGGGCAGATCATCTTTCAAGGCACCGAGATCACCCACAAGTCGTCGCACTACATTGCCTCTAACGGCATTGCGCAGTCGCCGGAAGGTCGCCGTGTGTTCCCCGATATGTCGGTGGAAGAGAACTTGATGATGGGCACCATCCCGATCGGGGACAAACACGCCAGCGAAGACATGCAGCGCATGTTCGAACTGTTCCCACGCCTCAAGGAGCGCAGGAACCAGCGTGCGATGACGATGTCCGGCGGCGAACAGCAAATGCTGGCCATTGCACGTGCCCTGATGAGCCGTCCCAAGCTGTTGCTGCTGGATGAGCCAAGCCTGGGGCTGGCACCAATCGTCGTTAAACAGATTTTCTCCACTCTGCGTGAGCTTGCGGCAACCGGGATGACGATCTTCCTGGTGGAGCAGAACGCCAACCACGCCCTGAAGCTGTCGGATCGTGCCTACGTAATGGTCAACGGTGAGATTCGTCTCACAGGCACCGGCCACGAGCTACTGACCAACGATGAAGTTCGCAACGCATACCTGGGAGGCCACTGACCATGTCGTTCCAACTCGTTAATGAGTTTGTTGATGTGCCTGCCTAAAAAACTTCGAAATAAGTTTTCTATTATCCAAAGTGAACGGGAGTACCTATGAAACATGCTAACAAGGTCGCACTGGTAACGGGTGCTGCTCAGGGTTTGGGTTTGGCTTGTGCCGAGCGCTTTTTGGCTGACGGCGCCAAGGTGGTATTGGTCGATGTGCAAGAGGATAAAGTTCGTGCACAGGCCGAGCGCCTGGGTGAAAACGCAACGTGGTATGCCGCTGATCTGAGCGATATTTCCTCAGCCATGGCCAAGGCCATTGTAGCGAAGGCAGTGGATCATTTTGGCTCGCTGGATATCGTCGTAAACAACGCCGGAATTATCATCACCGCGGACTTCGTTGATTACCCCGAAGACGCCTTTGATAAAACTCAGCGCGTTAACCTGAAGTCTCCTTTTTTGATCGGCCAGGCTGCCGCCCGCGTCATGATCGAAAAGGGGATCAAAGGTTCGATCATCAACATGTCGTCTATCAATGCAGTGCTCGCCAACCCTACCGCGGTTGCGTACGCAGTTTCGAAAGGTGGAATCAAGCAACTGACAGCCGTTATGGCCGTTGGTTTGATCTCGCATGGAATCCGGGTCAATGCCATCGGCCCAGGAACGATTGCGACCGATCTGGTGATGAACTCGGTAATGGCCAGCCCTGCACAGCGGCACACCGTATTGTCTCGCACTCCAATCGCACGCGTAGGTCAAGCGTCAGAGGTGGCCAGTGTTGCGTCATTCCTGGCGAGTGAGGACGCGTCTTACATTGTTGGTCAAACAATCTATCCAGATGGCGGTCGCCTCATCCTCAACTACACCGTTCCTGTTAACGAGTGAGTCGTTGATATGTCCTCTCTCGATCCCTTGCCAAAAATCTGCATTGCGGGCAGCCAAGGTCTATTTCTTGATGCCACTTCAGCTGGATTCAGTGAGCCAGTACAACAGCGTGTGCTAGCGACGGCGAACCTGATGACTCAATTGCCGGGTGTGCGTGAAGTTGTGCCAGGAATGAACAATTTGCTGGTCGTTTACTCACCCGCGGACACTTCAGTCGGTGCACTCACGGAGCAGCTTTTTCACGCTTGGTCGCATGTGACTGTGAATGAGCAAGTGGGACGAGAGATCGACGTACCGGTTATCTATGGTGGTCATCAGGGTGAGGATTTAGCTGTCATCGCCGAGCTAGCGAAGATGGACGTCCTAACTTTCATACGGCTGCACAGCGAGGCGCTTTATCAGGTTGCCTGTGTCGGCGCGATGCCGGGATTCCCATACTTATCTGGATTGAACCCTAAGCTCGCAACCCCCCGCCGCTCAGTTCCGCGGATGCGGCTGGAGGAGGGCGCGATCATTATTGGTGGTACCCAGGCGGGGATCATGCCGTGCGCGGCCCCTTCCGGTTGGCACGTCATTGGTCGAACAGAACTGAAACTATTCGACCAGCAGCGTGAGTCTCCATCGTTCTTGCAACCAGGTGATCGCATTCGCTTCAGCATCGCTGGAATTGAATCATGATCGAAATTCTATCTACTGGCGCCTTGAACTCTGTTCAGGATTTAGGGCGTAAGGGTTACCTCAATATTGGGGTTGGCCAATCGGGTGCTATGGACAGGCTGGCGTTAAGCACTGCCAACATCATGGTGGGTAATCCAGCTGATTACGCGGGTCTGGAGATTGTCCTTTTTCCGATGCGTCTGAGGTTCGTAACGGACTGTCGTTTTGCGATGACCGGTGCAGACGCTCCAACTCTCTTGGATGACCTCGAGTTACCACCCAATTGGGCGTGTAATGGCAAAGCTGGCCAGATATTGATTATTCACGCCCCGCGTCGAGGCGCGCGCGTTTACTTGGCCTTTGCAGGAGGCATCGATGTTCCGGTGCTAATGGGCTCACGCGCGACGGACTTGAAGAGTGGTTTTGGAGGTTTTCAGGGGCGTGGCCTTATCCGTGGCGACCAACTTACGATGAATCCTCCCCGAGCGAAAAGTCCCGGAAGCTACGGACTCTCTGGTGTTCGTGAGATGCCGTCATTGACTACAGAAACCGTCATCCGTGTATTGCCTGCTGCGCAGTATGAGGATTTCAAGGACGAGGCCCGTGAGCGTTTTTTTTCTGAGCTCTGGCAGGTGACCCAGGAAACCAATCGCATGGGCATGCGACTTAGCGGTGCGGAGCTCAAGTTACGCAGCCCGCTGGAACTTTTATCGCATGGAATTCTTCCCGGCACGATTCAAGTACCTCCTTCTGGCCAGCCCATTATTCAGATGGCGGAGGCCAATACGTGTGGTGGCTACCCAAAAATTGCCAACGTCATCGACGCGGACTTGTCGCTGCTCGCTCAAGCGCCGGTCGGCAGCAAACTGCGATTTCTGGAGATTGACCTGGCTGAAGCTATCGAAGCACAGAAGCAGCTGGATCATGAACTCAATACGCTGGAACGGACGTTGGGCCTGACCCTTTGACTGGCCGGCAGGCCCACTTTTTTATGAGAATATTTTCATGTCACAACACTCATTGACGGTCGATTTGAACTCGGACATGGGCGAAGGTTTTGGCGCATATACGATGGGCGATGATGAAGCCATCTTGAACATCGTCAGTTCTGCCAATATCGCTTGCGGCTTTCATGGTGGCGACCCTGACATCATGGCTGCTACCTACGCATTGGCAAAAGATCGTGGAGTTGCCGTGGGCGCACATCCCGGCTTTCCCGACCTGTGGGGTTTTGGCCGTCGCAATATTCCATTCTCAGTATCAGAAATTGAGCGGTTAGTGGCGTACCAGATCGGTGCCTCGCAAGCTATGGCGAGTTTTTCCGGGCATACGCTCACGCACGTCAAGGCTCATGGCGCACTCGGAAATCTGACGCAAACTGATCCGGACGTCGCTGCCGCAGTATGCCGCGCTATCCATGCTGTAGACCCTTCTTTGATCTGTCTGGTTATTGCCCTGGGACACCAGGCGCGCATTGCTTCCGAAATGGGCCTTGAAGTGCGCTCGGAGATTTTTGCCGATCGTGCTTATACCGAAGAAGGGCATCTCGTCTCACGCAAATTGCCTGGTGCAGTAATCCACAACCCTAACGAAGCTGCAGATCGGGTTGTACGAATGGTGCGTGCTCAAGGTATCGAAACCCTATCGGGCAAGATCATTCCATGCCCCATCGATTCAATTTGTGTCCATAGCGATACACCGGCTGCTGTCGCAATCGCCGCCCATGTGCGAAGCACTCTGGAAACCCAAAACGTTGTCATTGCCAGTTTCGTTTGAGCGTTAAGCGAATGACTGACGGTATCGTCAAAGCGAGAAGAGATATGAACATAGAGTTTATCGAGCGCCTGATCGAAATTGTCGAACGCTCGAAAGTAGCGGAGCTGGAATACAGCGAGGGAGACTGTCGCATCCGCCTCGGCTTGCACGGTCTGACCGAAGGCGTTCCCGCACAGCGTGGGCTGGTTACCGCCAACATCACTCCTGCTGGCATGTCGACCCAAGATGACTCAAAAGAAACTCCATCCGTGTCATCAGATAAGTCAGGCTATTCAGTGTCCTCCAGTTTGGTAGGAATTTTCTATCGCTCCCCTTCACCAGACAAACCGCCCTTTGTTGAGGTGGGGGATGTTGTCGAGGAAGGGCAGACGCTGGCAATCGTTGAGGCCATGAAGATGCTCAATCCCATTGAGGCTGATCGTAGTGGTCGCGTTGTGGCAATCCTTAAAAATGACGGCGAGATGATTGAAGCCGGCAGCCCTTTGTTCACAATCGAGGCGATGGACGATCATGAGTAAGCCGCTATTTGACAGTGTACTTATCGCAAACCGCGGTGAAATTGCGTTACGTGTATTGCGAGCTGCCAGGGACATAGGATTGCGAACTATCGCAGTGCACTCTCAAGCTGATGCAGGTCTGCGCCATGTGGCATTGGCTGACCAAGCCATTTGCATCGGCCCGGCTGCGGCAAGCGAAAGTTATCTGAACTCCAAGCGCCTGCTTCAAGCTGCGAAGCTGACAGACGCCGGGGCTATCCACCCGGGCTATGGCTTCCTGGCTGAAAATGCAGGATTTGCTGCCGACATCGAAGCAGCAGGACTCGTTTTTGTTGGGCCCAGCTCTGCATCCATCCGCCTGATGGGCGATAAGGTTTCGGCCAAGCAAGCGATGCTGGAAGCAGGTGTTCCATGTGTCCCGGGCTCACCAGGTGCACTGCCTGATGATGCTGAGCAGGTTCGCCACATTGCTGAGACGTGTGGATATCCGCTCATTGTAAAAGCATCTGGAGGCGGTGGAGGGCGCGGTATGCGCATTGTCCGCACGCCGGCTGAGCTGAATGAGTCGGTGGCCATGACGCGTGAGGAGGCCGGGCGAGCCTTTGGTAATCCTGAGGTGTATCTGGAAAAGTTTCTAGAGCATCCCCGCCATATCGAAATCCAGATTCTGGCTGACAATTTTGGCAACGCCGTATGGCTTGGCGAGCGCGACTGCTCGATGCAACGGCGCCATCAGAAAATTATCGAAGAGTCCCCGGCACCAGGCGTCGATAGAGAGGCTATTGAATTCATCGGCGAGCGCTGTGTGAAGGCGTGCCAACTGATTGGTTACAGGGGCGTCGGCACATTCGAATTCCTCTATGAGAACGGTGAGTTCTTTTTCATCGAGATGAACACCCGAGTTCAAGTTGAACATCCTGTTACCGAGTTGGTAACAGGGGTAGATATCGTGCGCGAGCAACTGCTGATCGCTCAAGGCTTCCCGCTGTCGATCAATCAAAGCCAAGTCATCCTTCGGGGCCATGCTGTCGAATGCAGGATTAATGCTGAAGATCCGTTCAGTTTTGTCCCGGCCCCAGGGACTGTGAAGTCTTGGCTACCACCTGGAGGGCCAGGTATTCGCATTGATAGTCACCTGTATTCGGGCTATCAGGTACCTCCCCACTATGACTCGCTCGTCGCCAAGTTTCTCGCGCATGGTGCCACCCGAGAGGAAGCCATCAACCGTATGGCTGGTGCTTTGGGAGAGGCGCAGCTCACTGGCATAAAACACAATATCCCGCTGCATCAACGCCTGATGAGCGAACCAGGTTTCGTTCAAGGGGGATTCGATATTCACCATCTAGAACGCTATCTCGATCAGGATAAGGAGACGTCGCAATGAGCCCCGAATTCATCGAAAAGGTTGTGGTTCTGCTTCAAAAGCATTCTCTGAGAGCGTTTGAATTTGAGCAGGCGGGTGCCTGTTTAAGCCTCAAGTTCGACGCCAAGGCGAACGCTGCATCACCCACTGATCACCTTGAGAAAGTAGGGGAGGAGCCTTGCAAAATTATCCACTCGCCGTCCATGGGCGTCCTGCATCTCGCTCATCCTCAGCGAGATGAGCCGTTTGTAAAGGTCGGGAGTGAGATCAAGGAAGGTCAGATCGTTGCCTTTCTGCAGAACGACGAGCTGCTGGAGGAAGTTAAAGCAAATTGTTCAGGAGTTCTGGTCGCGGCTATTGCTCATGAAGGGCAAGTCATTGGCTTCGCGCAGCCCCTATTTGAACTCCGTTAACTCAAGGTTTTTATCCATATGCACCAGGCAAATGCGGTAACAACTGAGGTGGGCTCTGATCAGCTCATTGTGAACGCTGCTATTGATCTGATTATGGAGGGCGGCTTTTCTGCAATGTCGATGCGCAGTTTGGCTAGGAAGGCGGGCATGCAGGCCGGCAGCCTGTACTACCATTTTCCTAGCAAGATCGATGTGCTCGAAGAGGTGCTGGATTCCTTGCTACAGCAGCGTCTAAACGACTGGCTGACCATCAAGCCAAAACGCGCCAGCGCGTTAACGCAGCTCAATGCCTTCATCTCGTTCCATGTGGGTCGCGTATTGCGAAACGCTAGAGAGGAAGACTTGGTAATGCTCGAGCTCAAAAATCTAAAAGGGGCCCAGCGCGCGACGGTCGTTGCTCAAGATGAGCGGTACCGCAAGGAGCTTATCGCGATTATCAAGCGAGGCGTCTCAACTGGCATTTTCAATGTTTCAGATGTCGATATTGCCGCTCGGGCTCTGATGGGATTGTTGGCCGGCGGAGCAACTTTTATAGCTGATTCCGAATCACTTGCTGTACAGACACTTACCGAACTGTCCCGACGTTTGCTGGGTATTCAAAATAGTCAGAGGCTTAACAAATGAAACTGGATGATCTCTCCAGGGAAGATCTTTCACAGCTGCATGCGCGCGCGCAGAATGATTACATTCGCCTCTGCGAGTTGAAATTGTCGATTAGCATGGCTCGCGGGGTTCCCAGTAGCGAGCAGCTCGAACTCTCGAATAAGTTGCTAGAGCTGCCAGGGATTGGGGATTACCTCGCAGAGGACGGTACGGATTGCCGAAACTACATGGGGCAACAGGGTATCCCTGAAGCTCGTAGGCTGTTTGCACCAGTGCTGGGAGTGCCTGAAAGCCAGGTAGTGGTCAGCGGCAACTCAAGCCTTGCGCTTATGTATGACTGTCTGTCGTTCGCCATGCGCGGCGGAGTACCCGGATCTATACGGCCGTGGCAGCAAGAAAAGGAGTCGGTGGCCTTTCTTTGCCCTGTGCCGGGATACGATCGTCACTTCACGCTCTGTGAAGCTTTCGGCATTCGCTTGATCCCTGTTGCGATGCTGGACGATGGCCCGGACATGAATGAAGTCCGCGCCCTGGTTGCCCAAGATACCTCCATCCGAGGGATGTGGTGCGTCCCGAAGTACAGCAACCCAACGGGTACTGTTTACAGTGATTTGGTTATTGAAGCGCTCGCTTCAATGCCTACGGCTGCGCCGGACTTTCGCTTGTTTTGGGATGATGCCTACAGCGTGCATCACCTAACCAACGAGGATATCCAGATTGAAAACGTCCATGAAGCTTGCACGAGAAATGGCTATCCAGATCGTGCGCTTGTCTTTGCCTCGACTTCCAAAGTCACCCAGGCTGGGGCTGGACTGGCCATGCTTGGCAGCTCGGAGGCCAATATTAAATGGTGGTTGAAACATGCCTCCGTGCGCAGCGTCGGGCCCGACAAAATAAATCAGCTGCGCCATGTCCGGTTCTTGCGTGACTTGAGTGGCCTCAGGGCGCTAATGGATGGCCATAGGGCTCTTCTCAAACCTCGTTTTGACGCGGTGCTCGAAATCCTGGAAGCGAAGCTCGGCCAACACGCTTTTGCGCAGTGGAGTACGCCCAAGGGCGGGTATTTCATTAGCGTGAATGCTTACCCCGGAACCGCGAAACATGTTGTGGCACTGGCTAAAGCAGCGGGCGTTCAATTGACAGACGCGGGCGCGTGCTTCCCCTATGGCATCGATCCTCTGGATCGGCAATTGCGCATAGCACCTTCATCACCTGCCGTTGACGCACTGCGGACAGCTTCGGAAGTCATTTGTGCGTCGATGTTGTTGGCCGCTTGTGAACAAAAGCTGGCTTAACCGTTGCAATTGTTGAGCGGGCTCTTAGGCGCGGTGCCACCTGTGCGGCCAACCTTGCGGTGAAAAGGAAAACTCGGACTATGCAAAAAACCGCAGAAACTGGTCGAGGATCATCAAGACACTGAACCCTTTGCGACCTAAAGTTGACCACAGCAGATTCGTTTCGGCTGTTTTTTAAGCCTCCTTTTTTCAGATCCAGAGTGGTACCTAATGAAAGCTCTCATCGTTTATGCACACCCGGAGCAGGCATCGTTCAACGCATCGCTAAAAAACACAGCGGTGGAAACGTTGACCCGCCTAGGTCATGAAGTTGTCGTCAGCGACCTCTACGCAATGGGGTGGAATCCAGTGCTGTCGGCAGCAGATTTTGCTGACCGCGAGAATGCGGAGTTCCTGGATCTCTCTCGTGAGCAGGAGCACGCATTTGCTCAGAATGCCCAAAGTGCTGACGTTGTTCGTGAGCAACAGAAAGTCGCAGAGGCTGACCTTGTCTTGTTCCACTTTCCAGTGTGGTGGTTCTCCATGCCTTCGATCCTGAAGGGCTGGTGCGATCGCGTGTTCAGTCGTGGTTTTGCCTATGCTGCCGGCCGCAAATACGACTCGGGCCTGTTCAAAGGCAAGAAGGCAATGCTGTGCCTGACGACAGGGACTGCGTCGACACTCTATGAGCCCAACGGCATTGATGGGGATTTGCTGCATGTACTTTGGCCAATTCACAACGGCCTTCTGGCATATACCGGCTTCTCTGTCCTGCCGCCATTTGCGGCATGGATGCCAGGCCGTGTGACTGCTGAGGAGCGAGTGGCTTACCTCGCTGGCTATGCGGAGCGTCTAGCGACGTTGGAAAGTGCTGAACCCTTGTTCATGCACCCGTGGAGTGACTATGACGAAACTCAGCGTCTTAAACCAGGAGTAGAAGCTAAATCCGGTGTGCAATGGAATCCGCTGATCGGTCAAAGCTTTGTCGAATCCGCTGATGCCTTTGCAAAAAAACAGGTGAAGTGATGAGCGACACAAGCATCTTCAAAACTCTTCATCATGTCTGCGTAATTGTTCGCGACATGGACAAGGCTGTCGCTTACTACGAGTCTCTCGGAATAGGCCCTTGGAATCAATTTCCTTCATTGGAAGCTTTCAAAGGGGAGTTGCTTGCTCCGAATGCCGAAGACTTTGTGAAGCTGCACTACAAATATGCCAACCTCGAAAATTTCCAGCTTCAATTATGTGCGCCGCCCGAAGGAAACACTCTTCAACGTCGTTTCCTTGAGGAACGAGGTGAGGGAGTGTTCCATCTAGGGTTCACAGTTCCAGACTGCGATGTTGCGGAATCCGAGGCATTTGCTGTCGGGCTGACACCGATTCTTCGCGGTCGCTTGCCTAACAGAAATGGCTTTACCTACTTTGACTCCGCCGAGCATGGTTCAGGGGTGACACTCCAAGTTCGCGCCGTTAAGTAGCATCAAATTTTATTGAACACTAGCGAGATCTAAAACATCTCGCGAAGGAGGCCTGTCGTGGAAAATAAAGCGAAACTAAGTTGTCTGGTTGAGCGTTTCTTGTCAGCTTTCAGGTTGCCCGAAGGCTTGTATATCGATGTACCTGTAATTTATTAAGCAACGTTATTTTGCTGCCGCAATTCGCGGTGGCTGCATGCTTTTTCTTGCCAAAAATAACAACTGGAGTTGAGCAGACGTGACGATAAATTGGCCAGAGCAAATATTTGCCGAGTTTAAAAAACTGGATGTAAAGCAAGTTGTGTATGTTCCGGATGCCGGACACAGCAAGTTGATCCAGATGTGTGATGCTGATCCGGAAATTCACTCCGTTTCACTGACTACAGAAGAAGAGGGTGTTGCTCAGTTGGGTGGTGCCTGGGCGGGAGGGCAGCGTGGCGTTCTTCTGGTTCAGTCAAGCGGTGTAGGTAACTGCATCAACATGCTTTCCTTGCAGCATGAAACCCGTATGCCACTTTTCATGATTGTTACCATGAGAGGAGAATGGGGCGAGTTCAACCCATGGCAGGTCGCTATGGGTAAGTCTACTCAAGAAGTTTTGGAAGCGTCTGGTGTGTATGTATACCGCGCCGATTCTGCCGAAGAGGTCGAGGCGACAGTCAGCGCCGGCGCACGCTTCGCTTACCAGACCGGCCGTATGGTTGCAGTCCTGATTGGGCAGCGCGTCATCGGCACCAAAAACTTTAATAAGTGAGTGTGATCATGCAGGCTATTCAGAAGATTAAACCGACTCTTAATCGCCGTGAAGTCGTGGCCCGGATCCTACAAGATCGAGGTGATGCACTAGCTGTTACCAGTCTCGGCAACCCCACTTTCGACGTTGCTGCTGCAGGCGACTGCGCCCAGAATTTTTACCTGTGGGGGGCAATGGGTGGAGCAGTGATGTTCGGCATGGGGATAGCTCTGGCTCAGCCGACCAAACGTGTCATTGTATTTGTCGGCGACGGCGAAATGATGATGGGCCTTGGTTCGTTGGCTACAGTTGCGTGCCATCGCCCTGACAACCTCAGCATTGTCGTAATTGACAACGAGCACTACGCAGAAACTGGCATGCAGCCAGCCCACGCGGGGCGCGGTGTCAGTATCAACGCTGTCGCTACTGCCGTGGGCTTTAGCCAAAGCATTCTCGTGCACGACCAGGAGGGTCTTGAGAAGGCAATCGACACACTTTATAGCCACCAGGGCCCGGTTACGCTGTGTGTGAAGGTTACGACGGATCCAGCACCGACAGCATTGCCACCTCGCGATGGCCCTTACCTGAGAAGTCGTTTCAGAGAGGCCCTTATGGGAAGCGCCAGTCACGTTTGATGATCGGCGTACTTGGAACCTTCAATACATTGATGGCGTGCCTGCGCTATCAATGTATTTGCTTCAAATCTGGTGAGTCATTCAATTTTTGCTTTGTTGTAACCGATTAAAAAGGGAGGCCGTGGGCGCCCTTATTGGCGCTGGGTCGAATTGTAACTGCTTCTCGGGTGGAGACAATAATGATAAAAAAATTCTGGTGTATACGTTTCAAGTGCTGGTGTATCGACATTGTTGAGCGCTTGGGAGAACTTCCAACCTTCTGAAGTAATATTTGTCCGCGACATCGACCTCCAATGATCGCGGATATTTTTTTGGGGGCAGCACTTTACAATGCTGACGCCAAATTTTCTTGCACCGTATTTTTAATCGTTGTGCTGCGGTATTGCTGTGGGGTGCAATGTAACGTTGCCTTGAACTGCCGGCTAAATGCACTGTGATCCGAATACCCGCACTCGGTGGCTATGTCGGTAATACTCGTCTCGCTATGCTCGAGCATGTCGCATGCCTTTTCGATCCTTGCCTTCATCAATATCTGCTTTGGCGACAATTGAAAAACCTCACGGGTTAATCGCTGCAAAGTATCCATTGAGAGGTCAACCTCTCTGGCAATATCAGCAATCAGCTGCGGCTGGCCAAGGTTTTCTTTAACCAGCCTAGAGAACTCCATTAGACGCTTATAGCCCAGATGCTTCTCATCAGGTCGTGCAAGCATTCGAGATATCCCGACCAGTCCAGTGGCCTGGTCGCTACCATCAACAATTCCGAATTTTGAACTCAGACACCATTGTCGATGACCATCGGCAGAGCGAAAAAGTCGCAAAGCATCAATTATCTCTTTTCTTGTGTGGATGACACTCAGATCTTGAGCGACGATGCTCGAACTCGTAATTGGAAACAAATCGTCCGCTGTCAGGCCGATGACATCCTGTTTTGTTCGTTTCCCGCTATACCGAACGAGAGTCTGATTAACCACGACGTATCGACCTAACGTATCCTTGACATAAAACATCAAGTCAGGCATGCGATCAAAGAGCTTGTCCATCAAGGAGAGATCTCTGTCGATCCAATGTAGCAAATCTTTACTGTCGATCATTTAAAACGCCGCTCTAGTAAGAAGCCAAGGTGTTAGTTTTCTCGCAATGCATGAGATTAATTTGTGCAGGCGCTGGCTGCTGTGCTAAATGCCGCAAAATATCACGGAGAGATCATACAGCGAATGAATATGGGTCGTTGTATGATTTATCAACGTTTGCGAAGGCTGATGACCATCTCAGTTACGATAGTAATGCTTGCTTTTATGAAGCTATCATCTTCGCTATGCACAACACGGCATGGTTGACGAGTAACTTTGAACTATTGGCTTGCGCTTGGTCAGCGCTTTTTACCGCTTGGTTAGCAAATACCAAGCGGTTTTTTTATGCGTCGAATTTGGTTGCTTAGGTGTGGCCAGGTGAGTTTCTGATGTGAGTGTCAGCAATGATTCAAACGCCCCACGTTTGGCACAAGTGGAAGGGGTGGTGTTAGGCACGTCAGTATCGCAATGTCGCAAAATTGCACGCCAATTGACCACCAGAAGTATTTCCGTTGACCAGGAATTTGCGTTTGTACTGACTTGCTACGATGCAATTTGGTTATGAGAGGAGATGCAAATTTGCAGAACGACTGAATCGCCATCAGGCGCAATGACCAAGTTATGACTACTACTCATGCTTGGGGCTGTATTTGAGAATAGGCCCGGCATTCAACATGAGAATTCGGAGATTTTGCCCGCGACCCGCGAAAGGAAACGTGACCTCGGGCGCTTGCCGCGCGCCAAAGCTGCGGATCATTTATGAGGTTTGAACATGAACGATCTACAAGAACTGATCGATAACAACGCACGTTGGGCCAATGCAATTAAGCAGGAAGATCCTGATTTTTTCGCCAAGCTGGCACGTCAGCAAACCCCCGAATACCTCTGGATCGGTTGTTCGGATGCGCGAGTGCCTGCCAACGAAATCGTAGGCATGCTCCCGGGCGATTTGTTCGTACATCGCAACGTGGCCAACGTGGTGCTGCACACCGACCTTAACTGCCTGTCGGTGATTCAGTACGCGGTCGATGTGCTCAAGGTCAAACACATTCTCGTGACCGGTCACTATGGCTGCGGCGGTGTGCGTGCTTCGATGCAGGATCGCCAAATGGGCCTGATCGATGGCTGGCTGCGTTCGATTCGCGACCTGTACTACGAGAAACGCGTGGAGCTGGGCCAGTTTACGACAGAAGAAGAGCGTGTCGACCGGCTGTGTGAGTTGAACGTGATCCAGCAAGTGGCCAACGTCGGCCATACCAGTATTGTCCAGAACGCCTGGCACCGCGGCCAGAGCCTGTCGATCCATGGTTGCATCTATGGTATCAAGGATGGCCGCTGGAAGAGCTTGAACGCAACCATCAGCGGCCTTGAGCAACTGCCGCCGCAATATCGCCTGCGGTCGATCGACTGAGTCGACCTAAGTTGCTTCATCCTGTCTCCAAAAGGGACGGGCGATCGACGGGCCCGGTCGCTCAAGTAGTCTTGGTCTGAGTTGCAGTTTGTGCAACTGCTGGTCAGTGCGAATGCAAATACCTGGTCAACGAGAACGCAACCAGGTGGTCAATACAATGCCATTTCCCATATGCAGCATCGACGCTGATTCACGGATCCGAAATCACGAGGCGCTGAGCCTGAGGGGGGAGAAGGAGGTCAATAATCGTGGATGATGGGAAAACGGGGGGGAATGTTGCAGACTTCACATGTGACAAGCCGGCCATGATGGCCGGCTTGGGGCAAATATATGATTGATTAGACGGTATCTGGTTTTAAAGCGCCATATGGCATAACAAGGGAGTCTGTTTTCTCGGTGACTGGGTAAGAGCTCGCGGCCCCCCAGAAATAAATCGCAGTCGAGAAAATCGCAAGGATAGAAATGACGGTTGCTTCGCTTACTTTCCCAGGCCCGCATGCCCAGGTAAGTCCCATCATTCCGGCGTAATAAACAACTAACCAAAGTGAAGATCTGATTTCTCTTGGCATCGTAGAACGTGTACTGCTTACTGACTTAAGCGCCAACTGCACGATAAAGATCAAGATCTGCAAGCCTGCCAACCAGGAGATGACGTCCCATCCTGACCACAACACCAGCAAGCTAGCGACGAAGAACGACAACGGCCCAAGCAAAAAAAGCGCTTTTACCTTGAATGGCCGAGTGAACTTCCGTTCCCGCAATGCCGCAACCGAAATTGGAGCGATTGCGTAGCTAAGCACGAGCGCTGCTGAAACGACGCTGATCAATTTTTCCCAGGATGGGAAAGGCAGCGTCCAGGCGACTGAGAGTGCAAATGCCAACCACAATGCCCGACGCGGGATGCCTGACTTTGGGTCAACCTTAGCAAAAGCATTAAGCAGAGTTGTCGATCCTGCCCAACCACAAGCGATCCGTGACGT
Organism: Pseudomonas sp. GW821-FHT11G12; assembly: GCF_058808055.1. NCBI lineage: Bacteria > Pseudomonadati > Pseudomonadota > Gammaproteobacteria > Pseudomonadales > Pseudomonadaceae > Pseudomonas > Pseudomonas sp. GW821-FHT11G12. Next base: position 1,149,187 of record NZ_JBXARH010000001.1, read on the forward strand.
GGAGTTCATGAAGATGTTGCCACAACCTGTTGGGGACACGACGGCATCAGCAACCACAATAGTCGCAAGCCATACTGCTCCCAGCAGCAACGCAATGTCACGGAAGGGGAGTGGAAGCTTGCTACCCAAATCACTCCAGCCATTGGCCAGCATCTCAGTGGGCAAGCTGCCCAGGAAGGCTATTTGTAAAAGCAAATAGATGACGGCTGAGCAAGCGATGGAGAGCATGAGAGCCAGTGGAATATTGCGTTGAGGATTTTTAACCTCGCTTGCCGCTGAGATGATTGGAGTCAATCCGAGGTATGCGAAAATAATGCCGCCTGCGGATATCGCAGCGCCAATACCTTCAACACCATTTGGAGCGAATCCAGACTGAGTCAGATTGTCACTGTTGAAATGTCGGAATAGCACCACAACGACGCAGATGGGCACTATAAATTTGAAAAGACTGATGATGTTGTTGGCGAGGGCGAACGATTTGATGCTGAAGTAGTTCGTCAACATGAACAAACAAAGCAAGCAAAATTGAACCATCCACCCTAGCATTGTCGGTGAGCTTGACCCCACCTCGGTCAAAGATGGAAACCATGCGCTTGCGTATTGTCTTGCTGCTACTACCTCGATCGCTACGACGCTGGAGTAAGCAACGAGTGTGATAAACCCCATCATGTATCCCAGCATTGGGCCATGGCTGATGATCGGGTACTGCAATATCCCGCCAGTGGTTGGCATCGCCGCCCCAAGCTCACAGTACATGAGACCCAGGAGAAACACGGCAGCAGCACCAATTATCCAAGAGATGATGCCCGCGGGCCCGGCAATGGCTGCAACGTGGCTTGATGCGAATAGCCAACCAGAACCGAATGTAGCCCCCAGTCCTATAAGTGTGAGATCCAGTAGGGATAATTTGCGTTTGAGATTATTGAGGTTTGACATTCTTTTCTTCCATTCGAAAGCGTGAACAAACAGCGGCCACGCACGAGTTGTGACACATCATTGGCGCACAGCGTTAGAGGTAGGACGGTAAGGACAGCTTGTATCTGGGCGGGACGAACCCGCTTTGTAATCAACTGAGCTTTTTCTTGTTGTTGGATCAGTCAGATTTCCGCGGTAAGCGGGATCTTCGAGTGGAATGGTCAGTCTATCCGCGACTTTTGGCGACGGCTTGCAGGAATACGGTCAGTTAGCCGCTGGTTTCTGCATAGTGCAGGCCAAGTCATCAGGGGCCGAACCTTTTAAAAGAGTAGTTTCCCTGAGCGAAGTCATCGTTGTTAGCCCAAAATATGCTCGTATATTGAGTGGGCTCCGAAGGAAACTATTTAAAACTAACGATTGAATATTTTTTCGGTGAACGGGGGCATCGGAAAATGTGAATGCGCGAAAAAACAGACCGTTAACTTTTGGAGATAGGATTGAAGCTGCTTCGTGTCTGTGACGCTAGGGGTAGACTTTAATGCCCCCTAAGTAACCACAGTGGCCGAGTTTCCCTCGTTGGAGTCCAACGATGATGGCCCGCTCACCGGAGCAGTTTTCGACACAAAATCATAAGACGGGAAGTGATCATGCAGCTCAAAGACTCCAGTTTATTTCGTCAGCAAGCCTATGTAGATGGCGTGTGGGTTGACGCCGACAGTGGCCAGACGATCAAGGTGAACAATCCAGCCACCAATGAGATTCTTGGCACTGTGCCTAAAATGGGCGCAGCAGAAACTCGGCGTGCCATTGAGGCTGCAAACCGCGCACTTCCAGCCTGGAGTGCTCTGACTGCCAAAGAGCGTTCAAGTAAATTGCGGGCCTGGTTTGAGCTGATTATTGCAAATCAAGACGATCTCGCTCGTTTGATGACGCTGGAGCAGGGCAAGCCTTTGTCTGAAGCTAAAGGGGAGGTTGTTTATTCGGCCTCCTTCCTTGAGTGGTTTGCTGAGGAAGCGAAACGAATTTATGGCGATGTGATCCCTGGCCACCAACCGGACAAGCGATTGATCGTTTTAAAGCAGCCCATCGGCGTTACTGCAGCCATTACACCCTGGAACTTTCCGTCGGCGATGATTACTCGCAAGGCTGGCCCTGCACTGGCCGCCGGTTGCACCATGGTGCTCAAACCCGCTTCTCAAACCCCCTATTCAGCACTCGCTTTAGCGGCACTCGCAGAACGAGCAGGAATTCCTGCTGGTGTATTCAGCGTGGTCACCGGGAGCGCTGGCGATATCGGCTCAGAGCTGACCAGCAATCCGATCGTGCGTAAGCTTTCGTTCACTGGATCCACCGAAATTGGCCGGCAGTTGTTGGGTGAGTGTGCCAAGGACATCAAGAAGGTTTCTCTTGAGTTGGGCGGTAATGCACCGTTTATTGTGTTCGATGATGCCGATCTTGATAAAGCCGTTGAGGGGGCGATCATTTCCAAGTATCGCAACAACGGGCAAACCTGTGTGTGCGCCAACCGGATCTACGTACAGGAAGCTATTTATGATGCCTTCGCAGAAAAGCTAAAAGCAGGAGTGGCTAAGCTGAAGGTTGGTAACGGTATGGATTTGGGTACGACCACTGGGCCAATGATTGACGAAAAAGCTGTGGCGAAGATCAAAGAGCACATCGCTGACGCAGTGAGTAAGGGGGCCAGGATTCTTTCGGGTGGGAACGGCTTGGAGGGTAATTTCTTCGAGCCAACTATTTTGATTGATGTGCCCACGAATGCTGCCGTAGCCAAGGAGGAGACCTTCGGGCCACTGGCGCCGCTGTTCCGTTTCAAAGACGAAGCCGAAGTCATTGCGATGGCTAACGACACAGAGTACGGCTTGGCTTCTTACTTCTACGCACAAAATATGAGTCGAGTGTTCCGCGTTGCTGAAGCACTCGAGTATGGGATGGTTGGCATCAACACAGGACTGATCTCTAACGAAGTTGCCCCATTTGGCGGTGTTAAAGCCTCCGGGTTGGGACGAGAAGGTTCCAAATACGGCATTGAAGACTACCTGGAAATCAAATACCTGTGCCTTAGCGTCTAGTTCCAATACTCGGCCAATGAGCCAGCACGATGTTAGTTCTACTGCGTCGTGCTGAGCGACACATGAGGCTGATTTTCAGCCTCGATAGCGTATCCAGTAATGAACTATCGGGAAAACGGTGTCTTCTGGACGTTATAAACCCTGTTGTAGCTGTCGAGACCAACGTTTCATGAATATGATCGATGCAACTATCTGTCTACTTCTGGCGACCAAGATTCACGGGACGGATCAAGCGCTCAGGGACACGGCCAAGAGTCTTGTCAAGAAATTGCCCAGAAGCTCTAGGGGTATGATGTTTGCCGTTATAAATAGCAAAAAACCGATGGTGCTGCTGTCGCGCATTGTTGAAGATGTACCTGTCCCAGAGTTAAGTCCCGCGACGGACGCTGATGCGAGCGCCCAGGCAGAGGGAAATGCAAATTAGCCGGCGGTGTTTTCCATGGCAACCCATGAGTTATTTGAAGTATCCAATGGCGTCACAGAAGTGTTGATCGACCGTCTGGAATCACCGAAAGCGGTTGCGTTGATCGCCCACCCCCATCCGTTACTGGGGGGTAATGCTAATCACAAAGTCCCCTTCACGATGATGCGTGCCGCTAACGCGCTAGGTGTGAGTGTCTATCGTCCAAATTTCCGAGGTGTCGGGAAATCATCAGGTCAATATGATGGTGGAGTTCTTGAGACTCAGGACATCATCGATCTGACCAACCTGCTGCGCGAAAAGGAGGGTAGGTTACCCTTCATTCTGATGGGATTTTCCTTTGGTGCCTTCATTGCCGCAAGGGTAGAGCAGGCATTGGCACAGGCCTCTCTATCCAGTGATGACATCATTCTCTGTGGGCTTCCAGATGGCGAGGTTCCTGGCAAGAGACACTACGCAACACCGGTAGTCGCTGGAGCATGTTTGATACACGGGGAGTTGGACGAGAGCGCTCCGCTGTCGCAAGCTCTCCGGTGGGCTGAGCGGAGTAACGCGTCAGTAAGAGTCGTACCAGGTGCGGATCATTTTTTCGCTGGGCGCCTGGATATGCTCGCAACTTTGGTCTCTGAAAGGATCAAGTCAAAGATGTAACCGAAACTCAGTCTACGTTTGGGCAAGTCATCTTCTCATCGTAAAGACAAGTCATATGTGCACGGCACTCTACCTCAGCGAATGTAGTGCGTGGGTACAGGCAGTGCACACAAGACCGGATACTTAAGAGAATCTCACCTTCATCGCTGAGCATTCAGATTGATTGAAGCCATCGCGAGTATCCGTTGCGCGCGGATCAGCACTGGCGCGTCGACCATCTGCCCATCAAGTTGAAAGGCGCCACGACCGTGTGCGCCGGCGTCAACGACCCGTTGCGCCCAAGCCAACATTTCTGCACCCGGGGTCAGCGCCCGATGGATCACTGGAATTTGCTTGGGGTGGATACACATAGCGCCAGCGAAGCCCATTTCATGGGCGTGACAGATAGCGTGATGCAGACCTTCCAAGTCATCAATGCCTGGGTAGACACCATCCAGCGGCGGCAGCAAGTCGGCGTCCCGTGAGCGCAGCAACAACTCAACGCGTGCTTGATCGAGTACGAACTGAGCTGAGGGTGAGTCAATCTTCAGGTTCAAATCCAACCCATAATCCAATGCACCAAATGCCAGGCGTTGAACACCCTGTCCGGCAGCGATTTCAGCGAGTTTTAAAACCCCGCGTGCACTTTCTATGATTGGCCATATCGGTTTGTCAGTGACAGCAACAGCGGCGACCTGAGCCGCACATTCAGCCTTTGGCAACAGCACTCCGGCAATGCCCGATTGCTGTTGGCAGAACACGATATCAGCGGCATGTTCAGGGTGCTCGGGAGCATTAATTCGCACCCAGACCGATGCTTGTGTTTCGGCCTGCAGAAATGCCGCGAGATTGTCCCGTGCCTGACGCTTGAGGGATTCTTCGACGGCGTCTTCAAAATCGACGATAACTGCATCGGCACCCGCGGCCAGTGCTTTGGCAAAGCGTTCAGGGCGGCTACCAGGCACAAAGAGTGCGGAGCGAATGGTGGAACCGGACATGGAAGGCTTCCTTTTTTGTCATTGTTTAGCGGTTGGATTGCTTCATTGACCTCTGTTAGAGCCAGCTTGTTGGCGAGGCTTTATCGGACACACTGCGTCTGGCCTCGCGTCAACAAGTCGACTCCTAAAAGAGATCGTCGGAGGGGCTGGTCTCAGATGACCCCCGCTGCCTGCAATCGCGCCTGATCTTCGTCGGAGAAGCCCAACTCAGCGAGTATTCCCGTGTTGTGTTCTCCCAATCCCGGCACCGAGTCCATACGCGGGGTGAAGGATGCATTCCGGCCAGGTGGCAAAAGCGCGGGTAATTTGCCGGCGGGGCTGTCGATTTCACGCCAACTGTCGCGGGCTTTGAGTTGTGGGTGATCCCACACACCTTGCATATCGTTGACCCGAGCGCTGGCAATTTGCGCGGATTCTAGTCGGGCCACTACTTCGTCGACGCTCAGTTGCGAAAAACCTTCAACAATGATCTGGCGTAGCACTTCGCGGTTGGCCGAACGTTTGAAGTTCGCCGAGAAGCGTTCATCAGTCGCCAGTGCCGCATCCAGCAGCACTTTTTCGCAGAACAGTGCCCACTCACGCTCGTTCTGCAACCCAAGCATCACGGTATCGCCGCCTTTGGTAGGGAAGGGGCCGTACGGGTAAATCGTCGCATGAGAAGCACCTGCACGAGGCGGCGCGGCGCCCTCGAACCCGTAGTACATCGGGTAACCCATCCACTCCACCAGGCTATCGAGCATGCTCACATCAATGCGACTGCCAACCCCGGTTTTATCGCGCAGCATCAACGCGGACAAAACTCCGGTGTAGGCATACATGCCGGCAGCGATATCAGCGATGGAGCAACCAGCCTTAGCCATCTCATCTTCACCCGGCCCGCCTGTCACAGAGAGAAACCCGCCCTCGCTTTGAATCAACAGGTCGTAGGCTTTTTTCTTCTCATAGGGGCCGCCTTCGCCATAGCCTGAAATGTCACAGACAATCAGGCGAGGAAAACGCTCCTGCAACGCTTCAAACGACAAGCCCATCCGCGCCGAGGCACCCGGCGCCAGGTTCTGAACCAGCACGTCGGCTTTTTCAAGAAGCCCCATAAGGATGTCTCCTGCCTCGCCCTGTTTCAGATCAAGGGTAAGGCTTTCCTTGGAGCGATTGGCCCAGACAAAATGCGATGCCAGACCGTTTACCCGTTCATCATATCCTCGGGCAAAATCACCGCTGCCAGGGCGCTCGATCTTCACCACGCGAGCACCGAGGTCGGCCAGTTGCCGGGTACAGAACGGTGCAGCAATCGCGTGTTCGAGGCTGATAACAGTGATGCCGTCCAGTGGACGCAAGTTATTCTGGGTGGTCATTTTTTGTACCTCGGATGATGCCACACGTGTAGGAACTGCCTTAGGCGGCACGACCGATTTCCGGCCGATCACAGCCTATGGCAGCGCTTGCATGGGCTGTCTTCTAGTTCAGGTTATTCAGGGCGGTGGCATCGCGCAGCTGCCAGACCTGTTGTATCAAGGCTTTGCCCTGGTCAACTGTTCGCGCTCCCGAGAAGGCCAGAAGACGCTGGAATTTGTCTTCCAGTTCAGGCCTAGACAGAGTGTTGCCCGGATCGCCCTTGGGTTCGTCAATGGCTGCTGACAACGTGCGACCGTCTGTAGTGGTGACGATCACTCGCCCCAGCCAACGAGCCGGATAGGCGCCATCAACTTCGCTGTCGAGTTCCATGCTGACTTTTTCGCGAAACGCGGCCACAGCAGGGTCGGTCAGCGCCTGTTGCTCAAACTCGATTAATTGAGCGCTGCCATGTACAGCAATTAAACCCAGCACAGCGCCCATGGAAAACTTGGCCTGGTGCACGGTTTGTGGAACGACTACGCGACCTAGCACGTCGATGGCTGCTTGGTGAACAAGGGTTCTGACTTTGGCGATCTGCTCGTGATGCAGGTCTTCGCGTTGCATCAGGTGCAATAGGGCGTCGGCCGCAGGATGGGTGTGACGGCAAGACGCGTGGAATTTGAACGAGGTTTCAGCCAGTGCCCAACGCGTACCCAGGCGGTCAGATAACTTCTCAGGGACAGAGTCGCGGGACATTCCGGCGGCCAAACCTTGGTCACCTTCGAGAATATTGCGCGCGCCGGTCAGACCATCGAGAGTCATATACGCAGCGAGCAAGCCATCAGCCGCCGCCTTAGCCGTGTGCAGTTGTTTGGAGTCTGCTGCGTCGCGCAAAAACTCCCACAGCCCGGCAGCCTGAGTACCAGCGCTACCCAGCACATTGATAAATTTCTCTGTATCGAAATCAAGCAACTTACCAACGGCGACCGCTGCCGCCAGCGTGCCGACGGTGGCAGTGGTGTGAAATATCGTGTAATGCGAACGACCCAAGAATTCGCCGATGCGGATACCCGCTTCATAGCCGGCAACTGACGCCAGCAGCAAGTCGCGTCCGGACTTACCCAAGTCTTGAGCGGCCGCCAATACTGCAGGAAACACTACAGTGGCCGGGTGCAGCACCGAACTGTTGTGTAGATCATCCTGCTCAACTAAATGCGACGACGCAGCGTTCACGAATGCAGCGAAATACGCAGATGTCCCACGGCCGTTGACCAGGATTTTCGATGGGCCATTGCTAGGCCCCATACGCTGCGCATAACGCTCGAACAGCGGGATCGGGTGCGAGCCTTGGCTGGCCAGCGCAGAGCCAAGCCAGTCAAGAAACAGGTCTTCCGTCCGGTCGAGAACAGAGTTGGGAATGTCGTCGTATTTCAGCTTGGCCAGGAAACCGGCCAGGGCTTGGGTATGGCTCATTATTGCGTCCTCAGAAGCTGCGCGGCAGTTCGAGCAAGTGCTCGGCGACATACGAAAGAATCAGGTTGGTAGAGATCGGCGCGACTTGATAAAGGCGCGTTTCGCGGAACTTGCGCTCGACGTCGTATTCGCAAGCAAACCCAAAGCCACCGTGGGTTTGCAGGCAGGCGTTGGCCGCTTCCCAGGAGGCTTTCGCTGCCAGATACTTGGCCATGTTGGCGCTGGCTCCAGCGTTGATACCGCTGTCGTATTCCTCACAAGCACGCCAGCGCATCAGGTCGGCTGCTTCGATTTCGATGTGCGCTTCAGCGATGGGGAACTGCACGCCCTGGTTCTGCCCGATCGGACGCCCGAACACCACACGGTCGCGGGCATAAGCGCTGGCCTTTTCGATGAACCAACGACCGTCGCCAATGCACTCTGCGGCGATCAAGGTACGTTCGGCGTTCAGACCGTCGAGGATGTACCGGAAACCCTTGCCTTCTTCGCCAATCAAGCTACTGGCAGGGATCTCCAGGTTGTCGAAGAACAACTCGTTGGTCTCGTGGTTGACCATGTTGGCGATCGGTTGCACGGTGAGACCGTTACCAATGGCTTCGCGCAGATCGACCAGGAAGATCGACATGCCTTCGGACTTCTTCTTCACTTCTGCCAATGGTGTGGTACGCGCTAGCAGGATCATCAGATCGGAATGCTGAATGCGTGAGATCCATACCTTCTGCCCGTTGATCACGTACTTGTCGCCGCGCTTGATTGCGGTGGTCTTTATCTTGGTGGTATCGGTGCCGGTGGTGGGCTCGGTCACACCCATCGATTGCAGGCGCAGTTCACCGTTGGCCAGTTTTGGCAGGTAGTAGCTTTTCTGCGCCTCGCTGCCGTGACGCAGCAAGGTGAACATGTTGTACATCTGCCCGTGAACGGTACCGGAGTTACCACCGCAGCGATTCACTTCCTCGAGAATTACTGAAGCTTCTGCCAGCCCGAGACCAGATCCGCCGTATTCTGTCGGGATCATCGCCGCCAACCAACCGGCGTCGGTCAGGGCCTTGACGAAGGTTTCCGGGAAGCCTTTTTCTTCGTCGATTTTGCGCCAGTAGGCAGCATCAAATTCGGCGCACAAGGCGCGCACGCCTTCGCGGATGGCATTCAGTTCTTCGTTGTCATTCGGGTTCATCATTAGGTTCTCATGGGTCAGGCAAGGACACATTTTTAAAAACTGGACGACGGTGTTAGTCGAACAGGACTTCAGCGCTTTGAGCGATTCCGGCATGGTTGCCAGCCCACAGCTGTGCTTTTCCGGGCTCGACAATTCGCCCGCCCACGTTGAAAGGCTGAGGTGCGATCAGAGGACGGACACCGCGATAGGAAAGGCGGCGAAGACGCGCATCGGGATTGGCGCGTGAAAATGCACGCAGGTTCAGGGTGGCGATCATCGGCCCGTGGACTACCAGTCCGGCGTAACCTTCGGTTTCGGTGACATAGGGGTAGTCGTAGTGAATACGGTGGCCGTTGAAGGTCACGGCGGAGTAGCGAAAAAGCAGCGTCGGTGTTGGCTCGATGCTTTCGTTCCAGTCACCCTCATCAAGCGCATGGCCGCAACTTTCCTTGGGTGGATTCGGTTCGCGATAAACGATGTCCTGTTCTTCGCGGATCGCCAAACGACCGTCTTGGGAGTACTCGTGGCGCACGGTGACGAACAACAGCGCGCCGGTGCGACCTATCTTTTCTTCGATATGGGTGATGGTCGACAAGCGATGGGCGTCAGCGCCGACTCGCAGCGGTTCGATAAACTCGATACGGCCACCGGCCCACATGCGGTTGCGGTTGTCAGCCGGGGGCAAGAATCCGCCGCGTGCTGGATGACCGTCCGTGCCGAGTTGGGACTCCGCCACTGGCTCCTGAAAGAAACACCACTGCCAAAGCGGCGGTAGTGCTGCGCCGTTAGCTGGAGTGTCTTCACCAAAGGTAGCGGCGATGCGCTTGATCAGATTTCGGCTCAAATGATCCTGAGCTTCTTCGGTGCGCCCCAGCCAAGCAGTAAAATCTGTATCACCCATGCGGGATACCCTCGCCAGTTATTGTTCTGAGAGGGATCATGCAAGGCGTTTGGTATTCTGAGAATTTGCATTTCCGTATACCAGCGTTCATGTATGCTGAACGCTCAGTGTTTTTTTGGAAACGATCATGCACTTCGATCTGGCCGACTTGCGCTTGTTTATCCACATAGGCGAATCACCAAGCCTGACCCAGGGGGCTCGCCGAGCGTTCCTGTCACCGGCGGCGGCCAGTGCCCGTATCAAAGCGTTGGAGAATCAACTCGATACACGTTTGTTGTACCGGGACAGCCGGGGTGTCGAGTTGACCCCAGCCGGACAACGCTTGCTCAAACATGCACGACTGATCATGCGTCAGGTGGATTATCTGAAGTCCGAGTTCAGCACCAACGATGCCGACTCGGCTGGGCATATACGGATTTTTGCCAACACCACGGCAGTCACCGAATTCCTTCCGGAAGTGTTGGCTGGCTTTCTGGCGAAGCGGCCTGCGGTGACGGTTGACCTGCAAGAGCGTATGTCGCGGGATATCGTGCGAGGGGTATTGGACGGCAGCACTGATATGGGGATTATCGCTGGGCCGGTGGAAGCTACGGGGCTACAGGTGATGCATTTCAGTACCGATCGACTGGTGTTGGTGGTGCCTGCGGGACACGCGTTGGCTGGGCCGAAACCGGTGAAGTTGAAACAAACGCTGGCGTTCCAGCACATTGGTTTGCATGAAGGTACCACGCTACTGAGCTTTCTACGTGACCACGTGGAGCGGCTCGGGCAGAACCTGTCTTTACGGATTCAGGTGTCGAGTTTCGAGGCGATCTGCCGGATGGTTGAGGCCGGGGTGGGGATCGGGATTATTCCCGAGTCTGCTGCGCTTCGGCACAGTCGTACCATGGAGCTTGAGATTGTTGAACTTGATGAGCCTTGGGCGATTCGCGAACGAAGTATTTTGGTCAGGGAGCTGGATGCGTTGCCGGGGGCTGTTCGGGCGTTAATTGCGACACTGATGCCTGCGGTTGCGGAGGAGGAAGGACTAACGCCATCGGATCCATCGTGAATGAATCACGTGATCACCGATTTCTACCTGATTGGTGTCAAGTCCTGGCTGACAAAGTGATTTTGGTTTGAGTACAAAAGGGCCCGAGAGGGCCTTTTTTATTAGTGCAGCGTTCAACAGATTTGCTACGCCGGTAGCGCTCTGAGCTGTAGCGCACTTCCTCCCGGCAGCCGGCCCTATCTCCGAGGTGCACGGTCGGTATTGATTTCAAATTGTGTCTATCAATTGGAAGTTTCAGTTCCAATGTCACGAATTACGTGGCTTTGAGTCTATTCATGAGCTGAGCTCATAGGCATATGTTGACTGAGTGGCGTAGTCGCTTTACCTCGTCGCAGCTAGATTCGCGCTAAGCCTATTAAGCAGGATCAGCCGATGGCTATCGAATGCGTCAATACTATTGAAATACGTCTTTTCGAGACCGCTGAATCGACTTTCGAAGAAACCGCCAAGTCTTGCATCGGAACACTTCAAGATTCCGCTGGGTGTCTCGACTACACCCTGACTCGAAGCACGCGAGAGGCCGGTCTTTGGTGGCTCACCGGCTATTGGGACAGTGAATCCAAAATGACCCTATCGTACGAAAGCGTGCCCATGATGCAGTTGCTCAACTGCCTGGTCGAAGAGGGCGCAAGCCTGAATTTCTGGAGCTTTGTTCCCCAGACGGCCGTAACTCATGGCGATTAACGCGCAGATGCTGCACGGCATCGATCTGAATAGCTTGCTGACGTTTTTGCTGGTTTACCACGAGCACAGTGTCAGCCGCGCCGCTCTTCGTCTCGATATCAGCCAGCCAGCCGTCAGCAACACGCTGGCCAAACTACGGATCTACTTTCGTGATCCGCTGTTCATTCGAGACGCCGGAGCCCTGGTTCCAACGCGACGAGCTCGAACTATTGCTGACGAACTCACGCCAGCGTTCATGCACATCGAAGTTGCTCTGGGACACTTCCAGTCGAAGAGCTGAACTGAATTCAACTTTCGTCGATTAAGTCATCGGAGCCATCAGTGCTGATACGTACCGTGATGGTGGCCTTGCGCCGCCCCTATACATTTGTAGTGATGGCCTTGCTCGTTTTGATTGTTGGCCCTTTAACTGCTTTGCGTACACCGACCGATATTTTTCCGGAAATTCGGATACCGGTGATTGCCGTGGCCTGGCAGTACACGGGGTTACCGCCAGACCAGATGGCAGGGCGAATCTCTACAGTTTTTCAGCGCTTGCTAACCGCGTCGGTTAACGACATCGAGCACATAGAATCCAACACGTACCCGGGCGTGGGCGTCGTTAAGATCTTTTTCCAGCCGGGTGTAGATATTGCTGTTGCAAACGCGCAGATCACGGCCGCCTCGCAAGTCGCGTTGCGGCAGATGCCTGCTGGTATCCAGCCGCCTGTGATCCTCAACTACAACGCTGCCACTGTGCCGATTCTGCAACTGGCGCTTTCGGGTGAGGGCTTATCGGAGCAGCAACTCTTCGACCTGGGTATGAACACCGTTCGGACGCCCTTGATTACCGTGCCTGGTGTAGTGATGCCTCTGCCTTATGGTGGCAAGCAACGCCAAGTTCAGATTGACGTCAACCCTGAAGCGCTGCAGGCCCGTGGACTTTCGGCTCAGGATGTTTCTGCTGCGCTGGCTGCCCACAATATCCTGGTGCCGATTGGCACACAAAAGATCGGCGAGTTGGAATATACCCTGCTGCTCAATGGTGCTCCGTCGGCGATCGACGATCTGGGGTTGCTGCCGGTCAAAGTTGTTGACGGCAGCACGATCTATCTCCGAGACGTCGCCGATGTCCATGATGGCAATGCTCCGCAGACCAATATTGTCCACGTCGACGGAAGCCGTTCGGTGTTGATGTCGGTGCTCAAGAATGGATCGGCATCAACGCTGGCCATCGTTGATGGGATTCGAGCACAAATCGAAGCCCTCAAGCCAGGTTGGCCCGAGGCGCTGAATGTTCAACCCATCAATGACCAGTCGCTGTTCGTGCGTGCGGCAATCAAGGGTGTAGTCCTGGAAGGCGCTATCGCTGCTGTGCTAACGAGCGTGATGATTCTGCTGTTCCTCGGTAGCTGGCGGTCGACCCTGATCATTGCGGTGTCGATCCCACTGGCGATTTTGGGTTCGTTGATCATTCTGGCTGCCTTGGGTGAAACCCTCAATCTGATGACCCTCGGCGGTTTGGCGCTAGCCATCGGCATCCTGGTGGATGACGCAACGGTGACTATCGAGAACGTCAACTGGCACTTGGAGCAGGGCAAGGACGTCGAGACCTCGATATTGGACGGGGCACGCCAGATCGTTACGCCTGCTTTCGTGTCGCTGCTTTGCATCTGTATCGCGTTTGTTCCGATGTTCTTTCTCGAAGGCGTTTCGCGGTATCTGTTCGTACCGATGGCCGAAGCAGTGATCTTTGCCATGATCTGTTCCTTCATTCTGTCCAGGACGCTGGTACCGACCATGGCCAAGTACCTGCTGCAGCCGCATCAAGTACACCATGAGCCACAGCCGGTTTCACGGAACCCGCTGATACGCTTTCAAAGGGGTTTTGAGATCCGTTTCGACCGACTACGCCAGCGATATCAGCAAGTGCTCGAAAGTGCACTGCGCCGTCGCAAAGCATTCCTCCTGGGTTTCATGACGGTCGTGACACTGTCGTTCGGGTTGGTACCTTTTATTGGTAGCAACTTCTTCCCGACGGTGGATTCCGGACAAGTGCTGATGCATGTGCGGGTACCTGTGGGCACTCGCGTAGAGGAGACCGCCTCACGCTTCGCGCAGATAGAGGAGGCGATACGTAGCATCATCCCGGCCGATGAGATCACCACCTTGGTAGACAACATCGGCCTGCCACCGAGCAACATCAACCTGACCTACAACAATACTGGGGTCATGGGCTCCCAGGATGGCGATTTCCAGATCGCGTTGCGCACTGGCCATCAGCCCACGGCTGACTATGTGAAGAAGTTGCGTGAGGTTTTGCCTGAACGATTCCCGGACAGTACCTTTTCATTTCCTCCAGCGGACATCGTCAGTCAGATCCTCAACTTCGGTGCCCCTGCGCCTATCGACATTCAGATTCGGGGCAACAACGTAGAAGCGAACTTCGCCTATGCGCAGCAGTTGCTCAAGCGAATCCGCACTGTGCCGGGATTGGCCGATGCTCGCATCCTGCAATCGAACAAAGCGCCGGTATTCAATGTCGACCTGGATCGCACCCAGGCCCAGTTGCTGAACCTAACCACTCGCGATGTCACCAACAGCCTGGTCGTCAACCTGGCGGGGAGCAGCCAGGTAGCACCCACCTACTGGCTCAATCCCGTTAACGGGGTGAGCTATCCGATCGTGCTACAGACGCCACAGCCCAAACTGGATTCGTTAGCTGCCCTGGCCAACCTGCCTGTCGGCAACGGCAGTACCGTGAACGTCACGACGCTCGGGGCGGTAGCGGACTTTGAGCGAACGACCGGCAGCGGCATGGTCAGCCAGTACAACGTGCAACCGATGGTGCAAATCCATGCGGCTACCCAAGACCGTGACCTTGGCGCCGTCGCCAAGGACATCCGGCAGGTCATTGCGCAAATGACCAATGAGGTACCACGCGGCAGCACGGTTAACCTGATGGGGCAGGTGCAGACCATGGAGCGCGCGTTTTCCGGTCTGCTGTACGGCCTGCTCGGCGCCGTTGTGCTGATCTACCTGTTGATCGTCGTCAATTTTCAATCCTGGGTTGACCCGGCGGTGATCGTTTCCGGATTGTCCGTTGCTCTTGCGGGAATCGTCTGGATGCTCTTTGCCACCGGTACCACCTTGTCTGTGCCTGCGTTGACCGGGGCGATCATGTGCATGGGCGTGGCTACTGCCAACAGCGTGCTGGTGATCAGTTTCGCTCGCGAACGCCTGCAGGAGCTGGGTGATGCGACCGCAGCAGCGTTGGAAGCCGGCATCGCACGCTTACGACCAGTGCTTATGACCGCGTTGGCAATGATCCTCGGCATGCTGCCCATGGCATTGGGCATGGGCGAGGGGGGGGAGCAGAACGCCCCACTGGGCCGCGCAGTGATCGGCGGTCTGCTGTTCGCAACCGTCGCGACTTTGTTATTTGTTCCAGTGCTTTTCAGCCTGGCTCACCGCAACGATTTCCGTACTGAACCCAAGCAGCACCTTGTTTCTGGAGCAATCTGATATGCCTGTGAAAGCCCTCGCGAACTTCAGCACATCCGGCCGCTTTCTGTTCATCCTCGGGGCGGTAGCGACTGCCGGCGTGATTATCATCGTTGGGATTGTTAGCCGCCACTCGCAAGCTGGCCAGTTGGAACAGATTGCGGAGCGTAAACGGATCGCTACGGTCGCACTGGTCATGCCCAGCCTTGTGACGCCAGCTTCCCTGCAGCTTCCTGGGCGTATCGAAGCTTGGTCACGCGCGCCACTGTATGCGCGAGTCAGTGGCTACCTTAAGGGTTGGGACAAGGACATAGGGTCGCCGGTCAAGGCTGGTCAGCTTTTGGCCGAGATCGATGCCCCGGATCTAGACCAGCAATTGCGCCAGGCCCGCGCAGAGTTGGCCACGTCCCGCAGTGAAATGGCATTGGCCAGCACCACGGCCAAACGCTGGGAGCAGTTGCGTGAGAGCGAAGCCGTATCGCTTCAAGAAGTTGAGGAGCGCCTCGGCGATTTCGCCACCAAGCGATCTCAGGTCAACGAAGCTCAGGCCAATGTAGACCGGCTGCAGGCGCTGCAGCGTTACACCCGAATCGTGGCGCCATTTGATGGAGTAGTGACTGCCCGCAACACGGACGTTGGCGCATTGATAAACGTCGGTATGACAGCAGGAAGCGAATTGTTCGTCGTCTCCGATATGAGTCGGCTGCGCGTTTATGTCAGCGTCCCTCAGCGTCAACTTGCGTGGGTAAAAGTAGGTGGTCGCGCCAAGCTCAGCGTTCCCGAGCGTCCTGGAAAGACGTTCGATGCCACGGTGCAGTCGTTGGCCCAAGCGGTCGATGTGGGATCTGGGGCAATGCGCGTTCAACTCAGTGTTGAAAACGAGGGTAATGAACTGCTTCCAGGATCGTTCGCCACCGTGCAGTTTGAAGGTGTGCTTACACCCACTACGCTCAGTCTGCCACCTAGTGCACTGATCGTAAGTAAGAATGGCGTGCAGGTGGCGACGGTGGATGGAGCTGGAACAGTGCAGCTAAAGAAGGTCAGGGTGGCTCGCGACTACGGCACTTACCTTGAACTCGCCGATGGAGTTAGCCAGTCCGACCAGGTCATTGCCAATCCGCCTGACGGATTAAGTTCGGGTGACCAGGTGCGAATTGCCCAGGTAGAGGCCACTGCAGCGAAGTAGATAAATGCACTACTCCCGGTAACGCAAAGCCTCCACCAAAAGAGCAAATGCAGGGGACACCTGGCGCCTGTTTGGATAATAAAGGTGGAAGCCAGGGAACCGAGGGCTCCAATCCTCAAGCACGTGGATCAAGCGTCCCTCTGCAATGTAAGGAGCGGCAATGTCCGTGGGCACGTAACTCAGACCAAAGCCGTCTAGTGCAGCGTCCAGTAGATGATAAACGCCGTTGTACGTGATTTGCCCTGATACGCGAACCTTCAGAGTCTCGTTGTCTTTTTCGAATTCCCAGGCGTACAGACCACCATTTGTGGGTAGGCGCAGATTGTTGCATTGGTGCTGTACGAGATCACGAGGTGTCTGCGGCAGCGTGCGGGTAGCGAAATAAACGGGCGCCCCTACAACCGACATGCACAAGTCCGGGCCAATTCGAGTGGCAATCATGCCCTCGGCGACGTCTTCGCCGAGCCGGACGCCGGCATCGAAGCCTTGCGCTGCGATATCGACGAAGCTGTAGTCGCAGCAAACCTCCACTGAGATGTCGGGATACTCCGGTAAGAAATTTTTTAGCGCCGGACGTAGTACCAAGTCCAATGAATAGTCCATGGCGTTGATCCGGATCTTCCCGGTAGGGGTGTCTCGCAGATCACTGAGTAGCGCCAATTCGTACTCGATTTCCTCGAATCGTGGGCCAACCCTTTTGATCAGACGCTCGCCCGCTTCGGTGGGCGATACGCTGCGCGTGGTGCGGGTCAGCAGGCGCAGTCCCAATCGAGCTTCCAACGCCCGGACAGTATGGCTAAGGGCCGATTGCGATACGCCTAGTTTGGCTGCCGCCTTGGTGAAGCTGCGCTCCCGGGCTACCGCGAGAAAGGCAAGCAAGTCGTTAGCATTTTCCCGAAGCATTGATGAGCCCAGTTCATGAGGTTATGTGGATTCTACCTACTAATCACCTGTATCCGTAAAGGCTACATTCAAACGCTGCATCACCCACGCCAGGCTTCCCCCAATTCGAGGACATCCTATGTCTGCTGTTGGCTTTCCCGCACTCAGGGCACACAGACTGAAATATGCAACTTTGTTTCAAGTGATCGGCGTGGCGCTAATGCTTGTTGCATTCAGTGTTCGCGGTGAAGAGTTCTCATCAGTGACGGTCACCCCGGTGGGCTCTCAACCGTCCACTACAGGCCCTGCGGAATACTTCACAGGGAAGGCCCGAGTTGACTCACGGTTCCAGGGATCAAATGGTGCTCGCGTCAGCGGAGGTACCGTAACTTTTGAGCCTGGTGCTCGTACCGCATGGCACACCCATCCGTTGGGCCAGACGTTGATAGTCACTTCCGGTGTCGGCCTAGTGCAACAGGAGGGACAGGCAATTCATGTCATTCGCCCGGGCGACACGGTGTGGATTCCGCCTGGCGTCAAACACTGGCATGGCGCAACGCCCACAAATGGCATGAGTCATGTCGCAATCGCCGAGTTGCTCGAAGGCAGCGCGGTTCAATGGCTAGAGCAAGTGTCCGACGAAGACTACGCCAAGGCCTTTTGATTCACACCGCGCACCGCGTTCACCGCAGCGGCGACTGTTAAAGGTTGAACTTGATGACTGAGACTAAAGATTTAGACAAGCCCGAAGGTTCACCGGCTGCGGTGCTATCCGGCGTCACACCTTCACGACGTCACTTTCTGAAGTTTGGCGTTTCGGGAATCGCCGCAGCGACCGTGTCGACCTGGATCCCTGAAAGTGTGGTTGCTGCACAGTTGGCGCCACAAGTGATCGAAGACGAAGGCGCGCCCAAAGCGGGTGAGCAACGCATCCAACTGACGGTAAATGGGAAGTTGCACAAGCTCAACGTCCCGGCTAACGCGATATTGCTGGACGTCTTGCGCGACCGCCTGCAACTGACCGGCACCAAGAAGGGTTGCGATCACGGCCAGTGCGGCGCGTGCACCTTATTGGTCAACGGTGTCGCGATCAACTCCTGCCTTTCAATCGCCATGCAGCACGATGGAGACAGCATCACTACCATTGAAGGCTTGTCCCAGGGAGACGACCTGCACCCAGTACAGGAAGCCTTCTGGGATCACGATGCATATCAGTGCGGCTACTGCACTTCAGGCCAGATCATGAGCGCCGTGGCGCTGCTCAATGATCCAAACATCGGCACTGACGATGCCAGCGTCAAGGAGGCCATGAGCGGCAATATCTGTCGCTGCGGTGCCTACAAGAACATTCTCGCGGCGATTCAGTCGGCACGCGGGAAGATGGGAGGGGCGGTCTGATGCGTACTTTCGACTATGCCCGCGCGCAATCGCCTGCTCAGGCCATCAGTAGCCATGCCGCACCGGGCCTGCCGTTCTATCTGGCAGGCGGTACTACGTTGCTGGATCTGGTGAAGCTTGATGTCATGAAACCCGACCGGTTGGTGGATATCAATCACCTCACTCTCAAGCAAATCGAGCCGCTTGCTGATGGCCGCGTGCGCATTGGTGCGCTGGTTAGCAATACCGAACTAGCGAGCCATCCGCTGATCCGCGATCGCTATGCCGTGTTGTCTCAGGCGATTCTGGCCGGTGCCTCTACGCAGCTGCGCAATAAGGCCAGCACCGGGGGTAATGTCATGCAGCGAGTGCGCTGCAACTACTTTCGCGACGGTGTATCGCCCTGCAACAAGCGCCAGCCTGGATCCGGCTGTGCGGCTATCGGTGGTCACAACCGCAGCGTCCACGCCGTGCTAGGTACCAGCGAGCAATGCATCGCGACTCACCCTTCGGACATGTGCGTGGCGATGGTCGCCATCGGTGCGCAGGTGACAGTGCAGGGCCCGAATGGGGAACGCGAGATACCCTTCGGCGATTTCCACATGTTGCCGGGTCAGACGCCCTGGATCGAACATGCGCTCCAGCCCCATGAGCTCATCACTCATGTGACTTTGGATGCACCGCTGGCGAATAGTCGCTCGGCCTACCTGAAACTGCGTGACCGGGACTCCTATCAATTCGCCCTGGCGTCGAGTGCCGTCGTTGTTGTGATGGACGGCCAGCGCATTACTGATGCACGGATTGCCTTGGGCGGGGTGGGCACCAAGCCTTGGCGAGCCCTCGAAGCCGAGCGTGCCCTGGTCGGCCAGAAAGCCGATATTGGGCTGTTTACGCAGGTGGGGGAGCGCGCCATGCAGGGCGCCCGCGCTTACGAGCATAACGCGTTCAAGATCCCGCTCGGCCAACAGGTCGTGACTCGCAACCTTCGCGATCTGACAGCATAGGAGCGCACTCTGATGAGCCAGTCCATAATCGGCACCCCGTATAAGCGTATCGACGGCCGCCTTAAAGTCACGGGCGCAGCACGCTATGCTGCAGACCATCCCTTTCCAGACATGGCTTATGCCTACGGCGTCTACAGCACGATCGCCAATGGCCGGGTCGTGGCCATCGATGACACACGGGCACGCGCGATGCCGGGCGTGGTCGCCGTTCTGCACCACGGAAACTTCCCCGCGCTGCACCGCACACCTGATGTAGCCATGACCTTCAAGGACATTCTCAGCGCCGCCAAGGTCGACGAGCGCCGATTGCCTTTCGAGGATGACAAGGTCGCCTATCCGGGCCAGTTTGTAGCGTTAGTTGTGGCTGATACCTTCGAGCAGGCCCGAGCGGCATCGCATCAGGTCAAGGTGGAATATGCCGAAAGTCCGGCCATCACCAACCTCAAAGATGCACTGCGGCAAAAGGGTGCGCGCGAGGGAGGGCGCGGGCACAGCCGAGGCGATCCGGATGCAGCCTGGCAGAAGGCGGCCACGCGGCTGGATCAGACCTATACCACTCCGGTGGAAACCCACAGCCCGATGGAGATGCACGCCACTACGGCGTATTGGCGCGACGGCAAGCTGTATGTCTACGAGGGCACGCAGGGAGTCGTCAATCACCGCAACGTGCTGGGCAATGTCTTCGACCTGCCTTCAGACCGCGTTGAAGTGCATGCACCCTTCATCGGTTCCGGATTTGGCAGCAAACTGTGGCCGTGGCCTCACTCGATAGCAGCCTGCGCCGCCGCCAAGGTCGTGAAGCGTCCGGTGCAATTGATGCTGCCCCGGGCGCAGATGTTTACAACCGCAGGGCATCGTCCTGAAACCTTGCAGCGCATTCGCCTTGCCACTGATGGGGACGGCAAGTTGGTGTCTATTCGGCATGAGTCATTCAATAGCACTTCGACCACCGATGCCTACACCGAAGCATGCGGCGGCGTCACACGTAGCCTTTATTCTTGTCCGAACGTGCTGGTGAATCACAAGAACAGTCCGCTTAATCGAGGCACTCCCACATCAATGCGTGCACCTGGTGCCGCACCTGGCCTGTTTGCTCTGGAGTCGGCGATCGACGAATTGGCGCTGCTGCGTGGTGTTGATCCGCTGGTGTTTCGCAAGCTGAATCTGGCCACGCGAGACGAAAGCCTCAACCTGGAATGGTCGAGTAATCATCTCCCCGAAGCGATTGATACCGCCGCCGAACGATTTGGCTGGCACGCACGGAACGCAGCGGTCGGTTCAATGCGTGACGGTGATGAGGTCATTGGCTATGGCATGGGCGCCTGCAACTGGGAAGCCTTCCAGGTTCCCACCGACGCCCGCGTGATCATCCGCTCGGATGGCAGCGCCCTGGTGCAATGCGGTCAGCAGGATATCGGCACCGGCACCTATACAGTGGTGGCGCAGACCGTCGCTCAACTGACTGGCCTGCCGTTCGAGCGTATTGAGGTTGAGCTGGGCAGCTCCACGTTTCCGCCGGGCGCGTTGGCGGGTGGTTCGTGGGCCACTGCAAGTATCTTGCCGGCCATCGCAGGCGCCACCCGGGCTGCGCTCGCAAAGTTGCGGCAGCACGCTGTCATGGACGGTGGGCTACTGGTGGGTGGTGAGCCAGATAGCTTGACGGTGGAGGGTGGTCAATTAGTTAAGGATGGCCAGCGTGCAAGTTTTGCCGATGTACTTCGTCACAAGCGATTGGGCCGAGCCGAGGGGCACTTCCAGAGCGGAGCCAAGGGCGGAGACTTTTCCTATCGTTCCTTCGGCGCGCACTTTGTCGAGGTGCGTTGGGATCCAGGCATTTCGCGCCTGCGCGTAGCACGGGTAGTCAGTGCCATCGATGTGGGCAAGGTGGTTAACCCGCTGGCGGCGCGAAATCAGGTGGAAGGAGCGATCATCATGGGCGTGGGGATGGCGCTGTTCGAAGCGTCGGAGAATGACCCCAGCAGCGGTTTGCCGGTCAACAACAACTATGCCGAATACGTGGTGCCCGTGCATGGAGACTTGCCCGACATCGACGTGACTTTGCTCGACTATCCGGATTACAACCTCAGTGAGTTCGGTGCCCGAGGGATCGGTGAAATCGGCGTTACCGGCCTTGCAGCAGCGGTTGCCAATGCAGTCTACCACGCAACTGGAAAACGCATTCGCAGCTTGCCCATCACCAAGGAAAAGCTAATGACTATTTGAGGATCGATGCCATGAAACAGCTTGATCTTCAGGTCATTCAGCAGGCCCGAGCCTGGATCGCACAGGGCCAGCCTGTATGGCTTTGCACTGTCCTTGCCACCTTCGGCTCGGCGCCGCGCGGCCCTGGGGCGATGTTGGTCTGTCTGAGTTCTGGCGAGCATCGGGGCTCACTGTCTGGCGGGTGTGTCGAGGATGATTTTCTTGAGCGGGTCGCTAGTCAATTCTTCAGGCCGGTGAACCAAGTGGTTCGCTATGGCGAGGGAGGTCTGGCACCAAACTTGGCGTTGCCATGCGGTGGCGTTCTAGACGTGCTTGTGGAATATCTGGCTCCGACCAGCGATACCGACGCGCATCTTGCGGCCGTTGAGGCGGCTTTCGCTGGATCGGGCTTGATAACTCGTCAAGTGCTGCTGGGCACCGATCACCGTCGCATTGACCCTGGCAGCATGGATGTAGCGAGAGTCGAAGTCGGCGTGGAACAGATGGCAATTCGTATTGGCGCGGTGCAGCGTTTGCTGCTGGCCGGGCTTTCACCCGTCGCGGAGTTCTGCGCCAGCTTTGCCATTGCATTGGGCTATGAGGTGATTCTGTGCGAGCCACGGGAAGAACTGATTGCCGGCTTCACACTGTCGGGGGTTGAAGTACATGAGGTGCTGCCGGCGGTCTACATCGCCAATGGCGGATGCCATGCGTCAACAGCCGTGGTAGCTCTGACGCATGATCCGCGCCTGGACGACCTCACACTGCTTGAAGCAGTACGTACTCAGGCGTTCTACATTGGCGCGATGGGTTCGCAGCGCACAAGCAGTAAACGTTTTGAACGTCTGGCGCGGATTGGTGGTCTCGATGACGCGAGCCTGAAAAGGATCCATGCACCCATCGGCCTGCGCTTGGGCAGCAAGACCCCTGCAGAAATCGCCATGGCGGTGATGGCCGATATCCTGCGGGTGTCCAACGGTATACAGCGTCACGCGCTCTAGCTTTGAGTATCAGCCTTGCTTGCGTGAAGCTAATACGTCCTTGAGCACCGGCACCGCCGACATCGCCTTCGGCCAGCCAACGTAGAACGCCAAATGCGTCACCACCTCGGCGGCTTGGGCTTGGCTCAGGCCGTTGTCCATGGCTCGGTTGAGGTGGAACGGGAGCTGTGCCGCTTGGCCCTGGGCAATAAGAGCGGCGACGGTGACCAGGCTGCGGTCTCGGGCGTTGAGATTGCTTTGCCGCCAAAGGTCACCGAACAACACGTCATTGGTGTATCGAGCCAGCTCCGGCGCCACGCCTCCAACACCAGCCTCGACTGCGGCACGGCGTTTTACTTCACTCTCTGGATCAAGTGTCAGGGGAGCGCCCGCTGGTGGCGAAATCTGATCAGCTGGAATATGTCGCTCGCTGAATATCTGCTTGGCGACGCCGGCTGCAGACATCGCGTTAGGCCAGCCAGAGTAGAACGCCAAGTGGGTAATCAATGCGCTGATCTCACTTGGCTTGAGACCATTGTCGAGCCCCAGTTTGATGTGCCCTGTGAGTTGCGGGATCTGGCCGCTGGCGATCAGGGCAGACAAGGTAATCAGGCTGCGATCTCGCGGTATCAGCTCTGCACGTTTCCACACTTCGCCGAACAGCAGCTCGGTGGTGTATTTGTATAGCTGCGGGGTGATTTCCAGTACGTCGGGTGACGGCTTCGGATCGGGACGCGGCTGAGCTTGATCAGCGTCCACGGCGGCGGCGAAGAGGAGGGTGGCGAAGGTCGTAGCGGTGAGCAGTTTCATCGAGCGTTCCCATTGGAGTGTCGAAATGCTCGCGGGCCTGGATCCGTTGCCCGCGAACCTGAGGGTACGGCTGGCGATCAGGTTGGCGCAGGCGCTGGCAACGAACCCATATCGATGACAAAGCGATAGCGCACGTCGGCGCGCTCCATCCGGTCAAAGGCTTCGTTGATCTGATCCATACGGATCATTTCGCACTCAGGCAGGATGTTCTTCTCGGCGCACAGGTCGAGCATTTCCTGGGTTTCTTGAATGCCGCCGATGGGCGAGCCAGCAATGCGGCGCCGGCCGAGAATCATCGGCACGGTGTTCTGCTCTTCCATCGGCCCGACTTGGCCAACCATCACCAGGGTCGCATCGACATCGAGCAGCGATACATAACCATCGAGCTGATGCTTGACTGGCACCGTATCGATGATCAGATCGAAACTTGAAGCCGCAGCGGCCATGGCAGCGCTGTCGCTCGATGGCAGAAGGCATGTGGCACCCAAGGCCAGGGCATCGGCTTCCTTGTCCCGCGTGCGGCTGATAACCGTCACCTCGGCCCCCATTCCCACTGCCAGCTTGACGGCCATATGGCCCAGGCCGCCGAGACCGATTACGCCAACACGGCTGCCGGTAACGACGTTCCAGGTACGCAACGGGGAGTAAGTGGTGATACCCGCACACAGCAGCGGGGCGACCTTTGACAGGTCAAGACTTTCAGGGACGCGCAGCACAAACTCTTCACGCACCACCAGGTGCTTGGAGTAACCGCCGAAGGTGTTCTCACCGCTCAGACGATCCTTGCCGTTGTAGGTGTTGGTATTCCCCTCGCGACACAGTTGTTCTTCGCCTTTGCGGCATTGGTCGCACGTCATGCACGCATCGACCATGCAGCCGACGGCAACAGCGTCACCGACTTTGTAGCGGCTCACTTCATTTCCGATGGCGGTGACGCGGCCAACAATCTCGTGTCCGGGCATGGCAGGGTAGACCGTCCATCCCCAATCGTTACGAGCAGTATGAAGATCGGAGTGGCACACACCGCAGTAGAGCACTTCCATGGCAACGTCGTTGGGGCGTAGTTCGCGGCGATTGAACCGTAGGGGGGCGAGAGGGCTTTGTGGCGTTTGTGCGGCGTAACCGATGGTCTTCATTGCATACCTCGAACATTTGAAACGAATGAATAGACCAACCCATGGTAGGCAACTGAGATCCATTGATTAAGAGGCATAACCTGCATGGAGTTATGAGCCAGGATCATCAATAAGGTGGGAGGACTGGAGCGCTATGACATCTTCCAATTGATGTGAGATACGCTGTTCAGCAATCACTATATGAATGAGGTTCATGAATGGCGCGCGAAGGATACGGCGACCTTTTGGCATTTGTGGCTGTTGCGCGGGAACGCAGCTTCACACGCGCAGCCGCTCAGCTCGGCGTTTCGCAGTCGGCTCTGAGTCATACCATCCGCGCGCTGGAAGCCCGACTTGGCGTGCGTTTGCTGACGCGAACCACCAGAAGTGTGGCGCCTACTGAAGCCGGAGAGCAGCTGTTCAATAAGTTGGCCCCGCGCTTCGACGAGATCGAGGCCGACCTTGCCGAAGTGGTCGAGCTGCGGGATTCGCCTCGCGGCACGCTTCGTATTTCGGCCACGGACTATGCCGCCAACGCGGTGCTGTGGCCGCGTCTGGCGGATTTCATGCCGCGCTATCCAGATATCAAGATTGAAATCATGACCGACTACGGGCTGACCGATATCGTTGCAGAGCGTTATGACATTGGCGTGCGCCTGGGGAACCAAGTTGCCCAGGACATGATTGCCGTTCGAATCGGCCCCGACTTACGCATGGCGATGGTCGCCTCACCGGCGTATCTGAAAGTGCATTCAGCGCCGCAGTTACCGGAAGATCTGGCAGCTCACAACTGCATCAACCTAAGGCTCCCCACTCATGGGGGTTGCTACCCATGGGAACTGGCTAACGGTGACCGCGAGTTACAGCTTCGGGTGCAGGGGCAACTGACCTTCAATGGCACATACCCGATGCTCGCGGCTGCGTTGGACGGGTGCGGTGTGGCTTATCTGCCTGAGGATCTGGTTAAAGAGTACGTTGCAGCCGGCCGCCTTTGTTGGGTGCTGGAGAAGTGGTTTCCGACCTTCCCGGGCTTGCACATCTACTACCCGAGCCGGCGGCAGTCTTCACGGGCACTTGCTCTTGTAGTGGATGCACTGCGTTACAAGGCGTAAATCATTCATGAGTTAGTCTCATGGCCGTATCCCTTTTTTGCACCTTAATCACCAATACGAATGGGTCTAGGATCAATTCATCTTTTAAACGCCTTTGAGGGTTAATGATGAATTACCGTTATCTGGGCCGCAGCGCCCTGAAAGTATCGCCTTTGTGCCTGGGTGCCATGATGTTCGGCGGCGAGACCGATGAAGCTACCAGTAAGCGCATCATCGACAAGGCGGGTGCCGCAGGCATCAATTTCATCGACACTGCTGAT
Source organism: Pseudomonas sp. GW821-FHT11G12 (assembly GCF_058808055.1). NCBI lineage: Bacteria > Pseudomonadati > Pseudomonadota > Gammaproteobacteria > Pseudomonadales > Pseudomonadaceae > Pseudomonas > Pseudomonas sp. GW821-FHT11G12. The sequence continues at coordinate 1,175,249 of NZ_JBXARH010000001.1, forward strand.
GCTTATCACGCTGGACGTTCCGAAGAGGTGGTGGGCCGCTCCATTGCGGCTCAGCGTGACAACTGGGTCGTGGCGACCAAGTTCGGCTATCCGTCGTCGGCCGATGCAGGCCCGAATCAACAAGGGCAGTCGCGCAAGTGGATCATGCAGAATGTCGAAGCCAGCCTGAAGCGCGTGGGCACCGACTATATCGACATCCTGTATTTCCATCGCACTTTGAGTGATGCGCCGATGGAAGAAGGCCTGCGCGCAATCGACGACCTGATTCGCCAAGGCAAGATCCGCTATTACGGGGTTTCCAATTTCCACGGTTGGAAAATCGCCGAGATGGTGCGCATTGCCGATGCGTTGGGGATCCAGCGGCCAACCGTCAGCCAACCTTTGTACAACATCGTCAATCGCATCGCCGAGGTCGAGCAACTGCCCGTTGCAGGCAACTACGGAATCGGGGTTGTCCCTTACAGCCCGCTCGCCCGTGGCGTTCTCAGCGGTAAGTATGCCGTGGACGCGCCACCACCGGCTGACACAAGAGCAGGGCGCGGTGACAAGCGTATCCAGCAGACTGAATGGCGTCCCGAGTCTTTGAAGATCGCGCAGACCATCGCCCAGCATGCGGCTGATCGCGGCATCACTTCAGCTGCCTTTGCCATCGCTTGGGTATTGAAGAATCAGCTGATTAGCGCGGCTATTGCAGGCCCTCGTACCGAGGCGCATTGGGACAGCTATTTGGAAGCTCTGGGGCTGGAACTAGGGCCGGATGACGAAAAACTGGTCGACAGCCTGGTTGTGCCGGGCCATGCATCGACCCACGGCTTCACTGATCCGGGCTACCCGGTCGAAGGGCGTAAAGTGAGCTGAACCGATTGGGGGTAGGGCAGGCAGCGTAGTGGCTGCCTGCCCTGGTTCTAACGCTCTGTAGCTGTCTCATCACCTTGGGTTTCGATGTCCTCTTCAGGTTTCGATTTAACCACCCAGAACGCACACACCATACTGGCTACTCCGAACAATGCGATCACTGTCGCCATGGGCTTCGGGGTACCATCTGCCAGTACGCCGACCAAGCCCGACCCGAGTATCCCCGTTCCGTACTGCAGCGCCCCAATCAATGCAGAAACTGCCCCAGCTATATGGGGAAAACTGTCCAGCGCACTGACGATCGAGTTGGCGACGATTAAGCCCGCTGCTGCGACGAACACGAACAGCGGCGCGACTAATCCCGCCAGCCCGCCAGTGCCGCTCCATGCGTCGATTACCAGCCAGAAGCTCGACAGAGCGGCAATCAGGGCTCCGAGTCGCATCAATCGATCAGTACCTACTTGCCTGACTAGCCTGGCGTTGAGTTGGTTAGCCAGCATGATCCCCACGATACCCACACCGAACAGGATCCCGTAGGTCTGCGGGGATACGTGGTAGTAATCGATGTAAGCGAAAGGCGTTCCCGCGATGTAGGCATACATTCCCCCGTAGAAGAATCCACCGGCTGAGGCATAACCTAGAACGCGGCGATCGGTCAGCAGTTTTCCGTATCGGCGAAAGGCCCCCCAGAGTGGGGCGTGATTGCGGCGTTCGAAAGGAAGGGTTTCCGGAAGCGTATACACGGCAACGAGCGTCCCGCCGCCAAACACCGCCAGCGCCCAGAAAATCAGATGCCAGGAGCCTAATTTAAGAATTATCCCGCCAATGCTCGGGCCCAGTAGCGGGGCCACGGCCATGACTGTCATCAGGGTCGACAGCATTTGCGCAGCCCGGTGCCCTTCATAAAGATCGCGGATCATTGCACGGGCTAGCACCACACTTGCGCATGCGCCCACCGCCTGTACCGCACGCCAGCCAATCATCATTGGCGCCGTCGTCGACAGGCCGCAGCCGGCGGAACCCGCAATAAACAGCAGCAACCCCAACGCGACTGGCAGCCGCCGTCCGTATCGGTCGCCGACCGGCCCCCATAATAACTGGCCTAGGCTAAAGCCGATCAGGTAGCCGGAAATCGTAAGCTCTAACTGGCCCGTGTTAGCGTGCAGCGACTTAGCCATGGCGGGCATGGCAGGCAGGTAGAGATCGGTTGAGATGGAAGCAAAGGCCATCAAGGCACTGAGGGTCGCCAGAATCCATAGGCTTTGTTTGTCGGACGGCTGAGCTGTCTCCATGTGGCGTTCTGTCGGTGGCATGGTCAGCGATACTCTTGAAATCGGGTTGAATAAAACAAGACCGCCGACGCCCATCTACGGGCGCCGGCGGTTGGCTGGGGCGGTGGAAGTTAGCGGTTAACGTTCTTCTGCAAATGAGCAGGGTAGCGATCACCCACGACCTTGATCTGCTCAAGTGCCGTAGCGATGGAAACAAGATCGGCCTTGTTCAGGAGGAGGTTGGCTGCACCGATGTTCTCTTCCAGTCGATTCAACTTGGTGGTACCTGGAATGGGTACGATCCAAGGCTTTTGCGCCAACAGCCAAGCCAAGGCAACCTGCGCTCGTGTTGCGCCTTTACCGTCGGCGATCTGACCGAGCACCTCGACCAATTTCGCATTGGCCTTGCGGTTTTCTTCGGTGAAGCGCGGAACCACATTGCGGAAGTCGTCGTCCGCGAATTTGGTGTCGGCGTCGATGGTTCCGGTCAGAAAGCCTTTGCCCAGCGGGCTGAATGGAACGAAGCCGATTCCGAGCTCTTCCAGCACCGGCAAAATTTGCTCTTCAGGCTCGCGCCACCATAACGAATACTCACTTTGTAGGGCGGCAACAGGAAGCACGGCGTGCGCGCGGCGGATTGCATCTGGCCCCGCTTCTGACATCCCGAAGTGCAGAACTTTGCCTTCCTCGACCAGTAGCTTCACGGCACCCACAACGTCTTCAATCGGCACCTGAGGATCAATGCGGTGCTGGTAGAGCAGCTCGATGCGGTCGGTTTTGAGCCGCTTCAGCGAGGCCTCGACCACCGCTTTTATGGTGTCGGGGCGACTATCGAGACCTTCACCAGGAACTCCATTTTTGAAGCCAAACTTGGTCGCGATGACGACTTGATCCCGGATCGAGGCCAATGCTTCGCCTAACAGTTCCTCGTTGGTGTAAGGCCCATAAGCCTCTGCACTGTCGAAGAAGTTGACGCCCTTGTCGAAAGCATTACGGATCAGAGAAATTGCTGCGTTACGCTCCAAGGCGGGGCCATACGCGAAGCTCAGGCCCATGCAGCCCAAGCCAATGGAGGACACTTCCAAACCGCTTTTGCCTAGCTGACGTTTCTGCATGTTTCGTCTCCTTCGCAAAGTTGTGGCTGACAGGTACACTTTAAATTCCTGTGCCTAATTCAACAATTGGCGCACCGTTTCATGGGGAGTTGAGGAGAATTCACTAATGATCCGTGCCGGCCTTCCGGAATTAACTGCTTTTGTAGCCATCGCAGAACAACGTAGCTTCAGCGGCGCTGCCAGGATGTTAGGTGTTTCGGCCTCGGCACTGAGCCATTCAATGCGCGGGCTTGAATCGCGCCTTGAACTTCGCTTGTTCAATCGGACAACCCGCTCAGTCGCCTTGACCGAGGCGGGGGAGCAACTTTTCTTGCGAGTGCAGCCACTGTTGGGCGAACTCGAATGTGCGGTCAACGACGTCACGTCAGAGCGCAATACCCCTTCAGGCCTGATACGACTGAGTGCATCCGAATCGTCATTCAAACTTTTGATCCGTCACGTCATGCCTCAATTTCTCCAGGACAATCCGCAGATCCATATCGAGTGCGTGGCTGAAAGCCGCTTGGTCGATATCGTTGCCGATGGGTTCGATGCGGGCATTCGGCTGTTTGACGATGTTCCGCGCGACATGATCGCGGTGCGCTTCGGCCCCGATGTGCGATTTGCTGCAGTGGCTTCGCCCGAGTACCTGAGTCGGCATCCGGCGCCCATGGCACCACACGACCTCAAGGCTCATCGATGCATCCGGTTTCGCTTTGCCAGCGGCACGCTGTTTCGTTGGGATCTCGATCATCTGGGCAGATCAGCCAGCATCGATGTCGACGGGCCCATGACCATGGATAACATCAACCTGATGATAGAGTCTGCTTTGGCCGGCATTGGTATTGCGTGGGTACCTGAGCATCAGGCCGAGGAACATTTGCAGGCCGGGCGCCTAGTCCATCTGCTGCCTGACTGGGGCCCTTACTATGCCGGCGCATGTCTCTACTACCCAGCTAATCGGCACCCGCCTATGGCCTTGCGGATGTTCGCGGAAGCGGTGCGCGAGTGGGCACGCCAGCAAGAATGAAACCACTCCTGCTGGCCTGTGGCGCTACTGGTCATCGCCATACAAGTATTGAGCGGTAACGCCGCCGTCCATAAGGATATCGCTGCCGGTGATGAACGTCCCTTCAGGGCCCATAAGCAGAGCAGCGACCGCACCCACTTCATCGGGCGTACCTCCGCGCTTGGCTGCGGACGATTCGATCATGCGGCGGTACCCATCCCCACGCGGGCCATTGAGTTCATCCCGGGCCAAAGGAGTGAAGATAATGCCAGGGCTGATCGTGTTAACACGCGCCCCACGCTTTCCCCATCGAACGGCTTGCGCAGCCACACGCAGAGAGTTGCCACGTTTGGATATCTGATAGGCGTTCAGGGGATCGGTTACTAGCTCGGGCTGTAGCATCGGTAAAGCAAGAAGATCTTCAGTCGGGGTTAACGCCAAGGCTTTGTTCTGTTCGGCGGTGAGCGCCGGCAAGCGGTGACCTGACTGCGAGGCGATGACGATTGCCGAACCACCTTTTGCGATTACATCTCCAAACAGCTCCAGCACTAAAGCGGTGCCATACAGGTCGACCAGGAGAATGGTGGCAGGTGCAGCCTGAGATGGAGAAATACCTGCTGCGTGGATGACTCCGGTAATGTCACCAATGCTTGCAGCAAGTGCGACGAGTGCCTGGACAGACTCGCGGGACGAGATATCAACCTTGGACGTGGTGACTTCAAAACCTGCATCGCTCAAAACTTTCGCGGCTGCATCAGCGGTTTCTTGCCGCAGATCGGCAAGCAATACATGTTTGCCAGCGCTCACGCGCCGAGCGATGGCTTGGCCAATTGAACCAGCACCGATTACTACAGTTACATCAGTCATTTTCATTTTCCTACAATGGTGTGATTCCACTCTACGGTGAGAGGCGCTTGATGATTAGTCCTTCAAAAACGCGCGGCCTTGTGAGTTCAATTCAGTAATTCGTCGAGAAAAATTCAGTGACCGAGTATTGAAAATATGAATGGGTGAATAACCTTCATAAGGCTGTGTAGCAGGCCCCTGATTGTTGAATCATGTATCAAGGCCTAGGATTAACAATAGCTGATTGAGCGTCGACTGAAGCTGACCTACCAGACCCGAGAAGAATCCGAAAATGAGTGTCAGCGACTCAACCTCAAGAAGGTCAATAGCGTCCCTTCTGAACGAGAATCCATGCCGGTTCTTTCGGCATTCATAAATTCAAAACAGTTACCCTGCGCTTGGCCCTTGAGTGACCAGCAGATCAGCGGGGGCTTAGCGGTGCGGAGCTGCATACTGCTATCTCACATGGATGCTCGGTGTTCAGTCGATGCAAACAGACTCTACTTCAGCTCTGATCTTGAACCCGCTTGCCGAGCCCCCTTCGACAAGAGTCGGTGATTCATAACTTGTTCGAGCAGCTGAAACACTGACGAAACATTCCGGCCATATGATTCGCGTCACCGAAACCTAGGAGGGTTGGAGATGAATCGGCCATCAAGAAGCATGCGCAAACTGCTGGACGCCGTTGCCTCCAATAATGAGGCAGCGGCGCTTGATGTGATGCGTGCTGCTGAGCAGCTTCATGATGAGGTGCTGCGCCAGCGATTGCTCAACCTGATTCATCGGCTCAACCAAGACGCCAATGACTTGCGAATGGCGCGTGACGATATCCAGGGCGGAGCCAACAAGCTCGCGTGACCCGCGTCCACCACTTAAGCTCGGTCGCCTATCGTCGAGTCTTGGCTGTCCAAGTGATTTTGCTTTGAGCACAAAAAGGGCCTTTTGAGGGCCCTTTTTGTAGAAGTTTTTTTACGAGTTCAGTCTGAGTAGTAGGGCACAGCGCCTTACGTTTAAGGGCGCAGAGTTGTTGGTCTACATGCGGATTTAGTGAGTCACCTACGCCACTACTTTATCGAACTCTGACGGCTTAAATCTAGGCAGGTGTAACCTTCAGGCAATGTGCGGCGCGCCCCTCCCATTTGGCGATTACCAATGGTGCTAGGGCATTACCCAATACGTTCAATGCAGTCGTTGGCATTTCCATCAGGCGGTATACGCCTGCGATAAAGGCAATCCCCTCCAAAGGCAAACCGGCACTGGCCAACGTGGCTGACAAAATCACGAACATGAACCCTGGTACTCCGGCAGCCCCCTTGGATGTCAGCACCATGGTGACCACGAGCAAAGCCTGATCACCAAAGCTCAGGTCAATGCCGTATAGCTGAGCCACGAACAAGGTGCCGATACCAAGGAACAGCGAGGCACCATCAAGGTTGAAGGAATACCCTACCGGTACCACGAAGCTCACGAGCGATGATGGTACGCCGTAGGTTTCCAGTTTCTTCATCAATTGGGGCATCACGGCTGCCGAGCTGGCACTAGAGAAGGCCAAGATTAATTCATCTTTGATGTGGCGCATTAGGGCGAACAGATTGATTCCGCAGAATCGTGCAACCAGGTTTAGTACCACCAGTACGAAGAAGGCAATGGCAACGTAGCTGACCATGATTAGCTTGGCCAATGGCAGGAGAGAGCTGAAACCGAAATTGGCCACAGTCACGGAGATCATTCCGAACACGCCGATAGGCGAGTAGGCCATGATCATTGATGTGACCTTAAACATCGCCTCCGACACCCCACGCAGAAGTGAAATCACTGGTTCCTTGCGTTCGTTGCTCAATTTGGAAACGCCCAGGCCAAACATCACGGCGAAGAACAGCACTGAAAGTAGGCTGCCTTGGGCCATGGCATTGATCACATTGTCGGGGATGATTCCGACGATAATCTGCCCAAGACTATGACCGGCTCCATTGCTGGTAGGGAGCGTGATTGCAGCGGCTTTAAGGCTCGCCAGATCGGTGCCGGCTCCGGGCTTAAGCAGGTTGCCAATCACCAGTCCGACGATGATCGCCAAGGTAGTAATGCTGAAAAAATAGGTCAGCGATTTAACGCCGATGCGGCCAAGGGATTTGCCGTCACCGTGACCGGCGATACCGACCACCATGCAGGAAAATACGATGGGTACGACAATCATTTTCATCAACTTGATAAAAATGTCGCCCGCCGGTTGTAGGAGGTTGTCGACCAACCACGGACGGGACTCAGGAAAACGGTGCAGCAGGGCGCCGATGGCAATGCCGGCGAGCAGGCCAATCATGATTTGCCATACCAGCGCGATACGGGGCTTGTGCATGGGGATGCCTCATTTGATGACAATGATTATGAGTGTTGTTCTAGGCAGTCAATGAGCAGCCGTCCGGTGGCTGTCGAGTGTTGCAATCAACCGTCAGCGCAATCGTTGGCACGCTTCTTTGAGGCGACGACAGCCTTCTTCGATGACGTCCAGGGAGCTGGCGAACGACAGCCGGATATAGGGCGACATGCCATACGCCGCGCCGCTGACCGTGGCCAGTCCGTGCTCTTTGAGTAGGTGGGTGACCAGTTCTGAGTCGTTCTGGATGGTTTCGCCACTTTCAGTGGTCTTGCCCATGAGCCCGCTAACATTGGCGAACACATAGAACGCGCCATCCGGCGGCGTGAAACTCAACCCCGTTATCGACTTCAGTAGTTCCAGCATGCGATCTCGCCGGTGCTGATAGACCTCACGCATGCCGGCAATGGGTGCCTGGTCACCAGCAAATGCCGCCACCGCTGCGGCCTGGCTGATCGAGCTGGGGCAAGTAGTGGTCTGCGACAGCAATTTACCGATGGCCCCGATCAACCACGCAGGCCCTGCACCAAATCCCAGCCTCCATCCGGTCATTGCGTAACCCTTCGATGCTCCGTTGACAATCAACGTGCGCGCTTTGAGGTCTGGGGCGAGTTTGGTCAGCGACACGTGACCGGTATCGCCATACACAAATTGCTCATAGATCTCGTCGGCCATGATCAGCACATGCGGGTGCTTTCGCAGCACGGCAGCAAGTGCCAACAGCTCGGTTTCGTTGTAGACAGCGCCGCTGGGGTTGTTTGGGCTGTTGAGAATCACCCATTTGCTGCGCGGCGTGATCGCCTCCACCAGCGCCTCGGGCGAGAGTTTGAAGCCGTTGCTTTCGTCACCGGGGATGATGACTGGGGTGGCGTCGTTCAATCTTGCGATGTCAGGGTAAGACACCCAGTAAGGCGTATGAACGATCACTTCATCGCCTGGGTTCAAAGTCGCGGCCAGGGCGTGGTAAATGATGTGCTTGCCGCCGCAACCTGCGACCACTTCATCCAGTGCGTAATACAGACCATTGTCGCGTTCAAGTTTGCGGCAGATCGCCTGGCGCAGCGCTAGTGTGCCGTTGGTCGCGGTGTAGTGTGTGTCGCCGGCGTGCATCGCGGCACTGGCAGCTTCGAGGATATGCGCGGGGGTGTCGAAATCCGGTTCGCCCACTGTGAAATTGACGATGTCCCGGCCTTGGGCGCGTAACTCGGTCACCAGTGCATTAGCGGCAATACTCGGTGAGGGCTCGATGCCCAGCACCCGGTCAGACAAAAAGACAGTGCTCATGACGTTCTCCTCAATCGGCCAGGCCGGCTTGTTGCAAGACCTTGTCCATCCAGCTTTGGCGGACAGCACCGGTTGCGATTTCGGCTTTGACGTCTTCTTCGTGCGCTGCGTGTTGCGCGGCGCGTCGTAGAACCTCGGCAGCATCCGCTTGGGGGAACGCCACGAGACCGTCTTCATCGCCTACCAGCAGATCACCTGGCTGGATCAGCATTCCGCCAATTGACACCGGCACGTTGATTTCGCCTGGGCCACTCTTGTAAGGGCCGCAGTGAACGATGGCGCGGGCATAGCAGGGCGTATTGTCGAAGCTGGCGACATCACGAATCGCCCCGTCAATGACGAAACCGACGCACCCGCGTTGTTGGGCATATAGCTTGACCAACTCGCCGATCACTGCGTTGTTGGTATCACCCTGAGCGTCCACCACCAGCACATGGCCGGGTTGGAGCATGCTCATTGCTTTGTAGATGAGCAGATTGTCGCCAGGGCGGGTTTTAACGGTCAGGGCTGTGCCCACCAGTTTGCCGCTGCGGTTGTATCGGGTCAGACCGCGAGCACCAATGTGCCGACCGAGGTTGTCGCTGATGTGCGGGGTAACGACATTGGAGAATGCTTCGAGCACTTCAGTAGCTGCTAGCGGCGGATTAGGAAGAATGCGTGAACCGGGCAAGGACATGGCTGATCTCCGGAAGAATGAGGTAGCAGCCGATCAGGGCTGTGGCTCGATCTTAGGAGTGATAAACAAACAGTTTTAGCGATATTTTATTATGAAGTATCATCGCTTTTTTTCATGTGGTGGTTTCGATGATCACGTTCAAACAGATTGACGCGTTGTACTGGATCGCCGAATTGGGCAGTTTCGAGGCGGCAGCGAACAAGCTGAACATGTCCCAGTCGGCTATTTCCAAGCGTATCCAGGAACTGGAAGAAACCTTCGACGTGGAGATTTTCGACCGCAGCAAGCGCAACGCGAGGCTGACAGAGAAAGGCGGGGAACTGCTCGATTACGCCAAGGACTTGCTGGAGCGCCGCGATTATTTGCTGGAACGAGTCAGTGCCCGTGAAGTGTTGGTGCGAAGGTTTCGCCTCGGAGTCACTGAACTCACTGCGCTAACTTGGTTGCCTGCACTTGTCGAGGCACTACGGCAGGCTTATCCCAAAGTGCAGATCGAACCGTCGGTGGAGCTCAGCAGTGAGTTATTTCGCAAACTGGAAAATGATCAGCTCGATCTGGTCATTGTTCCGGACGTTTATAGCGATGCTCGATTCGTAAGTACGCCACTGAAAAGCGTTGAGAATGCCTGGATGTGCGCCCCGAGCCTGATCTCTGATCCAGATCCTGTGAGTCTCGAAGTTCTGGCTGGCTGCACAGTATTGACCCAAGGCTCTCAATCCGGCACTGGTTTGATCTACGAGCGATGGCTGGCCTCGCACAACGTGCAAATGCCTAAGACCATCACCAGTCACAATTTGCTTGTGCAGGTCGGACTGACGTTATCCGGGGTCGGCGTCAGTTACCTTCCTAAAGCTTGTCTGTCCCACTTGATCGAACGTGGTGCATTACGCGCATTGGTCACGAAGCCAGGGTTACCGCGCATTCGCTACGCGGCGCTACACCGCACGGATCGTCAGTTCGGCCTAAATCAGAACGTCGCACAACTGGCGGTGGAGTGCTGTGATTTTTCACGACTGTTGTTATAGGGGGAACGGGAATCGCGGGTAAGCGCCGTGCTGCTTTGAGTTTGCTTGAAGTACAGTTTTCGTTTTGCCCTATACATAATGAAGCTCAAAGCAGCTGCGCCACATCCCAAACCGCCATACCTGCGCGCCTGGCAGCTTCGATGCCCTGGGGGCTGTCTTCGAAAACCAAGCATCTTTCCGGCATTATTCCCAATCGCATCGCCGCTTCTTGGAACAAAGCAGGTTCAGGTTTCGCCACTTGCACATCGTCGAAGGTGACGAGCGTATCGAACAAATGTGTAAGACCCAGCGCTTCAAGGGAAGTAGTGACTATTTCACGAGAACCGCCTGAGGCCACTGCCATGGGTATCCTTCCGGAAAATCGTCTGACGATGTTGGTCACAGCTGCAATCTCCTTAAGGTTCATCGACAGATGATCCAGATAGTGACGCCTCATGGTGTCGATCACATCATCTCTGCTGAGGATCACGTTGTGGTCACGTTCAAACTGATCCATCAGTACTTGCTCGGAAAGGCCGTTCCTAGCTTCGTACCAATCGAAGCTCATCATTACGCCAGAAAGCGCGAAGCCAGCTGACCAAGCGATTGAGTAAACGGGAAAGCTGTTCACCAGTGTTCCATCGCAGTCAAAAATCAGCGCCTTTGCTTGGGAGAACATCTTCTCAAGACTTGCCATGTAACATTCTCCAAAGCAGAGCAGATCGATTGATCGACTTCGCGCTTACCTTAATGCGAAGTGACTCGCAGTAGATCGGGGAGAGTTGGGGCTTCTTTCAGGGTCGTGGAAGCGGTAAGCCCTTTTTGTCGAAGGGGCATGGCCTTGCAATGACAGTGATTTGTTGAGTTATCTACCGCTGCAGCTACCCTTGATTGCATTAGGCCATTTCTTTCGGGTGATTGATGCGCGTTGAACAGTTGAAGGTCAAGAATTTCAGGGGCATTAAACATCTCGAATGGAACCTCATGGCGCAGTCGATCTGTTGCCTGATCGGCGTTGGAGACAGCGCTAAGACCACCATTTTGGATGCCGTAGAGGCAGCATTGTCCCCACGTTGGATGACCTTCAACGAAGCCGACTTCCACCATGCCAACACAGCGGAGGACATCGAGGTTGAGGTCACGATCGGAGAGTTGTCGCGTGCACTGCTTTCCGACGGGCGCTTCGGCCTTTACCTTCGTGGCCTTTCTTCCGAAGGACAGCTCAACGATGAGCCTGAGGACACAGACGACCCTGTTCTCACGGTAAGGTTATCGGTCGATGCGACCATGGAGCCAGTGTGGTCATTGGTCTGCAATCGTTATCCCGTTCCTAGGATTCTATCGAACAGAGACAAAGCAATGTTCTGTCTCGTTCGCCTTGCTGGTGACGAAGCACGGCATTTGACCTGGGCGCAAGGATCAGTGCTGTCGAAGATGACAGAAGCGAACGATGAGACTGCTCAAATGCTGGCTAATGCCTATCGCTCAGCTCGTCAAAGCGCAGATCTTGGCTCTATCCCAGAGCTGGCTCGGGCAGCGATATCCGCCGAGACTGCGGCTCGATCACTCGGGGCCTATATCAATGAGAGTTACAACCCTGATCTTGAACTGGGTCGCGGCGGGTTCAGCTCGGGCTCGATTGCACTACACGACGGCTCCGTGCCGCTGCGGTTAGCAGGGCTCGGCACCAGGCGCTTAGCCACTCTGGCAGTGCAGCGTTCAGCAATCAGCGAAGGGGCAATTGTGCTGGTTGATGAGATAGAGCAAGGGCTTGAGCCTCATCGTGTTCTTGGGGCGATGGCCCAGTTGAAAAAATGGCAGAATGAAGCAGAAAGCGCACATCTCGCTAAAGGTCAGATCCTAATGACGACTCACTCGGATGTCGTCTTGGCAGAGTTACCCGCCCCCTCACTTTTTATCGTTTCCCGCTCTTTAGGCTCGGTTTCCGAAATAAAGCATGCTTTATCCAGTGGCGATATCTCCCGAGTTTTGAAAGGCGCGCCACAGGCATTGTTTGCTAGGCGAATCTTACTCTGTGAGGGTGCAACGGAGTTGGGGTTAATGCTCGGAGTTAGGGAGCACTACCCAGATCGGCATGGTGGCGTCCCTATAGAGCAGCTGGGCTCTGCCATCATCGATGGCGGTGGATCAGCGGGCCCACCATTGGCACTCGCTCTGCGGGCTCTCGGATACCACGTCGGTCTGTTCAGAGATTCGGATCGAAAGCTAGATGCTCATTTTGCTACCAAACTCCAAGCGCAAGGCGTGCGGGTCATCGAATACGGTGGGGAGCTCAATACTGAGCGAGCGGTCTTCCAATCAGCCAATAACACTCAAATCGAGAGCCTCCTTGAACTGGTGACTGGCTTCATAAGCGAGCCTACGCTGATGGATCATCTTGAAAAAGGATTTCCAGCCATAGATGTGACAGAGAGCTTCGACGAGTGGGATCTGGTAGGCGACGACGCTAACCTTCGGTTTCGCATGAGCGATTTAGCTGCCGAGAAAAGCTGGTTCAAGACTGCTGAACGCGGTCGGGCCATATCTCCTATTGTGTTGGAGATCATGAATGGCTCGCCTGCATCGGCGATAGGCGCATGTTTCAACACCGTCGAGAACTGGCTATATGGTAACGCCTGAGTCCATCCTCTCCCTTAGCCGCAGGGCCATAGTGGCCCCGGCTGGCCATGGGAAAACAGAGCTGATCGCCAAGGTCGCAGCGCTAGGCCGAAGAACTCTAGTACTTACTCACACCCACGCAGGTGTTCATGCCATCAGGGCGCGACTAAAGCGAATGCACGTGCCCACAGATACCGTGGTGGTCGATACGATCGCATCCTGGGCCCGACGATATGCTCAAGCATTCCCAAGTCGCTCGGGAAGGCCGGCGCTGAGCCTTAACAAACCCAACTGGGACGATGTGTACCTTGGCGCGGTATCCATCCTGATGAGCCCGGTCGTCCAAGAGGTTATCAAGGCCTCCTATGACCGAGTGCTGATAGACGAGTATCAGGATTGTGAACAGCATCAGCACTCCATCGCGGCTTGGCTATCAAGCATTGTCCCAACTGTGATTTTTGGCGATCCGATGCAGGGCATTTTTGAGTTCGTCGAAACTAAGATCGGCTGGAGCGCATCTGTCGCAAGCTATTTCACTCAGGCCTACGAGCTCGAAACCCCCCACCGTTGGGCAACGGCGAATGTGGAGTTGGGCAAATGGATTGCAGCTACCCGGCAGAAGCTTATGACCGGGCAACCGATAGATCTCAGGGATGGGCCGGTCACCTATATCCAAAGCAATGATGCGTTTGACATGTCGTTGTTCTTTGATGGATTTGATTCAAGGACGGGCTCAACTGCGGCGATCAACTGCTGGAGGAACACTTGCAATCAACTCGCGAAAAGTACCAAAGGCGCTTTCCAGTCAATCGAGGAGATCGGAGCAAAGCGTCTGATGGACTTTGCCGAAGTGTGGGACATGCCGGAATCTACTCCCCAGGCTCGATCCGACGCCTTGAGGTCTCTAATGGATGATGCTGTGACTCGCGTTTCGGCTGATTCAGGGGTCGCCACTGATGTCGTCCTTGACCTGGAAATCTACGCCGCATGGGCAAAACTCTCGATTGGCGGATCCCCCGATAACGCTTTGGATGTGCTGAAGCTGGAAAGGAGCCATCCTCATACAAGGACGTACCGAGGTGAGCTCATCGGGGACACCAAGCGCGCTTTGACGGAGCTTGCGGATGGCCGACATCAGAGCCTGGTAGCTGCGTCGGAAGCTGTAAGGCAGCGACTAAGCATTACCGGTCGGGCCACTGTAGCGAGGACGATTTCGACTCCGTTGCTCCTCAAAGGCTTGGAGTTCGATCACGTCTTGATCCCGGATGCAATGCATTACGTGAAGCAGAAGACTGCTGCGGCGAAATCTTTCTACGTGGCTATTTCCAGGGCTAGACACACTCTGACAATCTCAAGCAAAACGCCGATTTTGGAGTTTCCCCTGCCCAACCTCTAGACAGCTTTCGATGTCACTGATGTCAGGCATTAATGGAGCAACGATGTAAGAAACTCTACGATGGTCGGGAAGGCCTCCCTATGGTTCCAGCCTCCTAGAAGGTTGATCCCTGGCCGAGCCCTGCCGAAGCGTGGTAGTGATCAAAGTTTGCTTGAGGCCTAGCTGCACGCTAAGGACTGAACATGCCCTCTTAAGCCCGGCTCGACCCCAAGTCTTCTCATGCCCTGGGCGAGTCACTCCAAATTTGGCCCACCACGACGCATTGCAGCTGCCTCATTTCTCCGGGGCGTTACCAAGCCGTGCGCTATCCCAGGCTTCAGTGAGCTCGTCTATTCGATCCGCAATCTGAGGCGTTTTTGATAGGACAAGGCAACGCGTGTTGCCAACAAATTCTTCTATCAGGTACACAGCGTCGCCGACATCCAGTTCGAGCTCCTGCAGCGCTTCGTCCGGAATTCGAATCGCACCGTCACCATCCCATTCTTCGATGACGATTTTCATCGGTGGCTTTTTCACATTTGATCTCCGTTGCTATGAGCAGGCAAGCCGTACCCGCCTGTAGATTCTCAGTGGCACGTTTACAGATCCGGATAATCATCAAGCTTAAGACTAGGAGCGCCTCCGTCCTCCTGTTCGCGCTTAGGCGTATGTATCACTCCAGCTTCGGCGTCTGCACGCATCTGCTCGAGCTCTTTGTGAAATGCCTTGTCCTGAACCGTGGGTTTGCTGGTGTACGGTTTTCTGTCTGGTACAGGTTGGGCCGCATAGGTTGTTACCGCGTCTGGGTCGTGCTGCAGCTTTTCTTGGACTTGCGATTCCAGCATTGCACGGAGCGCGTCTTTGTCGGGACGGTTCAGCAATTTGTTACTCCTATTCGGAAGCCAGGTACTCGCTACTCGATTGGTACATTGAGCAGTAGTAAGGGCAGGGCCGCTTATATTTGTGGTTGCATCGCAGATTGGCAGTTACCCGGATTCCAGGTTAAAAATCCTGGTAAGCCTACCAAGGCTTGGCGGCAAACGTCTGTGATGAAAAATGATGTCATAGCTCCAGTCTTGGATGCAGCTTTCGAGATGACTGAAGCGGCCAAACATTCACCTGCCGTTTTGCATGCATGCTCAGAGCCCAGCGAGCAATCGCTCAAGCTGTTCTCGCTCCCAGGCGCTCAATAGCTCGACAGGATCCGCGGCGTCGCGCTGCCAGAGTTCAAGCGTGCCGACTCGGCCATCAGGCGACCTGCAGTACTCGCAGTAGTCCAGGGTGTCACAGTCATTGAAGAGGGTGAGTACCCAGCCGTCAGTGCTCACGGGCATGAGGCCATGATAGATCTCACTCCATGACTGGATAGAGATTCGCATCATGATGCATTTGCTAACGCGACGTCCGTCAGTATCTGGCAGACTTCGCGGGCGGTGAGAGGGGAGATTGTGTTCAAATCATTCTACGCTCGAGTCATCGCTTGCCCGGATAAGCGGTGGTGTGCAGTGAATGGAGAGATCGCTCCTTCGGGCCAATGGGCCCGGCTCACATAATCAGCCGAGTATCTCCTTGATGATAGATGCAACGTTCTTGGCATCGTCGATTCCTCGGTGATATGTACCCTGCCAAACTAGGCCCATGGCCTCTACCGTTTGCTTAAGACCTTTCTCTTGATTGTCGTATAGGCCTTTATGCCATTTCCTCACGTTGAAGTGCTGCAGGCCGGCGAGCAGAGAAGGGCAAGCAGCAAACCCAGCATCTCGTTCAAGCTGCCTTGCATCATAGTCACCCCACGATGCCCAAGCAGCGTTTGGATATCGCGCAATAAACGCTCCTAGCTCCTGTCCGACCTCCACATAGGTTCCTGCGCTGTCTACATCTCCTTGTTGGATGGATGTGAGCTTTTTGCAGAAGTCGGAGAGGACGGGATTGATCTGCGGTCGAACGAAACGCTGGAACTCATCGACGATCTCAAGCGCCTCCAGATCGATCACCACCAAGCCAATTTCAATCGTTTCCATCTGATCGGGGACGACTACAAGCGGCCTTGGAGGTTCGCACTCTCCAACTTCATCACAAGTTGCCTCAAGGTCGACGCAATAGAGGTAGCGGTACGGCGCAAGGATGTTTTGGATGGCTTGGAGGTGAAGGAGCTTTGCTTCAATGCTCATGGCATAGCTGACCTAGCTTTGATCTGTTCAGGTTACCCCGAACTATCCGATCGATACATATTGGCGAAAGAGCAAATGAATACCTCCATCAGGTTTAACGCATCTGACTATGCGCCAGAAGGTACGGCATTTCGGCTGTACACAGTCGTAAAAAACAGCGCCAATCTTAGGCGCTGCATGCGTGACTGAACCAGCAGACACCTGAGGGTGTTCGCCCGGAGTCGATGCACTGAATCCGTGGTAGTGCGGTCAGGTTGTCCGTGATCGACCGCTCTTTTCATCCCACGTTTCCAGAACGAATGCGGCGATGGTGTGAGCCGCATGGATCGCCAGCCTCGCATGCCGTGGTTTGAGTTTGTAGGGCCGTTTACCCGCACCGTGGGCCGAGCTGGCATGAGTGCGCAGTGCGCCAATGCCATGGACGGTCGCCACCACACCCGTCACGATCTCCTGAAGGTCTCGCTCCTCAAGTATTGAGGCATCCAGCCCAAGGTCAGCCCTGACGATCTTCCAAACAGCTTGTAGATCCTGCTTGGCGGGCATGATGAGGTGGTCGTGCTCTTCGATGTACACCTTGAAGACCGATTCGAGGATATTGCACGCTGCCGATACGGCCTCGCGAGGGCTCGACTCGATGTTCTTGATGGCCCGCTCAAACTCGAAGTCGATGGCGCCGATGTTGCGGCTCTTGATGAGCTCGGACAGCGTCTTGGTCGCCAGGCCCTCGCCCTTGGTGAGTATCCCTCCTGGGCTGTAGGTGAGGCCGGCGCGCTCCAGGCCGTCCTTGATCCTGTCGATCTTTGCCTTCCGCTCATTGGTTTGCTTCGGATCAGTCCAGAAGCGCCCAGAGGTGTCTTCCTCATCTTCCATGTATCTCTCGATGATGCGACCGACGATGGGGAGTGCATCCGCGCCGCATTCCTTGCTGATTCTGCGCAGCCATTCCTGCGCCTTGACGGCCTTGCTACCCTCCGGGGGATCGCCTGGAGCGTTGGCGTACATGAACAGGCTGTCCAAACTGGCGTGAGTTTCAAAGGCTGAAACGGAGTCGGCAACTGCAGATATTAAGTATTGAGGAATAGTGTAAGTTTCCATCTGCTTTCCTTGCATTCCTATTGAGCATGCACTGAGTGTATCAGTGCTTCGTTTGAACGCCGGCTACCCCTGGCCGCTCGCATCGGCAAGTGCTACGTGTTTCTGCTTACTACATCAAATACACGGGATACCTTAAAGATGCTGTCCGAATAGCCTTCGGGTACCCCATGGATATCCCTTTGATAGCTGGATGAAATTGGCCGAGCTTAATTGCTTGATAGCCCTTTGCGATCATCGAGTTTGAAGTGCTACCATCGAGTGGTTTCAATAAGAACAACTGTATTTATATACAGTTCAATGTCGAATTAACGTAATCCTTTACTGTCTATTCGCACTGTTATTTTCCGTTGCCAAGTGCTGCGGAAAACACTGGTCATCCCGCCATCAGTACAGCCAAGTCATTTGCTCGTGCTCCGAAGGCGGTCGTGGAATTTTTATGGATAAATTGCCAGATAAGTTACCGTTTGACGCGACTAAGCTTTTCGAAGCTCTCACGTACCAGCTTGTGGTTGCGCTTGAGTATTGCCACAAGCTGAAGAAGGGCAAGCGCTTGTGGGTCGAGGTTTTCGGGGATGTGACTCTGGAAGACGAAGCTCAGGTTGAGGTTAAGCTCTACGCCGATGCATTGAGGGATGGCCACCAAAACATCTGGAACACCCTCAATAACTGGTTGAACAAAGCGTTTGACCATACGGCATACGAAAGCCTGATTTTGGTGACAAACCAGGAGTATTCGCCAAAGTCGACGCTGACCGACTGGAACAGCTGTAACGCTGCTGAGAAGCACGCTTTGCTCACTGTGATCTACGACGGTGCTGAGCAGCGCTTTACTGCCTCCAAGGCAAAAGAGCCTTCAGAGACCTTGGAGCTCCTGCGATCGGTGATGGCTCCAGCGCTGAAGGATGACCTGTTGGAGGTGCTGGAGAGGGCAGCTTTCATCACCGGCTCGCCATCGCTCAAAGCGAGACTCGATGCCTATGAGGTTGACCAGCTGAGGGTGATACGCGAATCGAAGCGTCAGTCCTACATCGATGACATCCTGGGCTTCATCGGCAGCACCCGGTACATCGACACCGGCTGGGAAATCACCTGCGAGGAGTTCACCGCGAAGACCGTTGAGCTGACCAGGCGATACATGAAGCATTCAAACACCTTCCCTGAGGTGGATGTTGATGCGCTGAAGCAGAAGATTGTCCTTGATGAGATCGCCGATCGGCTTTTCGTGCAGAAGATCCGCGAGATCGATGGCGATTCGCGCATCAGGCACGCTGCTCTGCAGCTTCTGATTGCCGGCGAGGTCATTGATGAGCTGTACCGAGACAACCTGGCCTCGGATTTTGATATCAAACGCTACCAGAAAAACCATCTGGATCGTCATCTGGACGGTCGGTTAAGTGCGATGGTTGACTGGATGGACGAGACATGCCCCATCCAGCTGAAGCGTCAGTCACTAAAGTTTTTCTTCAAGCAGCACGCTGCAGAGGTAGTGCAGCTGAATACTTTCGAAGACACCACGACCGATTTCCGAAATGGCATTTATCACATGCTTGCTGACGTTAAGTCCGATGACGAGGAAAGAGAGTTTTACTGGAGATTATGGCCGTGAGTATGAATGCCGCTGACCATATTTACACGCTGCGCCGGACGCCATTTGCCCTCGCGCCGATAATCCACTCCTTTTACGATCACTGGGATCCGACCGAGAAAGATATCCTGCTGAGCTACTTAGTTTTACCCCTGATCACCTACAAGCCGATTCATAAGTTTCTGCACTACGCGGGGAGAAATAGCTCGATCCGCACCTTGATGCAGGATCCCAGCCGGATTCTCGGTTTGGAGTCGCGCATTGAGGAGTACAAACCGATCACCAATGCTTCCCTGCTCATACTTACCTCGGAGCAGAGCATCAAGATCAACGAAGATATGTCGGTGGCTCCGCAAGGCAAAATCAGGGCGGATAATGCCAACGCCCAATTGTTGAAATACGCTCGAAAGCTCGCAGTGGTGTTTACGGGTGAAAATGTTGTTTCTGTTTATAGGTCATTGGGGCTGAAATCGCTATGAACTGTTATGTACGATATATCGGCGTCGTAGACAAAGATAAAAGACTTCACAGTGTGGAGTTCACCCGTGGCCTCAATATCATCACTGGTAAATCGTCTACCGGGAAAAGCGCTATTCTGGAAATCTTTGACTACTGCTTGGGCAGCAGCGAGGACACTATTCCGGATGGTAAGCTGACTGAGCGTGGCGATACCTTTTTCACCGTTCTGCAGTTCCCGAGCCTGACGCTTGTGGTGGCACGCGCAGCGGCTTCTAAACGTTGCTTCCTGCGTGAGGTTACCGGGCCAGAGGCAGATAATGTCCTAGAGCTTATGGGGCATGTTAAATACTTCTTTGACGATCGTTTTTACATCCATAAGGATGCCTTCCTAAAGAGTCTCGGAAAGTACTTTGGTGTAACGCTAGAGAATATTGACAAAGACCCGATGTACAAAGAGGTAACGGGTAGCAAGGGCGCCACGCCATCAGTGCGTAGCTTCCCGTCGTTTATGCTTCAGCACCAGAATCTGGTAGCGAACAAACACGCTATTTTCTACCGGTTTGATGAGAAGGTTAAACGGGATCAGGCCATCGACCACTTCAAGATATTCATGGGTATCGTGAAGGAAGAGTATTTTGATATCGCCAAGGATCTAACCGAAGCGGCGTATGAGCTTCGTCGGGTTGAGCTGAAAATTCCCAAGGACGAGAAAGTCAGGGAAGAGACCGTTGGGAAGTTCGAGAAACTGCTCACGGAGTACCTGGCCCTCGCGGGAGTTCCCCTGTTCGATATGACGGCTGATGAGATTTTCCTCAAGCCAAGTCAGGCGCTCAGGTTGATGAAAGGCACCCCAGTCACCGTGGATGGGCTCGCCGATGATTACGAGAAGACGCTCAACTCGCTGCGTGACCAAAAGGCAAAACACTTGGCCGACCTTCGTTCGGCGATCGGTCGACTCAATCTACTTGAGCGATCTGTTGAGCAAGCGAAGGGGATTGGTGCCTCGTATGCCTCGCTGACGATTCCCCGCTCCACGAATCTTGAGCACGCGTTCTGCCCAGTGTGCGAGTCTCACTCCGATATCCCGGAGGATCAAGCCAACAAGCTGACACAGGCCATCGAGTGGCTGAACACTGAACTGAAGCTTTCGTCGTTTGCGCGGGAGAGCCTGGGGCAGGAGAGTCGCGACCTGAGGAAAGATATCAAGGACTTCCGTCAGAGGCTCAAAGAAGTCCAGACCTCCCTCAAGCCTTTTGAAGAGCAGGAAAAGCGACTGGCCCAGGCCGGCTCTTTGGAGGATGCTCCGAAGAAAACGAAGCTGCTGCTTGAGATCGAAATCGACAAGTTCATCGAAAACCCGCCTTCTGACTTGAAGAAGATGAAGGATTATTGGGAGGCGCAGGTTAAGAAATACCAGGCCCAGCTTGATGAGTATGATGTTGATATCGAGCTGGACAGGCTGGCGAGAAACATCAACAAAAAAATGAAGGAGCTTGGTCAGAAGTTTCACTTCGAAGAAACGTACAAGACGGGGTCTCTGAAGTTTGACGTAAATAGCTTCGACTTGTGGCATGAGAAGGAAGCCTTCAAAAAAGTTTTCCTCAGGTCTATGGGAAGTGGTGCAAACTGGGTTTACTCGCACCTTACCTTGTTCATGGCACTGCACTATCAATTTGCTGCCAGGGCCGATAAGTGCAAAATTCCGCCGATTCTCTTCCTTGATCAACCTACACAGGTTTATTTCCCTTCCAAGGATGATGGCCAGGTATTTGTGGCTGATAATTTAAGGCCTGATGACACCAAGGGTGTCGCATTGCACGACGACATCGATGCGGTATCGAACATGTTTACTCAACTTGCTAAGTTCTGTGATGATACTGCAGTGCAAACTGGTATGAGGCCACAGATTATCGTTTGTGATCACGCCGACGGACTCGATCTCGGGGAAGGTTATAATTTCGGTGATTTTGTGAGGCAGCAGTGGCGTACGCGTGGTTTTATCGCTGACTGACTTGCGGCTTTGAAATGTTTTCTCACAAACTGAAGTTTTAGAGGCTTCAGGTAACGCCTCCGGCGTACCCATCTGCAAAGCCCGGCCTGACTGCTGGGCTTTGTTGTTTCTGCATTCCTTTATGATCCAACGGGGCAAGGCGACTGATCCATTGTTGGACGCATACTTGGCCATGGAGATTGGCCTGTAACGGTTGGTGGTCGTTTGATTGCGCAGCGCTTACCCCCTGTGCAGTGTGAATGAAGGAAACGGCTATGGATCTGTTTCGTCAAATGGAGCGCTCGCGTATCGCGCTGCTCTTCGCGGGTTACCAATCCCTGGCCTGGGCCAGCTTTTCGGTGATCTCAGGAACGAGGAATGCAATCAGATGGTTGAGGCTAGGATCCTGCCGGAAGGCTTCGTCATGGTTCCTCATGCCTTCCTTGATGACCTCAATGCGCCGAAGCCACGTACCCTTGGTGTCCTGCTCCTTCAGCAGCTTCTCGGTATCACAGAGTTTGAGCGCCCAGCCAAACGGGTAGAGGTACTGTTTGTAGTGGTCGAACGCAGTATTGGCAACGTTCAGCAAGCGCGGAAGGTTGTAACCCACAGGCCGGCCAAGGCGGGCGCTAAGCACAAGTGAAATCGCTCCATGAAATTTGCCCGTGCGGTAGTCCGTCGGCAGGTGCAGGCGCGGTATAGCGACGCGCATCTTTTCCCGTAGGATCACCCAGGCGGCATCCGTTTCCCTGCAGTCATTCGGGGCATGCTCGAACCAGAAGTCATAGAACGCCTGGCGGGCTTTCGAGATATCTAATGAACTCTCCAGCTCGGCACGAATGGCATCGTAGTCCTTGAAGAACACCTTCTGCGCCTTGGAGTCTACATTCAGTTGATCAAGGAAAACCTCCTCCATCACCCACTCGTTGATGATCGTCTTGCCTCTCAGGTGCGGTACCGCATACCAGCAATCCATGGCCATACGTTTCGCCTGCCGCGATCGCTCCAGCGTTGCCTCGTTCACGATGAAAACGTTGTGGTTGTTCAGGTAGAAGATGTCTTCCTCGGAGGTGCGGGTGACGGTCGGATCGAAGCTCTGGAAAACCCAGACCATGCCGCCGTTGTTCATCCGGTAGAACTCGCGGCGGCCTACGATCTCGGTCAGATAGGTGGTCGAGAGCTGCACTTCGAATGCCAGCCGCTGGCCGGCGTGTTCAACCTGGACATCCGGCTTGCGCCATTGTGCTCGGTCAGCGAGTCGCATGCCTTTCCAGACAGCTTCCACTTGCGGCTCACTGCATTTTTCATCAACGAGCAGGCTGTCGCGAATGATGCCTTTGAGCCTGAGGTGGGCAGAGCTTTCCTTCGCAGCGTTGTACTTGATGCAGTTGATCTGCTCAGCGCTGAGCTGACCACGTGTGGAGATCGAACACTTCTGCTCGATCTCTTCGCGGGGATGGTGGCGGAAGTGAAAGCGTCGACCCTTGGTGCGCACCAGAATCACCGGCGCCGAGCACAACTGGCAGACCAGCCAGGGTTCTTCAGTATTGCGTACATACCGGCTGGCCAGCTCGGCCCGGTCTTTGATGACCAGGCCCAGCTCGCGGCTCAGGAACACCTGCAGGTTGATGTGTTCACCGGTCTCCATGTCGAGGATCTCAGTGAGGAGCATGGTGTCGGTGGGCTGTGCGATTTCATGGGTGAACATACGGCTTCCTTACGTGGGATGTCCTAACCAGCTTCCGGAAATCAGCGAGCCGCTGCCACCGAACCCTTTACACTTACTCGCACCCTTGATTCCGCCTGGTCAGCGTCCACTGGCGCGCCATCTAGAAATCAGCGGACTCTCGTTCGCAGGCGGCATTGTCGATCCTGGATTTCAGCTCTTCAGCAAATTCACGAATGGTGCGGATTGCCTGCTTGACCTCTTCCGTGGTGAGCTTGATCGGCTGATCGTCGACGGTCTTGCCGTTGCGGTGGATGATGTCATGGCGCTTGCTGCAGATGCGACCGATCTCGCCCACCTCCAGGCTATCCATGTGCTTGCCAAACATCGCGCCCAGCACCTCTTTCACTGTCCCGACGTTGTGCAGCGTCAGCTCCTTCAGTGTGGTGAGGACAATGCTCTCCACGAGCTTGGGCTGCTCGGCAACATCCTTGAGGTTGATCGTTCGCGTACTCAGCTTCCGGTACCCGGCCACCAGATTGATCAGCAGCCTCTTGTCACTCACGACAAGCTTGCAAACGACGGAGCTGATGAGCGCTTCCATCAGGGTGACAGCATGGGCATACACGAGCTTGTTAAGCGTGTCGGTGTGCTGCTCGCTGCTGCCAAGCGTCAACAGACTGGATGCGTTCGCAAGCTCTTCGGGGAACTTGAGGAAAAACTCGCTGTGCGTATGCCGATTCAGCCATTGGAACTCAGCTTCTTCCTCTTCCGCGTCAAGCATGGCCGAGTATTCGGCGGCCAGCTCCTCCCAGCCTTCATCATCCTCGTCGATGTCGAGGTCATATACCTGTTTGACCCACTCAATGCAGCCTTGCTGTTGCAACTCGAAGAAGTGTTCCTTGACGCTGCTCATACGATGTCCTGTCCTGTGACGTTCATGGAGTTTTGTCGCTGTGCATGTAAGCTCAACCAGTCACGCAATGGATCGGCAAATTAGGTGTTGGTCTGCGCATGATCATCGGCGATCATGCTGAGTCTCTACGTACTTGTACTTTGCCACCATTATGCGAAAGGACGATGAGCACGCGATGGCTGAAAATGTAAATGTGTGTTCCGAGTGCGTGTACGACCCTTTCCTGGTCGAGCAGATCCGCCTCAAAGGGTGCGTCGTTGCATGCGGATTGTGCAACTCGACGCGCACGTGCTGGCCGCTCAGGGAGATCGTTTTCTACGTCGAAGGTGCGCTCGATAAACACCTTTGTGTAGGAACCCATCGTCACGTCGATAGCGACAACACCACCACCGTCTCGCACGGCGAAAGCGCCGAGCACTGGATCAGCTTGATGTTTGGCAGCGCAGCCGGTGAGCTAATCGTGGGCGCTGTATGCAGCAACCTGAAGTACTTCCAGCGCGACGGAAAATACCTGAAGCGGCCTCACACGCATGGTCACATTGGTTTGAAGTGGGGCGAGTTCGAGGAAGGCGTAAGGCATGGCAACCGCTTCTTCAACCAGCACGCCAGAGAGTACTTGGACTGGCTTTTCGAAGGGGTACACACGTACTCCGCAGAGTCGGAATCGCTGGCTGTGGTGCGCGTGCTTACTCCTGAACACGCTTCACCCATCTACCGTGCCCGAACCTGTATGACGCCCGCAGGTGTGCAAGAAATCAACGCCGATCCTGCGATCCAGCTCGCTGCACCGCCGAAGGCGCTGGCGGGCGAGGGTCGAATGAACCCTGCTGGCGTACCGGTATTTTATGGTGCTTTCGAGCGTATAACCTGCGTGGCTGAGCTCCGGCCTCCGGTAGGTGGCACTGTCGTCAGCGGGGAGTTCAGGTTAACCGAACCGGTCAGCGTGCTGGACTTTAAACGATTCGAGACAGCCGATCTTGGGCCTGAGCCGAGCGTCTTCGATCCCGACTACTTCCTGAAGTCCGGGCGCAGGGAGTTCCTGAAATACCTACACGATATGATTACCGCGCCAGTTCCCCCTGGGTCGGAAAGGAACTATCTAGTGTCGCAGTTCATCGCCGAATACTTGGCCACCTGCGTAGAGCCATGTATCGACGGCGTAATCTTCAAGTCGGTTCAGGATCCCTCAGGAAGCAACATCGCCCTGTTCTCGCATGCCGTCTGCGTAGAAACGGCATTGCAGTGGGAGTTCCAGGGTAGCGTAGGAGTTCGGGGGCCAAAACAACGTGCAGCCCCTCGTATCGAATATGTGAACGGAAGCCTCGTTCAGCACGTTATCGACGCAGTGAAATACTTCCCCATTGATAAGGCCGTCGTATAGAGGGCCCAAGCTAGTGAGAGCTTTTAGCCGGGCCACTTAACGGGTAGAGGAGGCTGACGCTGATTCAACAGGCAAGTCGACTTTCGGGGCGGATCTGATCGAGATGCCGACCCCGAAGGTTTCGGCCAAACCGGAAATAATCCTTTCCTTCGCACTCTGCGCGAAGTCGTCGCGAGTGGAGGCGAAAATAGAAGCCCTGGAGCCGCGAACCTCCGGGGCTTTGTTTTTCTACTCGGCACCACGTAGGCAATCAACATGTCTGCCATTCCAGGACTCAATTCTAGTCCTAGGGGAAGTATGTCGCTCCATGTTCCAACAGTTTTCAGGGTGGCACCCAGCTTCATGAATGCGCGCTCACTGGACTCTTTGCTACCTAGTTTCCTGCCCTCCTTAAGCTGTCTATGCCGCAGAGTACGGTGAAAATCTCAAGCTGCGCCCCATGTTTGCAATTGCCTCCGGCATTCCCTCCGTAAGGCTCAATCCTTGCATCGCACGCTGATGCAGTTGATGTAGCACAAGGGTATTAAGCTGGGAGCGCTGAGACCTGAGTCTGAGCTCGTCCGTGTCCGGTACGACGCTGCCGTAGTGTGCTTGGCGGGCGATAATGTGTCGCCAACGGTCAGAGGCCTCATCTCGTGCTCCGGAAAAAACGTATACGGCCGCTGCGGCTATGGCATCAGCGATTTGGATACCGTGGGTATCATGCGAGGACGCGAACTCTATTGGGCCAGACAGATTGAATGTGATGGGATGCTCCTCGCCCCCAAAATCAGATGTAATCTTTTGGGTGTTACCGACCATCGCATTGAAGAGCTTTTGGTTGTGCAGCAGCGGCTTTGAGTGATCACACACTGCCGTAAGCACAGCATACTCGCTTCCCCAGTTTGCCAAGAGGGTATAGAGGGCTGTGTTGGTTAGATCTAGCACCCACTTGCCCGTTTCGCCGTTAGTCAAAGACTCCAGTTCGCTCCGGATATCCTGGTGCCGGACTTGGGCAAACTCACGAATCAGCCTGATGGTATCGGAATGCTCCGCGACCGCAGAGGAGGAAAAAATAGTTTCGAGGTTTTGCCCCGTGCCTTCCCGCATTAGGCTTTCGAACTCAGCAAAAAGCTCTTCCGCGCCTGCGCCTCGTGCGGTGAACTCCATGTAGAGCACGTTTGCGATGAAACGGTGGAAACCTATTCCATAGAAAATGGAATTGATGCTGGAGTAGCAGGGTTCAAAAATATACTCATGAAATTTCCCCGCGAGGGCAAATTTCTTGTCAGAGATGGAGATCTTGATTCGGCCATCGAAAGCATCCAATACCTCCGTAATGACCTTCCTGCCCTTCGAAAACTTCACCAGATTGGCGCCTTTTAGCTCGCCACCTTGAATGTTGTACTTTTTGGTCAGTTTCTCAACCAACGCTCTTGCCTCGTCGTCGTCAGTAGCGACCGAGGCGTAAGCAAAGTAATTTTGCCTGGGGTGTAGAAGGTTGTTGCCGGTAAAGCCTGATTCATCGAAGTAGATCTTTTGCGACATTTCATGTTCCTTATGTGGGGATGTCGACGGCCGCTGACAGCAGCGCATGAGGGGCATATGCGGGAGAAAAACTCCAAACCTGCAGCGGTGGTTACCTAATGGTTCGGGGAATTCTAAACTCTGGAGGCAAGGTAGTCGCACTATCTTGTATCAACTGACTAGCATGGACGGTGTACTGTAAAAAGCGGAATAGCTTAACGAGAGTAAATGGCGCTGCCCACCATCCAACTGCGCTAGTGCGGTGCTGTTAATAATGTGGGCATCGCTTCTTCGGGCATCTGGGCCCGGCTAAAGCAGGTAGTCGGGCGAGCATCTCGTTCATGAGGTAAGCAACATTTCTAGCATCGCGTATCGGCATGCCATTTCCTGGCATTGAAATGTGGCAGGCCCTCGAGCAGGGAAGGGCACCCAGCTAAGCCAGCATCGCGCTCAATCTGTCTTGCGTCATAGTCGCCCCACGATGCCCAAGCCGCGTTTGGATAATTCGCAGCAAATGTTCGTAGCTCGTCGCCGACCTCTCGATAGATTCGGGCGCCTTCCACGTCTGCTTGTTGGATGGAGGTGAGTTTTTTGCAGAAATCGGTAAGGGTAGGGTTGATCTGAGGTCGAACGAAACGCCGGAACTCATCGACGATCTCCAGCGACTCCAAATCGATCACCACCAGGCCAATTTCAATCGTTTCCATTTGATCGGGGACGACTACAAGCGGCCTTGATGACTCAAATTCGTCCACCTGATCACAGGTTGCCTCAAGGTCTACGCAATAGAGGTAACGGTATGGCGCGAGGAGGTTATGGATTGCTTGGAGGTGAAGGAACTTTGCTTGGATGCTCATGGCATGGGACACCTTGCTTGTAGCTTGTTGAGAGTAACCGCACCATCTATGTCGATTGAATCACTTACTGCCCACGACGAATCACCTAGAGCACGGGTCACGACATACCCACAACCATTAGGAACGTGATTATCGATCTCGTACCTGCGCCACTCAATCATCGCTTGGGCATCAACCCGGAGTGACTTGCGCTCGATGAGCCAAGCTACCGCGTTAAGAAATTGTCCGTGCGAAAAGACTAGGATGTAGAGTTCAAAGCTCTGCCACGTTTCTTGTGGTACAAGGCTACCTGCTCATCTGGCGTCCTGGCGATTCAGACAGCAGAACAAACTATCTGGAAGGTGTGGTTAATGAAGATATTCAGCGCAAACGATATTGAGAGCTTGGAGGCTCTTGGCACCGTAGCTGAGCTGCGTCAGCAATTGCAGGAGGTGGTGTCTCCACTCAAGGTCGAGGCTGAATCCTATGATGACCTTCTTAAGGTCATTCAGGTTTTGCAGGAGAAATGGGTGGATGCTGTTCCTGGCCCATTCGTTAGTCGTAAAGCGGAGGTCATTTTTTACCTCACCAAGCTCGAAGGTGATCAGCGGCGTCAATTGCTTGGCCTGACGGAGGAACATTTCGAAGACGCGGCATTGGCCAAAAAGTGGTTCCGCTCGCTAAGGCAATTGGTGCACAGTGACCGCGAGGGTGGAAGTGACGAAGCATTCTTGGCACTGCAAAAGATCTACAAACTCGTGAATTTTGTGGGTGACGAAGATGAGTGATGATCACAATCTGCCGACCATTCAGCCCGCATCCTCGCTAGACCTCAAGCTGCCAGATCCTCCTAAGCATGTCCGTCCTGCTGTTGCTGCTAAAATTCAGCAAGCTGTGATGAAGCATGGCGCTTACAACAGCCAAGGTGAGGTTCTGTTAAATGCGAAGGGGCTCCCGACGCTTCTCCAAACAGATCGGGCTGGAGCGAATTTGGTAATGGCTGGTCTAGCTGACGAGCAGATCGTTGAGGATGGCAAAAATTTGATGGTGAAAGCAGCCCCCTTAAACCAAGAAATTTCACGCCGAATCCAAGAGCCAAGAGATGCAGTTCAACTTGAGGCCCTGAAATACTCAGAGGCTTGTCTAAACTCGGTACGCGATAATCCAGAGCTAGAGAAAACGCGGCTTGTGCTTGAGTCAAATAATCGCAGGGACATGCCAGGCGTAAAAAAAACAGTGCGAAGCGATTCAACGCACTGTCTCTCAGGGGCTGCTCTAGACCCTAACGCACACGTACATCATCTGGAGAGAGTCGCTGATCAACCGCTAAAAAGCGTTGCCCCCCAAAATATGATCGCTGTGAATAATGGCCCCCATCAGACTATTCACCAGGCCGAAGCGCATACTCCAGAGGCCGTTAACCAACTTGCTGAACAGCTGGGATGGCCTGGGCGCGTACCAACTGCCGACACGCCAATCATATCAACCCCCTCAGCCGATCAGCCTCTGCCTGTAGAGAAACCTGTTGGGCAGGTTGATGGAAAAGCTCCCCATGTAGAATCGAAACCCTAGGAGCGATTTTTGCGCCGATCCAGGGTGGGATGATGTTTGAAGTTGATTCGCTGACGAAATCGTCAGCGTCTTCGTAGGGGTGGCGCACATAGAAATGAAGCCTGTGTATGAGATTAGTCGTAAGCGAGCAGTGAACACATATTGCGTTACAGTTGCAGAGCGGGGAAAGACTGACGATTGGTGCTCCTAGAGTTCTAAAAATCCACCTTGCGCACTTACATGGTTTGCCATTGATGGCGCGATGCTTTATCCGATTGCATTCTTATGTGCGTCCATAAATTCAAAATGCAGGTCTTGGCACTGGCGCGTTAGGCCGGCGCCTCAATCGAACTGCTAAGCCGCGAGCAGGGGGGGGCTTTGCGCAAAGCACATCTTGCAGTGGGGAGGTTAAAGAACTTCCATTTTAGGTGCAGATGGTTTCAGGGCAAGCTCACCGAAAGAGCGGCCCGCATCCACATAACGGAGCGCCGACTTCATATCCTTCCAGCCCACATAGCTCATCAGTCCTTTGATGTCCCACCCATTGGCGGACGCCCAGGTTGCAAAGCCTCGTCTCATTGAGTGACTGCTATACAGCTCCGATGGCAATCCTGCCTCTTTGAAAATGCGACGGAGCACAGGTATCAGGCTATGCGGCTGCATGAGTCTGCCTGACAGATTGCCCCAGCGATCAATCCGCTGAAACACAGGGCCTTTAGCGATACCGGCAACTGTTATCCAGTTGATGTAGGCCTCCACAGGGCAAAGCATGGTTAGGGCCGGCGTCTGGAACGTGGTTCCTTCATGCTGGCGATCACCCTTGGTGTAAGGCAGAAAAAAGGTAATGCCTTCACCACTGACAGCTTGGGTATCCTCGACTGTTAGTCTGGCCAACTCATCGCCACGAAAGCCACGCCAAAACCCAATCAAGATAATCGCCACCGAGCGACGATGACGCACCAGCGATTTGTAATCTCCCCGTTCAATCGCAGCTGCAGCTTCCTCTTCAAGCCATGTGACCGCCTGCTCTAGGTGCTTCAGCAGCAGTGGGGCGGCCTGTTTCACTCTTGCGGGATGCACGACCTTGATGCCCTTGATCATCTGGCGAACATCAGGCGTTTTGGTTGGATCAGGGAAGCCCTGGGTGATGTGCCATTGCGCAAGGGCCGCCAAGCGCTGCTTCAGAGTGTTGATGGAGAGTTTGTCAGCGTACTCCGCCAAGTAGCGAACGACGCCCGCGCCGGTCGTGGGCAGGTATCCGCCCCAAGTCACTTCGAAGTGCTCGATCGCCGCCCGGTAACTTTTTCGCGTGTTCTCCCGGGTACCGGCGCTGAGGTACCGATCTGCCTTTTCCATCGTACTTTGCCTTCAAAATCGGAGCGTTTTGCTTTCCCAGCGCTACTAGGAGGTTTTCTGGGCGCCAGAAAGTATCAAGAAGCCATAAAGCACTATTATAGCTTTTTAATTATTGGACTTTACATCCACAGAATTGGTGATAGCGTGTCACGTAATTACATGACACGTAACACAGCACGAAATCGTAGGAGTTCAAATGGCTCGTGGCGGCATTAACAAGGCGGTGGTGCAAAAAGCAAGGCAGTCTCTGCTCGCTAGGGGCACATACCCAAGCATCGATGCCGTGCGTGTGGAACTGGGGAATACCGGGTCGAAGACAACCATTGCCCGGTACCTGAAGGAGATCGAATCCTACGATCCACGCCCACTATCGTCCCGCGAACGCATGGGTGAAGAACTTTCGGCAATGGTTGAAAGCCTTCTGGATCGACTCATGGAGGAGGGCCACGAGTCGATCGAACAGTCCCGATCAGCCTTTGATATTGAGCGTGTAGAGCTCCAGGCGCAGATCGCCAGCCTGCAAACTGAACTGACCGCAGCGCGTAGGCAGCTCGACACTCAGCAAGCAGCTATTGAGGCTCAGACCGCAGACCTAAAAACCACGCAGTCCTCGCTTCAGGCAGAACTGACGCGCAATGCCGGACTTAATCAACGGTGTACTGACCTTGAAGCCTTGGTCAGCGACAGGGATAAACAGATCCATTCCCTAGAGGAGAAGCATGTTCATGCGCGCGGTGCTTTGGAGCACTACCGGCAGTCCGTCAAAGAGCAGCGGGATCAGGATCAACGCCGGCATGAATCCCAACTCCACGAGGCTCAAGTGGAGAAGCGCAAACTCCAGGAAACCTTGGTGCTGAAACAGGATGACCTAACTCGTTTAAATCGTGACAACGAGCGGTTGCTTGGAGAGTCCAGGCAGCAGGTGAAACTGCTACATGGCCATGAGGCGCATATACAGACACTGACTGGCGAGATCCAAGGGCTGAAGCTGGCGGAGGCGAAATCCGCTGGGGTTACTGAGCAGCTCCAGGAACAGATCGCCACGCTTCGACAGGACGCCACGGCACTGAATGAAGCAGCAGCCAAGAGCGGCGAGCGCGAGCAGGAGGCAAGACTGCTGCTTGTCGCTGCCCAATCGGAGAATGAGCAACTCCGGCGACTGCAGGCTACCGAGACAGAGGCAGAGGGAAGCGATTCGAACACCACATTTGCGCCTGCATCCGAGAAGCCAAAGACAGCCCCCACAAAACCGTCGAGGAAGTGACCATGAACAAAGCCACGCTCAAACCGATAGGCCCCAATGAAGAATGCTCCGCGCTTCAGTGGGCTCATCAGCGACTCACCTTGATGCTGGCGAACAGCACATTACCGCCAGCTTTCATACAGCTCGACACCCGCACTCGATTGGAAACCCGAGCTAAGCCAGGTATCGAAGCGGCTGACTCGAGTAAAGCAAATTAGCAGCAGTGTGCCGAGCACCACCAGAGCATGTTCGAGGGACTTGAAAACCCTACATATTGGGTTATTATCAAGCCATGACCACTACATGCGGTGATTTGCATGGATATGCCAAGTATCGAACAAGAAGCATCCGAGCTATTGCGCATGCTCTGGCGCGACCGATATCACCTGTGGGGCGATCAAGATATCACTCCGCTTCAGGCGCGTGATCCGAGGAAGGCGGCGTTAGCGTACGGCTTTGAATATCGGGAGCTTCCGAATCTTGGTGACCCCAAATTCATCCAAGGCGGCTCCGGCCCTAAGATTGCAGGTCTGATTGATCGCCAAGCGAACCGCATTGCCATCTCCCAAGAATTCTCTCCGACGGTAAAACTGTTCACGGGTGCTCATGAGATCGGCCACCTCGCCCTACATAAAGGTGAGGTTATGCATAGGGATCGGGGGTTAGATGGCCGTCCAGTGGGCGGGCCGCGAAACCTTGAAGAGCGCGAAGCTGATTTCTTTGCAGCTTGTTTTTTGATGCCTGCGAAGCTTGTCGCCGACCGCTTCAGGCGTCTATTCCTATGTGGAGACCAGCTTCACTTTAACGATACGGTCGCATATCACCTCGATGCGCATAACATCGAAGGTTTGTTGTATGCGTCGTCAGACTCCTTGGAACGAGAGCTTGCGCTGGCGCGGTGCCAACGCTTCAATAATCTCAACGTCGTATCGCTTGCTACGCAGTTTGGGGTATCCGATTCGGCAATGGCGTTACGACTCAAGGAGCTAGGTTTAGTACGCTGGCCTTAGCTTGGCGCTTGAAACTAGGCGCTAGGTATCGATTGGAGTGTAAAAGAGTGGCGGGGTGGTATAAGACTGTACGCTCAAGCACCGCCCGACCATGCGACATAACTTCCCGACAGATGCTGATCAATCAATCCTGCCGACCTACCTCGACCAGCAGCTCCAACGCCCTAATGCGCAAACGGATCGCTGTCTTCGAAACGTTAAAATAATCGCTCAGGGAATTGCACACAGCATGAAACTGGATGACGTTGTCCCTCTGACTGTCCAGGTACAGATGGCCGTGACCACGGTTTCGGATGCCAAGATGCTGTAGTAACAACCCAAACGCAGCCTGAAAGTCCTCTTTAGGCATCAAGAGACATGAAGCGAACGTATTTGCTTGCCACTCGAGCCGCTCGACCTCCCCTTTAGGGATGGTGATGAGCTGGCTCTGGTCAATGTCCTGTGCTCGGATGGCCTCTCGTGTCATGTAGCGCTTATGACCTAGAAAGTGATGCCCCAACTCATGGGCGAGTGTGAATCGGGCCAAGTGGGATTGGCTATCTGCCGCGAAGATTTTGATCTCAAGCGGGCTGAACGTGATACTGCCGAGGGCTGGGCCCGTGTCCTCAATGAAACTCACGGATAGTCCACTTACATCAGCCTCCCTAGACACTAGCTTAGTAAGATCGACCTCTCCCCGGATGTATGAAATGGATTTCAAAGCCTGCTGAGCCAAGCGATCTATTCTGTCCCGCGAAGTGAACGCGACCCTGGGTGTTACGATTAGCGTGGGCTGACGAATCAGACTCAGATCGTTCTCTTTAAAGGCACTCTCAAGGTCGAGGCCTTTCCAGATGCCTTCCCAGCCATCCGTAAAGCCGGCAGGTGTTACGGCATAGGCGCTATAAACGGTAGGCCGAAAATCCGCCTGGGTTAGGGCGTATTCGATCTCTGCGCGCTTACGGGCTTTAGCGCTCCTCGCCCCGGTTAGCAGGGCGCGAGGAAGCTCCCATCGAAACTCAGATTGATCAAAGTAACGCAAGACACCGAAGCCTCGGTTCCGAGCAATGTTGAACGTGCCGGACTGAAACGCACTGGCGGACGCAAAAACACCCTTGGCATTGAAGCCGGCCACTTGGCTTATCTTCGAACCAAATTCTTCGATGTCCCCCACGGGCACTTTGCCGCTGTAGTTCTTACATTCGATGAGCACAAGCAACGATGGGGTTTCGAAACCAGGCAGGAACACTTCGACAGAAATGTCAAAAATGATGAAGTCTTCTCGGTCTTGCGAGTAGTAACCCTTCTTCCTGAAAATTTTGCAGCACTCAGGTCGGAACGCATAGAAGCGACCTTCATTGATCTCACGAGACAGGAACTCAAAGACCTGCTCCTCGAATCGGTCGCCCTTGGCATAGGTGCTGAGCGCTTCAATTTCCATATGTAGGGCGGACTCCTTGGTAACGGATCAGAATGTCAGTCGTGCGTGAATAGATAGCGCTCGAGAAACGGATTACCACCGGGCATGCTGGCTCTCAGCTCGGTACCATGATGGTCTTTTTTCCTACTTTTATGTCAATGACCAGAAGGTTAGCGTCCAGACAACCGCTGACGACATTGTTAGTTTGGCCCGCCGACGTCATCTGCGTATCGCTAGATTTGACTCCTTCTGATTCTCAAGGGCACTCGTCAGGAAGCGATTATTTCAAAACCACACCTAGAGGCAATATGGCATCCTTGACTCTATATTGACTGTTGAAGTCGCACCCCCTGAATCATCGGAGTATTAACATGCAACGGACGCCTAACGAGCTCCTCAGCCGACTATTCGAGTACGCAGAGGAAAGCCTCAAGGAGCTTGATCCGTCGCGCTATCAACTATCGAGCTCTGTTAATGACGTGTATCCACCGACAGGCCTTCTAGGTCTTCCTGGGCTGCACTTTGATCTCCAGTTCCCAGGCGACAATGTCTGGCTGCAAATCGAACGGCTCGAAGAGTCACGTGCTCCAGCACCAGTTGATGGAAACTATAGCTCCGTCATCAAAGCCAGTGACAATCCCACCAAGCCACCATTGCTCTCTGAGCAGGTGCTCCTCCAGTTAATCCGCGAACAGCAAGACAAAGATCCGGGTGTGGATATCGCCGCAGTGGAGTCCGAAGTACGCGCGCAAGCTTCGGCTGCTCTTACGGCGTATCTTGTCCTGTGGCACGAATGGGCTGAGCTTGAGAAACCACGTCGCAAGACCATTAGCCTCTATGGCGACATGTTTGCATTGATGCAGCAGATGGAGACGGGAAAATCTGCTCGCGAGCTGGTATGGGGCGTGGGCGTTAGCGCTTGGACGTTAACGATCAACGATGCGCAGCAGGGATTCAATTATCCATTGTTGACCCAAGCCCTAGACATCTCTTTGAACGAGGAGAGCATGGCGGTCGAAGTTCGCCCGCGTGCCACAGAGCCGATGATCGAGTTCGATGCGCTGATCAACGCCAATATCCCTGGCGCCAGCGAGTGCGAAAGAGCTATTCGCGATCATCTAGGCAGACATGTCGACTCCCCTTTGAACCCATTCTTGCCATCGACCTTTGCTGATGTGCTCAAGCTCTCGGCCAGAAGCCTCGACAGCAAAGGCAAATATTTAGAGGTGATGGGAGATGGAGCCCACGGCTTCCCGGAACCAGGTGATACGCTGCAGATAAGCGATGCGTGGGTGGTGTTTGCCCGCCCCAAACCCAGTAACTGGCTGATCAACGACCTTCGAAAGATCCGAGAGAAACTTAAGGACTGTCTCGAGCTTCCTGCCGGCCCACTTGCGTTGGTGACCCCGGCCTCGAACATTGCAATCGATTACCAGCACGTTAACTTCCGCGGACTGTCCAGCCGAAGCATGGATGGATCTAGGGCTGAACCCAAGGAACTGTATTTCCCCCTTCCATACAATGACGAGCAGGTCACTATCGTTCAGCGTCTGGAGCACGCACCAGGGGTTGCCGTTCAGGGCCCTCCTGGTACCGGCAAAACCCATACGATCGCCAACATCATTTGCCACTATCTGGCGACTGGCAAACGTGTCCTAGTTACCTCTCGTGGCGAGCAGGCCCTGAAGGTACTCCAGTCGAAAATACCAGCTGAGGTTCGGCCTCTGACGGTTGCGCTGCTCACCAGTGACCGCGAGGGTATCCGGCAATTCCAAAGCTCGATTGAGGCTATCCAACACCAAGTTTCGCAAATCAATCCATCACTTGCTCGGGGTGAGATTGATCGCCTGCACCAGTCCATTGATCTTGCTCATACCGAGCTGGTGAGGCTTGATCGACGCGTCAATGAGATTGCCCTGAGTCAGCTTTCCGAAATCAAAGTAGGCGATGCCAAGTATCGTGCGGAAGAGCTTGCTGAGCTTCTGATGAAGGGCGGCGACCAGTACGCCTGGTTTGACGACGAACTTTCATTGTCTCCCGAACACTCGCTGCCTTTTGACGATGACTTCGGTAGGAGCTTAAGACAGGCCCGTCGCGACCTAGGGCGTGACCTTGTCTATATCAATTCCAGTCTGCCTGAGGTTGAGCAATTACCAGCAGCGGTGGAGATCGGCAAGCTCCACGGCTCACTCTGCCAGCTAAAGTCGCTCGAATATGCTCTAGGTAAGGGGGATCTCATACCCCTGACATCCGACAGTGAAGCCGTTGTTGCTGCCGCCAATAAGCTAGATCTGGAGCTGGGTCAGTGCGAAGAAAAGTTTGTGACGTTGCACGACGGCGGGGACTGCGAAATTCTTTGGGCGCAGAAGCTGCGACTCAAGGCGGCTGGTGGACGATACGACAGTGAAATCTCAGTCCTAGTAGGCATGCTTCCAGCCGCCCAGGCTTTGATGCAGCGGCGCAAGGTCATGCTGGAAAACTTTGTTGAATTCCCAGAGGAAGCCTTGGATTGCGAGAAAACATCTGAGGCCGTGGATAGAGCTACCGAAACAGGAAAGCCTTTTGGTCTGATGAGCTTCGGAGCATCCCTAGCCAAGACACACGTCAGCAATGTCCGGATCAATGGCTCAGCGCCAAAGTCTGCCGAGCAGTGGAAGACCGTCCAGGACTACCTGAAGCTTTACGCGGACGTGAGATCCTTCACTGCGCGTTGGAATCCTCTGGCTGAGACACTGGGGATCCCGCGACTTCAAGCGGGAATGGCCCATCTGCGGCAACTGGAGATCACCGTTAGTACAGTTCAGGCTGCTCTCGAGCTCACCTCACTGTACGCCGAAAAAGTAGAGCCACTCTGCGAGGAGGTCTTCGCAGATGCGCCGGATAACTTGCATAGGCTGACAATCGTCGAGATTCGTCGCCTGCGGGATCACCTCACTCAAAATCTTGCTCGATTAGATCTCAGCATGGCGGGCGCCTCACTCGCGACTCTGCAGGCCAAAGTCGCGGGCGACGGCCCAATCGCCTGCCAGCTTCGTACATTCGTTCTGGAGTGCCTGGGCAGCCCGGATCAGGATACGCATCGGGTCGTGTGCCAGTACGTCGACCTGCTGACAGAACTACAGCGGATCAGAGAACTCGGTGGCCTCCTGAATTATGTCAGGGAGGGCGCGAATCGGGTGATGACAGCTGGAGCGGAAAAGCTCTCCGAGCGGTTGTTGACTGTCCCCGTTGAGAACGGTGCTGAAGACCTGGCTTTCCCAAGTAGTTGGAAGGAGGCGTGGCAGCATGCGCAGATACGCTCTCACCTGCAAAGCATCGAAGCGCGTCATGAACTCGTCGAGCTAAACGGCAAGCGAGTAAAACTCGAGGCTGGCCTGGCGCGTATGTATCGGGAAGTGGTGAGCCGAGCGGCTTGGCTGTCCACTAAGGCCAATGCCAGCCCGATGGTACTGCAAGCGTTAGCCGGCTACTCGACAGCGATACGCAAGATAGGGCAGGGGACAGGGCCGAACGCGGAGCGTTATCGCCGCGATGCTCAACAGTGCATGCAGGATGCTGCCGGCGCCGTGCCATGCTGGATCATGAGTCACGCCAAGATTTCAGAGTCCATGCCGGCGGAAATAGGCGCCTTCGACCTGGTGATTGTGGATGAGGCGAGCCAGTCAGATTTATGGGCTTTGCCGGCTATCGTCAGGGCCAAAAAGGTACTGGTAGTAGGGGATGACAAGCAGGTTTCTCCCGATGGCGGTTTCAAATCCGGCAAGAGGATCGGCGAGCTTCGTAACCGGTTCCTGAATGACCAGCCCTATGGCGCCGACATGACGCCGGATAAATCTCTTTACGATTTGGCATCGCGAGTCTTCGCAGGCCACATGGTTATGCTGCGTGAGCATTTCCGCTGCGTCCCTCCCATCATTTCCTATTCCAACCAGTTCTACGGCGGCGCGATCCAGCCCCTTCGAATCCCTCGACCATCCGAGCGCCTCGATCCACCGCTTGTGGACATCTATGTCAAAGAAGGAGTGCGGAACAAGAAGGGCTGCAACAAGCTTGAGGCCGAAGCCATCGTTGAAGAAATCCAGGCACTTATCAAGGACGACAAGTATGCGGGTCGCTCGATTGGCGTGGTGACGCTGCTAGGGGGCATGGAACAAGCCAAATTCATCGATTCGCTAGTACGTGAACGATGCCCGGCCGTGGAACTCCATGCTCGCGAATTTGCGTGTGGTGACGCCAGCACCTTCCAGGGAAGCGAGCGCGACATCATCTTCATTTCCATGGTCGCAGATCCAGAGAACTGCCATCCGCTTTCAGGCAATGCTGCTGAACAGCGGTTCAACGTAGCCGCTAGCCGTGCGCGTGACAGGATGTACCTGATTCGCTCGGTCACTCTTGATCACCTCTCCCAGAAAGATGTTCGTCGTACACTCCTCGAGTACTTCAGCAAACCGCTAACTGAGCAGGAGGTCGATCAGGATGGCCTCATCAAGCTGTGCGAGTCTGGGTTTGAGCAGCAGGTATTCAGCAGATTGGTTGAGCGGGGATACCGCGTCATCCCGCAGGTGAAGAGTGGGGCATTCAGGCTCGACATGGTCGTAGAAGGCGCCAACGATAATCGTCTGGCCATCGAGTGTGATGGGGACGCTTTCCATGGCCCTGATCGCTGGGAGGCAGACATGAATCGCCAACGTATCCTCGAACGTGCAGGCTGGACGTTCTGGCGGTGCTTTGCTTCATCTTGGAGCATGCATAAGGAAGAAATCTTCGGAGAGCTACTCCAGCGCCTGGCTGAACTGGGTATCGAACCAACCCATGCTTTGGAAAAGCTTCCGTCTGTAGTAGAGCTACGGGAGTGGGCATCCGCGGTTAGCACATCCATGGATGAAGATGACGAAGACATCGGCGAGTTGACAGTACCTCCGGCTACCGGCGAGGAGCAGCAAGTCTTAGCGATTTGAAGATCTGAATGACTGCGCGCAAGAACAACTTGTGCGCGGCAGTCCTAGGCTGGCTTCTTCGACGGAGCAGCTGGCGATGAAGATTAGACTTTGTGGCCATCGGCAATAGGCCTGGCAATCTCAGTGCTATCGTCGGGATCCGCAGGTCTCGATCATGTTGTCGAACAAGCGCCTTAACAAAATTTCCAACCGGAGTTAGACGAGCACTCACGCCCGCGACAGCTTTGAATGCTTTCCAAGGTAGATCTATGGCTATTGAATTAAGTGAAGAAGAAATGCGGAAGGCACTATTCGGAGCGAGTGTGGATCCGGTGACGCCTACGCAGCACTATAGCTTCTGGCAAAGAGTTCCCGTTGGACTTCATGAATTTCAAAGTGTCGAAAGGCGCCACATTCGAGCGTGTGCTAATCATGCCTACGGCGCCAATAAAGTCCTTCATTCAGAAACAGATCTATTTGTAATCAACATCAGCGGCTACCTTTTATGTTGCAGCTACTCGGGCCAAGCAAAGCCTGGCGATCATCATCGATAAACTTGGGAGCTCGAAACTGCCGGTTTGGGTGCCGTAACTGAGAGCAGCAGGGCGCCTGCGAGGGGCAAACTTTAGTTCTAGGCAACAACCTATATTTTCTCTGGCGCAATCACTATATGGGGTTACCCCAGGGACTGGTTAGCTAGGTGCGGCGTTTAGGGTCGCAAGGGCTGACAGGGCAAGTCCCCCGACTTTTTATGCTGTAAGAGCATTGCACTGTCAGCTCAACCAGCCTTCGCTAGGCAATATCGCGGACAGTCCTTGACATGTGTGCTTCATGTTCACCAACCAGCGATACCAATAACAATCGTCATGGAGATAGAGCAATGGAAGGGCCTAAGCAAACCTCGCAGGACATGTGGAATGGGGAGGACGTGCTTGAGCCCAGCTTCATCACCATTCGCCGGCCGTTGGAAAGCGGCTTTTGCGTTGACCTGTATCTTCAGGTCTTCGAAAAAGTCTCCATGGACAAATGGCGGTCACTGCCCGAAGACAGATGGCATCACCTAGCAACGATCGAGCCTGGCTGGATTACGATGTATCCCATCTACACCAACCCACACACTCAGCGCTATCGGAGCCCTAAGAACGGAAACGTGGGTTGCATCCAGTACAGCCATCAGTCGACGCGCGACTTTCCAGACACTCCGGATGATGCCGTGCTCTACATCGACGTCAGTCTCCCTCGCAAACTGTTTGATTCCTGTGATGAAGGGCTAGGGCTTGTGAAACAGCTCACTCCGCTCTGGCGAGGCTTGCGATTCGCTCCTGGTTTAAAAACCCTAGTCATATCGGATGATAGTGACACCTCGATCACAGACGACATTGTCTTTGTGAGTGAGGCGAGGGTGGATGAATGCCGTAGAACATGCATGCGGATTGCCCGGGCCCGAAAAAAGAGTGAGACGTCAGCCCAGTTGCACTGGGTGATGAGCCAGGTGTTTCCGACGCTGATGCCCAACGTGGTGTTCGAAGGCAGCCGCCCTGTGCTGGCGAGCGATACAACAGCTCGTAGAGTCAACAACTCGATTGCACAAGCCGCTGTGAGAGCCCGGCGTCACCAGCTTAGGGAGGTGAAGGTCGGCGTTGAGATGCTGGCCAAAGAAGCGCCTCGCGAACTTTTCGAACTGCGAGCGGAAATCGAGAGGGTCACTCTGGCTGTGATGATCGAAAAGTTCGAGACCATGCTTGGCCAGAACCTCAGCGAGGCACACTGGCAGCAGTTCTTCGAAGCCAACCTGTTCATCCTAGGAATGGTGTTCGCGCGCCCAGTAGCGCTTCTGCACACTCAGTTCCATGCTCGGGGATCCATGTTGAATGGAGCTGGCGCTCACATCGGCGACCTGCTTTTCTCGCAGGGACGCGAGCTGGCCATCGTGGAGATCAAGAAGCCTTCCACCCCTCTCATGCAAAGCCGGCCGTATCGCAATCGCGATGTATTCGGCCCTCATCTACAGCTCAGCGGAGCGATTACTCAGGTATTGCATCAGCAAGGTCTGACGCGCACCAACTGGCTGTCACACCTGCAAGATCCGACGATGCGGGACTTGCATCCTGACACAGCGAGGTGCGTCGTCATTGCAGGTACCAAGCCAACCGATGAAGGTCGCCGGCGCAGCTTCGAGATATTTCGTAACGCCTGCAAGGACGTCGAGGTCGTCACTTTTGACGAGTTGCTAGGTAAGCTGCAACTGCTGGCTCAGCATTTGGCGCCCGCAGACCCAGTCGAGATTCCAGATATTTTTTGAAGGCCGAGCCGCATGCGATTCTGACTGAACGCCCCTGCAAGAAAGCGCCGCGGCCAATCAAATATCTGCCAGCATCTTTTCTATCTGAGCATGTTCCCACGTGCTCAGAAGCTCGACTGGGTCAGTCCCGAATTGCTGCGATGAATTGAAGATGTAAGCTCGGCCGTCTGGGCTATAACAGCTGTCGCAGTAATCGAGAGTGTCGCAATCGTTGTAGAACGTGATGACCCATCCATCGGCTTCAACGGTCATCATGCCGCAGTACATTTCAGTCCATGACTTCTCACCCAGACGGCGCATGGTGCGAACACCCAAGGCAAGTTCGCGAAGCACCTGATAGGCCTCGCGGGCGGTAAGAGGTTTTGCTGGCAAACTAAACGCCCTGTGTGGATCTGTTTAGCGTGCATGGTATATGAAACTTCGCCAGGGAGGCGTGCCGCGCTTCCGGCGATTTGGTAGGCTCGACCTCTTAGAGATCTCGAATGACAGCCAACCCTCAATTGAAACTGGCTGCCCGCTACGGCGCGGCAGACATCTCTCCCCTCAAGTCATGGAACGAGACGATCGACTTACTGCTCAATCATCGCAG
Source organism: Pseudomonas sp. GW821-FHT11G12 (assembly GCF_058808055.1). Taxonomy (NCBI): domain Bacteria; kingdom Pseudomonadati; phylum Pseudomonadota; class Gammaproteobacteria; order Pseudomonadales; family Pseudomonadaceae; genus Pseudomonas; species Pseudomonas sp. GW821-FHT11G12. Next base: position 1,217,645 of record NZ_JBXARH010000001.1, read on the forward strand.
CGTTCGTGCCTTAACTGATCGGCCACTGCCCGACGGCACCATCGAGACCCTGATCGCCGCGGCGCAGTCAGCCTCAACCTCATCAAACCTGCAGGTCTGGAGCGTTGTTGCGGTTCAGGATGGCGATCGAAAGGCTCGTCTCTCAGCTTTGGCAGGAAACCAAGCCTATATTCGCCAGGCGCCTCTGTTCTTCGTCTGGCTTGCCGACCTCTCCAGAGTAGCTCGAGTGGCTGAGCAGCAAGAGGTGGAGCTGGAAGCAGTGCCTTACCTTGAAAGCTTGCTGCTCGGGACGATCGACGCAGCCCTGGCGTCGCAAAACGCAGTAGTAGTTCTGGAGTCGTTCGGGCTCGGTAGCGTCTACATTGGGGCCATACGTAACGACATTGAAGGGGTTGCAAAGGAGCTTGGTTTACCTCCTCAGGTCTATCCCGTTTTCGGCCTCTGTGTCGGTTATAGGTATGGTGCGGATGGGGCCTTGCTAGATTCAGTTAACTTCGTCGACATAATCCTGACCGCGGAAACCATGCTCGAGGCTGGAGGTGTGAGCTGGGGCGGGTAGTGACTGCTGTGATCGGGGCTCGAGCACGGGGACTGATGAAAACCCAGGTTGGAAGGCCGCAGCATTAAAGGTGCAGGGGCTCGCGCATGAAGGACTTGACCATGTTTCTGATGCTATCGAGTGTAATGAGGAGGCCCTGAGGTCACTCACGACCATGGAAAAAACTCTACGAGGTTCAACGCTTACATGCTTAACTTTCAGGTGAGCAAGCCTAAGGGATAAATCAGGGAGGTATATGTCCAAGTCGATCATGATCTCGTTTCTCAGTACCTCCCTGGACGGTGGTACCCAAGACAAACGCCGCACAAAGTGGCGTCCAAACGTCGGGCTCGCACTGGCGAGAGAACCGCAGATCGATCGCATGATCCTTCTCTACGAAAAAACTGACGAAGACCTAGCATACCGGGTCAAGGACGACGCTAACCGAATGCGTAGCGACTTTGATGTTCAATTGATAGAGACGAGCCCAAGCTCCTCCAATCTGAGCTCAACCTATAGGAACGTGCTGCGGCTCAGTGATGTTCTCAGGTTCGACCCAGCTGATCAGTACTATCTAAACATTACTACTTGTACGCCCATCCAGCAGATTTGCTTCTGTACCCTTGCAGAATCGCGCCGCTGGCCGGTTGAGCTCGTTCAATGCCTGGACGCGAAGACTGGTGATTTAGCTTCCAAGATACAAGTCATCGACCTGGATCTTTCAAGATACGACGTTATCCTCAACCAATACCCAATGGGCCACCCTGAGAGCATCAGCTTTCTCAAGGATTATATCGCTACGCGAAACGTCTACTACAACGAGATGGTCGAGAACATCCAAAGCACTGTACTGTGTTCGCAGAGTCCAATCTTGCTAAGCGGCCCCTCAGGCGTTGGAAAAACGGTCATGGCGCGCCGGCTGCACCAGATCAGGGCACGAACTACCTTGCTCACTCAACGTTTTGTTGAGGTGAACTGCATAGCCTTGAAGGATGCCTTAGCGATGTCCGCGTTGTTCGGTCATAAGGAGGGGACATTGGTTGGCGTCACGAGCGCCCAGAAAGGTGCACTTCAATTTGCAAACAAGGGGATGCTGTTCCTCGACAACATCGATGAACTCGGGTTGTCCGCGCAGGCGTTGCTCCTGCAGGCGATGGAAGATAAGTTCTTCACCCCATTGGGTTCCCGTGAGTCCATAAATTGCGACTTCCAGCTGATTGCTGCGAGCAACAAGGATCTTGAGGGAATGGTCAAGAAGGGCCAGTTTCGAGCAGATTTGCTGGCTAGGCTCGCCACGTGGGAGTTCAGGTTGCCGCCGCTGCGTCAACGCTTGGAAGATATTGAGCCTAACCTTGAGTATGAACTCCGAAAATCGACGAACCGCCTGCCTTATGTCCAACGGTTCTCAACAAAGGCGCTGACGCGATACCTAAAGTTCGCTGCTTCTGAGGAAGGCGCATGGATGGCAAATTTCCGGGATCTGTCGACCTCTGTCGAGCGGATGATCACGCGCTCCGTTGACGAAAAAATTTCTGAAGATGCTGTCGAAGTAGAGATCGACACACTTCGGGCCAAATGGGCTGCCCTAGGGTTCAATTATGTAGAACTTGGAGGGAACAGTTCAATGGTATCAGGTGCAAACGCCGCAGAGGATTACGTAAGCATGCTCATACCTGATCATAAACTTAACGTTTTCGAGCAGAACCAACTGGATTATACCATCCGCATGGCATTGAACTGTCCAAGCTATGCAGAGCTTGGTAGGCGCCTGTATGGGAACGCCGTAGGCAACAACCCCTCACAGAAATCTCGCGACTATCTTTTTAGATACGGATTGAGCTTGGAAATGATCAAGGAGAAGCTCCGGGCTTCAAGAGGCTGAGAGATGTGGGCGACCGATTTCACGCTGCATGGTATATGCTAGGATTACACGCAGATGAAGAGAGGAGGGTGAGCCCAATGAAGTAGTAGGGTGTTGGCTAATAGCGATTTCTTCGCGGAATTCGGCTCTACCTATCGATCTGGTCACTGACACTTCGTATAGCCATTACGCTTCCTACAATGCAGTACTTAGCACCTGCCCACCCAACTTTACTAACCAACATGAAGCTCGCCAATTTTCTTTGACCGCAAAGCCAATTAGATCTTGCTAACTTCGACGTACTCTCACTCAAGTCGAATACAAAAGTAATCTCTACCTTTCTAAATCTACATGTGCCTCTAATTAACGTTTGGTCGGTATTTGCGGACGGTAAATCATCGAAAGCATGCTCACCATGAAAGCAAATAAGATCCCCCGTGTGCACAGTACCGATCACTGATGCCTGCCGATCTGTAGGGTAGATATTCTTAAGGGTACGTATTCCCAAGAGTTCAAATAAAATGTCAAACATGTATGAATACAGAGCCAAGCCGCCGTTGCCTTGGTAAGGCGAGGGTGCATCTTGGGCGTAGATTGGAACTCCCTCTGTGTCGCATAGGCCTTTCGAGAACAGAGATTGAAAGCGCGGTAGTTGGTTAAGCTCTACTTTTGTTTTAACAACCTCACAAAGACCGTGTAGGTTGAAGTACCACCAATTCAGCTCTCCACGCTTACTGTGACTCTGTATAGTGGAGATAGAATCGCATTCCTCGTAGTAGACTTCCCAAGTTTTTTTGGCAGTGACCAGCCAGTCATTCATTGGGCCGCTTTGAGAGCCACCTCGAGCAGGACGCGTGGCTTTAGCCTCAATCTGATGATATTTACAGAGAATCGCGAGGTTATTAGGTGAGTAATTGCCACCGGCAGCCAGCGGTATGATGGCGTGCGCTACGATTGTTTGGTTAGGCAGTCGACAAATGCAGCACATCCCGCGGCTGGCATCCAGTACATCACTCAACGTGTTAATGGGGATTGCAGGAGGCTCATCAAACTGTAGTGATTGCCGAATTTCGGGGGCGATTCCAAGTTGCAACAACTCCCAATCGCTTTGTTGTCGAAGTTTTGGAGGCGTCCAGCCACTGGCGTGGAGGTTTTCAGCCAGCGATGAGTCCATTCCCAATGCTAGTAGTTCGAGGACAGCACGGTTGTTCTTCATAACGTCCATCCCTGGCTACGAAATGTCTGATCAGTATGCATCACTGCTGCGCACTCAGTACAAGCCGTGGGTAGTATCACTGATGCGTGGTAAGCGATCCGCTGGTCACTTATAAACGTAGTACGCGGTGTCGTTTCGGATGACGACAGCAGTTCGCGTTCCCCGCAGATCCAGCGACCCCAGAGCTCGCGCGCGAGCAACAGTCTATTACCATATATGTAAGTCATTGTTTTAGCTCAACTAAATAGTCATTTAGTTGAGCTGGCGTCAAGCGGAGGTTAGATCTTGGGCGGGGAGCGCTTGCAGCATGTCACACATGTCACTGACTGAGGCAAAAACTAAACCGCCGTGTCCAGACTGGGCGGCGCTTTTTCCCAAGCTTCATGTCCGATACTAAACATCCTACGCCCAACTGGTTGGTGTCAACCTAGGGATTCCCAAAGTCCGTGCTCCCACGCACAGCTCTCGTGCAGGTGCAGGTGCAGGTGCAGGTGCAGGTGCAGGTGCAGGTTGGTACATAAGGCCACAACGTTGGCCAACGAGACATACACGCCGGTAGAGATGTCTCGCCCAAGCGTTACGACTATCCTGAACTGGAGTTGGCCATATGACGGCTACCGCACTGCAGGCCGCCAGTTTCCCCGGGGCAAGGTGATTGGCAATGTCTTTACCGAAGCGGGAATCCAGCTTCGGTCTGGAATCAGAGGATAAAAATAGAAACAGGCGATCGGGATCGTGTCAGTAATCGTTATAAAAGGAGACAGACGACGCTAAGAATCGTGTCAGCAATCCATTGAAACGGAGGGAGACACTGAGATCGTGTCAGGAATCGGTTGAAACGGAGGAAGACGCTGAAATCGTGTCAGTAATCGGTTGAAACGGAGTGAACCTCTGTAAAAAACTGGCAGTAATCGACTGAAATAGACGAAGACACGGCTTACCAACCGTTTACTTCCGGTTTTATCTGAATCTTTACTTCCGAGTACTGGTATCAAAGGCAAGGTGCTTTGAGGAGCCATGGTGGAGATTGAAATCGGGTGTGCAACCGGGCTGATCTCGCAACATCTTGTTACGTGTAATGTATATTATGTTAAACGACAGGTCATGTCATAGATGTTCATGAGCTGTCTAAGCCACTGATTCGACAAATCCGTTTCTGGCGTCCACTCTTTCAACGGGCCATGTCCTTCGTGTTCATGGCGAGTCATTGAATGTGGTGGCTGCCGATGAAGCTGATTCAGTGCCGTTTCTCTTCAGGTCAGCGTGTTCCGCTGCTCGTGCACGCTGGTAACGCGGAGCCGTTGCCCATACTCGTTCCGTTCATCTACGTCCAACTCAGACTCAGGCACCGGGCTTACAATACGGCGGCGGCACATCTGCGCGCGATCCAGGCTTTCTATATCTATGCTAAAAGCCGTGACCTCAATATTGATGACGCCATCTTGGCCTGCCAATTCGAGTCGATTCTGGCGTTACTGGACGGCTACGCCATCTGGCTCCAAAGCGGCCGTCAAGCCGACAACCTGGTCGCCCGAATCGGCAAAGCTGAAACGGCACCTTTTCCGTATATCGATCCGCGTACTCGTGACCAGTACCTGCGTTTGCTGAAGCTATACCTGTCCTGGTGTGTCACCCGATACATCCCGCGCGCTCGTCAAAATTCAACCACCCTGGCTAACATCGAGGTTGTATTTGCAGATGTCGCCGACGTCATTGAGCGGCGCTTTGAGAGCCATATCATCAACGTTCGGCAGGACCGCGCTCGTTACCGCAGCCTGACGGATACGCAACTCCAGATCATTCGCACATTGATTCGCCCCGGCGCTACGGAGAATCCGTTCCCGGAAAGGCTGCAGCTGCGCAATTGGCTAATGATTGAATTACTACTGGAGACCGGTATGCGCCGAGGGGAGCTTCTCAAGCTCTACACCACCGATGTCAATGAGGGTTCTCAGCATGCCTATGTCAGCATCAATGACCGCGAACATGATCCCGGCGACCCGCGCGCTGAAGAGCCTGCGCTGAAAACACACGGACGGACAGTAGGTATCTCCGCGCAGTTGTATGAGGTCTACGAGCGTTATATCCAGGGCGAGCGACGCCCCCTGCGTAATGGCAAACCAATGAAATTGCTGTACCGCTATTTGTTCATCTCTGACCGAGGTCGCCCGCTGTCGATCCGCGCGTTGTCTAACGTCCTTGATCGGCTGTTTCTGACCATTGAACTGGCTCATCCGGGGTTGTTGCCTACACTTTCCGCGCATGACTTTCGCCACACCTTTGCCGATCGGTTTTTGGCTTACCTTGTCGAGAAGCGTGGGTATGACCTCGAGCGGGCCACGGACGAGCTCCGGCGAGTCTGCGGTTGGTCCGATACTTCGACGATGCCACGCCGTTATGCAAGTCGTTATCTAGCCGAGTCGGCTAACCTCCACAACGCCCAGCGTGCTTCGGCAGCCTGGAGCCGACTTGACAGTTAAGGAGGTTCGCCGTGACCAAATCAGCCGATCAAGAACACGCTTCACCCTCCTCCTCTTTTCCGACCTACGCGTTCGAGGGCCCGGCTCAGGTTGCGATTCGAACTCGCACCACTGACCAGCCACGATACGTCGATACCCGCCTGCCGGTGTGGACGTGGTACGACGGTGGACTCGCGATGAAAATTGATTGGACTGCACTCCAATTGAATTCGGAGCTAATAGAAATAGGCAAAGGTTTTATGGCCTATGCACTTGAGAAATATGCTCCTCGAACCGCGGTAATGTTCGCAGATACCCTACGCTTTTTATCTAGTACAAATCTCGCGACCGGACTTCCTTGGGACACCCATCAACTGGTCACTGCTCTCGAGGAACTCAAAAAAACGAGGGCAGTACTTATAGGATTTCGAAGGCTTTACCGATGGGCAATGGATAGAGGAATCAATGGCTTCGATCCAATCACCTACTTAAAAATCAAGGATGTGAAATCAGATCGAGTTGACCCGTATGCGCGAATTTTTCTCTCGCAGTCTGGTTTAGACCTCGATGAGGAAGTTCGATTGCTCAAACGCATTGAACGAGAGTTTTCACCTATCTCTTGGGAGGAGGCCCAGTTTAATATAGTACTTCACTTAGGTTTCGAACTCGCACCACGCTCGATTCAATTCCACTCGCTTGACATCGCGGATTTTGAGTTCATTGAAAGCGCTGATCATGAGAGGTACTACACCCTGTGGTTACCCATGGCCAAAAAGGTCGGCCAGCGCAGGCCTGAGCGACGGCCCCGCAAAGTCACCTCCCGACTGGGTGAAAAAATCTCACGCCACATCTCGGAAATTCAACGCCAATTTGGCAGCGACTGCGGACCATTGTTTGTCAATCCTAATGGAAAACGTCTGTCAGTTAACGAAATCGGCATAGGCCTTAAACATGAACTGCGTGAAGCAGGGATAGACAAGCCTAACCAGGTAACTATCTTGTTGCGTCATCACCTCGGGCAAGGTTTGGCTGACCAGGGAACACCGGCAGACATGATTGCCGAACTGCTTGGCCACAACAGCACAGTAGCGGCGCGCGCTTACGTCACGGCAACTCCCAACATTGCCCGGATCAAAGAAAAAGCACTCGGCAAGAGTCCCGCCTATCAACGCATTATGCGCAGTCTCTTGACCGGGGAAGTCGTGCAACGCCGCGATACTGTTGCCGAAAGAGCGATCCGTGGCGTGATCGACACACAGTACATTGGGGACATCGGTGCATGCGCCCTCCCGGTTCATACGCACTGCCCCTACAATCCCGTCTACGCCTGCTACACCTGCAAGAAGTTTCACCCCTTTGCTGACGGCCGCCATGAGCAGGTAAAAGAGGCGCTGCAACGAGAAGCGCAACGGTTCATAGACATGGCGGAACAAGCCGGAGATCTCATTCACAACCGGCCCCTCGCCCAGCATCAGACAACCATCCTGGCGGTAAGCGCTATGATCGAGCGCTGCCGGAAACACACGGAGGATGCCGCAGATGACGCAGTCTAGGGCAACGCAGAGTCTCGAAGGCTTCATCAAACAGGAACAAGTGGTTTTTCGGTCATTACCGATTACAACCCCTTGGGAGCTAACGCTATGGTCGGTCGAGCATTGGCTGCCGCAGCGCTTAAAGCAACAGACCATAACCTTTGAAACTCACCGACAGTCGCTTGAAAAGAATGGCTATTCTGTTCCTCCTAAAGCTGCCCTGCCCTTAGATTTCCAGGATTTTTGCAAGGCATTAATCGTATATCTTCAACGCACCCGAAGCCTGAAGTTTTCGATGGTCGCGGCCTACAATATTGCCGTACGCCGGCTTTACAATCCGTTGTTTGAACGACGCGTATCCGACCCTACACAGTTGACGCGGGGTTATTTTGACCGCGTCGTAGAATTTCTCCGCGTGAGTGGCTACAAGAACCTTTACGACGCGATCTCTCATCTTCAGGTAATAGCGGATACGATCGATAAACTGCAATTAACCGAGACCGCCATCCACTTCGTACATGATGCAAAACCAGAGAAACGCCGCCACGAGTACATCTCATTGCACGATCCTGATCGTGCGGTAAAACAGCGTAAATCTGATGATAGATTGCCTTCTCGTGAGGCGATGGAAGCATACGCCCTATGTTCGAACAACCCGCTCAGTGACGGCGAAGAAATTTTGCTGCGCGTGATCGATTTATTGATTGCGACTGGACAGCGAGGTAACGAAGTAGCAGTCATCCCCTTTGATTGTTGGGTCGAGAGGCCGATCAAAGGGAGCACAGGAGAGGTCGTTGTAGATGCCAATGGTAAGCCTCTGATCGAATGCGGAATTAGGTACTTTGCGGAAAAGCAATTTCAATCCCGTGTTCATTGGTTGGCTGAAAGCGACGTTCCTTTAGCCAGGCGAGCGGTAGAGAGATTGAAGACGCTAACCGAAGAGCAGCGAGAGATTGCCGCTTGGCAAGAACTCCACCCAGGACGTATTTGGAGCTACCCTCCTCAGTCGGTGATCTCCGATGCAATGGTCTTGGATTGGCTAGGTTTTAGCGAAACAAGGAGTGCAAACAGAAATCTATACCTTTTCCTCACACGCAACGGCGTCCATCCGTTTGACAATGAGCCCGATGAGAAACGAGGAAGGTCGTTAAAGCGACGCTACGTCGCGGGGGAGATTGAAAGACTGATCGTCCCGAAGCTTCGTGGGCACGCGGTACTAACAGAAAATGTCGGGGGGGAGGCTCGTATCGTACTTAGAACCAGCGAAACGCTTGCCATCGCTTTCGACGGGCAATTTCGTTTCGGTGGACGTGAGGCAAATGTGTTTCGTGCGGTCCCGCGTCGGGTCAGCATCGTGGATATCAATCACGCGTTAGGTGATGATGAAAAATATGCGTCCATTTTTTCGCGTCGTTTACTAACCGAATCCGATGGCACTCCGATTAGGCTAACAAGCCACCAACCCCGACACTGGCGAAACACTATTTATCATCTGACCGGCATGAGTGATGTTCAGCAAGCATTGGCCTTAGGGCGAAAACGCCTCGACCAGAATGTCTACTACCAACACACAAGCATTGAGGAAAACACTGCTGCGCATCACGAGTTCTTGGCGTTCAATAGCCATCACGAGCGCATCGATTTTCTGCATACAGGCATAAGAGATAAACGCATTCAGGGCGCGTTAACCGACAGTTACCATGCGTTGCTGTCAGATAAAGGCACGACAACTGCAGAAGCATTCCTCACCGTACACGCCACGGCGCTACACGTAACACCCTTCGGAGGTTGCATTCACGATTTCTCCCAAGCGCCCTGCCCTAAGCATCTTCAGTGCTGGAATGGCTGCTCGCATCTCCATCTGATGGGCACTCCGTCGGAGCGGGCCAACCTTGAGAAACAAGCCGAGAATTTGACGACGGCAATCACCATCATGCGCGATGCCGGCGCCGGAGAGGCAGGCAGCGATGTATGGCTGGCGGACCAGGAAGACAAGCTCAACAATTTAAAATCCGTCCTCGCACGCGATACCAATGTAGGTGTGCAACGCGTATTTCCGAATGGGCATCCAATGACGATTGCGGACACGGACAAACGGCACAGCTCTGTTTCAGATAATTAGAGGCGACCATGGCTCATCGACAGACCTTGAGAGGCGGGACCTTGGATGAGGCGATCGACGCCCTCCTCGCCCAAATGATTAGCTTAGGACTAGAGAACGCGCCTATTTCACGCCCCGAAGTGCAGCGTCGATTGGGCCTGACTAGCCGAGCTACCTTAGTGGGGGACCGTGGGAGGCGAATCGAGTCCGCCCGTATCGCACAACTCAAGGAGAGTGGGAGAGATCCAGACGGTGCCCGCCGCCGAAGAAGCCTCGAAGAACGTATTGTTAATCTGCAGGCGGAGAATGCCGACTTGATAAAGCAGCGAGACCAGCTCTTTGAAGCACTGTCGGCAATTGCGCACAACTGTCTGCTGAAAGGTTTGGATGTCGAAAGCATACTGACTCCATTGCGAAAGCGGTAAGTGGCAGAAAGGTTGCCAACACCGCCAACTGACGCGGCGGGCGGGCAAGATTACCTAACCGCTAGCGCGTCGAAGATGCCGTTAACCTTTCGAGCGTGTTGATCTCATGCTCTCCGAGATGCCGGTGAAGCCGAGAAAATGATACGAGGATTTTGCAAATCTGATGTGCTGGACCCCAAGGTCTCAGTGTAGATATGCCCTCCCTCCAGGCTATACACGTAGGCCGCCTCCTCACTGATGTCACCCACTGTTTCGCGCACCTCTAACAGCCTCTCCATCTTCCACCCGTCACTTCCGTTCAGATAAGCCGGTGAAACCAGCTGCGCATCCAACAGCCAGATGTCTGCTCCCTGTTCATTAAGTAGCTTCTCAAACGCTGAAATGCTTGGAAGCATAACCATGCTAGTCAACGCTTCAGCGTCTTGTTGTCGACCCACGCTGACGTAAAACCAGGGACAATGAGTGGTCTGCTCAACGTACTGCCAATACTGGGTAGAGCCGTCACCCAGGTACGCACTGAGGAAAATCTCTGCTGGCTTGTGAGTGATGAACATAGCGCCATCCCAAAAGTGAACACTATAGATTGTAGCTCTATAGAGCTCGCGAAGGCTTCATCGTTCCTTTTGCGAGGTCGGCAATATGGAACTGAAACAGGCATTTGGCGCGTCCCTGAAAATGCTGAGATCGGAGAGGAAGCTTTCCCAGGAAGACTTCTCCGACGTGAGTAGCCGTACTTATCTCAGCACCCTGGAGCGCGGTCTGAAGAGCCCTACGATCGAGAAGGTGGACGAGTTGGCAACGGTACTGGACGTACATCCGCTGACAATTCTCGTTGGCTGTTATCTACTTCAGGGCCACCCGATCTCACTCGACGAACTGTTCTCTCGAATTCGAGCGGAACTACCAAACGGTATGGAATAAGCATCTGACGGATTACGTTCTATCGGCATAACGTATCAACTGAAGAGTTGAGCGCGGACTGAGCTCACACAGACCAAGCAGTTGAATATAAGTAAGGATCAGCTACTGGCACGATGAGGGAGTGTTTTCTTTCGGCAGAACGCAGACTGCTCTTGAGCATTCATTCGGACGTCCGGAACGACCAATAAGTCGTGAAAGGCAGAAAATGCCTGAACCTTCGCATCGTCATACATCTCCCTTCTCCTGTGCCTGTGTATCGGTAGAGGCAAGGATCGTATCAACGTTCAGCCACAGCGACGTACGGTGCCCGTCGTGACCGGTAAAAAGCCCCCAGCCAGTGTCGATAGTCCGCAGGCCGATAGCGGTCGGTCATAAGCAGCAACTATTAGCCAATCTGTTGCGTCGACCGGTTGAATCCACAGCCAAAAGCTGCCACTCGTAAGGCGGCATTTATCGACACTTGGCTGTCCTTCGCGGCAGGTCGCTACCGGTCATCAGCGAAATTACCGTGTTCGCCCTGCGCTCGCTGCACGCTGCCAACCTCACCACCCGCGAGGAGCCCATGGCGAGCGAGGCGCGGTTACTGGTCGATCAACTGCGCACTTTTTACCGCACGCTGCTCGAGAGTACCCAGCGCTTTGGAGGTCTGTTCGAGAAACGCTTCAATACCTGATGAGCCAGTGCTGATGACTGCCAAAGAGCCAGAGAAGCTTGCGGCGGATTTGCGGCATCGCATCGACTCAATTTTTCGGTTTGACCCAAGTCTTTCTTGGTTTTACCGGTGTTGTTTCACTTTTCAAGCTTGCTGAAACGTTTCATCACGTTTATAAAAATGGCACAACTTCAAGAAAGGCTGCTGCCATGACCCCGCTCAAACTCTTTGTTGTCCTCAGTGCCCTGTCCGCTTCTTCCCACGCCATGGCCTGGGATTACGTTCTGCTCGACACCGACAAAGCCGCCCTGAACTGGCAGATCACGAGCCAACAACTCGGCATAAAAACCGACAAACCCTTCAGCATTACCCTGCGCACCTTGCATGGCGGTCGGCAGGAGGGAGTCAGCATCGTCGACATCGATAACGGCAAGATGAAACTCTCGGTGGTGCCGACGCGCGGAATGAACGTCTTGCAGGCCTCGGTCGGCAGTGTGCGTATGGGCTGGGATTCGCCGGTCAAGGAAGTGGTCAATCCGTCCTTCATCGAACTCAATGGCCGCGGTGGTCTGGGCTGGCTGGAAGGTTTCAATGAACTGGTCACCCGCTGTGGATACGAATGGGTCGGCCATCCCGGTGTCGACAACGGCGAACTGCTGACCCTGCACGGCCGGGCCGCCAACATTCCTGCGAACAAAGTCACCCTGCACATCGATGAAACTCCACCGTACGCCATCACCCTGCGCGGTGAACTGAAAGAGCAGGCGTTCAAGAAAGTCGACTTCTCCGTCGCCACCGAACTGGTCACCGAACCCGGCAGCGTAGTGTTCGCCCTTAACGATACCCTGACCAACAACGGCGACTATCCGAAGGAATACCAGGCGCTGTATCACAGTAACTTCAGCACCCCGTTCCTGGAGCAAGGCGCTCGTTTCGCCGCGCCGGTGAAACAGGTGTCGCCGTTCAACGATAAGGCCAAGGGCGATCTGCCCGAATGGCAAACCTACCGCGCACCGACCAAGGACTACGACGAAACGGTTTACAACGTTGTGCCGTATGCCGATGCCAAGGGCGATACGTTGACAGTGTTGCACAACAAGGGCGGCAGCCTGGGCGTTTCGGTCGGCTTCAATACTCAAACACTGCCCGTGTTTTCCCTGTGGAAAAACACCGATACCCAAGGCCAGGGTTATGTCACGGGGCTGGAGCCGGGGACAAGTTTTTCCTACAACCGCCGTTATCAACGGCCACTGAACCTCGTACCAACAATTGGGCCGAAGGAGCACAAGCAGTTCCGCATCAGCTACAGCTTGTTGGTGGATAAGGTGGCTGTGGATAAGGCCTTGAAGCAGGTGAGCGAGATTCAGGGTGGGCGGGAGACTGAAGTGCGGCAGACACCGTTGGTTGATCTGACCAAGGGGTGACGCTGGCTAGAGCATTGTGGGCCGATATTGCAGCGCCTCGAACAATTGTTCGCGTCTGATCCCATCGACTGTTCAAGGTCCGCCAGCGCGTGACCTTGAACAGTCGATGGGCTGCTCGCGACGACAGAGTTATTCAGGGTTCGAAAATAGCTCACTCGGTCGACGGGACGGAGGCTTTGCTGCCCAAACGGATCAGCTCATTGGAGAAACACAGGCCGACGACTATCAGTGCCGCTCCCACGTACAGGCTATCGCGCGGTACTTCATTGACGCGGCTAACATCGGTTCGGTCAGCTCCAGCGCTTGCACTTGCACTTGGGATGGCTTGAGATACTCGATGGCTTTGGTGGTGCAGAAGAAGCCCAGGATTGTCGGCAGCGTGGCCAGCGCCAGCAGCACAGCGACCGCCAGCGGCGACAGCTCGCCTATCACGAAACCATCGGCCGCTGCAGGCATCAGTTAGTACATGCTGCCAAAGAACAACAATTGCCGGGTGAAGTGCAGCCCCCTCCCCCCGACACCCCCCATACGCTTCATGGCAATCGAAAAGGCTCCATAGCCGGAACCGGCCATGGAGGCGAGCGCAGCACCTTGCAGGGTAAAGCGCTGCTACAGGTCGCCGCCGAAGATTACCGAGATCCCAGCGATTGCCAGTGTGGCGCCAACAGTAGCGTTCGCGGAGATGGCATCCTTGAGGAAAATGCACCCCAGAATGATCGAGGAAATTGAGGCACTGGCCATCAGCACCACCACACCTGCCGCAGCGTGCTGGGTTCATGTGAGGGCGGCAAAGAGGCCCGACAGAGCAGGCCTCGATTTCAAGATTTATAGCTACACCGGTTTTACTGTTTCAGGTTGCCTCTCATCCTCAGGACCGATCTTGAACCAGATCGAGTACATCGCGGGCAGGAACACCAGCGTCATGATGGTGCCGACAAGCGTGCCGCCAATCAGGGTATAGGCCAGCGTTCCCCAGAACACCGAGTGTGTCAGGGGAATGAACGCCAGGATTGCCGCCAGCGCCGTTAATAGTACCGGTCGCGCACGTTGCACCGTGGCTTCGACGACTGCGTGAAACGGATCCAGCCCTTCTTGCGCGTTGTGATGAATCTGCCCGATCAGAATCAGCGTATTGCGCATCAGGATCCCCGACAGTGCAATCAACCCGACCAGCGCATTGATGCCAAACGGTTGATTGAAGATGAGCAGTGTCGGCACCACACCAATCAACCCTAACGGCGAGGTGAAAAACACCATGATCATCGCCGAGATCGAACGCACCTGCACAATGATGATGACCAGGGTCATAGCGATCATGATCGGTAGCAACGGCAGAATCGCCTTGCCGGCCTTGCCGGACTCTTCGATCGCACCCGCCTGCTCAATCCGGTAACCGGAAGGCAGTTTCTCGATGATCGGTTGCAGTTGCTTCAGTAGCGCACTGGAAACATCCGGCGGTTGCAAGTCTTCGGCAATGTCGCCGCGCACGGTGATGGTCGGGGTGCGATCACGCCGGCGCAACATCGGATCCTCCATGCGCACATCGACCTCGCCGATCTGCGACAACGGGATTCGTTGCCCCGACGCACCAACCAAGGTGAAGCCTCCGATTTGCTGGGGATCGAGGCGGATATTGCCCGCTGCCCGCCCCATGACCTGCACTGAACGAATATCCTCACGCACCGCCGTGATCGGTACTCCGCTGAGCAGGAATTGCAATTGCTGTGCAACCGCAGTCGATGTCAGCCCCACTGCCTGCAGACGGTCCTGATCCAGGTTGAAATGCAACGATGGAGTCAGCGGCCCCCAATCAGTGTTCACGGTTCTCATCATCGGACTGTCTTGCATCACGCCCCGCACCTGCTCGGCGATCACGCGCAACTTTGCCGGATCAGGCCCCATCACCCGGTAAGCCACCGGAAATGGCGAATAAGGACCAAACACAATCTGCGATGCCCTGAGGCGCGCCTCAGGGGCAAGCCCTTGAGCGACCGCGTCACGAAAACGCAATTTGAGGGTTTCCCGTGCTTCCTGACTCTCGGTCAGCACCACGATCTTGGCGAACGACGGATCGGGCAGCTCCGGCGCCATCGCCAGGAAGAAACGCGGCGCACCCTGACCGATATAGGCCGTGACGATTTTTGCCTCGTCCTGCTGGCGCAGCCAGGCCTCGACCTTGGCAGCCGTGGCACTGGTCTGCTCGATGGAGGTGCCGTAGGGCAGCTGCACCTCGATCATGACCTCGGGACGGTCAGAGGTCGGGAAGAACTGTTTCTTCACCAGGCCCATGCCCGCAGCCGCCACGAAGAACAGCGCGACCACCGTGCCCGCGACCAGCCATTTGCGCGCAATGACCCGAGTCAGAACTCGGCGGAAGCGGTTGTATCGCGGCGTGTTGTAGATCGCCGCGTGTCCACCCTCCACGGCCTTGATGTCTGGCAACAACTTCACGCCCAGATAAGGGGTGAAAGCCACCGCAACGACCCAGGAAGCGATCAGTGCAATGCCCACGATCCAGAACATGTTGCTGGTGTACTCACCGGCCGTGGACTGAGCGAATCCGTTAGGTAGAAAGCCGATCGCCGTCACTAAGGTACCGGACAACATCGGCGCTGCCGTGTGACTCCAGGCATAGGCAGACGCCTTGATGCGATCGTAGCCCTCCTCCATTTTCACGACCATCATTTCAATGGCAATGATGGCGTCGTCAACCAGCAGCCCAAGCGCCAGGATCAATGACCCGAGGGTGATACGGTCGAAATTCTTACCGGTGGCCGCCATCACCACAAACACGATCGCCAGGGTCAACGGTACGGCGGCAGCGACTACCACGCCGACACGCCAGCCCATGCTCAGAAAGCAAACCAGCATAACCACCAGCAACGCGACAAAGAACTTGACCATGAACTCGCCAACGGCGGAGTCGATATTCACTGCCTGGTCGGTGACCTTGGAGAGGCTCATGCCCAGGGGCATTTCCTCATTGATCCTGACGGTCTCGGAATCCAGCGCCTTGCCCAGATCAAGACCGTTCCAGCCTTCACGCATCACCACACCGAGCAACAGAGCATCTTCGCCGTTATTGCGCACCAGAAAGGTGGCCGGGTCTTCGTAACCACGTTCGACCTTGGCCACATCAGACAGCTTGAGCGTCCGCCCTTGCACGACAACAGGGGTGTCGCGGATTTTCTGCAGCTTGTCGAGCGCACCATCAAGACGCAGAAAAACTTGTGGCCCGCTGGTTTCGATTGACCCGGCCGGGGTCAGTGCGTTCTGACTGTTCAGCGCGGCGAAGATGTCCAGCGGTGACAAGCCCAAGGTCGCCAAACGGTCATGCGAGAACGAAACAAATATCCGTTCGGCTTGTTCGCCGATGATGTTGACCTTCTTCACCCCCGGCACATGCAACAGGCGCTGCCGCATGGACTCCGCATCGCGGACCAGCAATCGCTGTGGCTCGCCTTTGGCTTTCAGGGCGAACAGCGCAAAGGTCACGTCCGAATACTCGTCGTTGACCATCGGCCCGATGACGCCCGCCGGCAATTTGATAGATTCATCGTCGAGTTTTTTACGTGCCTGATAGAACTCCTCCTGCACTTGCGAAGGGGGCGTGCTATCGAGCAACGAGACCATCGTGAAAGCGAGCCCTGGCCGCGTATAGGTTTCCGAGCGGTCGTACCATTTGAGTTCTTGCAGGCGTTTTTCCAGGGGTTCCGCGACCTGATCCTGCATCTCTTGTGCGGTCGCCCCCGGCCACGTCGTGATGACGGTCAACTGCTTGACCGTAAACGGAGGATCTTCGGCACGCCCCAACTGGAAGAACGCCAGGATGCCGGCAACGGCGATCAAGAAGATCAGAAAGACGGTGATCGCGCGCTCCCGAACGGCGATGGCGGAAATGTTGAATCGTCCCTCGCTCATGGACGACTCCCGGCAACGGTCGTCGCATCAGGCACGGGTATTCTTACTGGTTCACCTTCGCGCAACAGGTGAGCGCCCAGCGCCACAATCTGTTCGCCGATGCGGAGGTCGCCGGCCACTCGCGCCGAATCGTCGCTCAACCCCAGCACCTGAACCGGTCGCCAGGTCACTGTTGGCGGTGTACCGGAGATGACCCACACGCCAGGGCCTTTACCCGCGTCGTAAACAGCAGCGATGGGCACCTGTAATGAAGCGGCAGGTGTCGAGCCCTCGGCAACTCTAAGGGTGACAGTCGAACCTATCGGCGCATTGGCCAGCGCTCCCTCCAGTACATAGCGCGCCTCGAACGTGCGCGTCGTGCGATCCGCCGAGTCCGAAAGCAACCTCAGTTTCGCTGTCACAGCACCCGAGGCGTCACCATAGAGTGTGGCTTGCGCGGCGGACCCTGCGGCGGGACGCAACGTTTCGGGCAAGTGCACGATAGCCTCGCGCTGCCCT
Source organism: Pseudomonas sp. GW821-FHT11G12 (assembly GCF_058808055.1). NCBI lineage: Bacteria > Pseudomonadati > Pseudomonadota > Gammaproteobacteria > Pseudomonadales > Pseudomonadaceae > Pseudomonas > Pseudomonas sp. GW821-FHT11G12. The sequence continues at coordinate 1,235,193 of NZ_JBXARH010000001.1, forward strand.
GCCCGCGCCAGTCGAACGACCGATTGTCCCGAGCTGACGACCTGTCCGGGTTCTGCGAGTGTTTCCACCACAACGCCGTCGGCATCGGCGACCAGCACCGCATAACCAGAAGCGTTGCGGGCAACGTCCGCTTGCGCTTCAGAAGCGCTGAGCTGCGCCTTGGCAGTGTCTGCGGCGGCTTTGATCTGATCGTAAGCCGATGCGGAAATGGCGCCAGCGCTGACCAGGGTGCGATAGCGAACTTCGTCATCGGCTGTCTGCCTGGCGCGGGCCCGGGCGGCGCTGACCGACTCCTGCTGCGCGCGTGCCTGCAGCCCCAGATCGATGGGGTCAAGTCGCATTAGCGGCTGACCACGCTTGACGGTCTGGCCCGTGTCAACCAGACGTTCGAGCACCTTGCCCGATACGCGAAAACCCAGGTCGGTCTGAATGCGCGCGGTCACAACCCCCGTAAAGGATCGAGAACCGTCAGTCGCAGCTTGAACGGCGGTGGTCCGAACCCAAGGCGCCTGCGTACGAGGGTCGGATACGGGGGAAGAATCACCGCACGCCACCAGAGCGAGTGGCAACAGGCATGCGGCAATGGGGAAAGATCGAAGCCGTCGCATAGATTCCCTTACTAAATAGGATGATCATCATATTCTCATCCTTGTGACCAGTTCAGTCAACAGTCACGACAATGAAGTATTTCCGCTTCATGAATTCGGCCAAACACTCAAGAATCCTCGGAAATGCTGCGTCTACACAGGCGTTGTCAATTGACAGATTGTGACCAAAACATATTATGGTCACAATCAATCCGCCAAGGAACTCCAATGCCTCCCCTCCGCCCGATTGCTCTTTTGATTACCGCCGGCCTGATGGCAGGTTGTGCGGTGGGTCCGGATTACCAACATCCGGACGCCCCACTTTCGGACCATTACCTGGGCCAGTCCGCTGTCGAACCGCGGTCCGAATCAACACCAGGCAGCCTTGTCGCGTGGTGGGAAAACTTTAATGATCCAATGCTGACCGACTTCATCAACCAGGCTCTGCAGCAGAATCTGGACCTGGCGCAGGCGTCGGCGGGAGTCACCCAGGCAAGGGCCGGCCTGGGTGCCGCAAACGCAGCAATGCTGCCCTCGGCGAACATCAACGCACAGGCTGCACGCGCTTATCAGTCCGTCGAGACGCCACTGGGCCAGGTTTTGAATTCAACACCGGGCTATGAACGTTATGGCAATGCCTACGAGGCCAACTTCGAGGCGGGCTGGGAAGTCGATGTATTTGGCGGACTGCGCCGCGGGCGTGAGGCGACACTGGCTGAGTACCAGGCATCAGCAGCGGGTTTCACCGCTACACGGCTGACAATCGCCGCGCAAACGGCCGATATCTACATCACCCTGCGCGGATTGCAGGCACGGCTGGACATTGCCAACCAGCAAGTCGATACCCGGCGCGCGTTGCTGGAGAAGGTTCGGTTGCTTTACGGGAAGGGCCTGGCCGCGGAGTACCAAGTGCGCCAGGCCGAGGGTGAATTGTCACAAGTTCAGGCGAGCGTTCCGGTACTGCAAAGCGGTCTGGAGGCGGCCATGAATGCGATGGATGTGCTGCTCGGCATGCCTCCGGGCACTCACCGCACGCAACTGGCACGTGAGGGCGAAATTCCCAAGGTGCCGTCGTTGACTGCGCTGGGTACACCGACAGATCTGCTGCGGCACAGACCGGACCTGATCGTGGCCGAGCGTCGGCTTGCAGCCTCTAACGCGCGCATTGGTGAAGCGATTGCCGAGTACTACCCGAAATTTTCCCTCAGCGCCTTGCTGGGTAGCGCAACAGCGGTATCCGGAGGCAATCTTTTCACCAGCGGCGCGAGCCAGTCGAGCGGTGTCCTGGGCCTGCGTTGGAGGCTTTTCGACTTCGGACGCATCAACGCCCAGATCGATCAGGCCAAGGGGCAGGAAGCTGAAGCGTTGGCCGCGTATCGCCAGTCAGTACTGCGAGCCACCGAGGATGTGGAGAACGCGCTGTCCTCGCTGGTGAATCGGCAAGCTCAGACCACCACCCTTACCGGCGGCGAAGAGGCGCTGACTCAAGCTCGCCAGTCCGCGTTCACCGCCTATGAAAAAGGCACAGCCAGCCTGATCGATGTCTTGCACACCGACGAAACACTGCTGCAGGCCTCCGACGCCAGAGCGCAAGCGCGGACGGAGTCGGCCCGCGCGGCGGTGGCGGTATTCAAGTCGCTCGGCGGTGGCTGGCAACCCGCTGAATCGCAGTCTGTAACGGCGCGCTGAGCAGCAACCCCAGATCGCTTCAGACCAGGCTATTCCGAGTCGGGAGGCATGCGTACTCCCGACCCGCATTTGGCTTAACCGCGTTCAACTAGAAGCGGTAACTGACTGAAGTACCGAACCCGCTCGCACTGTTCTTGTACATGGCACTGTACGCACCCCGGGTTGCCGAGGTGTCGTTGATCTGTACGCTCTCCTCCCAAAGATAGGAATACGCGAGATCGATCGTGACATTGTCCACGGGTGTCCAGCCGGCACCGAAGCTGAAAACCTTACGGTCGCCGGTAGGAATCCGAGGGCCGCGATTGGTATTGTTGGTGGGTGACTGATCAACCGAAAACCCGCCACGCAGCACCCATTGGTTATTCAATTGGTAGGCCGCACCGATCGCGTGAGCCCAGGTGTCATGCCAGTTCTGCTCTTCGCTGATCGTCCCCAATGGGCCGCTCAGCAACGGCGGCAAGCCGCTGTTCTCAATCGTCAGTTCCTTGAAGCGGCTCCAGCGTGTCCAGGTACTGCCCACATAGAGGGTCCAGTCGTTGTTGAATTGATGCGTCACCGAAAAGTCCACCGACTCCGGCGTGTCCACATCCAGCGACGCGTCATAGCTACGGCCGCTGACGCCCAGCACGCTGAAGATGCCATCCGTGACCTTGGTTTTGGCGTCCAAGTGGTAACTGACTTTGGAGTGATACGTCAGGCCCAGACGGGTCTGATCGGTCGCCTGCACCAGCACGCCGGCGTTGAAACCCAGTGCGGTGTCATCGCCGGTGCTTTTAAGCTTACCGTCATTACGCCCCGGGCTGAGTGGATTGGGCACCATGCCTGATATCTCTCCGCCGATACGGTTGATGGTTGGCCCGAATCCGATCGAGACTTTTTCGTTAAAGGCGTAGCTGATCGTCGGCTGGAAGGTCAGCGTGGTGACTTCACTCTTGTTGGCGTAATAGCGTCCGGCAAAACCACTGCCGTAATCGGTGATCAACCCGAAAGGCACATAAAACCCGACGCCGAATGCCCAATGCTCATCGATCGGCTTGACGTAATACCCCATCGGTACAGTGGTGGTGGGCACCATGTTGCCGTCTTCCTTGCCGCCGAAGGTACTGCGAGTCCGGCTGATGTCCGATTTGGCGAACAGCGTCGCCGCACCCACGCTCACCTGCTCTCGTTTGAGCCGCGCCATGCCCGCCGGGTTGCCGTAGATCGTACTGGCGTCTTCGGCTGATGAAGATCGCCCGGCAAAACCGGACCCCATCCCGCTGATGCTTTGTTCGTTGAGTGCAAAACCACCGGCCAACACATTGGAGGACACCAGCGCGACGGCCAGGCCGACGGGATTCTTGAGCATTATTTTTTTCATTATCTGGACTCTATGGGATCACTGAAAAACAACATCGAAAACGACAGTGAAGCCATATTATCCAAGTGACCATTTCAGTCAATGGTCACGAACAGCGAAATTGAATGCACTACAGGCACTCAAGTGCCGGGAATGGAAGCGTTGAGAGGGGGATATCGCGTTGACTCAAATCAGCAGAATAATTTGATCAGCGCTGGGTCAAGGCATGAGGCTGCGCAATATGAGGTTCGAGGTGAGCGTGGGCGCGATCTCGACGTAATCGAGGTTGTACTGCAGAAGCAATGGGTTGACGAATGGTCGCAGCGTGAGATGGATCGCTTCCACTGTCTCGTCCAGCGGCGTCTTGCGTTCAAACTCGCCAACCTCTCGCCCCTCTCGCACTATTTGCACCAGGAAACGTTTGATCTGTGCGTCGTAAGCCTGCGTGCTGGGCCAGCTTTCCGAGGCCGCGAACGCCGCAATGTCATAGAGTTTCCGGTCGTTGAAGAACAGATTCACACCGGTGGCCATCACCGTTTTGACCAAACGTCGAAAGCGCTCCGTCGGCGTCAGGCCTTCTACATTGATAGCCTGCTCCACCGCCCGGACGATCTCTGCCAGGCAGTTTGCGCAGATAGCCTCGCCGATGGCCTGCTTGGAATCAAAAAACTTGTAGATGTAAGCCTTGGAAAAACCGATGGCTTTCGCCAGGTCGGAAACCGTGGTTTTGCCGTAGCCGTATTGACTGAAGTGTTCATTGGCTGCCGCGACAATCTGATCACGAATGTCGTGATCGACTGGGCCACGTGGGCCGGGCGAGGATATTGATGGCTGATTCATGGGAGTAGCTTACTCACCCTGTCGAGGACTTACAAATCGTGACCAATAGAGCATATAGTCACGAATCGAACAATCGCAAACCCTGACTGATCGGATGGAAACGGGTAATCGCCGAAAACCGTCCTTCTACAGCGTTTTCACGCTGTCGCCCGGCAACACCGGTAATGAAGCAAGCATTTCAGCGCGGCATGCCTCAAGGATTTCATCCGCCAATGCGGAATCATCCGGGCAGGCGCGTGACAAGACAATTGCGCCGACCGCACGCGACAGCAAGTCGATCATTTTCTTTCTCCCCTCACCCTCCGCGGCATCCGGCCCTGTCGGATATTTTTCCCCGAGGGTTTGCAGGGTGTGTTCAATGCCTTCGGCAAACGTTGTTTTCACATCGTCCGACTGACGCGCCGCGTCGCCACACAGCGCGGCCATGGTGCAACCGCTGCCACGCCCGTCGCGATGTTCTCTATTCACATAAACGTCGATGAAGCCCGGCACATCGAGCGCTTGCGCGCCCGTCAGCGATTTGGAAAGGCTGCAGGCCGAGGCTTCGGCCATCAGGTCGGCCTTCGAAGCGAAATGCTTGTAGAAGCCTCCATGGGTGAAACCGGCAGCCGCCATGAGATCCGCCACACCGACACCGTCAAAACCGCGCTCACGGAACAGCTCTGAGGCCGTTTCAACGATGTGCTCTCGATTGGCCTGCGCCTGGGCCTTGGTCACTCTCACGTGCAATACCTCGTGTTTACCGGGAAATCATGCGTCCAATCATACATAGATGCTGGTCATAATCAAAACCGTTGACAGTTTAGATTTCGATCATCATCCTAATTGAACGCACCACCGATCTCCATCAACGGGCACGGAAGAAACTCCAGATGACCAATCAGAACCTGTTCACCCCTTACACCCTCGGTAGCCTCGCGCTGTCGAATCGCGTCGTTCTCGCACCGCTGACACGCAACCGCGCGGGCCAAGGCTTTGTCCCCAGCGAATTCGCGGCCGCCTATTACAGCCAGCGCGCCAGCGCCGGCTTGCTGATCAGCGAAGCTACACAGGTTTCTCGACAGGGTCAGGGTTATCAGGACACACCCGGGATCTATACGCAGGCGCAGATCGATGGCTGGCGCACAGTCACCGATGCCGTCCACGCCAAGGGCGGAAAAATATTCCTGCAACTGTGGCATGTCGGACGCGTCTCACACGTTGATCTGCAAGAAAACGGCGCCGCCCCCGTGGCCCCTTCTGCACTGCGTGCCGCTACCAAAGTGTTCGTCAACAACCGCTTTGAAGACGTCTCCGAGCCTCGCGCGCTGGACATCAGCGAACTGCCGGGGATCGTCGCTGATTTTCGCCAGGCCGCGACTAACGCAGTCGCCGCCGGCTTCGATGGCGTAGAGATTCACGGTGCAAACGGCTACTTGCTGGATCAGTTCCTCAAGGACAGTGCCAATCTGCGTACCGATGCTTACGGCGGTTCGATTGAAAATCGTGCGCGTCTGTTGCTCGAGGTGACGGCGGCCGTCATCAATGAAATTGGCGCGGATCGCACCGGTGTGCGCTTGTCTCCGGTGTCACCAGCCAATGGCGTTTCCAGCAGTGATCCCCAAACGCAATTCGATTACGTCGTCGAGCAACTCGACGCCCTCGATGTGGTTTATCTGCACGTTGTCGAAGGCGCGACCGGTGGCCCGCGCGACGTGGCGCCCTTCGATTTCGGCGTTCTGCGCCAGCGTTTCAAAAATACCTATATCGCCAACAACGGCTATGACCTGGACCTGGCGACTGCGAGGCTCGCCGAAGACCAGGCCGATCTGATCGCCTTCGGTCGTCCCTTCATTGGCAACCCGGATCTGGTGGAGCGCCTCAAACGTGGTGCGCCGCTGTCCGCGTTCAATCCCGCCACCCTCTATGGCGGCGGCGCGGCAGGTTACATCGACTACCCGACGCTGGCTGAATCGAGCGCTAACGCAAGCTGAGTAAGCAGTGAACGCGCTTTCTGTTTCTCACATCATGAAAGAGAGATACCCATGAGCACTCGCCCTACTGTTCTGATCACTGGCGCCTCCACCGGCATTGGCGCTGTCTACGCCGCGCGCTTCGCGCAACGCGGCCACGACCTGGTACTGGTCGCCCGCGATCAGGCTCGCCTGGACGCGCTTGCAGCGCGCTTGCGCAGCGAACTCGACGTTGCCGTCGAGGTGATTCAGGCGGACCTGACCCAACTCGGCGATCTGACCACCGTTGAAAGCCGCCTGCGCGACGACGCCCGTATCGGCATTCTCGTCAATAACGCCGGCGCCGCGCTGTCCGGTCGCTTCGTCGATCAAAGCACCGACAGCGTTGCGCAACTGGTCGCCCTCAACACCACGGCGCTGGTGCGGCTCGCCAGCGCCATCGCCCCACGCCTGGCCAAGGCAGGCGACGGCGCAATCATCAACATTGGTTCGGTGGTGGGCCTGGCGCCGGAGTTCGGCATGACGGTCTACGGTGCGACCAAGGCATTCGTGCTGTTCCTTTCCCAGGGCCTGAGCCTGGAACTTTCGCCTCAGGGCGTCTACGTGCAGGCCGTGTTGCCCGCCGCCACCCGCACGGAGATCTGGGATCGCTCCGGTATCGACATCAACACCTTGAACGAAATCATGGAAGTGGACGATCTGGTGGATGCCGCACTGGTCGGTTTCGATCGTCGCGAACCTGTGACCATCCCGCCGCTGCAAGAAGCGGAGCGCTGGGATGACCTGCAGGGCGCACGACAGGGTCTGCTGGGGCAAATCCGCCAGTCTACGGTTGCCCAGCGCTACCAGACTCCACAGTGATTTTTTGGTAGCGAGCATTCGCGCCGGATTCGATGCAGGCGCATGGCACTGCATCGAATCCATCCCGCTGTCTGGAGTAACAATGAATTCAACGCAGACAAACTCCCCCTCGGGTTCGCCGCCGTCGTTCATCAACGCGGCGAACCAGTCGATCACGGTCAACGGCATTCCCTTCGCCTACCGCGACTCCGGGCCAGCAACCGGTGTGCCCCTCGTATTGTTCAACCATTGGGGCGCGGTGCTGGACAACTTCGACCCCGCGATCATCGATGGCCTGGCACAAACCAGACGCGTCATTACCACCGACTATCGCGGCATCGGCGGTTCTGCTGGAACCGCGCCACTGACGGTTGGTGAAATGGCCGACGATGCCATCCAACTGATCCAGGCGCTGGGACTGGAAACCGTTGATGTGCTCGGTTTTTCCCTCGGCGGCTTCGTCGCTCAGGACATAGCCCTGAAGGCGCCTGATTTGGTGCGCCGCTTGATTCTGACCGGTACTGGACCGGCCGGCGGCACCGGTATCGACAAGGTCGGCACGGTGTCGTGGCCATTGATCCTCAAAGGCTTGCTGACCCTGCGCGATCCCAAGTTCTACCTTTTCTTCACTTCGACGGCCAATGGACGACGGTCCGCCTCGCAGTATTTACGACGCCTCAAGGCACGCAAGAAAAAACGCGACAAGGGCCCGACGCCCCGTGCTTTCCTGCGGCAGTTGGAAGCCATCACCGCGTGGGGCAAACAACCGCGGCAAGAGCTCGGACGCTTGCGGACGCAGACGCTGATCGTCAACGGCGACAACGACATCATGGTGCCCAGCGTTAACTCGTTTGATCTGGCCAAGCGTATCCCCAACGCACAGTTGGTGATTTATGAGGACGCCGGGCACGGCGGTATTTTCCAGCATCACGCTGACTTTGTGGTCAAGGCGCAGGCGTTCCTCGATGCTTGACCACGTCACGCAGCAACACCGCAACGCACCGGCTACCCTCCTTACAACCAGCAAGAGCCGCACCACGATGAAAGCATTTCTAATTGATCGCTATGGCAAGAACCCCGGGCGCATTGGTGAAGCGCCCGCCCCCGCAGTCGGTGCCCACGACGTCTTGATCGAGGTACATGCCAGCAGTGTCAACGTGCTGGATTCGAAGATCAGCAAAGGCGACTTCAAGCTGATCCTGCCCTACTCCTTTCCATTGATATTGGGCAATGACCTGGCGGGGGTTGTGGTTGAAGTCGGCCCGGAAGTGACGCGCTTCAAGCCGGGTGACGAGGTGTACGCTCGCCCGCCGGAAGCACGGATCGGCACGTTCGCTGAGTTGATAGCCATGAGCGAGAACGCGATTGCACTGAAACCTGCCAATACCAGCATGGCGCAAGCCGCGTCCCTGCCCTTGGTAACACTGACTGCCTGGCAAGTGCTGGTCGACACCGCTCGCCTGCAAAAGGGCCAGAAGGTGCTGATCCACGCTGGCTCCGGCGGCGTCGGCACCGTTGCCCTCCAGCTCGCCAAACACCTCGGTGCGTTTGTCGCGACAACCACCAGCACCGCAAATGTCGAATGGGTCAAGGCGTTGGGGGCTGATGTGGTCATAGACTACAAACAGCAGAACTTCGAAGATGTCTTATACGACTATGACGTGGTGTTGAACAGCCTCGGCGCCGATGTTCTGGAGAAGTCGCTGAAGGTGCTCAAGCGTGGCGGACAGCTGATTTCTATCTCCGGGCCACCCACCGTGCAATTCGCTAAGGAGCAAGGTTTGTCTTGGCCGTTGCAGCAAGTCATGCGCCTTTTGAGTCTGGGTATTCGGCGCAAGGCACGCAAAAAGGACATCAGCTACACGTTCGTATTCATGCGCGCAAACGGCGCCCAGTTGCAACATATCGCCAAGCTGGTGGAGGCCGGCATGATCGAACCGGTGATTGACCGCGCCTTCGCTTTTGAATCAACTGCAGAGGCTCTGAAATACGTCGAACAGGGACGCGCCAAGGGCAAAGTCGTTGTTTCGATCAGATGACTACGCTGCATTGCGATGAGTCGATTGAAGAGCCTGGGTAAAGTTCAGCAATCCCGCATTCGTCCTCCGGGTTAACCGAGGTAAGTGAAGCAGCATTGCAGGAACAGAAGACACAGCAAACTACCGTCATGCCTTTCGCGCCGCCAGTGATCCTCTGGCGCCGTTTGATGCTTGAGCAATAGATAACTGGTTGCGTGGAAAAAGCGCGAGTATGGATTGCTTTGACTATTTCTAATGGCAGTGCGTTATTTGTGATGCGAAAGAATCTGGTCTTTGATTACAGCCGAAGGGAAGCGGGTGAAAGGTGCTGCTTTCGGCCAAAAACGGTCGGTAAGGTACTGCGCGAGTCCAATCCGCTGCAACTGCCGCGCCTGATCGACGGCCAATAAGGGCGGCGTCCTGATTTGACGCCGCCTCAGGTCATTACACGACCACGTTCAACAGCAACACCACAATCAAACCGACCACGGCGACGATCGATTGCACCACCGAAATAGTCTTGGTGGCTTCGCCCATCGTCATGCCGAAGGATTCCTTCACCATCCAGAAACCTGCATGGTTGGCGTAGTTGAAGAACAACGAGCCGCAGCCAATGGACAAGGCCAGCAGCGGCAGGTTGAGGCTGGGATCAGCACCGGCAAGCGGCGCCAGCAAGCCGGCAGCCCCCACGATACCTACCGTGGCGGAACCGGTAGATACCGAAAGCAACATGGCGATCAACCAACCGAGGATCAGCGGAGGGAACGCCGACTGCTGAGTCAGGTGCACAATCGCATCGCCCACCTTGGCGCTGGTCAGCAGTTCCTGAAAGGCACCTCCGCCGGCGATGATCATGATGATCGAGGCGATTGGCTTGAGGCTCTTGCCCAGCGAGTCGCGCAATTGCCCCGCATCGCCGCCGCGCGCGAGTACCAGACTGGCCCCGGCGAACAGCACGCCCAGCAGCATCGCTATCAGCGGATTGCCGAGGAAACCGGCCATTTTCAGCAGCGCATTGTCCTTGGCCAATACCATCTCAGCGACGGCATGGATCAGCATCAGGATCGCCGGCAGCAAGGCTGCCAGCACGCCAAGGTATACGCTGGGGCTTGGTTTATCGTTGGCTTTTTCAGCCAGGGTGAACTGATCCAGCAACACCTGATCGGGCCGAGTGCTCATGCGCGGGGAAATGAATGCGCCATACAGTGGACCGCCTAAAATCATGGCCGGAATAGCCGCCAGGAAACCATAGAGCATGGTCGGCCCGACCGAGGTTTTCAGCGCGGCGATGGCCGTCAACGGGCCAGGGTGCGGCGGGACCATACCGTGCATGGTGGCCAGTGCGGCAATCACCGGAACGCCCACATAGACATACGCTGAACCCTTGAAACGCGCCTGACTTTCCAGCTTGCGCGCCACGCTGAAGATCAGCGGCAGCATGATCACCAGGCCAACCTCGAAAAACATCGGAATGCCAATCACAAACGCGACCATCATCATCGCCCACGGAATCATCCGATCCGACGTGCGCTTGAGGATGACCGCAGCAATCTGCTCGGTGACGCCGGCGTCAGCAAGAATTTTGCCGAGCATCGCCCCCAGCGCGATGACCACCCCCACTGCCCCCAGTGTCTTGCCGGCGCCGATGACCAAGTGGGAGACGATGCCATCTGGCTCCATACCGGTTGCAAAGCCTACGCCGACGGAAACTACCAGCAAAGCCAGCAGCGGGTGCATTTTGAGGCGCGAGACGATCAGCGCTACCAGCACCAGGACGCTGATCAATGCGGTCAGTAACAGATCTATATCTAAGGGAGTCATGAAAGGTTCTCGGTTGGGCTGGTGCCCAAATTCTTGTAAGTGGGTGAGATGAATGGCATCTGCAACGGCTAAGCTTCAGCGTTCGACTTCCTAAAAACCGAATAACCTTCGAGGCGCTTGCACCAGCAGCGAGTCGCTGGCTTGCGCCGAAAGTTCCAAGGCTTGCAACTGGTCGACGACGGTGACGAAACCGATGCTTTGCTCATGCTGCGTATGCGGCCAGTCGCTGCCCCATACCAACTGATGCAGGCCGAAGCTTTGTTCCAGCAACGGTAATGCCCTTCGAGCGAAGTCAATGTTCTGTTGTGGCGTACCTCTCAAACGATAGATTCCCGATACCTTGATCCAGATCGAACCTTTCGATCCGGCCTCAAGCAACTCGCCAAACCCGGGCTGATCGAGACCCGCATTCGCGTCCGGCCGCCCAAAGTGATCGATCACCAACTTCACGCCGAACGGCGTCAATTGCTGGATCAGGCCCGGCAGATCCTTGACTTCCCTGTGCAACTCGACATGCCAGTCGAGATCAGCGATATCGCTGAAAAACCCTTGCCAGGCACTGTCACGAAAATCAGGTAACGCCTTGCCGATCAGGTTCAAGCGCACGCCGACCACGCCCAGTCGAGCCATGTCATTCAAGGTAGAACGACTGACGCGTGGCTCCAGCACCACCACACCGCGCAACTGCTGCGGCGCTTGCTTCAACGCCGCCAATAGGTAGCTATTGTCGGTGCCAAGGAAACTTGGTTGCACCAATACACCGTGACTCAGACCATGCGTTTGCAAATGCTCAAGGTACTGGTCAAGCGTGGCGTCGTACTCAGGGGTGTAGCGCCGTGCACCGATCAGATGCAGATCACGGTTGAACACATGGGCATGGGAGTCGATGCCGGTGATCGACTTGGGGCGGGTATCTGACATGGGTTTTATCTACTGAAGGTTAGGATCATCACGCCCGAGCACGTTGATTGCCGTTGATACCGGCCTTAACGGAGGTGGCATTGGCTTGAAGGTCCCTGCCCCGGGTTTCAGGCAGGCAAAGTGCCGCAAGCACCGCCACGCCATAGGCGATCCCGGCATCGATACCAATCGCCGAACCCAGCGACATGGAGTCACTCATGTGCCCGACCAGGAATGGAAATACAGCGGACAGCACCCGGCCAAAGTTGTAGCAAAAGCCAACGCCGGCGCCGCGTACATCGGCAGGGTAAAGTTCGTTGAAGAGCGCTCCCAGACTGGCCGGAATACCGGCGGCGAAGAACCCCAACGGGAACCCCAGGAACAGCATCTGCGTATTGGTCAGCGGCAAAAATACGTAGCACTGCACCGTGACCACGCAACACAAGGCAAACAGCACAATGTTTTTACGACGGCCAATGCGATCGATCAAATAGCCACTGGCCACACAACCACACCAGAAGGCGATGATGATCACCGCCAGATAGCCGCCCGAGTTCAGCACAGACAGATTGCGCTCGGTCTTGAGGAAGGTCGGCAACCAGGTCATTACCGCGTGATAGCCACCGTGCGCGCCCAGTCCCAGCAGCCCGCCAAACAGGGTCACTCGAATCAGTTCCGGGCGAAAAATGCCGGCGAGCGACTTGAAGAAACTCTGCGGGATGGCGTTGTCTTTTTGCAGACGCTGGAAGCTGTCCGGCTCCTCAACGTTACGACGCACCCAGATGATCAGGAACGACGGCAGCAACCCAACAAGGAACATCACACGCCAGGCCATGTCCTGTGGTACCCAGGTATAGATCAGCGTGAACACCCCGACCGCCAGGCCCCAACCCACCGCCCAGGCACTTTGCACAGTGCCCATGACCTTGCCGCGATAGTGCGGATTGATCGTCTCGGCCATCAGCACCGCGCCGGCCGCCCACTCCCCGCCAATCCCGAAACCCTGCAGCGCTTTGACCACCAACAGCTGATTGAACCCCGTGATGAAGGCCGAGAGAAAGGTGAAAAAAGAGAACCACAAAATCATCAACTGCAACGTGCGCACACGGCCATAGCGGTCAGACAACGTCCCACCCACCCAGCCACCGAGTGCCGAGGTGACGAGGGTAACGCCGCTGATCAATCCGGCATCGCCCTTTGTCAGCGCGAAAGCGGCGATCAGCGCCGGAATCGCCAGACCGAACATTTGTACTTCCAACGCGTCGAGCGACCATCCGCCGAAGCAGGCCCAAAACGTTTTGCGCTCCCGAGGAGTAACTTGGCGATACCAGCTGAACATGATTCTTATCCTTATAGGTGTTACGCAAGGCAGCCGACAGCCAACCGCACCGCGACAGGGTCAGCTTTGGCAAACAAACAGAAATCGGGCGGCGATCTAGCCGCCGCAGAACGCTCCGCTACGCAGGCAGACGTCAGCGAATATCCACGCTGTAGCGGAAGTGCTCCGCGTGGCCGCGCGAGCGACGCCATTCCAGCGGGCTACCCGCGTAATCGCGGGCCAGACGCTCGATCACGATCACCGGACTGTTGACCGCTACCTGGAGCAATCGGGCATGCACGTCATTCACCGATTCAGCGGTCAGCGTTTCTTCGGCCGATGCAACAACCTGTCCGCACACTTCTTCGTAGATCGGATACAGCAGCGGCCCTTCGCGACTGAGGTCGATCTCCAGCAGCGCCTGAAACCGCTGGCGGGGCAACCAGATTTCTTCGGCGAGCACCGGCTTAACATCGAGCAGACGCACACGGACAATACGAATGACCGGCGCATCGGCGGGCAACCCCAGTGCTTGCGCTACGGCCGAAGGTGCGGCAACGGGCTCGATCGAGAGGATGCGACTCTCCGGGACCTGGCGCTCACCGGAAACAGTCTGGAATCGGAAGAAACGGAACAATGAGGATTGAAACTGCGCCCGGCGAATAAACGTCCCTCGCCCTTGCTGACGCTCCAGAATGCCCTCAATGACCAACGCATCAATCGCTTTGCGCACCGTGCCGGTGGACAGTTGGTATTCCGCAGACAGCGCCGCTTCAGTAGGGATCGCCTCCCCCGGACGCCAGCGATTATTGGCGATCTGCTCAGCCAATTGGTCACGCAGGCGTTGGTACAGCGGCAGTCGGGCATCACTGGATAAAGAATTCATCGACTTTATTCACCTTGTTATCTAGTCATCTATATGAATCTTGCGGCGAGTATTTGCCCAGATAACTTGCCTGTCAAGGAGGGGCTTTTCGTCCTGCTGACGAATGGCTGCCCCACTGCCCTTCTCATAGACATGCGGGTTTTCGCCGGCAATGTCAGATTCTGGCCGAATGCGGACGGTCAGGAGTGACAGCTATCGGCCAGAAGCAGTCATTTGTCGTCGAAAAAAATGAGGGCAATGTACGCTTTAGAATATCAGGCGTACAGAATAAAAAGGCCTCTCAAAGAGGCCCGGTTGAAAATCAAACATTTGCGACGTAATTTTTTGAATCTTCAATATTTGCTAAATCGCAACTCAAAGCCAAGCGGAGCTTGATATTTATATTTGGAGCTCGAGTACAGGTAAGTTTTCTAATTCTCATAAGCAATAAAGGCAAAGTATAGTCTTTCGCAGAGACAAAAGTACAAAACGCATTTGGATTGTTTAAGGCAAAAGATTCAATACGACTTCGATGGCGCTGGTACTCATCGATGCCTATTCTTTCAACTGTCGCATCAACAATTTCTTTCTTTCTGTTCGCAATTTTTTGGGGGTCAACATCCCCTGAGTTAGATGAAACAAGATTTGATATATCAAACGCTACCGTTTGAATGCTTGGACAGGCTGAAAATGCCACCCCATAGTCAATAAAAAGATCTATAAGAAGGCTTGAGTTTTTACTCACCCAACCTTGATAGTCGAAAGCCTCAATCAGAGCTTCTTTCGAAAGCATAGCATTTTCTTCGTTTATCAACCTAAGTATAGCTTCTTCATCAATCAACAGATTCTCCACGCAATAGTACGGCAAAGTATATAAGCCAGTACGGTTCTGTGTGTTTTGATTAATAAGGTGCAGATCTCCATCCACAATATACAAAGTGGGTCGTTTAATCTCAGCCAAGTGCTGTTCGTACTCCGCAATTACAGCCCCTCTAGAACCGAGAGGAAATACATTGGAAACTTTATAAACTCCAGAAAACACTCTGGAAAACAACTCCATAAATATTTTTTCGTACCCAAAGGCTGTATCCTCGACAAATATATCAATGTCATTGTACTCTTCGAAGAATACCGACTTTGCCGATCTGGCCGATAAACTACGCTCCATGTTTATCACCTGCACTTAATGGATTTGTTTTTATTTTGACCCAATATTTCAGGCGAGTGTGTAGCCATTATGAATTGAGATCCTGGGCTGATTCCCAAAATGGTGTCAGCAAATTTTTCCTGCCACCTCAGATGCAATGATAGCTCTGGCTCATCGATAATGAACACGGCTGCGGAATCGCTGTTTCGATTAAAGAAAGCATGCGCAAATATCACCAAAAGCTGTCGTTCTCCTGAAGACAAACTCTCTATAGTGCACTTCACTCCATCAGGTCGTTCTATTACTAATTGTCCGACCGTATCAACAGCTAAATACTTGTTGGAGTCGTTATAGAATTTATTAATTGTAGTCAAAAATGAGTTTATAGGCTTGAAGACTCTGTCGATCTTTGACTTGTGCTCATCTATGATCTCAACAACTTTGGTGATTCGTTCAATTTGAGCCTTGTTAGTCAAGAGCTCAATATTGAATTTTTCTTTGGATTTTTGCATATCTTCAAAAAGACGGGAAAGTCTATCAAAGAAGGTATCAACTTCAGTACTGAGACGCTTGTCATTTATGCCTATCTTAGAAAGAGCGTCCTTAATCTCAGTCTTACGCTGCAAAACACGACCCTTTTCCAACCAAGGGTTTTTGTCATCAAAATCTGCATCGTTTGAGTAATCAAATTCCGTATATTGAAATGCGGATAGCAGGATACTGTCCCTTAATCTTATAGAATACGTTTCCTCTGCACGCCGCATTCTTCTATAGGCGTCCTGAACCAGAAGCTCAGTTTCCATCAGGCTTACGCCGAGCGAACCGCGAATTAATCTTCTTGCTCTTATAGACCGAGCGCTCTGAGCGTGTGTAGCACGATCTCTTTCGTAGTAATAACCACCTGACTCAACGGGAATATCTTCCCTTTTCCTGTCCAAGCCTAAAAAAACGGGGGATAGAATCGATGATATCGCGCGAACAACAGGGTGGTCTGTATTTCTCCGATTGATCTCGTCTACTAAATCTTCTTTACCTTTATTTTTTGGAGAAAACAAATCCTGTTCTATTTCGGAGTAGCTTTCAAGAATTAATGAGGATTCAACATTTGATATAGTTAGGGAAATATTGTTTTCTATGCTTCTGGCTTCAATTGTAATCGTTTCGTGCTTATCTAAAACGGTTAATTTTATCTTTCCAAAAGGTATAAATAGCAACTCACCAAAGTTCGGCACTAGCAATGCATTAATTAATTTTAATGCGGTTGTTTTTCCTGACCCATTACCTCCTGTTATAAAGCTTATGTCTGAATTGAATTCCATCTCAAAGTCAAGATAGCCATATACTCGTTGAGCGTGAAAGTTTTTTATAATCATATACCGTCCCTTATTTGTCTTTCCTATTATCCTTGGAGCTTTTTAATTAGTATCTGAGTGGCACCTGAAAGAACACTAGGTCATTTAGACTTTTATGTCTATTCAAAAAGCATGGCCACTTGCCAATGCGATGAATGCATGGCCGCTATGACTCACCTCTTCCATGAAAAATTCATTTTCAACATGGAGGACCTTCACCGGATTTCATTTCATACCAGACTAGTAACCCTTTTCTTACTAGAGAGTACCAGTCATCTAATTCGATCCCTCTGTGGACGTCGACAAACAGCTGCCTCACGCTGATTCACTTAGCCGAGATGTGGGGCTTTCGCATCAACTCCTTCTGCAATCGGCTCGGATCTGGAAAGCCATATCGAATGGTTGCTTTGGGCCGGACCGTCCACTTCCGGCCATTTAGCGGACGCTCACAAGCGACCCCCATTGGGACCGAGCAGTCGGCGTTTCAATGTGGGTCAGGCCACTCGCTTCGAGTACCCCTCTATCCAGTCCGAAAGCGATCGCATATCTGTTTCGAGCTGGGCGAGTTCGGGGGGGACCGCTGGCAGATCGTCTGCCTGAGAATGCTCATACACAGAGTATCGTGTCATCAAGTCGTCTATCAGATCACAATCCTCCTGAGTGATGTTACTTAGCTGCCTCAGTAGCCCTTTGGTCATCACTTCCCTGCGGAATCGCAGAACGACACTGTTCAGCATTACCACCTCAACAGTGCGCTCCACGATGATTCTGAAGTCACTGCAAACACTCTTGGCGAGGAGGTCGTAGCTTTCAGCATCGCCCTCTGCCTGGTGTCTCTTGAGTTGGGCTAAGTTCTCATTAAGTAGCTTGTTGATAGCCGGCTTCGGTTTTGAGTCTCGAGCGCTTTGTCCCGTCAGAATCCCGGATGTTTTGTCGAGACGTCGAAGTGTCTGAACGTTAAAGATGATGTCTTGTATATCTGGATGCTCCTTCACTTTCTTTACTGCGGATTCCAGAAGTGTCACCAGCGAAAGTCTGTGGGTGAAGATGATGACCTGGCGGGACTGCGCCAAATCTACAAGGCGTGCGACAACTCGCTCCTCAAAATCTTGATCGAGTGAGGAAATCGGGTCGTCGAAAATAAAGGGAGCTACTTGATTGGACCCAGTAATATCAGCTAGGAATGCAGCCAACGCTACAACTCTTGTCTCGCCCTCACTGAGAATTTGCTCTGGTGGGCGGGCTCCTTTCGCGCCAACGAGTGTCAGTCCGAATGTGGTCCTGCCTTTACCGACTGTTTTGCTTTGAGGGGCTACAGGCAACCTCGAGCCACCTAATAGTTTCAGTTCGGAGGCGAAGCGAGTTTGATATCCTGCCTCCACCTCGGATTTCGCCAACTCGTTGTTCTTGATAGTAAGCGTGTTAGTTGCAGCAAGCCGGATGGCTTTCCCGTACTGGTCAACAGCCAACAACCGGTCCCGTTCGGCAACGACTGCAAGTTTGTTTTGCGACAGCCATTGCAGAGCCTTCAGCTTACGGAGTTGTGCCTCCATTTGCTGTCGTTTGCCGTCTTGAGAAAGCTCGTTCAACGACTTTTCTTCGCCACCTAACTGCTCTGTTACTTCTGCCAGTGCTTGATCTACTAGTGACCAGTCGAATAGGGTCACATTTTCGATTTTTTCAGCGGTCTCAAGATCGGAGCGTCTTTTCACCAGAGTCTTATGCAGATCGATGGCCTGCTGTTGATCCAGTTTGATCAGGGCCATATGAGCTAACCAGTCCTGTTCCTTCGGTGATTGGGGTAAGGCCTGTACAAAGCCCTTATGTTTGTCTTCTGCCTGTTTTGCGCTTAACTCCAAACCTTCGGTAACAAATTGCTCAAAGTGGGTCAACCGATGGCCAGCATCCTCATTGAGCTCTTGCTGGCAGAGCACACACCTTGCCTGCTCACCCACAACAGGAAATGGTTGGCCAGGGTAAGCATGATTTTGAGAAAACAATCGAGCTTGGGCCCATAACTGTTGCCACACCGCTTCGCCGACTCCTTCGAGGGGAGTTTCGGAAAAAAGTTGTTGAGCAAATTTCTGGGCCGCATGCCGCTTGCCCTTTGCATCAGCGTTGGCACTTACGATGATCTGCGCTGTTTCGTTGGATAGCTTATCCTTCAGTTGGCTCATAGCTAGCCGAACTGTTGCCAACCCCTGCTTTTCTTTCGTGATTGATGCCAGTCGCCCCGCCACGTCTTTCTGGGCCAGCGCACCTTCTGTGATAATCCGCTCAGCATCGTGCTCGGGAGCGTACGTACAGAATCTGTCGATGACGGCATCAGTCGTCGCAGGCTTAATACTCGCAAGCCACTTACGCTCCTCAGTGATTTCCAAGTCCGCTGGGAATTGTGGCAATACGCTCAGCAATGCATTCTTCGATGCGGTGAGGTACTGATTAACCTTGTCTGACACGGCGATCAATGACGCCACGAATTTCATTTGGCTTGGCTCATAGCTGGCCTCGTTTTTACCCATGTATTGGGTGGCCGTTCTGGAGTCAAAAATCTGGGCGTGACGAAGTAAAGGATCTGCACCCTGTGTCAGCGTCCATTCAATAGTTCCTTTCTTTTCTCCTGCCGATACTTGGAAATTAGCCTTGCAGGCCTCAGGTTCTTCAATGAAGACGTTAGGGTGAATTTCGTCTTTTGACCTTGAGCCACATGCCTGTTTCAGGAGCCGTGCATATCCGCTTTTTCCTGAACCATTTTGACCGTAGAACACTGTGATGTTGCCTGAGCCAAATGGTAATGCTGCGCCTGATTTGATCGCATTCAACCCGTAGACATCTGAGATCCCTTCTATGCGTATGGCAGGACGACTGGCGGCAAGTGCCAACGAGCCGGGCGATACGGTGCAGAAGCCTGGGTCCTCTTCCTTCTTCGATTCAATCATGCACAGCCGGGCAAGCTCTTTGACCTGGTCGTCTGTTGGTGGCTTCTTGGTCTCGATTAGGTTCTTGGCAGCTGTCTGTAACCATCGGCTTCTTTCGCCGATCCAAATTTCAAAATCGTCGGCAACGGGAGCGTCTAGCCCATTCAAATCTGGTACGGCCATTGAGATCTCTCCTTGAAGAAACCGCGGACGAACCGAGTATAGGCCAATAGTGGCGAATTGCTTTTGGTGCGGTTTGACCAGAAGTCCGTAAGCGTTCGCCAGTAATAATCGGAAAGGGAAAGACTTTACTTTTAGCCGTTAGTGGCCACTTGGGAGCGTCCGCTTTTGGCCGAAAGCAGCCGTTCGCTAAAGCCTGTCGCCTCCCTCGCCACTCCGCCGCGACCTGATAACTGTATATAAATACAGCGCACAGCAAGACGCTCCCGTGGACTCTTCCGACATCGAAAACACTTAATACTGGCTTCGCTGCCCGACGCCCCTCGAAAGCTTCCGGAAGCAGCCGGAAGCAGCCGGAAGCAGCCGGAAGCAGCTCAGGCTATACGAAAATGAATTCGAGGAACTGAACCGGCAGCTTCTCCAAGAACGGGAACGAATATTTAAATTGGTTGAGATGCACACCGAAGATGTTCTTCATCGGGATGGGGATGGCAACTTTGCGTGAATAGGCAGCAAAAAACGCCCTGCTCCGCCGCTCGGTTTTTTGAACGCTAACATCGTGGGCATGATCGATGATTTTCGTTAAGCAGGCACAAGCCAAACTCAGAGAGTTGCTCTGTGATGCAGGAGAGGCACATCGCCAACTCGGAATGAGACGGTCAGTCGCATACCGAGGCAATGGGTCCAAAAATGAGATCAGGTAATCAACTGATCACTGCGCCTTTCGGGCCGCTTGCAATCAGCGCAGCACCGCAGGCGGTTTTCATGCCGTCGAGGGCGATGGGCGTGCCATCGACGGTGTAGGTGCTGCTGCCCTCGGCAATCGGGAAAATCCCCTTGCACAACGGGCAACTGACCTTGTGACCGACACCGGCAATCGGCTTGCCGTTAAGATCGGTCTGAGAAAAGGCTTCGAGCACCTTGCCACCGTGGGTGGTGGAGTCGCCCAAGCGAATGGCGTCTTTCATGTTGTCACTCCTTTGACTAGTAAGTTGGATGCCGCTACTCGGCCATCCAGACGTCTTCATACCCGCCAGTGTCGATAATGAATTTTGCGCCGGTGGGCAGGCACAGATAATTCACCACTTGCGGCAGTATTTCGTCTAAATGGTGAGCATGAAGGGGCTTGTAGAAATCATGCGCTTTTGAATACTCACCGCAGTGTATGAACCAACTCACAGTCCCTCCTTCGGGCAGCTCAACTCTGCTGCCATAAATAGGGGACCGGCCTAGAGTCTGCAGGGCTACGGCAACCATGACCTCAGGCGCAAGCACCGCCATTCCGTACTTCTCACAAATATTTATCTGAAGTTGATTCGGACGAAACTCCATACGTTCGTTCATAGCAGCTCCCGAAAAATTCATTGCAACCCTAACTCGCCGGTTTACTGGCGAGAACCTCTAGCTATCTAGCCACCAATTAAGCAGAGTTTCGTCCTCTACATCATCGATATTTTTGTAGATGTTAGCGTAGTACCATTGAACCCCGGTCTGTTCATGGAAGGCATTAAAAAATTTTGCAATCCTATCCATTCCATTTCTTGCGGGAATGGCTAATGACAAATTCCCTCTATATACGCCGTCCAAGGTACCGTTGAGCTCGTTCGCGACATCCGCCTCAAGTGTCTTAAGCCGCTCTGGCGAAATGTGTTTGGAGTAGATATGGATACAAAAATTGCCCCCTCTCTTCAAGACCTCAGCGTGTGTTTGAGGATTTTTCAATGAAACTATATCTCCTCTTGCCAGATTCAAAGCCAAGCCAGGGGAAAACAGAAGCTCATACGTAAGCTCATCAATTTTGCGAGCCGGCAGCTCTTCAAATACCGGACCTTTTGAGTTTTTTCCGGCATACACACGAATAATTTCTGTTGATTGCTCATCGAGCATAGGGTACTCCAGAACTCCCACGCTCAACACACGAAACCCCTTGTTTGAGATGGCCACCTTTTTACTGGGAACAGACTACGCTTCATTAATTATACAAGCGCAGCCCACCTCCGAAAACTTTCTTTATCCCGACCTGTCTCCATGATCCAATTTAGGGTTACTCAATCAATGAGCTAGTAGTGGTAAAGAGGCCAATGACAGACACTCCCCTATACGAGATGAATCAATATGTGAGTGCTGCAGACAAGCATCCTCATATGCAATATTTTCCCCATCAGCAATATCAGACAAATATTTGTCGATCGCGAAAAAATCACAATCTGAGGGAATATCCACTGCAAACAGCGACATTTCCTGACTAACTGAACACGAAGCACCCAACTGATGAAGATGAGCGATTATTTTACTTTTCTCTTCAGTATCACTGGCAAAAACTCTGACAGTCGAATGGCCACCCCGTTTTGCGACACGCACAGCTATCATCTCATCGCCACTGGACTTTACCTGCACGAAATCTCCCTTACTCACGCCATAAACGTAATAGGGAGTATTGTCTAAGATATAGGTACCATCACCGACATAGACGCCCCAAATCGACTCAGCGGATACAGGAGGATAATCATCCTCGTCAGGCGTTAGTTCAAAGACAATCTTGTGAAAAATATCGTTCATATTTTATACGCTCAAGGTGGGGAGCCGCCTAGACGGTTGAGTGTTTTGTAATCCGGCTTGATTGAATCTGAAGCTTCGCGATTACAACGGCGACATAGAATCTGGGTATTACCCTCATCGTTTGCACCTCCCAATGAATCAGGTTGGATATGATCGAATTGTCGTTCATTCGGTGGCGGAGTTACACCCCTCTGGCTCTTTTGACCAGGAACTACTGTGACCAAGCACTTCTCACATGATTCCACTCCGTGAAATTGCTTGTTCTCGATAGCTACCTTGGTTTTCACCGACTTAGGAATACGCGCTAGACCTAATGGGTCGATCCATTGCACGGGATTTGGTGCATATTCGTAGGCGTTCAATCCCCCTGCGAGACCGATCGGATCTTGATTTATAAAACGTCCGACCAAAGGATCGTAATAACGATATCTATTGTAATGCAGGCCTGTCTCATGATCGTGATACTGCCCCTGGAACCGTATCGGGTTCATCACATCATGCTGCCGCGCCCACTCCGAACGCTGCTCCGTCACCTGTCCCCAAGCCTTGTATTGCGCGGTCCAGGCCATGTTGCCTTGCGAGTCCGTCAATTCCTGCGGCGTGCCGAGGTGATCACATTGGTACCAGGCCAGCGCATCAAACGGTAATGCCGTTGCCTTGTGATTCCACACAGGATCTTCATCAAGGCTGTATTCACCGCTGTAATCCGGCAAACCGATCAGCTCGATTGGCGCATGCCGTACAGCCTGAGCGATCGGGACGAAGGTGTCTGGCTCGAAGACATAATGAACCGTGCGACCCGGCTCACCATCGCTCTGCTCCGGGCTGCTTTCCCAAGCGAGGTTGTCGCCATCCCAACCGTACAAGGTGAAGCCGCAGCCGAGTTCGCGCTGTTTACGAGCGTGCTCGTTTTTGTTCCAAAGGGAACCTGCTTCCGGACGCTGCTTGTAGTGCGCACGAGAGTTTTTGTGCAGGCGACGTCCCAGAGCGTCGTAGGCGAAATCTACGCTCAGACGCGGGTCTTCAAAATGCACCAATCGATCAAACAGATCCCAACGCAGATCGCTGCGTTGGCCGTTGTGCCAGCGCTGGATCTGGTTGCCGCGTTCGTCGTAGTCGTAATGCGTGCCGACATATTCGCGCAGCAGGTTGTCGACCAGTTTGCTGCGCTGTGGCGTCAGACCCAGTGGTCGGCGAATTTCTGTCTCCTTGTCGTCGAGCAGGTTGCCGGCCGGGTCGAAGGCAAAGGTTTCCACGCCTTGACGAGTCACGGCGCTGAGCAGTCGACCAACAGGATCGTAGCGATAGGCGAGTGGGCCGCGGCGGCTGTCGTTGATGTTAGTCAGTTGACCGGCCGCGTCGTAGGAGTATTCGCGTTTGAGCAGCGTGGATTTGTCGTCCCTGCGTCCCAGCAATTGCTCCTGCAAGCGACCAACCGGATCCCAGCTTTGGGTTTGCACCAGGTGGTTGCCTTGATGGCGGGCGACTTCGCGGTGCAGGTCGTCGCGCTCGTAGCCAACCAGTTCATGATCGTCCAGTCGTAGACCCAGCAAGTGGCCACTGCCGTAGGTCAACCAACTGACACGGTGGCCATCTGGACGGGTCGTGGCAATACACTGGTTTAGTACGTCGTATTCGTGCCGCCAGACCGCGACCATCGGGCTGTCCAACCCCAGATAGTGTTGGTGCTCGCGCAGAATATTTCCTGCCGGATCATAAAACCATTGCAGGCGGCTGTCGGCGTTGTTGGCCAGCACCATGTTGCCGTTGCCATCGTAGGCGAAGGTTTCGCTTTGCGACTGGTCACCCAAGGTGGCGCGACGCTCGGTCAAGCGGCCCATCGGGTCGAAGCTCAACGAGATTACGCGTTGGCCATTGATCGATTGGGCCAGGCGACCCGTCAGAGGGTCGTACTGATAACGCGTGCTGCGCCCGTCAAAGCCGCGTTCTTCCAGCAGGCGTCCGACCGGATCGTAGTGAAAGTGCGCGCGTTGTTCGTTTTCGTTTTCCAGGGCCGTCAGCCGTCCGAGACGGTCCCAACGATAGCGCAGTGTTTGTTCCGCGGCGTCGACACGCTCGGTGATCAAACCGGCAGCGCTGTAGCTCCACGTGGTGCAGCGATCGAGACCGTCGGCATACGCCAATAACCGACCTTCGGCGTCGTGTTCGAAGCGCTCTTCGGTCTTGTCCGGGTGCTTGATCAACACCAGTTGGCCGGCCTTGTATTCGTATTCGGTGGCGTTGCCGGCGGCGTCGGTGAAGCAGATCATCTGCCCGAGTTCGTTGTAGTCCCAGGCGCTGGTTTTGCCCGAGCAATCGACGTACTCGACCAGTTGCCCGGCGTCGTTGTAGTCGAGGGTTTTTTCGTTGCCGTTGGCGTCCTTGATCGCGGTGGGCTGGCCGGATTTGTTGTAGGCGTATTCGGTTTTGTTGCCCAGCGGATCGAGCGCTTCGACCAGGTTGCCTTGGTCGTCATAGGCGCGTTGCCATTGCCCGCCCTCGGCGTCGCTGATCTTGATCAGCAGGTCCTGATCGTCGTAGGCGTAATGCATCACCGTGTGATCGGCGCGGATGTGTTCGAGCAGGTTGCTGCGTTCATCGTAGCTGTAGCGATCGGTGCTGCCGTCGGCATTGACGCGGCGCACGATGTTTTTGGCCTCGTCGCGGAAGAACCATTCCGAACGCTCATCCGCGTAACGAATGCGGTAGGTGTAGCCAAGGATGTCGTAGTAGTGCCAGGTCTCGTTGCCAAGGGCGTCGGTGACGTAGGTCAGACGAATGTTTTCGTCCCACTCCAGACGCGTGTCGAAGCTGCCGTCATCGGCCCATTCGCGGATGGCTTTGGCCTTGGCGCCGGGGCCGTCCCACTGCAGATTCATGCCGCGTCCGGTGCGGTCGGTGTAGCGGGTGATCAGGTGATGCTGGAACTGATACGACCAGACTGCGCCGTTCTCGTCCTGCGCTTGAATCAGGTCGCCATAGGCGTCGTATTGGTAGGCGCAAAGTTGTCGCAACGGTTCGCCGTCAACGATCTGCCAGAGGCCGATGAACCGGCCGTGGTCGTCGATCATTGTGCCGAGGTGAAGGTGGACCTTGCTGGTGTCGTTTTCCTGATAGGTGATCAGGTCCGAGAGCACCGATTGTTCGCCGTGCCGATGCTCGTAATGCAGCATGATCCCGGCGCCGTTGCGCAGCGAAATGTTGGTCAGCACAAAACGCTGGCCACGGCGGACGTAGGTTTCCTTGCGTTCGAAACCACGGCACAACAGCAACTGGTCTTCACCACTGCGAACCAGCGTGATGTTTTCGATGGCGTCGTAGTGAAACAGACCGAGTTTGGGCAGCGGATAGCTGTGGTCGCGGCCATCGGAGCCGTAAAACGTCAAGCCATCGTCCACGCAGTCAAACCGTGAGGTGAATTCGCTGACCCAGCGAGCGCCGATTTCGCTGTGATCGTAGGCGTCGAGGCGCGAGTTATAGGTGCGCGTCCACTCGACCGGGAATGGGCCAGGCAAGCTGAAATCGGTATGGCTGAGGCTTTCTGAACCCAAAGCAAAATTGATGCTGAAGCGCGTGCCGGTACACGGACATTTCTCTGGCTTGGGTGCGCCTTTCGCCGGAGCCTGTTTGCCGTCGGAGCCCAACTCACCCTCGGAAGCCGTGTGCTTGGCCTGACCGGTCTTTTCCGGGTGGACGGCGGCGTTCTGGCCATGGGCATTGCGCTTGCGCCACAACGTCACGGCGCTGGAAAGGATCAGCAGCAACCAACCGATGGAGTTCTGAACGGACTCATCGTCCAGCTTGCTCAATTGGGTGCGCAGTTCCGGGCCCATCGCCCGCAGTTTTTTGGTTTCGTCGGAAACGGTTTTTTTGAAGTCATCAGGGACGAGGTTTTGCGCCACGCTGTTGGCCAGGCCTTTACCTGCTGACTTCAGCGCACTGTTGGCAGCCCCAAACACATTACTGAAAGACGCCAGCGGATCATTCTTGAATTGGTCGGCCGCAGCGCTTGCCTGGGCGCTGGCTGCATTCAGATCACCTTTGGCATCCAGATTGCCAAACGCCACCGCTTCGATGCCTTTGGCAATTTCGTTAACGACTTCTTCGCCGAGCTTGCCAGCGTCCGCCAAAATACCGGGCAACTTGCCTTTAGCCTGTTCAACAAAATCATCCAGCGTGCCGATAATCGAGGCGTTCAGGTGACCGACCAGCACCTCGATCACGGAAGTGCTGAGCAACAACTTGCTGCTGGCTCTCATCTCCTGACGCACCAGAAACAGTGTCGGGCGCAGGGTCATGCGCGCCGCTGCCATCGACGGCGGCAAAGGCAATACGCCGATCAGGTTGATGCCAAGGCTGGCCCACGCGAGCAAGTCGCGCTGCTTGGCGTTCGACAGCGTGACGATGTCACCCAGCGCATCGACCAGCGCCATGATGTTGCCCACCACCGGCACAAAGCCCGCGTAGTTCTTGATTCGATCAAGAGTGACCACGCCATCAGTGGCGGATTGAAGCCAGGCATCAAAGGTCGCCGCACCGCTGGCGACATCCTGAATATCGATGGCATTCAGGGGAACAATGGCAACCTGAGGTTCACGTTTTACGATTTCAGTGGTCATGACAGCATCTCACCCGCCAACAGGTCCGGGGTTTTCAAGGAAGGCTTTGGCAGCGTTGGTGCGGGAAGCGTCGGCAATCGGCCGCCCTTGCTCGCGGCGCCGAGGATGCTCGACGCACTCGGCATCGCCGCGCTCGCCAGTTTCGGCAGTCCGGCCACTCCGCCCTGCACGGCGCCTTTCACCTGCTGCGCCGTTTGCATTGCGCCCTGCGCGGTCTGCATCGCACCCATCCCTGTTTGTGCCATTTCCTTGCCCTTCTCCAGCATGTCCCAGTTCTTGCTCGGCAACGCCTGCGCCACCATGGCCTGCACCTGACTCGGAATGTCTTCGGCACCCGGCGGATTCAACGGCCACTCCGGTTTGCCGATGTAACTGCCATCGCTCCAGGTGTCCGCCGGATCCTTGCCGAACAGCACGCGCGCCGGTCCCGGTGCAGCGCCAGCAACGCTGGCGAAACCCTTGGCGTCGAGCTTGCCCTTGATGCTCTTGCCCAGCGCATCAATGACTTCGTAATCGCCTTCCTTGATGCCCTGTCGCCCGGCGTACTGGTTGAACAGTTCGAGGTTGCCCTTGCCGGGTTTCGGCGGTTCCGGGAACACGCCGGCCAAGCTCTTGGCACCGGTGTAGGCAAAGTTCGCCGCATGGGCGGTGTACGGGCCGCTGGTAGCGTGGGTGATGCCACCAGCGTTGTAAGTCGTGGCACTGCCACCACCCTGGATCACCAACTCAGTCTTGGCGGTAATGGTGATGCGGTCGGCATTGGCAGTGATGTTGAGTTTGGCCAGCAGGTTGATGCTGTCCTTGAGCGCCTTGACGTCGATGTCGCCGGACGCCGCCACCAGCCGCCAACCCATGCTCTGCACGAACAGGCGCATGCCGCGACTGGCACTGGCCAGCAGGCGTTTGCCGATGGACAGGCTGGTGTGCCCGGTGCTGCTCAGCGCCAGATGTTCGCCGGTGGCGATGTGGCTGGAGCGCGGTGTGGTCAGGGCGATACCGGCCGGACTGGCGAGCACCAGATGCGGCTCGGTGAACTCGGGGAATTCGTTAGCGGTGAGGTTTGCCGGACCCGAGCCGAGCACGCCTTGGTGCTGGGCGTGCAAGGCCTTGGCCACGTCGTCCTGATCGCCGGCCTCCTGCGCTTGTAGCTCTTTGGCCTGCACCGCAAAACCATCTTGCTGATCGCTCGCGGTGGCCAGACGTTCGGCGGTTTCCGGCAGGTCCTTGTGGTGTTTCGATTCGTTCGGGCGCGGCTCGGTGGTGATCAGCAGGCCGGCACCGGCACGCACGGCGCCGTGGCGGTCGGTGCGCAGTTCAAAACCTTCGCCGCGTGGCTGGCCACCGCTCGGGCGCGGATGGGTCAGGTAACCGAGGTTGATCGCACTCGCACCGTGATCACTGCGCAGCGCGATGCTGATTTCGCTGGTGGTGTCGTCGATGCGCAGTTCGTTGGCGCGGCTGCCTTTGTATTCCTTGCTCTTGACCGTGGCCAGGGTCTTGAAATCCGGCAGTTTGTACGGCGGCAGGTTGGCGCCGTGGTACAGGCAACCGGTGATCAGCGGCTGGTCGGGATCGCCTTCGAGGAAGGTGATCAGCACCTCCATGCCGACCCGCGGAATGTTGATCGAGCCAAAGGTTTCAGCCGCCCAGCTGGAGGCCACGCGCATCCAGCAGGTGGTCTTGTCGTCGTGCTGGCCTTCGCGGTCCCAGAAGAACTGCACCTTCACCCGGCCGTACTGATCGCAGAAGATCTCTTCGCCTTCCGGCCCGGTGACCACGGCGCTTTGCGAACCGAGGACCTTGGGCTTCGGGTGATCCAGCGGCGGACGGTACGGCACGTCCCAGGGGATGGCGTTGAAACGGTTGCGATAGCCCTGATGGAAATCGTCTTTGTTGTCGGTGGTGTCGCTGGTCACCGACTCTTCCAGCACCTGCGGCTGTTTGCCTTCGTGGAAGATCTCGGTGAGCAGCCACAGGTCGTTCCACGTCGGGTTGGCGTGGTCGGTCAGGGCCAGAAAGTGCCCGGTGACCAGAATCGGTTGGTCGCTGTTGCCCTCGGCCAGGCGATAGTCGCTGCGGTGGCGCTCGAGGTTGCGGTTGGCCAGGTGCTTGCCGCGCTCGCGATCCACGAAACGGCCCGGGTAATCGTAGTCTTCCAGGTCCGGTTGGGCGCTGCTCTTGGCGTCACTTTCCAGCTCGATCTTCGGTTTGACGAAGTCGTAATCGCGCCGCGTGGTGCGGCTGGTGCGGGTCGCCAGGCGCAAGCCGAAACGCTTGACCACCGGTTTGTCCGCCACCAGCCCGGAGTCCTGCTGATAGGCCACGGGCGCGAGTTTCGGGAACACCGTCTGGTCATCGCCGAAGGTCAGTTTGTGGCCGCTGGACGTGTGCTGGAAGTGGTAGTGAATCCCCTCCTCTTCGCACAGGCGCTGGACGAAATGCAGGTCACTTTCGTCGTACTGCGTGCAGTAGACGCGCTCGGGATAGATCGCGCTGAGCTGGAAGTGGTAATCGCTGGCGAGGATGCCGTGTTCTTCCAGCACCTGGCTGATGATTTGCTGCACGGTCATCTGCTGGAAAATGCGCTGATTGAAACGGTGCGCGAGGTACGAAAGCTGCGGGCGCAGCGAGATCTTGTAGCGGGTCAGGCGCTTGCCCGCCTCGCCCTGGGCGATGCTGTAGATCAGCCCGTGAATCCCGGTGCCGCTCGGCGACAGCTGAAGAAACGCCAGTTTGTGCAGCAGGCTTTCGAGGTTGATCGAGGCCTTTTCGCTGACCAGTTCCAGCTCGAATTCGAAGGGCGTGTTGAGGGCTTCCCGACCGGTGAACGACAGCACCTGGAAATCGCTGTCCGCGCCATCGATGGTCAGGTTGAAATGAGCCTGGTTGGCCGGTGAGAACATTCCCTTGTCCCTCGTGCTGTGCTGCAGCGCACGCCAGATCGATAAGGATCTGACGCTGAAAATTCTTTGAGTAGTGAAGGTGCCTCGACCGGCGAAACCGGCCGAGGCGGTACAACCATCAGCCGTAATTAAACGACTGGAGCACGCCAGTCATCGGAACCCGAAGTACCGGATACTTCGTGGGTCCAGGTGATTTTGCGGTAGGTGAACTGCACTTCTTCCAGGTGGGTGAAGTGCGAATTGCCTGGATCCTGGCAGTTGTGCATTTTGTTGTTGATGGCGACGATGATCGCGTCTTCCAGTTTGGTGGTGTAGTAGTGCTCTTGGGTGCCTTGCGCCGAGGTGCGGTACCACTGGATAACGATTTCGCTCATGCGCTCGCCGGAGGTCAGAGCCGCTTGCAGCAGAGGCGAAGCCTTGTCGTAGACCTTGGTGATCACAACGGGCTTGTGAACGCGCTGACCGGTTGGCTGACCGGACTGTGGGTCACGCGGGATGATCACGTCGTGGGTGAAAGCCTGAACCATGACCTGGTCTTCGTGACCTTCCTGGTAGGTGTTGCCAACGGAGTCGGCGGTGAAGGCGCCGGCAGTGATCAGGCCTTGTTTTTCGCCGGTAACCGACATGTACGCTGGTGTTGCCATGGGAGGTGCTCCTTGCTGGATCAGTGGATGAGTCATAGGTGAAATCACCTAAGAGGCGGCCATTTGCTATCAAATTACATGCCAACTTTTTTCGAGCCTTATAAACCGGGGCTTGCGAGCGTTTTCCTCGGAAAAGCTGGGATAAATCCGCAGAAAACAAAGGAAAAGTGCGCAAGAAGTTGCGCAGTGGTGTGCAAGAAGTTGCGCACTTGGCTGCAGGCCGCGATCTACTTGGGTTGTAGCGATTTATCGAGCCAAATATGCGGAACAAGTGCGCAAGAAGTTGCGCACTTTCAAAAAAGCTCCCCCAACACATCAACGGCTGAAATTTTGATGGAGGCAGACCAAAGCAGCACTTCAGCACAGCCGAAAATCAGAGGCACTCCCTTTCCAAAACCGTGAGAAATCGCAACCCAAGCCTGGCCCGAAGGAGCCACACTTTTTATTTTCCAAGACAGTACGGGGCTGCCAGATTTCCCTTCGATCACGAGATCTTCAAGATGCGACCTAGCCGCTATGCCAAGGGCTTAACGGCGACTCATACTGTAGGCGTTTGACATACCGACCTCACCAACGACTTTTGAAGGAGGCAATCCGCATGGGGCTGACGAAAACTAATCAGGATTTGCGCCGTGATCTGAAAAGCGCTGCCCTAGCACTCGAAGACGCTGCCCAAGACATGTTCAGAATGGCCAAGCGGGATGGTGAGGCCGAGTTGCTGGCAGCCATGCAGAGAATTGAGGCACTGCATGTCGAAGCGGATCGGTTGATTCAATACGCAGACGAAGTGAAGGCCGGCAAGATTTTGCGTACACAGTCAGAGTAATGCCCATCAGATAGCTGCAGAGATACTCCTCTTTCTCACAGAGCAGGTATCGATCACTCGCGCCGAATATCCCTCAAAAAAAAAGGCCCTCTCGGGCCCTTTTGCACTTAAACCAAACTCACTTCGTCAGCCAAGACTCAACAGTCGCGGAGCCATGCTCTGCTTTCCAATCCTTCAGCGTTTTATGATTTCCGCCTTTAGTTTCGACGACCTCGCCGGTGTGAGGATTCTTGTAAACCTTAACGGCGCGAGGCTTTCGGGTACCTTTGGTCTCTGCGGCTACAGGAGCCCGGCGGCTGGAGGACTGTGGGTCGAGAATCGCAACGATGTTGCGCAAGCTGTAGCCGTATTCACCCAAGAGCCCACGGAGTTTCTGCTCGAACTCAATCTCGCGTTTCAGGCCATCGTCGTTTTTAAGTGTTGCCGCTGACCGAAAACTGACCCATTAAAGGCTGTTCTGCCGACTGAAAACTGACCCAGGTGTTCAACTGCTTCTGCTCACTTTCCGAGCAGGAGAACACCAGGTGATCAGCATGGAAATGATGGGAAAAATTCGGCGGATGTACTTCCGCGACAAGCTTTCGCTTCACCAGATAGCGAAGCGTACCGGGCTGTCCAGAAACACTATCCGAAAGTGGATCAGAGCCCCCGAAACCAAACAGCCGGTGTACCAGCGGCAAGCCGCTTTCAACAAGCTCAGTCCTTTCCACGAAATACTGGAGCAGGCACTCAAAGCCGATTCGCTTCGGGCCAAACACAACCGCAGAACCGCCAAGGCTCTCTTCGAGCAGATCAAAGCCGAGGGTTACGACGGCGGCTACAGCCAACTGACCGCATTCATCCGCGCGTGGCGCGGCGAGCAAGGAAAATCCTTGCGAGCCTTTGTGCCGTTGACGTTCGCGTTGGGCGAGGCTTTCCAGTTCGACTGGAGTGAAGAAGGTCTGCTGATCGGTGGGCTGTTCAGGCGGATCCAGGTCTCCCACATGAAGCTCTGTGCCAGCCGCGCATTTTGGCTGGTGGCCTATCCCAGCCAAGGTCACGAGATGCTGTTTGACGCCCATACTCGCTCGTTTGGGGCATTGGGTGGCGTTCCTCGTCGCGGCATTTACGACAACATGAAAACGGCTGTCGACAAGGTCAGCAAAGGCAAAGGGCGGACGGTCAACGCCCGTTTTGCCGTGATGTGCTCGCATTATTTGTTCGATCCAGACTTCTGCAACGTAGCCTCAGGTTGGGAAAAAGGGATCGTCGAGAAGAACGTCCAAGACAGTCGGCGACGTATCTGGCTCGATGCTCAAGATTGCCTGTTTCATACCTTCGATGAGCTGAATGTCTGGCTCGGCCAGCGCTGTCGGACTCTCTGGAGCGAGCTGCCACACCCGCAATATAAGGGGCTTACGGTGGCAGATGTTCTGGAGCTGGAGCGGGTGGAAATGATGCCGATGCCCAGCGCTTTCGACGGCTATGTCGAACGCACAGTACGGGTCTCCAGTACCTGCCTGATCAGCGTGGCGCGCAATCGTTACTCGGTGCCTTGCGAGCGCGTCGGTCAGTGGGTCAGCAGCCGTTTATATCCCTCGCGGGTTGTGGTCGTTGCTGATGAAACAACTATCGCCAGTCATGAGCGACTGTTTGATCGAGACCAAGTCAGCTACGACTGGCAGCACTACATCCCGCTGATCGAGCGCAAGCCTGGCGCACTTCGCAATGGCGCTCCGTTTGCCGATTTGCCCAAGCCATTACGCCTGCTCAAGCGTGGCCTGCGGCGTCACGTGAACGGTGATCGCGTCATGACACAAGTCTTGGCTGCGGTGCCCATTACCGGCCTGGACTCAGTTTTGGTGGCCGTGGAGCTGGTGCTTGAGTCTGGCAGCTTGAGCGCGGATCACATCCTGAATGTCCTGGCTCGACTCACGTCCACGGCACCGCCGCCTTCTGTAGAAACGAGTCTTCAGCTCAAGGTCGCGCCGGCTGCCAACACGGCTCGGTACGACCAACTGCGCGCCAAAGATGAGGAGAGCCGCAATGCGTGACTTGATGGCAGAACTTAAAGAGCTTCGCCTGCATGGCATGGCGCACGCGTGGGAAGAACTGGCAGCCCAAGGAGAAGCCTCGACAGCGTCCTCAAAATGGTTGCTGGAGCATCTGCTCCAGCAGGAACAAGCAGATCGTGCCGTGCGCTCCGTGAATCACCAGATGAACATGGCCGAGCTCCCCATGCACCGTGATTTGGCAGGTTTTGACTTCAGCGCTTCCAGCGCTGATGCCCGTCTGGTCAAGGAACTATCCAGCCTGGAGTTCACGGAAACGGCCCAAAACGTGGTGTTCATCGGCGGCCCTGGAACAGGCAAAACACACTTGGCCAGCGCACTGGC
Organism: Pseudomonas sp. GW821-FHT11G12; assembly: GCF_058808055.1. Classification (NCBI taxonomy): domain Bacteria; kingdom Pseudomonadati; phylum Pseudomonadota; class Gammaproteobacteria; order Pseudomonadales; family Pseudomonadaceae; genus Pseudomonas; species Pseudomonas sp. GW821-FHT11G12. The sequence goes on from NZ_JBXARH010000001.1 coordinate 1,268,885, forward strand.
TGTATCCGGGATCACCGTCCACAACAAACGAGTCCGCTTCTTCTCCACGGTCGACCTGGTCAATCTGTTGGAACGTGAAAAGTACGATGGGAAAACGGGCCGGATTACACAGGGGCTGCTGCGCACAGACCTCGTCATCTTGGATGAGCTGGGCTATCTGCCCTTCAGCCAAAGCGGTGGCGCGCTGCTGTTTCATCTTCTGTCCAAGCTCTACGAGCACACCAGCGTGATCATCACGACCAACCTCAGCTTCTCGGAATGGTCGAGTGTGTTTGGCGACGCCAAAATGACCACAGCGCTGCTGGATCGACTGACGCATCACTGCCACATCGTTGAAACAGGTAATGAGTCCTATCGGCTACAACACAGCACTCTGGCTGACCAGACAAAGATCAAGACACGTGAGCGAAAGCGCAAGGAAGGTGATGTTGTTGAGGACGATGAGCCATTTTGATCCCCATCGGAAAAATGCCCTGTCACATGCGCACATGTGGTGGGGCTTTCGATCTTTTGAGATCGGACAGGACTGCTACGCTAATCCACAATTGCTGATGACAAATCGGCAATCTGCCCTGGGTCAATTTTCAATCGGCAGGGTGGGTCAGTTTTCAATCAGCGCCGACAATCAGACCAACAGCAGACGTCAATGGTGCGCTTGGGGACATGGTAAATTCCGGCGTTAGGCTACTTCCAAGACCAGCGACAGACGCCGACCCAGCAATACAAGTGCACGCTCGATCTGCTCAATTTTCGAGGCGTGGATGAAGTCCACCAGACGGTCGACAACCTGCCGCGAACAGACCATTCGACGAGCAAGTTCGGCGCGGCTCACGCCTTCGTCACACATGGCATTCCATAGCAAGATCTTGGCCATAGTCAGCACCGGCAAGTGCAGCACCATTGCAGGGGCACTTGGCGCGGAGGGTGCTGGAATCTTGCGCCCCTGCTCTACGTACAACGACAGTGCAGACTCCAAACCATTTAGGGCTTCGGCGAATGCTTCGCACAGCGTACTGCCTTCGGCATTCATTTCCGGAATATCGGTGCATGACAACCATACACCGGTGGGCTCGGTATGCTGCACTAGCGAGTAGTGATACATAGCTTTACGCCTCTCTAAATTGGCAATCTTTCGTCGATCCTTCTTAGACTTCAACGTCGAGTTTCGACCGCTCGCTCACTGGCTTTGATCGGCAGCGCAAACGCAATCTGTAGCACATCTGGAGCTGGTTGTGTGCAGGGTCATTTTCCCCGCTAACTCCCCTCGGCAATCATTCAATGCGATCTACTAATCAATGGACTACTCATACTCCGGGCCCGCAAGGTCGTCGCATCGCAGAATGCATGTACATGCGTGACAATAGCCTTGATCGAGCACGAGAGCTGCGGCCTCGCGTTTGAATTCAGCGGAAAAGGAACGACGTTGTTTGGTCATCAGGCACCTCTCTCTGGCGAGCATTCTCGCCTAAATGGGTGTCCGGTTTCATTAGACCACTACAGTATGAATCGCCCTGGGTTTCGTAGACACCTCTTTGCCTTAAACTGAGGCCAATTAGGAAGCGCCATGAACAACCAGCTCCGGGACAACCCGCACTGCTCAATTTTTGAGCCTGCCAAGTTCTGCCAGATTTTCAACAAGGTCCCAAAGCATGTTTTTTTGAACCAGCGTCCATCAGCCTCTGGACAGGGACCGTGGGAGGTCGGGGCGGCGAGGCTAGGGACGTCGAGGAAACTAGGTTTATGAACATCAATCGATGAACGGCCGTATTTGTTTCGAGGACTTTGAGTCAGCAATCTCCGGCCCGTGAGTGGCTTATGAACATATGACATCGCCCACTTGTTAAATGATGTGTCTGGGAGGAGCTTTACCAGGCCCGCCTTATGTGGCTCCTGACAAAAAAGCTATGCAGTCCGGAGCAGAATTTATCATTTTTGACATGTCCGCTCTAATAATGCCCTTGAGTACTTTTTGCGACGTTTGCACCTTCATCCGAAAGCTTTTTGGGAACATACCCTTCCAAACTCGGATTCAAGGGCAATCAGTTATTTACTCACAAACGTAAAATCGTTCTTGCAATTACCAAAGCTATTCTGCCCACTTTTCGTTTTTATGGGGGCTCCTGGCGTCTGCCCCCATTCGTACAGTACATACATGCCGGTAACCAGTTTACCCTTGCAATTGAGATGGACAGCCCCGTTAAGCTCAGGAAGCTTCTGCTGCACTCTTTGCTCAAACTCCGAGCGTGTCATTTCGACATCAGGCGTTATATCGAGGCTTTCGACGATGTGCCGGGTTTCACTCAACGACCAGTCGAAATACTCTACAACGTTCATTGGGGAGCATGTGCCATGCTTGGCCCACTCATGTCGTTCGAGACATTTTTCAGTTCCAGCCATGAAATCCTTATTGGCCTTCCAGGTTTCGGACGCGATCAGCTTAGGCAATTCTGGAAACTTGCAGAATTTGCCGTCCTTAACTTTCTGCTCCTCACACTCGCCAGGACTGCAACCTCCCTCCGGGAAATTTTTTTCATAATTAGGCCAAAGTCCGTGGAGTTGTACCAGTGATTCCTTTGGAAGCTGCTTGCAACTGGGATCCTCTTGATCTGCCGACCGACAAAAAGCAGCAGGAACCGTTAGCTCAAGGCGATAAAGTTTTTTCTTTGCGGGATCCACCTTGCACGACGGCTCGGCAGTAGCAAGTACTGGAGTGAGCGAAACGAGAGTAATCGCCAGAATCCTGCGCTTATACATGCTTTCATCCTTCCGCCAATGACATGTTTACGATCCGTTTTAATGTCTACTTTGGAACGAATTCAACGGTATTCAGATCGACCTGGATTATGATTTGGTTATTGACCTGCTCTAGCACATTGCTCAGTTTGCTTTTTAGACGGCCTCCATGGGCATCCTCGACATAAAAACTGTCGTTCTCATTGGTCTTCGCCATCAAGAAGTCATCCAGATCACTTCCTGGCTTGAGTTCGCCACCTGCCCATTTCAGCGCATCAACGCACCGCCGGAAAATTTTTGGATAAATTAACGTCCCGTGCTCCGGCAGAAGGTCATCCAGGGTGCTGATTGTGAACTGACTGGTGCCGTCGGCCTCCCAGATGCCGCGTTTATCGGCCCTTGCGTTTTTATAAGTGGCGATCAGGTGAGACTTGATCTCCGCCGAGAGTCCTCCCGAATAGAGCCCCAGATATGCCAGTCCAGTTTCGACCGCGTGGTGGTTGTAGCTGCTCATCAAAAGATCATTTGTGAGCTTGATTTCGCTCCCATCCTGCAGACCTGTTTCGCGTAATACAAAAGCAACTGGCCTAGAATGAGCTTCAAATCCATCGGTCAGGATCTCGGCGGGCGTCTCCCACTCAAAACCCGCCGGAGCCACTTCCCAATGCCACGCCTCTGGATTTACCCCTAACCATCGCAACAGGCCGTCACGACATTGCACGCCATAGGGTTGCGCGGCGCCTCCATAGTGAAGCTCAGGCGTATCGATGGCCTGAAACCGTAGCTGATAGCTAGCCAAACCATCGCTACCTTTGGGTTTGGTATAGCGTGGCAGGGATTCGAACAGCGACATGTCATCCGCAATGAAGCGCATGCTATCGCCATCTGGCGACTGACGCTCCCTCACAATTAAACGGCCCTTGATCAGTTTGTAGAAACCAAGTGACATAGCAAACTCCCTGCCTGCGAAATTAAGGCATTCATGCGTGGATTGCGTGAACTTGGCTCAGTTCACGCGAGATTCTGGAAGTCCGCTGCAACTAACTCTCGACAAGACGCAATGTCTAGCGGCCAGAATGCTGCTGGTTTTTTATATCCTCTTAGCCGCCTATTGTTGAATAGGCAGCACTACTCTCATCTCTCGCTTGAGCCAGTTGACTCCCCATAAAAATACACAGCAATACGAGTTCCGCCGCAATACTCCAACAACAGTGAAGACTTAACCCTGCCATCCGGCAAGAAGCTAATGATCACATTTTGAAATAAATGCAATTAGAAAACGAGATTGTGGCTCTGTAAAAATTATACAAATCAAGAAATGACGTCGAAACATTGCAACCAGCACGCTACCTAACTTGAAGACTCGGGGGGAGTGGCCATCGGTAATCCACAAAAAAGGTAGTGTACGGCACTCCCCCCTGTGTTGTGTTTACGTAGGCGAGCAGACGGCCATACCCATCTAATGCATCTGATGCAAAGCGAAGGAATAGGTGGAAGGATTCGTTGGTTGCGCCCTGCCCCACCAGGTCGTTCCGGAGCTCCTGCTCTAGCGCTGCCTGAGCTTGTGCCCCCCACTTCGCGAGGAATGTCCTGTGAGCTTGCCGTCATTTTCCTTGATCGCCCTTGCTATCATGACCTCCCTTTTGGGTGCTTGAGTATTCACCGTGAACCACACCGAGCATCCACTCCAGCCGCCCGGCTAACCAAGAAAAGTCCTGATCGATGTCCTCGCGTTGCTGCAACTCACGGGCGGCAACGATAAGTTCATCAATGCGTTCGCTGACGAGTCGCAGTGCGTCATCTGCGTCATGCGGTAGCGGGACATGCCTCTGCATCGCAAAAGATGCGCCGGCAGTATGCGTGCCGTCGCCAGAGGGCATCCGTGCCAAGGCTTCCCCCAGCGGCTTGAGGATCACGGGCATGGCGCCGATACTAGCGCGAGCGAACCCACGTGTTTGCGGCTGTCCTGGTGAGCCTGGCCCAAATACCCAGCCAAGAATCCGAATGGTCAACACGTAGATGTTGTTGAATAGGGTCATTGCCTGACGTGCCGCAGGATGCGTGATCAAGTTTGCGCCCGCACGCTCCCGTGTAGTTGGATTCTGAAGCGTCGGGTATGCGGGCTGGAAGTGCGGGTTCGCGCCCAGCATCCGGTTAAGTTCGATGCGCATTTCATGGAAGATCCCGAAGTGGGAGTCCTCGCGGTCGTCATGGATGCCCTCCCCCTGGAATTGAACTCGTCGAATTGCTTCTAGTGCGCTTCGCTTGTCATACACGGCCACGAGGTCCGGGAAGTCAGCCAGATCGGGGCCAATTTGCAGGTCCGGATTACCGATGAATAAGTCCGCCTCGGGCATTGCCTCTATGCCATGCGCAATCAACTCGTAAAGCTCTCCCACACTGCGGAAGGCCAGGTCCTGTTCAGTTGGAGAATGTTCCCAGTGGATAAAGCCGGGGCGCAGCGTCGACTCGACAGGTGCTTCCCACTGTAGGAAGCGTTCAACGGTCTCGAGGCAGAACGACTGCAGGGTCAGCGCAGCAGGCAGGGGCCAATAACTCTTAGGTTGCGGAAAGACTGGGTGCATGAAATAGGGTGTTCCGCCGATCGCGGCCAAAAGGTTCCATGCCTGCGCCAGATGCAGCATTTCTTGCGAGGCTACAAAATAGATCTGACCAGCCCAGTACTGTGTGATTTGCTGATCGCGCCATCTGGGCCTGTCCTCCGTTTCCTTCTTCAAGGAGAAGGCGGCGTACAGGTAGGCACACGCGAGCGAATGCTCAATCTCGCAAGCCTCTGACAGCAAACTCAAGAGCTCGTTTCGGCTGGTGGGCATCATCTGCCTTCCGGGAGTTCAGTGGCGATTACAGCGGCAAGACGCAGGGCCAGAGCTGCTGCTGTGAGGGTCGGGTTGGCGGTGCCTGCCGTTGGGAACACGCTAGCGCCGACCACGAACAAGTTCTCGTAGCCATGCACGCGACAGTCCGCGTCGACGACTGACGCAGCCGCATCGGTGCCCATGCGGCAGGTTCCAATTACGTGGCCTGATCCACCGTATGCCGCTGGGTCAGCAGATGCTTCCACATTGGTGATGCCTGCGCGCTCATAGATGGCTCGAATCAGCGAGCGTGCATGCACGAAGGAGCCAAGCGTGTATGTATCCACGCTATAGTTCAGGCGCACTTCAGGCATTCCCAGCGCGTCGTAGCTCTGAGGGATGAGCTCAACGTAGTTGCCAGCACTGGGTAGTTGTTCCGATGCCCAACTGATTCGAACCATGCGCGGAGCAACGTCCGCGATTCGCTCACGCAAGGCAGTACCGAACAGTCCCTCGTCCATCCATTTCTGCACGGTTGCTTCCGGTGTCCTGAAGCGTCCATGCCCGTCATTTCCTAAAGACATCTTCCAGGCCGCATGGTCGCCACGCCAAGGGCCATCGCGCCAATCGTCGATGCCCGAAGTCACCGGCGGTCCGCGATAGCCGTACAACGGTTCGTCTGCGATACCCACCATTTCCCCCGTAGGGTGGTCCATCAAGTTGTGGCCGACCACAGCAGGGTCACCAATTCCAGAGACCAGCAGCAGACGAGCCGATTCGATCGAGTGAGCAGCGATTACGTACTTACGGGCACGCAGAGTGGAACGCTGAACCTCGCCCGTTTCTGTCCAGGCGGCGAGTTCGATCCCATCGATGCTTCCGTTAGCAACTACCACCTTCGTGGCCACGGTGCGATCGAGCAGCTCAGCGCCTTGTGTGAGTGCTAAATTAACATGCACAGTGGCATCGTACTTGGCCTGGATCGGACATAGCGGGATGCAAATCGAGTTGCCGGCGCAAGGTGGCCGGCCTTGGTAGGGGCGAGAATTGCGGGCCTGTGGGGTCGTACGGACGCGCAACGTAGCGCCTTCAAATTCGAGGCCGTTTACCTTCGCGGCAATAACCTTATCAAGGTACGAAGGCCAGATCTGCGTCATGGGAAACGGGGTGCTGCGCCATGCGCTGTGTACACCGCTCCAGGCGTCGTGATCGCCGGAAACTCCAAGCGCCTCTTCTGCTCGCGCGTACCACGCCTCCAGATCGTCGTAGCTGATTGGCCAGTCCACTGCGACGCCGAAGGCCGAACGCATCCGGAAATCATTTGGGATCAGTCGCGGCGTGCTGCCCTGCCAGTGCCAGGTGCTGCCCCCAACACGTCGAAGGTACGTGCTCTTGAAGCTCTTCGGTGTCGCCACATATTTGTAGTCGCCGGAGCCGTCAGGAGAGAACGCGAACTTGTCCGCCTGTGACTGGCGGTACGGAGAAGACAGGGTCTTGACCGGTGCAGCAGCCCATTGCCCCAGTGCATCCTCTCGTAAAACAGATGGTCCAGCTTCAACCAGGAGCACCTTATGGCCCTGGAGCGATAGCTGCCATGCCAAGAGTGCCCCTGCAACCCCGGCCCCAACAATAAGGACATCCACGTCGGCTTCGCTCACGCTTCCCCCGGATATGACCAATGACCGAAGTAGCCTCCTGGCAAGCCTGGGGGGTGGGCTTTCGCGAGACGCCAGAACGAACCGGAGAACCACAAAGCTGTGAGTGTGTCGGGCCCAACATCGGCGCTTGCCTGCGGCTTACCATCGCGAAAGCACTGGCCGAAACACCATGACAGCACAATGTCCCGGCACACCTGCTGAGACGCCGGGTCCGTCCATAGTCGCTGCTTGATCCATTGCTGTGGATCTGCATCGGCTGGTGCCTCGGCCCATGTGCGCAGCACCTGCTCAACCAAAGCTTTGCGCCCTTCAGATATCCCCATCAACACCGTCTCACACAGACGCTCGTCTAGTTGTGGGTCATCCATAAGCGCCTGGGACAAAGCCGAGAACGTTGCGTGCAGGAACGGCATGGAACCACCTCCATGGTCTACTATGCCTCCCCCACGGAGGCGTACTACGTGGCGAGCAAATAAGACGATAGGAGCCCTATGACTACTCCGCAAGTTTTTGCACGGGGTTGAAACTCAGCGTGAAACATTCCAGCTACGCCTTATGTTTACGGGACCCTGGCGCTGGCGACCGACAAGGAGTTTGTCACCCCCTGACTGCACAAGCGCCTGGTGCCGCTGTTTTTGGCCAGCGGACTGGTCAAGGATGTGGACGGGAATTTGCAGGTGCAGCCGCAAGCCGCTGCCTGATGGTCTTCCAACGAGGCGCAAGACCGCGACGGATTGCGCCCGTCATCTGAGAAAACGCTGGACCGTTAGTACTTGCGCGCTCATAGGCGATCAGAACGGCACCGCCCAGCATGACCGGCAAATGGGCGTAAGGCAGGCAAAGCGGAATCAACATCAGTGCCCAGCACGTCGTGACGCACCAGAACCCGTGTGTTACGCCAAAGCACAACGGATCGACCAGCGCAGCCATGCCAAAAACGGAGAGCCTGGGCTGTTGATGGCAACGCGCAAGACAGCGTGAACGCATGACGCTCAATTGCCAGATAAGCCACCCAACCACCGCCATGGCCCCGGCCACAAGCTCTGAATCCGTGAGCGAAACCAGCAGCAGTGCGATGACAAAAAGCAGCGCACAGGCCGCCAGCCACACACACACAAATAGCCCAGCAGGAACAGCACGATGGCTCGCCAGCGATGGCGCGACAGCGAGCGAAACCACAGGTGCAGCGCAGGCCCCGCCAAGGCGGGCGTCATCATCGCCACCAACATCAAGGTCATGCCAGCCGCAAACGCGGCGAGGTCCAGGGTCGAGTAATAAAAATGCAGATAGCTCAGGCTCTCGGCGAACACCGGGCCGGGATTGGAACGGCACAGAAGCATCAGTTCGGCGTGGACGTTGTCACTGAGGGCAATGACGCTGAACGCGACGAGACTGATACTCCATAACGTGCAAGCAAGCGGGTCAAGGCCTGCTTCTCGAAGCCGTGCCGACACGGACATCGTCAGGTCGACTGACGATAGATGCTGACCCGTTTGATCGATATCCCGCGCGCGTCATTGACCGGCACGATCAATACCGGCAAGGCATTCAGATTGGCCTCGCCTGTCAGATGAAGCCGGTCAATCGTATCGGTGATCTCGATCACCTTGCTCAGGCCCGATCCGCCATGGGGCTTGGCAATGTTGGTCGACTCGCTGATACCGAACAACGACACAACGCCTGCTCGGTTCTCCGGGTGATCAGCGGCAACGGCGCCTTCGGCCAAACCGACATATACATCGAAAATGGCCGCGTCGTTTTCCCCCGTGATGTTCTCCAGATTGAGAAATACGCGATCAGGTTCCGGGCTCGCGCGCAGCGCGAACGTGGACAGTTTGAAGCTGTCGGTGAGCTTGCGGACGGTGGGTTTATCGGTCCTCACAACGGTGGCCGAGGGATCGCTCCCCAGGGTAATCGCCTTGCTGTTTGCACCGAGCAGTTCAACCGTGGGCTTTTTGGGCATGGTTTCGACCTCCAGACCGTCAGTGATGCCGGGGACGTCCATGAGCGTTTTCAACAATACCAACCGAAGGTTCAGGCGCTGCTGACCACTCAGCGGATCGGAAATGTCCTCATACAAATAGTTGAGCCCGGGCGCCTTCGTGTCCAGCATATCTTTTGGGGCAAATTCCTTTCGACTGCCATCCGCTTGTGGCATCACAAAGCGCCGCTTGCCGCTCGGCCCATCGAGCCATGACTTGAGCACCGGGTTCCTGAAGTTCGAATTTCGGTTGAGCCACACCTCCCATAGCCGATCAATGTTGGCGTGATGCAGCCAGAAAATCGGATCGAGCCCGGCTGTAATTGGCATAGACATCAAGCCCAGGTTATGCCAGTCCCGGGGGTCCGTTCCGGTGAGGTAACCGCCAACAAGACCATGCACCGGATCATGTGGTCCCTGTTCAAGCAAGCCTTCATTCGGGCGCTCTGCGTTGTGCTGGAACGGTGTACGCACACCGCCGAACCCGGGAGAGCCATTTCGAACTCCTTCGAAATCGGGATCGCTCAAGGCCGCCTTCAGATCGACATCCTCCTTTCGGATGACCACCACGCCATCCCCACGGCCAAAACGCCGAGGCTCAAACAGTGGGTTGTCGCCACCATCGGGCCAGGAATTCGTCGCGAAGGCTTGCGGCAGCAGTCGCGGATTGGCGACCGCCGTGTCGTTGTAATTCCAATAGGGCAATGCCCAGTCGTCCGGTGCATCCGGCAACGTGTGTATCGCGGCTCGCACAATCGATTCGTAAGCCGATAGATAACCCCGGTGCCACGGAAAGAAATACCAATTATGGTGCTGGCACTGATTCCGATCCTGATCGAGGTATTCCGACGTGTCCGGCACATGCTCATCCGGTGCCAACCACCCGAACTGGCGCCAGACCACCTCTTCAATGCCATGAATCGCCGCCATGTATTTCCAACTGGTGATGTCATCAAACGGGCGCGACTTCAGCACCTTGACTCCGCGGGCATACCACAGTAGTTCTGGAGCCCACGGTTGTTGCAGGCTCCAGACATTGCGTCGTATAAAAGTCACTGATCGGACCTCCCTGTCATCGAGTGTTTTTACCGGACCACGGTTCTTCCAGCTCACTGCGTTCCAAGACTATAGATCAGCTTTAGAGGCTCGTACTTTTTGCCTACGTTCACACTAAAGCTAAAGAGCAGGCCTTTGGTTGTTGGCCCCCTCCTCCTCGCGTATTGCCCGAGACCTTTTTGTAGGTGGCACATCAACACGCCCATTTGAAGTCCTGAAAAGCTCCTGCCGCCGGTAATTCAGCCACAACAGCTTGAACATATCGCCTGGCCGTTTGTAACGAGGCTGCGTAGCTGATCCCGGGGCCCAAGACATCCACGATGGAAAAGACGTCCTCAAGATCGCAGTCGAGGATCAAAGTGACCGGGACATAATCACTTGTCAGGTTTCGCATCCGACGGTTCAGTGGCAAGCCATCACAGGGCAAATCGATCAGCAACCAACTGCGATATTTGAAGCGCACGCTTACATCCTTGAGCATATCGTTCCACTCCATGACCCGACCTCATCGACTGGCAATCAATACTGGAATTGCGTTATTGAGAGAGAACGCCACCAGAAACACGGCCAGGCCTATGTCAATCTGCCGGGTGTATTTGAGAAACAGCGCCTTTATCGGGCCCTGGCCGAAGAGCAACGACACCAGGGAATACCAGATGACTTCGAGGGTTGAGCACAACACGACCACCAGCACTTTTTCGATGTCGGTGCGTGGCGAGGACAGGAAGCCGGCGTAGATGCTGATCATGAAGGCGATCGTCTTCATGTTGCTGATGTTGGTGATGACTCCTACCCGATAAGCCTTACTGAAGCTGGTGACGCCAACAGCGGCGCTTTCGGTGGTGCCAGTATTTTTTGCCAGCACACTTTTGATGATGCTGTAGGCGATGTAGAGCAGGTACGTCGAACCACACAAGGTGGCCACTTTGGAAAAGGCCGGGTACTCATGCAGCAATGCTGCCAGTCCCAAGAGGGAAATGGTCGAGAAGAACACCCCTACAGTGCAGATGCCCAAGGTCGCGCCAAGTCCAGTGGAAACCGAGCCCAGTGAAGAGAATCGACTGACAATGATGAAATTCGGCCCAGGGCTTATTACCGCCAGTATGTAAATCAACGCCGCTGTGAACATAAAACCTCCTTGTTTGAGCAGCAGTCTTTCCAGACTGCTGCCGGGTGGCATCAAGCCAATGCTTGTACCGGGGCCTCGATTTGAGCCAATTTATTCTCCAGGGCGGAAAGAATGTGTTCCACCCGCAAGGAAATCAGGCTGAACGAGCCCGCATCGCCCAAGCCGTGGGAGCTTTCGCATAACCCATTGAGAAACACCGCGGGCAAGTCATCCAGAGGCGTCAGGCTGTAATCGCGATTGACCACCAGGGCCCCGTGAGCATCGGCGCGAAACTGGCGATGATGAGGCGCGAGCAACGGGGGATACAGCTCACCGTTTTCCTTGGCCGCAATATCCTTGAAGCCCGTGGCGAGCACCAACGCATCCAGAGCAAGGGTTGAATGCGTCAGCTGATTGACCTCCCTGAGTGCCAGTTGTACCTGGCCCGATGTATCGATGTGCGCCTGCTCGATGGCGATGTTATTGAGGATCTTGATGCGCTGCTTGCCCTGCAGTTTTTCTTCATGGATGCGTACGTACAGCGCGTTGATGACATCTTCATCGGCAGAGCTGTAATTGGTGCCCCGCAATTGCTTGTCCAGCCGCGATTTGGCTTCTGGTGGAAGGTCAAAGTAGTAGTCGATGAATTCCGGGAAGTACACCTTGTCACTGAACGGGCTGGTGTCCTTGAGTCGAAAGCTGAAGCTTCGATGTAACGAATAAACCTCTTTGTCCGGGAACCTGGCAGTCAGATCGAGGACGATCTCCACCGCGCTCTGGCTGGAACCCACCACGCCGATACGCTGCACACTCGGTGGCAGCTTGTTGATGTGCTCCAGATAATGATTGAGGTGGAACACTCGGGGCCCGGTCAGACCTTCGAAAACTGCCGGGATATTCGCCGTACGCCCGGTGCCCAGCACCAGGCTGCGCCCATAAACGACTCGTTGATCGTTATAGGTGACCTTCCACACCTGCTCTCCCTTAAACAGAAGCGGTTCAACCTGCTGGACGAACGCCGAAGATTCGACATCGCCGAGAAAATGGCTGGCTACCCATTTGATGTACTCGGCATATTCCCGGCGTAACGGATACGTCAGTGGCAAGTTGAGGTAGTCGAACAGGCGACCGGTTTCTTTCAGGTAATTGACGAAACCATAGCGGCTGCGTGGATTGCGTGGCGTAACCAGATCCCGTAAAGGGTTGTTCTGGATATCCGATCCGCTGAGCAGCATTTCATCCTGCCAGTCCGGCGTCTGCTTGGCATCCAGGAAGCGATAAGTCAGCGCTGATGCTGACTCTTCGAGGCCAATCGCCAATGCAAGGTTGGAGGGGCCGAAGCCAATTCCCACAATATCGAAGACAGTATTTGACATGGAAAAGCTCCTATCCCTGGATTTGCTTTAATGGAAGATGATAATAGTGATACGCGGTGTTTTCGATAAATCCAAATCGAGTGTATAGGTTTCGTGCTCGTGGATTATCGTCTGCGCCTTCGATAAATAGTTGTTTGGCGCCTGTTGTCTGCGCAAATGTTTTTGCTGCATTCAATAACGCCAGCCCTACTCCCTTCTTGCGCTTTGACGATTCGACATATAAGTCATTGAGTATCCAGAGGCGCTCCAGTGTGACACTTGAGAAGCTGGGGAATAGTTGGGTGAATCCAATGACTTCGTTATTGACCTCAGCAATAACAAAAATTGTTTCGCCCAGAAAAAAGCGCTGTTTAATAAACTCCAGTGAGCGGACCAGATCGGAGACTTCACCATAGAACTGGCGGTATTTGTCCAGCAATGGCGCAATCGCCGCAGCGTCGTCGAGGGACGCATACCGGGTAATGATTTGATCACTCATGATGCGGTCACCTCGGCAAAGGCTTGCTCCAGTATGTGCAAACCCTGAGTGATCTGCGCGGGGGATATTGTCAGCGCCGGCAGGAACTTGAGCACCTGGTTGTCGATGCCTGAAGTTTCAATGATCAGCCCGCCCGCGTAAGCCTGTGCCGCAACTCTCTGCGCCAGGGACTTGTCCTTGAACTCAATGCCCCGGAAGAACCCGCGCCCTTTGAGGCGATTAGGCGCCTTGCTCGCAAAGTCCCGGGATAACGCCAGCAGCCCTTGATGCAGGAGGTCTGCCTTGGCGCTGAGCTCCTGGGTAAAGCGGTTATCGCTCCAATAGTGATCGATAACCGCCTTGCCCGTGACAAATGCCAGGTTGTTGCCGCGAAACGTGCCGTTGTGTTCCCCCGGCTCCCATACATCCAGATGGGGCGCCAATAAAACAAGGGACATGGGCAAGCCATAACCGCTGATGGATTTGGACAAGGTCACGATATCCGGGGTGACACCCAGGGCCTCAAAGCTGAAGAAGTCCCCTGTGCGGCCGCAGCCTGCCTGTATATCGTCGATGATCAACAGAATGTCATGGTCATGGGCGATACGTTGCACCGCTTGTACCCAGGCGGCCGAAGCGCTGTTCACACCGCCCTCACCCTGCACTGTCTCGAGTACGATGGCCGCTGGCTTATCGATGCCGCTACCGCTGCGCAACATCTTGGACAGGTACAACGAGGTGTCGAGGTCTTCGCCAAAATACTGGTCATACGGCATGAACGTCACGTTGTTCAAGGTGACCCCGGCCCCTGCTCGCTTACGCGGGTTACTGGTCAAGGCGAGGCTGCCCAGGGACATGCCGTGGAACGCATTGGTGAATGCCACGATATTCTGGCGGCCGGTGTACTTGCGGGCCAGTTTGATGGCGGCCTCCACCGCATTGGTACCGGTAGGGCCGGGAAACTGTACTTTGTAGCGTAAGTTGCGACGGGCCAGGATCTGCTCATCGAACGCCGTCAAGAAGTTCTTCTTGGCCGTAGTTTTGAAATCCAGGCCATGGGTAATGCCATTGCTCTCGATATAGTCGAGCAGCGCAGCTTTCAAAACCGGGTTGTTATGTCCGTAGTTCAGAGCCCCCGCGCCGCTGAAAAAGTCAATGAACACCTGACCTTGTTCACTGGTCAAGGTCGACCCTTCAGCGGTGTGAAAGGTGGCAGTGAAGTCACGACAGTAAGAACGAACGTTAGACTCTTTAAGCTCAAATATATCCAGGGACTGTGGCGTGGCAGGTGCAAGGTGGGACAGTGAGTAGTTCAGCGTAGCCGTCATGTCAGGTACCGTTTATCAATCCAATTGAATGGACTTCCAACAGGCATAGCGATTTCCCAGTGGCCATGTAGCGAATGCTGAGAGGTCTATCATCCGTGAAGTCCGTGTACAACTTTCATCCGTTGAAACATGACCCGCTCTGTTGGCCAGCAGGAACAATGACGTCTTTCGCTTATTAAACTATCAGTAATTCGAGAACAAACGACCAACTATAAATTCATATGCTTATTACTGGTTCTGTGAAATGCCCAAACATACAAATCAGTAACCGTGATGAGGCGTTTTTGGTCGGCAGAATCGCCCGTCGCCCGTTTCAGGCTTGGGATTGGCGGGAGGCAAGAGCGTTGCGCGGCGTGCCGGGGGCGTTGAGTAAAAATTGTCTCAGATGAAGTAAATTTCTCGATTTTTTTGGTTTTCGTTGCAGTAAAGAGCTTTTCCTGCACAATTCCCGACATTGAAATTCGATCCGAGATTGACTGATGTCCCTGACTCCCCAAGACGAACGACTCATCAAGGCGCTGGCTTTGGCCATCGTTGATCGCCCCCGCGCGACGCTCAAGGAGCTGGCTGAAGCCGCTGGCGTAAGCAAGGCGACTCTGCACCGCTTTTGCGGCACCCGTGACAATCTGGTGCTGATGATGGAAAGCCATGGTGAGACGGTTCTCAACCAGATCACCACCTCGACCGACCTGTTGAATGGCGATCCGGTGCAAGCCCTGCGCGGTTTGGTCAATGAGCATCTGGCACATCGTGAAATGCTGGTTTTCCTGCTCTTTCAGTATCGCCCCGACACCTTCGTGAACACCGATGAAGGCAAACGCTGGCAGTTCTATCTCGATGCCCTCGATGCATTCTTTCTGCGCGGCCAGCAATTGGGTGCGTTTCGTATCGATATCACTGCCGCGGTCTTCACCGAGCTGTTCCTGACCATGATTTTCGCCATGGTCGATGCCGAACGCCGTGGGCGTGCCGCCAGTGCCAACTCGGCCAATGTCGTGGAACAGATGTTCCTGCATGGCGCTGCCAATCCCGCCCGTCCTCAGTAACGTTCCACCAAGCAAAAAAAGCCCCGTGACCTCTCGGTTCACGGGGCTGAATGGCTGGACGTGCCAACCCAAAGGAGCTGTTGTCAGGACTTTTCTGGCGACCAGCCTCCGCCCAGCGAGCGGAACAGATCGACCAGGGCAATCTGCCGCTGGGTGCTGACCTCGATAAATGCCGTTTCGTTGACGAAGCGGGTGCGCTGGGCATCGAGGTAACGCAGGTGACTGTCGATGCCGCCTTCATAACGCGCCTTGGCCAGTTTCAACGTTTCGCTGCTGGTGTCGGCCAGCGCGCGTCGGGCCGCCTCTTCCCGGCGCAAGGTGTCGGTGGCGGCCAGTGCATCGGCGACCTCGCGAAACGCCGTCTGAATCGTGCCCTCATAAGCCGCCACCGCCGAGTCCTTACGGGCTTCGGCCAGGCTCAGGCCAGCACTGTTGCGCCCGGCATCGAACAACGGCAGCGACAGGTTCGGCACAAAACTCCAGGACCGCGAACCACCGTCAAACAAACCGGACATTTGCGCACTGGATGTGCCGAAGCTGCCGGTCAGGCTGATGCGCGGAAAGAACGCCGCCCGTGCAGCGCCGATGTCGGCATTGCGCGCCTGCAATCGATGCTCGGCGGCGAGAATGTCCGGTCGGCGCTCGATCAATGTGGAGGTGGTGTCGGGCGCAATGTCCTGAACCAGCATCGGCTCCGTCGACAGCCGTTCAGGAATTGCTTTCGCTGCATCCTTGGTCCCGAGCAACAACACCAGCGCGTTAAAAGCCTGCTGTTTCTGCCGCAGATTGCTTTCCTGTTCGGCGCGCGATTGTTCCACCAGTCCCAATGCTTCCTGATAGTCCAGCGCTGTCGCCGTACCGTTTGATCGGCGCTGGCTGATCAGTGCAAACGAGTACTCGCGGCTGATCAGCGTTTGCTGAGTCAGATCCAGGCGACGCTGGGCGCCATCGTGAATCAGATAAGCCTGACTGACTTCGGCAATCAGGGCGATCTGCGCGGCGCGGGCCGCCTCTTCAGTCGCCAGATACTCTTGCAATGCAGAGTCGCTAAGGCTCTTTACCCGGCCAAACAGATCCAGCTCGTATTCCGGCAGCGACACGCCGACCTGATAGCTGCTGGCAACCCCCGCCTGGCCATTGCTGGCCAGATCCGCCGGCAAGCGCTGACGATTGCCGGATGCACCGGCATTCAGGCCCGGCACCCGGTCCGCCCGCTGGATACGGTATTGCGCCCGCGCTTGTTCGATATCCAGAAGTGTCTGGCGTAAAGAGCGGTTGTTGTCCAGCGCGATCACCACCAGGCGACGCAGTTCGGGATCGACGATAAACGTCTGCCAAGCTAGTTGGTTAATCGGACTGCCCTGCTTGGTCGACTCCCCCGCCCAGTGCTCCGCAACCGGCGCAACTGGACGTTCATAAGTCGGTGCCAGCGAGCAACCACCCAACAGCATGGCGATCACCAGCGTAGAGAATGCTGAAATACGCATGGAATCACTCCTGAGCCAAAGCGGGTTGTTCGATAGGCGCGGGTTTACTGCGCAACCGCGATAGCACCCAGACAAAACAGATCGGTACGAACAGCACACCCAGCAACGTCGCGCTGAGCATCCCGCCGATCACACCGGTACCGATTGCACGCTGACTCGCCGCCCCTGCCCCGGTGGCCAATGCCAGCGGCACCACACCGAGGATGAACGCCATGGAAGTCATGACAATCGGCCGGAAACGCAGGCGCGCGGCTTCGATGGCGGCGTCACGCAGGCTGTAGCCCTTCTCCCACAGCTCCTTGGCGAACTCGACGATGAGGATCGCGTTCTTCGCCGCCAGACCGATGATGGTGATCAGGCCCACCTTGAAATACACGTCGTTAGGCATGCCGGTGACCATCACCGCGAGCACCGCACCGATGGCACCGATTGGCACGATCAGCATCACCGTCAACGGAATCGCCCAGCTCTCGTAGAGCGCCACCAGCAACAGGAACACCACCAGGATCGCCAGCGCGAACAATTGCGTCGCCTGACCGCTGGAGACCTTTTCCTGATACGACAGCCCCGTCCATTCGTAGCTGAAACCCGCCGGCAATTGCGCAGCGATTCGTTCCATTTCCGCCATGGCTTCACCGGTGCTATAGCCCGGTCCGGCGTCACCGACGATGCGGATCGATGGATATCCGTTGTAACGCACCACTTGCACCGGACCTTCCTCCCAGTGAGTGGTGACGAAAGCGCTCAGCGGCACCAGATTGCCGGCGCTGTTGTGTACATACAGTTTGAGCACGCTCTCGGGCGTCATCCGGTCGCCCTGCTCGGCCTGTACCACCACACGCTGTTGGCGGCCAGCGTTGGTGAAGTCGTTGATCACTTCAGAACCGAATGCGGCGGACAACGCACTGCTGATGGACTCGAAACTCACGCCCAGCGTGCGGGCCTTGTCACGGTCGATCACAACTCGCAATTGCGGCGACTCGGCCAGACCTTCCATCATGGCGTAGAGGATTTTCGGGTTGCCGTTGGCCTGAGCGAGCACCTGGTCACGGGCGGCGAGCAAGGCTTCACGACCCAGGCCGGCACGATCCTGCAGGCGCAGCGCAAAACCACCGGAGTTGCCCAAACCGTCAATCGGTGGCGGCGGCACCGCCATCACGGCGCCGTCGTTGGTCACGGCAAACTGCTCGTTCAGCGCCATGACCTCGGCCATCGCCGATTGATCTTCGCCACGCTGCGACCAGTCCTTGAACACCGGGAACGCCAGTGCCGCGTTATCACCCATCCCGGAAAAGCTGAAACCCGAGACCAGGAACATCGACTGCACCGCATCGCGAGACGCGAGATAGCGTTCCAGTTGTTCGCCGGTCGCTTCGGTGCGAGTCCGGGTCGCGCCCGGTGGCAACTGGACGTCAACGATCATGTAGCCCTGGTCTTCCACGGGCACAAAGGATTCCGGCAAGCGCAGGTAGAAGAAACCGAGCATCGCGATAATGCCGACGTACACCAACATCATCCGACCGGCACGCGCGACCAGTCCGCTGTTCAGGATCGAGTAACGCTCGGTGAGCCGCGCGAAGCCACGGTTGAAGGCGCCGAAGAAGCCGCGCTTTTCATGATGTCCTTGAGGAATCGGCTTGAGCAGCGTGGCGCACAGTGCTGGTGTGAACGTCAGCGCGAGGAAACCCGAGAACAGGATCGACACCGCCAGCGAGACCGAGAACTGCTGATAGATCACCCCCACCGAACCGGACATGAACGCCAGCGGCATGAACACCGCCGAGAGCACCAGGGTGATACCGATGATCGCGCCCGATACCTGCCCCATGGCCTTGATCGTGGCATCGACCGGCGACAACCCTTCTTCCGCCATGATCCGCTCGACGTTCTCCACCACCACGATGGCATCGTCCACCAGAATGCCGATCGCGAGCACCATGCCGAACATGGTCATCATGTTCACCGAGAAGCCCAGCAGGTACATCATCACCAGTGTGCCGAGCAGACACACCGGCACCACAATCGACGGAATCAAGGTGTAGCGGATGTTCTGCAGGAACAGGAACATCACCAGGAATACCAGCACCATCGCCTCGATCAGGGTGTGGATCACCTTCTCGATGGCGACATCGACGAAACGCGACGTGTCGTAGGGAACGGAATATTCCACGTCGTCCGGGAAGTACGCCGACAGTTCGGCCAGGCGTTCTTTTACGGCCGTTGCAGTCTGGATTGCGTTGGCGCCGGGCGACAACTGGATCGCCGCTGCCACGGCGGGTTTGCCGTTCAGACGCGAGTTGAAGTTGTAACTCTCCTGACCGATTTCCACTCGGGCGACGTCGCCCAGTTTGACCGTCGAGCCGTCCTCGTTGGCGCGCAGAACGATGCGTGCGAATTCTTGCGGATTATCCAGAGTGCCTTTCACTGCCAGCGTGGCGGTCAGTTCCTGTTGGCTGCTGGTTGGCGTGCTGCCGAAACTGCCGGCCGGCACCTGCACGTTCTGTCCGCGAATGGCGGTGCTCACGTCGTCGATGGACAGCCCATAACCCACCAGCTTCTGCGGGTCGAGCCAGATGCGCATCGCGGCTTCAGAGGAGAAGAATTGCAGCTTGCCGACGCCCGGCACCCGACGTAGTTCGTTGTTGATGTTGCGCGCGGCGTAATCGCCCAGCGCGGTCGTGTCGGTGTGTTGGGAGCCTTCCTTATAGTTGAGCGCATAGATCAGCAGGAAACCGGCACTGGCCTGCTCCACCTCCAGACCTTGGGTGAGTACCGCTTGCGGCATGCGCGACTCAGCCTTTTTCAGGCGGTTCTGCACGTCGACCTGGGCAAGCTGCGGATCAGTACCCGGCTGGAACGTCACCGCAATTTCGGCGATGCCATTGGAGTTGTTGGTCGACTCGAAATACAGCAGGTTCTTGGCACCGTTGAGCGACTCTTCGATCACGCTGGTGACCGAGTCCACCAGCACTTTCGCCGAGGCGCCGGGATAGGTCGCCGTCACCTTGATCTGCGGCGGCGCAACGTCGGGATACTGCGCCACCGGCAGCATCGGAATGACCAGCAGGCCGGCCAGAGAGATGAACAACGCCACCACCCAGGCAAAGTTCGGGCGTTTGATGAAAAACTTGGACATCGGGAAATCCTCGCGGCGACGGCGCCCTTACTGTTTCGACTCAGACGACTGAGCCACGGCCTGAGACTGACCCGGTACGACCTTGGCCCCCGGTTGCAGACCGGCAAGGCCACCAACGATCACTTGATCGCCCGCCTTCAACCCTTCGCTGATCTGCCAGCGCGATCCCTGCATGGCACCGGTGACCACACTGCGTGATTCGACCCGGTCATCTGCGCCGACCACCATCACTTGGGCGCCGCCATCGCTGCCCCGCTGCACCGAACGTTGCGGCACGAGAATGGCCTGGCTGTCAGTGCCCTGTGGCGTACGCACACGGACATACATGCCCGGCAACAGCACGCCGTCGGTATTGGCGAACTTGCCGCGCAACGACACCTGCCCCGTGCCGCGATCCACGGCGACATCGGTAAACATCAGCGCACCCTGACGCTCGTATTGGGTGCCATCGACGCGAATCGACAGTGCCTTGTTGTCGTCGGCGGAGAGTTTTCCGTCCTTGAGCGACTCGCGCAGACGCAGTGCGTCGGCGGCCGACTGGGTGAAGTCGACATACACCGGATCCAGCTGCTGAATCCGCGCCATCAACGTCGCGTCCCCCTGCCCGACCAATGCCCCTTCAGTGACCAGTGCACGGCCGACGCGGCCGGAAATTGGCGCGGTTACCGAGGCATAACCGAGATTCAACCGGGCGCTTTGCAGATCGGCCTGGGCCGAACGGGTGGCTGCCTGAGCGCTGCGCAGGTCAGCCATGGCGCTGTCAAAATCCTGTTGGCTGACCGCCTCGATCTTTACCAGCGGTTCATAGCGCTTGACCCGTGCCTGGGCCTCAAGTGCAACGGACTGGGCGCGAGCCAGTTCACCTTCGGCCCGCGACAACGCTGCCTTCAGCGGTGCCGGATCGATCTGGAACAACAGATCCCCGGCTTTGACATCAGCGCCCTCTTCAAAACGCTTCTGCATCACGATGCCCGGCACCCGAGCGCGCACTTCCGCAACGCGCATCGGCTCCACCCTGCCCGGCAGCTCCGACGTCAGCGCCAAAGGCTCGGTCTTCACGGCCACCACTTCTACCGGACGCGCCACTTCCGCCACCGCCGCTTGTTCACTCGCCGGTCCACACCCGGCCAACGCAATGGCGACTGCCAGCGATCCCGCCATCCCTACTGCACGCAAATTGCCCATAACTCACCCAAGGCTTGATCGAATTTGGCGCGAATGCTACGTTTCAAATCCCAATGAGTCAATAATGTCTCATGTGGGTATTTTGTGAATCTTATATGAACACCGCTCAAGGCCTCTGATGAACTCGATTTCCCATGATGAACAGCTGCTCAAGTCGCTGACCCTGGCCGTGGCCAACCGGCCGAGGGCGACGATGAAGGAACTGGCGCAACTGGCAGGCGTGAGCAAGGCCACCCTGCACCGCTACTGCGGAACACGGGAAAACCTGACCGCAAAACTGGAAGAGCACGCAGAAAGCACACTAAAGCTGATCATCGACAACGCCGGCCTGCAGCACCTGGAACCGCTGGAGGCGCTGCGCCGATTGATTCGTGAACACCTCGCCCACCGCGAGTTGCTGGCCTTTTTGATGGCGCAATACCGTCCTGATTTTCTCGATCTGGAACAGGGGGGCAGACGCTGGCTGTTTTATCTGGAGGCGCTGGACGGGTTCTTTTTGAAAGGCCAGCAGGCTGGGCTGTTTCGCATCGATATCACTGCGGCAATCTTCACCGAGTTGTTCGTATCGTTGGTCTACGGGCTGGTGGATGCCGAACTGCGCGGGCGTGCGGCCCATGCGGATTCGGCGCGGACGCTTGAACAAATGTTTTTGAATGGGGTGCTGGCTGCTCGGCGTCTTTCTTGATCAGCCAAACAATTTACGGATCTCGGAAACCACCTGCATCGTAGCGTCTTCGATCGTTCCTTCATTACGGCACAAAGCCCAGCCATGATCGGCAGCCGCTTGCTCGAACGTCTCTGTACACGCGACATGCTCAGCGTGCTTCTGGATCACAGTACCGCCCAGTCCTCTGGATCGTGCCTTTGCCCTGGCCCATGAAATATCCGGCGCGGTGACGACGCCGACATGCAGGTCAGGCACCTGCACGTTTCGCTCGATGTTCAACTGGAGAATCTCTGCAAACGGGACGGTTTGGCGAAACGCGGCGTCAGACGGATACCAGCGATCGATCAAGATAATGCTGCCCACCGGCTGTTCAGTCAGCACGTGCCGGGAGATCCAGCTACGGCTATCAGCAAAGCGCTGACACACCGCCCACTCCAGATCCCGGGAATGATTTCTGGCAAGTTCGTTGACGAGGGCCATGGTGGCACCCCGGTAGGGATCGCTTTTTCTCTCGCAAAGTCGGATGACTTTCTTGTTGTCGGCCCTCAGTACTGCCGTAACGGCTTCCAGTAATGTGGTTTTGCCGGTTCCTTTTGGCCCATCCAGAGAAATAAACAGCGGACGATTCATTTTTCACACAACGATTGAGGCATTGATGACCACTCTATCGTCATTTCTGCAATTCAATCTGCTCATCCCTGCCTTTTGCCTAGACTTGGTTCCCGATGATGTTCGCCAGACCTTTTGACTGCCAGGGAATCACTTAAGGAGTCACCCCATGTCAAAGCTATATCCCGGAATCGATCCTGAAGGGCTTGTCGAGTACTCGGTGGTCTACACCGACCGCTCGCTCAACCACATGTCGCAGTCATTTCAAGCAGTGATGAAAAACATTTCCCAGACCCTGAAACAGGTCTACAACGCCGAGGCGGTTGCGGTGGTTCCGGGCAGCGGCACATTCGGCATGGAAGCGGTGGCGCGACAGTTCGCTACCGGCCAGCAATGTCTGGTGATACGCAACGGCTGGTTCAGTTATCGCTGGAGCCAGATCCTTGAGACGGGCAACATCCCGGCGGCCACTACGGTACTGAAAGCCCGACCGGTCGAAACGGGTCGCCAGGCTGCCTACGCCCCGCCCCCTCTGGACGAAGTGCTGGCAGCCATTGCGGCGCAGAAGCCGCAGATTGTCTTCGCCCCCCACGTTGAAACCTCATCAGGGATTATCCTGCCCGACGAGTACCTGCGGGCCGTCGGCGACGCCGTGCATGCAGTGGGTGGCCTGTTCGTCCTGGACTGCATCGCTTCCGGCACGCTTTGGGTTGATATGCACAAATGCGCCGTCGACCTGCTGATCAGCGCACCGCAAAAAGGCTGGAGCGCCTCCCCTTGCTGCGCCCTGGTGATGTTCAGTGCTCTGGCCCTCGAGCGCATAGAGCAGACGCAAAGCAGCAGCTTCGCCTGCGACCTGAAAAAGTGGCTGCAGATCATGCAGGCCTACGAACAGGGCGGACATGCCTACCACGCGACCATGCCCAGTGATTCCCTCGCGCGGTTCAACGACGTGATGAAAGAGACGCAAGCCTACGGTTTCGAAAAGGTCCGCGGCGAACAGCAGTTTCTGGGTGATCGGGTGCGCGCAATGTTGACCGGCAAAGGCTTCAAAAGCGTGGCCGCAGCCGGCTTTCAGGCCCCAGGCGTCGTGGTGAGCTACACCGATGATGCCGATATCAAAAACGGTAAGAAATTTGCCAACCACGGCCTGCAGATCGCCGCCGGGGTGCCGTTGCAATGCGACGAACCGGCCGACTTCCAGACTTTCCGTATCGGTCTGTTCGGACTGGAAAAGCTGCATAACATCGAACGTACGGTCAGCACGCTTGAGCAGGCACTGGATGAGGTGATGGCTAACTAAGCCCTCTTCTCGCCCACAGCCAAATGCCGTTCCCGCCGATCCTGTTCGGCGGGAACCACCAAGCCGCGATCAACCTGTCAAAAATTCCATATCCGCTGGCAAAAATCCGACTTTCCTGGCGTTCCAATAACCCCTGAAGATCCGCGTGGATGCGCCCGGCGTCTTTCCGAAACGCCATTGAGCGCCAAATCTCTCTTCATTCTGAATTAGTGATTTAACTAGGTAGTTACCTATCTATATACTGCACGTCTCATTTCAACGGGACATTCAACGTGAAGCAGAGTCAACGCCTCTCGGGCATATCAACATTCATTCTGGTCGGGCTCGGGGTGATCATCGCCCTGCTCGGCCTGGCACTGGCCGCTGGCGGTGTGAAATTGGTCAGCCTGGGAGGCTCCTGGTACTTCCTGGTGGGTGGTCTGGTCATGGCCATTTCCGGCCTGCTGATCGCACGTCGCAAACCTGCCGGTGCGTGGCTTTTCGCCGCGTTTCTGCTGGGGACGGCGATCTGGGCCGTGAGCGACGCAGGCCTGGTGTTCTGGCCGGTGTTCTCTCGTCTGTTCATGTTCAGCGCCGTGGGCCTGGCGGTCGCGCTGGTCTACCCGATGCTCAAGCGCGCTAATGGTGGCGTTCCGGGACGTGGCGCGTACGGCGTTGCCGCTGTTCTGGCGGTCGGCCTGGCCGTAGCGGCCGGCAACATGTTCGTCGCGCACCCGACCGTCGCCCCTACCGGCACCGGCCCGGGCCTCACTCCGGTCGAACCGGAAAAGGCGCAGAAAGACTGGGCGCACTACGGTAATACCGAAGGTGGTAGCCGCTTCGCTGCGCTGGACCAGATCAACCGCACCAACGTCGACAAGTTGAAAGTCGCCTGGACCTACCACACCGGTGACATCGCCGAGAGTGACGGCAATGGCGCTGAAGACCAACTCACCCCGCTGCAGATCGGCAACAAGGTGTTCATCTGCACCCCGCACAACAACCTGATCGCGCTGGATGCCGACACCGGTAAAGAACTCTGGAAAAACGCCATCAACGCCCAGTCGAAAGTCTGGCAGCGCTGCCGTGGCATGGCCTACTTCGACGCCAGCGCTGCGGTCGCCAAACCAGCCAGCTCGCCTGTGACCGATACCCCGGCCGCTCCCGCCGCCAACTGCACACGCCGTCTGCTGACCAACACCATCGACGCGCGCCTGATCGCAGTCGATGCCGACACCGGCGAGTTCTGCCAGGGTTTCGGCAACAACGGCCAGGTTGATCTGAAGGCCGGTTTGGGTGATGTCCCGGACAGCTACTACCAATTGTCCTCCGCACCACTGATGGCCGGCACCACCGTCGTCGTTGGCGGTCGCGTGGCCGACAACGTTCAGACCGACATGCCGGGCGGCGTGATCCGTGGTTTCGATGTGATCACCGGCGCCATGCGCTGGGCGTTCGACCCGGGTAACCCGCAGGATAAAAAGGCGCCGGCCGATGGCAAAACCTATGTTCGCAGCACGCCGAACAGCTGGGCGCCAATGTCTTACGACCCGGCAACCAACACCGTATTCCTGCCAATGGGCAGCTCTTCCACCGACATCTACGGCGTGGAACGCAGCAAACTCGACCACACCTACGGCGCATCGATCCTGGCGCTGGACGCCAACAGCGGCGAAGAAAAGTGGGTCTACCAGACCGTGCACAACGATCTGTGGGACTTCGACCTGCCGATGCAGCCAAGCCTGATCGACTTCACCAAGGACGGCAAAACCGTGCCGGCGCTGGTGATCGGCACCAAGGCCGGGCAGATTTACGTGCTGGATCGCGCCACCGGCAAACCACTGACCGAAGTAAAAGAAGTACCGGTCAAGGCGTCGAACATTCCGAACGAGCCCTACTCGCCGACCCAGCCTAAATCCGTGGGCATGCCGCAGATCGGTGCCCAGCACCTGACCGAATCGGACATGTGGGGCGCCACGCCGTACGACCAGTTGCTGTGCCGGATCGACTTCAAGTCGATGCGTTACGACGGTCTCTACACCGCGCCGGGCACTGACAAAACGCTGAGCTTCCCGGGTTCGCTGGGCGGCATGAACTGGGGCAGCATTTCCACTGACCCGGTGCACGGTTTCATCTTCGTCAACGACATGCGACTGGGTCTGTGGATTCAGATGATCCCTTCGCAGAACACAGGCAAGGCAACCTCCGGTGGCGAAGCGCTGAACACCGGCATGGGCGCCGTTCCGCTGAAAGGCACGCCTTACGCGGTGAACAAGAACCGCTTCCTGTCGGTGGCCGGCATTCCATGCCAGGCGCCGCCGTTCGGCACGTTGACCGCCATCGATATGAAGACCCAAAAAGTCGCCTGGCAGGTTCCGGTCGGCACCGTTGAAGACACAGGTCCCCTGGGCATCCGCATGCACCTGCCGATCAAGATCGGTCTGCCAACCCTCGGCGGCACGCTGTCGACTCAAGGTGGTTTGATCTTCATCGCCGGCACCCAGGACTTCTACCTGCGCGCCTACAACAGCGGCAACGGTGAAGAAATCTGGAAAGCACGTCTGCCGGTCGGCAGTCAGGGCGGCCCAATGACGTATGTGTCGCCGAAAACCGGCAAGCAGTACGTGGTCATCACCGCGGGTGGCGCTCGTCAATCGACCGATCGCGGTGACTACGTAATGGCTTACGCCCTGCCGTAAACCGCTGCGCCCTCCTTCACTTCACTTGTGCGCGACACCTTCGGGTGTCGCGTCGTTTCATGTCCTTGGCTCTGGATTTCAGCAATGTCATTCGTTGTTCGCTTTTCCCACACTGGCGTACTGCTCGCTCTTGCCTGCAGCTCCGCCCTGCCCGCCTTCGCCGACACCGATTCAAACGTGTTCACCCGCAATACCCTGACCGGCGACTGGGGCGGTTTGCGCCACCAACTCGACGAAGACGGCATCAAGTTCACCGGTGATTACACTGGCGAAACCGCCTACAACGCCGACGGCGGCCTGCACCGTTCCGCCCGTTACTCGCAGAACATCAAGCTCGGCGCACAGTTCGACCTGAGCAAAATCTATGGTGTGGACAACGCGGGCAAGGTCCAGTTGACCATCAACGACCGTCGCGGCAACAGCGCCTCGGAGGATCTGGTCGGCAACCGTCTGCCTATCCAGGAAAACTACGGTGGCCTCTACACGCGTCTGACCGAACTGAGTTACGAGCGCACCCTTTTCACCCCGGCACTGAACGTCAAACTCGGCTACATGGCCATGGGCAACGACCTCGGCGGCCTCGACAGCGGCATCCTCTGCAATTTCATGAACGCCGGTTTCTGCGGCCACCCGCTGAACATGTCCGGTGGCAGCGGCTGGACCAACTACCCCAACGCTCACCTCGGTGTGCGGGTGAAATATGACCTGTCGCCGGAATGGCAACTGCGGGTTGCAGCGTTCAACGTCGACCCCGAAAGCAACGGCAACTCCAGCCGCGCCTGGCACCTGGGGCCGAAACACACCACCGGCACCGTGGTCCCTGTCGAACTGGTCTACAAACGCGCGGGCACCCTGCCCGGCGAATACAAACTCGGCTACTACTACGACAGCTCCGACGTGAAACGCATCGGCAGCGACAAGGAAGTGTCCGGTCGCGGCGGTCATTACCTGCTGATCGATCAGGCCGTCTGGAGTTCGCAGACATCTGAGGGCCGCAGCCTGCACGCCTTCGGTCAATACTCGGCGGCCAGCGAAGCGGCTTCACCGTTCAGCAAGTGGTACGGCACCGGCGTGGTCCTGTACAAACCGTTCGAAGGTCGCCCGCGTGACACCGTCGCCCTGGGTTACGGCCGGGCCGTGCAAAACCCGCGCAGCCGCGACGTGCAACAAGACGCTGCGCTGGCCAACGGCACGCCGCTCTCCAATCTGGACGGTGCTGAACAGTTGATCGAACTCGATTACGGCTACCAGGCCACCCCATGGCTGACCCTGCGACCGAACGTGCAGTACATCATCGAGCCGGGCGCGTTTTCCGGGCAGAACATCGACAATGCACTGGTGTTCGGACTGCAGGTGAAAGCAAGTCTCTGACCTCGGCGCTGTCAGCGTAACGATGCTTTGCGGGCCACAACATAAGACTGACTCAAGTCCGTGGCCCAACCATCGAGCACACCCTTGACGTTATCGGCCGTCATCACCTGCTTGTCGTTTTCCAGTGGAACGCCTGTGCCCTTGCGGACAACCTTCGCCACGACCTCGCCGGTCGAACCATCCTCGAGGGACACTTCAGTGGCGATTTCACTGTCCTGATCACGAATGCCGGCAGCCGTGCTGACGCCGGCCGCGACCAGGGTGACGGGCAGCCATTCATAAAACCGCAGGCCTTGGGTACTGGTGGCGACCTGCGTGATGGCTGGCCTCACAACCAACGTATTCGGGCCGGGCTTCGAAGCCAATGGCAGCACTTTTCCCAGTTCTTGCCTCAGGGCCGCGTCGTAGTAGCCGGTCACACCCGACAGGGTGCTCTGCGGAATTCGTCCAGTCGGTTCGACCTTCGGATAAAACTGGCTTGGCGCCAGATAGACCCGTGTGTAGCGGCCACTCGCCAACGCCGGGCTGATCCAGCTCAATATCGTCTGCCCCGAGGGTGTCTGCTGCTCCTTCAGCGTGCTGTAGTCGTTCAAAAACCCGGAATACATGTCAGGCGCGACCTTTTTATTGCTGCATGCCGACAGGCTCAGGCTGGCTGCGAGCAACAGCGCCAGTGAGTGATGGTTTCTCATCAATGCGTTTCCCCTGCGGCCTGAATCTGGCTGAACGGGGTATTTTCAGAACACTCGATGCGCAACTGGCCGTGGGTCATGATCCAGTGAATGAATTCGGCGGTGGGAATGGAGTGGATGTATTCCACCCAATGGCTGTCGGCCGGGCTGAAGCGCTCGAAGTAGCGGCGCATGACGAGCTGGCTCTGGTCCTGGGCGATCCCCAGACAGGTTTCCTGGAAAAAGATCGGCGCATTGAGAGCGCCGGTATTGGTGCGCTGGGTCAGGATCAGTGGACGCACCGCGCCATGCCCCTGAGTGGAATAAGCGCTTTTCATATCCTTCATATGAACCCCCTTGGATGGAATGCCGGCAGAGTGCCCGAGGTTTTTTGCCCGAGGATGTCTGGCTGATGTCCGCACCGAAGGAATGTTGCTCGATTGAAATATATGACCCCGCCTTCGAAATGGTTTTAGATGCCCTCTTTTGATTCATGGATCCTGCAAACGTGAGCAGACTGCTGATCGTCGATGACGACGTGGAAATTCTGTCCCTGCTGAAGAAGTTCTTCGTTCAGCACGCCTACGACGTCGACGTGGCACCCGATGGCCAGGCCATGTGGGCCGCCATCGAACAGGCGCGGCCGGACACGATCATTCTTGACCTGATGCTGCCAGGTGAAGGTGGCTTGAGCCTGTGCCAGAAAATCCGCGCGCAGATGGGGATCCCGATCATCATGCTCACGGCCATGGCTGAACTGAGCGACCGGATCGTCGGCCTGGAACTGGGTGCCGACGATTACTTGACCAAGCCCTTCGCGCCCCAGGAGTTGCTGGCCCGGGTGCGCGCATTGCAACGGCGCGCCGGCGAACAAGGCCAGCGCACCAGCGAACCGGCGCGACCGGTCATGACCTTCGCCGGTTGGCACCTGGACATCACCTGCCGGGAACTGCGCTCACCCGAGGGTGTAATGATCCCGATGTCCGGCGGTGAGTTTGATCTGCTGCTGGTCTTTCTCGAGCATCCCCAGCGCATCCTGACCCGCGAGCAACTGATCGACCTGACCCACGGCCAGGGTCATGAAGCCTTTGATCGCAGCATCGATGTGCAGGTCAGCCGGCTGCGGCGCAAGATCGAACCGGACAGCAAGCGCCCGGACCTGATCCGCACTGTGCGCAATGGCGGCTATATGTTCACGGCCAAGGTCAGCCGTTCATGATCGGCCGACTCTTGCGGCGCGACACCCTCAGTCGCCGGATTGCCCTGACCATCGTTGCGGCGATGATCGCCTCGCT
Source organism: Pseudomonas sp. GW821-FHT11G12 (assembly GCF_058808055.1). Classification (NCBI taxonomy): domain Bacteria; kingdom Pseudomonadati; phylum Pseudomonadota; class Gammaproteobacteria; order Pseudomonadales; family Pseudomonadaceae; genus Pseudomonas; species Pseudomonas sp. GW821-FHT11G12. Next base: position 1,298,846 of record NZ_JBXARH010000001.1, read on the forward strand.
GATTCTCAATGCGCTGTTTGTGCAGGTCGCGGGCATCTGGGCTCGTCCACCCATCGAACGAACCGGATTGCTGGAGCGGATTGCCGCGAGCACCCGCGTGATCGAGGCGGCGCCCGCCCAATTGCGCCCGCAACTGGCGAGCGCGGCCAGCAGTTCGACGCTTGAAGTGTTATGGAATGCGCAACGCAGCCAGTTCAATCTGCCCGGGGACGGCGAACCGGTCGAGACCGGCAAGGTTCCTGCGCTGCGACAATTGCTCGGTGATGACCGGGAAATCGAAGTATTCAACCCCGACGACTGGCCGCCGGGCAGTGCGCAGGCGCATTACGTCGCCCTCGTACCTTTGGCCGATGGCAGCTGGCTGACATTCACGCCACCGGAGCGAAGCTGGGGACTGAGCCTGGATGCCCGGATCGCGGTGATCATTGCTCTGGGCCTGGTCGCGACGTTGCTGGTGGCCTGGATTGCCACCCGCCAACTGGCCAATCCGCTGCAACGTTTTGCCGGCGCCGCGAGGCGTTTTGGCGGTGATTTGAACGCACCGCCCATCGAGATCGAAGGGCCCCACGAAATCCGCCAGGCCATCATCGCCTTCAACACCATGCAGGCGCAGATCCAGCATTTCATTGGCGAACGCACCCACATGCTCGCCTCCATCTCCCATGACTTGCGCGCGCCATTGACCCGGATGCGCCTGCGCAGCGAGTTCATGGAAGACCTCGATCATCAGCAGAAACTGATTCGCGACATCGAAGAAATGCAATCGATGATCAACGCCGCCCTGGCGTTTTTCCGTGAAGGCACACAGCTTGAACAACCTACAGCGTTCGATCTGTCGGAGCTGCTGCAAACCGTCCTTGACGATTACCGCGACCAGAACCTGCTCATCGACTTCAGCGGTCCTGCCCACATGGTCTATGACGGTCGGCCACTGGGGATCAAACGGGTGATCGTCAACCTGCTGGAAAACGCCGTGAAATACGGCGAGCGTCCGCGTATTGCACTGAGTCGCAATGCTCGCTCGATCTGCATCGAAGTCTGCGACGAAGGGCCGGGCATTCCCGAAGAGTCGCTGCAACGGGTGTTCGATCCGTTCTTCCGCCTCGAAACCTCGCGCAACCGTGAAACCGGCGGTGTCGGGCTCGGCCTCTCGGCAGCCCGGGCGATTGTTCGTGAACAGGGCGGAGAACTGACCTTGAGCAATCGCCGAGGCTCGGGACTGGTGGCGAGGGTTGAATTGCCTGTTGTCGATTGAGGCTGTCACGTATCCGTTGGCGCTTGTGCCGGGGCCGGAAACCATTTTTCCTTCGGCACGCGTTTTTCTTCTTCGGGGTCACCCAGATAGTGCGGAGACATGATCTGCACGCCGTATTCGTTGAACACATCCTGAATATTGGCGTGCAGCATGCTCAGCAACACGGCACGCGGACGAGGCTGACTGGGAATGGCCTGCGCCACCAGACGGTATTCGGGATAGAAATCGGACAACGCAGTCTGGAACACTTGTGCTGGCGGAATCTCCAGCACGCCGGGCGTTCGTCGGGCCGCCTCCAGCAGCATCGCTTCCACCTGGCGCCACGGTGTGTCGTAGCCGATGGTCACCACCGTGTCGACCACATAACCAGGGCCCTGCACCGTGCGTGAGTAGTTCTTGGTGACCGTGCCGGTGATCATCGAATTGGGCAGCGTCAGCACCTCTCCCAACCCGGTGCGGATGCTGGTGGTGAACATGCCGAGTTCCGTCACCGTGCCTTCATGTTCACCGATTTTCACGAATTCACCTGGGCGCAAGGTTCGGGTGTACGTCAGGATCAGCCCGGCCGCCGCCTGCCCGACCACACTGGTGGCACCCAGCGAAATCATCAGGCCGATCAGCACCGACAACCCTTTGAAGGCGTCAGTGCCGGCGCCGGGCAAATACGGATAGGCCATCGCCAGCGCAAACAGCCAGATCGCCAGAGACGTCAGGCGCTGGGTGGGTTGCAGGGTTTCCTCGTTCAGCCAGTTGAACGTTCCCGGGGTTGCCATGCGCCGCAGCACCCGACGGCTGAACGCCGTGGCGCCTCGGGCAATGAAGAAAATCGCCAGCGCCACGCCCAGCCCGGGGATGGCGCCCACGATGGCCTGCAAGAGATAGCTGGCAACCTCGATGAGGTAGTTGTTGAGGCTCTCACCCCAAGGGCGGGTGTACGGAAATCGCGACAGGACAAAACCCAGCCATTCATACGTCAACAGCAGAATGACGAACCAGCGCAGCAGCCAGAACACGCGAATGACCAGTGGATACAGGTAATTGGCATCCACTACCGGAATTCGTCCGACCTTCAGCGCCTGGGTATGCCGACGCATCAGCTCGGGCAATCTCTTCAGCCATCGACGCTGCAACCAGGCGATGCCCCACAGCAGCACGAAATAAATGCCGGTGGCGAGCGCCGCAGCGCCGAGCGCACGTAGCATCCGATGCAGGCTCCTGGCTTCCTGCGTTTCCGCCACGACCTGACGCAACTTTTCCGCCGCGCCCTGCGCCGCCATCTGCACGGAGGGATAGTCGAGGCTGTCGACATCCTTGGGCGAGACGATAAAGGCCCGTTTGTTGCCCAGCAGCACCAGGTAGTTGTCCTGCATCGGGTCAACAGTGACGGTACGGTCATCCGACTCATCCAGGGCTTCGGCGATGACCGCTTTGGCCCGTTTGACCCGAGATGCCGGCGCCTCCCCGAGCAGCGTGGCGCGAAACACCATGATGCTGCGGTTGGCTACCTTCAACTCGACAGGCTCGTCGGCAGGTTTTGCGCTGTCTTCAGCCCACAGAAGTGTCGAGCAGAACACGCTGAAAACAACCATCAACAACGCAGGCAACCGGCTCCGCATGTGTCAGTTCCTTACGCCACAGTTATGAGTGCGGGAATACAGAACGCAGCGTAGTTCAGCGATCAAGGGTTGTCAGATAGGCAACTCAGCACACCCGCTCAATCTTCCGGAAGCAGACAGCACGATTATCCGGCGACATTTCATCAACGCCGGTCACTGACACATGAAAGGTTTTCCGCCATCGCGTATCACGCTGGCCCTGCTGTTTGGCGGTCTGGCCAACTCAGCCTGCGCCAGTGGTTTTCTGGATGACGCCAAAGGCGAAGTGCTCAGCCGCAACTTCTTCCTGAGCAACGACTACCGCTCGCCCTCGCCCAGCGGCAAGAACTACAAACAGGAATGGGCTCAGGGTTTTATCGGCACTTTCGCATCCGGTTTCACCGACGGAACGATCGGGTTCGGTCTCGATGCCCATGCCTTTTATGGGCTGAAACTGGATGGTGGCCGAGGACATTCGGGCACCGGTCTGTTGCCCGTGGACAGCGACGGGCGTAGCGAAAGTGACTATTCCAGCGCGGGCGGTGCGCTGAAACTCAAGGCCTCGAAAACCACCCTCGCCTTCGGCGAAATGACGGTAGAGACGCCCGTGTTCGACACCTCGGACAAACGTCTGCAACCGGAATACGCCACCGGTTTTCTACTCAATAGCCGCGAAATCGACAATGTGAATCTGGTGGCCGGGCATTTCACGGCGTTCAAGAATCAGGACAGCTCTACCGGCAAAGGCGATTTCCAGGGTTATGGCGCCAATACGAAGGCCGGCGGGATCAGCTTCATCGGCGCAGACCTGTTCAGTGAAAGCCCGGTAGGCGGCGCGCTGTACGCGTCTGACCTCAGCGAAACCTGGCACCAGTACTACGCCAACCTGCATTTCAAACAGTCCGGCGTATTGATCGACGCCAACATCTACCACACCCGCGATACCGGGCAGGCTCTGGCCGGCGAAATCGACAACACCGCGTTCAGCCTCTCGGGCAAATACACCTTTGGCGCCCACGCGGTGATGCTCGGCTGGCAACGCGTCAACGGTGACACACCATTCGATTTCGTCGGTGGCGACTCGATCTACCTGGCCAACTCGATCAAATACGCCGACTTCAACGGCGCCCACGAGCGCTCATGGCAAGCCCGCTACGACCTCGATCTCGGTGCGTTCGGCATTCCCGGCCTGAACTTCATGACCCGCTACGTCTCCGGCAGCCACATCGACGGTACTCACGCGCCCAAGGGCGGCGCCTACAACCCGTTCGACGCAGACAGCGGCCAATACCAGCCACAGCAAGGCGACGGCGGCAAGCACTGGGAGCGTGACATCGACCTGCGCTACATCGTCCAGTCCGGCGCCGCGAAGGATCTTTCCGTGCAGCTGTCCCACGTCTCGCACCGGGCCAACAGTGCTCAGGCGGGGGATGATATTGACCGGATCTACGTGGTGATTCAGTACCCGTTGGGGTTCTGAATCAGCGCATCGGCGATTGCCCCTCATTGCGGCTTGTGATGCGCGACTTCAATTGATTAATCAATGCGGGGTCCCGCAACTCGACACTCGTTTCCCGACGTAACGCCAGCGGCGTGCCGGTGGACATTTCGCAGTAGCGATAATAACTGTGCGAAAGCCAGTTCCAGCTTCCCACCATTGCGACTTGATCATCAACCAGCAGGATTTTTTCGTGCGTACCTTCGGGAAGGCGGATGACGTTCTCGGGACCGAGCTTGTTTTGATAGGCTTTTATCAAGCCTGTTTCACCGTCATCGGCATTGGGATGCTCGATATGGTCATGCCCGTAGTAGACCTTCACTTCAACACCACGCTGTTGCGCCGCTTGCAGCAGTTTGAGCGGTGGATGGTTATGACTGATTCCCTGGCGAATCCACGGCACCACTGCAACGAAAGAGCGTTGGCTGGACGTAATAAGCGATTCGAATGCCTGGATGTGGTCGCAATCGAAGTAGTGCCTGACGCCACCAGGTGTGACACCGGCAAAGGATGGACTCTGATGCTCCATGCTGACGAAAAACGAGGCAGAGCAGACCCGCGCCATTTTTTCCAGCGATTTTCCGGCGCTTAACAAGCGGTGCTGGTTACCGACAACAATGAATTGTTGCTTGGCCCGCGATACGGCGACGTTCAACAGGTTGGGCTTGCCATTCTGGAAGTGATCGCGATCGGTCCGTTGAAAAATCACCGGTGAGTAAATGATCACCTCGAAACCGACACCCTGAAACTGGTGTACCGATCCGATTTTGAGTGCCTTTCGCTGAGCGACCCGCTCGCCATAGGCTTTGATCAACAGGTTTTTCTGATTGGAGTATGGCGTGATGATGCCAACGTCCTGGGTGAGGTCGTAACCAGCCCCCTCCAGCTTGTCCAGCAACAACCCGATTGCCTCGACTTCATCCTGATTGGTATTGGGCATCGGGCCTTTACGACCTTCGACGCCATAGAACATCAGATTGAAACCACCCATGTTGTCGCACGCTGCCTGGATTCGCGGTTCGGCAGGCTGCGTGCACACCTGTACTCCCCTATAGCCGGCGATTTGCATGAACAGTTCGGCAATGGCCGGTCGGCATCGCCGATGCTCGTCGAGCACAATGCCATCGCCCATGTCCGTGACTGCACCGGTCAAGGAACCGGCGGCGCGATGGTAGGCGGTCACCAACATCGGAGACACAGCTTCATACAAAGTATTGTCGACGAAGTATTGGTCCTTGAGCTTGCCGGCCATGGCCGAGCCAAGCGTGCGGATCGGCTCGATCTGCAGCGGGTCGCCCACGACGATGCTTCTTTCGCTGCGTGCCAGCAACGGAACCAGCGACTCTGCGGAAACCATCCCCGCCTCATCCACCAGGCTCAGTGCGTAGGGGCTGAATCCGTTGAGGTCAGCGAGTTTGTATCCTGGCAGCTTCTGCACCGATGCCAGCGTCGAGGCCATGACCGGATAAGCAAGGCTGATCAACCGATAGAACTCTTGCAGTTTGTCCTTCCATTTGTAAAAACCGCTGTCGGTCTGGCCGTCGAGCATATTGCACCAGAGAGGCAATACCTGCCCCAGCGCCTCTTTCTGTCGAAGCAGCTCCTGCCAGAGGTAGTCAATGGCGTGCTCAAACAGCGCGCGTTGCTGTGTGATGAAGCGCAGACGCAACACTTCTATCCAGTCGCCTTCCGGGAACTCAGCGTAAAAGCTGTCACGGGCCGCCTCGTAACGCCGCCAGTCGCTGGAACGTTGTTTGACCTCGTCAATGGTCTTGGCCAGTAGCTTGAGCGACACCTCCCGGGCGGTTTCCGGGGGCCCCACTCTCAAGGTCTGAAATATCTGCTCGGCATTACCGGCGCTGAATACGTCACCCCGATTGCGGGCCAGTTCCGCGAGGTGTGCATGATCGAGGCCATCGAGCCCGTAGGTCTTCATGTCCTCGGGGCAGCTCTTTTTCAGGTGGTCGAACGCACGGGTATATTTGCGGCGAGAGATCCATGCACGCAGCGATGCCATAAAACCCGTCGGGTAGTCGGCAAAATGGTGCTGGAGTGTTTCGCTGAGTGTGCTCTCGAGCCACGGCTGATACGCCGTCTCATCAAATGGAGCATCAATGAGTTTGGTGTATCTGCGAGACAAGTGGTCTTTCGCTTGCGTGTATCTGACTTTGTCGGCAGCCAGCGCATCCAGCGCACCCTTGCAGTGGCTGGTTAGAACAGCGTAATCCAGCGACTGCTCCGGTTTATCGATCAGGCCCAGCGCTTTGCTGCTTTCGCACACGCTGCGGATCGATGCGTCCAGTCGCTCGCGAAAAATTTCGGGTGAAAGATCCGAAAAGGCAGAGCGAGCCTCCCCGAAACCTGCAAGCAAACGCAGATACGTCACGTAAAAACCATCAATCGTTTGCTGGATCCCGACGATCCGGTCCGCTAAGGCGTTCTGCTTTTCCTTGTCGTAGGACTGCTCGTCGAGTTGGCGCAGAAGCGTGTGCACCCGATCAATTTCAGAGGTGACCTGTGCCTTGTCCCCGCACAGAAAATAGAACCAGCTGAAATCTTTCAGGCAAGGGTCGTCACGCAAATCGTCAATGACGTTCTCCACCGCTTTTTTGGCCGTCGATGTCACGACGACGCCCAGGTTACGGTCTTCTCCGGCGATACAGACTAATGCCCTTTCGACAATCCGGCTGGCAATCAACGACTTGAACAAGGTCGTTTTGCCTGTGCCGGGAGCGCCCTGGACTGCCACCAGCGGTACGCCGCTGGCAACCTGGGTCAACGTTTGCATTTGCCCCCTGCCCAGAGGGTATTTACGCTCGAACAGGCCATACGGAAAGCGTGAGAACTGGTTGCGCGGCGCCGGGTTGCCGAGCGAACGCTGCATTATGTACCGCTGCAGCAAAGGCGAGGCTTTCAGGTCGGGACGTTGAAGCAGGACCTTGTAGTCCTTGAGTTGCTCGCGAGAGTTGAAGTCGCTGACCACTGGATGACAGATCAGCCCGGTCACGGCTTTTTCCAGGTACACATCGGCAACATCGTTACGGATGGCTTTCAACCCTGCGAGGCGATAATTGATCCAGGCCAGAAACGACCGGAAAACCGCGACGAAGGTTTCACCCTGCTTTCCCGTACAGGCTGCGGCCAGGCTCATCATGTGACGTTCGGCGCCCAACTCTTGTAAATCGACGTCCAGGTATGCCCGAAACGCGTCGATATCGGGAACCACGTCAACCCCTTGCTTGACCGGGACGCACACACTCAATTCGGACTGGGTATGCCAGTTATCAGGCAATGAGTAACGGAAAAGCGGAACGAAAAACGTTTGTTTTCCCTCGATCACGCGCAACAGTGGAAAGCCAAGTTGCAGGGCCTCAGCCTGAGCAATGCCCTCTTCACTGACTTTGACAAAGCGTTCTTCGAGCACTTGGGTCTGATCAGCAGGCAGCGAAAAACGAAACCCGGTCGAGTCCTCTTCGACATTGTCTGCAGAGAGCCTGACGTGCTGTTCCTGATAAACATCGGTCTCTTTCACCCGGCTCTTGGCCAACCCGGTCGCTTCGACAAAAGCACACCATCCGCGAAGTACGTCCATGTCTTGCTGATTGCCTTGCATTGTTTTATCCGAGCCTGAAGCGAAAAAAGAGGCGTGATTCTACGGCAGTGGCTTATTGATGGCACCCCTCGCCCGATAAGAACAGGTAATTGGCGGAAGGCAGCCGGAGTCGAACCTGCCCGGGAACGGATGCCGTCCCCAACCGGGTTTGAAGCCCGGCCGCGCCACCGGGCGCGATTGCCTTCCTTGAACTCAGTCGGCGCCGGGGTTGGCCAGCGCGTTGTCGAAGCGGATCTGCCGGCCCTCGCCGAGACGCCGGGTCAGACCGAGCCGGTCGAAGTATTCGAGGATCTGGATACTGCGTTTGCGTCCCAAGCCTAGCGCATCGCGGAACGCCGTGACTTGAATCGGCGGATTTTCTTCACCCAGACGCAGCAGCACAGCCGCCATTTGCCGCAGGGTGATGTCGGTGAAGAACAGGTCCCGCACCACCTGATGCATCACGCCCAGCCGCGCCAGTTTGCGCAGTAACAGCCGAACGGTGGCGTCGTCCTGGCCCACGGCTTTGGCCACGTCGCGTATCCATGGCGGGTCGAAGCCGGCCTGTTCGAACAGCGGCTGCAAGGCTTGCCACAAGTTTTCGTCGTCGGCGCTCAGGCGAACCTGATGATCCGGCAAGTGCAACCACGGGCCGCTGGCGGTGAGTGAGCCGGCGCTGCGCAGTTCCTCCAGCAGGCTGATGAAGGTGGAATGCTCGATGTTCAGTCCGCTGAAGCGCCGCAAACGATCACGGTCGGGGCCCATCTGGTCGGGTTCCAGTTCATGGAAACGCGCCAGTTGCTCCAGCAGCGTGAACTTCAGAATGCCCCAGCGCTGGGCATTGAACAGCCTCTGCCCCTGACGGGTTTCAATCAGACGGACGTTGTCCGGCAGCAACCAGCCTTCACGTGGACGGTTGAACTGACGCTCCAGACGCTGCGGATCAATGCCGCTTTCGCTGTATTCCAGCAACGTCGGCAACGCTTGTTCAAGATCACTGCTGATCGCCAGCGCCCGCAATTGCGCCAGACGCCCAGGGCTGCGCCGTTGCCGGGCCGGGGCGAACGGGTCGAGCAACTGACCGCCACCGAGCGTGCGCTGGGCACTCGAGTCGCGCAGGATCAGTCTGTCGCCCTTCACGCCATGCACCGGGGTATTGGTCAGCAATTGCGCAAACATGCGCTCGCCCGGAAGCAGTCGTGGGCCTTCCAAGAGCGCCACACGGGCAATCACGTCTTGCGTGCCGAGGTGCAGGTGCACGGGTTGAAAGTGTTCGAAGGTGCGCGTCTCATCGGGCAGCAACTGGAAGTCGATATCCAGGCGTTGAGTCGGTGCGAACAGTGCTTCGGCGAGCAGCCATTGCCCGCGATGGATGTGCCCGAGCTCCAGACGATCACCGCTGATGTTCAGGGCAACACGTTGGCCGGCAAACGCCAGTTCTGCGGGTTGATTCTGGGCATGCAGCCCCCTCACCCGTACCGTTTTGCCCTGCGGCCCGAGGATCAGTTTGTCGCCCACGGCAACCATTCCCGACAGCGCCGTACCCGTCACGACAATCCCGGCACCGGCCACGCTGAATGCCCGGTCGATGGCCAGACGAAATCCACCCTCGCGACTACGTTTCAACACTTCACTTTGCACCTGCAACAAAGCCTGCCGCAGGGCATCGACACCCTCTTCCGTCACACTTGAAACCGCCAGCATCGGCGCCCCGGCAAACGGACCGGGCGCCAACAGGGCTTCGATTTGTTGGCGAACCTCCACCACCCTGCCCGCCTCGACCCGATCAACCTTGGTGATCGCTACCAGCGCCCGGGGAATCCCCAGCAACTCGACGATCGCCAGATGCTCGCGGGTCTGCGGCATCACGCCGTCATCCGCCGCCACCACCAGCAACACCAGATCAATGCCTTGGGCGCCGGCGAGCATGTTGTGAGTGAATTTCTCGTGCCCCGGCACATCGATGAAACCGGTCAGCCCTGCTCCGGGCGCCAGCTCGGCGTAGAGATAACCCAGGTCGATGGTCATGCCCCGCTCGCGCTCCTGCGGTCGGCGGTCGCCGGATTGACCGGTCAGCGCCTGAAGCAGCGAGGTCTTGCCGTGGTCGATGTGCCCGGCGGTGCCGACGATCATGTCTGCAACGGCCCGAGCTGCGCCAGCCACGCCGGTTCGTCGTCGAGTTGCCGCAGATCCAGCCACAGCGCGTCATCGTCGATCCGCCCCAGCACCGGTATCGGCAACTCGCGCAACGCGGTCTGCAGATTCAACAGCGAGCGCCCGCGCAGGCGTTTCGAAACCTGCGGCCGCACACACAACGCGGCGCTCGGCAAACGCGCCACCGGTTGGCTGCCGCTGCCGATCATGCCCAGCGCCGCCACGACAGTGACGGTCCAGCCTTCACCGAGAACGCCGGTCAACACCGGTTGCAGGCGTTCGGCCTGAGCCAGAATGTCATCTTGCGGGCGGGTCAGCAGACGCAAGGTCGGCAAACGCTCAGCCAGGCGATCCGGATCACGATAGAGCCCGAGCACCGCTTCCAGCGCCGCCAGCGTCATCTTGTCGACCCGCAAGGCGCGTTTCAGCGGGTTTTTCTTGATTTTCGCGATCAGCTCCTTGCGCCCGACAATCACGCCGGCCTGCGGCCCGCCGAGCAGTTTGTCGCCACTGAAGGTGACGATATCCGCGCCATCGAGCAGCGCCTGACGCACCGTCGGCTCCGCTGGCAAACCCCAGCGGGTCAGATCCAGCAGGCTGCCGCTGCCGAGGTCTTCGAGCAGCGGCAAACCATGACGATGGGCCAGTTCGGCCAGCTCGGAGGTGGGGACGCGGGCGGTAAAACCCTCGATGCTGTAGTTGCTCGCATGCACGCGCATGATCAAACCGCTGCGCGGGCTGATCGCCGCTTCGTAATCCCGGGCGTGGGTGCGATTGGTGGTGCCGACCTCATGCAGGCGCACACCGGCGCGGGCCATGATGTCGGGGATGCGAAAGGCGCCGCCGATTTCGATCAGCTCACCGCGAGAGATGATGCCTTCCTTGCGTGCGCCGAGGCTGTTGAGCGTCAGCAGCACCGCCGCAGCATTGTTGTTGACCACGGTGACGGCTTCAGCGCCGGTCAATTCGCGGATCAGGCCTTCGATCAGATCGTCGCGGTCGCCACGCTTGCCGCTGGCCAGGTCGAACTCCAGATTCAACGGATAACGCGCCGCCAGTTGCACGGCTTCGATGGCTTCCTCCGGCAGCAGCGCGCGGCCAAGGTTGGTGTGCAAAACCGTACCGGTCAGGTTGAACACCCGCCGCACCTGACTGCGCTGCTGTATCGACAGGCGTTCAGCGACCCTGCCGGCCAGCGCTTCGGGGCTGATTTCAACGGCGGACAACTGCCCCGCCACCACTGTTTCGCGCAAATCGTCCAACAACTGGCGTAACGCCGCCAGCAGCGCCTCACGCCCGTGGCGTTCGACCAATGGCTGGAAGGCGCTATGACGCAACAGACTGTCGATGGATGGCAAACGCTGGGCAACACTGGCAGGCATCAGGCGCTCCGGATAAAAAGCCGTTGCGCCAGAGTGTAGACGCTCGGTTCATTCGTCTCCGGGCGCCAGCAACAGATTCGGCGCCAATCGCTGATAACCGTCCTGGGCCAGACGCATGTCCAGCAGCAGACTGCTCAAATCCGCCGACAGCGCTTCAGCGTCCGCATCGTTTTCCAGGTACAGCAATTTCAGGTAGCTGTTGCAACTCGGGCAGACCTCCGCCCGCAACGGCGCCTGATTGGCAGCGTGACGATCATCCTCAAGGCTCAGGTATTCCAGCCCTTTGCTCTGTTCGCAGTACACGCACTTGACCCGCACCGCATGCCATTCACAGGCACACAGAGAACACACCAGATAGCGCAAGCCATTGTGTTTGCCGCGATGGCGGATCACCCCGGCCATGGCCGGCGATCCGCAGGCCGGGCATTGGCTGAGGCTGTTGCCGGGCGCCAGTTGCAGATTGGGTGCACTCAACAGCCAATGGCTCCAGGCCGCTTGTAGCGCCGCGCCAAGGAACGGCACCAGCGCTGCCGGCACCAGCGAATACTGACCGCTGACCAGCGCCACGGCCCAGGCGCGCAACTGACCGGCGCTGGCAACTCGCAGGGTTGTCAGCGCCTCGGCCACGGCGGTTTGCTCCGGCGCGTTGTAGCGTTGTAGCAAGGCGTCGAGGTACGCCTGCCACGTGTCCTCACGGATCAAGGTATCGGCGGCGAACGGCGGCATGCCGTGTTGCCGGCAGACCTCAATCCGTTGCTCATCGATCGGCCCGGTCGAGGGCGGATCGTCGAGGATCTGCTGCTGCACGCGACACAATCCGGCGATCAGGCGCAGGTAGTCGGCCAGCGGATGGCCGGCCGCCAAGCGTTCCAGACGTTCGGCGCGCAGCAGGAAAAGATTGTGCGGCGGCAAATACAGAAACGGCGGCGCACTGGCCGCCGCTTCGATTTCCCCGGGTTCAAGAATGGTTGGCAAATGTCAGCCCTTTTTGGTGACCGGTCGCTCCGGTGTTTCCTTGGAAACCACGTCGCGATACCAGAGTGCGTGATGTTTCTTGGCCCAGGCGCGGCTGACCCAACCATGCAGCATCGCGTCCACCGAGCCCTTGATCCAGATGCCGGCATAGATGTGCACGATGATGCTCAGGATCAGCACAAACCCCGCCAGTGCATGCAGCAACATCGCCCAGCGAATCGTGGTGATGCCGAAGTAATGACTGAAGTACGCGCGCCAGATCACCAGCCCCGTGAACAACAGCCCGAGCATGCACAGCAGTAAAGTCCAGAACAGCATCTTCTGCCCGGCGTTGTATTTGCCCACCGGCGGCACAGTCTCTTCGTCATTGATTAGCACCCGGTCGATGCGCCGCAGCCACTTCCAGTCGTTGTCGATGAAGAAGTTGGAACGCCAGAAACGAAACACCAGGCCAAGGAACAGCACGAACATCAGCACACCCATGAACGGGTGCAGAACCCGCGTCCACGGCCCGCCGCCGAACAGGTTGGTCAACCAGAACATCGACGGATGAAACAGCGCCAGCCCCGAAAGCCCGGCCATGAAGAACAGAATCGCCACCAGCCAGTGGTTGGTGCGCTGGTTGGCGGTGTAACGCAGGATCGTCTTGTTGCTCATGGCCGGTCCTCCCCGCGTGGATCGAAGGTGTGCACCGCCGGGTCGATCACGTGTACCGAGGTGTCGGGCGGTTCCGGGTGATCATCCTCTTCGGTGCGGTTCGGGCCGATCCGCACGTAATGGAAGAACCCGGCCAGCACCGCCGCCCCCATGGCCAGCAGGCCCAGGGGTTTGCTGATGCCTTTCCACAAACCTACCAAAGGACTGATCGCCGGATTCTCCGGCAGCCCGGCGTAGATCTTCGGCGTGTCGGCATGATGAAGCACGTACATGACATGCGTGCCGCCGACGCCTGCCGGGTCATACAGGCCCGCATTGTCGAAACCACGGCTCTTGAGGTCGACGATGCGTTCGGCGGCGTGGGTCTTCATGTCCTCTTTGGAGCCGAAGACAATCGCCCCGGTCGGGCAGGTTTTCACGCAGGCCGGCTCTAGCCCAACGGCCACGCGGTCAGAACACAGGGTGCATTTGTAGGCCTTGTGATCCTTCTGAGAAATGCGCGGAATGTTGAACGGGCAACCGGTGATGCAATAACCGCAACCGATGCAGTGATCCTGATCGAAGTCGACGATGCCGTTGGCGTGCTTGATGATCGCCCCCGGGCTCGGGCACGCCGCCAGACAACCAGGCTCGGCGCAGTGCATGCAGCCGTCCTTGCGGATCAGCCATTCGAGGTTGCCAGCGTCGGTTTCGTGCTCGGTAAAACGCATCAACGTCCACGATTCGGCGCTCAGATCCTGCGGGTTGTCGTAGGTGCCGTGGTTGTGGCCAACCTCGTCGCGCAACTCGTTCCATTCCGAGCACGCGACCTGGCAGGCCTTGCAGCCGATGCATTTGGTGGTGTCGATCAGCTTGGCGACTTCCTCCTGATTGCGCACCGAGGGTGCCGGGGTTGTGGTGGCCGAGCGGGCAATGATGTCTTGGCTGGCCATTTATAGTTTCTCCACGTTGACCAGGAATGACTTGGATTCCGGGGTCTGGGTATTGCCATCGCCGAGGAACGGCACCAGGGTGTTGGTCAGGTAACCGTGACGCGTCAGGCCGGTGAAACCCCAGTGCAGCGGAATGCCGATCTGGTGCACCACCTGGTTGTTGACCTGCAACGGCCGGATCCTTTTGGTCACCACCGCCACCGCTTCAATGAACCCGCGCTTGCAGCTGACCCGCACCCGGTCGCCGGCTACGATGCCCTTCTCTTTCGCCAGCACTTCACCGATTTCCACGAACTGCTCCGGTTGGGCGATCGCATTCAGCCGACAGTGTTTGCTCCAGAAGTGGAAATGCTCGGTCAGCCGATAGCTGGTGGCGGCGTATGGGTAATCCTTGGCCACGCCGAGGCTGTCCCACACCGAATCGAAGATCCGCGCCGCCGGGTTGCTGGTGGCTTTCTTGTTGTCCGGGTGCAGCGGGTTGATGCCGATCGGCGTTTCGAACGGCTCGTAGTGCTCGGGGAATGGCCCTTCGTTCATCTTGTCGACGGCGAAGAACCGCGCCACGCCTTCGGGGTTCATGATGAACGGGTTCATCCCGGCTTCCGGCGGCACGTCGGCCTTGTAGTCCGGCACGTCGGTGCCGCCCCAGGCCTTGCCGTTCCACCACACGAGACGTTTTTTCGGGTCCCACGGTTTGCCCGACACATCCGCCGAGGCGCGGTTGTAGAGAATCCGCCGGTTCGCCGGCCAGGCCCACGCCCAGCCCTGATGCTGATGCATGCCGTAAGGATCGGAATTGTCGCGCCGGGCCATCTGGTTACCGGCCTCGGTCCAACTGCCGCAGAAAATCCAGCAACCGGAAGCCGTGCTGCCGTCATCCTTGAGCTGGGCGAACGCCGCCAGTTGCGAGTTGCCCTTGATCACCGCGCCCGTGGCGTCGGTGAAATCGGTGGTGGCGTAGCCGTTGACCTCCTTGGCGATTTCTTCCGGCGACGGTTCTTCCGGAATCTTGTACGGCCAGGACAGTTTGAGGATCGGATCGGGATAGGCCCCGCCCTCGGTCTGATAACGCTGACGCAGGCGCATGAACAGCTCTGTCATGATCCGCACGTCGGTGCGCGCCTCGCCCGGGCCGTCGGCGCCTTTCCAATGCCATTGCAGCCAGCGGCTGCTGTTGACCAGCGAGCCGTCCTCTTCGGCAAAGCAGGTGGTCGGCAGGCGAATGACTTCGGTCTGGATATCGGCGCTCTTCACATCGTTGTACGGCCCGACGTTTTCCCAGAACTGCGAGGTTTCGGTGGCCAGCGGATCCATCACCACCAACCATTTCAGTTTGGCCAGCGCCGCCATCACCCGGTTCTTGTCCGGCAGTGCGGCAATCGGGTTGAAGCCCTGGCACATGTAGCCGTTGACCTTGCCTTGCCCCATCAGGTCGAACACCTTGAGGATGTCGTAGTTGGGAATGTCGAGTTTCGGCAGGTAGTCGTAGGCCCACTGGTTTTCGGCCGTGGCATTGGCGCCGTACCAGGCTTTCATCAGGCTGACGTGGAACTTGCTGTAGTTCTGCCAGTAGGACAACTGCCCCGGCCGCAACGGCAATTGCGTGCGTTTTTTGATGTAGGCGGTGTAGTCCTGTTCGGCGTCGGTCGGCAGCGTCAGGTAACCCGGCAACGAGTTGGAAAGCAACCCGAGGTCCGTCAGACCCTGAATGTTCGAGTGCCCGCGCAAGGCGTTGACCCCGCCACCCGGCATGCCGACGTTGCCCAGCAACAGTTGCACCATTGCCGCGCTGCGGATGATCTGCGAGCCGATCGAGTGCTGGGTCCAGCCCAGCGCGTAGAGAATGGTCATGGTCTTGCCCGGCGTCGAGCAAGTGGCGATTTCCTCCCAGATTTTCTGCATCGCATCGACCGGCATGCCGCAGATCTGGCTCGCTAGGTCGATGTTGTAGCGGCTGTAATGCTGCTTCATCAACTGATAGACGCAGCGCGGGTCCTGCAGGGTCGGGTCGACTTTGGCAAAGCCGTCCTCGCCCAGTTCGTAACCCCAGCTGGATTTGTCGGTATAGCTGCGTTTGGCCGCGTCGTAACCGGTGAACAGTCCGTCCTCGAAGCCGAACCCGGCTTTGACGATGAACGACACGTCGGTGTAGTTGCGCACGTACTCGTGCTGGATCTTGTCCTCGGTCAGCAGGTAATTGATCAGCCCGCCCATGAACGCGATGTCGCTGCCGGTGCGAATCGGCGCGTAGTAATCGGCCACGGACGCGGTTCGGGTAAACCTGGGGTCGACCACAATCAGCCGCGCCGCATTGTGCGCCTTGGCTTCGGTGACCCATTTGAAGCCGCACGGATGCGCTTCTGCGGAGTTGCCGCCCATCACCAGGATCAGATTCGCGTTGGCGATATCGGTCCAGGTGTTGGTCATGGCTCCACGGCCGTACGTCGGGGCAAGACTTGCCACCGTCGGGCCGTGTCAGACACGCGCCTGGTTATCGAACCCCAGCATGCCGAGACTGCGAACCACCTTGTGGGTGATATAGCCCGCTTCGTTGGACGCCGCCGAGGCCGCGAGGAACCCGGTAGTCAGCCAGCGATTCACCGTTTGCCCCTGGGCGTTCTTCTCGACGAAATTGGCGTCGCGGTCGGCCTTCATCAGGTCGGCGACGCGGTCGAGCGCTTCGTCCCAGGTGATCCGGGTCCATTCGCTGCTGCCGGGCTTGCGCACCTGCGGGTACTGCAAGCGGCCGGGGCTGTGAATGAAGTCCAGAAGACCCGCGCCTTTCGGGCACAGCGTGCCGCGGTTGACCGGGTGGTCGGCGTCGCCCTCGATATGGATGATGTTTTGCGCAACGTTCTTCGCCGTATCGCCCTGGCTGTACATGATCAAGCCGCAACCGACCGAGCAATACGGGCAGGTGTTGCGGGTTTCATGGGTGTGGGCAAGCTTGAAGTGGCGCACCTGCTCGGCGAAGGCCAGCGTCGGGGCCATGCCCAACGCGCCCAGGCTAGAGCCTGCAAGGCCGATACCGGCGACCTTGAAGAACTGACGACGGCTGAGATCCATCGTGCACTCCTGATCAGGTGGAACCCGGTACTTGAGCCGGGTTTTTCTGGACAAACACGGTTGCGGCAGACAAATGCCGATCCTTTCACTCTAGACAACGTGCGCTTGCCCAGTGTGAAAACCGACCGTCGGCCATTCATCGGTCACAAGTTCGCGCCCATAGGGGATGGAGGTTTATCATCGCGGGCACGACCCATCTCCGCCTTCAGAGACCGCGCATGACTTTCGATTTTGATCAGGTATTCGACCGCCACAACACCGGCAGCACCAAGTGGAGCCGCTATGCGGCCGACGTGTTGCCGATGTGGGTCGCTGACATGGATTTCGCGGCCCCCCCGGTAGTCATCGAGGCGCTGCAACAGCGTCTGCTGCACCCATTGGTGGGTTACAGCGTGGCCCAGGACAACCTGCGCGAAGCCATCGTCGCCGACCTGTGGGACAAATTCGCCTGGCGCGTGAAACCCCAGGAACTGGTGTTCCTGCCGGGTGTCGAGTCGGGTTTCAACATGGCGCTCAAAGCGTTGGTACAGCCGCAGCAGAACGTCGTGGTGCAAACCCCGAACTACCCGCCGCTGCGTCACGCGCCGGGCCATTGGGGTCTGAACCGGGTCGAGCTGGAATTCACCGCCCAGGCCAACGGCACCTACGCCACGCCGCTGGACGCCTTGCGTGAATCCCTGACCGGTGGCGGCGCCCTGTTGCTGAGCAACCCGCACAACCCGGTCGGCAAGGTCTTTGGCCGTGAAGAACTGCAAGCAGTCGCGGACATCTGCGTGGCGCAGGACGCCTGGATCATCTCCGACGAGATCCATGCCGAGTTGTGCTACGACGGTCGCGTGCACATTCCGACCGCGTCCCTGAGCCCGGAGATCGCCCGTCGCACCATCACCCTGATGTCGGCGAGCAAGGCCTACAACATTGCCGGCCTCAAGACCTCGTTCATGATCATTCAGGACAGCGCCCTGCGCGAACGGGTCAACCACGCCCGCTGCGGCATGGTCGACAGCGTCAATCCGCTGGGTATGGAAGCCACTCGCGTGGCCTACAGCGAGGCCGGCCCGTGGCTGAAGGAACTCAAACAATACCTGCAAGCCAACCGTGATTTTCTGGTCGAAGCGGTTCGTAGCCGTCTGCCGGGCGTGACGATCAACGTGCCACAGGGCACTTATCTGGCGTGGCTCGATTGCTCGGCGCTTGGGCTGGACAATCCGCAGCAATTCTTCCTCGAACAGGCCCGCGTCGGGCTCAGCCCGGGACTGGATTTCGGTGATCACAGCCAGCAATTCGTGCGCCTGAACTTCGGTTGCCCGCGCTCGCTGCTGGAAGAAGGCATCGCGCGGATGGAACGCAGTCTGGCCCAACGCAAGGCCTGACACCGACGCAAAAAAAAAAGCCCGGCCTTCATGGCCGGGCTTCTTTTTGTCATTTCATCGACTGGGCGATGATCTCCACCAGATTCATCTGATTGAACGGTTTCGACAGCCGTGGCAACTCCGCCGCAAAGCCTTCGAGGCGCTCGGCATAACCGGTGGCCAGGATGATCGGCAGGTCTGGCTTGAGCAAACGCACCGCGTGGGCCAGTTGCGCACCGCTCATCTTCGGCATGGCCATGTCGGTGATCATCAGGTCGATGACTTCCCCTTGGTCGAACAATTCCAGAGCTTGCGCACCGGATGCCGCGCCGATGACCCGGTGCCCGAGATCCTCCAGCAACAGGCTGGTACTGGTGCGCACCAGGCTGTCATCGTCCACCACCAGAACACTGAGTCGCGGCACTGACGCCGTGGATGGCCTCGGGCTCAGAGGTTTGGCCGCCACCCCGTCGACGGCGACCGGCAGCCAGAGTTCCGCACAAGTCCCCTGCCCCTTCACGCTTTTAAGAATGAAACGCCCGCCCAGCTGTTCGATGAAGCCGTGCACCATCGACAACCCCAGCCCCGTGCCCTTGCCCAGGCCTTTGGTGGTGAAGAACGGATCGGTCGCCGAGGCCAGTGTCTCGTCGTCCATGCCTTCGCCGGTGTCGGTCACGCTCAGGCAGACATAACGCCCCGCCGCCAGGCTCGACTGGCTCTGTTCCAGAACCACTTGCGGCTGCGCGCCGATGACCACACTGCCGCCCTCGGGCATCGCATCCCGCGCGTTGGTGGCCAGGTTGAGCACCGCCAGTTCGAGCTGGTTGGTATCGGCCAGCACCGTTTCAAGATTTTCCGGAAACTGCGTTTCGATGCGAATCCCCGGCCCCAGTGAACTGCGCAACAGGCCGGTGATGCCTTGCACCAGTTTCGGAATGTCCACGGCTTCGGTCTTGAGTTCCTGGCGCCGGGCGAAGGCCAGCATGCGCTGGGTCAGTGACACGCCACGCAATGCACCCTGGGTGGCGTTTTCCAACAGGCGGCTGACCTTCGGATCGTCGCCGACACGTTTACGCACGATCTCCAGATTACCGAGGATCACCGTCAGCAGATTGTTGAAGTCATGGGCGATACCGCCGCTGAGTTGGCCGATGGCCTGCATCTTCTGCGCCTGGAACAGCGCCTCGCGGGTTTGCTCCAGTGCCAGTTGCGCCTGGTGGGCTTCGGTCACGTCCCGGGTGATCTTGGCAAAGCCGAGCAGCGTGCCGGTTTCGCCGCGAATCGCATCGACCACCACATGCGCCAGAAACCGCGTGCCGTCCTTGCGCAGGCGCCAGCTCTTGTTCTCGAAGCGCCCTACGCGCACGGCGGTTTCCAGGGCGCGTTGCGGCTCCCCTATTTCACGGTCTTCCGGGGTGTAGAACATCGAGAAGTGTTTGCCGATGACTTCATTGGGCGCATAACCCTTGATCCGCTGCGCGCCGGGGTTCCAGTTGGTCACGCGGCCTTCCGGGCTGAGCATGTAGATCGCGTAATCGGTGACGCCCTGCACCAGCAGCCGGAACTGCTGTTCGCTTTGCTTGAGGGTTTCCTCGGCCATCTTGCGGTCGGTGAGGTCGCGGGTGATCTTGGCAAACCCGAGCAACTGCCCGCTCGGGCTGAAAATCGGGTCGATCACTACGTGGCACCAGAAGTGCGTGCCGTCCTTGCGCACCCGCCAGCCTTCACCTTCGAACCGCCCTTCGCGGATCGCCGTATCCAGTGCGCGCTGCGGCATGCCGACGGCGCGATCTTCATCGGTGTAGAACCGCGAAAAGTGCTCGCCGAGAATCTCGGCTTCCTCATAACCCTTGAAGCGTTTGGCCCCGGAGTTCCAGCTGGTGATGATGCCGCTGGGGTCGATCATGTAGATCGCGTAATCGACCACGGCATCGATCAGCAGGCGAAAGCGCATTTCTTCGATCGCAGCGGACTTCTTGTTCTCGCTCATCAGGCTTGGCTCAAAGCAGATTTTCAATAACAGGAGTATGCGTCAAACCGGCGGATTGGAAAGGCGCATCTGCATGGTCGAGCTGCCACCAGCGCGGCAACAACTGTTGGATCCGGCTCTCGGCGAAACGGTCGTCGATCAGCATGACCACACCGCGATCCTGCTGGGTGCGGATCACCCGCCCGGCGGCCTGCACCACTTTCTGCACGCCGGGGAACAGGTAGGTGTAGTCATAACCGGCACCGAAGATCGCCGCCATGCGCCGTTTCATCTGTTCATTGACCGGGTTGAGCTGCGCCAGACCCAGCGTGGCGACGAAGGCACCGATCAACCGGGCTCCGGGCAAGTCGATGCCTTCGCCGAACGCGCCGCCGAGTACCGCAAAACCGATGCCCTGGCTGTGCGCCGTGAACTGATCGAGAAACGCCTGCCGCTGCCCTTCGGCCATGCCCCGCGATTGCTGCCAGAGCGTGATGTGCGGATGCCGTTCGGCGAGCAGTTGCGCGACCTGTTGCAGGTAATCGAAGCTGCTGAAGAACGCCAGATAGTTGCCCGGGCGCTCGCCAAACTGGCGGGCGATCAGCTCGACAATCGGTTCGAGCGACGCCTGACGATGGGTGAATCGGGTGGAGATCTGGCTGATGATCCGCACCTGCAACTGTTCGGCGCTGAACGGCGATTCAACGTCGATCCACACCGTGTCGGCCGGGGTGCCGAGCAAGTCGGCGTAATAGTGGCGCGGGCTGAGGGTCGCGGAGAACAGCACGCTGCTGCGGGCCGCTTTCAGGCGAGGGCCGAGCAGCGCGGCCGGCACCACGTTGCGTAGGCACAGTTGCGATAACGGGCGTTTGCGGTCGAGGTCGCGCTTGCTGATGTCGAACAGGTAGTGCGCGTCGAACAACTCCGCTACGCGACCGAATTGCAGCATTTCGAAGTAGACATTCTGCAAGCTACTGTCGAGTCCTTGCGGGTGGTCGTTGAGGTAATCGCCGATGCTCGCGCTGCACGACGTGATCGCTTGCAGGAGTTTTTCCGGCGCCTTGTCGTAAGCCTGATACGGCGCCAGTTGCGCGTTGTGCAGGGCATTCCATTCACGGTTGACCCGCTGCAAAGGCTTTTTCAAAGCCTCGGGCGCGGTTTTGCGCACGCCATTGAAGATCGCCTGATCGAGGGTGGCGCTGTACATCTGCCGCCCGCGCTCGACCAGGTTGTGCGCCTCGTCCACCAGCACCGCGACCTTCCATTGATTGAGCTGGGCCAGGCCGAACAGCAGCGCGCTGAAATCGAAGTAATAGTTGTAGTCCGCCACCACCAAATCGGCCCAGCGCGCCATTTCCTGGCTCAGGTAATACGGGCACACCGAGTGTTGCGCGGCGACATCGCGGAGCGCTGCCTGATCCATCAATTGCAATCGGCTGGCGGCTTCACGTGCCGCCGGCAGTCGATCGTAAAATCCTTGGGCCAACGGGCAGGACTCGCCATGACAGGCCTTGTCGGGATGCTCGCAAGCCTTGTCCCGGGCGACCATCTCCAGCACCCGCAGTGGCAGGGTTTCGCTGCGATCGAACAGCACTTGCGCCGCGTCCAGTGCCAGTTTGCGTCCCGGGGTCTTGGCGGTCAGGAAATACACCTTGTCCAGTTGCTGCGGCGCCAGCGCCTTGAGCATCGGGAACAGCGTGCCGAGGGTCTTGCCGATGCCGGTGGGGGCCTGGGCCATCAGGCAGCGGCCGGTGCTGACGGCTTTGAACACCGACTCGGCGAGATGACGCTGGCCGGTGCGGAACTCGGGATGGGGAAAGTTCAACTGCTGCGCCGCGTGATTGCGGGCCTCACGGTGGGCCATTTCCTGTTCGGCCCATGCCAGGAACAAGCCACATTGTTGTTCGAAGAATCCGCGCAAGGTTTCGGCGCTGAAGGCTTCGACCAGACAGGTTTCCTTTTCGCTGACGATATCGAAGTACACCAGCGCCAGATTGATCTGCTCCAGCTGCAACCGGCAACACATCAGCCAACCGTAGATCTTCGCCTGCGCCCAGTGCAGCGCGCGGTGGTTGGCCGGTTGTTTGCTCAGGTCGCCACGGTAGGTTTTGACTTCCTCCAGACAGTTCTGCGTCGGATCGTAGCCGTCCGCCCTGCCCTTGACCCTGAGCGTGCGGTATTCACCTTCCAGCGCGACTTCGCTCTGATAGGCGTCATTGCGCCGCGAGGCGACGGTGCGGTGACCGGCGATGCCTTCCAGCGCGGTGGGCGACGGTGTGAAGCGCAAGTCCAGGTCGCCGCACTTGGCGGTGAACTCGCACAACGCCCGCACCGCAATGCTGTAGCTCAAGCGCCCTGCTCCGCCCATTGCACGTAACACACGGCCACCGGCATCTGGTGCGTATGGCAGAACTCCAGCCAGCGCAGCTGGTTGTCCTGCAAGCGGTCGCCGGGGCCTTTGACTTCGATCATCCGGTAGGTCTTGTGCTGCGGCCAGAACTGGATCAGGTCCGGCATGCCGGCGCGGTTGGCCTTGATGTCCAGCAACAGGCGATTGAACCAGTGCTTGAGGTGTTCGGCCGGCAGGCAGGTCAGCGCTTGTTCCAGCAGTTCTTCATTGAGCGCGCCCCAGAACACGAAAGGCGACTGAATACCCCACTTGGTGGCAAATCGGCTGCGGATGGTGTCGGCATAACGGCCGTCGTCGAGTTCCGCCAGGCAGGCCTCGAACAGTTTGGCCCGACGGCCCTGAAAATCCTCATGAAGCAAATCTGCCGGCCCACGCTGGAACGGATTGAAAAACGCGCCCGGCAGCGGCGCGAAAATCGCCGGCCAGCACAACAGGCCGAACAGTGAATTGATCAGGCTGTTTTCCACGTAATGCACCGGGCCTGCGTCTTCATGCAGGTGCGCCTGCACGTGATATTCCACCGACAGCGCCGGATCGAGCCGTTCCAAGTGCAGATCCAGCCGTTCCACCTGTCTTGGCGCAACGCGTTTGAGCGCCGGCCCGCCGAGTTTGCGCCGCAGACGTGGCAGCGCCCGTTGCAGGCCCTGTTGTTCGGCGGCGCTTTCCGGCGTCTGTTCGGCCAGCGTGCCCAGCTCCAGCGCCAGCGCATATTCGCCACAGCGCTCCAACACCCGAATCATCCGCAACCGCGCGCCGGGGTAGGCGCAGTCGCGATACAGGCTCAAGGCCAGGGCAAACTCTCCGATGCGTTCGCAATGCTGGCCGATCTGGAACAGCAACTTGCCGAGTCGACGTTGCAGCCACGGGTTGTCGAACTGCAAAGCGCTCAGCTTTTCGGCAATCGGCTCAAGCGCCTCGCCCGCTTCGAAACGTTGCTGACAATCGTGCAGGAACAGGCAGGCATCGACGTCGGCCCGGCTGCGCAGGCCCCGGGAATCGGCGCTGAATTCGACTTTTTCGTAGGTGAAGATCCCGAGATCGGCGAGGACAAACTCCGACCAGTCCTGATACAGGTTGCCGAAGAACATCAGGCGAAACCGGTCGCACAGGTCCATCAGCGTCAGGCTGAACAATCGATCTGCATTCGCCGGGCACCAGTCGTGCCAGCGGCGTGATTCGGGAAACTGCTCATGCAGGACCGGCAGCCAGTCGACTTTCCGTCCCTTGGGTTCGTTGATGGCCGGGCCGAAGGCTTGCAGGACTTCGGCCTTCAAACACAGATCGAACAACTCCGGCATCGACAGCAGCGCCTGCTCATCCAGCCAGCCATGATCGAGCAACGGCTGCGCGGCCAACGCGATGTCGCCAATTTCCGCATAACTGAGCTTGCCCGCCCGAAAATGCACGCCCTTGCGCATCACCATCCGCACCAGCAAACCCTGGGACCCGCGAGGCAGTGCCTTGAAGTCGCGGATGAAAGCATGTTCCGTTTCGCTCATCACATCGGCATAACGAAGCTCAAGCCAGTCAAGCACTTGCCGGAAGTTGTTGAGGTAATAGAACGGATCGTCTAGGGGGCTGGAAGTCACGGTGATAAGGGGCCATGGCGAACGAATACTGGTTATGCGTACAGATACCAGTTCCGCCCCGCCGGGTGCAAACGGAAAAGGATCAGTGGCATCCGCGATTCGGGTTTTTTCGCCAGTCCATCGAACTTTTGCGGGCTATTCGGCACCAACCGCGTTAGAAGACCGGCATCGGTCGAATTGAATGAGGAACGCTGAGTATGAATTTCAGAAAAATGGCTATGCCGATGGCAGCTGTGGCTTTGCTGGCATTGGCCGGTTGCTCGACCCCGACGGTGGTGACGTTGCAGAACGGCACGCAGTATTTGACCCAGGACATGCCAAAAACCAAGTCCGACGATGGTTTTTATGAGTTTCGGGACATTTCCGGCGCGAAGATCCGCGTGAAGTCCGACGAAGTGGCCACGGTGCGCAAGGAAGATTGACGGTTACCCCATCAAAAAAGGCTGCAGTCCTGTTGGCGCGCAGCCTTTTTTGCATTCTTCAGCGGGGTAATGCCATGCCCGGAAGGGTGCCGTCGCAGTTCAACGCGCGTTCACCGCGCCGGACCATTTCTTCCTGCAAGCGCTGGCAACGTTGACGCTCCTGTTGCGCCATGCGGTCGATGCTCAGGTTGCCGGTCATTTCGGGCTCATTGTTTTCGCCGATACGCACGGTCACGAACGGTTGTTCGGGCTGGATATGAAAGCGGCTTTTCTCTTCAACGGGTTTGACTTCATCGCTTTCGACCGGCTTTGGCAATTCATCAGTACTGACGCCATAGCGGCTCAGAATCGAGCTGTGAGGCAAGTCGGCCCAGGCATTGGCCGAAAGCAGCGCCAACCCGACGATACCGATATACCCCTTGAAACCTTTCACGTTTGAATCTCCTGTACTCAATGGCGGCTTGCCTATACATGACGGTTACATCGTCATTGGCTTTAGTCCGCATTTCCTGTTGGTGCAGGGGTTTGAGTCAGGTAGTGGCCAATGAGTCACTTTTGATGTGGAGAGGGAAAGAATTCCCCCTCCAACGTCACCCTCAGGCGATCACGATGCCATCGGCACTGAGACTGCTCAGCGAAACCCCGACCAGCGTCACGGAATCACCGCCGAACTTCAGCACCGTATCCTGCCCCACCGAGGTGGCATGGGCGCGGAAGTCATCGCCCGGCAACACGCCCTGCACACCGAGGAACACCAGTTTGTCGTTGGCGGTGTAACCCACCACCCGGTCCTGGCCGAACGCGCCGTTGAACAGGAACGTATCCGCCCCGCCGCCCGACTCCATCAGGTCATTGCCGGCGCCGCCGACAAGCACGTCATTGCCCACGCCACCGATCAGGTGATCGTTGCCGTCCAGGCCGAACAGCCAGTCACCGCTGGCGTGGGCCTTGAGGGTGTCGACGCCGGTGGTGCCCTTCACGCTCGACTCGTACTGGGTGACGTTGTTGCCGACCTTCAGGCCATCCGCCGTGACGCTGTGGGTCACGTCGTCCTTGAACAGGCCCCAGAGGAAACCCGGCTCCTTGGTGACGATGCTGCCGATGTCGCGGGTGATGCTGATCCCGCCGTTGGCATCGCGGATGTACAGGTTGCCGGCGCCGTCGTTGGCGAAGTCGAACTTGTTCACCGACTGCTGCAAGTCGAGGGTGTTGTTGCCGGCGCCGCCAAGAATGACGTTGTAGCCGCCGCTGTCACGGAACGTGTCGTTGCCGGCCCGTCCTTCAAGGTAGTCATTGCCGCTGCCGCCCTGGATCAGGTCGTTGCCGTCGCTGCCGATGATGAAGGTGCTGCCCTTGTGGGTTTCGGCGTTGCGGTTGAGGTCCTGCACCCAGGTGTTGGCCCGCGCCGGGTCCGACAGGTTGGCGACGATGATCGTCGAGTCACGGCTGGTGAGATCGTAGAACTTCGACTCGATCACCCGGTTCATGCCGTCGCCGTAGGCTGTCGGCAGGTGCGAGATCCAGGTCGGGACGTTGACGATCGAGAATGGCAGCACGTTCCACACGTTCGAAGCGTAGTGGTCGTTGAAGCTGACGATGTTGTCGGTCGCCGACACTTTCGACGCGTCGTGTACGCCAAGCGATGCACCGGTGAAGGTCGAGCCGTCGAGCGCGCGGAACACCGGGTCGTTCTCGTAGCCGACGTTGAGCACTTTGTCGGTGCTGCTTTGGGTCGGCGAGGCGTAGGCGATGTAGTTGGAGTCCTGGAAGAACCCGCCCCATTTGCTGCCGCTCAAGTCCGCCATGCTGTTGACCGCCAGGCCGCCGAGGCTGTGGCCGCTGACCAGCACGTCCTTGCCGGTGAGACCGTTGGCCTTGGCGAAGGCCACCACATCGTTCAGCAGGTTGCCGAAGGCTTCACCAACGTAGTTCTTGGCGTAATCCTTGGGGCCGAATGCGGCGAGCAGGTCATTGATGGCGTCGGCGATGGAGTCGCCGATCAGGATTTCCCGCGGGCCGCTGGTGCCGCGAAAGGCGATGCCGATTTCCGTGAGATGACCCTGGGCGTCGTACTTGCCGAGGATTTCCACTTGCGCGCTGGTGTAGCCGGCCTTTTCGCCGAAGAAGGTTCCGCGAGCGTCGGTCTTGCCGTCATAGCCCAGTTGCGAGGCGGTGATGGGCGTCCAGCCAGCCTTTTTCACGGCGTCCAGAGCGAGTTTTTCCGAGTCGGGGTTCCACGGGAGTCCGGGAATCACGCCTTGCGAATCCGTGCCGCCGATCAGCGCCGAAACCAGCGTGGCCGGCAGGCCGAGGCCGAAGCCGTTGTGCTGATACCCGACAGCGAAACCGTTGTCGAGGTTGTGATAGGAGTACAGCGTGATGGCCATGGCATCAGTGAACAACGCCTTGGAATCCGCTGAGCTGAAGTTCTTGTAGTCGTACACACCCATTGCTGTTGCCTCTCTCTTTGTTGGAATTATTCAGAGATAGCTCACAACCAAAGCGCCCCTCCCGAGGCGTTCCGGAGCATTTCAGTTACAACATTTGTGTCATGCAACCCCAATGGGAACCACCGCAAGCCGCGGTGGTTCCCACACGGAATCAGGCGAACACGAAATTCGAGTCGGACAGGTTAGCCACACCCACCCCGATCAGGGTCACGGCATAGTCGCCAATCTTCAGCACGGTATCGGCGCCGGACTGCGAAGCGTGTTGCTTGTAGTCGTAGCCCTGCCCTGCGCCCTGAACGCCCATGAACACCAGTTTGTCGCTGCCCTGGTAGCCATTGATCGCATCGAAGCCGAAGGCGCCGCTGAACAGGAAGGTGTTGTTGCCACCCACCGCACTCATCACGTCGTTGCCGGCGCCGCCGACGAAGGTCACATGGGCTTTGTCGCTGAACAGGTGATCGTCGCCGCCCAGACCGAACAGCCAGTCGCCGTCAGCGGTGGCCTTCAGCGTGTCGCCGAGAGCACCGCCATTGAGCGAATGGTTGTACTGGGTCAGTTCACTGCCATTGGCCAGGCCTTTGCCGGTGACGGTCCAGGTGATTTCCTTGCTGCTCCACCACGACCCCGACTCCTTGCTCACCAGTGCGCCGATGTCGCGAGTCATGCTGATGCCGCCGTACGCGTCGCGCACGTAAAGCGTGCCGTCACCGTCGTTGGCAAAGCTGAAGTTCTGCAACGGCTTCTGCAGATCGAAGGTGTTGTGGCCCTGGCCGCCGAGCAGAATGTTGAAGCCACCGTCATCGCGGAACAGATCATCACCGGCGCGGCCTTCGAGGAAGTCGTTGCCCGCCCCGCCCTTGAGCCAGTCGTTGCTGTCGGTGCCGATGATGAAGGTGCTGCCGGTGTGCGGCTCACCACTGCGGCCCAGATCTTCGACCCAGGTCTTGCCCCGGGATGACGCTTCCAGGTTGGACACGATGATGGTCGAGTCCTGGCTGGTGAGGTTGTAGAACTTCGAGTCGATCACCCGGTTCAGGCCATCGGCATACCCCAGCGAGCTGTGAGCCGACCAGTTCAGCGGATTGACGATGCTGAACGGCACCAGGTTCTGCGCGGTGGACGCGTAGTTATCGTTGAAGTTGACGATGTTGTCGGTGGTCGAGTCGTGCGGCTTGTCGTGTTTGCCCATCGACGCCGTGCTGAACGTGGTGCCGTCGAGCACACGGAACACCGGATCGTTCTCGTAGCCGATGTTCAGCACGTTGGTGCCGGTGCTGCTTTGGGTCGGCGAGGCGAACGAAATGTAGTTGGCGTCCTTGAAGAACCCGCCCCAGTTGCTCGCGCTCAGATCCGCCACGCTGTTGACCCCGAGACCGCCGAGGCTGTGGCCGCTGATCAGCACGTCCTTGGCGGCGATGCCATGGGCCGTGGCAAACGCGGCCACGGCCTTCAGCAGGTTGTCGAAGGCGTTTTTCGCGTAGTTGGTGGCGTAATCCACTGGCCCGATGGCTGCCAGCAGGTTGTTTTTCATGTCACCGAAGGTGTCGCTGTAATCCAGCCCGCCCGTGCCGCGAAAGGCCACGCCGATACCGATCAGCTTGCCCGCCGCGTCGTATTTGCCGAGCACTTCCGCCTCGGCGCTGGTGAAGCCGTCCTTCTCGCCGAAGAACGTTCCTTTCGCGTCGGTCTTTCCTTGATAACCCAGTGCCGTGGCGCCCAGTGGCGCCCAACCGGTGCCGGGCAAAGCCTGCCCGGTCGGCGTGTAGGAATACAGCGTCAGTGCGATGGCATCGCTGTACAACGCTTTGCCGTCGGCATTTTTGTAGTCAAACAGTCCCATGTCGTGCTCTCTCTTCCTTTCAAAAACGGCAGTTCTTTGCCGAACTGCCGCTACACCTTAGAACTGCCAGTCCAGCGTCAGGCCCACACCGTGGTCCTTCTCGTTCGAACCGATCAGTCCGTTGTAGTCCAGGTTGACCCGGACATCGCGATTGAGCGCCAGGCCGGCACGAACGCCGACCACTGCCGCATCGCGATCCATCGACGCACTTTGCACCGTGAATGCGCTGTTGCCATTGACGAAGGCCAAGTGGCTGTCGGAATCCACGCTGCTCAGGTTGTGCTGCCAGCCCAGAGTCGCGCCCAGTTCAAGCTGATGTTTGTCCGACAGGGCAAACGTGCGCTTGGCGCGGACACCGAGGGTCGACAGCACGGCGTCGCGGTTATCTTCACCGCCCTTCAGTGCGGCGGCATCACCCTTCTCGGTGAAGCTGTCGCTGTTCAGGTGCACGTAAGCCAGGTTGGCGAACGGCTCCAGATTCATCGGTTGCAGACCGAGATCGTAGGCTGCTTCTGTGAACAGTTGCGCGGTGGTCGCATCGCGTTTGGTTTTCTGCTTGCCGCTGACACCGGCAAATTGCAGATCACGTTTGACGTCGATGCGATGCCAGCTGTAAGCCGCGCCGGCGGTCAGACGCAGGGCATCGATCTGATGCCCCAGGTACGCACCCAAGTGATAACTATCGGCCGATGCAGACGAATGTGTACCTTTGCCCATGTTCAAAGAGCTGTCGCTATAACCGGTAACGAAACCCAGACGCGTATCTTCAGCGATCAAACCGTCGACGCCGGCCAGCAAGCCACCAATGGAGCTGTTGGAGTCGGCGTTTTTATAGCCGCCATCGCTCTTGCCCCAGGCGCCCAGCACTTTGAGCCAGGCGTTGCTGCGGTCATCGGTCGGTGCGCCGGCGTCGAACAGATCCCGCTCGCGCAGACGTTCGCCCACGGCATCGCGCAGGTAATGGCTATCGTTGATCAGCATGGTGCCGATGGCCGGGTGAATCTCGCCGGACAGTTGCTGGAAGGCGTCCTGCGCGACAGCGGCGGTCGGCGACAGCAACAGGGTTTCGAACAACGCATTGCCCGCGCCCAGACGTTCGGCGGCTGCACCGACGGCACGCTGGTTCGGGGTCAGGCCGACACTGGCGAAGGACGCGCCGT
This sequence comes from Pseudomonas sp. GW821-FHT11G12, assembly GCF_058808055.1. Lineage (NCBI taxonomy): Bacteria > Pseudomonadati > Pseudomonadota > Gammaproteobacteria > Pseudomonadales > Pseudomonadaceae > Pseudomonas > Pseudomonas sp. GW821-FHT11G12. Next base: position 1,329,144 of record NZ_JBXARH010000001.1, read on the forward strand.
TACGCCCGACGTTCAGTTGAACACCGCCCGAGGAGTAATCGAGGGTGCCGCCGAGAAACGCATAGCTCGGCAAGACCTGGCCGAAGCGCCCTTGAATGCCACCCGCCGCCTGCAGAATGTTGAACTGGCTGCCAAGCAGCGATTTCACTTCAGTCGTGGTCAACAGTGTCGGGCTGTTTTCCAGGGTCAGCGCAACGGTTGCGCCCTCGATGGTTGCAGTGCCGCCAGCGACAACGCGGTCGCTGCTGGTCGGCGAGACTTCGACGGAATAGGTCGAACCCGGTTCGAAGGTCACGTCACCGGCCACGTTCAAGGTGCCGATGGAGTTGCCCGGCGCGACGATACCGCCGCTCTTCGCGGTCAGTGCCGCGATGTGCCCGTTACCGCCGAGGATGCCACCATCGTTGACCGTGACCGCCGATTGCAGCGAGCCATTGATCGCCAGTCGCCCCTGATTGACCAGGGTCGGACCGGTGTAGGTGTTGGCGCCGGTCATGACCAGGGTGCCGATCCCTTGCTTGGTCAAACCGCCGTGGCCGGAAATGTCGTTGCGCCAGGTGTCGAGACCGCAGGTGATGTCGGTGCACACGCGCTCGGTGGGTTTGCCGGCGTCGATGATCGCGCCGATGCCTGGCAGGTCGGCCACGAACTGGCCGGAGCCATAGGCACCCTGGATGCGGAATTCTTCGGGAATGTCTTGCTCGGTGACAAACATCGCCGGGCCGTCGATGGCCTTGCGCAGGTTGATCATGCCCCAGCCGTACAGGGCGTCGATGCCCGGTGCGCCAAGGTCAGTGGCCGTGGTGCGCAACACGCTGGCAACCTGATCACCGGACATGTACGGGAAGCGCTCCATCAACACCGCCATGGAACCGGCCACGTGTGGTGCGGCCATCGAGGTGCCGTTGTAGTTTTTGTAGCCGGTGGTCAGGTTGTCGGCGTTGGTGCCTTCAATGATCGAGCTGTAGATTTTCGTACCCGGTGCCGAGACGCAGAAACTCGCGGTGTAGCCGCAGCGCGAAGAGAACGTACTCATGATGTAGGGATTGGCACTGGCCAGATCCGGGTTCTTTTGCAGTGCGGCGACGGTGATCCAGTTCGGCGCGATGTCCGGCACGAAGTAACCGAGGCCGGCGATGGCGTCCGGGTTGTTCAGGTTGTAGTCGTTGCCCGCCGCGAATATCGTCACGATACCGCTGCGCGCGGCGGCGATTGCACCGTCGTAGGCGCCGCCGGGTTTGGTGCCCAGCAGTGTGCGGATCTCGTTGAACTGCAATTGCGCGTCGTTGACGGTGAAATGCGGGTACGCCGGGTCACGGCCGCCGAGATCGAAGCGGTCGGTGATGCCGATCCCCCAGCTATTGTTGATGATCCGCGCGCCACTGGCGATCAGCGCATCCCAGCCGGCCTTGTACACCGCGCCGTCGTTGCCGCGCACGATACCGTCTTCCGGACCCGGGTCGCCGTTGTCGGCGCTGATGATCTGCGCACCGAACGCCACACCGTGCATCGGCCCACCGTCACGGCTGCCGGCGGCAATGCCGCCAACGTGGGTGCCGTGGGCGCCGAGCTTGCCGTCGGAACCGACCGAGGGCGAACCGTCATAACGGAACGCGTCCCCGGCTTTGACCGGGATGTACGGGTCGGTGTATTCACGAATGCCGCTGGTGACCAGGGTCACCACTTTGTTCGGCCCGGAAAACTCCGGGTGCGCGGCGTACACCGGCTGGTCGAAGATCCCCAGCTTCACGCCTTTGCCGGTGTAACCCGCGGCGTAGGCGTAATCCGCGCCAATCGCGCCCAGGCCCCAATCCGCCTGGAATTCGGCGCTGCGCCAACTGGCGGCATCCCCTGCCCGGCCGCTTTCCACATAGGGCGCAGCGTGTGCGCTACCCCAGGTGGCCAAGGCGCAAAGCAAGGCGCGATTGAGAGTTTTCAGGCGAAAGCATCCACCCGATTGCGCGGGGGTGTTGTTATTTTTCATCCAGCGACCTTCCTTAGTGATGTTGCACAAAATCCGTCTATTGAAGTGATCGTTCCCACGCCCTCCCCGTTGATCGTTCCCACGCTCTGCGTGGGAATGCCTCTAGGGACGCTCCGCGTCCAGTGACGCGGAGCGTCACGGGCTGCATCCCCACGCGGGAGCGTGGGAACGATCATCTCTCGGTGAGTCAGAACTGCCAGTTCAGGCTCAGGCCGACGCCGTGACTCTTCTCACGGTTGGCCAGTTGTCCGGTGTAATCCAGGTTGATCCGCACGTCGCGGGTGACTGCCAGGCTGGCCTGCACGCCGACAAGCGCGGCGTCACGCACCAGTGGCGAGCTTTCGACGCTGTACGGCGCGCTGCCGCTGGCGAAACGCAAATGCTGCTCGGCCTCGATGTCGGTGAGGCTGTGCTGCCAGCCGAGATGGCCGCTGACATCGAGTTTTTGCGTGCCCGACAGGTTGATTGTCTTGATCGCCCTGACGCCGAGGGTGCTGAGCACCGCATCACGCTGGTCGCCGCTGCTTTTCAATGCCGCAGCGTCGCCCTTCTCGGTGAAACCGTCGCTGTCCAGATGCACGTAGGCCAGATTGGCGAACGGCTCCAGGGCCAGTGGTTGCAGATTCAGTCGATAGGCCGCTTCACCAAATACCTGTGTGGTGGCGGCATCGACCTTGGCTTTCTGTTTGGCGCTGACGTCGCCGTATTGCAGATCACGTTTGACGTCGGCGCGATGCCAGCTGTAGGCCGCGCCGGTGCTCAGGCGCCAGGCGCCCATCTCATGGCCGGCGTAGGCACCGAGGTGGTAACTGTCGACCTTGGCCGAGGAATGCGTGCCAGAACCCATGCTCAACGAGCTGTCGCTGTAACCGGTGACCAGACCGATGCGGGTCTGCTCGTCCAGCGCACCGTCGACGCCTGCCAGCAGGCCGCCGATGGATGTGCTGTAGCCGGCGGTGTCGTGTTGCGAATCGGTCGTGCCCCAGGCGCCGAGGGCCTTGATCCAGCCGTTGCTTTGCGCGGCGTTTGCGTCGTGCAGGCGTTCGCCGATGGCGTCGCGCAACTGACGACTGTCGTTAATCAGTACCGAACCGAGGGCCGGGTAGATTTCCCCGCTCAGTTGCTGGAAGGCTTGCTGTGCATCGCTGGCGGTGGCCGACAGCAACAGGCTTTCGTACACGGAGTTACCGGCACCCATGCCTTCGACGGCGCTGGCCACGGCCCGCTGGTTCGGGGTCTGGCCGACGCTGGCAAAAGACCTCGCGTTGCGTTCGACATTCAGCACGATGCCGTTGCCGCTGTACGCGAGACTGCCACCGATGAACAGGTAATCCGGCACCACGGCGCCGAACTGGCCCTGGATGCCACCGGCCGCTTGCAGAATGTCGTACTGATGACCGAGCAGGCTTTTCGCTTCAGCGGTGCTGAGCAAGGTCGGGCTGTTTTCCAGCGACAGACTGACGGTGGCGCCGCTGATGGACGCCGTGCCGCTGGCGACGATGCGATCGCTGGCGTTCGGTGACAGCTCCACCGCGTAGGTCGAGCCAGGCGCGAAGGTCACGTCACCGGCCACATTCAAGGTGCCGATGGAATTGCCCGGTGCCACGCGACCGCCGCTGTTGGCGATCAGTGCGCCGATCCGGCCGGAACCGCCGAGGGTGCCGCCGTCATTGACCGTGACCGCAGACGTCAGCGAACCGTTGACGCTCAGCAGACCGCCATTGACCGTGGTCGGGCCGCGATAGGTGCTGTCGCCGGTCAGAATCAATTGCCCGGCGCCGGACTTGATCAGGCTGCCCTGATACACCCGATTGGCGGCGGCCGCATCACGGGCCATGCCGACAGCGTAATCGGTCTGGTCCTGTTGGCTGGCGCCTGCCGAAATTCCGTTCTGCCAACCTTTGCTTTGCAGGGTTTGCTGCCAGGCACTGTGCTCGGCGAGGTCTTCGCTCTGACGCTGGATCAGCGCCTTGTCGGAGATGTCGTTGCTCCACACATCGCGTTGCCCGGTGGCCAGATTCGCGTCGAACGCGCCGAGCAATTGCCCCGGTCCGCCCATCGCCCGCTTCAGGTTGGCGACGCCCCAGCCGACCCGTTCGGTCGGTGCGCTTGTCACGCTGCCGTCGAGTTGAGTGGCGGTGGTCAGCAGCACTTCCAGCGCCTGCTGGTTGTTCATGTACGGGTAACGCTCCATCACCAGCGCCAAGGCGCCGGTAGCATGGGGCGCGGCCATCGAGGTGCCGGACTTGATCGCGTAACCGCCGTCGGGAATGGTGCTGTCGATCTTTGCCCCCGGCGTGGTGATGCACCAGTATTTGGCGATGCCGCACTGGTTGTACTTCTGCTGATTGCTCTGATCCAGCCCCGACACGGCCAGCCAATGGCCTTCCAGGTCCGGCTGAAAATACGGCAGCGCCGAACGCACGCTGGCGTTGGGGTAACCGCTGTTGCCGGCGCTGAACACGTTGATCACGCCGCGGCGTGAAACATCGGCGGCGGCATCGAGCCAGGTGCCTTTGTTCCAATGCTGAGCGTAAGCGGCGTGCAGATCGGCCAGGGTTCGATAGCTGACATCCGGCGGCTGACTGCCCCAACTGTTGTTGATCGCCCGCACGCCGGCATCGGCCAGTGCGTCGTACACCGCTTTGAAATAGCGCGGGTCGGGATTGGGGCCGAACAGAAAACTGTCGTTCTTGTTGGTGTTGCCGACGTAGATCTGCGCATTGAACGCCACGCCGTGCATCCCGCTGCCATCGCGGGAGGCGCCCATGGTGCCGACCACGTGCGTGCCGTGAGAATCGTTGTTCGGGTTAAGCGTGCCGTTGACCGTGAACAGCGAGCCATCGACATAGCTGCCGCTGGCCGATACCGGGTGATACCGGTCGCTGGCGAACTCGGGATGGGCCGCGTCGAAACCGGAGTCCAGCGCGCCGATCTTCACGCCCTTGCCGGTGATACCGGCGGCGTAGGCCTGATCGGCCTGCATCCGGTCCAGCCCCCAGTCCCGCAGGAATTCGGCGGAGCGCCAACTGGCTGGATCGCCGGGTTTGCCCGAATCCACGTATTGCGCCTGGGCCGGGTTGATAAAAATCACAAGCAACAGGGTGCCGACCGAAGCCGGCTTGAAGCGTACGTCCATGTTCACCACTCGTTTTTGTTGTTTTGTGTAAAAACTACGGTGCTATTGCGTCCGTGGGCCTTGCCCGAATGCTTCGTCCACCCGAGCCAGATCCTGCTCGCTCAAGGTGCCCGCGTAGTAATGCAATTTGGTCCAGGCCATGAGGTAGTCATAGCGTGCCTGGGCCAGATCGCGGCGGGTGGTAAACAGTTGTTGTTCGGCGTTCAGTGCGTCCAGGTTGGTTCGCTCACCGCCAAGAATGCTTTGCTTGGTCGAGACCACCAGCGCCTCGGCCGACGTCAGGGCTTTCTGGTAGGCGCGCAGTTTGTTGACACCGGACAGGCAGGCACTGAACTGGCGACGCAGTTCGATCAGCGTTTCGCGGGTCTTGCCGTCCAGTTCGTATTCGGCCTGCTCCATGGTGCGGCTGGCCTGACGGGTCGATGCCGACACCCCGCCACCGGCGTACAACGGCACGTTGACTTCGATGCCGATGGTGTTGGTGTCGTAGCGCTGGTTATAGGTGTTGCCGCTTTCCGATTCGTTCTGGCGCATCGAGGCGTAGGCACTGACTTTCGGCAGGTGCCCGGCGCGGTTGCGTTCCACTTCATAACGGGCCACTTCCACGGCCTGGCGCTGTGACGCCAGGTTCGGGTTGTTGCTGATCGCCAGTTCGTGCCAGGTGTCGTAGTTGGCCGGCATCAACGCGAAGGTCTGGAAGTTCTGATCCAGCGGCGCCAAATCGGTGATGTCCACTGTCGGCACACCAACCAGCGCACCCAGTTCACGCAGCGCGGCATCCTGTTCGTTGCGGGCCTCGATTTCCTCGGCGGTCGCCAGTTCATAGCGCGACTCGGCTTCGAGAATGTCGGTCCGCGTGCCTTCGCCCTGCTTGAACATGTGCTCGTTCTGCTGGAACTGCTGCTCGTACGCCTTCTTCTTGGCCTGGGCGATGTCGATCTGATCCTGAGCGAACAAGGCCTTGGTGTAGTTGTCGAGCACCCGCACCAACAGTTCCTGGCTCTTGCCCCGGAAGTTCTCGTCGGCAAACAGCGACTGCGCCACACCTTTGCGATACGCGGCGTAGGCCTCGTAGTCGAGCAACGGCTGTTGCAGGGTCAGGTTGGAGCCGTAACTGTTGTAGTTGCGGTTTTCCGTAAAGTTGCCGCGATCGGTGAGCTGCGTGACCTTCGAGGTGTTGTGGCCCTTGTTGTAGTTGTAACCGACTTTCGGCAACAACCCGGCGCGGCCAATGGCCCGGTTTTCAAGGCCTGCATCACGTTCCTTGATCGCGCCGAGGAAAACCGGGTCATTGCGCAACGCCTGTTCGTAGATCTCGAACGGCCCCATGGCCGCCACTGCACTGTTGCCCGCGAGCAGCGCGAACGCTGCCGCCAGCATGGAAAGCTTATTCATACAGCCGAACATCCTTATTCTTCAGTCAACGCGGAGCCGGCCCGGTCGAGCAGCGGTTTGAACAGGTAGTTGAGGAGTGAACGTTCGCCAGTGCGCACGAACATTTCCGCTGGCATGCCGGGCTTGATCACCAGGCCGTTGAGTTTCTCCATGGCCTGATCGCTGACGCTGCTGCGCAACACGTAATACGGCACGCCGGTTTTCTCATCGACCATCTGGTCGGCGGAAATCAGGCTGACTTCGCCGGGAACGCGCGGTGTCTTGCTCTGGTTGAATGCGGTGAAGAGGATGTCTACCGGCAAGTGCGTGCCTACCTTGTCGATCAGGTTGATCGGCAGGTGCCCTTCCACCTCCAGGCGCGTGCCTTGCGGAACGATTTCCAGCAGGGTTTCGCCCTGACGGACCACGGCGCCTTCGGTGTGCACACCGAGGTTGACGGCCACGCCGTCCGACGTCGCCACGATCTCGCTGTGTTGCAGATCGAAACCGGCGGAGGTCAGTTGTTCGGACAGGGTGACGCTTTTCAGTTGCGCGTCGGCCAGTTGGGTGCGGACTTCCTTCTGGTATTCCTCGCCGTGCTGTTGCAGTTTCAGGCGCGACTCAAGAATGCCCTGCTCTACCCGGCCGCTTTCGCCGGTGTTCTCTGCCAGCTGCTGCTGCACTTGCGACAGTTGACGCTGATATTCCATCAAGCGGTTGCGCGGGATGTAGCCGTTGTCCGCCAGCGGTTGCAGATTGCTCAACTGCTGTTGCAGGGAGTCGGCCTGGGCGTTGAGATCGGTACGGGCGCGGCGCATGCCGGCCAGTTGCGAAGTGGCGCCTTCGATGCTGGCGCGCAGTGCGGCCTGCTCGCGGGAATACGCTTCGCGGCGGCTGCTGAACAGTTGGCGCTGACCTTCCAGCACCAGGGCCAGGCGCGGGTCCGCGTTGTCGCTCAGCTCTGCCGGAAACGTCACCTGCTTGAGGTTGTCGCGCTCAGCCTGCCAGCGCGCAAGGCTGGCCCATGCCATGCGGTACTGCGCCTGCAGCGACTGCACATCGGCGGCGACCTGGGTCTGGTCGAGGCGGAACAACGGCTGACCCTGTTTTACGATCTCGCCTTCGCGCACCAGAATCCGGCTGACCACACCGCTGCTCATCGACTGCACGGCCTTGCGTTTACCGGAGACCACCACCGTGCCTTGCACCGGAATCCCTTGATCCAGCGGTGCCAGTGCGGCCCAGGCAAAGAAACTGCCAGCGCCGGCCAGTGCCAGAATCCAGCCCATGCGGGCGAAGAATTTAGCGTCGCGCTCAGGGCGTTCGGTGATGTACGCGTGTTCCATCGTTGCTTCGTTTTCAGTGTTCATGCTCGCGCTGCTCATACACCCGAATTCCTTGTCGTGGGCTGGTACTGCCGGCTCAAGCTGAGCCCGCCCGGTGCCTGCGCGGTTTTTTCAGTAGGTTGTGGCTGTTGTTGCGCCTGGTTGCCGGACAACGCCTTGAGCACATCCTGGCTCGGGCCGAAGGCTTGCAGACGGCCATCGGCGAGTACCAGCAATTTGTCGGCCTGGGCCAGTACCGAAGAACGGTGCGTCACCAGCACCACCGTGGTGCCCTGCGCCTTGAGTTGCACGATGGCGCTGGACAATGCGGCTTCGCCGACGGTGTCGAGGTTGGAGTTCGGTTCATCCAGCACCACCAGGCTCGGTGTGCCGTACAGCGCACGCGCCAGGGCTACACGTTGCTTCTGGCCGCCGGACAGACCGCTGCCATCCTCGCCCAGTTGCGTGTCATAGCCCTGCGGCATGCGCAGGATCATTTCGTGTACGCCGGCCTGTTGCGCGGCGGCCACCACCTTCTGCGGGTCAGCCTCGCTGAAACGGGCGATGTTCTCGGCGATGGTGCCGCTGAACAATTCGATGTCCTGCGGCAGGTAGCCGATGTACGGGCCGAGATCATCGCGATTCCAGCGATGAATGTCGGCACCGTCCAGGCGAACCGTGCCACCGAGGGTTGGCCACACGCCGACCAGCACCCGCGCCAGTGTCGATTTACCGGAACCGGAAGCACCCAGTACGCCCAGTACTTCACCGGCCGCCAGATTGAAATTGACCATGTGCAAGGTCGCGGCACGTTGCCCGGGTGGGCCGGCGCTGACTTGTTCGAACGTGATCTGGCCTTTTGGCGGCGGCAGCGCCATGGCGTCGTCGCTCGGCGGATAAGCCTGCAGCAGGGAGTCGAGTCGGCGGTACGCCAGCTTCGCCCCGCTCCACTGTTTCCATACGGCAATCAACTGGTCGATCGGGCTGAGCACGCGGCCCATCAGGATGGAACCGGCAATCATCATCCCGGCGGTCATGTCGCCCTTGATCACCAGCAAGGCACCCAGGCCCAGCACCAGCGATTGCAGGCACAGGCGCAAGGTCTTGCTCAGCGAGCTGATCACCGCGCCCGTGTCGCTGGCCTGGTTTTGCAGGCCGAGGAAGCGCGAATGCACCTGGAACCAGCGTTTGCGCAAGGAACCGAGCATGCCCATGGCCTGAATGGTTTCGGCGTTGTGCAGGTGGCTGGTGGCCAGCTGGCTGGATTTTTGCGAGTAACCGGCGGCTTCGCCCAGCGGCTTCTTGGTCATGTATTCGTTGAGGCACGCCAGGGCGATCAGCAGCAGCGCACCGGCAGTGGCGAGGACGCCGAGCCAGACGTTGAACAGATAAATCACAAACAGATAGACCGGAAACCACGGCGCATCGAAGAACGCGAACAGCGCAGGCCCGGTGACGAACTGGCGAATGTGGGTCAGGTCGCCCAGGGACTGGCCGGCATTGCCCTCGCCTTTGAACAGGTTGCGCTCGAACGCCGCCTGATAGACCCGCAGATTGAAGCGGCGCTCCAACTGGCTGCCGATGCGGATCACGATGAAGCTGCGCACCACTTCCAACAGGCCGATGAACGCGAAGAATCCCACGACCATCAGCGAGAGCATCGCCAGCGTGGTTTCGTTTTGCGAAGACAGCACCCGGTCATAGACCTGAAGCATATAAATAGAGGGCACCAGCATCAGCACGTTAATCAGTGCGGTAAAGCATCCGACGCTGATCAGAATGCTTTTATAGTCACCCAATGCCTTGAATAAGGGAGCGGTGGCTGGGGCCTTCGCCATCTTCATTGATTATTCCTGAAATGATATTCCCCGCCGTGCTTGGCGAGACTTCAATTAATAGCCCGCACACGGGGCGGGACATACACCGACAGTGTCCGCTTACACTTCGATAACAACTTTCGCGATTAAAACCGGCGTCCGAGTTATTGAAGAGAGCCTTATAACTGTCACGGGGTGCCTTATATTTAAACTGTGAGTCGGTTCCGGCGATCAGGGCTGTTTGGCAGCTCGCTCAAGTGTAATCACCAGGCCTGACTTCAAAGTGCTCAGATAAAGCCCATCACGTTGTCGGCTGAAAAACTGGATTCTTGAGCCTTCCTTGCCGGTGATCGAAAGACCGTCCGGATCGGGAAACCAGCCGATGGCGCTGTCCTGCAGCCATGCGCTCAGGCAGTCGGCGCCCTTGCCCAGCGTCTGGTTGGCTTCAAGGTCGATCAGGCAGGTGTTCGACGGTTTGTCTTGCAAAGCCTGGGCTTCAGGAGCGTCGTTGCGGTCGCTCAGGGTCGCTTGCCACTGTCCGGCAAATACCGATGGGTCTTCGAGTCTCAGGCTGCTTGCCATAGTTGTTTCTCCAGAAATCATCATCAGCACCGGCAACAGGTACGCCGCCGCTTTGCGGGTAAAAGCGAATTGGATCATAGGAAATTTCACTCCGACGCGTAGCCTTGCTTACCAGCCAAAGCGATGCAAGTGAAGAAAGCGGCGCATCACGCGCCGCTTTCCCGGTTCACATCACGCCACGATGTCGCTGAGCGCTGCCTGGCCAACGGTGCTGACCTGGAAATCAGCCACGCCGTGCCCGGAGAAGTCCACCGAGAGCAGGCTGTTGCCGCCCGAGGAAGTCAGGACTGCATCGCCCGCCGCACCGGTGAAGGCGCTGACGAAGTGCAGGCCTGCGCCTTTGGTGATACCGGTCAGGTCGATTTTGTCGAGACCGCTGACAAAGTCGAGGATCTGATCGATCGCACCCGGCTTGGAGTCGGAACTGGCTGCGAACACGAAAGTGTCCGAACCCGAGCCGCCCCACAGCTTGTCGGCGCCACCGCCGCCCCAGATGATGTCGTTGCCGGCACCGCCCTTGAGTTCGTTGGCTGCGCTGTTACCGATGATCAGGTCGTTGCCCGAGCCACCGATGGCGTTCTCGATGGTGACGCCCTTGGCGATGGACACGTTGCCCACCAGGCCGCCAACGTCGGAGAACGAGGCTTCATTGAGGTTGATCTTCTGGTTCTGGGTGAAACCCGAGAAGTCGAAGGTGTCCTTGCCGCCCGCATCCCACACCGAGAACACCAGCTTGTCCGACGAAGAGGACGCGCTGAGGAAATCGCGACCGGCGTTGGAGTTGAAGCCGTAGGTGGTGTCACCGGTACGGGTGGTCAGGTTGGCGCCGTAGAGCTTCTGGATCGCGGCAATGTCGTCCATCAGCGGGCCGGAGGCATAGGCTTCCACACCGCCCTTGCTGAAGTTCTGGCTGGTGTTGCTTTCACTCCAGTAACTCATGAGGCTGTAGCCGCGGGTGTCTTGCCCGTAGGTCGCGTCATTGTAGGTCGGGTTGCCGGTCCCGGCGTTGTAGTCGCCAGGGTGAGACAGGCCCAGGGTGTGGCCAATTTCGTGGGTCAGGGTCTGACGTCCGTAGTTGTTCAGGCCCGGGGTTTTGTTGACGTCGTACCCACTGCCGGTCAGGTACCAGGACTGACCGTCATAGCCTGGCTCGGTGCCTGGCAGGAAAGCAAACGCCGCCGCGCCTTCCTGGCCGCCGCTGTAGTTACCGAAGGTCATGTGGCCGTCGCCACCTCTGGCTGCTTCGGTAAAGGTCACGTTGGCGACATCGGCCCAGGATTGCATGGCGAGCACGGCCTGGGTTTTCTGCAGGGCGCTGAACTGACTGAAACCGGTGACTCCCAGGCCGCTGAAGTTGGCGGTTTTGGACGTCAGAAAGGTATAGGTCAGTTCGATCTTGCCGCTGCCGTCGAGGTCGTGCCAGGAGGCACCGTCTCGCAACAGTTGGGTAGCGGCTTGATCCACCGAGAAGGAGGGTTTGCCATTGACCGTGAGGTTGCCGCCACGATCGTACTGATGGCTGAAGCTATTGATCTGGTTGAACGCCGAGCTTGGCGCGGCCAGTGGTGCCGCGTTCAGCTGGAAAGCCTGTTCGGCGGTATCAATAGCATTAGCTTTTACTTTCGACATAAACACACTTCCTTGTTTAGCAATGGAACAGTTTTTGTCCGATAGCGACAACCTCTGGCGAGATTGTCCTATCACTCGCCCAATGAAGGCGTTAGAAACCTGACACAATTTGAAATCTAACGTCTAGCGTTTTTTTGAGATCAAATTGAACTATTCCGGGAAAGTCCCGTAAACAAAGCGCGTGCGGCGGGAAGAATGTTGTAAGTGTGGTGAGTTTGCCTAATTGTCTGACGATTTCTTATTTAAATATTAAATATCGGTAAGTTACTTTTTGTTAGACGCGTCTCACTTTCCTGCACTTTATTAGTGCGGTGCCAGCGGAGTGATATCAACCAAATAAACACAAGTTTCAGGCGTCATATACTGCTGCCGGAGCGGAGGAAAACCCGCTCCGGCAGATTTTTCAGCTGCCGGTACGGATCTTGTTCCAGACGCGAGTGCGGATCCGGTCGATGTTCAGCGGCATGGCTTCCAGCGCGAACAATTTGCCCATCATTTCCGGGCTCGGATACACCTTGGTGTCGTTCTTGATGGCGGGGTCGATCAGACTGTCGGCCTGTTCGTTGCCGTTGGCGTAGTGCACGTAGTTGCTGATGCCGGCCATGACGTCGGGCTGCAGCAAGTAGTTCATGAAGGCGTAACCGGCCTTGGCGTCTGGCGCATCGGCCGGCATGGCGACCATGTCGAACCAGATGGCGGCGCCCTCCTTGGGAATCGCATAACCGATATCGACGCCGTTCTTGGCTTCCTTGGCGCGGTTCTCCGCTTGCAGGATGTCCCCGGAGAAACCGACCGCCACACAGATATCGCCATTGGCCAGGTCGCTGGTGTATTTCGAAGAGTGGAAGTAGCTGACGTACGGCCGCACTTTCATCAGCAGGGCTTCGGCCTTTTTATAGTCTTCGGGATTCTTGCTGTGATGCGGCAGACCCAGGTAGTTGAGCGCCGCTGGCAGCAATTCCGGGCCGTTATCGAGGATTGCCACGCCGCACTTCTGCAGTTTTTCCATGTTTTCGGGCTTGAAGATCAGGTCCCAGGAATCCACCGGCGCGTTATCGCCCAGCACCGCCTTGACCTTGGCGATGTTGTAGCCGATGCCGGTGCTGCCCCACAGGTACGGGAAGCCGTGTTCGTTGCCCGGATCGTTCGTCTGCAAGGCCTTGAGCAATACCGGGTTGAGGTTCTTCCAGTTCGGCAACTGGCTCTTGTCGAGCTTCATCAGCGCGCCGCCCTGAATCTGCCGGGCCATGAAATGGTTGGACGGGAACACCACGTCATAACCGGATTTGCCGGTCATCAACTTGCCGTCGAGGGTTTCGTTGCTGTCGTAGACGTCGTAGGTGATGCCGAGACCAGTGGCCTTTTCGAAGTTTTTCGCGGTATCCGGCGCGATGTAGTCGGACCAGTTGTAGACCTTGACCGTTTCCGCTGCCTGAGCAAGGGAAGCGGCGAGCATCAAGGGGGCGAGAGCGAGGGTCTTTCGGATCATGGATCGATTCCTGTATTGGCTATTGTTGTTGGCAGGCAATCAAAAGGATCAAAGCGTCAGAAAATCAGGACGTAGGTCTTGCGCACGGTCTCCTGGATATCCCAGATGCCGAGTGTGTTGGCCGGCAACATCAGTGCGTCGCCGCCTTGTATTTGCAGGGTTTCGCCGCCGCCGTCCGGGGTGAAGGTGCAGCGCCCGGAAATGAAGTGGCAGAACTCCTGTGCGGTGATCTGCCGCCGCCAGCGCCCGGGCGTGCATTCCCAGACGCCGGTTTCGACGCCGTCGTCGCGCTTCACACTGGTGGTCGACGCAATGGCCACTGGTGTGCCGAGCGGCACGGCCACCGGATTGGATTCGTCCAGTGGCAGCGTGGCGGTGTTCTTGAATTGAGTGATGCTCATGGCGCTTCCTGTCTTAAAGGCTGTCTGGAATTAAACGACGTTTAGTGCATGAAACCTTCCATGAACCCGGCCACCCGACTGGCAAGTTTGCGCCGCCAGGGCGCGGTCGCCGGGTTGGCCAGGGTCTGGTCTTCGTGGACAAAGCTTTTGATGATCGCGTTGTAGCCGAGCCAGCGGCACGGTTCCGGCTCCCACGCCCGCAGCGCATGGATCCCGCCGTCCGGCAGCACCCAGGGCTGGTGAACCAGTTCGGTATCACGCTCGAGAATCAGGTCAGCCAGGGTGCGACCGCCCAGGTTGGAAGCCCCCACGCCCTCCCCGCCATATCCGCCGGACAACGCAATGCCGTTGGCCCGATCACAAAGCATGTGCGGTTTGAAATGCCGCGACATACCGAGGTTGCCGCCCCAGGCATGGGTGATCGCAGTGTTTTTCAGTTGCGGGAACAGTTCGCCAAACAGGTAACGCCGCAGCTCCACCTCGTCCCGAGTCAGATCAAAGTTGTGCCGCAACTGACCGGCGAACTGATAGCCGCCACGGGCACCGAAAATCAGCCGATTGTCGGCACTTCGCTGGCCGTAGGTGACCTGACGGCTGAATTCACTGAAGGCCTGGCCACGATTGAGGCCGATTTCGTCCCAGGTCGCGGCCGACAACGGTTCGGTGGCGACAATCAGGCTCTGCACCGGCAATTGATAACGACCCAGTGGCGGCAATGTCACCGAATAGCCTTCGATGGCGGGAACGACCCAACGACTGCGCACGCTGGCCTTGTCGGTGCGCAGGCTACCCGCCTGCCAATGGGTCACTGGGCTGTTTTCGTAGATCTTCACGCCCATGCCTTGAACGGTTCGGGCCAGGCCGCGCACCAGTTTTGCCGGCTGAATGGTCGCCACGTGCGGGGCAAAAATCCCGCCGTAAGGCTTGGCGACGCGAATCTGCTGGGCCAGTTGTTCAGGATTGAGCCAGCGATAATCGTCGTCGGTCAGGCCCTGGGCATGCAGCTTGTTCAGATAGTCGCGCAGGCTGGCTTCCTGTTCCGGATAGCGCGCAGCGCAGTAAAGCACCCCGCCCTTGCGGTAATCGCAGTCGATGCCTTCGCGCTCGAGCACGACTTCCACTTCATCAGGAATGCTGTGCAGCAGATCGAATGAGGCGCGGCGCTGTTGTGGCGACAGGCCTGCCAGCAGGCGATCTTCGCCCAGCAGATTGCCCATCAACCAGCCGCCATTGCGACCGGACGCACCAAAACCGGCGGTTTGCGCCTCGATGATGGCGATGTCCAGGCCCGGCGCGTGTTTCTTCAGGTAGTACGCCGTCCAAAGCCCGGTGTAACCGGCGCCGATGATCGCCACATCGACGTCAAGGTCTTGTTCCAGCGCCGGGCGCGCGGTGAGCGGCTCGTCGAGTTGGTCCATCCATAAACTGATAGTGCGCCACGCCGGCATGCAAGACTCCGCCAATCCAGGTTTCGATGGCGTCGATCCTAGTGGCTGACCTCAGTGACTGTCTTGCGCGCGTGTCCGCAAAGAAATTTGCTTGGCGTAGGCCTTGGGCGACTGGCCAGTGTGCTGGCGAAAACAGCTATAGAAAGCCGATAGCGAGTTGAACCCGGCGGCAAACGCCAGCTCATCGATGCGCAGTGGCGGCGTGGCGTTGTCCAGCGATTGCAGCAAATGCTGGAGCCGCGCCTGATTGACGTAGCGATAGAAGCTCTGTCCCAGCACCTGGTTCAGCAGATAGGAAATCTGGTTGCGGCTGTAACCGCACTCCTTCGCCACCCGCTGCAGATCCAGTTCGGGATCGAGGTACGGCTGCTGACGCTGGAAATACTGCTGCAGGTCTTCGGCCATGAAACTCAACTGGCGTGGCGACAGGCCCAGTCGGCTCGCCGCCGGACGCTGACTCGGTGCCGCAGCACTGGAGCCCTGTTCGCGCACCAGTGACGCGTATTCATTGACCCGCCAGATTTTCGCGTCCTTGACGGTAATTGCTTCGCTGGAACGGAACGACACCAGGCCATTGCCGCCGCGCAGTGTCACTTCGTATTGAATGAACGCGGTGTTGCCGTCGATGCGGATCCGGTCGCAATGCTCCAGCGCTTCGTCGGATTCACGGGGCATGCTGACGCGAACGTACTCGCGCAGTTCGTCGAGGCCGAGCACGCGGTTCTGGAAGAAGTCGTTGTACTGGATGTCCGGATGGTAAAGCGCCATGACGCCATCCAGGTCCCGGTGTTTCCAGCTCAGGTGATAGCGCATGACCGTTTCGGCCGTGGCCTGGGTCTGTTGCGGGCCGTCATCATCGGCGTGCATAGGGGACTCTTGGAAAAAGAACCGAGCTTGCCCAACTTCGGGCGCGGCATCAACCAGCCGGTGGTGATGGCACTTTGGCAAGGTTTTCGTCGACCATGACTTACATCAAAAAAATCCCTGCAATCGCCAAATGGCCTGAAAATTCTCACAGGTTTTTCACATCCAGATGCTACTTTTAAGGGCAGTCACCGGTTGAGCCAATGAAGGCTCTTCCCACCTACCATGAGCAAACGGAAGCGCTCGATGAAGAAGGCGGGCAACACATGAATAAAGGGTCAAGCAAGGTTACGTTCCCCAATGCCTGCCAGCTGATGCGCTGGCATTTTCATCCCATGGGTTTCGAGGCCACGATGGACGCGCCGGGCAGCATGATCGCCCGCCTGTTCGACCGGGCCAGCGGCGAAACCCTGATCGCCATTGCCGGCATTCCTTGTGCCACGGTCATGAATGCGGCGGATGTCGAACGAATAATCGAAGCCGTGGAGGATGAGCTGGAAGCGTTTGTTCCTCCGGAATCTCTCAGGAGTTACGCCTAAGTTACTGATCTGAATTAAAAAGCCCGCTGTTTGCGGGCTTTTTTGTGGGCGTTCGCTTCAGGCGGTTTTCTTTTCCGGCCGGTGATCGGCGAAGAACGGCTTGCCCTTGGCGACCCGATCGGAGGCGCGCGGCATGTTCACTGCCTGGGCGTCCTGCGGTTCGACATACCAGTAACAATGACTCACCGCCCGGGTGATGCCGACATAAGCCAGGCGCAGGATTTCGTCCTTCTGCGCGGTGTCGTAAGGCTCGTTGTCGCCGGCCTTGCCCAGTCCGGCCATGCGGTAGACCTGATTCTTGTACGGCGAACTGGTCAGGTGCTGACAGTCACCGAGCAGGAACACCGCATCGGCCTGCAAGCCTTTGGCGCTGTGATAGGTCAGCTGCTTCAAGCGTCGGGACTCGTACGGCAAGCTAGAATCAACATTAACTACAGACTGAATATGCTGCTCTATCAATGATTTATCGCTACTTTTTCGATAAAGCATCAGGATTGAATCGCCGTTTCTGTAGTGCTCCGCCAGACGCTGGCCGAGTGCCTGATCGTCGCGTTCCAGTACCTTGACCGGTTGCAGCGGCTTCTCCTCGCCGCTGGCCTTGGCTTTCTTGCCGGGAATCGCCGGCGCCGCACGGACGATGTGCTCTGCCGCGTCGATGATGTGCTGATGACTGCGATAGTTGTCGCTGAGCATCACCCGCGTGGTGCTCGGCGATGAAAACTCCTTGTTGAACTCCATGAAGTAACTCGGCGAACTGCCGCGCCAGCCGTAGATCGACTGCCAGTCATCCCCCACGCACAGCAAGGAAGAACGCTGCGCCCCGCGCCCGACGTGCATGGCCGGGCCACGGCTGCGGATTTCCGCAAGGCTGGCGCGAATCCACGAAACGATCTGCGGCGACACGTCCTGGAATTCATCGATCATCAGGTGCGACATGGGCCGCAGCAGTTCATCGCTGAGCAGTTTGAGGTTTTCCGGCGAGTGCTCGCTGAACAGCGCGAACATGCGGTTGTAGGTCATGACCGGTGGTTTCTGATCGAGCAAATGATCTTCCAGCGCGCGCCAGAACAGGCTCAGCGCTTCAAAGAAAAACCGGTCCGGATCATCCTTGGCGAAACTCATGCGGCCAACGGCGTCCGGTACATCCAGGCCCAGGTTTTCGATAAAGCCGGCGGCGGCGACAAAACAGTCCAGCAACGGCGCGGATGCGAGCTCGCCCTTGACCTTGTAATCGAAGCCCGGCCCGGCACTGGCATCACCTGCCAATGTGGCCAGGATGCGCTTTGATGACTCGTAACTATCTATCCAAATCAATGGCTTACGGCAGAAAGCTTGAAACAGCGTGCGCTTGACTGCCCACTCTGCACGGACTGTCAGCTTGGCGTTTGGGCGGCAGACTTGCGGATTTTCGCGCGGATCGAAGCCCAAAATGACCCAGGCATCGAGGCTTGGAATGTAGCCATGACAGTGGAAGTCCGCACCGTTGATCTCGAAGGTCTGGCGGTTCGGCTCGACACCCTTGATCGGCCAGGCACCGGCGCGGAACCACAAGTCTTCGATCACGTCGCACAGTTCTTCGTCGCGCTTGGCGGCCAGTTCGGTCACCGCCATGCGCTTTTGCACGTCCGGGTGATCGCGTTCCAGCTCCTTGAGCTGCAAGGCATGCCGGGACAGTGGCTGGATCAATTGCCGGAAACGCTCGTCCTCGGTGTAGAGACGGTGATAACAGGCGTTGAGCTGCTGCCGCTGGGCGTCGTTGATCCGCAGATCAAACGGGTTGCTGTCGACGTCATCGTCCCCGCCCTGCGGCCGGAGGCTGAGGTTTTCAAAAGCCTGCAAACGCTCGAACCCCGGCAGGCTGCGAACCATCGGCAGAATGCGCGAGTGAAAGGTTCGTACCAGATCCCGGGCGGTTTTGTGGCTCAGGGCCTGACCCCAAAGCGCAAACAGCTCAATCAGTTTGTTGATGAAGTCCTTGCGCGACTCCCGGGTGAAGGTCACGACGGTCATCGAATCCAGCTCAAAGCCCAGATAATGCGTCAGCAGCAGAATGCGCAGCACCAGCGTGGTCGATTTGCCAGCACCCGCTCCAGCAATCACCGACGTTGACGGCGTATCACTGAAAATCATCTTCCACTGCGCAACGCTTGGCTGGGCGTGGGCCGGCAGCAAGCGGGCGACGTCAGCCTTCATGCGCTTTTTCAGCTCGGCCGTCAGTGGCAGACGCCAGTCATCGAACAGGTGGTTGTCGATGCTCGGCGCGCGATGCTCGGTGCTGCGGCTGTCGCGGATCAACAATACCTGACGGCCCTCTTCCAGGCCGTCAGCCTTGCCTTCCTTGTAACCATAATCGACCCCGGCGGTGTGACCGCTGCGAAAGCCATCGGCCTGGCCGTGCAGCCACGAAGCCCGATGCTGGGCGCGCAGTTGCGTCAGGCCGTGCCCCAGGAAACGCGCCGCCAGGCGTTTGAACCACGGCATCTCGGCCAAGGGACGAAGTTCGGGAGGAAGATCGGGGGTGTGTTGCGCCACGCTGACGGACTCCAGGAGGTGAGGCTGTTGGGGGCTATGGTGTCTGCATTTGCCCTTGAGTTCTAGCGAAATGCTTACAGGTCATCGAGTTAGGCGATGAACTGAAGGCTGCGTAAGAGCGTTTCGAGGTTTATAACATCAATCAATTCGATGGGAATGCAGCACTTTTTACGCTTTTTCTCGATTGTTGGCTGATAGATGATGCTCGCCATCAATCACCGGTCTCGCTTCGTGGCTGCGGCCGAAACGCCCCATGACGAACCTTTTGAGGAGAAGATCATGCTCGAACTCAGACCCTTCAGCTCGCTGGGCGGCGCCCATCACGGCTGGTTGGATGCCCATCACCATTTTTCGTTCGCCGAGTACTACGATCCACAGCGCATGAGCTGGGGCAATCTGCGGGTGTGGAACGACGACATCATCGCCCCGGGAACCGGTTTCCCCACTCACCCGCACCGGGACATGGAAATCATCACTTACGTGCGTGAAGGTGCGATCACCCACCAGGACAACCTGGGCAACAAGGGCCGCACTGAAGCCGGCGACGTTCAGGTGATGAGCGCCGGCACCGGGATCGCCCACAGCGAATACAACCTGGAAGCGACCGCTACCAAGATCTTTCAGATCTGGATCATGCCGACCGAAACCGGTGCACCACCTTCGTGGGGTGCAAAACCGTTTCCCAAAGGCGAGCGCGAAGGCTTTGTGACCCTCGCCAGCGGCAAGGTCGGTGACGATGAGAGTCTGCGCATTCGCGCCGATGCACGGTTGGTGGCAGCCACGATCAAGGCCGGGGAAACCGCCGAGTATCGCCTCGATGCCGGACGTCGCGCCTACCTCGTACCGGCCACCGGCGTGATTGAAGTCAACGGCTTGCGTGCGCAAGCTCGAGACGGTGTCGCGGTGAGTCATGAGCCGGTGCTGACCGTTACTGCCATTGAAGACAGTGAAATCGTGTTGGTGGATCTGGCCTGATCGGCTGAATGACGGGCAAAAAAAGGGCGACCTCTGAGGTCGCCCTTTTTTATTCAGCGCGGATTACTTCGTGGAAATTGCACCGTCCACCAGGGTTTGCGCTTCGGCCACCAGTTGCTTGAGGTGGTCATCACCGATGAAGCTTTCGGCGTAGATCTTGTAGATGTCTTCAGTGCCCGAAGGACGCGCGGCGAACCAGCCGTTCTCGGTCATCACTTTCAGGCCGCCGATGGCCTGATCGTTGCCCGGCGCCTTGCTGAGAATGCTCTGGATCTTCTCGCCCGCCAGCTCGGTCGAGGTGACTTGCTCCGGCGACAGCTTGCTCAGCAGGGCTTTCTGCTCAGGGTTGGCCTTGGCGTCGACACGCACCGAGAACGGCTCGCCCAGTTCATCGGTCAGTGCGCGGTAAGCCTGGCTTGGGTCACGGCCGGTACGGGCAGTCATTTCAGCAGCCAACAGGGCCGGGATCAGGCCGTCCTTGTCGGTGCACCAGACGCCACCGTCCTTGCGCAGGAACGATGCGCCGGCGCTTTCTTCACCGCCGAAACCGAGCGAGCCGTCGAACAGACCGTCGGCGAACCACTTGAAGCCGACCGGCACTTCGTACAGGCGACGGCCCAGACGCTTGGCCACACGATCGATCAGGCCACTGCTGACCACGGTTTTACCCACGGCCGCGTCGGCGCGCCATTGCGGACGGTTCTGGAACAGGTAGTCGATCGACACGGCCAGATAGTTGTTCGGTGCCAGCAGGCCGCCGGACGGGGTAACGATGCCGTGACGGTCGTGATCCGGATCGCAGGCGAACGCGACGTCGAAGCGCTCCTTGAGGCCGATCAGGCCCTGCATGGCGTGGCTGGATGACGGGTCCATGCGAATCTGGCCATCCCAGTCGACGGTCATGAAGCGGAACGTCGAATCGACTTCCTTGTTCACTACATCGAGGTCCAGACGATAGTGCTCGGCAATGGCTGACCAGTAACGCACCCCTGCTCCACCCAGCGGATCGACACCCAGACGCAGTTTGGCACCGCGGATGGCATCGAAATCGATGACATTGATCAGGTCGGCAACGTAGGTGTTCACGTAATCGTGACGATGCGTGGTGGCGGCTTTCAACGCCTGCTCGTAACCGATGCGTTTAACGCCTGCCAGTTTGTTGGCCAGCAGTTCGTTGGCCTTGGCTTCGATCCACTTGGTGATGTGGGTGTCGGCCGGGCCACCGTTGGTTGGGTTGTATTTGTAGCCACCGCTTTGTGGCGGGTTGTGCGACGGTGTGATGACGATGCCGTCAGCGAGGCCGGTGGTGCGGCCGCGGTTGTAGCAAAGAATGGCGTGGGACACTGCCGGTGTCGGGGTGTACTCATCGCCTTCGGCGATCATCACAGTCACACCGTTGGCTGCCAGCACTTCCAGGGCGCTGGCCCCGGCCGGCGTCGACAGCGCGTGGGTATCGATGCCGACAAACAGCGGACCGGTAATGCCCTGGGCTTCGCGGTACAGGCAGATCGCCTGGCTGATGGCCAGAACGTGCCACTCGTTGAAACTCAAGTCGAAGGAGCTGCCACGATGCCCGGAAGTACCAAACGCCACACGCTGGGTGGAAATCGAGGCGTCGGGTTGACCGGTGTAATACGCCGTTACCAGTCGCGGGATGTCGACCAACAACTCTGCCGGTGCCGGTTTGCCCGCAAAAGGACTGAGTGTCATGCAAAACCTCTGAAATAGAGTGGTTCAGGAAATTACAGCGGAGTTTACTGGCAGTTTGACCGTAGTGCGATGGGATCTATCCAGCGCATCCCCGATGTTTTTTAACAGCTCAGTCATCGGGGGCCAGTCGCAAGGCATCGCCAAGCAAGCCGACGACGCCTGCCAGCTCCTGCCCGCTGCTGCCTATCGCGCTCAGACGCATGTGTTGCCCATGCATGCCTTGGGTACTGAACAGCTCTCCCGGCGCGATCAACACATGTTGCTTGAGCAGCCGTTGAAACACCGTGCCCATCGCCACCCGACGCGATGAACGCACCCAGACCGTCGCACCGCCCTGCGGCTCGGCGATGTGCAGGGCATCGCCCAGTCCTTCGCGCAGCAGTTCGATCAACTGTGTACGACGCTCCTTGAGCAGACGCTTGAGCACCGGCAGATGTTGATCGACACGACCGCTGGCATACAGTCGGGCAATGGCTTTCTGGCGAATCGGCGACAAGCGAAACGAACGCAGCAGAAAGTGCCGTTGCAGGTCGTTGCGCCATTGGCGAGCGAGCACATAGCCATAGGGCGCTTCGACACCGATGACCTTTTCGAACGTGGAAAACACCAATAGGCGATCGGGGTCCAGCAAGTCCCGCAGAGGTCGACTTGCGCAGTCATCGCCCAATTCACTGTAACTGTCGTTTTCCAGCACCCAGGTACCGTGGAGCCTGAGCAGGCGCGCGATGGCTTCGCGATTATCCGCAGGCGCCAGGCTGCCATGGGGCATGTTCAATTGCGACGACAGCAGGATCAGCCGTACCGGTTCGGTTTCCAGTAACGAGGCCAGATGCCATGGATCGAACTCTCCGCCGGGCTGTACCGGCAGCTCGATGACCCGCACGTCGGCAGACTGAAGCAAGCGCAATATCACCCAGTCGCAGGGAGACTCGACCACCACGGTCGTGTGACGCAGCTCAAGGACCGCGATCAGGATTTCCAGCACCCCTCTTACATCGGCGCCGATATAGACATCCTCGGCATGCCAGCAATGAGTGGGTGATGAGGTATAGCGAGCGGCCAGCAGCGTGCGCAACTCCAGCTCGCCACAAGGCTGGGCCGGTGCCTGTGATGGCCGGGGATATTGGCGCATGAGCTCCCGCTCAAGCATCAGCAACGGACTGTCCAGGGGTTGAATCGAAGCCGGGTCGTCAGCACTCAATACGCGCATGCCGAGACATCTGGCGTTGACGTACACGGTTTCCAGCAGATCATTGCCTCGCCCGGGCGGCATGACCGTGGATGCCGGCTGTGCGAAATACCCGGACTTGGCCACGGAGTAGACCCGGCCTTCTCGTTCAAGCAGTGCGTAGGCGTACTGAATGGTCGATATCGACACGTTCAGCCGTTCGGCCAGTTGCCTTAATGAGGGCAGCCGAACCGCCCCTTCCCCGCCTGGCCCTTCGATCAGTTGGGTGAGATAGCGATAGACCGCCTGATAGGCGAAATCGTTTTCACGCGAGGCATTCATGAACCGGCGTCCGCAGGCATTCTCTGGTGACCGGGCGCTACGCTCACGTTCAACCTTCCGCCGTACGGTCGCCTGCGGCAACCTCGCGGTCGGCCGGATCCAGGGCGTGCGTTGCCTGATCGGCCATTTGAATGGCGTCCATGGCATACAGCCGACTGATCAGCCGCACGGGCAAGCCACTAACATCAGTCATCCATTGCAGAACCTGCTCCGGCGCGTGCAATCCCTGCATCGCACGATGCAGATCCGGCATGGCCACCAGCATGCCCGGATGGCAGGTGCGCAGAAAACGTTCAAGCCCGGCTCCGCCATTGATGAAAGGCGCGAACAAGAGACAGACCAGTTGCGCTTCATTGAGCCCGAAGCTCTTTTGCAAGGATGAGGAGGCCAACGATCGATGCTCGCTGAGATCGGACAGGTTGCCGAACGTCGCCACAAACCGTTCGCAAATCTGCTCCGGCAGGTTTTTGCGACGCATCACTGCCAGGCAACGCTGCAGGTATTCCGAGACCCCGACTTCATAATCGTGACCGCCGATGTAGTTGGCTTGCAGACCGCTCAGGTAGGCCGCGACCAAGGGATCTGGCGACTCGCCGGTGCCTGGCTCGAACAACAAATCATCCGTCTGAAACCCGAGAAAGTCGCTGAGCAAGGGCCACCGCTCCTCCATCTTGCCCACCACCATGTCATCGATGCCGATGTAATGGGTGCGCCGACAGGCTTCGAACTGACCGAGAGGACGCCACGGCAGCAGATCGGACTCTGCGTGGAGCTCGCGATAGCAGTCGCCCCCCATGCCGTCGAGCAGATTGAACAGCTCTTCGAATCCGGCACCGCGCTTCGGCAGCGCGCCGATGCCAGCCTTCTGGGCGGCGCGATCCAGTCCCTGAAGAAAATGCTCCTGGCTGCGTGCGGAGTCGCTGCTGACCAAGGCATCGACGCCGTTGTTCCAGCGTGCGACCTGCCCGTAGAACTCGGCGGTGGCCAGGTACGCGTCGTCCCAAAGCTCCAGGCTCTCTCCCCAGCGCCGGCGGTGGCCAACCATCAGCAGATTGATGCGATTCGCCTCCCGACCATCGTCGGTGAGCGGCGCCTGATGGTTAAAAGGCAAGACCTCCCGATTGTCGATCATCAGCAGTTCGACCCTTGGGTCGTCATACAGAAACAGTGCGCTGAAACTGCGGTGCATGTTGTGCAGTGCCGAGGGCGGTGTGGCGCTACCGCGCAGGGTTGCCACCCGCAACTGAAAAGTGCCCGGAGCCCGTCCGGCGATGCTCAGTTGCGCAGCGCGCATCAGGGCCAGGCTGTAACAGCAATCCCGAGTGCCCGATTGCGTCACCAGCACCTTGAATTCGCCGATTCGATCCATGCCCCCGGCAGCCACCGCCAGTCGCTGAATCAACAGCTGCAATGCCGTGCGTTCTGCACGGGAAAAGAAACTCAGCAATCGTTGCAATACTTGCTGGTAGACATAGTTCATTGCCTGGTCATGGATCGTGCTCATCAGTACTTCACCCGATATCAAAGGTTTTATATTGCGCAACCACGAACGCCGGACGCGCAATCATTCTTCATTAATTAATAGACGCTGAAATGCTAACACTTAAGGTTTTGTAGTTATTTGAAACAGTTGGGCTCGCAATAATTCATGTTTATGACTCGCACGCCGCAAGCCCCCGCCGTTACAGGGTTTTCTCGAGAAAGAAGTTTTCCTGGGAAATTTCTTACAATGGCCTGCGCATGATGAGCACAAGAAAAAAAGAAGGGATTACGCGACCGCCCTACAGCAATTAAACAAGAATCAAGATATCGACCCTCGACAATCATTTTGTATCGCGCAGAAAAAAGAGAATGCACAGCCATAGCTCATTCCTTGAGATGAAAGTAGTCATTCAATTATCAGGGTCTGGAGGGCGATTAGAAGATACAGATCAAGAGTAAAAACCAGTTCAGTTGCTGAACGTCCCCAGGCGTCGCGCCCAGGGTTTCTCATGGTCTGAAGGATGGAACGCACAAGAGTCCGTGGGGCCACGGACTCTGATCACAACGGTCAGGCAGGTTCGACTTGCAGCGCGACCCGCTCACGGCAAGGGCATTCGTCCATGTAGCGGTGTGCTTCGACAAACTCGTTGAACGGGAA
Source organism: Pseudomonas sp. GW821-FHT11G12 (assembly GCF_058808055.1). Classification (NCBI taxonomy): domain Bacteria; kingdom Pseudomonadati; phylum Pseudomonadota; class Gammaproteobacteria; order Pseudomonadales; family Pseudomonadaceae; genus Pseudomonas; species Pseudomonas sp. GW821-FHT11G12. Next base: position 1,354,602 of record NZ_JBXARH010000001.1, read on the forward strand.
CACCCGGGTCTTGAGCGGAAGCAGCACGCGGTCGGCCGTCAACTGGTTGATGTCACGCAGGGCACGTTGCAAGGCGACGTGATCCTGGACGATGCCCAGTTCCGGCTTCCCGGTGAAGTTGCCGATACAGTGCACGAAGAACTGGATGTTCTTCTGGAACGCTGCGCAGGCCGGGAATGGCGTCTGGTTGCCACCCTGCAGGCCATACAAAACCAGGCTGCCGCGAGGTGCCAGCACATCTCCAAGCAGCGACATCTGTGGGCCACCGAGACCGTCGAACACGACATTGACGCCACGGTTGTCGGTGATCTTGTTGATCCGCATCAACAGGTCTTCTTCTTCGGTGACGATCACTTTCTCGGCACCGAGGGACAGCAGATATTCGCGCTCTTCCGCGGTTTTCGTGGCGGCAATCACTCGCACCCCCAGCGCCTTGCCCAACTGGACAAAGGACGGACCGGCGCAATGACTGGCGTCAGTGACCAGGGCAAACTGCCCGGGTTTGACGCGTGCCAGATCGACGTAACCGAAATAGGCGATCAACAGCGGCGTGTAATGCACGCTGGCTTCGATCGGGTTCAGCACGTCCGGATAACGGGTCAGCGCCGTACGCGGCAGAACGATCAGTTCGCCATAGACCGGATAGTCATTGGGACTCTCGGCCGGAAAGCTGGCCACCTTGTCACCGACAATCAGGTCTTCGACACCGTCGCCAATGGCCGTGACCACACCAGCCATTTCATGACCCAGGCCTGAAGGCAGGCGGGCCTGAGACGACGCAAGGTTCTGACGCCAGAGCGTGTCGTACCAGCTGATGCCGATCGCCTCGACACGCACCTGCACTTCGCCAGGACCTGGCTGAGCGGCCGCATGCTCTTCGCATTTGAGCACCTCGGCCGGACCAAACTTGTGAAAACGGATCGTGCGGGACATCGCAAACCTCGTCAAAGTAACCTCTAATGCCCTGAACTCTATCTGGGCTTTCCGGCCAAGACTATCAGTGGCTATTAATAGTCGACATGCCTGTCATTGATTCCGCAGTATGGCCAGCATTGAGCAAATCCATGAAAAAACTGCTGCCGCCTTCTCAGTAAAGCTGAATTACCCGGTGCAGACTACCAGCCTTTCCCCGTAAGATTCATGCCGGCCATTGTTCTCATATGGTCGCTCTCGTCAAGCTTGATGACTCTGCCAGGACTCCAGATGAATCGTAATGACCTGCGTCGTGTCGACCTGAACCTGTTGATCGTATTCGAAACGCTGATGCACGAACGCAGCGTGACCCGCGCTGCGGAGAAGCTGTTTCTCGGCCAGCCAGCGATCAGCGCGGCGCTTTCGCGCCTGCGCGGACTGTTCGACGATCCGCTATTTGTACGCACCGGGCGCAGCATGGAACCGTCTGCTCGTGCGGTGGAAATCTTCGCCCTGCTCTCGCCTGCCCTGGACTCGATTTCGACAGCGGTCAGCCGCGCAGCCGAATTCGACCCGGCCACCAGCACCTCGGTATTCCGGATCGGCTTGTCGGACGACGTCGAATTCGCGTTGTTGCCGATGCTGCTCAAGCGCCTGCGCGCCGAGGCACCGGGGATCGTGCTGGTGGTCCGTCGCGTCAACTACATCCTGATGCCCGGCCTGCTCGCCTCCGGTGAAATCTCGATCGGCGTCAGCTACACCACCGACCTGCCGGCCAACGCCAAGCGCAAAGTCTTGCGCCGCAGCCAGCCGAAACTGCTGCGCGCCGATACGGTGCCGGGACCATTGAGCCTGGATGACTATTGCGCCCGCCCGCATGCGCTGGTGTCGTTCGCCGGCGATCTCAGTGGCTTTATCGATGAAGAACTGGAAAAGCTCGGCCGCAAACGCCACGTGGTGCTGGCCGTACCGCAGTTCAACGGTTTGAGCACGTTGCTGGCCGGAACCGACATTGTCGCGACGGTGCCGGATTACACGGCTGATGCGCTGACGTCTGCGGGCGGTGTGCGCGCGGAAGATCCGCCATTGCCGACACGTACGTTTGAACTGCACATGGCCTGGCGTGGGTCGCAGGATAACGATCCTGGGGAGCGGTGGTTGAGGTCGCGGATTCAGATGTTTTTTGGGGATCCGGACAGCCTTTAGGTTTCGCCGAGCAGGCTGTTTAGCTGATCATTACTGGCTTTTCATAAGCCATGCAGACCCATCCACTTTCAGTGGATTGCTACATTGGGGGCACATCTGAGCGCATGCTTTGGATAGTTTGAAAAGATGCCCCCAGTCTAAAGTTCAACGGTCCTCTTTCGAAAACTCAGCCGTTACTCTTCCCAGACACCGCGGAGTGAAGGTAGGCCGATGAGAAGCACTACTCTGCCCAAGTGCGTGAGCAACCGAGTGAAACCTCCTGTGCAATTGATATCGCAGGTGTAGCTTGCCAAGCTGAATTCAGACCTCACCCCGTCGCTTTTCAAAGCGCAGCCGGAAACTCGGCCGCTCACTCCTAGTGATTCACGACTAATAGCCAGTTGCCACTCAGCCATCTCATCGCCATGCTATGCACCAAACGGGATCCAATACATGGAGCGAAAGGTGCCGGACGACGACCTGCTGATTCAGCTTACCCAGCAACACCCTGACTTCTGCCGCCTGCGCACGGAGCTGGAAGAGGCAAAAAGCCTCGGCCCGGCACCTCGGATTGCCGTATGCGGACTGATGAATGCGGGCAAGAGCGCACTGCTCAATGGCCTGACCGGGCATATTGAAACGGAAGTCTTCAAAACCAAGGAAATACGGGCAACCACGCAATTACAGACCTTGGAGCATGAAGGACGCCTCTATCTGGATACCCCGGGGATCGACGCCTGCGATGAGGATGATCGGCTCGCGTGGCTGGGTCTGGCCAATGCCGATGTGATTTTGTTCGTGCACAACTTGCGTACCGCCACGCTTGAACAAGTCGAAACGGCCTTCCTGTGCGAACTCAAGCGCCGTCGCCCGGATCTGGAGCGCCACCTGGTGGTGGTGCTCACCCATGCCGAAAGCGTCACTCAGCAGGAAGTCAGCGAGCAGGCGATCGGCAAGATCTTGCAGTCGCTGTTCGGGACCGTGCCGGCTACCTTCGCAACCTCATTCACCACGTTGCGCAACGGTGTGCGTAAGCGCAACACGAAGCTGCTCGAACTGAGTGGCTTCGACTCTTTGCGCGAGCATTTGCAGGCGCATCCGGGGCTGCTTGAGCGAGGCGTAGGCAAACAGCGTGCCGAACGCGACGATCACCGCCGCGATGTCCTGGAGCGCTTCCTCGACCAGCTAATTGCCCAGCGCAGAAAGCGACTGGTCAAGCTCGAAGGCACGCAGGCCACTCAGCTCGAACAGTTACAAAGTAGTGTCGACGGACTCTTCGAATCGGTAAGCCATGGCTTGGCCCGCGGCTGACTGATTGATACCACGCAAGGAGATTCAATATGTGGTGGTTACTGATACCCGTGATCGGAACCGTTGTGGCAGCGGTCGTCAATTCCGACAGCAGTGAAAAGGAAGAAGCCGAGCGTCAGGCCCGCGCCAGGTTACGCGAACGCGCCGAAGCGCGGACCCGCAAACAGGACAGGGATCAAGCTCAGGCGCAGCGCAACCAACGGTTCACTCAGGACATCGACGCACAGCTGAGCGAGCTGATGGTTTCGCACAAGGCCGACCTCATACTTTCAGGCAAAAGCCACGCCGGCGTGACGATAGAAAGCCTCCAGGCGTTTATCGCCAGCCCGCCTCAAGCCACAGCGCAAGGCCAGCTCAAGGCCTTGCGCCTGCTGGCCCCAAACACCCGATTCAGCCCTGAATGGCTAGAGCGCGAGCGCCAGGCCAAAGCCCTGCGCGCTGAAATTCAAGGCCTCAAACGCTTGAAACGACAATTACTGGACAGATCGCTATGACCTCCGCTCCCGCCAATCGCAGCGAACTGCTGCATGTCTTTGCGCAGGTCGCGCAAGGGTTCAACGATGTGCAACGCCAGGTCGAGGCGCGCGAAGCGCGTCTCAAGCAGACTCTGGATGCGCTGGAGCGGATTCGCACAACTTCGCCCTGGAGCCGCTCTGGCTTGGCTCCAGATCACCCCTTTCTGACCTTTGCCAAGGCCTGCCAAAACAATTTGGATGAGCGCTTCGACGCCTGGATCAAGAACGTCAGGACCTACGAGCGCAACACGCAGTTCCGCAGCAAATTCGGCGACTCTCTGCTGGTGTTTGTTTTCGGCAAGGTCAAGGCTGGCAAATCTTCGCTGGGCAACTACCTGGCTTATGGCAGCACCGAACCCGATGCGCAACTCATCGCCCAGGCGCAGCCCAAGCCTGAGTTTTTCAGCGAAACCTCCACGCAGTTGTGCGAACAGACCAGCGATGCGCAGATCCGCGAAAACGGCTGTTTCGGCGTCGATGTCGTGGAAGCCACCAGTGCCATCCAAGGCTTCCGCCTGCCAGGGCTGACCTGGGTCGACTCCCCCGGGCTGCATTCGGTCAACGCGGGCAACGGCGAGCTGACCAAGGACTACGTCGACGCCGCCGACCTGGTGATCTTCCTCAGCAAATCTGAAAGCCCGGGTCGGCGCTCGGACCTGGACGAGGCCAGGGCACTGTTGCACAGGGACAAGAACATGATCGTGCTGCTCACCGGCAGCGACGAAAACGACGTGGACGTGAATGATGACGGTGAGGTCGTGAAGACGCTGATCATGAAAAGCGACAGCGCACGCCAGCTGCAAGTCGGCTACTTCATCCAGGCCCTGCGCGAATCCGCCCCCGAATGCTCGCTGGATGATCTCAAGGTTCACTCCATCTCGTCCTGTTATGCCGAGCAAGGCTCCGCCGAGGAGCAGCAAGAGCGCTGGCAAGTCAGCGGCCTGGCCGACTTTGCGGGAGAAGTCGGCCGCCTTGCCGTTGCCGAAGGCCTGCAAATCAAGCAGCAAGTGCCGCTGAAGAATCTGCAAGCCTTCTGCCGCCAATTGAGCGAGTCGATTGGTTTACAGCAGGTGCTCTTGAGCGAGTTGCAGAACGAACTGGCCAACGCGCGCAAAGAGCTGAAAAACAACTCCGAGCGCGTACTCTCCCAACTGCAGCAGCGCCTGCCCATGGAGATCAACAAGCTGGCTGATCAATATGCTCTGAACGACCAAGGATTTTCCGACGCGTGCTGGGCGCTGTTCGACCGCCAATTCGCCGAGTGCGCCGGGGCGCTGTGCGAAGCCATCGGGCAGAAGTTCGAAGACCTGGGCCACACAGCCCAGAGCGTGGCGCCGGTTGGCAAGGCGCTACCGGGGTTTACCTCTCGTAAGCGCAGCGTCAGCTACCAATCGCGGCGCAACGAAGGCATCGGCAAGGCCGGAGGGGCCGGGCTCGGCGGTTGGGGCGGGGCTGAGGCCGGTGCCGCCCTTGGTACGTTAATAGCTCCGGGAGCCGGAACCTTAATCGGCGGGTTGATCGGTGCCGCCCTCGGTGGCTGGATGGGCGCCAAGGCTGGGGGGGCAGCAGGCGGCCATTTCGATGAGACGACTGAGTTCGAGATCATTGTCGGCGACAACCGTGACGAAGTTTCTCTGTCTACGCGCGAACACTTCATCGACTACGCCAAAGATCGCCTTAACCGGCTCTACCTCCAGCTCGATGCGCTGTGCTTCGTCGATGTATCGACCTGGCTGTCAAACCTCAGCCAGGCCCTGCAAAACCTGGATGACCTCGCCGCGCAACAGATCAACGCCATTAGCAAGGAACTCGATCATGGCCCTGCCTGACTTCACTCGCGTACTCGCCACCTACGACACGATAACTGCGCCGCTCCAGCGCTGGTTGCCAGCCGAACGCGCCAGCGAATTGGGCAACCAATTGCATAGCCGAGCGGCACGCCTGCGTCCGCAGATCATGGTCTATGGGCTCTACAACGCGGGCAAGAGCACGCTGCTCAACGCCCTGATGGGGCGCGCCGAAGCGCCAATGGCCGACCACCCGGAAACTTCGGTGGTGACCGAGTATCCTTGGCAGGGATACGTGCTCTTGGACACACCGGGTCTCGATGCACCGATCAGGCATGAGCAAGTTGCGATGCAGCAATTGCAGGACAGCGAAGTGGTCCTGTTTGTGGTGGCAGCCGGCGGTACGCTTGACGAGGTCGCCACCTGGGAACGCCTGGCGCAGATCGTCGTCTCGGGCCGCCGGGTGATGCTGATCGTCAACAACAAGGCCGGTGTGCAGCACGACAGCCGCGACTTCGTCATCATCAACGACAACCTGCGCCAGCATCTGCAGAGCGCCGCCCTCGCCCACGGCATCGGAGATATATTGGAGCAGGTGCCGATTCACTGGGTCAACGCCAAGGCTGCCCTGCGCGGCCGTATCGAAAGCAAGGAGCCACTGGTGGAGTTCAGCGGCATCCTCGAATTGGAACAGGCGCTGGGCGATTTCCTTGCCAGCAGTGACAGTGGCGTGATGTTCAAGACCTGCTGCAAAGACCTGCAAGAAGCCATCGAACTGGCCCTGATGCGCCTGCATCAGGCCGGCGGTAATGAGCAGGCGCTGGCGCTGGACAAAGCCCGCATGCAGGTCGATAGCGAGCGTGACCGACTGCAGAACGTGCTGCGTCATCACCTTGACAGCCGCTGCGTACGCGCCAAGTCGAGTGTCGTAGCGCTAATCAACGATGCGCACCTCCAGCCCGCTGGACAGGGCGAGCAGGCCATGGAAGACGGCGCGTCAAGCGTCATCGCATCGCTGACCGCCGACATGATGACTGCCCTCAAGACCGAGTTGCCGGCAACCCAGCGCAAACTTGAAGACATTGGCCAGACGTTGGCCGACAGCGCCTTCGGTGCAGCTCACGCCTGCGTGAATGGCGTTACTCGCGAGAGCAACGGCAATGACGACAGTGGATTGTCGCCAGCGCTCAAGGATGCCATGCGCAAAATGCCCATGGGTGACCTGAAAACGATAACCGAGCAAGGCGTGAAGAAGGCGCTGGAATTGGGCAAAGAGCTATTGCCAACCTTGTTCAAGGGGATCGGCAAGAAAACCATGGAACGCTGGGCCGCCATGGCCGGACGCTGGGCTGGCCCGCTGCTGCAGGCTGGGATGGCCATTTACGGAATTTACCAGGCCATCAGCAGTGAAAAGGCCGAAAAGGCCATGCTGGAACGCCAGACCAAGGCTGTAGAGGATGCGGCCAGCACCTTTGTCGAAGACTTGCGCCAAGCCTATCTGAACCAGATTGCGCTGGTGATTGAGGAAGTCTTCAAACCGATCGATGAATGGATGGCGACCCAGCGCGCGCTGCTCGTGCAAAGCGGGCAAGAACAGACGCAAGACCAGCATTTGTTCGAAGAAGCCCTGCTGGCGCTGCGTCAAGCGTATTGACTCGTTAGTGCCATCCCTCCTTGCGCGACTGCGCAAGGAGGGATGGCACTTAATTAATAGACAGCCCGCTTCGCCAACACCAACTATTGCAACTCAGGCTACAGGTCATGAAGGTACTGTCGACCCTCAAGCCCCCACGTACTCTTCGACGATCAACGCAATCAACTACAGTTTCCGGCGGATGATCTGCCAATGGTGCATGTGCCGAAGCTGCCAGAAGATCGGCAACGGATGAGAAAGTGGGCGCATACAGATGAATGAAGTGCACGAGGATGTGGATGCCGGTTTGGATGCCTGCCGAGGCGAGCTTTGACTCTTTGGGCATGCCCGATCTGCATAGCACTGATGTAGTTACAAGAAAGATTAAATAGAAGCCTTTCCGAAACCGCTTTGCTTTTGCTGGCAAAGCGGTTCAAGAACTCAGGCAGAAGCCCCGGGCCGAGCCAGACGATAGACCGACAGGCAATAAAGCAACAGCGCCAACGCCGCCAACATTCCGCCAACGACGCCGACATAAGCAAAGCCGAACTGGCTGCCCACCCAGCTCCCCATCAGTGCCCCGCCGCCAATGCCGATGTTGTAGATCCCCGAAAACAACGCCATCGCCACATCGGTCGCATCAGGCGCCAGCACCAGAACCTTGGATTGCAACGCCAGACCGAACCCCATGATCGCCATTCCCCAGAACAGGCTCAGCGTGCACAGGTAAGAGACCTTGCTACTCAAGGGCAGCAGCAACGCCAGGCACAACGCGAGCAACGACACGGCGACGATCAGAAAACGCTGCGGGCTATACCGGTGCAGCCAACTGAACAGCAGGGATCCGAAAATCCCCGCACCGCCGAATAACAGCAGGATGAGCGTGACCGTCTCGCCACTCATGCCCGCCACGACCTGAACGAACGGTTCCACGTAGCTGTAAGCGGTGAAGTGAGCCGTCACGACCATCGCGGTCAGGATATAGATCGCTACGAGTGCAGGTCGCTTCAACAATAAAGGCAAACTTTTGAGCGACCCCGAGTTCTGGCTGGGCAGCAACGGCAAGACCCTGGCCAGCCAGAACACCAACGTAGCCGCCAGCACCGCGATCGCGATAAAGGTGGTTCGCCAGCCCATCGCCTCGCCCAATATCCGGCCGAGGGGAATGCCCAGCACCATCGCCAGGGAAGTGCCGGTTGCCAGCAAGCCCAAGGCCTGAACCTGCTTGCCCGGTGGCGCCAGACGCACGGCCAGAGAAGCCGTGATCGACCAGAACAGCGCATGCGACAACGCCACGCCGATCCGGCTCAGCAGCAGGACAGCGAAGCTGGTCGCCAGACTCGACAGGATATGACTGACGATGAACATCGCAAACAGCACGATCAACAGCTTGCGCCGCTCGACGTTGCGCGTCAGCAGCATGATCGGCAGCGAGGTCAGCGATACCACCCACGCATAGATGGTCAACATCAAACCGACCTGAGCCGACGTCATGTCGAAGCTGCTGCCGATCGAACTCAACAGCCCGACTGGGACGAACTCGGTGGTGTTGAAGACAAACGCAGCCAGTGCCAGTGCAATGACCGCATACCAATTGCCGCTGGTTGTAGTCGTGGAGTTGTTCATTTATAAGTCGTGCCCATCTGTCGTTTTTACGTACACCAATTGCCGAAAAGCCTCAGACGACAGGTGGTTCGCTGGCAACTTTACTATAAAGAAACGGCGACTTGTCCGCCGGGTGGGAAACCCTCGGCGCACACTTTCGAGTACACCCCGTTGCCCTGAACCGCAGCGCGCTTCATTGGCCTGCGTAGCGCAATCAATTGCCATACGGATATCAAGCTCCCGCATTTCTTACTCGCGAGCAATGTTGCAGTTGACCTGACATTCAGCCATGTGGATCTTCCGGCAAACCATTGAAAGCCAGAAATGCCCCCAAGACGTTACAAGGAAGTACTGATGCCCTCGCAACAAAACCACTTCACCAACCGTGCTTTTCGCTCCGTTCGTACCCTGCTTGTCGCCAGTTCCATGCTGCTGGGCAGCGGCTGCGCGATGCTCTCGAACACATTCACGCTCAAGACTGAAATGCCTGCACAATTCAATGTCTACACCACCGCGTATTACAGCGAGCTGTTCGGAGGGATATGCATATTGCCCGACGATTACGCGGGCGATCCGCAGCCTGATAGAAAAGAGTTCTATGCCGATGCCCACGCCACGCCTTTCACTTCCGAGTTCGAGATAGCGGTGAGTCGCAAGGTCGGAGATTGTTTCTTGGTGCTCAGTGGCATTGATTTCAATATTGCTGGTCACTCTGCGACAGTCGAAAAAACGATCGACACGTCCTCGGTCGGCCTCAAGGTTGAAACTTTCCTTGGGGAGAATGAAAAACCGGCAACACGAATCGATGAGCAAATACTCGCCGTGCGTTGCCATTGGCAAGATCCATCGTCTGATCGTTCCCTCAAGTCCAGTCTCCAGTGTCGAGGGTTGGACGCCAATGGCAACGAACGCAAGGGGGCGGAACTGGGCATGTTGAAAAACAGACAGCTTCAAGGTCTGACGTTGCGCTTGAAGGTCAGTGTGGACGATGAGCCCAGAAACCCTGGCTCATGAGTAATGGCAAAGTGCTTAATGACAAATCCGGTAATAAAGTTTAACTTACCGCCGCCCCGACCGATGGAAGGTCGGGCACTCGCACTCAGTTAAGGAAAACGATGGCAATGGTCTATTGTCGTGCATGCGCCAAGGAGCTACACGAAACGGCGCTCACCTGCCCCCAATGCGGGGCCGCCCAACAGGCCTCAGTGCCGCAAACGCAAGCCGAAATGCCTTGGCTGGCCATCGTTTCGTTGATCCTCGGAATTATCAGCGCACTCACCCTGTTTGATGACTCCGAATGGGACAGGGACGCGATTGTCGGTGTGGGGACTCTCAGCCTCGCGGGCCTCATTTGCGGCATCGTCTGTATCAACCAAAAACACTCAGGAAGAAACCTCGCGATTGCCGGCATTGTTTTGTCAGGTATTGCCGCGTTTGTGTTGTCCTGTTTATCGATTGAATAATTTTAGGGAAAAAATATGAGCATGGTTTTCTGCCGCGGTTGCGCCAAGGAAATTAGCAGTCTGGCCGTGGCTTGCCCGCAGTGCGGGGCGCCTCAAGCAACACAACAAGTCTATGCAAGTGGCCCCGCCATCACGACGGGTAACCCATACCTCGAAGCATTGAAGAACTACGTAGTGTTTCAGGGTCGCGCCACTCGCCGTGAATACTGGATGTTCATTCTGATCAACCTTGGGGTTTCCATTGTCATCGGCGTTCTCGATGCCATGCTGAACACCAAAGGCATCCTGTACAACCTTTATAGTCTGGCAGTGTTCCTGCCGGCGCTCGCGGTAGGCGTACGCCGCATGCACGACACCGACCGCAGCGGCTGGTGGTTGTTGCTGCCAATCGTCAACATCGTGTTCCTGGCACAAGACAGCCAGCCGGGCCCGAATCGTTTTGGTCCAAACCGCAAGGGCGTCAACTGAAACACGTCGACACCTAGCTGATCGAGACGGCCCACGTGGCCGTCTCTTTGTTTCTGCAATTCACCTTTGAAAAGGTGTTGCTGCTTTTTTACTTGCCACGCAACACAGTTTTGTCATCATTTCATTTGATAGCCCCCTAACGAAAGGTGCATGCTAGAGGGCTTCGCTCGGTCTTATATCATTCCGAATGATAGTTACCTTCGTGTCATTCGATTCGTTTGCTATCAACCCGCCGAGCATCATCCGCCCATCTTCAATACATTGGCGGATGCATCCATGGAACAATCACTCAAACATTTGCGCTTCCCGTTGGCTCTGTTGGCCGTGATGGTGATGAGCGCCTGCGGCAAAGCTCCAGAGACCGCCGCCGCCATGCCTGCTGCCAAGGTCAGTGTGGCCAAGGTGCTGGAACAACCGGTCAACGAGTGGGACGAATTCACCGGGCGCCTCGAGGCGCCGGAAACCGTTGAAATCCGTCCGCGGGTCTCCGGCCAGATCGACGAAGTCGCCTTCACCGAAGGTGCACTGGTCAAGAAAGGCGACCTGCTGTTCCAGATCGACCCGCGTCCGTTCCAGGCTGAGGTTCGCCGCCTCGAAGCCCTGGTCGCCCAATCCCGCGCCAACGCCACCCGCAGTGAAAACGAAGCCGGCCGTGGCGAGCGCCTGCGTGCCAGCAACGCCATCTCCGCCGAACTGGCTGACTCGCGCACCAGCGCTGCACAAGAAGCACGTGCCGCTGTCGGCGCCCTGCAAGCGCAGCTGGATCTGGCCAAGCTGAACCTGAGCTTCACCCGCGTAACCTCCCCAATCAGCGGTCGTGTCAGCCGTGCCGAGATCACCGCCGGCAACCTGGTGACTGCCGACACCACTCCGCTGACCAGCGTGGTTTCCACCGACAAGGTCTACGCCTACTTTGACGCCGACGAGCGTGTGTTCCTCAAATACACCCAACTCGCCCGTCAGGGTCAGCGTGGCGCGACCACGCCGGTGTACATGGGCCTGTCCAATGAAGACGGCAACCCGCACCAGGGTCAGATGAACTTCGTCGATAACCAGGTCAACCCGAAGACCGGCACTATCCGTGGTCGCGCCGTGTTCGACAACAGCGACGGCACCTACACCCCGGGTCTGTATGCACGTCTGAAACTGGTCGGCAGCGGCACCTACAACGCCATGTTGATCAACGATGAAGCGGTCGGCACCGACCTCGGCAAGAAGTTTGTGCTGGTGATGGATGGCGACAACAAAACCGCCTACCGCGCCGTTGAACTCGGTCCGAAGATCGAAGGCCTGCGCATCGTGCGCAGCGGCCTGAACAAGGACGACACGATCATCGTCAAGGGTCTGCAACGGGTTCGCCCTGGTTCTCCGGTCACGCCTGAAGTGATCCCGATGGCCAGCGAGCAGACCATTGCTGCACTGGCTCAACAACGACAAGCGCTGGAAGCCAGCAACCTGCCCAAAGTCGCACCTGCCAAAGGCGCGTCGGGATCGGTTGTGAAACTGGCTGCTGCGACCCCACGCGGTTAAGGGACGACAACTCCGATGAATTTTTCCCAATTCTTCATTTCACGGCCGATCTTCGCAGCGGTGCTTTCGCTGTTGATCCTGATCGCCGGTGCGATCTCGCTGTTCCAGTTGCCGATCAGCGAATACCCGGAAGTCGTGCCACCGACCGTGGTGGTGCGTGCCAACTTCCCGGGTGCCAACCCTAAAGTCATCGGTGAAACCGTGGCGGCTCCACTGGAGCAGGCCATCACCGGCGTCGAGAACATGCTGTACATGTCCTCGCAGTCGACCGCTGACGGCAAGATCACCCTGACCATCACCTTCGCCCTGGGCACTGACCTGGACAACGCGCAGGTGCAGGTGCAGAACCGCGTGACCCGGACCGAGCCGAAACTTCCAGAAGAAGTGACGCGCATCGGTATCACCGTCGACAAGGCCTCGCCCGACCTGACCATGGTTGTGCACTTGACCTCGCCGGATAAACGCTACGACATGCTGTACCTGTCCAACTACGCAATCCTCAACATCAAGGATGAGCTCGCTCGCCTTGGTGGTGTCGGTGATGTGCAGCTGTTCGGTATGGGCGATTACTCGCTGCGTGTATGGCTCGATCCGAACAAGACCGCTTCGCGCAATCTGACTGCCACTGATGTCGTGACCGCCATTCGCGAGCAGAACCGTCAGGTCGCCGCCGGCCAACTGGGCGCCCCCCCTGCCCCGAATGCCCAGAGCTTCCAGTTGTCGGTCAACACTCAGGGCCGTCTGGTCTCCGAGGAAGAGTTCGAGAACATCATCATTCGCGCAGGCGACAACGGTGAAATCACGCGTCTGAAAGACATCGCCCGCGTTGAACTGGGTTCGAGCCAATACGCCCTGCGTTCGTTGCTGAACAACCAGCCTGCCGTAGCGATCCCGATCTTCCAGCGCCCGGGCTCAAACGCCATCGAAATCTCGAACGAAGTTCGCGGCAAGATGGAAGAACTGAAGAAAAGCTTCCCGCAAGGCATGGACTACAGCATCGTCTATGACCCGACGATCTTCGTGCGTGGCTCCATCGAGGCGGTGGTTCACACCCTCTTCGAAGCGCTGATCCTCGTGGTTCTGGTGGTGATCCTGTTCCTGCAGACCTGGCGTGCCTCGATCATTCCGTTGGTGGCGGTGCCGGTATCGTTGATCGGTACGTTTGCGGTGATGCACCTGTTCGGCTTCTCGCTCAACGCGCTGTCACTGTTCGGCCTGGTACTGGCGATCGGTATCGTTGTGGACGACGCCATCGTGGTGGTGGAGAACGTCGAGCGGAACATTGAACTGGGACTCAACCCCTTCGATGCGACCAAAAAGGCCATGGGTGAAGTGACCGGTCCGATCATTGCCACGGCGCTGGTGCTGTGTGCGGTGTTCGTACCCGCTGCATTCATCTCGGGCCTCACCGGTCAGTTCTACAAGCAGTTCGCCTTGACCATCGCGATCTCGACAGTGATCTCGGCCTTCAACTCGCTGACCCTGTCGCCAGCGCTGGCCGCTGTGTTGCTCAAAGGTCACGACGCACCGAAAGACCGCTTCTCCAAAGTGCTGGACAAGATCTTCGGTGGCTGGCTGTTCCGTCCGTTCAACCGCTTCTTCGACCGCGCCAGCCATGGCTACGTCGGCACCGTGCGCCGGGTTATCCGTGGCAGCGGCATCGCCCTCTTCCTGTACGCAGGCCTGATGGTGCTGACCTTCTTCGGTTTCTCCAGCACCCCGACCGGTTTCGTGCCCGGCCAGGACAAGCAATACCTGGTGGCCTTCGCGCAACTGCCGGACGCCGCGAGCCTGGACCGCACCGAAGACGTGATCAAGCGCATGTCCGACCTGGCCCTGAAACAGCCGGGCGTGGAAAGCGCCGTAGCGTTCCCGGGTCTGTCGATCAACGGCTTCACCAACAGCCCGAACGCCGGCATCGTGTTCGTGACCCTCAAACCGTTCGACGAGCGTAAAGACCCGAGCATGTCCGCCGGTGCGATTGCCGGTGCCTTGAACGGCCAGTACGCCGGGATCCAGGAAGCCTACATGGCGATCTTCCCGCCGCCGCCGGTACAAGGTCTGGGCACCATTGGTGGTTTCCGCCTGCAAATCGAAGACCGGGGCAACCTTGGCTACGACGAGCTGTACAAGGAAACCATGAACATCATCACCAAGAGCCACAGCGTGCCTGAACTGGCCGGGCTGTTCACCAGCTACACCGTGAACGTGCCGCAGGTCGATGCTGCCATCGACCGCGAAAAAGCCAAGACCCACGGCGTGGCCGTCAGCGACATCTTCGACACCCTGCAGATCTACCTGGGTTCGCTGTATGCCAACGACTTCAACCGCTTCGGTCGCACCTATCAGGTCAACGTTCAGGCTGAACAGCAGTTCCGCCTCGAATCCGACCAGATCGGCCAGCTGAAAGTACGCAACAACAAGGGCGAAATGATCCCGTTGGCGACCTTCATCAAGGTCAGCGACACCTCGGGTCCGGATCGCGTGATGCACTACAACGGCTTCATCACCGCTGAAATCAACGGTGCAGCAGCCCCAGGCTACAGCTCCGGCCAGGCCGAAAAAGCCATCGAGAAACTGCTCAAGGATGAACTTCCGAACGGCATGACCTACGAGTGGACCGACCTGACCTACCAGCAGATTCTGTCCGGCAACACCGCGCTGTTCGTGTTCCCGCTCTGCGTACTGCTGGCGTTCCTGGTGCTCGCGGCTCAATACGAAAGCTGGAGCCTGCCACTGGCAGTGATCCTGATCGTACCGATGACCCTGCTGTCGGCCATTACCGGTGTGATCATCTCCGGCGGTGACAACAACATCTTCACCCAGATCGGCCTGATCGTACTGGTGGGCCTGGCGTGCAAGAACGCGATTCTGATCGTCGAGTTCGCCAAGGACAAACAGCAAGAAGGTCTCGACCCGCTGGCCGCTGTACTGGAAGCCTGCCGTCTGCGTCTGCGGCCGATCCTGATGACCTCGTTCGCGTTCATCATGGGTGTGGTGCCACTGGTGTTCTCCAGCGGTGCCGGTGCCGAGATGCGTCATGCCATGGGTGTGGCGGTGTTCTCCGGGATGCTCGGCGTGACCTTCTTCGGTCTGCTGCTGACGCCGGTGTTCTATGTGCTGATCCGCAACTTCGTGGAACGCGGTGAGGCTCGCAAAGCGGCCAAGTCCCTGAAACTGGAGGCGCAACAATGAGTCTGAAAGTCTTCCTGCCGAGCCTGCTGGTACTGGCCTTGAGCGCCTGTGCAGTCGGTCCCGACTACAAGACCCCAGCCACGGAGGCGGCCAACATCACGGCCGCCACCGACGGCGCCGCCGGCCAGAAGAACTTTGACCGTTCGAAGTTCGAAGGCATCTGGTGGCAGCAGTTCGACGATCCGACCCTCAACCAGTTGGTGACTCAATCGCTGCAAGGCAACCGCCAACTGCGCGTGGCGTTCGCCCGCTGGAAAGCTGCACGGGCGATCCGCGACGACGTCAGCAACGACGCCATGCCGACCATCACCAGCCGCGCCAGCAGCGATCTGGCCAAGGGTCAGATTCCCGGCCAGACCACCAAACGGGTCAACAGCGAACGCTACGACCTGGGTCTGGACATGGCCTGGGAAATCGATCTGTTTGGCCGCATCCAGCGCAATCTGGAAGCCAGCGACGCTGACCAGCAGGCTGCCGAAGCCGATCTGTACCAACTGCAAGTCACCATGATTGCCGAACTGGTGGACGCTTACGGTCAACTGCGCGGTGCACAACTGCGGGAAAAGATCGCCGTGGCCAACCTGGAGAATCAACAGGAGTCGCGCAAGATCACCATCAGCCTGCGTGACGCCGGCGTTGGCGACCAGCTCGATGTCGAACGTGCCGATGCGCGTCTGGCATCGGTCGAAGCCAGCGTGCCGCAATTGCAGGCCGAACAGGTTCGCCAGAAAAACCGCATCGCTACCCTGTTGGGCGAGCGTCCGGACAAGCTGACCGTCGACCTGAGCCCGAAAGACTTGCCAGCCATCGCCAAGGCATTGCCGATCGGCAATCCAGGCGAACTGCTGCAACGTCGTCCGGACATTCTCAGCGCCGAACGCAAACTGGCTTCCGCCACGGCACGTATCGGTGTGGCCAAGGCCGACCTGTTCCCACGGGTCAGCCTCAGCGGTTTCCTTGGCTGGACGGCCGGGCGTGGTTCGCAGATCGGTTCCTCGGCGGCCAACGCCTGGGCACTGGGCCCGAGCATCACCTGGGCGGCGTTCGACCTTGGCAGCGTGCGGGCCCGTTTGCGCGGTGCCGACGCCGATGCCGAAGGCGCACTGGCGACCTACGAGCAGCAAGTGCTGCTGGCTCTGGAAGAATCGGAAAACGCTTTCAGCGATTACGGCAAACGCCAGCAACGGTTGATCTCGCTGATCCGCCAGAGCGAATCAAGCCGCAAGGCTGCCGATCTGGCTGAAATCCGCTATCGCGAAGGCACCACGGATTTCCTCGTGCTGCTCGACGCCCAGCGTGAGCGTTTGAACGCCGAAGACAGTCAGGCCCAGGCCGAAGTCGATCTGTATCGCGGCATCGTCGCGATCTACAAGGCCCTCGGCGGCGGCTGGCAGCCAGAAACGGTTGCCAGCAAGTAACAGTTTTTTAAAGAGCTCCTTTGGTTGGCCGCAACCAACCAAATTCTTTGCCCCGCGTATCATTCGGTCGCGGGGCTTTTTTGTGCCTGTCTTTCATGGTTTTCCAGCACCGTGACGGTGGCGGTGGTGCCTGCCCTCAATCGGTCCTTGCCCGCATAATCCGGGTCGATGCCGATCCGCACCGGCACCCGCTGTGCAAGCTTCACCCACGTGTAGCTGGGGTTGATGTTGGCCAGCAATCGACTGCCTGGTGCGTTTTCCCGATCGGCAATGGCGAAGGCGATGCTTTGCACCGTGCCGCCAAATTTTTCGCCACTCATCAATTCAATTCGCACGCGGTCGCCCTCCTCGATCCTTGGCAATTTGGTTTCCTCGAAATAGCCACTGACATAGAACGAGTCGCTGTCGACCAGTGCCAGCAGCGCGCCGCCAGCTACCGCGTAATCCCCCTGACGGGTCAACAGGTTGGTGACATAGCCGCTGACCGGCGATTCGACACGGGTGCGCTGCAAGTCCAGCTCGGCCTGAGTCAGTGCTGCAATCGCCAATTGCACGTTGGCTTGCGCCAGACCCAGATTGGCCTGGTTGCGCAGCAAATCAGCCTGGGCCACGGCCACTTCGGTACTGGACTTTTCCCATTCTTCCCCGGAGATCGCAAAGCCCTGCTTGAGCGTGCGTCTGCGCCGTTCTTCGCTCTCGCGTTGCTTGAGCAACGCCTCGCTGGCAACGATGGCGGCCCGGGATTGGCCGAGCGTGGCCCTGGCCACTTCGACCGAACGCCTGGCATGTTCAACCGCCAGGCTGTAGCGAGCCGGATCGATCTCCAGCAGCAATTGGCCCTTGTCGACATGCTGGTTGTCCTGCACCGCCAGACTGACGATACGCCCCGAGACATCCGCCGACAGGGTCACGACATCCGCCCTCACCCGCGCATCCCGTGTCCATGGAGCTCGGGTGTAATGCTCCCAGGCGAACCAGCCGAGCACGATTGCCAGCAACACCACTGCCAATGTCGTCAATCGAGTGAGCAACGTCTTCAAGGCATCAGGCTCCCATCAACAAAATCAATGTGGCGCAAACACAGGCGTACAACGCCCCTTCGAACAGCGCTTCATGCCAGACCAGACGCAGCACGCCGAGGCGGCGCAATACCCAGTCCAGCAATAGAAAGACCGGGATGGCCAGAATCAGGGCCTGGGCGATTGGCGGCAAATAGACGCCGCCGACCTCGAAATCAATGGGCAAGGGCCGGTTCTCCTTCAGGGGCGTTGTGTTGCAGATACTCACCGTGACGCTCAAGAAACGAGACGACGATCAACAAAGCAACGCGCATACGAAACACGGACCACAGGTGTTCATGCGTCGCGGCATGCAGGTCATCCAACTGATCACCGAGCGCGTGCAGCATAGTCAGCAAGGCTGGCAGGTGCACATCCGGACGGCCAGCGACGAAGCGGCCGGTCTGGCGCAAAGCGGCCATCAGTTGCTGGCCGAAAGCGTCCGTGAGCAAGGCGTTACCCTGCACCTGTTGCCTGAGCTGGTGGATGGCCACGCCGAGTGCCACACAGGCAAGACTGATTTCATATCGTCGTTGCATATCCGGATCATTGGCTGCCGGCAACAGCCCCAGCATCGTTGTCAGGCGATCGACCATGCGGCTTTCGAACGTGAATTGCTGTTCGTCTGTAGCGGGCACTTTCGTCAGTTGATACACCTGCTCCCGCGCTTCGTTGTAGAACCGGCGGATTCGCAACACCGGGCGGAACGGAAAGATCCAGGCATAGACGATCAGGGCCAGCATCGCCGCACTGACGTAGGCACCGGCAAACTCGAACCATTGGATGGCGGTGTTCTGCCCGGTGCCGACGTTCTGTGGACCGAGCATCAGGAAACTCGACAATCCCAGCCCCATGCCGATGCCCGCCGTGGCCGGGCTGGCCAGTCCGACCGCAATCACATAGAGCAGAGGTGCCAGTAATATCGCCAACCATTCGAAGTCGTTGACCGCCGGCACCAGCATGAACTGATACAGCGCCGAAACCACCAGTGCCAGGCCCAATCCCCGGGCGTAGCTCTGTGCGGCGATCAAGGGGCGCGGGAACGTTGCCATCAGTGAACACAGAATTCCCACCAGAATCATTCCACCACGTGCACCGTCCCACGCCGTTTCGATCCAGATCAGCCCGGCCACCAGCAGTGCGCTGAAGGCCCGGATGGCGTTCATGGCTGCCAGGGTGAAATCCAGGTGCAGCGGACTGGACTGGCCGCGAAACATGCAACTGGCCTCCCGTCCTTCCTGTATCGCTTCGCTCAGTTCGAGGATCTGCTCCAGTTGTTGCAGCAGCCGCGCCTGCTCCCAACGCAGCGCCCATGCCAGCGAACGCAAGGTCGCGCTCATGTCTTCGGTCAACTGTTCGGCCCTGTAGGCTAGTGCTTCGAATTGTTGCTGCAGGACAACCAGTTGGTGCCTCATGTCTTCCGGCAGTGAGCGCCCGTACTGTGCCAATTGATCAAGAAACGCCAGCTCATCGGCACGCAAGCGCTGGACTTCGAGCGGCAGATCGCCGTCCCAGCGCGCGGTCAGCAACTGGCGCTGATGACGCAGGGCTGTCAGGCGCGACGTCAGCAGCATCAGTTGATTGCCCAACATCAACACCAGGTTGTTGGCACTGCGCAGGCGCGGGGCATCGAAATACAGATGGCGACGCAAGCCTTCCAGGGCGCTGATTTCTCCGAGCAACTGCATTTGCCGGCGCTGGAATTCGGCTTCGCTTTCTTCGGTACGAATCACTGCGGCGGCATGGGTGGCAACCAGTTTGATGACCTGATCGACTTTGGCGAAGTAGTTGCGCGAAACCGCCTCGGGGCGGGCCGTGAGCAGGCTGACAACACAGACGCAGGCCACCGCGAGCAAGGTTTCAGTGACCCGGGTGACCGCCAGCAGAAAGGTGCCGTCCTGATCCGGGATTGCCAGCAGCGCCACCACCACGGCGGTGTAGCCACTGAGCACGAACGCCTGGGAACTGGTGTAGCGCAGCAACGTGCCGCCAGCCGTGCACAGGGCCAGCCACAGCGCCAGGGTTGTGATGAATGGCAAAGGCGCCTGAGGAAAAATCGCCATGATCAGCACCGCCACCGCAGCGCCGAGCGTGGTGCCGATGACCTGGCCGAAACTGCGGGCCAACGCCATCCCGGCCAGTGGCTGACTGATGATGACTACGGCCATGATCGACCACTTGGGTTGATCCAGATCGAACAGGAACGCCAGGTATAACGTCAGCAGTCCGGCCGCAATGGTGCGCAGACCAAACAACAACACTGCCTGACCGGGGTGGATCACGGCCTTGAAATAATTGAACAGGGCTTGCATGAGCGCACTCGCCAAAGGAACTTCACCAAGCGTAGTCACTGCATCGAGAGCTGGCCGGCTTCCGGGGCCGACAGATGTTGTAGGGCTATTCATCAATGGTGGTCGGTCATATCGGGCACAGTGTTTGACTCACGGCTTCAGCTGACCGAAGCTTGCCCCCTCTGCGTCAATATAAAAGCTTCGGATACCTGCATGCCTCAGTCCCGCCGCTACTTGTTCATCAGTCTTGGCCTCGTGCTTGTCCTCCTGGTTGGATGGCTGTCCCTGCGCAGCACCGCGCCCGTGGTGCCGGAGGCCATCAAGCATGGTTTCAGTGAAGCGCTGGCCGCCGCACGAGCCGGTCAACCGGGCGCGGCGCGGGTTTTGTACCAACAGCTGGGGCGTCCGGACCTGTCGGTCAAGCGGCGTGTCTGGCTGCACGCCGAACTGCCGAACTACCCGAGCCCGCAAGCGTTGAAACTGGCCGATGCCGATCTGCAGAACGAATCCCCGGATGTACGAATGGCGGCGATCAGGAGCGTGACCGGCCTGGTGCCGGGCGGCCAGCGCAGTCTGTTGCTCGGCCCGTTGCTCGACGATGAGGATCAGGACGTTCGATTTACCGCGATCAACGCTCTGCTCGGCTTGTCCCCCGATCAGTTGGGCCTTTATTTTGCGCCGCTGCAGCAAGGCATCGACGTGTGGGAGCAGGCACTCAAGAGCCAGCCGGAAAGCGCCGCCAACTACGCGCAACTGGCACGTCTGTATCTGCACAATGCCGAGCTCAAGCAGGCACAGGATGCTCTTGAGCAAACCCTGCGCCTGGATCCCGCCAACCTGCCGGCGCTGGTGATGCAGATCGAAGTGCTTGACCGTCAGGGCCAGAGTGACGCCGCCCGACAACTGCTGGCCCAACAATTGAAGGCTCAGCCGGATTCCGCCTATCTGCAACATGCGCTGGGCCTGTGGCTGCTACATCACGATCAACGCGAATTCGCCCTGCTCGGCCTGTCCAAAGCCGTGGAGCTGGAGCCCGACAACAAGGACTATCGCTACGACCTCGCCACCACCCTGCACAGCGCTGAGGAACTGGAAGCGGCGCAGAAACAGTTGCAGGAAATCGTCCAGCGCCACCCCGCCGACCGCAAGGCCCGCGTGCTGCTGATCAATTACTGGAAAGAAAGTGGTCAGTTACAGAACGTGCAGGTCCTGCTGGCCCAACTCGAACAGATGAATCCGGACGATCCGTCTCTGCAGCAAGGTCTCTGAGCGACGTCTGACAGCATCCTCGACACATCTCGCAAGAAATTCGGAACCGCCCTCTCGGCAAAGGGTCAAGTAAACAGGCAGCCCGCAAAGGCGTATCCCGCCCGCTGTCTCGTTTCCCTTAGTCATGAGAGGGCATTTTTTGTCTACATCGAACGAGTTGATCAGCGCAAAAGCCGCCACAGGCATCGAAGGGCTGGACGACATTCTGGCCGGTGGTTTGTCTCGCGGTCATGTGTTCCTGCTGGAGGGCGAGCCCGGTACCGGTAAAACCACGGTGGCGTTGCATTTTCTTCTGGCCGGCGCCCGGGCCGGCGAGCGCTCGCTGTACATCACGCTGTCCGAAACCGAGCGCGAACTGCGCCAGGGTGCGCTCTCCCACGGCTGGGACCTGAACGAAAACATCGAGATTTTCGAGCTGACACCGCCGGAAAGCCTGCTCAACGCCGAGCATCAGCAGAGCCTGCTGTATTCCTCTGATCTTGAGCTGGGCGAAGCCACCAAACAGATTTTCGAAGTGGTCGAGCGCTTCAAACCGACCCGCGTGGTGCTCGACAGCCTGTCGGAGATCCGTCTGCTGGCGCAAAGCTCCCTGCGTTATCGCCGCCAGATCCTGGCGATCAAGCACTACTTCGTGCGGTATGACGCGACGGTATTGTTGCTGGACGACCTGACGACAGAGTCCCTCGATAAAACCGTGCACAGCGTGGCCCACGGTGTCATCCGCCTCGAAGAGTTGACCCCCAATTACGGCGCCGAACGCCGACGTGTGCGGGTGATCAAGTACCGCGGCCAGAAATATCGCGGCGGTTTTCACGACTTCACCATCATGGGCGATGGCGTGCATGTCTTTCCGCGTCTGGTGGCGGCCGAACATCGGGGCGATTACCCGCGTCTGCAATTGACCAGTGGCATCTACGAAATGGACGCGCTGCTGGGCGGCGGGATCGAAACCGGCTCCAGCACGTTGATTCTCGGCCCGGCCGGTACCGGCAAATCGCTGATATCGATGATCTTCGCTGCCGCTGCGGTCACACGTGGCGAGAAAGCGGCGCTGTTCATTTTCGATGAAGAACTGGGGCTGCTGTTCGAGCGCATGAAGAACATCGGCATCGACCTCAAGGCCCTGCAAGCCACCGGCAATCTGCTGATCGAGCAAGTCGACGCCGCCGAACTGTCTCCCGGCGAGTTCTCTCATCGGGTACGACGCTGCGTTGATGAAGCCGACATCAAGACCGTAGTGATCGACAGCATCAACGGCTATCAGGCCGCGATGCCGGAAGAAAACGCGCTGGTCCTGCACATGCACGAACTGCTGCTGTACCTGAACCGCAAAGGCGCCGCGACCTTCATGACCGTCGCCCAGCACGGTCTGGTCGGCGACATGCAGGCGCCGGTGGACATCACGTATCTGGCCGACACCGTGATCCTGTTGCGCTACTTCGAAGCCCTCGGCAAGGTGCGTCGGGCGATTTCGATCATCAAGAAACGCACCGGCAGCCATGAATCGACCATCCGCGAATACCGTATTTCCGCCCAGGGCATGACCATCGGCGAACCGCTGGAAGCCTTCCAGGGTGTGCTGCGCGGTGTGCCCACGTACCTCGGTGCGAGCAATCCGCTGCTCAAGGAAGACAACTTGTGACCGTCACCGTCCCGCTGTCCGAACGGGCGCTGATCCTCGCGCCCCTGGGTCGCGACAGCCAGATTGCGCTGATGATCCTCAACGAGGCCGGTTACGGCGGTCTCATCACGTCCGGCCTGGGGCATCTGTGTGCCGAACTGGAACCCGGCGCCGGTCTGTTGCTGATCGCCGCCGAGGCCCTGAATGGCCCGGACCTGGAAGGGCTGCTGGCCTACCTGAAGCAACAACCGGCGTGGTCGGACCTGCCGATCGTCCTGCTCACCCATCACGGTGGGTCCGAACAAGGTCCCTCCTCGCGACTCAGTGAATTGCTGGGCAACGTGACATTCCTTGAACGCCCTTTCCATCCGGCGACCTTGATCAGTCTGGTCACGACTGCCCTGCGCGGGCGACGACGACAGTACGAAGCCCGCGACCGTCTGATCGATCTGAGCGAAAGCGAGCGACGCCTGCAATCAACCCTCGAAACCCTTGAGCAACAAGTCGAGGAACGCACGGCGCAACTGCGGCACAACGAAGAAGCGCTGCGCCAGTCGCAGAAGATGGAAGCGGTCGGCCAGCTCACCGGCGGTATCGCTCACGACTTCAACAATATGCTGACCGGGATTATCGGCAGTCTCGAATTGCTGCGCCGACGTCTTGCACGGGGTCGTACCGACGACCTCGACAGCCTGATCGATCTGGGCGTGACGTCAGCCAACCGCGCGGCCGGCCTGACTCACCGCTTGCTTGCGTTTTCCCGGCGCCAGTCTCTGGACTCCAAAGCCGTGCAGATGAACGATCTGGTGCAATCGATGGGCGAATTGCTGCAACGCAGCCTCAACGAAAGCATCCAGCTGGATATGCGTCTGCACGAACAATTGTGGGTGGCCGAAGCCGACCCCAATCAACTGGAAAGCGCCCTGCTCAACCTGGTGATCAACGCTCGGGATGCGATGCCCGACGGCGGCAATCTTGTAGTCGAAACCGGTAATCAGGTGCTGGATCGCGACTTCACTGCGACTTACAGCAATCTGTCGCCGGGCGATTACGTCGTGTTGAGCGTGACCGACAATGGCTGCGGCATGCCGCAGAGCGTGATCAACCGCGCGTTCGATCCGTTTTTCACCACCAAGCCCATCGGCCAGGGCACAGGTCTGGGTCTGTCGATGATCTATGGCTTCAGCAAGCAATCCGGTGGACATGTCTCTATCGACAGCGAAATCGATCAAGGCACCACGGTGAAACTCTATCTGCCGCGCTTCCAGGGCGAGTCCCTGCCCCACACCCCCGTGGACACGGAGCAGGCACCGGATGCCGTGGAAGGCGAAACCGTGCTGATTGTCGAAGACGACCCGGCCGTACGCGTGCTGGTCAGCGCGGTGTTGAGTGAGTTGGGTTATGGCTTTGTCGAAGCCAGCGACGCCGACGGCGCGGTGCCGATCCTGGATTCGGCGCAGCGCATTGATCTGTTGATCAGTGATGTCGGCCTGCCAGGCATGAACGGCCGGCAACTGGCGGAAATCGGCCGGCAATACCGGCCAGAGCTGAAAGTCCTGTTCATCACCGGTTACGCCGAGCACGCCGCGGTACGCGGCGGGTTTCTCGACCCGGGCATGCAGATGATCACCAAGCCGTTCACCTTCGATCTGTTGACGGCGAAGGTGCGGGAGATGATTCGCGGGTAGCGCTTTGCTCCTTGTCCATCCTGACAGACGGTAACTTTCCATAAGCGGCCAACTGTGCAGCATAGGCCGCTTTTTCATGCTTGAAACCTGTCAACTCTGACAGCTATTCATCAAGATTTTTTTGTTGCTTCATACCCGCCGGAGCGCAAGGTTTTTGAGCCATACATCAATCGGGTAAAGAACAATGAAAAGAATCTTCTCGCTGCTATTGATGCTGGTGATGACCGGGTGTCAATTCAACGATCAATCCTCGACGCAATCAATCAGTGTCGCCCAGAGCGTTCAGCAGACGGGCCCACAAGTAGTTGCAGATTTGATCGCCCGGTACAACGACCTCCGTCAGAACTGCGGAAAACCTTCAATGCCAGCGTTTTTGTGCCGGGGGATTATCCTTCGCGCAACGACTCCCTCAACCAATTACAAATCGTGGAATCCAAGCCCGCATTCGCAATCGAGTGGTGGCGTTTCATTTTCGTTTCTGAGCCAGGATTCGAAATTCACCACGCTTGTATACCGGAAGACAAACGGGTTTATTTTCTATCCGATTTTCAACTCCCCTCCGGACAAGCGAGACATCGATATCCTCTGCTCCTTTCCCAAGGATGGAGCTACAACACTAAGAGAAAAGCCCGGTTGCGGGGCTCATCCTTATGCACCGGATCGCAGCCGGCTCTGCAAGGTCCTCGGAATAACCACCGCAGAGCAATGGATCGCCAACTACAACAGCTACACGTGGAATCAATGTGCCTTTGACGTCAGCGACTCGATGAATCACCTGGCCGCGGATGCCTTTTACCAAACGATAAGGGCTCATCAACTGGCGAACTTCTTTGCAGGTGTCCATGACTATATCGAACTTATTCTCGCGACCTGGCCACAGGACATTCCGAAAGAACTGCCCTTGCAGGCTTTTTTCTATATGGAAGGTGGGCTGGCAGGTGCGCAATTCGATCAAGTCGACTTTTTCAATTCGACTGGCGGACTAGTCCTTCCCATCATAAAAATCATATTGCCGACTACACCTACGGCGAATGCTCAGTTCATATTCAATCAAGCTGATCAGGTGAAGTAGTGCTCAGTGCGCTGCGTCGATATTCAACCGACGCATGCGTCAGGCCAGCAATTCCTGAATCTTCTCCTGCAACACATCCAGATCGAACGGTTTTTCCAGGATCGGCGCCCGGCGGGTAATAGGGCTGCCGGTCTCACGAATTTCCTGGGGATAGCCGCTGATAAAGATCACTTTGAGATCTGGGCGCAATTTGACGGCGGGTTCGGCGATCTGCACGCCGGAGATCCCGCCTGGTAAGCGGAAATCGGTAATCAACATGTCGAGATGCGGCTTGCTCGCCAGAATCTCGAACGCCTGCTCGCCGTTTTCGGCCTGCAATACGCGATATCCCTGCCCTGACAGATAGTCTGTCAGCACCATCAGGATCACCGGTTCGTCCTCGACGACGAGTACTACATCTTGTGCATCTACGCTCATGGGAAGCCTTTGTTCGGTCAATAGCTGCTGATACGACCGTGTGGTCACTCAGAGGTTGCGTTTGTTTCGCCGTTTTCCTGGAGCGGCAGACAAACGCGAAACAGGGCGCCTTCGTTGATCTTGCTCTCGACGACGATGGAACCGCCATGGGCGGCGACGATCTGCTCGGAAATGAACAGACCCAGCCCGAGGCCGGCCACCACCGTCTTGGCGGAAACCCGTTCGAACTGTTGAAAAATGCGTTTCTGATTCTCCTCGCTGATACCGATGCCCTGGTCCGCGACTTCGACCCGAGCCTCATTGCCTTCGCGATAAACCCGCACCTGCACCGGGCTCTTGCCGCCATAACGCAAGGCGTTGGTCAGCAGGTTCGACACCACTTGCTCGATGCGGAATTCGTCCCACTGCCCTTGCACCGGTTCGGCGGCGGTGAAGCTGACTTCGGTCTCGGCCGCTTCGATCTGCTGGGCGAAATTTTGCAGCAGGTTGCCGACCAGTTGCGCCAGATCGAACCGGCTCGGTCGGATCGACAGCTTGCCGGTGCGGATCCGCGACACGTCGAGCATGTCCTCGATCAGGCGGATCAGGCTTTTGATCTGGCGCTCGTCGCGGTCGACCATCGCGTGCATCTTGTCGAGGGTGAATGCGGCGGCGTTGTCCCGGGCCAGATGCATCTTGCGCAGCTGGGTTTCGAGGATAAGGCCGTTGAGCGGCGTGCGCACTTCGTGGGCGACGATCGACATGAAATCGTCACGCATGCGCACCGCCTGCTCCAGTTCGCCTTGCGTGCTCTGCAACTGTTGAAGCAGCGCTTCCTGCTCGCGGCGACTCTGTTCGAGGGCTTCGACCTGTTGCTTCATCGCCTTGCTCTGGCGATACAGGTCGACGAATACGTTGACCTTGCTCTTCACCGCGTGGATATCCAGCGGCTTGTGCAGGAAGTCCACTGCTCCGCTTTCATAACCCTTGAACGCGTAATTCAGTTCACGGCCGGCAGCGCTGACGAAGATGATCGGGATGTTCTTGGTTTTCTCGGTGCCGCGCATCAGCTCGGCCAGTTCAAAGCCATTCATGCCGGGCATCTGCACGTCGAGGATGGCCATGGCGAATTCGTGTTGCAGCAGCAGCGACAGCGCTTCGTCCGCCGATAGCGCTTTGTAGACGGTGCGGTCTTCGCGTTTGATCAGCGCTTCGAGAGCCAGCAGGTTCTCGGGCAGATCGTCGACGATCAGCAGTTTTGCCTGGATATTACTCAGCATGCGATTCGTTCCAGCTCGACAAGCAGACGGCCGATGCCGCGTATGGGAAGTATGTGATCCGGTTGATGGAGCTTCAGTGCCGCCTGGGGCATGGTCGCGATCTGCGCATCGTCCGGATCCTGAACGATGGTCAGCCCGCCATGGCGTTTGACCTGCGCCAGGCCCCGCGCGCCATCGTGGTTGGCCCCTGTCAACAGCACGGCGGCCAGCGCCGGGCCGTAGACATCGGCAGCGGATTCAAACAGAAAATCGATCGAAGGCCGCGAATGATGCAAGCGGTCTTCCAGGCTCAACGACAGGCTGCGGTCCTGCTCCACCGACAGGTGATAGCCCGGTGTGGCGAAATACACGGTGCCGGGCTGAATGTCCTGTTTATCGATGGCTTCGGCGACCGGTAACGCCACTCGCCGGGCAAACACATCAGCGAGTTGGCTGCGCCGCTCTTCCGGCAGGTGCAGGACGATGATGATCGGCAGCCCGAACCCTGACCGCAGCGAACCGAGCATCGTCAGCAAGGCCTCGACGCCACCGGCGGAAGCCCCGACCACAATCGCCTCGACCCGAGGCAAATCCGCTGCACTGTTCATGATTTGCGGTAGATCCGTTCTTGTTTCACCAAGGGCTCGAACTGGTTGGAATAGCCGGAAAAATCCAGCGTTTCCTTGCTGCCCAACACCAGGAAGCCTCGGTGGCACAACGACTCATGGAACAATCCGAATGCTCGATCCTGAAGTTTTTTATTGAAATAAATCAACACGTTACGACATGAAATTAATTGAGTTTCAGAGAATACGCTGTCCGTCGCCAGGCTGTGATCGGCGAAGGTCACGTTCTCGCACAGGCTCTTGTCGAAAATCGCGTAGCCATACGCAGCAGTGTAGTAGTCGGCGAACGAGCGCTGACCGCCGGCCTGCTGATAGTTGGCGGTGTAGGCGCGCACGTTTTCCATCGAAAAGATCCCCTGCTTGGCCTTGTCCAGCGAGCGCGGGTTGATGTCGGTGGCGTAGATGATCGTGCGGTCGAGCAGACCTTCTTCGCGCAACAGAATCGCCATCGAATAGACCTCCTCACCGGTGCTGCACCCGGCGATCCAGATCTTGATCGACGGATAGGTCTTGAGCAGCGGCACCACCTCCTGACGGATCGCCAGGAAGTGCGACGGATCGCGGAACATCTCGCTGACCGGAATCGTCAGCAATTGCAGCAATTGCATGAACGCCGTCGGGTCGTGCAGGACCTTCTCCTGCAACGCCGAAATCGTCGCGCATTCGAACTGGCTCAACGCATGTTGCACCCGGCGCTTGATCGACGCGCCGGAGTAGTCACGAAAGTCATAGCTGTACTTGAGGTAGATCGCCTCGATCAGCAAGCGCAATTCGATTTCGCTGTTTCGTTCTGCTGAGTAACTACGTTCCACTAAATGCGTTCCATCTTCGGCAACCACACGCGAATCAGCGAGAACAGGCGATCCAGGTCGATGGGCTTGGCCAGGTAATCATTGGCACCCGCCTGCAGGCAGCGCTCCTGATCATCCTTCATGGCCTTGGCCGTTACCGCAATGATCGGCAGCTTGCGCCAGCGCGGATCCTTGCGGATTTCAATGGTGGCTTCAAAACCATCCATTTCCGGCATCATCACGTCCATCAGCACCAGGTCGATGTCCTCGACTTCATTCAATTTTTCAATCGCTTCACGACCGTTACGGCCGATCACCACGACTGCACCCTTGGTTTCCAGCGCGCTGGTCAGGGCGAAGATGTTGCGTACATCGTCGTCCACCAGCAGCACTTTGCGACCCTCGAAGACCTTGTCGCGGCTGCGCGCGGTCTTGAGCATCTTCTGCCGTTCATGGGACAACTGCGATTCGACTTTGTGCAGAAAGAGTGTGACCTCATCCAGCAGACGCTCCGGCGAGCGCGCGCCCTTGATGATGATCGAACGCGAATACTTGCGCAGATCGGCCTCTTCATCGCGGGTCAGGTTGCGTCCGGTGTAGACGATGACCGGCGGGAACGAGCAGATGTCTTCGGTGGACATGCGCTTGAGCAGATCGTTGCCAAGCATGTCCGGCAGCTTCAGGTCGATGACCATGCAATCGAAGATCGTCGTGCGCAGCAGCTCCAGCGCGTCCTGTGCCAGGCCGACGGCGGTGATTTCGATGTCATCGTCGCCGATCAGTCGGGCGATGCTTTCCCGTTGCAGATCGTCGTCCTCGACCAGCAGCACGCGTTTGACCTTCTGGGTCAGCTTGGCTTCAAGGCGCGCGAATACGTCCTTGAGTTCTTCGCGGGTGGTCGGTTTGACGGCGTAACCGATAGCGCCCATGTGCATGGCCGCTTCGACGCGGTCTTCCACGGAAATCACGTGCACCGGGATGTGCCGGGTTTCGGCGTGTTCTTTCAGGCGTTGCAGAACGGTCAGGCCCGAGTGATCCGGCAGGCGCATGTCCAGCAGGATTGCGTCTGGCACGAACTCTTTCGCCAGGTCATAACCTTCATCCGCGCCGTGAGCAACCAGGCACTGATAGCCCAGTTCGTGGGCCAGGTCGTAGAGGATGTGGGCAAAGTTCGGCTCGTCTTCCACCACCAGAATGCAGCGGGTATCGAACGGTGCCTTGTTGCGGTCGTCGTTGAAACGCGGGATGTCGACGGACGCCAGCGGCGACACCGCGACGGCAGGTGTAATGACCGGTGCGGACGCCGGCGGACTGAAGGTCAGCGGTGCAACCGGCGTATCACCCGGTTCGCTGTATTGCTGCGGTAACACCAGCGTAAAGGCACTGCCCTGCCCCGGCGCGCTGCTGACGCTGATCGAGCCGCCCAGCAAGGTCGCCAGATCCCGGGAGATCGACAGGCCCAACCCGGTGCCGCCGTATTTGCGGTTGGTGGTGCCGTCGGCCTGGCGGAAGGCTTCGAAAATGCTTTCCTGCTGGTCCTGGGCAATCCCGATCCCCGAGTCGCGCACGATAAAGGCAATGCGATCGTCCGGTTGTCCGGCGATGGTCAGGCTGACCGTGCCGTGTTCGGTGAATTTCACGGCGTTGGACAGCAGGTTCTTGATGACCTGCTCCAGACGCTGGCGATCGGTGAACAGCGTAATCGGTGCGTCCGGCTGCAACTCGACGCTGAACGCCAGTTTCTTGTCCGCCGCCAGTGGTTCGAATACACCGCGCAGGCCTTCGGCCAGGCGCGCCACGCTGGTGTTTTCCGGGACCACTTCGAGTTTGCCGGCTTCAACCTTGGAAATGTCGAGAATGTCGTTGATCAGGTTGAGCAGATCGTTGCCGGCGGAATAGATCGATTCGGCAAACTTCACCTGCTCTGCACTGAGGTTGTCCTGCGGGTTTTCCGCCAGCAGCTTGGCCAGGATCAGCGAACTGTTCAGCGGCGTGCGCAGTTCGTGGGACATGTTGGCGAGGAATTCGGATTTGTATTTGCTCGAACGCTGCAACTCTTCGGCGCGCTCTTCCAGTTGCACCTGAGCCTGATTGAGCTCGGTGTTCTTCTGGTCCATGGCATCGCGTTGCTCGGCCAGGGTCTGGGCCTGTTCGGCCAGTTGCTCGTTGGTCTGCTCCAGCTCGACTTGCTGGGTTTCCAGATGCGCCTGGGACTCCTTGAGAATCCGCGACTGTTCTTCCAGTTCTTCGTTGGCGGTTTTCAGTTCTTCCTGCTGCACCTGCAACTCTTCGTTGAGCTGCTGGGTTTCGGCCAGCACTTCCTGTAGCCGCTGGCGGTAACGCGCCGCTTCGATGGATGTGCCGATGTTGCCGGCAATCCGTTCCAGAAGCGCCACATCACGCTCGGTGAGCGGACGCAGGAAGCCGAGTTCGATCACGCCGTTGACCCGGTCGTCATCGCTGGTCGGTACCACCAGCACGCTGTGTGGCAGGCCTTCGCCCAATCCGGAGCTGACCTTGAAGTAGTCGGCCGGCACCGAATCGAGACGAATCAGCCGCGCCTGCTGCGCGACCTGGCCGACAATGCCTTCACCGCTGTAGATCGATTGTTCCTGCTCTTCCTGCTCGCGGGAGAAACCATAGCTAGCCACGCGTTTGAGCCCGCCATGCTCTTCGCGTACATACAACGCAGCCACGGCAGTGCCAAGGTACTGGGCACAGAATTGCAGAATGTTGCGGCCCAGCAGATTGAGCGTCAGTTGCCCCAGGACTTGTTCGGCCAGCTCGGTCTGGCCCGTGCGCAGCCAGGCCTGCTGCTCCAGGCGTTCTGCGCTGGCCCTTTGCGCAGCGAGGTTGGCGCCATAACTACTGGAAAGGCTGAGCAGATCGCGACGACCAATATAAGCCAGCAAACCGCTGATACCGGCGATGAACAGCAGGTACAGGCTGATGCTCCAGATGGTGGTGCGGCGCACATCTTCGTTGCGCGTGGTGCGCAGCGTCTGCTCGGTATCGATTACGTCCTCGAATTGCTTGCGGATCTCGTCAGTGAGGCGTTTGCCGCGCCCGGCCTTGACCGCGGCCTTGTAGTCGCCGCTGGCGCGCTGCAGGTCGATCATCGATTGCGCGTAGGTCGCCCACTCGGTTTGCAAGGCTTGCAGGCGACGCAGGCGGTCGGTCTGCACCGGGTTGTCGGCGGTCAGTTCAAGCAAGGTGTTGAGCGCCACGGAGATACGCGGCTTCGCCGTTTCATACGGGTCGAGGAAGTGTTCATCGCCACTGAGCAGGAAACCGCGCATGCCGGTTTCCAGGTCGACGGTGAGTTTCACCGCTTCATTGGCGTTATTGATCACCCGGTCGGTGTGTTCCACCCACTGGATCACCGACAACAGATAGGTGATCAGGGAAACGAAGAACACCGCGCTGATTGCGCCCACACCCAAAGGCAGGCTGACGTTGCGACTCAGTAGTTTGCGAAACCGTTGCTCATCAACCGAAGACGGAGAGGACATGTGGCAGCCTTGTCGAACTGTTGAAAACCAAGGAGTTTGCCCCAAAACGGCGGCATGGATCCATTTTTCTCACAGTGTTAGCACTGTTTTCCCACATTTGCCTGCGCCGATTCACAGGCCAACGGTTATCCTTGCCCGCCCGTTTGCGCCTATTCTTTTTTGTATCCATTCGGGAACTTGTGGCTATGCGCCACTTACTCATGCAAGAGCCCGGCAATTTTGATCGACCGGCGCCACCCTCCCCATTCTTGAGAGCCGCCACTATGTCCACCACTGCGTCCACCATCCTTGTAGTAGAAGACGATGCCATCGTGCGCATGCTGATCGTCGACGTGCTGGAGGAATTGGAGTTCAAGGTTCTGGAAGCGGACGGCAGCGAGCAGGCGCTGGAGATTATCAAGGATGTGAATCAACACATCGACCTGATGATGACCGACGTCGGCTTGCCGATCATGGATGGCCGTCAATTGGCTACTGAAGCGCGCAACTTGCGCCCTGCTCTACCCATTCTGTTCGCCAGCGGCTATGCCGAAACCATTGAAGTGCCGGCAGACATGCATGTGATCGGCAAGCCGTTTTCCATTGATCAATTGCGTGACAAGGTCAAAGGTGTTCTTGGTCAATCCTGAATACGACTGCTCATTCAAAGAATGAACAGACGCTCTATCTTCCCGGACCAACTTTGAAACGAACCACAACTTCCCGGCGATTGCAGAATTAACTTACTCTGCGATCCGCCAGGTAGTTAGGCTTCTTCGTTCGTCACCTTCATATAACTACCAGAGGCACTTACTCAACATTCAATTCAAGGATAGGTTGCTCATGCAAATCGCACAGGGCGGTAGCCTGTTGCATCTCGAAAACATCGAAATGGAATTTGGCGCACGACAAAAACTCGATCAAACAGAGAAATCGAATATCGCATCTACGCTGTCTTCCATGATTGGAGGGCATGCAGATGCTGCCTCGGTCAACCTGAGCTTCGTAACATCTCCAAGAATTCCAGATACAACATTTGATAACGCTCAGGAATTCGCGCGTGTCGCTTTATTGAAACTGCTTGAAACCGAAGACTATCTTTTCCTGGTGGAAATCAACTCACTTCCCACGGAAGCTATTGTATGTGTCGATGAGCACGCAAGACTCAGCATTCAGGATCAAGGCATTTGGCGAGACTTGACAAATGAGGCTGCAATAACAGTTGAAATGCGCCGGGAAATGGGCGTGCTGGCCGATTGCGCAGAACACACCGGGGGCTACGTCTTTTCCAGGGACATCATTGGGGTCGAACAATGGTTACGCTTTCACGGC
Source organism: Pseudomonas sp. GW821-FHT11G12 (assembly GCF_058808055.1). Taxonomy (NCBI): domain Bacteria; kingdom Pseudomonadati; phylum Pseudomonadota; class Gammaproteobacteria; order Pseudomonadales; family Pseudomonadaceae; genus Pseudomonas; species Pseudomonas sp. GW821-FHT11G12. Next base: position 1,388,518 of record NZ_JBXARH010000001.1, read on the forward strand.
TATACATTGCCCGTCACCGTTGCAGATGTGCGCCAACTTGTTACATGGCTGGAGTTTAAACTTACGGAGGGCCCGACTACCGGGGATTATCACGATTTGCTGCTGGCGCCTGCCGACTCACCCTTCCATCTTTCGTTAACCGATCGTGAAACAATCAAAAAGATCGTCAAAGACACCACAATGGGGCGCGTCAGCCTGTTGCAACATCTGGGCACCCCGGACTTCATTTCGCTCCCGGCCAATCAGAGACTTGAACGAGCAACCTTTTATCTGGAGCATTTCCTGCAGACACCCGAGGCCGGGGCGTTGGGAATCAACCTGCATGACAGGCTGGGATGGCATCTTGACGACAATCCTGAAACTGCCCGGAGCCAGATCAAGTGCATGGTCGCTACCGCGGTGATTCTGGACCTGGGATTCGAGGTCGGGCGGCACGCCAGGGTGATTGCCGGGTTTCATTTGTATCACCCGGACAATGCCTCGAAAACACCTTCGCAAGTTGTTACTGCACTGGAGTGGCAACTCGTTCGTGAAGCGCAACTGCCCCCTATTTATGCACCCCTGGCTGCAATCCTTCTGCTGGCCTGCGCAGCGCCACAGTTTCTGGTCCGACAAGTGCCTGCCGAATTGACGGCCGGCAAACCGGACTGGGTAACCGTCTCCCAGGCTGTCACTTTGATTGAGCTGACGGCGCCCGGTGCATCGCGCCTGATGACCTACGACGAGATCAAGGCATTTTCTGAACTGGTCCCCATCAGCACCGCCCAACACGCACTGCATGAACTGGCGACAATCACGCCAATCATCCAGTGGGCAATGTTCAACGGCGTTTTGCCGGAATCTGCCGGCAATGAAGTAGATGTGGACGCGTTTACCACGGCTGCCAGACGTTTCAGCCAATATGTCGAGGCGTTGAATGAAGTGGAAACAGGCATCGCGATCATTCCGCCTGACCGACGGGAATTGGCGCTGCAAGAACTGAAACGATTGTTACCGGCCGGCAGCTACCTGGAGGATCGGGTATACAAGGCCAATTTTGACCTTGCTCTTGGTGAGCGCAACTTTCTGGAGTGGATAAGACTTTTTCTTCTCTCCAACCAGGGAAATGTGAGCAGCAGCTCCAGAATCGGAAGACTTCGAGTTTCGATTCTTGACCTTTACATGTCTGGTGATCTGGTCGTGAACGGGGAACTGACCGACAAGTTCATAGCTGTCGGAAAATTCAAAACACCCCCCGGAGCCTTTACAAGGCTCGGCGAACTGAAACCGGTTGACGTTTTATTTGACAAGGCTTTCGAGCAATACCATCTGACGCTCAACAAAACGCTGTTCTCCATTCTCAAAATGGCCATTTCCAACTTGCCAGAACGTGACAGGACAATGATCGCCAATGGTTTGATCACCTTGTATACGGTCCGAAAATCCGTTAATCCGATTAATCCATTTCAAGAAACCCAACGCCAACGCAATGAAGCCAAAGGACGCTACGGCATTATTCTGGGATGCCAGCATGGCAAGGCATTCCGCTGTTATGAGTTGTTTCCGCTCAGAGGGCTGTGCCGAGAACGCCCGGAGTTCGTCGATATATTGCGATCCAGCGGTGTTGTGTACGAAGAACCTTCGCTGTCATATGACGGCGTGGATACGGACTTTCAGCCCAAAAGGCCTGAACAGCCGTGGCCGCTCGACTTTGATGCCTATCTGAATGGAAACGAGCCGAAACAGGGAACGGCCTCCAGTGTCGTGGTGGAAAAACTCACTGACTTTCTTCTTGCGTCAGATGAAACCCAGCCCGTGCCCCTGTTCTTTTCCCGGGCATTTGACGCTTTGGCGGAGGGTATTTGGGGCAATCATCCGGTGGCCAGCCGTGATGAGCTGTATGCATCGTTGTACGCGCCGACCGAACTGCAAAAAATACGCACTGAAAACGCTCAACTGAATGAAGCGGCCATCAATGTGATCGTGCCCTTCAAGAAATGCATCGAGGACATCCGCTCCGGTGATGCCCCTCGTGTTTCCGAAGGCATCGGCGGCTGCATTCTCGATGGCCTGGCATTGCTGGGGCTGGTGGTTGGTTTCGGCGCAACGATTGCCGGCATTGTCGGCAAAACAACCTCGACAACTGCCAAGGTGCTGAGCATTGCAAAGGCAGGTGCTCACTTTGCGGCGTCGATTTTCAACCCGCTCGACGGATTGCCGACATTGGCGGTTCAGAGTGGACGCCTGGCAAAAAAAGGCGTCCTGCTACTGAGCAGACACGGGCTTAAAGTCGTAGACGCGGCCACTGGCCAACTGCGCAGGTTGACCGGCAGCGCTCAGTCTTACGATTTGATAAAAGCCGCGCAAAAGTCCGACCTGTTTCAAGGTTCCTGGAAAGCGGCGGACGGCCTGGGCGAATCGGCCAATCTTCTGGCACTGCAACGCAACAGCGACTGGTATGCACTGAATCTCAGGGTCGGTGGGGCCTGGGGGCCGAAACTCAGGAATCTGAAGGTATCGCCGTTTGCACCACTTCGACGGCTTTTCGGGCGCACAAAACCCTTCAGTTACACAAAGGCCTATGTGAAAAAAGCACTGCCGGCAGCCAAATCAAAACTCGATAACGCAACGTTGATGTTAATGGACAGTGACAACGCAGACGTCAGAGCGGTTCTCAAGCATGTGTTTGGCAATGATTCAGATGAAGTGCTCAAACATGTGAAAGCCAATCTGCACAACATGCGCAACGATCTGGATTACGTCACGTTGGCCAACATGTCATTCAAAAAGGGTTCCGAGGCCAACGCGGCGTTACGTCCAGCGGCCTACAAGCGCTGGAAGACCAGCGTCCTCGACGGCTCCTATCTAAAGAGTCCTCCGGAGCGTTTTTTGGTGGTCTATCCAGAAGGACTGGACGATTATTACCGCATGGCGAAGTACGACGACGGCCGGATCGGTGACGTGCTGGTTCATGAAATGTCCCACGGCGCACCGGACACACTGGACCTCTACTACGGGCGCTTGAAGCAGGCCGGGGCTGGACCTGCGGATATGGACGTGGCCGGGTTACTGGATTTCGCCAAGGACGCCCACAAGGCACACCCTAAAAACCTGTCCAATCCCCATTTCAACGCTGCCTATGGTGAGGGATTCGAGCTATTGGGGGTCATTGAGAATACTTTGCCGACACTGGTGAAAAAACACCCGGCACTGCTCAACGCAGACTCGTACTCACTGGCCGTGTCCATGCTCGATCAGGTACGCACTCACCGGGAAGCGTTCTTGCTCAATCTCGCCCGGATTCAGAACGGTGTGAAGAAAACCACCAAGCTTGGCTTCATCGATGGTTCGGTTCGGCTCAAACTTGCCAGGGCATCGATCTGAGAAAAAGCGGATCGGCGGGCGCGCGCGTTGTGTTTTAATTCGCGCGCCTTTTTTCCGTCTCTTCGTCCCAGGAATCGTTTCTCATGAGTCAGCCCGCAACCAAAGTCCTCGTCATTGGTTACGTCTGGCCGGAACCCCGCTCCTCCGCTGCGAGCGGGCACGTGATGCAGATTCTCGAGACCTTCCTGCAACAAGGCTGGCAAATCACCTTTGCCAGCCCTGCCGGCACCGGTGAGCACCGCGCCGACCTGACTGCATTGGGCATCCGCGAAGTCCCGATCGAGCTGAACAACAGCAGCTTCGACACCTTCATCAGCGAACTCGCCCCGGATATCGTGCTGTTCGACCAGTTCATGATCGAAGAGCAGTTCGGCTGGCGAGTGGAAAAGCACTGCCCTGATGCCTTGCGCGTTCTGGAAACCTCGGATCTGCAAAGCCTGCGGCATGCCCGTCATCAGCGGTTGAAGGATCGCCTCAAGCTCAGCGATGACGCCAACGATTTCGATCAGCTGTTTTCCCCGGCGCTGGCCGAAGAGTTCGACCTGATGGCCGACACCGACCTGGCCAAGCGCGAGATCGCCGCGCTCTACCGCTGCGATCTGAACCTGATGATTTCGCAGGTGGAAATCGAGTTGCTGGTGCAGCAGTTCAAGCTGCCGCCCGAGTTGTTGCACTGGTGTCCGTTGATGGTCGAACCGCCCAGCGCACCGGCGAAACCTTTCGAGGAGCGCGCGCACTTCCTCAGTATTGGCAATTTCCGTCATGCACCGAACTGGGACGCGGTTTTATGGATGAAGTCGAGCGTCTGGCCACTGATCCGTGAACAACTGCCCAAAGCACAATTGCACATCTACGGCGCCTACACGCCGCCCAAGGCTGCAGCCTTGCACAATGCCGCACAGGGTTTTCACATCATGAACTGGGCCGAGGATGCGTTGCAGGTCATGTCCGATGCGCGCATCTGCCTGGCGCCCCTGCGTTTTGGCGCCGGCATCAAAGGCAAGCTGATCGATGCCATGCTTTGCGGCACGCCGAGTGTCACCACGCCGATTGGCGCTGAAGGCATGCATACCGACCAACCCTGGCCGGGCGCTGTCTGCCGTAAGGCGCAGGATCTGGCCAATGCCGCGGTCGAGCTTTATCGCGACGAGGTGCGTTGGCAAGCGGCCCAATTCCAGGGGCACGCGCTACTCCAGGAGGTTTATCAGCAGGCCATCCATGGGCCGGCGCTGATCAATAAGCTGCTGGACTGTCGCGCAAACATTGCCCAACTAAGACGCAACAACTTCACCGGCAGCATGTTGCGACATCACTCGCACAAGAGCACGCAATACATGGCGCAGTGGATTGAAGCAAAGAATGCAAACAAATAATAAAGCCCTGAAATTTATAAACACAACAACCAACAACCTGTATCAATCGATAGATAGCCATCTGAAAAGCTAAACACTATAAACATCCTGCCCGCGCCACTTTCGTTATTAAAGAGTGGCGCCTCAATCAACTTATGCAGGATGCATGCATGACCGACATCAATAACTACGCCTCCTATAACTGGATGGCGGCGACACCGTCCATCAATTCACTTTCGATATCCGAACTGACCCTGCCGGGAACCCACAACGCTGGCAGCGACTGGCGCGCCAGTTATCCAGTGTTCGGCCCACCCCGTCATTGGCTGGCTTGCCAGCATGACTCGTTTCACGCCCAACTTCACCATGGCGCACGGGTGCTGGACATTCGCCTGGCTTACGAGCCAAAGGCCGAAGGCGTCAGCAGATTCCGTGCTCACCATGGCGGACACCGCAACTCCCGAACCCTGGGCAACTTGATCACCGACGTAGAAAACTTTCTGAAGCAAAACCCGGACGAGTTCATTGTTCTGGACTTCCACAGTCTCGACGGTAACGACTTCGATTATGACTACTTCAATAAAATGATGATTCACCTGCTCGGACATCGCTTGATCCCGAGCAGAAACCTGAGCGCCGGCCTTGGGCAACTCAAACACATCAGCAAGGAGCAACGTGTATTTGCGGCCGCTCGGTCACACTGGCAACTTGATCGCCATGTGTTCATTGATTACATCAACCATGAATGGTCGGGCAGCAATCGGACCGACTCGGCGGAGTTGAAACAGTTCATCGGCAATGTCCTGAAATCCCCACCTGGCGCGTGGAAACCCTGGTCGTTGTCCGCCACCTGTTACACCGCACTGGGCGGCCCGGTTGATATTCATAAAGAACTGAACGAGTGGTTCGATCCAGACAACAGTGATTGGGCAATGAAGTGCAACGTCATCAACGTCGACTTCATCGAAGAGAGCAACATCGTGTCGTTCTGCCGTGCCGTGAATCAAACCAAGGCCCACCTGCGCCCCGCTGATCGCCTGCTGGCGTAACGGGCGCGCAAAGAGGCATGATCGCCGGGCGATAACAAAAAAAGCGTCCGACCATGACCCGAACCGCCCGCGTGACCGACCCCTCCTACGAGTTGATGGATGACCACAACGGGTTGTCCATCATTTATCGCCAGCACGGCTTCCCCTGCCCGCTGGTGCGCTGGCATTTTCACAAGGAATACGAACTGCACCTGATCGTGGCCAGTTCGGGCAAGGTATTCATCGGCGACTACATCGGCAACTTCTACCCGCAGACGCTGTTCCTCACCGGCCCCAACCTGCCGCACAACTGGATCAGCCAGGTGGCCGAAGACGAAGTGGTCGAGAAGCGCGACATGCTGGTCAACTTCACTGATGAGCTGTTCGAAAGCGGTCATCAGGTGTTCGCCGAACTGAAGACCCTGGCGCCGCTGCTGGAGCGTGCGCAGTACGGCATCGAATTCCGCTCACCGCAGACGATTCGTCAGGCCATGACCCTGATGCAACGCATCGCCGATTCAAGCGGCATCACCCGTCTCGGGCACTTTTTCATCCTGATGGAATTGCTGGCGGCCTCCGATGACTACCAACTGCTATCCGGCGCAACCACGCCGCAACTGGCCGACGAACACAACATCGACCGCACCAACCGCGCCGTGGATTACATCTTCGCCCACTACGCCCGTGAACTGCCGCTGGAGGAAGTCGCCGAGCACCTAGGCATGAAACCGACCTATTTCAGCCGCGTGTTCAAGCAGGCCACGGGGCGCAATTTCATCGAGTTCGTCAATCGCCTGCGCATCAGCAAATCCTGCGAACTGCTGGCGGACGGTGACAAACCGGTGACCGAGGTGTGTTTCGAGTCGGGCTTCAACAACATCTCCAATTTCAATCGGCGCTTTCAGCAGCTCAAAGGCATGACGCCCTCGCATTATCGGCGGCTGGTGGTGCAGCGTCTGACCGAGCAAAACCACGGCTGACGCCCGAAAACCTGTACGGTTTCATTGCCCTCGCTGTCCTGAAACGCCCTTCCCTGTGTTTGTCGCGTCAATCGAGAGTGCAAAAAAGTATCGATTCAAGTGCTAGGGATGATTTGTCAGCCCTGCGATTGAAGGCTGTAATCAGTGCACATTCTTCCTGCAGCCGGAAGACACAAAAACAATAACTGTCCTTCTGTCCCCCACCGGGTGCAGAAAAGGAGTGCACGATGCAACCCACTGCAAAAGCTCTGCTTGCCCTCACCTGCATGACCCTCAGCAGCGTCAGCCTTGGCGCCCAGACCCTGACCATCGCCACTGTCAACAACAGCGACATGATCCGCATGCAAAAGCTCTCGAAAACCTTCGAGACCGAGCACCCGGACATCAAGTTGAACTGGGTCGTGCTGGAAGAAAACGTCCTGCGTCAGCGCCTGACCACCGACATTGCCACCCAGGGCGGTCAGTTCGACGTGTTGACCATCGGCATGTACGAAGCCGCACTCTGGGGTGCAAAAGGATGGCTGGAACCGATGAAGGATCTGCCGGCCAGTTACGCCCTCGACGATGTGTTCCCGTCGGTGCGTGAAGGCCTGTCAGTCAAGGGTTCGCTGTACGCCTTGCCGTTCTACGCCGAAAGCTCGATCACCTATTACCGCACCGACCTGTTCAAGGACGCCGGCCTGACCATGCCGGAGCGTCCGACCTGGGAGCAGATCGCAGGCTTCGCCGAAAAACTCACCAACAAGGACAAGGAGCAATACGGCATCTGCCTGCGCGGCAAGGCCGGTTGGGGCGAGAACATGGCGCTGATCACCACCGTGGCCAACGCTTACGGCGCACGCTGGTTCGATGAGCAGTGGAAACCCGAATTCAGTGGCCCGGAATGGAAGAACGCGCTGAACTTCTACGTCGACACCATGAAGAAGTCCGGCCCACCGGGTGCCTCCAGCAACGGTTTCAACGAAAACCTCGCGCTGTTCAACAGTGGCAAATGCGCAATCTGGGTCGATGCCAGCGTCGCCGGCTCGTTCGTCACCGACAAGACCCAGAGCAAGGTCGCCGATCACGTCGGCTTCACCTTTGCGCCGCATCAGGTCACCGATAAAGGCTCGGCGTGGCTGTACTCGTGGGCGCTGGCGATTCCGACCAGCTCCAAGGCCAAGGACGCCGCCAAAGAATTCAGTGCCTGGGCCACCTCAAAAGAGTACGGCGAACTGGTCGCCAAGACCGACGGCATCGCCAACGTACCGCCGGGCACTCGTGCCTCGACCTACAGCGACGCCTACATGAGCGCCGCACCGTTTGCCAAGGTCACGCTGGAGTCGCTGAAAGCGGCTGACCCGAGCAAACCGACCCTCAAGCCTGTGCCTTACATCGGCATTCAACTGGTGACCATTCCTGAGTTCCAGGGTGTGGGCACCCAGGTCGGCAAGCTGTTCTCGGCGGCACTGATCGGCCAGACCACGGTCGACCAGGCGCTGACCGCCGCCCAGCAAACCACCGAACGCGAGATGAAGCGCGCGGGTTACCCCAAGTAACCACTGCCCTCTTCAATTGAAGGAAGGGAGCTTGCTCCCTCCCTTCAAAGAACTCGCTGTATCTCGAGTATGTGATCGCCATGAATACTTCAACTGCCAAAGCCCACATCGACCTGTCGCAACCCCAGCGCAAAAACCGCGTGGCCAATCCCGGCTGGTTTCTGGTCAGCCCTTCGGTGGCCCTGTTGCTGCTGTGGATGATCGTGCCGCTGGGCATGACCGTCTATTTCTCGATGATCCGCTACAACCTGCTCGACCCGGGCATCAATGAATTCGTCGGGCTGGATAACTTCACCTACTTTCTGACCGACTCCGGGTTCCTGCCCGGCGCCACCAACACCTTGCTGCTGGTGGGCAGCGTGTTGCTGATCAGCGTGGTGTTCGGTGTGTTGATCAGTGCGCTGCTGGAGGCCAGCGAGTTCTTCGGCCGCGGCATCGTGCGGGTGATGCTGATTTCACCGTTCTTCATCATGCCCACGGTCGGTGCGCTGATCTGGAAGAACCTGATTTTTCATCCCGTGTCCGGGATCCTGGCCTACATCTGGAAGCTGTTCGGCGCGCAACCGGTGGACTGGCTGGCGCACTACCCGCTGCTGTCGATCATCATCATTGTTTCCTGGCAATGGCTGCCCTTCGCGATCCTGATCCTGATGACCGCCATGCAGTCCCTCGACCAGGAACAGAAAGAAGCCGCCCGCCTCGACGGCGCCGGCCCTGTCGCGATCTTCTGGCACCTGACCCTGCCGCATCTGGCGCGGCCGATTGCGGTGGTCGTAATGATCGAAACGATCTTCCTGCTGTCGGTGTTCGCCGAAATCTTCACCACCACCAACGGCGGCCCCGGCTACGCGTCGACCAACCTCGCCTACCTGATCTACAACCAGGCGCTGGTGCAGTTCGACGTCGGCATGGCCTCGGCCGGCGGCCTGATCGCCGTGGTCATCGCCAACATCGCCGCGATCATTCTGGTGCGGATGATCGGCAAAAACCTGACTGACAAAGCCTGAGGCCTGCCATGACTCTTCAACAATCCCGCCGGCTGCAAAGCCTGCTGCTCGGCACGCTGGCCTGGGCCATCGCGATCATCATTTTCTTCCCGATCTTCTGGATGGTGCTGACCAGTTTCAAGACCGAAATCGACGCCTTCGTCACGCCGCCGCAGTTCATCTTCACGCCGACGCTGGAGAACTACCTGCACATCAACGAGCGCAGTGATTACTTCAGCTTTGCCTGGAACTCGGTGGTGATCTCCTTCAGCGCCACGGCTCTTTGCCTGCTGATCGCGGTGCCGGCGGCCTACTCGATGGCGTTCTACGAAACCCAGCGCACCAAGGGCACGCTGCTGTGGATGCTCTCCACCAAGATGCTGCCGCCGGTAGGCGTGCTGATGCCGATCTACCTGCTGGCCAAGAGTTTCGGCCTGCTCGACACGCGCATTGCGCTGATCGTGATCTACACGCTGATCAACCTGCCGATCGTGGTCTGGATGATTTACACCTACTTCAAGGACATCCCCAAAGACATCCTCGAAGCCGCCCGCCTCGACGGCGCCACGCTGATGCAGGAAATGCTTCGGGTGCTGCTGCCGATCGCCAAGGGCGGGCTGGCCTCGACCGTGCTGCTGTCGCTGATCCTGTGCTGGAACGAGGCGTTCTGGTCGCTGAACCTGACCTCGTCCAAAGCCGCGCCGCTGACCGCGCTGATCGCCTCCTACTCAAGCCCCGAAGGATTGTTCTGGGCCAAGTTGTCGGCCGTCTCGACGCTTGCCTGCGCGCCGATCCTGATCTTCGGCTGGATCAGCCAGAAACAACTGGTGCGCGGCCTGTCGTTCGGCGCCGTGAAATAAGAATTCGTATGAGGAGCGCCACCATGGCCAACCTGAAAATCAAGAATCTGCAAAAAGGCTTCGAAGGTTTTTCCATCATCAAGGGCATCGACCTTGAGGTGAACGACAAGGAATTCGTGGTATTCGTCGGCCCGTCGGGCTGCGGCAAATCCACCCTGCTGCGACTGATCGCCGGCCTTGAAGAAGTCAGCGGCGGCACCATCGAACTGGACGGTCGCGACATCACCGAAGTCAGCCCGGCCAAGCGTGATCTGGCGATGGTGTTCCAGACCTACGCGCTGTATCCGCACATGACCGTGAAAAAGAACATGTCGTTCGCCCTCGACCTGGCCGGCGTACCGAAGGCAGAAGTCGAGAAGAAAGTCGGCGAAGCGGCACGGATTCTCGAACTCGGCCCGATGCTGGAACGCAAGCCGAAGCAACTGTCCGGCGGCCAGCGTCAGCGTGTGGCCATCGGCCGGGCGATCGTGCGTAACCCGAAAATCTTCCTGTTCGACGAACCGCTGTCCAACCTCGACGCCGCCCTGCGGGTGCAAATGCGCCTGGAACTGCTGCGCCTGCACAAGGACCTCAAGGCGACGATGATCTACGTGACCCACGATCAGGTCGAAGCCATGACCATGGCCGACAAAGTCGTGGTGCTCAATGGCGGCAAGATCGAACAGGTCGGCTCGCCGCTGGACCTGTATCACAACCCCGCCAACCTGTTCGTCGCCGGGTTTCTCGGCACGCCGAAAATGGGTTTCCTCAAGGGCAAGATCGCCCGGGTCGACGGCCAGAGCTGCGAAGTTTCGCTGGACGCCGGCACGCGCATCACCCTGCCGTTCAACGCGGCAAATCTGAGCGTCGGCAGCGCTGTGACCCTGGGCATTCGCCCGGAACATCTGGAGCTGGCGCAACCGGGCGACTGCACCCTGCAAGTCACCGCCGACGTCAGCGAACGGCTGGGCAGCGACACCTTCTGCCACGTCAGGACCAACGCCGGCGAAGCCCTGACCATGCGCGTGCGCGGTGATCTGGCGAGCCGTTACGGCGAACAACTGAACCTGCACCTGGACGCCTCCCACTGCCATCTGTTCGATGCCGACGGCGTGGCGCTGACCCGCCCGTTGCGCGCCGCCGCCTGATTTCGAGACTGACCCGATGAAACTCAACAAACAGAACCTCAACCGCCTCGCCGCCGAAGTGCAGCTTCCGGCCTACAGCCTCAACGACACCCGCCAGGGCATCGCCCACATTGGCGTCGGCGGTTTCCATCGCGCGCATCAGGCGTATTACACCGATGCGCTGATGAACACCGGCGAAGCGCTGGACTGGGCGATCTGCGGCGTCGGCCTGCGCGCCGAAGACCGCCGCGCCCGTGACGACCTAATGGAACAGGACTACCTGTTCACCCTGTTCGAACTGGGCGACAGCGACGACACCGAAGTCCGCGTCATCGGTTCGATCCGCGACATGCTACTGGCCAGCGACAGCGCCCAGGTGCTGATCGACAAACTCGCCGATCCACAGATCCGCATCGTCTCGCTGACCATCACCGAGGGTGGCTATTGCATCGATGACAGCAACGGCGAGTTCATGACGCACCTGCCACAGATTCAGCACGACCTGACTTACCCGCAACAGCCGCAAACCGTGTTCGGTTTCCTCTGCGCGGCGCTGGCCCGGCGGCGTGCGGCGGGCATTCCGGCGTTTACCGTGATGTCCTGCGATAACCTGCCACACAACGGCGCCGTCACCCGCAAGGCACTGCTGGCCTTCACCGCGCTGCTTGATCCGGACTTGCGTGACTGGATCGACGCCAACGTCAGCTTCCCCAACGCCATGGTCGACCGCATCACCCCGATGACCAGCACCGCGCATCGCCTGCAACTGGCGGACAAACACGCCGTCGACGACGCCTGGCCAGTGGTGTGCGAACCGTTTGTGCAATGGGTGCTGGAAGACAAGTTCGTCAACGGCCGCCCGGCCTGGGAAAAGGTCGGCGTGCAGTTCACCGACGACGTTTCGCCCTACGAAGAGATGAAGATCAAACTGCTCAACGGCAGTCATCTGGCCCTGACCTATCTGGGCTTTCTGAAGGGTTACCGCTTCGTCCACGACACCATGAATGACCCACTGTTCGTGCGCTACATGCGCGCCTACATGGACCTGGACGTGACCCCGCAACTGGCGCCGGTGCCGGGCATCGACCTGACCGAGTACAAGAACACGCTGGTGGCGCGGTTCTCCAATCAGGCGATTGCCGATCAGCTTGAACGTGTTTGCTCCGATGGTTCGTCGAAGTTTCCCAAGTTCACCATTCCGACGATCAATCGGTTGATTGCGGATGGCCGCGAGACCAAACGGGCGGCATTGGTCGTTGCAGCTTGGGCGTTGTATCTGAAAGGCGTGGATGAGAATGGCGACACTTATTCGATTCCGGATCCTCGGGCGGCGTTTTGTCAGGCGTTGGTGGCGGATGATGCTTTGATTACTGAGCGGCTGCTGGGGATTGAAGAAATCTTCGGTACGGCGATACCGCGTTCGACGGAGTTTGTGGCGGCATTTGAGTGGTGCCTGAAAAGCTTGCGGGAAGAGGGAGTGACGCGGACTCTGGAAAGCATTCTGTCCTGACGGGTGAGGTACTCATGACAACCCAACAACTCTTCCTGGGCATCGACTGCGGCACCCAAGGCACCAAAGCCATCATCCTCGACGCCACCAGCGGTCAGGTGTTGGGCCAGGGTGCCGCCGCCCACACGATGATCAGCGGTGCCAACGGCCGTCGCGAGCAAGACACCGGGCAGTGGCTGGAGGCCTTCGCCCTCGCCACCCGGCGTGCGTTGCTGGCAGCAAATGTCGACGGCCAATCGATCCTCGGAATCGGCGTTTCCGGCCAGCAACACGGTCTGGTGCTGCTCGATGACCAAGGCCAGGTACTGCGCCCGGCCAAGCTCTGGTGCGACACCGAAACCACCGCAGAAAACGATCGGCTACTGACTTACCTGGGCGGCGAAAGAGGCTCGCTGGAACGCCTCGGCGTGGTCATCGCGCCGGGTTACACCGTCTCCAAACTGCTATGGACCAAGGAACAACATCCCGCCGTTTTCTCACGGATCGCAAAGATCCTGCTGCCCCACGACTACCTGAATTTCTGGCTCACCGGTCGTAGTTGCAGCGAATACGGCGACGCATCCGGCACCGGTTATTTCAACGTGCGCACCCGCCAATGGGATTTGCAGTTGCTGCGCGACATCGACGCCAGCGGCCGTCTGCAAGCAGCGCTGCCGGAGCTGATCGACGCCCATCAAGCGGTCGGCACGATCCTGCCGGCGATTGCCGAACAACTGGGTATCAACCCCAACGCATTGGTATCCAGCGGTGGCGGCGACAACATGATGGGCGCCATCGGCACCGGCAATATTCAGCCGGGTGCGATCACCATGAGTCTCGGCTCCTCCGGTACGGTGTACGCCTACGCTGAAGCGCCAAAGGTCAGTCCGGATGCTTCGGTCGCAACCTTCTGCTCGTCCAGCGGCGGCTGGTTGCCGTTGATCTGCACCATGAACCTGACCAACGCTACCGGCGCGATCCGCGAATTGTTCGAGCTCGATCTCGACGCTTTCAACGCCTTGGTGGCCCAGGCGCCGATCGGCGCTGAAGGCGTGAGCATGCTGCCGTTCCTCAACGGCGAGCGCGTGCCTCCCCTGCCCCACGCCACTGGCAGCCTGCATGGCCTGACGATCGATAACCTGACCCGGGCCAATCTGTGCCGCGCCGCCGTCGAGGGCACCACCTTCGGCCTGCGATTCGGACTGGATCTGCTGCGTCAGAATGGTTTACAAAGCCGCAGCATTTGCCTGATCGGCGGCGGCTCGAAAAGTGCGGTGTGGCGGCAGATCGTCGCCGACATCATGAACACCCCGGTGATCTGCACCGAGCAAAGCGAAGCGGCCGCCCTGGGCGCGGCGATTCAGGCGGCGTGGTGCAAGTCGTGGTCCAACGGCCACGAAGACACCCTGGCCGACCTGTGCGAACGCTGCGTGAAGCTCGACCTGAACAGTGAAACCCTGCCGATTGCCGCGAATGTCGCGGCCTTCCAGCAGGCCTATGAACGCTATCGACTGCATGTCGCAACGTTATAAAGAGCAAACAACTATGTACCTGGTGTGTGGCGAAGCGCTGTTCGATTTCTTCAGCGAAGACGATGCCGGCGGGCAGGCGTCGAAAGTCAATTTCAAGGCGATTGCCGGTGGCTCGCCGTTCAACGTGGCCGTGGGTTTGCGCCGACTGGGCGTGGACTCGGCGCTGTTCGCCGGGTTGTCCACCGACTACCTCGGCCGTCGTTTGCAGCAAGTTCTGAAAGATGAAGGTGTACGCCCGGATTATCTGGTGGACTTCGCCGCGCCGACCACGCTGGCCATGGTCGCGGTGGGCGCCAATGGCTCGCCGCATTACAGCTTCCGGGGTGAAGGCTGCGCTGACCGCCAGTTGAGCCTGGCGCATCTGCCAACGCTGGGGTCTGAAGTGCGCGGTCTGCACTTCGGTTCGTTCTCGCTGGTGGTGCAACCAGTTGCCGATACATTGCTTGCGCTGATACAGCGTGAAAGCGGCAAACGCCTGATCACCCTCGACCCGAACGTGCGCCTCAATCCCGAACCGAACATCGAGCTGTGGCGCGAGCGAATAGCCACGCTGGTGCAACTGGCGGACCTGATCAAGGTCAGCGACGAAGACTTGAGCCTGCTGTACCCCGAGCAGGATCCGCAGCGCGTCATCGAAGGCTGGCTGCAGCATCGCTGCCAGGTGGTGTTCCTGACCCGTGGCGGTGAAGGCGCGACCGTGTTCAGTCGTGCTCACGGTTCATGGTCGGTGCCGGCGAGTTCGGTGAAAATCGCCGATACCGTCGGCGCGGGCGATACCTTCCAGGCCGCGTTGATCACCTGGCTGACCGAGCAGGAACTGGATTCGGTGGAAGGCGTACAGCATCTGCAACGCGAACAGATCGACGCCATGCTCAGGTTTGCCGTACAGGCGGCCGCCCTGACGTGCAGCAAGACAGGTCCGGATTTGCCTTATCGCCATCAGTTGACCTGACCGCGTAGACTGGCGCCCTTTTTTGCACGACGGGATGACGGCTTTTGAATTCGGGGCGTACGGTTGGACTTTTGGTATTGGCGGCACTGCTGACCGGTTGCGGAACATCGCCACCGCGTTCGCCGGAAAACCTCTGCGAGATTTTTCGGGAAAAGAGTGATTGGTACGACGCAGCGCAAGTCACGCAAAAGCGCTGGGGCGTACCGATCCAGGTGCCGTTCGCGATCATGTATCAGGAGTCCGGCTACCGCTACGACGCCAAGACGCCGCGCAAATACCTGCTGTGGGTGATTCCGTGGGGTCGCGTCACGACGGCATCGGGTTATGCGCAGGCCAAAGACGAAGTCTGGTCCGACTACCAGAAAAGCACCGGCCGTCACGGCGCCGACCGCGAAGACTTCGACGACGCCATCGACTTTGTCGGCTGGTACATGGACAAGACCACCTCGGTCAACGGCGTGTACAAGTACGACGCTTACAACCAGTACCTCAATTACCACGAAGGCTGGGGCGGGTTTCGCCAGAAGACCTATGCCAGCAAGGCGTGGCTGCCGCCGGTGGCGCGCAAGGTACAGAACCGCTCGGACATGTACGGCCAGCAATATGCGGCGTGCAAGGATGATCTGAATCGCGGGTTCTGGAGCCGGTTCTGGCATTGGCTCTGATCGCAGGCCAAAAAAAACCATCGCGAGTGAACTCGCGATGGTCATTGAACTGAACGGACTTACAACACCGAAAAGTTGTAACTCACAATCAACCGGGTCTCATCCACGTCCCGGGCGAACTTCTCGTAGTTGGTGCGATACGTCGCATTACGCAAACGCAGGCTGACGTCCTTGAACGTGCCGCTCTGGATCACGTACTTCAACTCGCTGTCGCGTTCCCACTCTTTGCCTTCCTGATCGCTGCCCGGAACCTTGATGTGGTCGCCGTTCACGTAACGGGTCAGGAAGCTCAGGCCGTTGATGCCGATCGCCTTGAAGTCGTAGTCGTAACGCAGCTGCCAGGAACGTTCCTGTGCGGCGGCGAAGTCGTTGACCTGCACGTAGTTCACCAGGTACGGGTTGCTGCCATCCAGATACGGCATCGAATTGTCACCGTTCATGCGCTGCCAGCCGGCGCTGAAGGTGTGGCCGCTGATGCCGTAGGACAGCATGCCGCTCAAGGCACGGTTGTCGATGGAACCCGCTTTTGCATCGCCGCTGTCGGCGCTTTTCAGCAACCGCAGATCGGCTTTCAGCACACCATCACCCAGCGGCTGGTTGCCCAGCAGACCCACGAAGTGCTGGCGATAGATGTCTTCCAGCTCGGCGTAGTGATACTGCGCGGTCAGGCGATCGTTGATCTTGTAATCGAAGCCGTACATGTCGAAATGATCGGCGGTGACGTTGCAGGCATAACGCTTGTTCTTGCAGTGCACGCGAATGTCCTGGGAGTCGGTCGAGTCCCGGGCGGTGTACTTGTCCAGGCGCGCGGCCATGAAAGTCAGGTCCTTCACTTCCTTGGACGTCAGCATCGCACCGTTGAACATGGTCGGCAGCAGGCGGCCGTCGTTGTACTTGAGCAGCGGCAGATCCGGTAGCAGCGCGCCGTATTTCAGCACGGTGTCCGAGACTTTCACCTTGGCCGTCAGGCCCATCTTCGCGTACTGACCTTTCGAACCACGCGGGTTGTCGCCACTGGATGGCAGCAGTCCGCTGTTACTGCGATCAGGGCTGGAATCGAGCTGGAAACCCGCCATGCCCAGCGCATCGATGCCGAAACCGACGGTGCCTTCGGTATAGCCCGATTGCAGGTTGAGAATGAAACCCTGCGCCGACTCTTCGCGCTTGGATGCGCCCTGATCACTGGAGGTGTGCCCATCACGGAAATCGCGGTTGAAGTACACCGTGCGCGACTCGATCTTCGCCGTGGTGTCTTCGAAAAAACCGCTGGCCTGAACCTGCGCGGTAAAACCGGCGCACAGCACAAAGGCTCCGAAGCCAAACGACTGGCGCGGGGTGATGAGGGGAAATGGGGGACGCATTGAAAACTCCAACAGAACAACGATTGCGCAGGGGCGCAAACAAACCAGAAATAGCTCCCGTCCCGGAACAGTAAAGAACCGGAAGGAAGTGAACACGCGGGGGTGAGCGCCCATGATGGCAGATGGCTTTGACGTGCTACAGGCGACTTTAGTCTGAAACTGACTGATTGTTCTTGAAGGCCGTCGTTGGCGATTGCGCTGGATCAGTCGCCCGCAAGTACCGGTTTCACAAGGCGAAACAACCGGTCTAAGGGTTTTCCCTATGCCTTCGGGCCGGTGCTTCTACGGCATTTGCGCCTTGAACGAGGCCGTTTAATCCTGCACCATCCGCCCACGCTAATCCAAAGGACGGAAATCAAGGCATGCTGGACGCCAACGCTACCCACATTACCCTCACGCTCGAGGGCGCTTCCGCCGATCTGCAAGTCCTCAGCTTCACCGGTCGCGAAGCCCTCAACGAACCGTTCCGTTTCGACCTCGAACTGGTCAGCGCCCGTCCCGACCTCAAGCTCGAAGAACTCCTGCACAAGCCCGGCTGCCTGACGTTCGGCGCCACCGGCGAGGGCAAGATTCATGGCCTGGTGTATCGCATCGAGCAAGGTGACTCCGGCAAGACCCTGACCCGTTACAGCATCAGTCTGGTGCCGCAACTGGCCTACCTGCGGCACAACCATGACCAGCAGATTTTCCAGCAACTGACGGTACCGAAGATCATCGCTCAAGTCCTGGAAGATCGGGGCATTCTGGCCGACGCCTACAGCTTCCAGCTCGGCGCCGAGTACCCGGAACGCGACTACTGCGTGCAGTACGACGAGTCCGACCTGCATTTCATCCAGCGCCTGTGCGAAGAGGAAGGCATCCACTTCCACTTCCAGCACAGCAGCAGCGGCCACAAACTGGTGTTCGGTGACGACCAGACCGTGTTCCGCAAACTGAAACCGGTGAACTACCAGCAAGACTCCGGCATGACCGCCGACAAACCGGTGATCAAGCGCTTCAACCTGCGCCTGGAAACCCGCACCAGCCGTGTCAGCCGTCGCGATTACGATTTCGAGAAACCGAAGATCCTGCCTGAAGGCGCCGCCAAATCCGCGTTCATGCCGGACCTTGAGGACTACGACTATCCCGGCCGTTTCACCACCCGTGAGCGCGGCAAGTTCCTCTCGACCCGAGCGCTGGAGCGCCATCGCAGCGACTACAAACTCGCCGAAGGCAAGGGTGACGAGCCGACACTGACGACCGGCCATTTCATGTCCCTGGCCGAACACCCGCGCGCCGAGTGGAACGACCTGTGGCTGCTGCTGGAAATCTTCCACGAAGGCAAGCAACCGCAAGTGCTGGGCGAAAACGTCACCAGCGACGTCACCGACAACAAGAGCGATTTCCACCAGGGCTACCGCAACAGCTTCGTCGCCACCCCGTGGGACGCGCACTACCGCCCTGCCCTCGAACACCCGAAACCGAAAGTCCTCGGCAGCCAGACCGCCATCGTCACCGGCCCCGCCGGCGAAGAAATCCACTGCGACCAGTACGGCCGGGTGAAGGTGCAATTCCACTGGGACCGCGACGGCCAGGCTGACGACAAGACCACTTGCTGGATGCGCGTCGCCAGCGGCTGGGCCGGCGCGGCCTATGGCGGGATCGCCATTCCACGGATCGGCATGGAAGTGCTGGTGACCTTCCTTGAAGGCGACCCCGACCAGCCGCTGGTCACCGGTTGCCTGTACCACAAGGAAAACGTCGTCCCCTACGACCTGCCGGCGAACAAGACCCGCAGCACCTTCAAAACCCTGAGCTCACCGGGCGGCAAGGGCTACAACGAGTTCCGCATCGAAGACAAGAAAGGCGTGGAGCAGATCTACATCCACGCCCAGCGCGACTGGGACGAAAACATCGAGCACGACCAGAAGATTCGGGTTGGCAACGAACGGCACGACACCGTCGAAGCCAATACCCTGAGCGAATTCAAGGTCGAGGAACACCGCATCACTCATCTGGATCGCAAGAGCGAAATGCGCGCCAACGATCACCTGACCGTGGGCGTGACTCAGCACGTGAAGGTCGGCACCGGGCAGTTCGTGGAAGCAGGCACGGAGATTCACTACCACGCTGGCGACAAAGTTGTGATCGAGGGCGGGATGGAGCTGACGGCCAAGGCTGGCGGCAGCTTCGTCAAGGTCGATGCCGGTGGCGTGACCATCAGCGGTGCCGAGGTGAAAGCCAATACCGGTGGTGCGCCGGGCGCGGGCACCGGGATCGCGATTCTGCCGCCGGTCATTCCGGCCCCGGCCGCTAACGACAAGCCAGGCACCGTCGTGTCGCCAAAGCAGGTTGTGAAGTCTGCGTGATACGCAACGTAGTCTTCGCGGCTGGACTCATCGCATCAAGCCTTCACGCCTTTGCCGCTCAGCCGCCGTTCACGACGGTGGCTGAGTGTGATCTGGCCGGCTCCTACAGCAGACTATCCTTGCTGCGGGGCCATCCCCTCTCCGACGCTCACGTTTACAAGATCCGTCAGGAGCAAGAAACCGGATTCTTGTATGCAGATGCCGATAAGTCTTTCGGCAGTCGTGTTGATTGGCAATGCGTGCCCACAGGCAAAGGCGTGAATGTCTTTCTGATCACTGGCGAGTTCAGCTCCAACTACCAACAAGGCATCCTGTTCTTTCGGGATACAACTGACAGGTGGGTACACCGTGTGGAATTTGCGGAAAGGAACCGCCCTCGTTGGATATTGAGCGGCTCGAAAGGCCCTCAAGTGATATTCGAGAACGTCGGGCATGAAAGCGTCCACAAGTACCTGATTTACGGTCCGGCGGACGCCTATCTGGAAGCGGATGAGTTGCCGGCTTCCTCAACCGTCGAAGGTGAAGCGCTGATTGAGCTGAAACCTTATCCGTAGACGCTGAGATTCTTTGTTCAACAGGGGACCATTGCGCCCCCCTTGAACCGCCGAAAGCAGACAAGGCATCCACCCTTGCAGGAATCCGCCGAGACTCTCCCACGAAACAATCCCCCCGCCAGACAGCCGGCATTCAGCCGGGTTAACCCTCGCTTAACGCCGCGGTCAAAGACTCTAAACATCCGCACGCTCTCAGCCCGATGCTGACGCCCAGTGCGGCAGGCCTGGCGTGTTTCACGCCGGGCTTTCTTTCCGTCGCACGGGAGTCACTCCATGAACATTCGTCCGTTTCTGCTCACCACCGCCCTCGCCTGCACCGCGTTTGCCGGGTTGGCCCAGGCCAATGACACCACCGCAACAACCAAAGCCGTGCCTTACACCTACGGCATGCCTTTGAATGTGGCCAAAGTGGTCTCGATGACCGAGCAGCCCGCAAAGACCTGCAAGGTGATCGATGCCGACATGAAGTACATCGATACGTCAGGCAAACCCGAAGAAATCACTTACCGGAAAATGTCTGACGCCTGCGACTTCCAGAACTGACAGAAAGCTCTGAATTGCGGCTTTGCGGTAGGCGAGCAAGGGTCTCGAAGGTTATCCTCGGGTCACTTCTCACTGCCGCAAGGATTCGCCATGCAGTTGTCGTTTCGCACGTTGTCGACCGTCACCTTTAGTCTGTGTTTCTTGCTGGCACTGGCCTGGGGCCTGGCGCCGCAGGTGCTGCTTTCGATCTGGAGCATTGAATACTCCGAGGCCGCAGGTTTTGTAGCTCGACGCATGGCGGTGCTGTTTGCAGCGTTGGGGGTGATGTTTTATCTGGTGCGCAATGCGCCGGTGTCGATCGCGCGCAATGCACTGAGCAACGGTTTTATCGTCGGCTGTTTTGGTTTGGCGGTGCTGGGTTTCGCAGAATGGCTCAACGGCCACGCCGGCCCCGGGATTCTGCTCGCGGTGCTGGTCGAGTTCGCGCTGGGCCTCGGTTTTGTCCAGGCCCGGCGCGTGACGATCGAACTGGGTGAAACGGTCGGTTAAACGGCTTTTGATCGCGGCAATGAATGATGGGTTGCCGTGTGTTGCGCCAGATCCGAGCGCAACCCGGCGATCAGGCCGTTGATTTCGCGACAGCTGTTCAAGTGACTGGCATCGATGCCACTCACCAGCAAATCAACCTGATCGGTCTGGTGATCGCCATACACCTTGACGGTCATCGACAGATCCGGGGACAGCGTGCATTGGCAGCGTTTCGGCAGAAAGCTGCTTTCAATGATATTGCGTAGTTCCAAGGCAGACAGAAACATGGCGAACCCTCTCCTTACTGTGAGACTGCCAATCAAGTATTCACATGACCGTTACCACGCCTCCCCACGGGTGTGTCCCCGCTGAATCCCTGGGTGTGGCAAGCGGCTGTACTGCGAAATGCCCATTGGAGTGTAGGCGCACAAACTCGGTGCGCCGCACCAAATCAACGCATAAACCGTGCCTTTCATCGGGTCGATTTCTCCTCCTTCAAAATCAATGGTTTGGCAAAAAAGCAGGCAACTAGCCAGTTGCAAAATGCAAGATCCGATCGTGCAGGCACTGCAATTTGCAAGCGGCTGGCGGTTTGCATTCACCGCCCATGACAGTGAGAATGCCCGTCTACCAACGTACACCCGCCAGGAGGCTTCAATGAGAAATTTCACTGTTTACGCGACCGCCGGCCTGATGCTCGCCAGCCTGTCTACCCTCACCCACGCCGCCAAACTCGAAGACACGGCGCCCTACCCCAAAGCCGAAGCGGGCTTCACTCGTCAGGTCATCCATTTGCCGCAGCAGGCACAGGAAGACAACTTCAAAGTCGAAATCCTCGCCGGCAAGACCCTTGAGGTGGACTGCAACCGCCAGCGTCTGGGCGGCACCCTTGAAGAGAAAAACCTCGAAGGCTGGGGCTATCCGTTCTACCGCCTGGAAAAAGTCAGCGGCCCGATGAGCACGCTGATGGCCTGCCCACCCGGCACCCAGAAAAAACGCGCCTTCGTCCCGGTGATCGGTGACGGCTTCACCGTGCGTTACAACAGCAAACTGCCCATCGTGGTTTACGCACCGTCGGATGTCGAAGTGCGTTATCGCATCTGGTCGGCTTCGGACAAGGTCGGCGTCGCCATTCCCGAATAATCTCAAGCCACAACACCGCACGCCGCCGCCCGCTCGGCGACGTGACGCAAGCTGTCGAAGTTGATATTGGCGCCGGAATCGATGGCGATCAGCGTCTGGTTCCGTGCGCCGGTTTGCGCCACGTACTGTTTGATGCCCGCGACCGCCAGCGCCCCGGAAGGCTCGGTGATCGAGCGGGTATCGTCGTAGATATTCTTGATCGCTGCGCAGAGTTCGTCGTTGCTGACGGTGATCACTTCATCCACGCAGAAACGGCAAATCTCGAACCCGTAGGCGCCGATCTGCGCCACCGCAACGCCATCGGCGAAGGTGCCCACGCTCGGCAGCACCACCCGTTCATCTGCCTGCAAAGCAGCCTTCAGGCAGGCCGAGTGCTCCGACTCCACGCCAATGATCCGCACCTCCGGCCGTAAGTATTTGACGTATGCCGCGATGCCGGCGATCAACCCGCCACCGCCCACCGGGACGAAAATTGCGTCCAGAGTGCCCTGGTGTTCGCGCAGGATTTCCATGGCGACGGTGCCTTGGCCGGCGATCACATCAGGGTCGTCGAACGGCGAGACGAACGTTCGCCCGGTCTGCTCAGCCAGTTGCAGTGCGTGGGCCAGGGCAAACGGAAAGCTTTCGCCATGCAGCAATGCCTCGGCGCCGCGACTGCTGACGCCCAGCACTTTCAACTCAGGTGTTGTGGCCGGCATGACGATAGTCGCAGCAATGCCCAATTCACGCGCCGCCAGCGCTACGCCTTGAGCGTGATTACCCGCCGACGCCGTGATCACCCCGCGCGCCTTTTGCTCGTCGCTCAGTTGCACCAATTTGTTGTAGGCGCCACGGATCTTGAAGGAGAACGTCGGTTGCAGGTCTTCGCGCTTGAGCAGGATCCGGTTGCCCAGCGCTTCGGACAAGGCCGGCGCCGGTTGCAACGGCGTGCGCACCGCCAGCTCATACACCGGCGCGGCGAGGATCTTTTTCACGTACTGCTCAAGCAGGGCTTGCTGGGCGGGGCTGTGGCGCATGGTCGTCTCCTGACGTTTGATTCAGAACCCCGGAGACAGAAAGTAAAAACCCGCCTCTAGGGCGGGTTGGGTGCTGCAGTCGTGAGCTAGCCCGCCAAATGAGGAATGGCGGTAATAATGCTTGGCTGGCAGCGCAGTACGGTGGAAGTCATGGGCTCGAAATTAGCCCGGGCGTTGCTGGCAAGTCAATGGCGATTTTTGCGGCGGGTCTGTAGGCTGGCCTTTCGCTCATCTGCCCAAGGAAGGAATACATGATGTCCATCGCCCTGCCCTTCGCCGCGTTGATTGCCTTCAGCGGCTACACCGTTGGCGTGATGCTGCAAGCCGAGCAATCGCTGATCGACTTCGGCATCGGCCTGATGTCGCGGCCAGACACTGCGCAGGTGGTGATCGATCTTTATCTGCTGGCGACCCTGGCCGGCATCTGGATGTTCAAGGATGCGCGCAAGCGTGGGCAATCGGGCTGCTCGGTAGTGCCATATCTGTTGCTGACGGCGGTGTTTGTATCCATTGGACCATTGCTTTATCTGGTGGTCCGAGGCCTGCAGGATCGCAAACGCCCGGCCACCGTCATTTCGCCAGACGCCTGAGCCCGAACAGCATCCCGCCCGCCCCCAACAGCATCACCGCCAGGAATATCGGGTACGACACCCACCACGGTGTCCCGGCGGTCATCATGCTGAATTCCGACATGCCGCCAATGCTCGCAATCAGGTTGAGCGGCAAAAACACCACGTTGATCAGCGTCAGCTTGCGCAGCAGGTTATTCATGCTGTTGTTCATCAGGTTGCCCCGGGCGTCGATCAGCCCGGAGAACACCGTCGAGTAGATTTCCGCCTGCTTGTAGCACTGGTTGTTTTCGATGATCAGGTCGTCGATCAGGCCGATGGCTTCGCTGCCGAAATGTTGCTTTTCCGCGTGGTTGCGCAGCCGCGTGAGCACCGCGCCGTTGCTGTGCAGCGCGTTGATGTAATAGATCAGACTTTCGCTGAGGTTGAACATCTGCACCAGATGCTGGTTTTGCATCGAAGCGTTGAATTTCTGCTGCAACTCCCGGGCAACCAGTTTGATCACCTTCAGGTGCCCGAGGTAGTGATGGATGTTGTTGAACAGCAGGTCCAGCAACACATCCAGCGGTGTATTGAGTGGCCGGCGCGTGCCGAGACCGTGCAACGGCGTCTCATCGGTGGCGATCACCAACAGTTGGCCCGGCGAAAACAGCAAACCGCAGGACGACACCTCGAACGCCAGGCTGCCGCCGCCGGAATAGTTCTCCGGACGCTTCCAGATCAGGAACAGATGGTCGGGGTGAAACTCGATCCGCGACACCTCGTCCGGGTCCAGCGCCGAGGCCAACGCGTGTTCGTCCAATTTGAAATGACTGTGAAGCACGTCGCGCTCGCCAGCGTCGGGGTTGCTGAACAGCATCACCTCGGCGTCCAGCCGCTCGACCCGCTGCAAGGCGCCGTGGCTCAGTGCAAAGCTGTTGATCATCGGCCGGTCACCAGGCCTGACCGCGGCGTTTGAGTTCCAGACGCCTCACGAACTCCTCCAGCACCAGCGAATACAGATCGTCCTGCAAGTAAGCGTCTTCGATGCCGGCGTCGAGGTTTGGGTTGTCGTTGACCTCGATCACTACGACCTTGTCGCCGGCCTGTTTCAGGTCCACGCCATACAGTCCGTCGCCGATCAGGTTGGCGGTCTTCACCGCCAGTTCCACCACGGCACGCGGCGCTTCGTGGATCGCCAGCGTGCGGCACTCGCCGTTGACGTCCTGGCCCTTGGCTTTGTGGTTGTAGATCTGCCAGTGCCCCTTGGACATGAAGTACTGACAGGCAAAGATCGGTTTGCGGTTGAGTACGCCGATGCGCCAGTCGTACTCGGTGTAGAAAAACTCCTGGGCCAGCAACAGCACCGAGTGTTCGAACAGCTCGGCGGTAGCTTCGAGCAATGCCTGTTGGCTCTCGACCTTGATCACGCCCCGGGAGAAGCAGCCGTCGGGGATTTTCAGCACCAACGGAAAGCCGAGACGCTCGCCGACCCGTTCGAAGTCTTCGGGTCGTTCCTTGTAGAGAATTTCCGTGGCCGGCATGCCCAGTTGGTGGCTGTTGAGCAGGTCAGTGAGATAGACCTTGTTGGTGCAGCGCAGGATCGACGTCGGGTCGTCCATCACCACCAGCCCTTCGCTTTCTGCCTTCTTGGCGAAGCGGTAGGTGTGGTTGTCGACGCTGGTGGTCTCGCGGATCAGCAAGCCATCGTATTCAGCCAGTCGTGCGTAGTCCTTGCGTTCGATCAGTTCGACATCGATACCCATGCCTTTGCCGACTCGCACGAAGTTTTCCAGCGCACGGGCGTTGGACGGCGGCAAGGCTTCCTGCGGATCGTGCAGGATCGCCAGGTCATAACGCGCCACTTGCGGCGAGCGCGGTACACGCCAGATCTTGCGGCTGAAACCGTCCAGCGCGTTGGCGAACTGATCTTCCTGATCATCGCGCAACTTGTGCAGGGCACCGAACTTGATGCCTTCGATGTGCCAACCGTTAGTTCTACGGAATTCAACTAACAGAATCGGACACGGAAACACTTCAAACAATTGTCGGGCCAGATCCTGCAACGGCTCGATATGCGTTCTGCCGAAATAAAGTGTCAGCGTAAAACCTTCAGTATCACTGTAGAGGTGATGGCTGAGGGCTTTTTCCAGGGTTTTATCCAGGTCATCCAGAGCCAGGCCATAAAGGGATTTCCGGGTCAGTTCGCTGATGGTGCGTACCGACGGAATCACCTTGTGGCCCCGAGCCTCGGCCAGCAACGAGCAGTAGTAGCCGTGGCCCAGATACTTGTAGCTGCGGCACAGGTTGATCACCTGCACCCGTTTTCCCGGCTCATTGTCGGGGGGTTGTTCGAGGTATTCCTGCGCCGTCAGGATGTCTTCGCTGGGAAAGTAGGAGGCCCAGTCCTCCTTGCGTTCGACGATGATCAACACTTGACTTGAAGTTCTTATTTGCGGTTTTAAATAAGTTGCCGGTGGCAAACTTTGCTTGGATACTTCGCGCCAATGACCCTGTACCGCTGACATAGAAATTGATCCGTTGGAGAACAAGACCTTTTCTATTAAGCACGAACTTTTTCGAAAGTCCCGTTTCGTTACGCAACTTTTACGGCGGTCATATGAACACTGTTTTTCGCTTGGCGACAGTTGATGATTTACCGGCGCTGCTGGCGCTGGAAATGCACTGCTTCACCACGGACCGGCTCACCCGCCGCAGCTTTCAATGGATGATTACCCGCGCCCACGGCCAGTTGCTGGTGGCCGAACGCGAGGGTCAGCTGCTGGGTTATGCGCTGGTGCTGTTCCATTGCGGCACGTCGCTTGCGCGGTTGTATTCCATCGCCATTTCCCCCGAAGCCCGGGGCGGTGGTCTGGGCAAGCAATTGCTGCAACGCATCGAGTCGTGCGCCCTTGAGCACGACTGCGCTTACCTGCGACTGGAGGTGCGCACCGACAACCCCGCCGCCATCGCGCTGTACGAACGCAGTGGCTATCGGCGCTTTGCGCTGATTCACGACTACTACGAAGACCACGCGGACGCCTTGCGCCTGGAAAAACGCATCCTTCAACACCACGACTCACGCAGCATCAAGGTGCCCTATTACCGGCAAACCACCGATTTCACCTGTGGTCCGGCGTGTTTGTTGATGGCCATGGGCGCGTTGCAGGCTCATCGCTTGCTGGAGCGCCGCGAGGAGTTGCAGCTCTGGCGTGAAGCGACCACCGTGTTCATGACCGCCGGCCATGGCGGTTGCAGCCCTCAAGGGTTGGCATTGGCGGCATGGCGCCGAGGGTTTCGCGTGCGTTTGCAACTGAGCATGACCGGGCCGCTGTTTCTCGACGGCGTGCGCGACGCGCATAAAAAAGACGTCATGCGCCTGGTGCATGACGAGTTCATGGCACAACTGAACGACACCGACGTAGATCAAATCATCGGCACGACACTGGATTTACCCCGACTGCTAAACGCCGGCGGGCAACCATTGGTGCTGATCAGCAGCTATCGTCTGACCCGCTCCAAATCGCCGCATTGGGTGATCGTCACCGATTGCGACGAAGATTTCGTCTACCTGCATGACCCGGATGTCGACCACAGCCAGCATCGCCTGCCCATGGACTGCCAGCATGTGCCGGTCAGCCATGGAGAGTTCGAAAAAATGTGCCGCTTCGGGCGCGGCAAGCTGCGGGCGGCGGTAGTGCTCTACGCCCGCTCACCCGCATGAAGTGCTCATTTGAGTCCGACCTTGTACAGCGAGCCGTCGGACTCATCTGTCAGCACATACAGGTAACCATCCGGCCCCTGGCGTACATCACGGATACGTTGTTTCAGATCGCCCAGCAAACGCTCCTCATGCACCACCTTGTCACCGTCGAATTGCAGGCGGATCAGCTCCTGAGTGGCCAGTGCGCCGATGAATACGTTGTGCTGCCAGGGTTTGAAACGATCGGCATCGTAGAACGCCATGCCGGTGACGCCGGGTGACTTTTCCCAGACGTGATGCGGTGAGACAGTACCTTCGACGGTTTTACCCTGGGCTTCCGGGATGGGCTGCATCGAATAGTTGATGCCGTGGGTTGCCAGCGGCCAGCCGTAGTTTTTCCCGCGCTCGATGATGTTCACCTCGTCGCCACCGCGCGGGCCGTGTTCGTTCTCCCACAACGTGCCGGTCCATGGATTGAGCGCTGCACCCTGCGGGTTGCGATGGCCATAGGACCAGATCTCCGGACGCACACTGGACTGGCCGACAAACGGGTTGTCATCCGGCACCTTGCCGTCCGGATAGATCCGCACGACTTTACCCTGCAATTTGTCCAGATCCTGCGCAGTTGGCCGGTCGTTGTTTTCGCCGAGGGTGATGAACAGATAACCGTCACGGTCGAACACCAGCCGCGAGCCAAAGTGATTGCCGACCGACAGCTTCGGTTCCTGACGGAAAATAACAGTGAAGTCCTTGAGGGTTTTCAGGTCATCCGACAGACGCCCGCGCCCGACCGCCGTCCCGGCCTTGTCACCGGCGCCACCGCCCTCGGCGTAGGACAGGTACACCAGCCGATCCTGTTTGAAGTCCGGCGACAGCACCACATCCAGCAACCCGCCTTGCCCCTTGGCCCAGACCTTCGGAACGCCCTCGATGGGCGCCGATCGTTTGCCGTCCATGCCCACTACCCGCAGGTTACCAGGGCGTTCTGTCACCAGCATGCCCTGACGATCCGGCAAGAACGCCAAGGCCCATGGATGCTCAAGACCCTGCGTAATGGTGGTGACTTCGAGGGTGCCCTGTTCGCTTTGCAGTTCCTTCGAGGCGGCAGCGAATGCCGGGCTGCAGATCACTGCGCTGGCACACAGGCCGGCTAAAAGGGTTTTACGCAACATGCACGATTCCTTTTGTTCGATTGAAGGGCTGGCAGAAACGGTTCTGCCATTCAACGGTTGCTCTCGCCGTCACGGGCGGGTGGGTTGGGAATGAATTTCGGCGGTGTACTCGGCACCGACCGCAGAGGCTGGCCATTGCCGATTCCGCCGTTTTCCACCGTGGGCGGTCGAGTGACGGGGACGGTATTCGGCCCGCGGATCACCGGATTGGCGGGCTGCGTGCCCTGCATGCTGTTGGGGTTGGCCCTGTGAATCGGGCTGTTGTAAGGATTATTGCTGTTGCCGGTCGGGCTTTGCGCCAGTAACAGGGTATCGGCATGAACCGCCCCGCTACTGAGGGCCAGCAATGCGATGCCAAGCAGAAAACGGTTCATGAACGGCCTCTCTCGATGCGCGTGTTTTGATGCATGTGGCTTAGAGCCTTCGAGTCCACGCTACGCCCAGGGTTCGGATCTGTTAACCCGTCACCGATAAACAAGGTGTAACACGGTTTGACCTGCCTCCCGCCTTCCCCCCGAAGACAGTGGAAACTTTTGCGCCGGGCCACGGGTCACCCGAATATCACTCGGAGAACGTCACCATGGCTCGGGCAATCTGGAAAGGCGCAATCAGTTTCGGTCTGGTGCACATCCCCGTGGCGCTGGTCTCGGCAACCTCATCCCGGGGCGTGGATTTCGACTGGCTGGACAGCCGCAGCATGGACCCGGTCGGCTATAAACGGGTCAACAAGGTCACCGGCAAGGAAGTCACCAAGGAGCACATCGTCAAAGGCGTGCAGTTCGAAAAAGGTCGGTATGTGGTGCTCAGCGAGGAGGAAATCCGTTCGGCGCACCCGGTTTCGACCCAAACCATCGACATCTTCGCCTTCGTCGACAGCGAGCAGATCCCGCTGCAAAACATCGACACCCCCTACTACCTGGCCCCGGACAAACGCGGTGGCAAGGTCTACGCGTTATTGCGCGAAACCCTGAGCAAAACCCAAAAGGTCGCCCTCGCCCGCGTGGTTCTACACACACGCCAGTATCTGGCGGCGTTGATGCCATTGGAGTCGGCACTGGTGTTGGTGAAATTGCGTTGGCCACAGGAAGTGCGCAGCCTCGATGAACTGGCGCTGGGCAGCGAGGTGACCAAACCGCAACTGGCCAAAGCCGAGCTGGACATGGCCAAACGGCTTGTTGAAGACATGAGCGCCGACTGGAAACCCGAAGATTACACCGACGCGTTCGAAGACAAGATCATGGCGCTGGTGGACAAGAAGGCCCATGAAGGCAAGATCGAGGACGTTGAGACCGTTGACGGCGAAGAAGAGCGCAAATCTGCTGATGTGATCGATCTGACGGAGCTGCTCAAGCGTAGCCTGGGTGGCAAGACTGCCGCCAAATCGAAGGCCAAGGCAGCCAGCAAGACAACGACGGCCAAAAAAACCAAAAAGGCCTCGTAAATAAAATCGGGCGACTGTCTTTCAACAGTCGCCCGATTCATCAGATCAGAATGAAGATCGCCAGCAGACCGCCGAAGATCGCCCACTTTTCCAGGTAGTAGAGCTTACGATTGCGCTTTTTCAGCTCTTTGCCGCGCAGGCGAATCTTGTAGATCTTGGTAAACAAGCGGTTGATACCGCCGGTGCGGTCGCCCGCATCGTTCGGCGCACCGGCGGCCGACATCACGGTACGGCTGAACCAGCCGTTGAACGCGGCCGCCCAGCGGTACTTCATTGGACGCTCGACATCGCAGAACAGAATGATGCGGTTCTTGTCGGTGGTGTTTTCCGCGTAGTGAATGTAGGTCTCGTCGAACATCACCGCCTCGCCGTCGCGCCAGTGATAGTTCTCGCCATCGACGTTGATGTAGCAACCGGCGTCGTTCGGCGTTTCCAGGCCCAGGTGATAACGGTAGGAACCGGCATACGGGTCGCGGTGACGCACCAGTTTCGAGCCGGGCGGCAGTTCGGCGAACATCGCCGCCTTGATCGAACCGATGCTCTGCACCAGTTCGGTGGTGCGCGGGCACAGTTGCAGCGCCGACGGGTGGCTGTCGCCGTACCATTTCAGGTAGAAACGCTTCCAGCCGGTCTTGAAAAAGGAGTTGAAACCGACATCGTCGTACTGGTTGGAACGCTTGATCTCGCCGGCACGCAGCAGCTTCTGCCCTTCCTCACGGATTTCCTCCCAATGAGCCTGCAACGGGCTCAGATCGGGAAAATCCTTCGGATCAAGGTAGGGCTTGTTCGGATTCTTCGAAAACAGATAAAGGAAGCAGTTGATCGGGGCCAAGAACGTCGAGTGATCGCTCAGCTGGCGGCCCAGTTTGTGGCGCACACGACCACGCAGGTGAACGTATGCAATGGAAATGACATAAATAGCAGCAATGATGAGTTTCACGGAAATCGTCACACGTCAAAAGTGAACAAACTGCGCGCCTGCCGGCCGGTGGCCCAGGGTCTGATGCAGTGGCATGAATACAAATACTATCCCGGTGGCACTTCCTTGAGCCCATGCCGTTAGCGGCTATTGGGTGATCGGATGGCATTTTAGCCATACTTTGTAACCAAAGGTGAACCTCATCTGTGAAAAACTGTCCGCTGAATCTGCCAAATGGCAACCGCGGAGGCTTCACGCCAGTGAGCCGTGCCTGTCGCATCAGCGCTACAGCAGATCGAGTTTGACGAGAGGAAGTGGAGACAGCGGGCCAGACGCGGCACCTGACTGAAGCTTGAGGATTGGATCTCCTGGAACGATATCGAGGAAATCAGAGAGGCGCTGCAGAGTTTGCCTCTGAGCATTCAGGCGCTGGACTCATCGTTTTTTTACCAGACGAGCGAAACCCGCGCCACAACGTATAGATGGCGCGGGTGCCTGGACGAGAGTGCTGGAAAGGGAGACGCGCGATCAGGGTGCATCACCAGGACAAACGCTCAACGAAGTACGAAGGCCTGGTGAGTAGCGAACCGCGTTTATTTGGAGGTTGAAAGGCTGGCCTTGCTCAATCCCTTGGTGTTGTGATCGCCCGGTGTTGTGGCCGAGATCGCCGTGGCCTTCGACAAGCCCCGTGTGGCTTTAGAGTGCGCGACACCCGAGGTCGCTGTTCCGTGCCCACGGTCAGTGTTGTGATCACGTCCGGTGTGTTGGCCACTCACGCCGTGATCGCGAACGGCCCTGCCGGCATGGTCCGCCTCCTGGCCTTCGGCGCGGCCATTGCTGGAGGCGCTGGCTGAGTGCCCGGCACTGTCGCCTCCATGTCCAGCACCGCCAACACCGCCGCCGTGACTGCCACCGCCACCTGCTCCGCCACCACCACCACCGCCACCACCACCGCCATGACCACCACCATCCTTGGCAAAGGCAGAAGCCACGATGGACAGTTCAGCAGGCAATAACGGCGCCGCCGCAAACATCATTACGCACGACATGACGACAACGAGGTTTTTCTTTTTTAAACGCATGATGGCATCCACAAGGGTTGATTTTACTGCCCTCTAGGACTCGCGCAGTGACATCCAGTTCAACCACAAGCGACAAGCGGAGACAGCAACACCTCACATATAAAGTGGGTGAGAATGCAATGCTTTTACATCCCTTGAAAGGGTCAAGCAAGTTGTCGCGACGTATGCCTGACATCACGTTATGATGCCCACCGGAAAGCATCCTGACCGCATGAAAGCGGGGATGCGAAATATTAATACGCTAGAAACATCGCTCAAGGAGTGGGCATTAAATGAATCAAGAAGTCGGGTCACTCACAGGCAAGATTAACTTAACCAATAACGCAGCAACTGCAGATATTTTACAACCCGAATCCGTTGTCGCTTTCGCCTCTTCGATCGCTCTGGATGAAAGCGCCCCGCTGTCCATTCGCCAAAGAGCAAAGGCGGCATTAATCCACGATGTTACTCCAGCCAAAAATCAGGCAGCCATTCTTGAGAAAATCCAGGAAAAGCTAAACCTGACATCTATCAAAACAAATGAAGCCACAGAAAAAGCAAATTCAATTCTCCTGCAAATGGTTACAAAAGATGATCTCAAAAAAGCTCAGCACTCCATCTTTTACTACTCACTAACAGCATACGCTGCCACCATCGCATCTATTGCGTATCTGCTGGCCTGACAACCGAAGCCGAAACACAACATCCCTGACTGCCCCTTTCTGTGGGCAGTTATTTTTGCTATTTGCCTTCAGGGTTTCCTTGGGCTACGGCATGCTCGAGGAACGAATCAAAACCGGCAAGGATCGGTTTGTGCTACTGAACGAACGCGCGCCCCACGCGCTCGAGCTTGCCCGCCAGAACACCCACCGACGCGCCAAGGGGATTGGCAAGGTCGAGACTAAGCTCTGCGTGTTCCGGCCTTCCAGGAAGAGCGAAGACATCAAGCAGACGTCGGATCTGTACAAACGATGGGGCCCTGCGCTGGAAAGGCTGAAGGTTCGTTATCGGCCGCCGTACAACTGCCGTCATACTTATGCGACAATATGCGTAATGTCTGGCATGAATCCCGCCTTTATAGCCCAACAGCTTGGACACAGCGTCCAGATGCTGCTCTCGACCTATGCCCGCTGGCTCAATTCCAGTGGCGACCGGGGAGAGATGGAAAAGCTCCAAAATGCCCCAGGAATGGCCCAAGCGCCAGATGTGCGGCTCGCAACCCATTGATAGGTAAAGCAATTGATCTCCACAGCTAACATCACGATGCAGTTCGGCGCCAAGCCGCTATTCGAAAACGTTTCGGTCAAATTCGGCGCGGGTAACCGTTACGGTCTCATCGGCGCCAACGGTTGCGGCAAGTCGACCTTCATGAAAATCCTCGGCGGCGATCTCGACCCGTCCGGCGGTCAGGTCATGCTCGAGCCGAACGTGCGTCTGGGTAAGCTGCGCCAGGACCAGTTCGCCTACGAAGAATTCACCGTGATCGACACCGTGATCATGGGTCACGAAGAGCTGTGGAAGGTCAAGGCCGAGCGCGATCGCATCTACTCGCTGCCGGAAATGAGCGAAGAAGACGGCATGGCCGTGGCCGAACTGGAAACCGAATTCGCTGAAATGGACGGCTACACCGCCGAATCCCGTGCCGGCGAACTGTTGCTGGGCCTGGGGATCGGCATCGAGCAACACTTCGGCCCGATGAGCGAAGTGTCGCCGGGCTGGAAACTGCGCGTGTTGCTGGCGCAGGCACTGTTTTCCGATCCGGAAGTGCTGTTGCTCGACGAACCGACCAACCACCTGGACATCAACACCATTCGCTGGCTGGAAAACGTTCTGACCCAGCGTAACAGCCTGATGATCATCATCTCCCACGACCGTCACTTCCTGAACAGCGTGTGCACTCACATGGCTGACCTGGACTACGGTGAGCTGCGCCTGTTCCCGGGCAACTACGACGAATACATGACCGTGGCGACCCAGTCCCGCGAGCAGTTGCTGTCGGACAACGCCAAGAAGAAAGCGCAGATCTCGGAACTGCAATCGTTCGTCAGCCGCTTCTCGGCCAACGCCTCGAAAGCCAAGCAGGCCACTTCCCGCGCCAAGGCGATCGACAAGATCCAGCTGGCCGAAGTCAAGCCTTCGAGCCGGGTGAGCCCGTTCATCCGCTTCGACCAGAACAAGAAGCTGCACCGCCAGGCGGTCATCGTCGAGCACATGGCCAAAGGCTTCGACGGCAAGCCGCTGTTCAAGGACTTCAGCTTCCAGGTTGAAGCGGGCGAGCGCGTTGCGATCATCGGCCCGAACGGTATCGGCAAGACTACCCTGCTGCGCACCCTGGTCAACGAACTTACGCCGGATGCCGGTAGCATCAAGTGGACCGACGCCGCCGAACTGGGCTACTACGCTCAGGACCACGCTCACGACTTCGAAGACGACGTCACCCTGTTCGACTGGATGGGTCAGTGGACTCAGGGCGAGCAAATGATTCGCGGCACTTTGGGCCGGATGCTGTTCTCCAACGACGAGATCCTCAAGTCGGTGAAGGTGATCTCCGGTGGTGAGCAAGGTCGCATGCTGTTCGGCAAGCTGATCCTGCAAAAGCCGAACGTGCTGATCATGGACGAACCGACCAACCACCTGGACATGGAATCGATCGAGGCGCTGAACCTGGCGCTGGAAAACTACCCGGGCACGCTGATTTTCGTCAGCCACGACCGTGAGTTCGTATCGTCCCTGGCCACGCGCATCATCGAGCTGAGCCCGAACGGCGTGACCGACTTCAGCGGCACCTACGACGATTACCTGCGCAGCCAAGGCGTAGTGTTCTGAGTCGATTCGAGCTGTAAACGGAAAGCCCTGTCCTTGTGACAGGGCTTTTTTTTGCGCCGAGGAAAAATAGTTAGCCTGCTTCCTTTTATTTCAGCACCACGCCATGATGCGGACTCTCCCACCGCCGCCCGCGAACGAGTCCTCATGTCTGCGCAGCAACAGCCACCGCAAAGCTCCATGGCGATCACCCTGCAGATCGTCTCCATCGTTTTCTATACCTTTATTGCCTTCCTCTGCATCGGTCTGCCGATTGCGGTGTTGCCCGGCTATGTACATGAGCAATTGGGTTTCAGCGCTATCGTTGCGGGGCTGGTGATTGGCTCGCAGTACCTGGCCACCCTGCTCAGCCGGCCGATGGCCGGGCGCATGTCAGATACCGTCGGGACCAAACGGGCGATCGTTTATGGCTTGTCAGGGATTGTGCTCAGCGGCTTGCTGACGCTGATTTCCACACTGCTGCAGGACTTCCCGCTCGCGAGCCTGATCATTTTGATCGCCGGGCGTTTGCTGCTCGGCATTGCGCAGGGTTTGATCGGTGTCGGCACCATCAGTTGGTGCATGGGCCAAGTGGGCGCGGAACACACCGCCCGCTCCATCGGCTGGAACGGCATTGCTTCTTACGGCGCCATTGCGATCGGCGCACCGCTGGGCGTGCTGATGGTGGCCGATTACGGTTTTACCAGCCTGGGGATCGCATTATCGGTACTGGCGGCCGGTGCCCTGCTGTTGATCCGCAACAAACCTTCGGTGCCGGTGGTGCGTGGCGAGCGTTTGCCATTCTGGGCGGTGTTCGGGCGGATAGCGCCATTTGGTGCCAGCTTGAGCCTGGCCTCGATCGGTTACGGCACCCTGACCACCTTCATCACCCTTTATTACCTCAATCGCGGCTGGACCGGCGCCGCGTACTGCCTGACGGTGTTCGGCGTGTGCTTCATCCTGTCGCGGCTGCTGTTCATTTCCGCCATCGCTCGATTTGGCGGCTTTGCGTCCGCCATCGCCTGCATGGGCATCGAGACCGTCGGCCTGTTGCTGCTGTGGCTCGCACCGTCGACCGGGTATGCACTGATTGGCGCTGGCCTGGCCGGGTTTGGTCTGTCACTGGTGTATCCGGCGCTGGGGGTTGAAGCGATCAAGCAAGTGCCGAACTCCAGCCGCGGGGCCGGGCTGAGTGCCTACGCGGTGTTTTTCGATCTGGCGCTGGCGATTGCCGGGCCGTTGATGGGCGCGGTGGCGTTGAATCTGGGGTATTCGTGGATTTTCCTGATCGTAGCGCTGCTGTCCGTGACCGGACTGGCGTTGACGTTGTGGCTCAAGCGTCGGGCGATGGCCTGAGCCTTTACTGATCCGCCGTCTGCATCCCGGCCCGATCCGGTTTGCCCAGCGCATGGGAGAAGAACCGCCCGGCCTCGGAAATCAGGTTGCGGTGAATGTCTTCACGATCTACGCCGTCAGCATCAGTGCACAGGGCCGGCATCGCGCGGATCTGCTCTTCATTGCACGGCGCCATGAACACGAAGTGCCCTGCCCCGGCCAGTAACTTGAAGTCCGGCGCAGTCGGCAGTTTGCGCGCCAGGGCGGCGGCGTTCTTGTCGAAGGCCACCAGTTTGTCGCCGTCGCCGCTGTACAGCAGCACCGGCACATGCACGTCGGCCAGGGTGTGACGACCAAACTTGAGGCTCAGCGGCG
The DNA here is from genome assembly GCF_058808055.1 of Pseudomonas sp. GW821-FHT11G12. Lineage (NCBI taxonomy): Bacteria > Pseudomonadati > Pseudomonadota > Gammaproteobacteria > Pseudomonadales > Pseudomonadaceae > Pseudomonas > Pseudomonas sp. GW821-FHT11G12. The sequence continues at coordinate 1,425,158 of NZ_JBXARH010000001.1, forward strand.
CCATCAGCAGCAACGCATGCACGCGCGGATCGGCCACCGGCTGCAAGTCATCGCGATCAACGATCAGTTCGCCCTGAGTGTTGCAGGCGTCGCGGTCGTCCGGACGTTCCTGGCAGTAACGGCGCAGGCGATCCAGGTCAGGCTGCGCGCCGGAAAGAATCAACGCGGTCTCGCCCCCCGCCGAATAACCGATCACGCCGACCTGATCGGCGTTCACGAACGGTGCAAGCATGCGGTCGCCGAGGGTGGCGGTAATGGCTTCGGAAATCTGGATCGGGCGCCCATAGAGGTTGCTCAAGGTACCGAGGCGGCTGTGATCCTTGGAGTTGTCGCCGGGATGAATCACCGCGACCACCACAAAGCCCTTGCGGGCCAGCGACGTGGCGAGGTCGTGTAGCGCCAGTGGCGTGCCGGTATTGCCGTGGGACAGCATCAGCATCGGAAAGCGGCCGAGGGCGACCTTGGTGTCTTCGCCGGCTTCGACCGAGTAACCCTCGAGCAGGCTCATGTGTTCGCGGTCGGTGGAGGGGTAGAACGCGATGGCGCGCATCGGTTGCAGGTCGAGCGGGTCGAGGAACGTCATCTCGTGATAACCGACGCTCCAGCGCGGGTGCTGGCCGGGGGCTGCGTGCACTGAATTCAGGCTGCCGAGCAGGCAAATCAGTAACGTTGCACAAAGACGCATCATGGGATGCCCCACCCTGTTGTTACTCAATCGAAAGATCCGTTGTGTTACGACGCCCGAAACTCCGAGGTTCGGTGATCCGGCGCGGCGTTGCACTCAGACGTTGATCATCAGACTGCATAACCCGGGCCAGATTATGTAACAGTCGGAAACAAAAAACTCCGTATCTGGCCCTTGCAGAACCAGAATACAGAGTTTTTTGGGTATTGCCTGAACGAGAGCTGTTCTTTACGCAAGCCTTACGCAGCGGCGAACAGTTGCTCGCTGATACGGGTGTGAGCCGCGCTCATGGCATTGTTGCGAACTTCTTCGCCGTAGGCCAGGCCTTCGGCACGGACGATTTCGATGTCGGTGATGCCGAGGAAGCCGAACACCAGTTTCAGGTAGTCTTCGTGAGCAACGCCCGAAGCCTGACCGGCGTGAATGCCGCCCGAGGTGGAGACGATCACGACTTTCTTGCCACCGCACAGGCCTTCAGGGCCGGCTTCGGTGTAGCGGAAGGTCTGGCCGGCGACGGCGATGCGGTCGATCCAGGCCTTGAGCTGGGTTGGAACGGTGAAGTTGTACATCGGCGCGGCAACGACGATGGCGTCAGCGGCGATGAATTCGGCCAGGGTGGTGGCGCTCAGCTCGGCTTCGTGCTGTTGTGCGGCGTTGCGCAGTTCAGCGGTGGTGCCGGCGGCGACCAGAGTGGTCGACGAAAAGTGGCTGATGGCGTCTGCAGCCAGGTCGCGATAGGTCACGACAGCAGCTGGCTCAGCGGCTTGCCAGGCTTTGACGACTTCGGTGCTCAGCTGACGGGAAGCGGAGTTGTCGCCCAGAATGCTCGAATCGATGTGCAGCAGTTTCATTTGGAATCTCCTGGAAAGAATCGCCGGTGGCGACGGAATGGAGACAATCCTACCTACGAAACCAATAGCTGATTAGACGGCAACAATGCGATAGTTTGTCCCACTGATAGAACAGTCGGATTTCCCCATGCAAGACCTCAACGATCTCTACTATTTTGCCAAAGTGGTCGAGGCCGGCGGATTTGCCGCTGCCGGCCGTTTGCTGGGCATTCCCAAGTCGCGACTCTCGCGGCGGATCGCCGAACTGGAAGAACGCCTCGGCGCGCGCTTGCTGCAACGCACCACCCGCCAACTGAAGCTGACTGCGGTTGGCGAGCGCTATTTGCGTCATTGTCAGGCGATGCTGCTGGAAGCGGAAATGGCTGATGAGACGGTGGCCAGTATGTCCAGCGAGCCCCGTGGACGTCTGCGGGTTTCGAGCCCGACGGGGCTTGCCCATGAAATGCTGCCGATGGTGATCAGCAACTTCCTGGGCAAGTACCCGCAGGTGCAACTGGAAGTCACCCTGATCAATCGCCGGGTCGATCTGATCACCGAAGGCATCGACGTGGCCCTGCGCGTGCGCGAGCACGGCACCGAAGAGCCGATGCTGGTCACCCGCCGTTTGCGCCAGGCGCAAATGGTGGTCGTGGCAAGCCCATCTTTTATAGAGGGTCTGGAAATCAATCACCCGCAGGATCTGAAAAACCTGCCGGTGCTGGGCGCACTGGAAGCCGATCGCATGGTGCATGTGCGCCTGCTCGATCAGCACGGCAAGAGTTGCGATCTGGCGCTGGAGGCCCGGCTGGGGATCGACGATTTTATCGTGCGCAAGGCCTGCGTGCTGGCCGGCCAGGGTTTCACCCTGCTGCCGATGATGTATTGCGAAGCGGAACTGAACAACGGCACGCTGGTGCAGTTGCTGCCGGAATGGTCATTGCCCGGCGGCTGGTTGCAAGCGGTGTATCCGCACCGGCGAGGAGTGATGCCGGCGGTGCGTGCCTGGATCGATCATCTGGTTGAGTCGTTTAATGCCTGTGGAGAGCGATTGTTATGAAACAAGGAAAGTTGAGCGAAGCGGACGTCGCGGATTTTTGCCTGGCATTGCCCGGCGCTCAAGAAGACTACAAATGGGGCGGCGTGCGGGTGTTTTCGATTGCCGGTAACAAGATGTTCGCCCTGCAGGGGCTGCGCGGTGAGTCGCTGGCGTTCAAGGTCGACAAGGATCTGTTTCTCGGTCATTGCGACCGGCCGGGCATTCACCCGGCGCCGTATCTGGCACGGGCGCAGTGGATCATCATGCACCCGCCCTACCCTTTGGGCGCCGAGGAACTGCGAGGGTTGCTGCAACGTTCCCACCAGTTGGTGGTGAGCAAGCTGCCGAAGAAAACCCAGGTGGGTTTGCTGCTGTAGCCCTAACCCAGCGCCAACAGGTTCGAGCCGAGGAACAACTGATCGATCCAGAACACCTGGTGCAGCGCGACAATCACCCAGAACAGAATCTGAAACGACACCTTGCGCGTCTTGTGCCGGAATACTTGCTGGGCGATCAACGCACCCGGCCAGCCGCCCGCCAGTTCCACGGCGTGCAGGACGTTCTCCGGGGTGCGCCAGGCCTCGGCGCGGGCCTTGCGCTTGTCGGCCCAGTACAGGAAAAACGCCAGCACGCTGACAATTCCGTAGGCCGTCAGCGGTACCAGTGAAATTCCGCGCAGCCACATCGACAGCGAGCCGAACATTGGCAATGCGCAGACGATCAGCAACACCACCAGCTTCAACTTCAGATGCTGAATGTTGCCGCCGGACGGGCCGCGATCCGGACGGCGTGCGCGGGAATCACTCATGCCTTGGCCGCCGCCCAGTCCACCCAGCCGAATTGCCAGGTCGCCAGAATCAACAGGCCGAAAACGATCCGGTACCAGGCGAATGCCGCGTAGCTGTGGCTGGCGATGAACTTCAGCAAGCCGCGAACAGCGATCATGGCGAAAACGAACGCCGTGACAAAACCGATGGCAAACACCGGGAAGTCCGCCGGCACGAACAGCTGGCGGTACTTGTAGCCCGAGTACACGGCCGCACCGACCATGGTCGGCATCGCCAGGAAAAACGAGAACTCGGTGGCGGTCTTGCGTGACAGGCCGAACAACAGGCCGCCGATGATGGTCGAGCCGGAGCGCGAGGTGCCCGGGATCATCGCCAGGCATTGGGCAAAGCCGACCTTCAGTGCATCTTTCCAGGTGATCTCGTCCACGGTTTCGGCGTGCACTTCATGCTGCCGACGCTCGGCCCACAACATGATGATGCCGCCCACCACCAGCGCCGTCGCCACGGTGACCGGGTTGAACAGGTACTTGTGAATCAGATCGGCAAAGATCACGCCCAGCACCACGGCGGGCAGGAAGGCGATCAGCAGGTTGGCGGTAAAGCGTCGCGCACTCGGCTGAGTCGGCAAACCGATGACCACGTCGAGAATCTTGCGGCGAAACTCCCAGACCACCGCGAGAATCGCGCCGAGCTGGATGATGATGTTGAACGCCATGGCGCGTTCGCCACCGAAGTTCAGCAGGTCGGCGACAATGATCTGGTGTCCGGTACTGGAAATGGGCAAAAACTCCGTCAGCCCTTCTACAACTCCAAGAATCAGTGCCTGCAAGGCGGTCCAAAGATCCATCAATCCCCCAAAGAGCGATGCTCAGCGGCATGCCCCGATAGTATTTTTTTACGTTCACTGCGTTCAGCGTAGCTGTTTGTTGCTGTACCGATTCCGCGCGCAAAGGATCCACACGAAACAGTCAAAATTCCGTGAAATGGCAACTTGGGTTCAGGTTTTCACGCGCGGGGCCGAAATCCTATCAGACAAGCCGTAATAGCGCTGCCGCGTTCTACGACTTGGGTCGCGTATGCCCGGCCATGGAAACGTGGTTGGATGCTGGCGGTGATTTATTACAAGAAAAAGAAATCGGAGTGACAGCGTTATGAACAGCTTGCGCAGTGTGTCGATCAGCCGACGCTTGTGGCTCATCTTGATTGTGGCGGTGGTCATGCTGCTGACCCTGGGCCTGTTGATGCTCAAGCAGATCCACGATGACCTGTATCACGCCAAGGCCCAGAAAACCCAGCATGTGGTGCAGACCGCCAGCGGTTTGCTGACCTATTACCAGGGCCTGGAAGCGGCCGGAACCCTGACCCGCGACGCCGCCCAGAAGCAGGCACTGACCGCGATTCGCGGCCTGCGCTACGACCAGAACGATTACTTCTGGATCAACGACCTCACGCCCGTGATGGTCATGCACCCGACCAATCCCAAGCTTGAAGGCCAGAACCTCTCGGCGATCCGCGATCCGGACGGTTTTGCGGTGTTCAACGAAATGGTTGCCATCGCCAAATCCAAGGGCGCCGGCATGGTCGACTACCGTTGGCCGAAACCCGGTGCCAGTGAACCGGTGGCCAAGACCTCCTACGTGAAACTGTTCGAGCCATGGGGCTGGGTACTGGGTTCCGGCGTGTACGTCGACGATGTACAGGCCGAGTTTCAGGGCCAGGTCATCAAGGCTTCCGTCGTCGGCCTGGTGATCGCACTGATCATGGGCGTGCTGGTGATCCTGATTGCCCGCAGCATCGTCCGCCCGTTGCAGGAAACCGTGAACGCCATGGCCAACATCGCCAGCGGCGAAAGCGACCTGACCCGCAGCCTCGACATCCACGGTCAGGACGAAGTCACGCAGTTGGCGCATCACTTCAATGCCTTCACCGCCAAGCTGCGCCGGGTGATCGGCGATTTGCAGGTGTCGGCCAGTGCGCTGGGCCAGTCCTCCACTGAACTGGGCAATGACGCAAGTCAGGCCCAGCAGCGCAGCCAGCAACAGTCGCAGCAGATGGAACTGGTGGCGACCGCCATCAACGAAGTCACTTACGGCGTGCAGGATGTGGCGAAGAACGCCGAGCATGCCGCCAACGAAATGCGTGATGCCGAGGCGCAGGCGCAACAGGGCCAGATCAACATCGACGGCAGCCTGCAACAGATCGACAAACTGTCCGGCACCATCGATCAGGCGGTCGAAGTCATTCGTACTTTGGCGACCGAAAGCACGCAGATCGGCAGCGTTCTGGAGGTAATCCGCTCGATTGCCGAACAGACCAACCTGCTGGCGCTCAATGCCGCCATCGAAGCCGCCCGTGCCGGCGAACAGGGGCGTGGTTTTGCGGTGGTGGCCGATGAGGTCCGCCTGCTGGCGCAACGCACGCAGAACTCCACGGCGGAAATCCAGTCGATGATCGAGCGTCTGCAAAACCATTCCGAAGCCGCCGTGAAAGTGATCGGTGACAGCAGCAAGGCTTCACAACTGACCATCGAGCAGGCCGGACTGGCCGGTGCGAGCCTGAATGCCATCGGCCAGGCGCTGCGCAACCTCAACGGCCTGAACGCTTCGATCGCTAGTGCGACCCTGCAACAGGCGCACGTGGTCGAGGACATCAACCAGAACGTCACCCAGGCCGCCGGCCTGTCCCACAGCACCGCAATGGCCGCTGAGCAGTCGAGTGCCGCCAGTGTGCGGCTGGGCCAGTTGAGCGAGCAGTTGAACGGATTGCTGCGCCAGTTCCGCGTCTGACGTTGTTGCCCTGTGGGAGGCTCACTCCCACAGGTTTTTGGGTACAATCCGCCCCCTCTTTTACTCCCTCCAAGGATCTTGCATGTCCGGGCTCGAACTGTTTGCCGCCGCCCTCGGTGTGATCGCCGTCTGGCTGACGGTCAAACAGAATCCCTGGTGCTGGCCGATCGGGCTGGTCATGGTGCTGCTCTACAGTTGGGTCTTCTTCGAGGTGAAGCTGTATTCGGACATGTTGCTGCAGGTGGTTTACGCCGCCCTGCAAGTCTACGGCTGGTGGCAATGGACCCGGGCCGGGACGATGCATGACGGCCGTCAGGTCAGCCGGCTCGACACGCCTTCAATCCTCAAAGGGCTGGCCATCGGCAGCGTCGGCAGTCTGCTGCTGGGCGCCGCCATGGCGCACTGGACCGATGCCGCGCAACCCTGGCTCGACGCCGCACTGACCGGTTTCAGCCTCGTCGCGCAATTCTGGATGGCTCACAAGCGCCTGCAATGCTGGGCATTGTGGTTCGTGCTGGATGTGATCTTCGTCGGCCTGTTCCTTTATAAGGCGCTTTACCTCACCGCAGCGTTGTACGCCTTGTTCACCCTGATCGCGGTGCTGGGCTGGCGGGAATGGCGCGCCGATCCGGCGTTGCGCACATGAAAGTCGTCGTCCTCACCGGGCCGGAGTCCAGCGGCAAGAGCTGGCTGGCGGCCGGTCTTCAGCAACAGTTCGGCGGCCTGCGGGTGGACGAGTACGTGCGCTGGTTCATCGAGCAGAACCCACGGGACACCTGCCTCGCCGATATCCCCGAGATCGCTCGCGGCCAGTTGCAATGGGAAGACGACGCACGAGCGCAACAACCGCCGCTGCTGATCCTCGACACGCACCTGTTGAGCAACATGTTGTGGAGCCAGACGCTGTTCGGTGACTGCCCGGCCTGGCTGGAAACGGAGCTTTTGGCCCGCCATTACGACCTGCACCTGTTGCTCTCCCCGGAGCAGATCGACTGGACTGACGATGGCCAACGCTGCCAGCCGCAACTGAGTGAACGACTGGCGTTCTACAACGCCACAAAGGCCTGGCTGGAGCAGCATCGCCAACCGGTCCGGATCATTCAGGGCGACTGGGCCGCACGGCAGATCCAAGCTTTCGACGCCGTGCGAAACCTGCTGCAAGGCTGACCCCGTTTCCCGGGTCGGTTTCCCCTGCTTTGGGGCTAAAGTGTCCGATCCTGAAACACTCCCTCGGGTGCAAAGTGCCCGTCTCAACGGCCTTCATCGCTTTGTCACCCGACTTGTTACGCCTGTGAAACACATGCTCGCAAACCCTTGTTCCAGAGCTTTGCAACGACTATAGCCACCTGCACCGACAGGGGGTTGTTTCAATCGTGAAACAGCTTTTGTATCAAGGCTGCACGCCATCCATCCAACCCATTGAGATCCTTGAATATTTAAAAAGCGGCACAGCTTTCGCTCTCTCCTTCACAACGCTGACCAGGCCCAGCCCACTGAAGAAGGAATTGCCGCCGTGGGAAATTTCAATAAAGCCTTCACTTGCCTTCTGCTGATCGGATCAGCTGCCAGCACTTTCCTCAGTTTCAACGTTCAGGCCGAAGGCAATGGCGTGATCGTGCTCAATCGCGACGTCCAGCCCATCCCCATCGGACGCAGCGCTCCCGGCAAAGACCCTTACCCGACCACCGTGAATGCCAACCCTTCGGGTCGTATCGACCAGGCAATGACCAGCACCGAACTCAGTGACGGTGAATTTGCCAGTGTAGCCAGTGGTGCATCCATTCGCGGAAACATGGCCGTAGGGTCAAGCCTGCCCGGCACCAACGTCTTGACCAATCCAAACGGTCTGCCCGGCATGGGAGCCGGTCATGGCGGCGGTAGCGGTGGCACGATTTCCAACACCATCAACCGCTCCCTCAGCACCGGTCTGGCTCCGCTGACCCGCATGTCCGGAGGCCAATAAGATGAATCGTTCCCTGCTCCTGCTTGCTCTGCTTGGCTGCACCAGCGTCATGGCCGATCCGAGCGCCGTGGACAGCGCCAACATTCAGAACTCCGGCGTGCAGTACAACGGCAACTTCAACGTCAACCAGGCCGCCGGCGACCAACAGCAACAGACCAACGTCAAGTCGATTGCCATCGGCACGTCGGCCAGCGCCACCACCACCATTCACCAGAAACTCGATACCCCCGCCGACCGCTCGATCAACGCGAGCTCCACCATCGGCGGTACCTCATTCAGTAACGGCAACGGTGCACTGGGCGTGAACCAGGGTTCCGGGGCCAACAACCAGATGGCCAACGCCATGCGCATCAGCATCAGCGCTGCGCCGCAGAGCGTTGACGATAGCGCCCTTTCCCAACAGAACGTGGCGTTGTTACCGAGCTCAGGAGCAACTGGTACCTCACCCGGCAGTCGCCAGGTCACGACAAGTGATCAGGCCTTCACCGGCAGCCGAGGGGTAATCCAGGTGAACCAGAGTGCCGGGGTGGGGAACCGAATGGCTAACACCCTGAGCATCCGGGTCGCTGACTGACCCAAACAAGAAGCAGTGCAATTAGAAAGTACCAACACTTAACCAACTAATAAGCACGACGGAGAAACACCATGAAACCTACAATGGCCCTCAAACCACTGGTTTTCGCTCTCGCAGCAGTGATGGCAATCGCAGCACAGGCAGGCGGTCGTGATGATAACAATCACGGTCATGGTAACGGGCACGGCAATGGGCATGGTCATGACCATGATCCAAAAGGCCCAACCCTGGAAGAACTGCTGCAAATCGGCGCAGGCGCCGGTGCCGCAGTGCTTGATGTGCAAAACAACAGCGGTAACACCGTGTTGAACCAGGGCACCCAAAACAACGCTGGCGTGAGTAATGCCGTCAATGGCGCCAACGGCAACATCGGGGTGAACAACGCCGCTGGCGATGGCAACCAACAAGACAACGCCGCTGCTCTGGCAACCGCTGACGAAAGCTTCATCTTCGGCTCCGCCGTATCCGCCTCCAGCGCGACTCAAGTCAACACCAACAACGGTGTCGCCAACTACTCCAGCACTGCCAACGCCAGCCTGAACAACGTCGGCAACAGCGGCTCGGGTAACATTGGCGTGAACAACGCTGCCGGCAACTTCAACCAACAGAAAAACAACCTGGCAATCGCTGTGTCCGGTGGTCGTGTAGCGCAAGCCGCTGCCGCCGCCAACCAAAGCACCACCGGTCTTCAAGTGGCCAACAACGGCACCCAGACCTACAAAAAAGATACGCTCACTGGCACATTTACCGCAGGCGGCGTATTCGTGGCCGCAGGCACCGCAACCACCAAAGACGATGATCATGGTCATGGTCACGGCGGTTATGGCAACGACGACAGAGGCCACGGCGGCAACGGCGGCGGCAAAGATCAGAAATCTGACTTCGTTGCCGTGGGTGTCTTCGGTCTGGCTGGCGTAACCACTCAACAAGTGATGACCCCAGACGGCTGGAAAAACCCTGTCACCAACAATGCCAGCATGACCAACGTTGGCAATGGCTGGTCGGGTAACGGTGGCTTCAACAACGCTGCTGGCGTTGGCAACCAACAAAGCAACTCGCTGTCCATCGCTGCAGGTTGCAAAGCCTGCATGTAATCGCGATCGAAACGAAAGCCCCGGAAACGGGGCTTTTCCTCAGTCCGCAAAGGCGTATCGATCATGCGTAAGACTGCCCTCCTCGCCCTGCTTTGCCTCTCTGGTCTGACCCAGGCTGCCCAGATGCCCGTGGCTGCCCTGCCCGGTGGCGTACTGGTCTACAAAAACGTGCAAAGCATTCGTGAGCGCAAGTTTTCCGACATCGTCGAACAAAAAACCGATTTCAGCTGCGGCGCCGCCGCACTGGCTACGGTACTGCGCCAGGCTTATTGGCTCGACGTCGATGAAGAGCACATCATCAAAGGCATGCTGGTCAACGCTGACCAGGACCTTGTCCGTACTCAAGGTTTTTCCATGCTGGACATGAAGCGCTACATAGAAAGCATCGGCATGCGCGCCAGGGGCTACAAGATTCCACCGGAAAAACTCGACGCGGTCACTATCCCGGTGGTGGTACTGATGGAAATTCGCGGCTACAAGCATTTCGTCGTGCTGCAGCGAGCGGACAAGGATTGGGTTTACATCGGAGACCCGGTTCTCGGCCATAAACGCTACAAACATGATGACTTTGTCAAAGGTTGGAACGGCATTGTCTTTGCCATCGTCGGCCCCGGATACGACAAGACCAATGCATTACGCAGTCCTCCGGCACCGCTGACCGCCAAGAACAAGCTGGATAACTTCAACCCCGTCAAAGATGCTGAATTGATGGACTTCGGGTTCATACAGAGCGACTTCTTTTAATCGCCGATTATAAAGAATGGGGCTGGATGTCCCGGGAGCAGCAGATGAAAACCTCATACTGGCTGGCCGCTGCCTGCCTGGCAGCGAGTGCTTCAGGCTATGCCAATGCAGGATTCAAACCCATCGAAATCCAGGATTCGGAGCTGTCACAGCTTCGCGGTCGTTATGTCATGCCGGGGCGGATCATCAGCTTCGGCATCGTCATGAGCAGTACCTGGCGCAATGCCAGCGGAGATCTGATCGGGGCCTCAACCGCGATGCAACTACAGGCAGCAACCGTAAAACCCGAATTCTATGTCTCGACCATCAAGGAAACCGGTAACGGCAGCACCCTGCAAACGGGTACCGGCTCAGTCATTGGTGGCGCAGGACTCAACAGTTCCCAAGGCGTGACACAAAGCGTTCGCGCCGCCGGCGACGGCAACTCGGCCTACAACAACGTTGCGATCAACGTTTCGGAAGCCAACCAGGCACCGGCGCTGATACCGGCTCAAGGGCAAGCCTTGATGGCCGGACAAACGATTTCCGGCAGTAATGCCGCCGGCAGCGTCGCCGTTTCGGCCACTGGTGGTGGCGTACAAATGGCCATCCAGGCCGCAGGCAATCAGGGCACAGCCCTGCAACAGGTAGCCCAGGGCGGGCTGCTGCAAAACACCCGTTTGCTCGGTAATGCAAACGTCGTCAACAACCTGACGCAACTCAATGTTGTCCTTAGTAATAACGGCATGAGCGCCGGCGCGCTTGACTGCAATTTGAGTCAACTCAGAGCACTACGCAATATCGGATATTGAACTACGCTGAGTCTCGATCATTGGGCTTAAAGGGACGGCTTATTCATGTATCGATCAGTATCACTGCGTGCCGCTGTATGTTTGAGTACTCTTCTACCCGCGGCGATGCTGCAAGCAGCACCCGATGCGGATGTGGAGACCCTGAAACAGGAACTTCTGGAGCTGAAGCAACGATACGAAGTACAACAAAAAGCCCTGGCGGTACTCGAGCAACGGGTCCGCCAGGTCGAAGATCAACCGGCTTCCCCACCACCCAAACGTCTGGCCAAATCGCCAGCAGACATGAAAGGCAATCCGAAAGTGGCCACCGGTACCGGGGCCGCAGCAGCGTCGGGGGGCGCCGCCGGGGGCAGTGGCGCTTCTTACGGCCAGTCGCTTGCCGACGATTCGCAACCTGCACAGAGTGTGTCCAACCTGTACGACGAGGCCAGCGGCTTCTTTGGCGGCGGCAAGTTCAGCTTTGAAACCGGCATAACCTATTCGCGTTATGACACTCGCCAGCTGATTCTCAACGGCTTCCTGGCACTGGACTCGATCTTTCTGGGCAACATCAACCTCGACCGGATCAAGGCCGATACCTGGACCCTCGACCTGACGGGCCGCTACAACTTCGATAACCGCTGGCAGTTCGACGTGAACGTGCCGGTCGTGTATCGCGATTCGACTTATCAGTCGGGCGGCGGCAATCAGGGCGCAGCCAACGTCACCACGGAACAGGATGTTTCGCGGGATCCGACCATTGGCGACGTCAACTTCGGCATCGCCTATAAGTTCCTGGACGAGTCGGCCAACACCCCGGACGCGGTGGTCACCCTGCGGGTGAAAGCCCCGACCGGCAAGGACCCGTTCGGTATCAAGCTGCGTCAGACCGACGCCAACACCAACCTGTTCGTGCCTGACACCCTGCCGACCGGCAACGGCGTCTGGTCGATCACCCCGGGTGTTTCGCTGGTCAAGACGTTTGACCCGGCCGTGTTGTTCGGCAGCTTGTCCTACACCCACAACCTGGAGGAATCGTTTGACGACATCAGTTCCACGGTCAACCAGAAAACCCCGGGCAAGGTCCGTATCGGCGACAGCTTCCAGATCGGCGCAGGCATAGCCTTCGCACTGAACGAAAAAATGAGTATGTCGTTCTCGGTCTCTGACCTTGTACAACGCAAGAGCAAGCTGAAACAGGATGGCGCGGACTGGGAATCGGTGGTGTCCAGTGACGCCAACGCCGGTTACTTCAACGTCGGCATGACCATTGCGGCCACCGACAACCTGACCATCGTACCCAACCTGTCCATCGGCATGACCGACGATGCCCCGGACTTTTCCTTCAGCCTGAAATTCCCGTACTACTTCTAAACCGCGACACTATGAAAAGGCCCACTGCGACTTGCATCGCAGCGGGCCTTTTCAGCTTCTTGCCGGAAGAAGCACCGCGCCCTAGCGGATCTGGTGTTTATGCAGCAAGCGGTAGAACGTCGGCCGTGAAACCCCCAGCACTTTGGCGGCCACGCTGAGGTTGTCGCTGTGCCGGTTCAACACATCGCACAACGCCTGGCGTTCGGCCCGGGTCTTGTAGTCTTCGAGGGTGCCCATCGGTGTGGCAATCGACTGTTGGCTGATCAGCCCCAGGTCACGGGCCTCGATCTGCCGCCCTTCGGCCAGCACCAAGCCCCGGCGTACACGGTTGGCCAGCTCACGGACATTGCCCGGCCAGTCGTGTTTACCCATGGCGATCAAGGCGTCTTCGCTGAAACTGCGCGGACGACGGCCGGTTTCATGGCTGTAGAAATGGGAAAAGTGGTTGGCCAGCATCGACAGGTCGCCATGGCGCTCACGTAATGGCGCGGTCACGACTTGCAGCACATTCAGCCGGTAGTACAAGTCCTCACGGAAGCGTTTTTTCTCGATCGCGGCTTCCAGGTCGACGTGGGTGGCCGCCAATACCCGGACATCCACCGGGATCGGCTGGCTGCCGCCGACTCGCTCGATGTGTTTTTCCTGGAGGAAGCGCAGCAGATTGGCTTGCAGTTCCAGTGGCAGATCACCGATTTCGTCCAGAAACAGGGTGCCGCCGTTGGCCGCCTCGATGCGTCCGACCTTGCGCTGATGGGCGCCGGTGAACGCGCCTTTTTCGTGGCCGAACAGCTCGGACTGGATCAGATGCTCGGGAATCGCCCCGCAGTTGATGGCCACGAACGGTTTGCTGTGCCGTTGCGATTGCCGATGCAAGGTGCGGGCGACCAGTTCCTTACCGGTCCCGCTTTCGCCACGTATCAGCACCGGCGACTCAGTGGGTGCGAGTTTGCTCAGCAGTTTGCGCAGCTCGCGAATCGGTTTGCTGTCACCCAGCAACTCGTGTTCCGGCTGATCAACGTGAATCGTGCCCTGGCCACGCAGGCGTGCCATGCCGAACGCCCGGCCGAGGGTGACCTGCACCCGCGACACGTCGAACGGCAAGGTATGAAAATCGAAAAACCATTCGCAGACAAAATCCCCGACATTCTGCAGGCGCAGCACTTCCTGATTCAGTACGGCGATCCATTCGGTGCCGCTGCGGCTGATCAGTTCCTTGACCGCCTCGGGACGTTCCAGGTGAAAAGGTTGCAAGCGCAACAGGCCGACATCGCAACTGCGGTCAGCGGCATTTTCCAGGCTGCAACTGTCTACGTCCCAGCCGACAGCGCGTAAACCGGGCAGTAATCGGTGACAGTCGTCACAAGGGTCGACGACCAATAAACGTCGTAATGCAGGCGCTTCGCTCATGACTGTTCCTTGGCGCCAAATTATAGGAAATGATTGTAAAAACAGTCATTTGGCAGACCTGGCTGTAACATTAGCAAGAATTTGACGGCGCCTTGTATCGATTGCTTATAGATGTACAAGGGAAGCAGTTATAAGAAGCTGCTTTATTAGTTAGCTATCGACTTGAATCTTTCACCAGGCTTTCAAAATCTGTCGATTGACTGATTGTATGTAAGAAAGTCGAAATTTCTTCAAATTCTGTGTGACCCGCCAGCGGGTTGCGTGCATCAGTACAAGTAACTCGCCGAACGGTAAGCCCAACCGACGGCACATCACTTGATTGGGCACTATAGAGAGAAGACCCCATGACCGCCCCGCTCCGTATCAACGAAGCTCTTTTGATTGCCAACCACGCATTTAAACCTTTCCAATGCGTGGCCTGGGCCCCACAAGACGGCAATGGCGAACTGAGCCTGACCGTTATCGACCGCACCAACTCGCAGATTGGTCGCACCCGCATTCCAAGCAGTGCCTATTCCGATCCAGCTCAACTTGAATACCTGTTGCAACAGGCTCGCGCTGAACTGAGCGACGAGGGTTACGCACTGCAATCCTGGTCGATGCCGCACTGATTCGAGGGCGATGCGGATGGTTTTCGAGCCATCCGCCCTTTTCTGTTAGTTGCCGAATCTTTTTAAACTTCAGCCTGCTTGTACAACTTCCCCAAATACTTTCGCACCTGAATGCTTGGCAGGCTTGCGACTGGTTCCAAAAGACACTGTTCTGGCACAGTACGACCCTCCACCTGTTAGTTCTGTCAGTTGTACTTGTGCGTCTACAGGGATTGAATGTTTCGCTCATGCAGTTGCCAACCCGGCTCCCGGGTATCGGTCAACTCGCAAGGAGAAGCATGCATGTCAACCCAGACCGCTATTGCGCTCCCGGCGCTAGCGAATAACGCCGGACAACTCGACAAGACATTTGCCAATAACGGCGTGGCTCAGGTTTATTTTGCCGGCAGCACTTCCAGCCTGACTCAACACGTAGCGCTCGACCCGCAAGGTCGCATCCTGGTCGCCGCCAAGGTCGTCACCCCTCAAGGCAGCCGTTTCGGCCTGGCGCGTCTACTGGATGATGGCTCTGCGGATCTTGGCTTCGGCTTTCAGGGCAGCGTGATCGGCCAGTTCACTTCCGGCTTCGAAGCCACGGGCAGCAAGCTCCAGGTCTTGCCTGACGGGCGAATCCTGCTGGCAGGTCTGCATTACGAATCCGAACATCGCACGTTGCCCGCCCTGGCGCTGTTCGATGCGCACGGCCGACCCGCCCTGGACTTCGGCGACAACGGCCGGAAAATCATTCGCCTGCCCGGCGATCTGTCCATGGGTACCCGCGACACCTGGCTGCCGCCTGGCGTTCCGGGGGCTGAAGCCTGCGATTTCGCCGTCCAGGATGACGGGCATATTCTGTTGATTGCCAACCACCACTGCTCATTGGCCGACCATGTCGGCATGCTGATCCGCGTCACGCCCAGCGGCAATCTTGACGAAACCTTCAATGGTCGAGGTTTTGTGATGGTCCGGCACTTGCTGCTCAACACCTGGTTGGGGGGCTTGTTGCTGCAAGAGGACGGGCGAATCGTGGTGGCCGGCGCGATCGACTTCCCCCAGGAAGGCCTGCTCGCACGTTACCTGCCGGACGGGCAGCTCGACGAACGCTTTGCGCTGGACGGATTCCTGGCCTTCAAGGCCCAGGGGCACAGTGCGCTGGTCAATCAGGTCATCCAGTCCATGGACCGTTTGCATTGCTTTGGCAGCAGCCGCGACCCGATCCGGTGCATGGCGCTGTCAATTCACAGCAATGGTCGCCCAGACCTGCACTGCAACAACGGTCAGCCCAACCTGTTGGACATCGGCCCCAGCGGCTGCCAGTGGAGTGCTGCGCAACGTATGTCGGACGGTCGACTCATCGCGGCAGGCGCGACGATTGGCGGGGTCGAGGCTGATTTCATCGTCGCCCGCTATCTGGCCGACGGTCGTCTCGACCAAAGTTTCGGTGCCGGTCACGGCTGGCTGCGTACGCGACTGGGCCGCAGTCTCGACACCGCCACATCGCTGGCACTGCAACCGCAAGGTGGAATTCTGGTCGGCGGTTATTCACTGGATGGCAACTACCGCGCCGTGGTGGTGCGTTATCTGAACCCATAAAACGGCAAATCCGGAAATCGAAACCTCCTGCGCTTGATCTTGCTCAACGCTTACGGCAACTTGCGCGCTTCTTAAAGCAAGGAGCAACCGATGTCCGGTTCGATGGCCCAGGCGTTCGCGCACAACTTTCTCGGGCATTCGCCCCGCTGGTACAAGGCGTGCATCGTCGGGTTCCTGATTCTCAACGCCGTGGTGCTGTGGTCGGCAGGTCCTGTCGCCGCAGGCTGGCTGTTGGTGATCGAATTCATTTTCACCCTGGCCATGGCGCTCAAGTGCTATCCGCTGATGCCTGGCGGCTTGCTGCTGATCGAAGCGCTGCTGTTGAAGATGACCACGCCCCAGGCGCTGTACGAAGAGTTGCAGCACAATTTTCCGGTGATTCTGCTGCTGATGTTCATGGTCGCCGGCATCTACTTCATGAAGGATCTGCTGCTGTTTCTGTTCTCGCGCCTGCTGCTGGGCGTGCGTTCGAAGATGCTGCTGGCGCTGATGTTCTGCTTCTTGTCGGCGTTTCTTTCGGCCTTTCTCGACGCACTGACCGTGACCGCCGTGATCATCAGCGCCGCCGTCGGTTTCTATTCGGTCTACCACCGGGTCGCCTCCGGCAACGATCCGCGTCAGGACAGCGAATTCAGCGACGATCAACACCTGCCCAAGCTGCATCACGAGGATCTGGAACAGTTCCGCGCTTTCCTGCGCAGTCTGCTGATGCATGGCGCCGTCGGCACTGCGCTGGGCGGCGTCTGCACGCTGGTTGGCGAGCCGCAGAACCTGCTGATCGGCCATGAGATGGGTTGGCACTTCGCCGAGTTTTTCCTCAAGGTCGCGCCGGTTTCCCTGCCAGTGCTGGTGGCCGGTCTGTTGACCTGTATGTTGCTGGAGAAGCTGCGCTGGTTCGGCTACGGCACCTTGCTGCCGGACAACGTCCGCGCGGTTCTCGCCAACTACGCCAGCGAAGACGATGCCGAACGCACCCCGCGTCAACGTGCCGCGCTGCTGGTACAGGGCGCAGCCGCATTGATCCTGATTGCCGGGCTGGCGTTCCACATCGCCGAAGTGGGCCTTATCGGTTTGATGGTCATTGTGCTGATCACCGCTTTCACCGGCATCACTGACGAGCATCGACTGGGCAGCGCGTTCAAGGACGCCATGCCGTTTACAGCCTTGCTGGTGGTGTTTTTTGCCGTGGTGGCGGTGATCCATGATCAGCAACTGTTCGTGCCGCTGATTCAGTGGGTGCTGGCCTTGCCCGCCGAGCAGCAACCGGGGATGCTGTTCATCGCCAACGGTCTGTTGTCGGCGATCAGTGACAACGTGTTCGTGGCGACGATCTACATCACCGAGGTCAAACAGGCATTCCTGTCCGGCCATATGAGCCGTGAACATTTCGAGACGCTGGCCATCGCGATCAACACCGGCACCAATCTGCCGAGCGTGGCGACGCCCAATGGTCAGGCTGCGTTTCTGTTTCTGCTGACGTCGGCGATTGCACCGCTGGTGCGGTTGTCCTACGGGCGAATGGTGTGGATGGCGTTGCCCTACACCGTGGTGATGGGGTTGCTGGGCTGGTATGCCGTGAGTTACTGGCTGTAGAAACAACAACGGGAGCCCTTGGGCTCCCGTTTTTTTATGCGTCGATCAGAGCGGTAACATGTATTTCTCGATGGCCTGAGCCACACCGTCCTCGGTGTTCGGCCCGGTCACCACGTCCGCCTGACGCTTCACGGCGTCTTCTGCCTGACCCATGGCGATCGACAGTCCGGCGACATGGAACATCGCCGGATCATTGCCGCCATCGCCAATCGCTGCGGTCTGCGCCAGCGGCACGCCGAGATGACCGGCAATAGTAGCCAGAGCCGCGCCCTTGTTGGCGTCGAGTGCCGTCACGTCCAGATACACCGGTTGCGAACGCGACACCTGCGCCATGCCCTCGACCTTCGCCAGCAAACGTGCCTCCAGCTCGATCAACAGTCCGGTGTTGTTGCTGGTCGCCACGATCTTGTCGATATGCTCCAGGTACGGCTCGAAACTGTCGACCACCACCGGCGGATAACCGAGGCCATGCTGCTCACGCGGGACCATCGGTCCGTGGGGATCCTTGAGCAGCCAGTCACCACCGCTGAACACCCAGATTTCGACATCCGGCTGATCGGCGAACAGCGCCAGTGCCGTCAACGCTACCGTGGCCGGCAGGTAATGTGCGACCAGAATGCTGCCGTCCGGGTTGACGATCGTGCCGCCGTTGAAGGCGGCGGTCGGCAGATCGACGCCCAGGGCTTCGATCTGCTGCAACATGGCTTTGGGCGGGCGCCCGGTGGCGAGGCTGAACAACACGCCCGCCTCACGCAGCGCACGAACGGCATCAATGGTGCGCTGGCTCAGACTGTGATCGGGCAGCAACAGCGTGCCGTCCATGTCGCTCAACAGAAAACGGATCGGCTCACTCATCCGAGACCATGCCAGACGCGACCATCGCGAGTCAGCAGATCATCGGCAGCCTGAGGCCCGTCTTCGCCCGCGGCATAACTCTGCACGCTCGCGTCCTGTTGCCAGGCATCGAGGAACGGTTGCACCGCACGCCAGCCGTTCTCGATGTTGTCGGCGCGCTGAAACAGCGTCTGGTCACCCGTCAGGCAGTCGTAGATCAGGGTTTCGTAGCCGGTGGACGGCTGCATTTCGAAGAAATCCTTGTAGGCGAAGCCCAGTTCGATGTTGGCCATGTTCAGCGCCGGCCCCGGCCGTTTCGCCAGCAGGTCGAACCACATGCCTTCGTTGGGCTGGATCTGGATGCGCAGGTAGGTCGGCTGCAACTCATCGACCTCGGTGTCACGGAACTGCGCATACGGCGCCGGTTTGAAGCAGATGACGATCTCGGTGTCGCGCACGCTCATGCGCTTGCCGGTGCGCAGGTAGAACGGCACGCCAACCCAGCGCCAGTTGTCGATCATCACCTTGAGCGCCACGTAGGTTTCGGTGGTGCTTTCGGGCGAGACGTTGGCTTCTTCGCGATAACCGGCCAGCGGCTTGCCGTCGATTTCGCCAGCGCTGTACTGGCCGCGCACCGAGTTGGCCCGCGCCTCTTCAGTGGTCCACGGGCGGATCGCCCCGACCACCTTGGCCTTCTCGCCCCGTACCGCATCGGCGCCGAATGCGGCCGGTGGCTCCATCGCCACCATCGCCAGCAACTGGAACAGGTGATTGGGCACCATGTCCCGCAGGGCGCCGGTGTGTTCGTAAAAACTGCCACGGGTCTCGACGCCAACGGTTTCAGCGGCGGTGATCTGCACGTGGTCGATGTAGTGATTGTTCCAGAACGCTTCGAACAGGCTGTTGGAGAACCGGCTGACCAGAATGTTCTGCACGGTTTCCTTGCCCAGATAGTGATCGATCCGGTAGATCTGCTTTTCCGACATGACCTTTAGCAGGCAGGCGTTCAACGCCTCGGCGGTCTGCAGGTCGGAGCCGAACGGCTTTTCGATCACCACCCTTCTGAAAGCGTCGGGTGTTTCCTCCAGCAAACGCGCAGCGCCAAGACGGCGCACCACTTCGCTGAAGAAACGCGGCGCGGTGGCCAGGTAGAACACCGCGTTGCCGGTGCCGCTGTCGGCGATTTTCGCCGCCAGCGCGGAATAAGTGCTGTCGTCCAGGAAGTCGCCCTGGACGTAGCTGATACCTTTGGCGAGCTTGGCCCACAAGGCCGGATCAAGTATCTGATCGCCCTTGCCGACCTTCGCCGCCACTTCGGTGCGGATGAAGTCTTCGAGCTTTTTGGCGAAGGCTTCATCCGTGATGGCGTTGTGGTCAACGCCGACGATCCGCAGGCCATCATCCAGCAGGCCGTCGCGACTCAGGTTGTACAGCGCCGGCATGAGCAGGCGCTTGACCAGATCACCGTGGGCGCCGAACAGAAACAGCGTGGTCGGTGGCGCGGGGTCTGCCTTGGATTTCCTGCGGATCGTATGGGTCATTTCTTAGGCGTCTCCACGTGGCCACCAAAGCCGAAACGCTGGGCCGAGAGGATCTTGTCGCCGAAGGTGCCCTGGCCGCGGGAGCGGTAGCGCGAGAACAGCGAGTTGGACAGCACCGGGACCGGCACCGCTTGTTCCATGGCCGCTTCGATGGTCCATTGGCCTTCGCCGCTGTCAGCCACGGAGCCCGAGAAACCGTCGAGTTTCGGATCGCTGGCCAGGGCGTCGGCGGTCAGGTCGAGCAACCACGACGACACCACGCTGCCACGACGCCAGACTTCGGCGATGTCAGCCACGTTCAGGTCGAAACGCTGATCTTCCGGCAGGCGCTCGCTGGACTTGGTCTTGAGGATGTCGAAGCCTTCGGCGAAGGCCGCCATCATGCCGTACTCGATACCGTTGTGGATCATCTTCACGAAGTGACCGGCGCCGGCAGGACCTGCGTGGATGTAGCCGTGCTCGGCACGCGAGTCATCGGACTTGCGGTCCTTGGTGCGCGGGATGTCGCCCATGCCTGGCGCCAGAGCGGCGAACAGTGGGTCCAGACGCTTAACGGTCTCGGCATCGCCGCCGATCATCATGCAGTAGCCACGCTCCAGGCCCCAGACGCCGCCGGAGGTGCCGACGTCGATGTAGTGCAGGCCTTTCTCGGCCAGGGTCTTGGCCCGGCGGATGTCGTCCTTATAGTTGGTGTTGCCACCATCGATGATGGTGTCGCCCGCCTCGAGCAGAGTGCTCAGGGTTTCGATGGTGTCTTCGGTCGGCGCGCCGGCCGGCAGCATGACCCACACGGCACGCGGCTTGGCCAGGCCTGCGACCAGTGCAGGAAGATCGGCGACTCCGGTAGAGCCCTCGGCGGCCAGGGTATCGACAAAGGCGGTATTGCGGTCGTAAACAACGGTGGTGTGACCGTTGAGCATCAGACGCCGTGCAATATTGCCGCCCATGCGGCCCAGTCCAATAATCCCGAGTTGCATGTGCTGATGCTCCTTACTACAAATAAAAGTGTGTCAAAGGTTATAGCCCAACGCTCTCATGGAGGTTAGTCCAGAGCGTCGGTGTGAAGTTTCCGGGCATTGTGCCCGATCCAGACTGATAACGTCGGGAAACGTGCCGAAGACACAACGACCATGAAAAATAAAAAAGTTCCATTCGCGGGCAAAAGAAACCAAAATCGGCGCCGATAGCAGGTCAAGGCTCGAAACCGGGGCTGACCTGCAGTTGAGACACGCCATTTGCGAGGTGAGCAATGGGCACAGTACACACAGCAATGCCGCCACAAACCCTGTATGTCACGATCCGTCGCGATGAACTGCGTCAGTTGAAAGACGAACGCGACCAGCTTAAACAAGAGTTGGCGCAATTGCGCCTGATGACCCAGGGCCTTGAGCCGCAGCCTCTGCCCCGCGTACAGCGCTTACCCCACGCCTGACCGCCCGCCTGATCCGGGAGCCGCTGCCCTGCTGTTCCCGACATGATCCGCTCTCTGCCATTTGCGGCAACTAACGAAGTTTTCACATTCGCTTGTTGATACTCCGGCCCATTCTGTCGTGCGTGTCTGCGCGCGGCTTCCGTTCGTCGGTTTTCATGCTCTGGTTCATGAAACGTCCCGGCGGTGGTAATGGTGATCGAGTTGGAGTGCTGAATGGCATTGTTCAAACGCAGCAAAACTGCTGCGGCAGGTTTTGACTGGGCCGGGTTCCTCTGGCTGTTTGTTTTCTTCTGGTACTTCTCCGGTATCACTCAACTGCTGATCCAGCTGACCGGCACCTCCGGATTCTCCGGCTTCCGCCAGGCGTTCGTGATGAGCGCGGTGTGGCTGGCACCGATGCTGCTGTTCCCCAAACGCACCCGTCTGCTCGCCGCCCTGATCGGCGTGGTGTTGTGGGCCTGCTCGATGGCCAGTCTGGGTTACTTCTTCATTTATCAGCAGGAATTCTCCCAGAGCGTCATCTTCATCATGTTCGAGTCGAACGTGTCGGAAGCCGGCGAGTACATGACCCAGTACTTTGCCTGGTGGATGATCCCTGCGTTCCTCGCTCACACGGCGTTCGCCTACTTCCTGTGGACCCGCCTGCGTCCGGTCTACATGCCGCGCGGCCGGGCCTTCGTGGCAGCCATGGCGATTCTGATCGCGGTGGTCGGTTATCCGCTGATCAAGCAGACTCAGCGCACCGGCAGCTTCGCCGGCGGTTTCGAGAAGTTCGAAACCCGCATCGAACCGGCCGTGCCTTGGCAGATGGCCGTGGCCTACCACCGTTACCTCGAGACCCTGGGCGAAATGCAGGGCATGCTCGACAGCGCGAGCAAGATCCCGCCGCTGCACAACCTCAAGGACGCTGGCGCCAATCAGCCTGCGACCCTGGTGCTGGTGATCGGCGAGTCGACCAACCGTCAGCGCATGAGCCTCTATGGCTATCAGCGCAAGACCACACCGGAACTGGACAAGCTCAAGGATCAACTCTCGGTCTTCGATAACGTCGTCACCCCGCGCCCGTACACCATCGAGGCGTTGCAGCAGGTGTTGACCTTCGCCGACGAAGAGAACCCGGATCTGTACCTGTCCACGCCGTCGCTGGTCAGCATGATGAAACAGGCCGGCTACAAGACGTTCTGGATCACCAACCAGCAGACCATGACCAAGCGCAACACCATGCTCACGACCTTCTCCGAACAGGCCGACGAGCAGGTGTACCTGAACAACAACCGCAACCAGAACGCCGCGCAATACGATGGCGATGTGATCGAGCCGTTCAACAAGGCTCTGACCGATCCAGCACCGCGCAAGCTGATCGTTGTGCACCTGCTCGGCACGCACATGAGCTACCAGTACCGTTATCCACCGACCTTCGACAAGTTCCAGGACCGCAACGGCGTGCCGGCCGGCGTGCGTGACGACCAGGTGCCGACCTACAACAGTTACGACAACGCAGTGCTGTACAACGACTTCGTGGTCTCGAGCCTGATCAAGGACTACGCCAAGTCCGATCCGAACGGCTTCCTGCTGTACCTCTCCGACCACGGTGAAGACGTGTTCGACTCGGTGGGCCACAACACCCTGGGCCGTAACGAAAACAAACCGACCGCGCCGATGTACACCATTCCGTTCATGGCCTGGGCGTCGCCGAAGTGGCGTGAAAACCACGACTGGAGTTTCGCCGCTGACTTGAGCCGGCCTTACAGCAGTGCGCACCTGATCCACACCTGGGCAGACCTGGCGGGTTTGAGCTTCGATGAACTGGACCGCAGCAAAAGCGTGGTCAGCGACAGCTTCAAACAGCGTCCGTTGCTGATCGGCAACCCTTACGAACGTGAGCAGCGAGCCTTGATCGACTTCAGCCTGATGAAGCCGAAAAAGCCCGACGAAGCGCCTAAGGAAGTCGTCAAGCAATAACCTGAAAAGGGCCGGAAACGGCCCTTTTTTCATGCTGTCGCAATACCTCGAAATGACAATATTTCTCGTTTGTTACTAAATCGCACTCCCCCTCTTCGTCTTTGAACCAAAGGAAATTTTCTCTCGAAGACAAGGAGTCGGCTGCGATGTTCGCGCCCATCACCCGTTCCATGACCCTCACCCTGGGCCTGTGCAGTGCTGCATTGAGCCCGGATCTGCTGGCTGAAACCGACGCCGAAAAACAGCCTGAAGCCGCCGCTCCGGCACTCGAGCTGGCCTCCACCAACGTCACCGCCCAAGGATTGGGCAGTACGACTGAAGACACCGCTTCCTACACCACCGGCGCCATGAGCACGGCCACGCGGTTGAACCTGTCGATCAAGGAAACCCCGCAATCGGTGTCCGTGGTGACCCGCCAGCAGATGGATGATTTCAAGCTCGGTACATTGTCCGAAGCCATGAGCCAGACCACGGGCGTTGTGGTTCAGCATTACGACTCGGACCGGGTCAACTATTCGTCTCGCGGCTACTCGATCAACAACTTCCAGATCGACGGGATGCTCAACACCTTCAGCCGGATGAAGTCCGATTCCGACACGATCATTTACGACCGTATCGAAGTGGTACGGGGCGCCACCGGCCTGACCACCGGCGCAGGTGATCCTTCGGCCACCATCAACATGGTACGCAAGCGCCCTACCGCGCAATTGCAGGCGCTGGCCGGGTTCAGCGGCGGCAGCTACGACGATTACTACAGCTACGTGGACGTGGGCGGCCCGCTTGCTTTCGACGGCCGTTTGCGCGGACGCAGCGTGCTGGCGTATCGCGACAGCCAGTCAATTCGCGACCATTACGCGCTGCAACGGGAAGTCGGCTACGGCATTCTCGAAGGCGACCTGACGGAATCGACCGTGCTCGCGGTCGGCTATGACTATCAGAACAAGCACGTACAAGGCAGCTCATGGGGCACGGTGCCCTACTGGAATGCCGACGGCGGCAAGGCCGGTCTGGGCCGCTCGACCAACATGGCAACGTCATGGAGTTCATGGCCGATCGAGGACAAGACCGCTTTCGCCACCCTCGATCAGGCACTGGCGGGCGGCTGGCACTTGAAAGCGGCGTACACCCATCGCCAGAGCGATACCGACGGCAAGGTCTACTACGGCGGCACCGGTTTTCCCGCAGACGACCGCAGCGGGATGGCGGCCTACATATCACACATGATCGGCACGCAAAAAATGAAGACCTATGACTTCAACGTGTCGGGCCCCTATGCGCTGTTCGGTCGCGAACACGAGATGATGTTCGGTTATGGCGAGGCCGAGCGCAGCGAGCGCTCCCCTTATACGATCGACGGCACGTTTCCACCGGGTTACGGGCGGATTCGCGACTGGAAATACATGGGCGATATCGCCAAATTTCCTGACACCGTCACAAGTTTGACCGGCTCCACCTCCAGCACCCGCCAGAAAGCAGGCTATCTGGCCACTCGCCTGAGTTTCACCGATGACTTGCATGCGGTACTCGGCAGCCGCTACGGCAGCTGGAAAGCGTCAAAAGCCGACAATACGTATGACGACAATCGGCAAGTGAGCGCGGTCGACGCCAGCCGCCAGCAACACAACGATATGTGGACGCCATACGCGGGGCTGCTCTACGACTTGACGCCCGAATACACCGTGTATGCCAGCTACACCGACATCTTCAACCCTCAGGAATACCGCGACGCCAATCGCAAATTCCTTGAGCCGGTGGTCGGCAGCAACTATGAAATAGGCCTCAAGGGCAGCCTGCTGGACGAGCGCCTGAACCTGGCCACGGCCGTGTTCTGGAGCAAGCAGGACAACGTCGCCGAGCTCGACGACTCGGTACCACCGGATCCGGTCACCGGTGAGGAGTTCTACAAGAGCGGCGGCAAAGGCAACAAGGTCAACGGTTTCGAGGCCGAGCTCTCGGGTGAAGTCCATGACGGCTGGAACATGACCGCCGGCTACACCTACACCCACGCACTCAACGGCGAGAAAAACCGCACCAACACCAACCAGCCGCTGAACATGCTTCGCGTCTCCACCGCGTATCGCTTGCCGGGCGACTGGAGCGCCCTGACCGTGGGTGGCGCGGTGAACTGGCAGAGTGACGTCTACGGCAATTCCAACCGCCCGGTCGGGCGCGGTGCCAATGGCCGGGTCATCACCGAACGGACACGAATCAGTCAGGGCGCCTACTCGGTGGTCAAGCTGATGTCGCGTTATGAGTTCGACAAACACCTGTCGGCATCGCTGAACGTCGACAACCTGTTTGACAAGAAGTATTACGACAACGTCGGCTTCTACAACGGCGTGTTCTGGGGCGATCCGCGCACGGTGACGCTGAGCCTCGACTGGAAACTCTGACGCCCTTCCCCGCGAGCTGCACGCGTCAGCGGCGCGTGCAGCCTTTGTCCGCCACCCTTGGAAACATTCGGTAAAACCTGCACGGAACGCGCGTTAACCCTTGGTTAATGCCCTCGACGGACACTGCGCCCCGAGGTTCTGATTCATGGATGAACGGCTCCGACTTTTTTCGTAGGAGGCACCATGAAAACCACGACTGCAATCCTTGCCGGTCTACTCGCCATTGCATCCGCCAGCGCTTTCGCCGAGGGCGGCGCCGAGCGGATGCGATATCACTGGGAGAACTTCCCGGTCCACACCGAACAAAGCCAGCAGACAGACACGAAAGCCAACGAGCTTCGCGTCCCGGACGACCAGACCGCACAGGTCACCGAACATTACCGTCCTTGATGTAGACAGGTTTACCGATGGACCTGCGATGGCTCCGCTCTGGCTTCGCAGATGACAGTTGGGCGCCCTTTTCGGGCGCCTTTTTTTATGCCTGCAATTCCTTGATCCAGAACAGCATGCGCCCGTGACTCGGGTCGAACATGCCCGGAGCAAAACCGAATTTTGCGTAGGAACCCTGGGCCACGGCGTTACCTTCGAGCACTTCCAGGGTGATCTTGCAGCACCCGCGCTGACGGGCGATGTCCTCGACCTTGCGCAGCATTTTCTGGCTCAGCCCCAGGCCTCGAAACTTCGTTACCACCGACACGTCATGGACGTTGACCAGCGGCTTGCAGGCAAAGGTCGAAAACCCTTCAAAGCAGTTCACCAGCCCTGCCGGTTCGCCGCCGACAAAGGCCAGGACACTGAACGCGTGAGGCCGCTTGGCCAGTTCTGCGGGCAGTTGCTGCAACAGTTCAGGGGCAATCGGATGGCCGCCGCCCATCGGGTCTTCGGCGTAATGATTGAGCACCACACCGATGGCCTCGGCATGCACCGGATTGGTATAGCTGGCTTGAAGCACAAGAATCTCTGCGGAATCCATTTCCTTCCTCGATCGCACGGGGCCCCGGCACGTTTGATACGCACTGATAGGCTGTCCGACCTTAGCGCGAGGCGGCCCCCGGCCACAACCCAGCCGTTTCAGTGGCCCCAGATCAGTTCTTCCGTCCAGCCCAGTTCGGCGAAATCCTCGGCCCGCAAGCCGGACTCGCCGACACAGAAGAACTCATCCAGTTGCGGCGGTTTCACCGGTGTGCCGCTGAGCATGGCGTGGACCTGACCACGATGGTGGATCTGGTGTTCGAACAGGTGCGAAATCATCCGCAGACGGCTGTCGTGCTGCGGCGTGTCGCGGGCGATGGTGACGATGCGCCCCAGATCGGCATCGCGCAGCTGCTCGCAATAAGCGATCAAGCGGCGATCGACATGGGCCTGCTCACGGCGCAAGGCCTGCGCCTCGGTGAAGGGTTCATCCACGTTGAAAAACACATAGCAATCGGGATGCGGCTCATCACCGCGCAACTCGCGCTCCAGCGCATCGACGTAGAACCAGTCGCAGGTGAGGATGTGATTGAGGGTCAGGCGAAGGCTCGGGAAGAAACTCACCCTGGGCGCCGCCAGTTGTGCATCGTCGAGTTGCAGCCAGGCCTTGGCCAGTCGATGGTTGGCCCAGGCGTTCTGATAAGCCTGGGTCAGCAAGTGATGGGACAGTGGCTGAGTCATGTCGCACCCTCCGTGCATCAAGTGTCGGCAAAGCGTTGCAGCTGCATCTCCTGCAAGCGGCTGAGGGTCCGGCGGAACGGGAATTCCAGATAACCCTCGGTGTACAGCGCGTCCATCGGCACATCGGCCTCGATGTACAGCGGCACCTTGCGGTCGTAGCACTCGTCGACCAGCGCGATGAAGCGCCGTACACCGTCATCGTGCACCGACAGTTGCGGCAACTCGCGATCCCCGGCCACTACCCGCTCGGCACCGTCTTCGGTGCCACGGGCGATCCGCCCTTCACGCTTTTGCGCGCTCAGGTTCGGCACCTCGCTCAACAGAATAGCCCTGTAGGTGTCGCACAGCGCGATGAAGTCCATGGCCGCGAACGGTTGCTCGCACAAATCCGCGTAACGGCACCACAACACGGACTCGCTGGCCTTCACCACATTCAAGGCGCGGTAGCCGACCGGCACCGGTTCGGAGCTGGCGTCCTGCCCGGCCGCCAACGCATCGAACACCCCGGCCAGCGCGCAATCCTGCTCCGGCGCCGCCACCCAGTAGCGCTGCTCGAGGGCGCCCGGATGCAAACGATGGTCCTCGGCGCCGTTCACCGCGACCACCTGCATATGCTGCTTGATCGCCGTGATCGCCGGCAGGAAGCGGTCACGGTTGAATCCGTCGGCATACAACTGATCCGGCGGCAGGTTGGAGGTGCAGACCACCACCACGCCTTCGTCGAACATCACCTGGAACAACCGGCCGAGGATGATCGCATCGCCAATGTCATTGACGAACAACTCATCGAAGCACAGCACCCGCACTTCGGCCGCCAGTTCCCGGGCCAATGCCCGCAGCGGATCGGCGATGCCGGTCAGTTGAAACGAGCGCTGATGGACCCAGCCCATGAAGTGATGAAAGTGCTGACGCCGGGCCGGCACCCGCAGGCTTTGATGGAACTGGTCCATCAGCCAGGTCTTGCCGCGCCCGACCGGCCCCCACAAGTAAACGCCGGTGACCGATCGGGCACCGGCGTGCAGGGCTTCATGGCATTTTTGCAACGCCCAGACCGCGTGCTCCTGGGCTTCATCCTGGATGAAGCCCTTGTGCTCGACGGCATGTTGCCAGGCGCTTAGGGGAGAGTCGAAAGTCATGCGCGGCAGTATGCCACGATGGCTACACGGAAATATCCAGCCGTGCGATTTTGCCCTGCTCGTTGAGGCGAAAGGTGTAACGCAATTCCAGCGGGCTGCCGGGAAACGTCCCGGAAATCAGCCCTTGCACCAGCACTTTGCCGGTGCGCTGCTGGACGCCCAGTACTTCGACTCGTGGCTGATAGCGTCGGGCGGTGTCTTGCATCCAGTGGGCGATGGCCTGCGGGCCGACCTGATGATTGCCTTCATCGAACACGTGGGCGTCCTCGGCAAAAAAACTGCCGACCCGGGACGTATCGCGAGCGTTGGCGGCGTTGATGTACTCAACGATGGCCGGGGCGAGTATCGAGGTGGGATGGAACATGAGTGCAGCTCCTTTTTTCGGGTTCTGTCGCCATCCTAGAACAGCCCTGCGTCAGTTTTTGTCAGGAGTGAAACGCCCGTTTTCATCCAGTTGCATCTGCCGCTGCCAAGTGCGCAGCAGGTCGCTGCGACGTCCTGGATATCGCTCGCCCTGCAGACTGGCCGCTGAGATCCGGTCGGTTCGGAACGTGCGATACGCGCTGCGCAACTCGCACCACGCCACAATGATCCGCACCTCGTTGAGAAACCCCAGCGCCAACGGCCAGATCAAGCGCTGGCTCGGCACCTGTTGTGCGTCGGCGTAATCGATGTGCAGCTTGGCCTGATCGCGGATCGCCTGACGAAACACATTCAACGGCACTGCGTTCTGCGGAAAGCCGTAACCGGGCGGCCCGGGCATGACCGTCGGATTGCGCATCGCCTCCTGGGCCTGGGGATCCAGCACCGCAGCGATTTTCGCCAAAGCGTCGGCTGCGGCTTTGCTCAGGACCTCGTCGCCACGCTGATCGACATAGCGCAGGCCCAGGACGATGGCTTCTGTCTCGTCGGCGTTGAGCATCAGCGGCGGCAGAAACAGGCCGCTGCGCAAGACATAACCAATGCCCGCCTCGCCGTGGATCGGCGCCCCGAGTGCGGTCAATTCGGCGATGTCGCGATAGAGGGTGCGCTCGGAGATTTCCAGCTCGGACGCCAGCGTCGCCGCAGTGACCGGGCGTTTCTTGCCGCGAAGCACTTGCAGCAAAGTCAGTAGACGAGTGGTGCGCGACACAGTGTGAGGCTCCGGGCAGAAATTTGCCGGAGCTTAGCAGAGCCTGGTGTCAGAAATTGTCAGGAGCTTTCACCAGGCTCAGAGCCGATCACGCGTCGACTTTGTGCCTTGCCGCGTACAGACACAGCATCTCCATGGCCAGCGTCGCCGCCGCCAGCGATGTCACGTCTGCGTGGTCGTAGGCCGGGGCCACTTCCACCACGTCCATGCCCACCAGATTGATCCCACGCAGACCGCCAAGGATTTCCAGTGCCTGCACCGTGCTCAACCCGCCGCAGACCGGCGTCCCGGTGCCCGGTGCGAAGGCCGGATCCAGGCAGTCGATGTCGAATGTCAGGTACACCGGGTTGTCCCCGACCCGCGCACGAATCGCCTCGACAATCGCTTCGCAGCCCCGGCGATGTACCTGCCGTGCGTCCAGCACCTGAAAGCCCTGATGATCGTCATTGGTGGTGCGCAAACCGATCTGCACCGAGCGCGCCGGATCCACCAGCCCTTCCCGCGCCGCGTGCCAGAACATGGTGCCGTGATCGACCCGTTTGCCGCCCTCGTCCGGCCAGGTGTCGCTGTGGGCGTCGAAGTGAATCAGCGACAGCGTGCCGTGCTTGCGCGCATGGGCCTTGAGCAGCGGGTAGCTGATGAAGTGATCGCCACCGAACGTGAGCATGGCGCTGCCGGAACTGAGGATGTGCTCGGCGTGGGCCTCGATGCTTTCCGGAATCGTGTGCGGCGAACCGTAATCGAAGTCGCAATCGCCGTAATCGATCACCGCCAGATGATCGAACGGGTCGAACGCCCACGGCCAGTGCCGTTCCCAGGCAATCCCGGTGGACGCGGCACGAATTCCGCGAGGCCCGAAACGTGCGCCCGGACGGTTGCTGGTGGCGGTGTCGAACGGCACGCCGCTGACGGCCACGTCCACGCCGCGCAAGTCGCGGCTGTAGCGCCGGCGCATGAAACTGGTGATCCCGGCGTAGGTGCTTTCGGCAGCGGTGCCGTAGAGGCTGTCACGGGTCAGGGCCTGATCGTTCTGCATTGGCACGTCCATCGGTGTGCTCCTTTGGTTTTTATCCAGCGTTATTGATGGCTACGGAAAGTGGTCCACAAGCGCGTGCGCTGACGCATGTCCTTGAGGCTCATGCTGCGGTCGGCGTACAGCCGCTCGCGCACTTCGGGTTTCGGGTAAATGTCCGGATCGTTGCGCACCGCTTCGTCCACCAGCGGCGTGGCGGCCTGGTTGGCGGTGGCGAAGAACAACGTATTGGTCAGCGTCGCCACGGATTCGGGGCGCAACATGAACTCGATGAAGGCCCGAGCGGCCTCCGGGTGCGGCGCGTCTTTGGGGATGGCCAGGTTGTCCTGCCACACCAGCGTGCCTTCTTTCGGAATCCGGTAAGCGACTTCAAACGGCTTGTTGGCCTTGCGCGCCTGATCGGCGGCCATGCTTGCGTCACCGTTGTAGGTCAGCGCCAGGCACACGCTGCCGTTGGCCAGATCACTGATCTGCCGGCCCGTGGCGACGTAAAGCACCGAGGGCTGCAACTTCTGCAACAAGGCTTCGGCGGCGGCCAGATCGTTCTTGTCGGTGCTGTAGGGATCTTTACCGAGGTAGTGCAACGCCAGGCCGATCACTTCCTGCGGGGAATCGAGAATGGCGATCCCGCAGTCCTTGAGCTTGCTGGCGTATTCGGGCTTGAACAGCAGATCGAGGCTGTTGAGCGGCACATCCGGCAGCCGTTGCTTGACCGCTTCAACGTTCATGCCCAGACCGAGCGTGCCCCAGGTGTACGGCACGCCATAGCGATTGCCCGGGTCGACGGCCGCGAGTTTTTCCAGCAGGTCCGGATCGAGATTGGCGTAACCCTTGAGCCCGTCGTGAGGGATTTCCTTCAACGCGCCAGCAGCGAGCCCCCGTGCCAGCACGCTGGATGACGGCACCACCACGTCGTAGCCGCTGCCGCCGGTAAGCAACTTGGTTTCCAGCACCTCGGAGGTATCGAAGGTGTCGTAGCGCACGTGAATGCCGGTTTCCTTTTCGAAGCGCTGCAGGGTTTCAGGCGCCACGTAATCGGCCCAGCTGTAGAGGTTGAGCGTCTTGTCCTCGGCCTGGGCGGCGATGGAGACAGAGAGCAACAGCGCGGGTAAACACAGCTTGAACAAGGGAGCCATGACGAAACACCTGACCGGAGGAAGTGGTCTCAGGATGCGCCGTCGGATACATTCCAGAAATATCAAGTTTGTTAACCTGACTTTATCCAAGGCTAATGTGATGCTCGGTCAACTCCACGATGTCGATTTGCAGCTGCTGCGCCTGTTTCTCGGGGTGGTCGAGTCCAATGGTTTCAGCGCCGCCCAAGGCGAACTGGGGCTGAGCCAGTCGAGCATCAGCCAGCAAATGGCCAAGCTGGAAACCCGCCTCGGCTATCGGGTGTGCAACCGTGGCAAGGGCGGTTTCAGCCTGACGCCCAAGGGCGAACAACTGCTGATTGCCGCGCGCAGTCTGTTCGATTCGATCGAAACCTTCCGCCATCAATCCAACGGCGTCGCCGGGCGCCTGATCGGCGAAGTGCGCCTGGGCCTGTCGGAAGCGGTCGATCAATCGGTGCTGCAACGGGTGGCTGAGGCGATCCGGCGTTTTCGCGAACGGGACGAATCGGTGCGCATCGAGCTGATCAGCGCCATGCCCGGCGAAATGGAGCGCCTGCTGCTGCAACAGCGGCTGGACCTGGCCATCGGTTATTTCTCCCAGGTGCAGAGCGCCTTTGATTACCGCGAGCTGTTCAGCGAAACCCAGCATTTGTACTGCGCGCCTGGCCATCCGCTGTTCACCGACGATGCACCCGATGACGCAGCGCTGCTGGCCTGCGACCGGGTCGATCACCCCTATCGGTTCCTGCGCAGTGACGAGCCGTTTCAGGGCAAGCTGTGTTCGGCGCGCTCCGAGCAGGTCGAAGGCACCCTCGCCTTCATTCTGTCCGGCAAGCACGTCGGTTATCTGCCCAACCATTACGCGCGCCAATGGCAGGACAAAGGCTTGCTGCGCCCGGTGCGCGAGGGTGAGTTGAGCTT
This sequence comes from Pseudomonas sp. GW821-FHT11G12, assembly GCF_058808055.1. NCBI lineage: Bacteria > Pseudomonadati > Pseudomonadota > Gammaproteobacteria > Pseudomonadales > Pseudomonadaceae > Pseudomonas > Pseudomonas sp. GW821-FHT11G12. The sequence continues at coordinate 1,458,137 of NZ_JBXARH010000001.1, forward strand.
TGAAGTGGCGTTCCATCTGGCCCGCCATCGAGCGCAGGTGCCGGGGGATGCGCAGAAGGCATTTGAAGAAGATCTGCTGTCAGCCTTTGGTCGAACCTGACCTTTTGGGCAGTTTTAATGCGTTGCCCTCGCTCCCCGCTTGCGGCATCCTGCGCACCCATTTTCCGACCCGGCCCCGCATTGCGGCACGCAAACCACCATGACCGTCTCTGAAAAAGCCCCGCGCAACAACGATTTGATCTACGGTCTCAACGACCGACCGCACTTCACCGCCACGGTGTTTGCCGCGCTGCAACACGTGCTGGCCAGCTTCGTCGGCATCATCACCCCGACCCTGATCATGGGCGGCGCCCTCGGTCTGCAAAGCGAAATCCCGTACCTGATCAGCATGGCGCTGTTCGTGTCCGGCCTCGGCACGTTCGTTCAGGCCAAGCGTTTCGGCCCGGTCGGTTCGGGACTGCTGTGCCTGCAAGGCACCAGCTTTTCCTTTATCAGCGTGATTCTCAGCGCCGGCTTCATGGTCAAGGCCCGGGGCGGCGGCACCGATGAGATCCTGTCGACGATCTTCGGCGTGTGCTTCTTTGCAGCCTTCATCGAAGTGGTACTGAGCCAGTTCATCGGCAAATTGCGCATGCTGATCACCCCGGTGGTGACCGGCACCATCATCACCCTGATGGGCCTGTCGCTGATCAAGGTGGCGATGACCGACATTGCCGGCGGCTTCGGCGCAGCGGATCTGGGCGCGGCCAGCCATGTGTTCCTGGCGGCGCTGGTGCTCGGCACCATCGTGGTGCTGAACCGGGTCGACGTGCCGTTCCTGCGCCTGGGCGCGATCGTCATCGGCCTGACCCTCGGCTACGTGGTGGCGTGGCTGATGGGCACCGTGGATTTCGCCAATCTGCCGGAAGTGCCAGTGGTGAGCGTGCCGGTGCCGTTCAAGTACGGTTTCAACTTCGACTGGGTGGCGTTTGTGCCGGTGGCGGTGATTTTCCTGGTGTCGCCGCTCGAAGCTGCCGGAGACCTGACCGCCAACTCAATGATTTCCCGGCAGCCAGTCAAAGGCCCGCTGTACATCCGCCGAATCAAGTCCGGGCTGCTCGCCGACGGCCTCAACTCGGCCATGGCGGCCGTGTTCAACAGCATGCCGATGGTGACCTTCGCCCAGAACAACGGGGTGATTCAGCTCACCGGTGTGGCCAGCCGTTACGTCGCGTTTTTCATTGCCGGTCTGCTTGTGTTGCTGGGCCTGTTCCCGATGATCGGCGCGGTGCTGCAACTGATGCCGAAACCGGTGCTCGGCGGCGCGGAACTGGTGATGTTCGGCACCGTGGCCGTGGCCGGGATCAAGATCCTCGCCGAGGCCGGCCTGCATCGTCGCAACATGCTGATCGTGGCCATTTCCCTCGGTATGGGCCTGGGCATTGCCGCCGTGCCGGAAGTGCTGCGTGAGTTGCCGCAGGCGCTGCGCAATATTTTCGAGTCGCCGATCACCGTTGGCGCGCTGTGTGCGATCGTACTGAATATCTTCCTGCCGGAAGAGTTCATCGAACTGGAAGAAGATGACTTCGACCCGGAAGCCTCTATCCTTCAGGTCATGGAAAACCCGGACGTACCGGCCAAAGCTGAACCCGCATCAAAGGCCGCTGTCGCACAGTTGAACCGTTGATCCTGTCCGCTCGATGAAAAAAGGGCTGATACCGGCAACGGTTCAGCCCTTTTTCAATGAGAGAGCATCAATGCGCCGCATCCAAGCCGTCATCCTGTCCCTGCTTCTGCTCTCCCTCAGCGCCTGTGCGCTGTTTCCCAATCGTGATCCGGTGAACATCAACGTGGTCGGCGTCGAACCGCTGCCGAGCCAGGATCTGGAAGTGCGCTTCGCCATCAAGCTGCGGGTGCAGAACCCCAACGAAACCGCCATCGACTACAACGGCATTGCGCTGGACCTTGACGTCAACGGTCATTCGTTCGCTTCCGGTGTCAGCGATCAAAGCGGTTCCATTCCACGGTTCTCCGAAGCCATTGTCAGCGTCCCGGTGAGCATTTCGGCGTTCTCGGTGCTGCGCCAGACTTTGGGTCTGAGCCAGACCCAAACCCTCGACAATCTGCCTTACGTATTGCGCGGCAAACTGGCGGGCGGTGTGTTTGGCACCATGCGCTTCGTCGATTCCGGCAAGCTCAGTCTGCCCAAGGCCAGTGCCGCAACCTGGTAAAGATGCGGTAGCCTGCACGGCTCACTGACAGAAACAGGGAAGCCGCAGGTTTATGGAAGACACCCCCACGCTGTACACCGAACGGCTGATCTTGCGTCCGCTTGAACTGGCGGACGCCGAGGCCATCCAGCAGCAATTTCCCCACTGGGAAGTGGTGCGTTATCTGAACGCCTTCGTGCCCTGGCCGTATCCGGACGACGGCGCCCTCACCTACCTGCGGGACATTGCGCTGCCGGCGATTGCGGCGGGCAAAGAGTGGCACTGGACGATCCGTCTCAAGTCGGCACCGGCGCAATTGATCGGCAACATCAGCCTGATGATCGGGCCGGACGACAACCGTGGCTTCTGGCTTGCCCCGGCCTGGCAGGGCCAGGGCTTGATGACCGAAGCCAGCGAAGTCGTCACCCGGTACTGGTTCGAAACCCTCGATCAACCGGTGCTGCGCGCGCCGAAAGCCGCACCGAACCTTGGTTCGCGAAAGCTCTCGGAGCGCACTGGCATGCGCTTGGTCCGCTCCGATGAGGACAACTTCGTCGGCGGACGTTTCCCACGGGAAATCTGGGAAATCACCCGTGAAGAATGGCGGCGCCGACAGTCCGTCAAACCGTGAAGCGCACGCCCGGTTTCGCCCGCTCGTCGACGCTCAACTCGAACACATCGGGCCGTGCATAGTGGCCGACCACGTCGTAGTCGTAGCGGGCCCGCACCAGTTCTTCGGTGTCGATCTCGGCGGTGAGCAATCCGGCTTCGCCGCGCAGAGGCCCGGCGAGCACATCACCCATCGGCCCGACGATCACGCTGCCGCCGGCAATCAGCGGCCGGTCCGCCGGCCAGTTGGCGATCTGAACGCCCAGTTCATTTGGTGAAGCCTGGACCTGACAGGCGCTGACCACAAAGCAGCGCCCTTCATGGGCGATATGGCGCATGCTGACCTGCCACATCTCGCGTTCATCCACAGTCGGCGCACACCAGACCTCAATGCCCTTGGCGTACATCGCCGTGCGCAGCAGCGGCATCATGTTTTCCCAGCAGATCACTGCGCCGAGTTTACCGACCTGAGTGTCAAGCACCGGCAGCGTCGAACCGTCGCCCTTGCCCCAGATAAGCCGTTCGGTGCCGGTGGGCATCAGTTTGCGATGCTTGGCCACCAGCCCCGCCTGCGGGTCGAAATACAGCGCGGTGCAATGCAAAGTGCTGCCCGCTCGTTCGATCACGCCGATCACCAGGTTGGCCCCGGTTCGCGCCGACAGCCCGGCCAGCGTTTCGGTTTCCGCGCCCGGCACATCGATGGCGTTGGCAAAATAACGAGCGTAGGCCTCACGCCCTTCGGGCAGGCGATAACCCAGTTGCGTACCAAAGCCCTCGCCTTTCGGATAACCGCCGAGCAACGCTTCGGGCATCACCACCAGCGCTGCGCCGGACTCGATGATCGCGCTTTCCCAGCTCAGGATCTGTTCCAGGGTGTCAGCCTTGCCACTGGGCAAAGCGCCGATCTGCAGGGCGGCAACGATTGATTTGGGCATGGTGGTCACTCCGTGAAGTTCAGGTGTTGCTCATTCTCCGGCGCCACGGGATCATGAATAAAGCCCGACTCACTGCTGAATGATATGAACACAATGAATATCGCCACTGTCGATCTCAACCTGCTGAAAGTCTTCGAAGCGCTGCATGAAGAGTCCAGCGCCAGCCGCGCAGCGTTGCGTCTGGGCGTGACGCAATCGGCCGTCAGCGCGGCTTTGCGCCGGTTGCGCGAGGTCTATGGCGATCAATTGTTCGTGCGCACTGGTCGAGGGTTGGCGCCCACGCTCAAGGCGAATCAGTTGAAACCGGTGGTCAGTGATGCGCTGAACAAGTGTCGGCAGAGCCTGGCGATGGTCGACCCGACCGCCGATCATTACGACGGCCGCTCGGTCACCGTGGGGCTGTCGGATGATTTCGAGATTGCTTACGGCCGACGCCTGATCGAAGAGATCGCCCGCCGAGCGCCGAAGCTGCGTCTGATCTTCCGCCAGACCCACAGCCAGATCGTCGCCCGGGCCTTGATGGAGCGCAGCATCGACCTGGCGATCACCGCCGGCGGGTTTGCCGAACGGCTGCTCAGCCGTCAGGTGTTGGGTGAAGGCGGTTACGCGTGTCTGGTGGACCCGGCGAGCCTTGCGCCCGGTCAGCAGCAGATCACTCTGGAGGAATTTGTCGCCCGGGAGCACATTCTGGTGTCCTCGGGTGGTTTTATCGGGATCACCGATGAAGGGCTGGCCGCGTTGGGGCTGACTCGCCGGGTCTGCGCCTCGACCACGCATTTTGCGGCGTTGCCGCATCTGCTCAAGGGCAGCGCCAGTGTGGCGACCATCCCGACCCATGCGGCACAGGCGATTGCTTCAATGAGCGGGCTGGCACTGCTGCCCTGCCCGCTGGCGCTGCCACGCTATCCGATCGAGCTGGGCTGGCGCACCAACACCCAGATCGACCCGGTGGTATTGAAAGTACGCGAAGCGATTGTCGCCAGTTTCAAGACCGAATGATTACTTGTTGGCCGCCATCAGCCGGTTGACTTCACTGCGCACCATGTTGGCGAACTCCGGCGGCGACATGCCGTCCAGTTCGGCGCGCACGAATTCGGCCCATTTGCCCTTGCGCTTGGAGCGCTCGCCGAACAATCGCGCGGCTTCGCCCTTGGCTTTGCCCAGATTGTTCTGCCAGAGTTCGAACAGTCGGGATTTCTCGTCTTCCAGCGCAGCGCGCTCTGCGAGGGATTTGTCGGCCAGATTGAAACTCATGGGGAATTACCTGCTGCATGAAATGGCGACATCTTACACGCTGGACGGAAATCTCCGGCGCTGGTTTTTCTTCCTGAGAGAAATTCGCTGCAACTTTTCAAGCCGCGCCACACTCCATTGTTCACTGTCCATTCACCTGCAAGGAGTCACCCAATGGCCCGCAAAAGCGCCGTTCAAGCCGCTGAAGACCAAATCAAGGATCAAGCGTTCAGCGAACTCCAGGCTCTGATCGAAGAGTCGGACAAACTGCTCAAAAGCAGTGCCTCACTGGTCGGCGAAGAAGCGGAGACTCTGCGCGGACAAATCGCCCTGAAATTGCAGCAGGCGCTGGATTCTGTGTCCAGCGTGCGTGACCGCACCAAACCGGCGGTGGACGCCACCGAAAACTACATTGGTGGCCACCCGTGGCAGACCGTGGCGATTTCCGCCGGTTTCGGTCTGGTGGTCGGTCTGTTGCTCGGCCGCCGCTGAGCGCAGCGAAAAAAAAGGCGAGCCCTGCGGCTCGCCTTTTTCATGTCCGGTAAAACGTCACTCGCCTGCCAGCTCACGCAACTGCGCCAGGGTCTGCCCATCCAGCACAATGCCTTCGGCCAGTGATTTGGCGCGCTGCAAATGCCGCCGATCACCCGGCAAACGCTTGAGCCCTACCCCATGCATCTGCCTGACCAGTTCCTGGCTGCGTTCGGCGAAGCTCTGCCCGGCGGTCTTGCTCGGGTCGATCACGATCAGCAACTGACCGGTCCACGGAGTCTTGGCGCCGGGATGGTTCTTCCAGTCGAATTCGAACGAGAAATTGCCGCCAGTCAGCGCGGCGGCGAGCAGCTCCACCATCATCGACAGCGCCGAGCCCTTGTGTCCGCCAAACGGCAGCAACGCGCCGCCTTCAAGAATCGCTTTCGGGTCGCAGGTCGGCTGGCCCAGGCTGTCCACGCCCATGCCCGCCGGCAACTTCTCGCCTTTGCGTGCTGCAATCTGCACGTCGCCATGGGCAATGGCGCTGGTGGCCAGGTCAAATACGATCGGCGCACCGTCGGCCCGAGGTGCGGCAAAAGCGATCGGGTTGGTGCCGAACAACGGCCGATCGGCGCCGTGGGGCACCACGCAGGTCATGCTGTTGACCACGCTCAGCGCCACCAGGCCTTCGTCGGCGAAAGGCTCCACGTCCGGCCACAGCGCGGCAAAGTGATGGGAATTGCGGATCGCCAATATCGCGATCCCGGCGCTGCGGGCCTTCTCCACCAACAGTGGACGCGCCGCCGCCAGCGCAGGTTGGGCAAAACCGTTGCCGGCATCGACACTGACAAACCCTGAGGCCACGTCCTCGACTTTCGGCACGGCCTGGCCGTTGACCCAGCCGCTGTTGAGGGTCGAGACATAACCGGGAATCCGGAAAACGCCATGGCTGTGAGCACCGTCCCGCTCGGCATTGGCGCAATTGGCGGCCAGTGTTCTGGCGACTTCGGTCGAGGTGCCGTGACGGATGAAAATCGTTTCCAGCAAGTGAGTCAGCTCATCCAGGGACACCGTGGACGAGACCGCATGATCGTGTGGCGCAGACATCTGAAGCTCCAGAGTAATTATTGGAGGGAACAACAGCGAACGAACAACCCGCCAGAGGATTAACCACGGCTGGCCGGTTGCCTGTCAACCCCGCGTTATTTATCTACCACCCGCGCGTCGATTGTCAGTTTTAGCCTTGAGCCTCGACCCACGGTGCGTGCACACGCCCACCCATGCGAGACTCAACCATGGCGACACCGACCAAACCGTTGTTATTCCCCGAAACCTTCAACTCACCCGGACTCTGGACAGAACTGGGCAAGACCCACGGTCTGGTGGAGAAGGATTTCAATTGGCTCGCTCACGTAAAACTGTCCACCGACGCCTTGCGTAACCGGCAATCCATGCGCGCCGAACGCATTCTGCTCAACGTTACAGACCAGACCCCGCTGATTTTGCCGGGGGCTTTTGTGCTGAGCGAGACACCCGATGACAAAGACGAAAAGGGTCTTTTCCTCTACACCCCTTACGGCGGCATCAAGAAACATCTCAACCGGGCCCTTCTCAAGCAACAGTTGGAATACCGCCTGAACAACCCCGACGACCAGGATCAATTGTTCGCGTTTCTGGCATTGGTGCAGCGCAAGCGACTGCTGGATGCAGAACGCATTTCAGTGACATTCAGCCTGATCGACGGCGATGTCTTCGACGAACAGCGTCACTCGTTTAAACAAGGTCAAGTGCTCAATGCGCACGCGATGCGTGACGAGCTCAAACAGTTGCCGACGCTCACCCCCATGCTCGACAGCGCACTGGATGAACTGCTCGAGGCGCATTTCGGATCCCTGCAGCAAAGCCGTACGCGCGTCAGTTTTTACGTGGCCGGCGACAAAACCGACGGCACGCTAAAACACTGGCTCGACTCCATGAGCCTGAGCGACGCGGTCCTGTTGCATTACCGCCACCAACGCTGGCCGGGCAACGCCTTGCGCGAGTATGCAAACCCCGGCAGAGAGGTGAAGACAGATGACCAGAAGCAATGGGAAGACGCCGTCACCAGTGCCTCGAGCAAATTGCCGGTGTTGCTGTTTCGGCAACTGGAAACGTACTGGGACGCGCCGTCCGCTGACGGCTCGCCGCGTCGCACGTTTTTTGCCGACGTTCTGGAGGACCAGGCCCGGGCCGAATGGATGGTCAAACGTGAAACGGGCATCATCGATGCACCGCAGTTCAATGCACTGCATCAGTTGATCAGCCCCAGCGCAGACGGCCCGCACCGTCCATTCACAGAAACCGTGCGTCTGTGGGAACACGAAGCCAACTACGTCGAACTGGCCGGCTCGCTGATGATCAGCGGCCCCGACGCATTCCTCTACACGCCAGTGCAAGGCCTGCAAGTGCTCACCGATTACAACGATCTGAAACAGACGTTGCAGAGCAAGTTCATGGCCAAAGGGCATGAAGACGAACTCTACGGTCTGCTCAGTCTGGACGAACGCAATCGTTTTCTGGGCCTCGATCAGCCGCAGGTTTCAGGCGACCGGATCGTCGGTGACGTCTTCAAAATCCTTTTCGAACGGATCATCACCAAGCTGCGACAAAACATCGAGTATGCCTTTCAGGTGTATCGCCACAGCGATGGCGTCGTGAATCTGCATGCCCTGTTCGACAAGAGCCTGGACATCCGCTCCATGGTCCATGGGCGTTTGCAGGAACTGGACAGCGCGGGCCGCTGGAGCACGTACCCGGTGGTCTCCGGCAGCCAGCAGCCCTCCCTGGTGCTGGCAGACAAGGCGCGCGCGGCGATCAAGACGTTCACCAGCATTGAAACCCCGCTTGCCGCAATGCTCAAAACACAACCTATGGCGACCGCAGACGTCCAGCGACCGTATCTTGAAAAACACAAGGCCAGCCTTGCCCACGCCTGGTTTGCCGGAGTGACCGGCGAAGCCCGGCTCCGCACGCTGGACGGCACGTTGCCCGCTTCAGTCCAGGCGATCGTCAATACGGTGATCAATCCCGACCAGCCGACACGTGCGTCAAGACATGCGATCGAGGGTTTTCGCCCGGACGCCTATTCGCTCACCCTCGAAGTTGCCGGCACCCAGGATTTGGTGCCGCTCGCCCATTGTCTGCTGATGACCGAACGCGGCGGCCTCGATTCCCAACACTCCGGGCGGGCCGTGTTATGGACGCCCGCGCTCGGACTGGAAGTGTTCGACACCGTCGCGGTCGCGCGGCACCGACTCAGCCAACGTTTGCAACACCGCACGCAGCGGTTGTCATTGCTGGAAAACATCCTGCCTGCGCAGTCGCAAGCTCACCGGTACTACACGCTCGGCGTGTTCCAGTTCATAGAAGACAACATACTGCACAATCGCATGCAATCGACCATCGAGCACTTTCTGGGTCGTTGTGAGCAGGTGAGAACACGCGTCAAAGATACGGCCAGCCGTAACAAGGCACTGACGCAACTGAGCGATTCGGTCTTGCACACCAACCTGAAACTGGCTGGCGCGCATGCGCAGGCGATCGCTGCACGGCAGACCTACCCGGCCTGGCTGGGCATGGCGCCGGCCGCGGAGCAGAAACTGCACATCGAACTCATGGAGCAGTGGCACCAGAGTGTCGTCGATGACAAGGATTACCTGACGGGCATTCCGACGCTGGTCAGCCATGTCGAACAGACCTTGAAATCACTGCTCGACAGCCGCTTCCCGAAAAGTTCGCTCAATCCCCGTGACATCCAGATTACCCCCAACCTTGCCCTGGTCGGCCCGGCTCGCAACCTGGTCGAGTTTGCCCTGAATCACGTTAACGTTGCCCAAGGCACCGGATTCAAAGTGACTTCGAGAACCACCGGTGCATTGCCCAAGGGGCTCGATCAAAGTGCTGTCACGCAACTGCTGCAGTCGCTGGCGATTCCCACCACCTACAGCAAGACAGTCAGTGATGCACTGGCGACAACCACCGTCGCAGGTCTGGCCCGGCAGCAGATTTTCTTTCGTCAGTTGCCCTGGCAGTTACTGCAACATGCCCACGCACTGAAACTGCAGCAGCATTTGTCCGAGACCGCATTCAGCTACATCCGTCAGGTCCTGGACATGCCTGACACCCTCGCGCGCGCAGCCGTCGAAGGCGCACACGCCATCGCGTGTGCGCTGTCCCTGATCAAGACAGCCAACGCCAGCGCAGTCAAGGCCTGCGGGCTGTACGTCTTCGCACCTGGCACCGGCCACAAGGGACCGCTGGTGCTCTATGCGCCGTATGCCGAACAGGCCTTTCACGAATTCGTCGATGAAAAGGCGTTGATTGCGGCGCTGAATATCCCGGGATTTCTGCAGAATCTGCTGCTGCGCCGCTTGCCTGAGGCGCACCGCGCGACATTCCGCAGCCTGCTGGCCTCCACGGTGGGGCAAATCAGCGAAATCACCCTCGATAATGTGCCGATTGCAGACAACCTGCTCAAGCAGCTGTACCAGGACAACCTTGAGTTGTTGACGCAGATGCTCGGCTCACAGAAAGACAGCGACGGCCAGCCCGACTGGGAAAACGCCAGGATCCTGTTCAGTGACGGGATCAAACAGGCCTCGGACATGCTGCAGGGCAAACTCGCCTATGTGCGCTTCCTCTGGCAAGCCTATGAGGACTTCAAGGACTCGGCCGAGGCATTGCAGAATCATCACTGGAAAAAAGCACTGAGGTCTTTCATCGATGGCGCGGAGCAGATGGTGCTTGTCGGCATGATGCCCGAGATGGCTGCCGAGCGCGCGCTGGGTGCCGACACCAGCGAGCAGACAGTCGCCACCGGTACTCAAACAGTCGAAAAGATCACGGCCCCGAGCCTGGCCGAGATTGAATCGACCTCGCCACAACGCACGCTGCTGCAGCCTTTCGAAGCAACGGATGTCGCACTCAAGGATCTCGCCTACAGCGCGACGCAAGGCGTCTACCAGAAAGTGTCGAACAACCGTAGCTATGCGGCGGTGGACGGCAAGGTTTACCAGGTTGTCAAAAGCGGTCCGCACTGGCAATTGGTAAAAGATGCAGTGCGCGGCCCGACGCTGCTCAAGACTGATTCACGAATGGTGAAGATCACAAAAGGCCAGACCGTTCACTTCGGCAAAGCCTTTTCCAAAATGATCGAACACGACAAGTACTCACGCATGCGTCGCACGATGCTCAATATCGAAGCGCACGGTATGGGAGAAATCACTCGGCGATACCCCGAAAAAGCCCGGATTCTCGGGCGTGCAGTCGCGATGGCCCGGGACTATGCGTTCAACTGCCTGCATAACCTGGCCATTCTGGACATCAATGTCGTGCCCGGAGGAAGGGTCAACCGGTTTCTCATGGAGTTTTTTGATGTACCGCGCGTCACGACACAGATCCTGTCCAGGATAAAAACGGCGATCGTGCCCATCTGCAATGCATTGGTGGATCCGACTGATGATTTGCTCAATACCGATCGTTTCATTGTCGGCTCGACCCGATGGTTCCACGACGTGATCGCGTTTGTTCTTGATGGCGATCAGAAGAACAAAGTCCATTTCACCCAGCATTTTTTTGATCAGGAACTGGACGACTACCTGCCCGTCGTGGCACAGGGATTTGATATCGACGGCCACGCACAAGCCGAAACCCTCATACACGAGATGGCCCATCAACTGAGCAATGCATGGGACATTGCAACGGTCAGGGGGCGCGAGCCGTTTACTGACCTGATTTCACCGGCCACACCTGAGGGTGCCAACCTGTTCCAGGACCTGCAAGACGAACGAAGAATGGCGCTGTCACTGGCCACGCCGCGAGCGCAATTGTTCGCGGAATGGGACGCTGGCAGCAAGGCCTGGATCGACTTCGACAGAATTGCGGAGAAGGCGACCACCACGGCGGAAATCTTCAAACAGACGCAAAGCACTACCATGAACGCAGCACGCAATGCGTTCATGGATCAGAACTCATCGGACGCCCGTGTTGGTGTCATCTTGCATAACGCCGACTCGATCGCCCTGTTGATCTGCGAAGTCGGCCGGCAACTGGATTCCGTTCCCGCGCCGTGATTCGCACAAAAAATGCGCAGGCTCGACACCTGCGCATTTTTATAATGGATCACCCTGTCCGAAATCAGTCCTTCTGGTCACGCAAGACGTTGCCCGATGCACCGTCAATGCGGAATTCATACACCACACCGTCAGCCTTGCGCCCTTCCCCTTTCCAGTAGCCGTTGTTGTCGGCTTCGATCTCGTAGACCTCGACATACCCGGCCTTGGTCTTGACGATTTCAATGGCTTTTTCAATGGTGATCCATCCGGCGCCCGGCCGGTCGGCCAGCGCCACACCGGCACTCAGAAGACTGGCTGTCGCAACGAAAGCGGCCAAGGTTCTTTTGATCATTTTTTCACTCCATTTGTGGATAGTGCTCATCGGATGTCCTGCTTTTTGGGCGCCCGAGTGAAAAATAAGTTCCACTTTGATGGGCAATTGCCATGACGGATGTTCTCGGCACCTTGCCCTCAAGGTTAGAATGCCGGAAATCAGGACGAGTCAATGACCCAGAACACCCTCTCCGAAGCCGAATACGATGCGATCACCGATGCCGCTGCGCATTGGTGCATGCGCCTGCACGCCGTCGACTGCACCGCCGAGGAACGGCTGGCGTTCGAGCAATGGCGCGATGCGCATCCGCTGCACGCGTTCGAATACGAGGCCATGCTGGAAATCTGGGATGTCGCCGAACACCTTCCGCGCCCGGAGCCAGCGGTGATCGTACCGATCAGCCCACCGGCCCGGACCTGGCGTCAATATGCGGTAGCAGCGTCCGTTTGCGCGCTGGCGTTGCCACTGGCAGCCTGGACGGGATGGAATCTGGGCTGGTTGCCCAACAGCTATCAGCATTTCGCTGCCACCGACAATGTCCGCCACGTCACCCTGGGCGATGGCAGTCAGGTCGAGCTGAACCTCAATACCGATCTGACCTTCAGCAATTACAAGGACGAGCGTCGTGTCACCCTGAAAAAGGGCGAAGCCTTTTTCGAAGTCAGCCATGACCTGAACCATCCGTTTATCGTCAGGGCTGGCGAAGGCAAGATTCGCGTCACCGGCACTCGCTTCAATGTCTGGATGTATGAGGACCAGGTGAAAGTGAACCTGGTTGAAGGTTCGGTGCTGGTCACCAGCAACACTCAGTTATCCGGCGATGGCCTGCGCCTCGGCCCTTCGATGCAGGCTCGCTACAAACACGGCGATTACATGCCGCAAATCAGCCAGACCTACGCCAACGACACCTCGCTGGCCTGGCGCAGCGGCAAGTTGATTCTCGACAACCTGGCGCTGAACGAAGCCCTGCCGCTGATCAACCGTTACCTGGACAAACCGCTGATGCTGGCCGACAGCGCCACGGGGTCGATCCGGGTCGGTGGTATCTACAACATCAAGGAGCTCAACAGCTTCGCCGGCTCGATGCCCAAAGTCCTGCCGGTGTTCATCACCCGCAACAGGGACGGCAATCCAGTGATCAACCCGATGCCGCAGCAACCCCCAAAAAGCTGAAGGCCGCCCCTTTTCGGGGGCGGCCTTCAACGGCTGTCGCAACATCCTGACGACTGATTACTGCGCCGCCACTTTCCCCGTTTTATCCAGTTCTTCACGCACACTTTGCACCTGATACTGCGGGTCAGCCTTGATCTGCTGTTCGGTGAAAGGCAGTGCACTCCACTGTTTCTTCGAGAAGGCTTCTGTCTGATCCCGCGAGTATTTCGACGCGGGATCGCTGGACAGCGAGAACGCAAGCAGGCCCTGAGCGTGCGGCCCCTTGTCGTCGAACGTCACCACTTGCAGGTAACTGGTGCCGCTGACCACTTCCAGCTTGCCGTCTTCACGCGGCACGCTCTGGATTGCGTTGTAGATGCCCAATGTCCCTGGCCCGCCATGGATCGGCGTCTGCTGACCACCACTGCTGACCACCTGGACATCACCCCAGCGGGTTTGTGCGGTCAGGCCCATTTTGCTGGCCGATTCGGCGGACGCCAGCATCGCTTCGCGCAACGCCTTGGCCACTTCGGGCTTTTCAGTCGCCAGTCCGCGCGGCGTGTGCTGCGCGTCCTTCGGATCGAACGCCACGCGCCAGACATCCGGCGATTCCTGCAAGGCTTGCATGATGGTCTGGAAATGCACCAGGCCCATTCCCGAATCCAGGTTCGCGCGACCGTCCCAGGCCTTGAGACCGCTGCACACCGATTTCAACGCGGCCTCGGCGCCGCCTGGCGATGCACAGAATTTCAGCAGATCCGGCAGCACTTGAGCGGCCAGAAACACCTGATCATCCATCACCATGTGTTGCAGGTCCTGCACCGACACCGAACCTTTTTTGCTCAGGGTCGCCAGACGATCCAGTGCAAAACGCGAGCGCAGCCCCAGTGGCTGGCCCTCCTGGCTGATCAGCGGCGAGAAACCAGTCAGCGGTTGCGCCGGGTTGGCCAGCCACGCCGAATCGTTGGAGTGCTGGACGAAATCCTTGCGCAACAATTGCGGCAATTGACTGGACGCGTAAATGCCTTTTTGCGCGGCTTGCGGATCGATGTCCCAGGCGCAGGCGCTGTTGGCGCCGTCGAGCACGATCATTTTCAGGCCGATACGCGGATCGCTGCACTTGGCCAGTTTGGCGGCACTGACGTTCGGCACCACCGACAGGTTCATGTACAGCGTCTGACCCTTGTCATCCACGGCCAGGGTGTTGACCCACGGGATACCCTGAATCTTGTGCACCGAGTCCTGCAGATCCTTGAGGTTGCCTGCACGGTTCATCGCGTACCACTGCGTCAACACCCGGTCGTTGTCGAGGTTGGCATCGCGCAGGCTGTAGGCGTACTGATGGTCCCAGTCGAGCTTGCCCGGCCACTGCACGATCGGGCCGAATTGCGAGCTGTAGATATCACGCGATACCGGCGTCACCTGCCCGTCCGCCTGTTTGACCTGCACCGTCACCGTTTGCTTGTTCAGCGGCAACGATTGCCCATCGAGCACATAGCGGGTTGGATCTTTCGGATCGAGTTGCAGGCGATACAAAGTGAAGTGCTTGGACGAGTCGACCGTGTGGGTCCAGGCCAGGTGCTGGTTGAAACCGATGTTGATCATCGGCAGCCCCGGCAGCGCCGCACCCATCACATCCAGTTTGCCGGGAATGGTCAGGTGCATCTGATAGAAACGCATGCCGCCGACCCACGGAAAATGTGGGTTCGCCAGCAGCATTCCACGGCCGTTGAAGGAACGCTCGCTGCCCACCGCCACCGCGTTGCTGCCACGGTCCAGGGCGAAGCGTTGCAGGCGTGCGGCGGCGAGGTCATAAGCGCGGGCGTGGCTGTCGTTTTGCGCAGTGGCTTGTGGCGGCGTGGCGCCTGCCAGTGCTTCGGCGAACTGACCGACGCCACCCTCGACGAGCAACCGACGCGTCAGCTTCACCAGGTCTTCGGCTGCAATATCGCGCACCCATTCGCCCTGGCACTGTTGCGGCAGCCCTTGCTGGCGGCGCTCGGCCAGATACCGGTTGTAGCCGGCGGCATAACCTTGCACCAGATCTCGGACTTCGACCGGCTGCGCCTGCCAGAAGGCATTCACCGCTTGCGGGGTATTGAGCCACTGGAAGAACACGTCACTGACGCGGTTTTCGCGCTCTTCGACGGTGAGCTGATCCGGCCCGAAGTACCGCGAACGTTCGCCGTTGACGGTCACGATTTCGTTGGCCAGCAGGCACAGATTGTCCTGCGCATAGGCATAACCGATGCCGAATCCGAGGCCGCGTTCGTTTTCCGCGCGGATATGCGGCACACCAAAACTCGTGCGACGGATATCGGCCCCGGCCTGGGTGGAAGGACTGAACGCATGCGCCGACAGACTCAGCCCGAGAAACATGCCGGCTAGGGTCAGTCCGGTTAACTGCCTGGAAATAATCACGCTCGCTCCTGATCGAAATACCCAAGAGCGCAGCCGCGCACCCTGTTCGAATACGTGCGCAGCGGCTACGCCCTGAAATCACCCACGCGTCCACGCGCAATGAGCCTTTCCAGAAAACGAAGCCGGGGGGAAAAATTTAGTCAGTCACAAGCCCGTTTCGAGCCCGGATCACGGAGAAAGGACGAATCAACGACAAATTTTCTACATTTTCCGCTTCATGATTTGTCGGGCTGATACGTCTTGTTTAGAGAGAGCACCCGTAACCCTTCCTGATCAGGCTCTGAAAAGGAGTAATCGCATGTACAACCCGCAACTACCATCGGACGGTAGCCAGGCACCACAAGGAGCTTCCATGGGTTCGCACGCCAGCGTATTCGGACAACGAGCCGAGCGCCACGGCAATGAACGTATTCGACTGCTGCTCAAGAGCTTCGGCCTGCGCACCAGCCTGATTCGCCTGAAAGTCATCGATGCCTTGCTGGTCGCCGCTCAGAGCGAGCGCAGTCTGGGTGTGCGCGGTGTCCACAGCCAATTGCTGGAACTGGGCATTCCGCTGTCTTTTCTCAGCGTGCGCGAAGTGTTGAAGCGCCTGTGCGCCGAAGGCGTGATCACCTTCAACGCCGACAAGAGCTACAGCCTGCATCCACAGGCTGCCGCCGTCCTCAATAGCGATTGAGCCCCTTCTGGAGCGCCGTCAGGGTTTGACCTTGCGGCGCATCACCCCGTTGATCACCACCACGACCACCGCCACGCCAATGGCGATGTACTGGAACACTTTTTCGCTGATCATCCCGGCGTTCTGCATCCAGGACAGGCCGAACATGATCGCCAGTACGGTGAGGGCGATCAGAATCGAGTATTTCAAACGTTGCGACTGAGTCATTGCGAATTCCTGAAACTTTGAAATGTATCGGGTTTGTATCGGCTTTCATGCCATGGGCATACCGTGTCACGGGGATGCGCCGCTGCAAACGGGGTCTCATGTTACAGCCGATGAAGAGCTTTGGCTCCATGCGGCGTTAACCATGAGGACTTTTGAAATGCTGCGTCGAATCACCTGGCTGATTCCTGTATTGGCGCTGCTCACGCTGAGCGGCTGTATCATTTTCCCCCACGGCGGCTGGCATGGCGACCATCGCTATTATGGCGCGCCCGGACCAGGCTACTACCAACATCGATAAATCCGACATTCGAACAACTCTCATATCCGCTTCTTCAAATGCAACATTTGATTGAGCACCCGTAAAAAATGCCCACGATGATGTGGGCATTTTCCGTATATATCCCCTATCAAAATGTCGGACATTTCACCCGCAGCAGTAAGCAATCCGCCTTCGGCAATACCCTGCAAACCTGCGACATACCACGTCGCAGCGGCGGCGTAGGAACATCCACCTCTCGCCCCTACCCTTTGCGCTCTCCCCTTTGAAGGCCATGGAAGCGCATGCAAAGAACACTCATCGATATCCCGCCACTAAAAACGCTTGGCTTCTGTCTGGCCATCACGCTGTTCGAGTGGCTGACCTACATGGCCAGCGACATGATCATGCCGGCCATGCTCAACGTCACCGCAGACCTCGAGGCTGATCCACGGCATATCCCCAACGCGTTCAACCTGTACCTGCTCGGAGGCGTCTGCCTGCAATGGCTCATCGGACCACTGTCCGACCGGTTTGGCCGGCGCCCCTTGTTGCTCATCGGTTGTGCGCTCTTTGCGATGACCTGTCTGGCTGCAATCGCCACGCCCGGCATTGAAGCCTTCAATGCATTACGGCTTCTGCAAGGCATGGGACTGGGATTCGTGGTGGCTGTCAGCTATCCCGCGCTCCAGGAAGTGTTCTGTGAGGCGGATGCCGTGCGGCTCATGGCGCTGCTGGGCAACGTTGCGCTGCTGTCGCCGCTGCTTGGCCCGTTGTTGGGCAGCCTGTTGCTGGAATGGCTGAGCTGGCGCGAACTGTTCCTGGCCCTGGGCCTGGTCGCTGCCATCGCGTGGGCCGGGCTCTACGTCTGCATGCCGGAAACCATCGGGATCGTTCGCCGAGACGGCGGCCAGCAGGCGCCGATTCCGTTGTCCTTGCGACAGACATTTCGTCGATACCTGGCCCTGCTGCGCAACCCGAGGTTCCTCGGCGCGAGCCTCGCGCTCGGGTTGATGAGCCTGCCGTTGATAGCGTGGATCGGGCTCTCGCCCCTGCTGTTGATCCAGCGGCTTGCCTTGTCCACGCGTGAATACGCCTTGTGGCAGATACCGATCTTTTCGGCGGTCATCGTCGGCAATCTGATTCTCGACCGTTTGCTGACCTCGCGCGAATTGGTGCAGTTGATTCGCCTGGCGCTCTGGCCGTTTTGCCTCGGGCTCTTGACCCTGCTGGCGGGTGCTCTGACAGACCTGCCCCTTGGTTTGTTGATTTCAGGCCTCGCGCTGTACGCCGTGGGGCTGGGCATGAGCAATGCCGCACTGTATCGACTGGCGCTGTTTTCCAGCGATGACAGCAAAGGCCTGGTCTCTGCCGCGGTGGGCATGATCTCGATTGCAGTGATGGGCACCGGCGGTTCGCTCATCGCGGTAATCGTCGGCGGTGCCCGCCTCGAGTCCTTCGCCCTTTGGGCTGCACTGGGCGGGCTGCTGAGCCTGCCTCTCTTGTACCGGTTTCTGCGTGAACCTCCGGCAGAAACCGCTTCCTCGACACATCAATAAGGACGCCTGATGTTCCATTTCCCCCACAGCGACGCGCTCTGTGCGTTGTCGCAACCCTATTGCCCGGAATCCGTACCGGCGGGGTTTTTCGATCAGGCCATGGCCGAAATCAGCCGTTTTCACAGTGAACACACCCCCGGGTATGAACACTGGTTGAACGCCAATGGACTGACCGTGACGGATCTGGACAGCCTCGACGACTGGTCGCGACTGCCACCGATCTTCGCCAGTTTCTTCAAACAGCAACAACTGCTCAGCCCGACCGGTGCAGACGCACTGGAACTGACATCGTCAGGCACCAGCGGCGAGAAAAGCCGCATGCGTTATGACGAACGCAGTCTGGCCGCCGCCCAATACATGGTCGAACGGATCTTCCACCACTATGGCTGGGACAGTCCGCAAACGCCGTGCAACTACTTGCTCCTGAGCTACGAGCCTGAAGCCAGCATTACCTTGGGAACGTCGTTCACCGACCAGTTCCTGTGCCGGTTCGCTCCGGTCAACCGCGTGGTGTATGCCTTGCGTCGGACCGGTGACGGTCACGAGTTCGATGGCTTTGGCGTCATCTCGGCGTTGCAGTCTTTTGCCGAAGAAGGCCTGCCGGTGCGAATCTTCGGGTTTCCTGCATTTCTCTGGCAGACCCTGCAACGCATGCAGACCACTGGCGTGGCCGATCTGCAACTGGCAGCTGACTCCCTGGCGCTGTTTGGCGGCGGCTGGAAAACCAGCGCCGCGCAGGAGATCCCCCGCCGGAAGCTTTACGAGCGTATCCACCAGCAATTGGGAATCGACATCGCCCGCTGCCGCGACGGTTACGGTGCGGTCGAGCATCCGGTGCCTTACCTCGAATGCGCTCACCATCACTTCCATGTTCCGGTCTATTCGAAGGTATTTGTGCGTAGCCCATCCGATTTCACCGTCCTGCCCTATGGTCGGCCGGGGTTACTGAGTGCGGTCTCGCCCTACATTTCTTCGAGCCCCGCCCATGCGGTGGTCATGAGCGACCTCGCCACCCTGCACCCCGGCGCAAGCTGCAGCTGCGGTCTGGACAGCGACTGGTTCGAACTGCATGGCCGCGCCGCCACCACCGCCGGCAGAAGCTGCGCGATGGCGGCGTCCGAACTCTTGGGGAGGCACTGATATGTACCTGATCAATGGACAACTTCACGCTGACTTCGGATTCGATACCGCACTGGATCAGTTGCGCCAGGCCCTGCCCCTACGCCTGAGCTCGCCTCTGCACCGCGAGACGGTCATCCATGCGGCGGCCACGCTCGCCCTTCGGTTGGGCGACATCAGCCTGACCCTGCCGCTCGACGCCGAACAACGCGACTCACTGATCGAGTTCTGCCAGCCTCAAGGTCTGCGGCGCAAACTCGAACGGGAGCTTGGCGATCAACCCGCTACACTGCGGCGCTTCGATTATCGCCAACCACGTTTCGAATGCTGGAGCCCGTTGGGCCTGGTGGTCCACATCACCCCCGGCAACGCGGCACTTCTGGCGTTCTGCGCTGTGATCGAAAGTCTGCTGGCCGGCAACGTCACCTGGCTGCGCCCCAGCAGCAGCGATCAGGGGCTGACCGCGCAATTGCTCCACGCGCTGACGCAATGCGACCCCAGCGGCCAACTCGCAGGGCATGTCGCTGTCGTTCCGGCGACCACCGCGCAAATCGGCCAGCTGTGCCAATGGGCCAACGGTGTCTCGGCCTGGGGCGGCGAATCGGCACTCCAAGCGATTCGCCAGCAAATCCCCGCCGGATGCCGCTGGATCGATTGGGGACATCGCATCAGCTTCGTTTATCTGACACCGGACGCCGCCTCGCCTCAGGCGCTCGACGCCGTGGTGGACGAAGTCTGCCGACTCGATCAGCAAGCGTGCTCGAGCCCGCAATGGTTGTTGGTGGACAGCGACGATGAGGCCGTATTGCGCGGTGTCGGTGAGGGTCTGGCCAAAGCATTCGAACGCCGCGCCGGACAATGGCCGGCATTGCTGCCAACGATTCAGGAAACCTCGCAAATCACCACCGACACCGCCATGGCCAGGCTCGCACACAGTTTCGCCGAAGTGGCTGGCGAGGTCTGGACAGCACCGGGCTGGCGGGTGATCTGGACCCATGACCGACCATTGAAGCCTTCGCCACTGTTTCGCAGCCTGCTGCTCAAGCCACTGCCGCGCACACGGGTGATCGAGACCCTGATGCCATGGCGAAACGTGCTGCAAAGCTGCGCCCTGATCTGCCCGGAGCAGCAGATTGCAGAGCTTTCACAGCTGCTGATCACCGCCGGCGTCACCCGCGTTGCTCCGACGGAAGCGATTCACGATGGCTACGACGGCGAACCTCACGACGGCGTCTATGCCCTGCAACGCCTGAGCCGGCGAGTCTCGGCCAGTCTGTCGCCGACAAAACTGCCCTCCCACGCCACGCTCAATGGCTCAGGCATTGCGCCCTGTGTGATGAACCTGCCGATCATGAGCAAGGAAGCGTTCATCGCCCGCCCGATCAACGCTTCGGCCCAACTGTATTTCCGTTCCGGCGGCAGCAGCGGCGTGCCGGCCTTGTCTGGTTTCAGTTATCGGGACTTTCGCCAACAGATGCGCGCTACAGCCGATGGTCTGTTTGCAGCGGGTCTCGATCCACGTCGGGACCGGGTGATGAACCTGTTTTTCAGTGGCGGTCTGTATGGCGGTTTTTTCAGTTTCTCCAAAGTACTGGAGCAACTGGACGTCACTCACCTGCCGATGGGTGCCCCGGCCGATGATGACTACCGGGAGATTGCGCAATTGATCGTCGATCAGCAGGTGAACACGCTGATCGGCATGCCAAGCACCCTGCACCGTTTGTTCCTCAACGAACAAACGCGTCTGCGCAACTATGGCGGGGTCGAAAAAGTATTTCTCGGCGGCGAACACCTCGGCGAGCAGAGCCGGCAGTTGCTGCAAGACTGCGGCGTCAGCCTGATCCGCTCGGCGATCTACGGCAGTGTCGACGCCGGCCCGCTCGGTCACGCCTGTTCAGCCACCGGCGACGGTGTGTTTCATCTTTTGAGCGATATCCAGCACCTGGAAATTGTCGCGTTCGAAACCGACCAGCCAGTGCGTGACAACGAGACCGGTCGCCTGGTGTTCACCTCCCTCGCTCGAGAAGGTCAGGACGTTCAGCGTTATGACGTCGGCGACAGCGGCCGCTGGGTGCCCGGACGGTGTGGCTGTGGTCTGCAGACGCCGCGCTTCGAACTGCTTCAGCGCCACGGCAGGCTGGTGCGCATCGGCACCGATTTCATCTGCCTCTCGGAACTGGCGCAGCACCTGCAGACCGAGTTTCAGGTGATCCTCGAACATGCCCCCGACGGACTGGAATGCATGAAATTTCTAAGTGCGCTCGAACCCCAGGACGTGCATCGCCGACTGCTGGGTTACCCGACGCTGGCAACCCTTGTGCAGACCGGGCTGCTGACAGTGGACGCGCAGGTCTGCGCCATCGACCGGTTCACCCGAAACAAACACAGCGGCAAGACGCCGCTGCTGATCGATAACCGAGGAGCCCGCGCCTCCTCCGTTCTGCAAGGAGCACACCATGATCCCAAGGATTGAATTGCAGGAGCTGGTCGCTTTTGCGCGTCAGCATTCAAGCTTTTACGCCAGCCACTTTGCCAGCGTCCCCGAGCAGGTAACGGCACTGACCGCTGGCCGGTATTGACCGCAAGCCTGGGCAACGCACTGGTGTTCAAAACCGGAGGGACCACCAGCGATGGCAAACTGTCGGTCTTCGAGCGGCGGGAATGGCAAACGCTGGTGGAGGATTTCGGTCGCAGCCTCACCGGGCAACTGAACAAGGGCGATCAGGTCGCCAACCTGTTTTTTGTCGGCGACCTGTATGCCAGTTTCATCTTCACTCACGATGCGCTGGCCCACGTTCAGCCGGGCGTCGTGGAGTTCCCTTTCACCGGTCATGTCGACTCGACCGTGCTGGCCGATTCGATTTCCCGGCATCGGATCAATGTACTGGCCGGTGTACCGGCGCATTTGTTGACCTTCGCCGCGTGGCTGGAACATCAGGGACGCCGACTGGAGTGCATCGAATGCCTGCTCTACGGCGGTGAAAGCCTGTTCCCGGCACAGTTGCAACTGCTCGGCCGGGTGTTCCCCAATGTACGCGTCGCCTCCATGGGGTATGCCAGCGTCGATGCCGGCTTTATCGGCGCCAGTCATCGCGACTGCGCCCTGGGTGAACACCGGATGGCGCAGGGCCACAGCGTGCTGGAGATCCTCGACGAACAAACCGGTGAGGTAATCGAAGAATGCGATCGCACAGGCCGCCTGGTGATGACCAATCTCACCCGGCGGTTGATGCCGCTGATTCGTTACCCGGTCGGCGATCGTGCGTGTTGGCGAGAGCTCAACCGAACGCCCGCGCGCAAATTCGCGCTGATGGGCCGCAGCGCCGACAGCCAGCGAGTCAGGGTGGGAATCCTGACACTGCTGCCCGATGAAATCGGCGATACGGTGCAACGCCTCACCGGCAGTGACGATTGGCAACTGGTGATCGAACAGGCCGGAACGAAAGATATCCTGCGCCTGAAATGGGCTCCGGAGGCTGAGCAACCTGCTTCGGCAGACACCGACCGGAGGCTGCACCACGCGTTGATTGAACACTACCCGTTGATCGAACAACTCAATGCCGATCACTTGCTGGACGTGGAGATTCACTGCTGCACGGTTCAGGACCTGTCACGCCATCCGCGCTCCGGCAAACGCCAGCGCGTACTGGATCTGCGCGTCTACGACAGCCCGCCCATGGAACAGCGCTGATGGAAACAGTTACCCTGCGCAGTTACCGCAACAGCGACGCTGTGGCCGTGAGCAACCTGTTCCGAAAAACCTACGGCGATCTTTACGCCCAGCCTCACGTCTATCTGCCCTGCATGATTGATCGCAACCATGCGCTGGGGCGCTGGCACTCTCTGGTCGCCGTCGCCGAAGATCAAATGCTGGGACACGCGACCTTGATTCGTGCCAAGGGATCGCACATCGCCGAGCTGGCGTTGAGCGTGGTTGACCCTGAAACCCGAGGTCAGAACATTGCCACCCGCCTGGGACGGCAGCTGTTGATTCATGCGCAAGCCCTGGGATACCGGGGCGTGACGATCAAACAGGTCACCGGCCATCCCTACACACAGCGCATGGCAGCCAGTCTCGGCTTTCAGAGTGTCGGATGGCTGCCCGACCATGTCCCGTCTCCGTTCAATGCCTCGGCGCGGGAATCGCTGGTCATCGGTTACACGCCTGTCGACGATAACCGACGTCCGCTCCCGACCCAGGCGTGGCCCGAAAGCTGCCGGGATTTCATGAGGCAGATGTGCAGCATGTTCGGAACACAGGACAAGGCCGCGCCCTGGGTGGGCGAACCGGTGCAGCTGGAACAACAATTGAACCGGTATGAAGGCATTTTCAAAGAGATCGATGGCGGCTTGCTCAAGCAGTTGCAGGAACTGCCGGCGCATTGGCTCATTTCAGTCAGGCTCAGGCTGGCAAAGGAATTCGCAAGCGCTTTTCACTTGCTGACGACGGCGGGATTCGTGTTCACCGGGCTGGTGCCGGATGAGAGAGGAGCTGGCTGGCTGGCGTTGTTTCATCGTGGCGCCAGGCCACCGGCGTTGACGCTGATTTGCCCGCAGATGCAGCGGCTGCATGACGACCTGCAATCGCTCATTGCCAAGCCATCATCGTCCGTGTAACGCAAGAATGCCCAGGCCCTGCGCATCGGAGGGCCTGGTTTTACGCGATCAAGCCTTGGCGCTGACGCCTTTGTCGGTCGGAGGCGGACGTTCACCGCCCTGTCCGTAGGTTTTCAGGCTCTGCAGCACATAAATGGCTTTCTTGTACTCCGGGATCAACGTATTGGCGTACTTGTTGCCCTTGAGGCTGTTGTTGTTGATGGTGTCCAGTTGCGTGGCGAAATATTCCAGCGCATTGAACTTGGCATCCGGGTCTTTCTGAATGCCGAAACGATCGAACTTGTCACCGGCATTGAGCAGCGTCATCGAGGTCACTTCGGAAATGAGGCCCCGGCTGCGCAGGAAGTCAGTCAGTTTGCCCAATTGCTTGGGAGTGACGTTTTCCGGATCGAACCCCTTGATGTTCTTGTGCAAACGCTGCTTGTCCATTTCCGCCGTGTTGAGAACGGTGGGGTCGTTGCCGACCAGGGCCAGCATCTGCTTGACCTTCACGCTTTGAGAAACCGGTTTGCCCGAGCTCCCTGCGTCTCGAACCAGCAAACCTGCCTTGGGCTGCCACGCGCCGGTATAACCAACGGTCATGAGCGTGCTCCTTGCGAAAAGAACATGAAAATATCCTTGTGGAACGTCTTGAGTTGCCCGGAGTATCGGCCGGAAAACTGATGTCACCAATCTGTTTTTCACTTTTTTACAAATTTTGTACATTCTCGATACAAAGCACTGCAAGCCCCGCAGATATTGAGCCAGAGCCGCTTGGCCAGTCCGGCGAAAATCGGCTTTTTACTCTAACGAACGGGCTGGTTAGTTTGCATGTGTCGGATCTGTTACTTGCCGGTCAGCGTTTCAAAACTTTTTAGCACGTGAGTACCTAAAGCTTCCTCGCGCCGCGACGATACGTAAGGGATACCCCTACTGTTTTACTCCTCGCCCCTAATAAGAAACGCTGCTCAAGGACCGGTCTCCATGCCCGCATTCCGTACCATTCAGGCTCGCTACACGCTGTTTCTGGTTCTATTTATCCTGTTGCTGTCGGTCCTGACCGTGGTAGGCATCAGCCAGTTGGTCGCGCCGAAACTGCGTCATACCGAAGAGCAGGTGGTGCTCAACCGCATTGCCGAGGTCGCCGAGCAGATCCAGGGCGAACTGAACAAGGTTCAATCGCAGCAACGCAGCATCACCCAGACCATCCCGCTGCTCGACAGTGCCGCCATCGATACGGTGCTGCCGGGGCTGGTGGACCAGTACGGTGAATTGAAAGTATTTGGCGGTGGTATCTGGCCACTGCCCGGTCAGCGTGAGGCGGGACGCAACAAGTTCAGCACCTTCTGGCACCGCGACGGCTCCGGCAAACTGGCCGTGAACACCTTCTGGAACAGCGACGCAGCGCCCAACTATTACGACCAGAGCTGGTACAAGGGCGGCCTGCAGACACCGCGCGGCCAATGCGCCTGGGCCGCCGCCTATAAAGACGATGCCAGCGCCGAGCCACGCACCAACTGCGCCATGGCCATTCAGAAGAACGGCACGACCTGGGGTGTATCGACCATCGACGTGACGCTGGGCTTCTTCAACGACCTGGTGGCGCGCAAGGAAAAAGACCTCAGTGCCGAAATGCTGATCGTCGAGGCCGACGGCAAAATCATCAGCAACAGTTCGCGCATCAATGGCCCGATCGTGCTGAAAAACATCAGCGAGCTGGCCGGCAGTTCACCGTTTGCCAGCCAGGTAAAAGCAGGCCTGCAACAGCGTGATCAGGCCCAGCGCGTCGAGTTTGACAACAACGGTGAGGCCAGCACCTTCTTCATGCGCCCGATTGAAGGCACGCCATGGTTCCTCGCCACCGCCCTGCCGACCAAGTTGATTACCGCCCAGCGCGATGACGTGCTCAGCACACTCAGCCTGTTGCAGATCCCGCTGGTGATCCTGCTGGTGCTGTGGCAGGTCTATGCGATCCGCCAATTGATCCAGCGCATGAAGGCCCTGAAAGCCAACATCGATCTGCTGTCCAGCGGCGATGCCGACCTGACCCGCCGCATCACCATCCGCGCCGAAGATGAACTCGGCGCGATCGGTCACTCGGTCAACACCTTCATTGCCTATCTGCAGAACATGATCGGAGAAGTCACCCAGGCCACCGGCGCCATGGCTTCGAGCCTCGACAACCTGCAACGTACGTCGGCGCACACCAGCCAGATCCTGCTGCGCCACGCCTCGGAAACCGACCAGACCGTCACCGCGATCAACGAGATGAGTTCGACCGCTGAAAGCGTCGCGCAGAACGCGGCAGAAACCGCCGCCTTCACCCAGCGCGCCAACGAAAACGCCGACCGTTCGCGGGTGGTGGTTGGCGAAGCCTCGAGCAGCGTGGTCGCGCTGATCGACGAAGTGGCCAGCGCCACGCACAAGGTCGAAAGCATGCAACAGGACGCGCAGCGCATCACCGAGATTCTCGGGGTGATTGGCGCCATTGCCGGCCAGACCAACCTGCTGGCGCTGAACGCCGCCATCGAAGCCGCCCGCGCCGGTGAGCAGGGACGCGGCTTCGCGGTGGTGGCCGACGAAGTGCGCGCCCTCGCCGCCCGCACCCAGGCCAGCACTTCGGAAATCAACGAAATGTTGACCCGCCTGACCCAGGGCGTGAGTTCGTCGGTCAGCGCCATGGAAAACACCCAGGCCAGTTGCCAGTCGGCCGCCGACGCCACGGCGCGAGTCAACAGCGGCCTCGACGAGATGGCCGGCTCGGTCAGCCACATCAACAGCCTCAGCACGCAGATTGCCACCGCCGCCGAACAGCAAAGCGCCGTCACCGAAGAGATCAACCGCAGCATGGTGCAGATCCGTCACATGGTCGATGAACTGGTGCAAAGTGGTCAGGCCAGCGAGCTCAACACCCGACAGTTGCTGGAAGCCAACAGCCGGGTCGGCGCGATCATGGGCCGGTTCAAGGTGCGCTGATCCTGACAGATCTGTCATCTCTCGCTCAGCGGGCTGTCAGCCTTGATCTACGATCATGCTGACAACCCGCCTTGTATTACTTGGAAACACTCCGTTGATGCCGGGCGGGAAATTCCGGTCAAAATGCGTTTTTTTACCCGAGCCGAGAGCCCTCCATGCGAAACCACCTGCGTCTGGCCGCCCTGAGCGCGCTATTCATCTCCTCCCTGGCGCAAGCCGCCGACCTCATCCCGATCGAAGTCCATCGCGACGCCAACTGCGGCTGCTGCAAAAAGTGGATCAGCCACCTGGAAGCCAACGGTTTCAAGGTCGAGGATCACGTTGAAGCCGACATGAGCAGCTTCAAGCAACAACACGGCGTGCCACCACGTCTGGCGTCCTGCCACACCGCAATCATCAACGGCAAATTCGTCGAAGGTCACGTCCCCGCCGAACAAGTGCTGGCGCTGAGCAAGCGTGACGATCTGCTTGGCGTGGCGGCACCGGGGATGCCGATGGGCTCGCCGGGCATGGAAATGGACGGCATGAGCGATGCCTATCAAGTCATCGGCCTGAAAAAGGATGGGGCTGATGTGGTGGTGGCGGATTACCCGGCCCATTGATGACGGCGGGTTACATCGGGCTGTTCTTCGCCGCGTTTGGCGCCGCCACACTGCTGCCGCTGCAATCGGAAGCGGTGCTGGTCGGGCTGCTGGTCAGCGATCGCTATTGGCTGTGGGGGCTGCTGGCGGTGGCGACGCTGGGCAATGTCCTCGGTTCGCTGGTCAACTGGTGGCTGGGGCGAGGACTGGAGCGGTTTCAGGGTCGGCGCTGGTTTCCGGTCAGCCCGAAGCACATGGCCCGCGCTCGCATCCACTATCAACGTTATGGTCACTGGTCGCTGCTGCTCAGCTGGTTGCCGGTCATCGGTGATCCCCTGACGCTGATCGCCGGGGTCATGCGTGAACCGCTCGGGCGATTCCTGTTGATCGTCACCCTGGCCAAAGGCGCCCGTTATGCGGTGCTGGCAATGCTCACGCTGGGTTGGCTCGGTTGAACGATCAGGCGCGGGCATTGCCTGTGTTTAACGTCGCCCTAATCCGGCCGTTCCAGCATCGGCCGATTTCCTGTGGAGTTGTCCCATGTCTGTGTCGCTGACCCGCTGGCTGCCCGGCCTGTTGCTGACCGCTGCCCTGCCCCTGCTGGCTCACGCCGAAGGCCCGCAATACGGCCCGGAACTGCAAGGTTTCGACTATCCCTACACCCTCAAGCATTTTGCCTTTCAGTCCCAGGGCAAATCATTGCAGATGGGTTACATGGACGTCGCCGCCCACGGCAAGGCCAACGGGCGCACCGTGGTGCTGATGCACGGCAAGAATTTTTGCGGCGCCACCTGGGACAGTTCGATCCAGGCCCTGAGCGAGGCCGGTTACCGGGTGGTTGCGCCAGATCAGATCGGCTTCTGCACCTCCAGCAAACCCGATCACTACCAGTACACCTTCCAGCAACTGGCGGCCAACACCCAGCAATTGCTCAAGGCGCTGGGCATTCAGAAAGCCACCCTGCTCGGCCACTCCACCGGCGGCATGCTGGCCACCCGCTACGCCCTGCAATACCCGGATCAGGTCGAGCAATTGGCGCTGGTCAACCCGATCGGTCTCGAAGACTGGAAAGCCCTTGGCGTACCGTATCGCAGCGTTGACCAGTGGTATCAGCGCGAACTGAAAGTCACCGCCCAAGGCATCCGCGACTACGAGCGCAGCACCTATTACGGCGGTCGCTGGAAACCCGAATTCGACCGCTGGGTCGACATGCTCGCCGGCCTGAGCAATGGCCCGGGCAAGACTCAGGTCGCATGGAACTCGGCGCTGATCTACGACATGATCTTCACCCAGCCGGTGTACTACGAGTTCAAGGACCTGAAGATGCCGACCCTGTTGCTGATCGGCACCTCCGACACCACAGCCATCGGCAAGGACATTGCACCGCCCGAGGTGAAAGCGAAAATCGGCCACTACGACGTGTTGGGCAAACAGGTCGCCAAGCTGATTCCGCAGTCCACATTGGTGGAATTCCCCGGCATGGGCCATGCCCCGCAGATGGAAGAACCGGCGCAGTTCCATCAGGCACTGCTCGGCTGGCTGAACAAAACCAATCCCGTTCGTTGAGGAGTCAAGGCTGATGGCGGTGCAGATTGCGGTGATCGATGACTGGCAGGACGTCGCACGGGGTGTAGTCGACTGGTCGGTGCTCGACAGTCTCGGCGAAGTGACCTTCGTCCATGATTACCCGGCGGACAACGCCACGCTGGCCGAACGCCTCGGGCGGTTCCAGGTGATTTGCGTGATGCGCGAACGCACGCGCTTCGATGAAGACCTGCTCAAGCGTTTGCCGAACCTCAAGCTGCTGGTCACCGGCGGCATGCGCAATGCAGCGCTGGACATGCCGGCCGCAGCCCGGCTCGGGATCAAGGTCTGCGGCACCGACAGCTATAAGCATGCTGCGCCGGAACTGACCTGGGCGCTGATCATGGCCGCCACCCGCAACCTGGTGAACGAGGCCAACGCCCTGCGTGCCGGCCAGTGGCAACAGGGTCTGGGCGGCGACCTGCACGGCAAGACCCTGGGCATTCTCGGGCTCGGCAGCATCGGCCAACGGGTGGCGCAGTTCGGTCAGGTGTTCGGCATGCGGGTGATCGCCTGGAGCGAAAACCTGACCACCGAGCGCGCCGAACAGGCCGGTGTCACCTATGTCAGCAAGCAGCAATTGTTCGAACAGGCTGACGTTTTGTCGGTGCACCTGGTGCTCAGCGACCGCAGTCGTGGCCTGGTCGATGCTCAGGCGCTGGACTGGATGAAGCCAACCGCCCTGCTGGTCAACACGGCGCGCGGGCCGATTGTCGACGAAGCGGCGCTGATCAAGGCCTTGCAGAAACAGCGCATCGCTGGCGCAGCCCTGGATGTATTCGATGAAGAACCGTTGCCGGCGCTGCATCCGTTTCGCACGCTGGACAATGTGCTGGCCACGCCTCATGTCGGATACGTTAGCCGACAGAACTATCAGCAGTTCTTTTCGCAGATGATCGAGGACATTCAGGCCTGGTCAGCGGGAGAACCGATTCGTCTGCTGAACTGACTTTCCTCCAATTCGCGGGCAGCCCCTGCCCGCGAATCAGCACCCACTGACCGCACGCCAACACAACTGTCCGCACCGCAACAGTGCATACGCACTTTCCTCGCGCCCTAAAACGTGACCGACTGGTCACCGTTTTGCGCCATCCACCCCTTCAAACATGCACTTCGTCGGTGCGATCCCCCGCTCAAAGCCACGGTTTCCGTGAGCCTGCAACAGATTGTCGAACAATTCGTCCGATTGCCCTGGCCCGCTCTAGGATCTGGCCTAGACTGGTTTTCGCGGGGCGAAACCGGTCGGTCACAATGTGGAAATTTTGTCGAAACTTTTGCTGATCGCGACGGGTCATCTGAAAGACAAGGCCAAGGCGACTGGTTCATTCCTTGCAATGGCCTCTTCACCCATTCTGCTTGCGCGTGTTGGGTAGCGTTTGCTCACCGATGCGTGGCGCGTTTGCGCCCGGCCACAGGATTTGGCCATGGACATCGCTTGTTCAAGACAAGAATCAGATCAACAAAACGGGAGATTCATATGATCAGTGCGGCATTGGATATTCAGGGAGAGCATGCTCATCAGCCGGTCGGCGAATCGAGCACCGTGAGCGTTCCCGGCAGCCGGTCGATCAACGTCCCGGGCACCAAGACGCTGACACCGGTAGCCAGTCAGAATCCCAACAAGAAGAAAGTGTTGTTCGTGACCTCGGAAATCGCCGATCTGGTGAAGACCGGCGGTCTTGGTGACGTTTCTGCCGCCCTGCCCCGCGCGATGGCGCATCTGCATGATGTCCGGGTGCTGATCCCCGGTTACCCGCAAGTGATGAACAGTGAAAATCCGATCCACATCATCGGCGAACTGGGCGGCCACGCCGCGCTGCCACCGTGCAAGATCGGGCGCATGGACATGCCTGACGGCCTGGTCATTTATGTGTTGATCTGCCCTGAGCTCTACGCACGCGACGGCGGCCCTTATGGCGCCAACAACGGCCGTGACTGGCCGGACAACCACATCCGCTTCGCCCGTCTGGGCCTGGCCGCCGCCGATATCGCCGCCAACCTCGCACAAATCCACTGGTGCCCGGATCTGGTGCACGCCCATGACTGGCCGGCCGGTCTGGCGCCTGCCTACATGCACTGGCGCGGGCAACGCACGCCGACCCTGTTCACCATTCACAACCTCGCCTATCAAGGCGTGACCAGCCTCGGCTCGTGCCCGGAACTCGGGATTCCCGCCCATGCCCTGCAGCAGGAAGGCATGGAGTTCTACGGCAAGATGTCGTTCCTCAAGGCCGGCATGGCCTATTCGAGCCACATCACCACGGTCAGCGCCACCTACGCGCAGGAAATCACCACCCCTGATTTCGGCTGCGGCCTCGACGGCTTTCTCGCCGCCAAGACCCAGCAAGGTTTGCTCAGCGGCATCCCCAACGGTATCGACGAGAGCTGGGACGCCGCCACCGACCCGCACCTGTTCGCGCCGTTTGCCATCGGCGACTGGGAAGGCAAGGCCGTCAACGCCGCCCACGTGCGCGAACTGTTCGGCCTTAAAGACTCGGAAGGCCCTCTGTTCGCCGTGGTGTCGCGGCTGGTTTATCAAAAAGGCCTCGACCTGACCGAAGCCGTCTCCGAGTACATCGTTCAGAACGGTGGCCAGATCGCCATCATCGGACGCGGCGAGCCGGAAGAGGAACAGGCCATGCGCGAACTGGCCCTGCGTTTTCCCGGCCAGATCGGCGTGCGCATCGGCTTCAATGAAACCGACGCCCGGCGGATGTTCGCCGGCAGCGATTTCCTGCTGATGCCGTCGCGTTACGAACCTTGCGGCTTGAGCCAGATGTACGCCCAGCGTTTCGGCTCGCTGCCGGTGGCGCGCAACACCGGCGGGCTGGCCGACACCATTGAAAACGGCGTCACCGGGTTCCTGTTCAACGAGTCCACGGCTGACAGCTACCGTGAAGCCCTGAGCCGCGCGTTCAAGGTGTTTGCCTTCCCGGATCTGCTGCACGCCATGCGCTGCCGGGCGATGGCTGCCCCGTTCAACTGGTGCAAGGCCGTCGAACCCTACGCCGAACTCTACGAACAACTGGTGGCCAAGGCGCTGGGTAAAACGCACCACAAATAACCAGGGAGGTTTTCAACGATGCCGTTACGGTCCCTTGAAACCTGGCCCCACGGCGCGATCATGCTGGATGCCGACCACACGCAATTCGCGTTGTGGGCGCCGGATGCGTTTTACGTCAGCGTCGAGCTGGGCAACGGTCGGTCTCTGCCCATGCTGCCGCAGGCTGACGGCTGGTTCGTGATCAAGAGCCGCTGCCCCGCCGGCAGTCGCTACCGCTACAACATTGACGGCGAACTGGAGGTGCCCGATCCGGCCTCCAGGGCGCAGGACGGCGACCTCGATCGCCAAAGCGTGGTCGTCGATCCGCACGCCTATGCCTGGCGGAATACAACGTGGCAGGGTCGGCCCTGGAACGAAGCAGTGATTTACGAGCTGCATGTCGGCGCCCTCGGCGGTTTTGCCGAAGTCGAGCAGCATCTGGCGCGCCTCGCCGGGTTGGGCATCACCGCCATCGAACTGATGCCGATCGCGCAGTTTCCCGGCGAGCGCAACTGGGGATACGACGGCGTGCTGCACTACGCGCCGCAAGCTTCCTACGGCGCGCCGGAACAACTCAAACACCTGATCGACAGCGCCCACGGTTATGGCCTGGCGGTGATTCTCGACGTGGTCTACAACCACTTCGGCCCCGACGGCAATTACCTGCATCGCTACGCCAAGGGTTTCTTTCGCGAAGACAAACACACCCCGTGGGGCGCGGCCATTGATTTCCGCTGCCGCGAAGTACGGGACTTCTTCGTCGAAAACGCCTTGATGTGGCTGCTCGAATACCGTTTCGACGGACTGCGCCTGGATGCCGTACATGCCATAGAAAGCCCCGACTTCCTGCCTGAACTGGCGCAGCGCATACGACAGCAGATCGATCCGTCGCGGCATGTCTGGCTGACCGTGGAGAACGAGCACAATCAGGCCAGCCTGCTGGAAGACGCCTACGATGCCCAGTGGAACGACGACGGCCACAATGCCCTGCACGTGCTGCTGACCGGCGAAACCGATGCCTATTACGCCGACTACGCCGAACACCCCACCGAGCAATTGGCCCGCTGCCTGAGTCAGGGTTTTGTGTTTCAGGGCCATCTGACCCGCCACGGCACACCCCGTGGCGAGCCGAGCGAACATCTGCCGTCCACCGCGTTCGTGCTGTTCCTGCAGAATCATGACCAGATCGGTAACCGCGCCTTCGGCGAGCGCCTGCATCAACTGGCCGATCCGCGCGCGCTCCAGGCCGCCACGGTGTTGTTGCTACTGTCACCGATGATTCCGCTGTTGTTCATGGGTGATGAATACGCTGCCGAGCAACCGTTCCAGTTCTTCACCAGCCACCACGGTGAGCTCGCGAAGCTTGTGCGCGAAGGCCGGCGTAACGAGTTCGCCGCGTTCAGCGCCTTCGCCGATCCGCAACGCCGCGAGCAGATTCCCGATCCCAACGCCGAGCAGACGTTTCACGCCTCGCAACCGAGGCTGATCGGCAGCGGCACGCCGAAACAGCAGACAACGCTTGCGCTGTATCGACACCTGTTGCAGCTGCGCCACCAACACATCACCCCGCATTTGCCCGGCACCCAGGCACTCGGTGCACAGGTGCTGGGGTTTGGCGCCGTGAGTGCACGCTGGCGTCTGGGCGATGGCAGCGAGCTGCGAATCGACCTGAACCTCAGCGACACGCCAGTGGTCAACCCACCACAGGCCGACGCGGTGTGGCTCTTGCAGCAACCGCCCGCCGCCGACCTGCAGGACGCGGGCCGACTGCCCCCGTATTGCGCGCTCGTCAGCCTCACGGCCGCAACCCCTTTGCCACCCCTGGATGGAGAGCGCCTATGAGCGATGCGCAACTGGAAATTCTCGCCAGCCGAGCCGGCCTTGCGGTCGACTGGATCGATGCCAATGGCCGCCCGCAAAAAGTCGCGCCGGCCGTGCTGCGCAATGTCCTTACCGGGCTCGGTCACCCGGCCGGTTCAGCCCAGGAAATCGACGCCAGCCTGCTGGAACTGCAACAAGTGCAACAGGACCGCCAACTGCCGCCCTTGCTGACTGTCGATGTCGGCGCGGATCTGGACCTGGCGCGCTATTTCGAACCTGAAAGTCCCTGTGAGATTCATCTGGAGGACGGCACGCGGCTGTCGCTCAAGCTGGATGCGGATGCGGTGTTGCCCGGCGAGATCCCGGTCGGCTATCAGCAAATTCACATCGCCGGTCAACAATTCACCCTGGCCGTGGCCCCCGAGCGCTGCTACAGCGTGGGCGATGCCGTGGACAGCCCGATTCCCCGTGCCTGGGGTCTGAGCGTGCAGCTTTACAGCCTGCGCCGCCCCGGCGACGGTGGTTTCGGCGACACCCAGGCGCTCGAGGAACTGGCCCGCAGCGCCGGCGAACGCGGTGCCGACGCTTTGGCGATCAGCCCGCTGCATGCGATGTTCAGCGCCGACACCGGGCGCTATAGCCCGTATTCGCCGTCCAGCCGCCTGTTTCTCAATTCGCTGTATGCCGCGCCGGGGACCATTCTCGGCGAGCGCGCCCTGCGTGATGCCATCGACACCGCCGGCCTGGCGGATCAATTCGAGCAACTGGAAAACCTGAAACTGATCGACTGGCCCAGCGCCGCCGACGCCAAGCAAAAACTGTTGCAAGCGCTGTACGAAGGTTTCACCCGTGGCGAACATCCGTTGCAGGCGGATTTTTCCAGTTACCGCGACGCGGGTGGCGAAGCGCTGGAAAACCACTGCCGCTTCGAAGCGATTCAGGAAATGCGTGCCGCCCGGGGCGAAAATCTCGACTGGCGTGAATGGCCGGAGCACTGGCACGACCCGCGAGGTGCCGCCCTCGGTGCGTTTGCCGAGGAATACGCCGAGCGCATCGGCTACTTCGCGTTTTGCCAATGGTTGATCCACCGCTGCCTGGAGCGTGCACAAAACGCCGCTCGCAGCGCCGGCATGGGCATCGGCCTGATCGCTGATCTGGCGGTGGGTGCCGACGGCGCCGGCAGTCAGGCCTGGAGTTTTCAGGACGAATTGCTGGCGTCGCTGACCGTCGGTGCGCCACCGGACATCCTCAATCGCTCCGGCCAGGGCTGGGGCATCTCTGCATTCTCCCCGGAAGGCCTGATACGCAATGGTTTTCGTGCCTTCAT
The DNA here is from genome assembly GCF_058808055.1 of Pseudomonas sp. GW821-FHT11G12. Lineage (NCBI taxonomy): Bacteria > Pseudomonadati > Pseudomonadota > Gammaproteobacteria > Pseudomonadales > Pseudomonadaceae > Pseudomonas > Pseudomonas sp. GW821-FHT11G12. The sequence continues at coordinate 1,493,321 of NZ_JBXARH010000001.1, forward strand.
CGACATGCTGCGCGCCAATTTTGCCCACGCCGGCGGCTTGCGCATCGACCACGTCATGGGCCTGCAACGGCTGTGGGTGATCCCCAACGGCGCAGCCCCGGCGGACGGTGCTTACCTGTATTACCCGGTGGACGACTTGCTGCGGTTGCTGACCCTCGAATCCCACCGCCATCAGGCGATCGTGCTGGGCGAAGACCTCGGCACCGTGCCCGATGGCCTGCGGGAAAAACTGATCGCCCGCGCCATGCTCGGCATGCGCGTGCTGTTGTTCGAGCAGGACAACACCCATTTCAAACCGATCCTCGACTGGCCGGACAACGCGCTGGCCACCACCAGCACCCACGACCTCCCGACGCTCAATGGCTGGTGGCATGGCCGGGACATCGACTGGAATGCGCGACTCGGGCTGATCGACGCCAACGGTGAAATCGACTGGCGCCGTTATCGCGAACGCGAGCGCGAAGGCCTCCGGGGCGCCTTGAGCCAGGACCCGCAGAACTTTCGCGAAGAGTCCCATGAAGCCGATCAAGTGGTCGACGCCAGTGTCCGGTTCCTCGGCCACACCCGCGCGCCGCTGGTGCTTCTACCGCTGGAAGACGCGTTGGGCCTGGACGAACAGGCCAATCTGCCCGGCACCATCGACACCCACCCCAACTGGTCACGGCGCCTGCCGGGCACCAGCGAAACGTTGCTCGATGGGGTCGATGCCGCGCGACGTCTGGAACTGCTCGCCTGCGCCCGCCTTCAGGCGGCCGAGCGTGACCAATGAGTGCACCGCCAGGCCAGTCGTTGCGGGCCACGGTGCGCCTGCAATTCCATAAAGGTTTCACCCTCGATCAGGCGGTGCCGCTGGTGGCGTACTTTGCCCGGCTCGGCATCAGCCATGTTTACGCCTCGCCGCTGCTCGCCGCCCGCGCCGGTTCGATGCACGGCTACGATGTGGTCGACCCGACCCGGGTCAACCCTGAACTTGACGGCGAACCGGCCTTGCGCCGGCTGGTCGCGGCCCTGCGTGAACACGGCATGGGGCTGATCCTCGACATCGTCTCCAACCACATGGCGGTCGGTGGCGGTGACAATCCGTGGTGGCTCGATTTGCTGGAATGGGGCCGGCTCAGCCCCTATGGCGAGTTCTTCGATATCCAGTGGCACTCGCCCGATCCGTTGATGGAAGGCCAGTTGCTGCTGCCCTTTCTTGGCAGCGATTACGGCGTCGCGTTGCAGGACGGCACGCTGCCGCTGGTGTTCAACGCCGAGTCCGGCACTTTCCACGTCGAGCATTACGAGCATCACTTCCCGATCTGCCCCGGCGATTACGGCGAGCTGCTCAAACCCGACGAGCCGACAAACGAAGCACTCAAGTCGCTGGCCGATCGCTTCAGCACCCTCAGCTACCAGACCGACGCCCGCTCGCTGGCCATCCCGCTCAAGGAAGAACTCCAGCAACTGGCCAGCGACCCGCACATCCTGCAAACCCTTCAGCGCAACCTCACGCGCTACGACTCAAAGACCGACGACGGTTTCCAGCGGCTGCATCAATTGCTGGAGCGGCAAAGCTACCGCCTGGCCAGTTGGCGCACGGCGGCGGACGACATCAACTGGCGACGCTTCTTCGATATCAACGAACTCGGCGGTTTGCGCGTCGAACGGCCTGCCGTGTTCGAAGCTACCCACGGCAAGATCTTCCAGTTGATCGGAGAAGGCTTGATCGACGGTCTGCGCATCGACCACATCGACGGCCTCGCCGATCCTCGGGGTTATTGCCGCAAGCTACGTCGACGCCTCGACTTTCTGGCACCGGGGCGACACTTGCCGATCTACGTCGAGAAGATTCTCGGCGACGGTGAAACCCTTCGCGCCGACTGGGCGGTGGATGGCAGCACCGGTTACGAGTTCATGAATCAGCTGTCGCTGCTGCAACACGACCCGGCCGGTGAACACGTGCTCGGCGACTTGTGGCAACGCCGTACCGAGCGCCCCGCGGCGTTTATCGAAGAAGCACGGCTGGCGCGTCAGCAGATTCTCAACGGCTCGCTGGCCAGTGATTGCGAAAGCGTTGCCCAGGCGCTGTTGCAAGTGGCGCGGGACGACCTGATGACCCGCGACCTCACGCTCGGCTCGATCCGCCGGGTGTTGCAGGCGTTGATCGTGCATTTCCCGGTGTATCGCACCTACATCAGTGCGCTGGGCCGTTCGGCGCAGGACGAAGTGTTTTTCCAGCAGGCCATGGAAGGTGCGCGCCAGACATTGAGCGAAAGCGACTGGCCGGTGCTTGAGTCCGTGGCCGCTTGGCTCGGCGGCCAGCCGTGGCGGCGCAAACCCCGCGGACGGTCGCGCAAGATCCTGCGCCACGCCTGCGTACGCTTTCAGCAACTGACCTCACCCGCCGCCGCCAAAGCCGTGGAAGACACCGCGCTGTACCGCTCGGCGGTGCTGCTGTCGCGCAATGACGTGGGCTACAACACCGAACAGTTCAGCGCCCCGGTCAGTGATTTTCACGCAACAAACCTGCAACGTCTGGCGACATTCCCCGACAACCTGCTGGCCACCGCCACCCACGACCACAAACGCGGCGAAGACACCCGCGCGCGCCTGGCTGTGCTCAGCGAGCGCAGCCACTGGTACGCCGAACAGGTCGAGTTGTGGCGCGCACTCGCCCGGCCGCTGCGCAATGACGATCAGATGCCGTCGGCTGCTGACGAGTTGATCCTTTATCAGGCATTGCTCGGCAGTTGGCCGCTGGAGCTGCACAACGACGATCAAGGTGGTTTCACCGACTACGCCAAACGCATCTGGCAATGGCAGCAGAAAGCCCTGCGCGAAGCCAAGTTGCAAAGCAGCTGGAGTGCGCCGAACGAAGCCTACGAAAACGCCGCGCAATCCTTCACCGAGCAGCTGTTGCTGGCACCGGAAGGTGAACTGCTGCGCGGGGCATTGGCAAAATCCATCAACAGCATCGCCGCGGCCGGCGCCCTCAACAGTCTGGCGCAAACCTTGCTGCACATGACCGTACCGGGCGTACCGGATCTGTATCAGGGCAACGAGTGCTGGGATTTCAGTCTGGTGGATCCGGACAACCGCCGGCCGGTGGACTACAGCTTGCGTGAACAATCACTGAAACCTGTTCCCGTATCGGAACTGCTGTCGAACTGGCGCAACGGGCGCATCAAGCAAGCGTTGATCGCTCAGGTACTGAACCTGCGCGCCGAACACACCGAGTTGTTTCGCCGAGGCTCGTACCAGGCCCTCGAGGTGCTGGGCAGCCAGGCGCACAACGTGCTCGCGTTTGCCCGCGAGCATGGGGGGCAACGGGCAATCGTCATCGTGCCGATCCGTTGCGCAACACTGCTGGAAAACGGTGCCGTCCCGCAGGTCGATGCGCTGCGCTGGGGCGATACGCGGGTCGAATTACCGTTCGCCGCCTTGGACGAAAATCTGAAGGGACTTTTTTCGAGCACCGCAGTCACAAAAAACAGGGAGCTGGAGGTCAGCGCTGCGCTGGGGGATGTCCCGGTCAATCTGTTTATCCAACACTTCTAGAAGCATGAGTTCAGTTCAGGAGCATTGCGATGAGTACCGACGATAAACGCATCCGCGAATTCGCCTATCAGATCTGGGAATCGGAAGGTAAGCCCGAAGGCCATGAAGCCCGCCACTGGGAGATGGCGCGCAAACTGGCCGAGGCCGAAGCTTTGGCACCGAAGAAATCGCCGAAGGCGGCGACTGGCAAAACGGCAGCCACCAAAGCCTCTGCGGCCAAGCCCAAGGCCACGACGGCCAAAGCCAAACCGGCGAGTGCCGCGAAAGTGATTCCGCCAGGCGAAAAAGCCACCGAGAAAAAGCCCCGCGCACCCCGCAAGCCCCCGGCAGCCTGAGGCTTTTCGAACCGTTGAACTGAATGGCCGTGTGGCGGGTTCGCTCGCCACCGAGGGTTCACTCGCCCTTTAAAAATGCCCACCCCGATTTGCAGGAGCAATCATGACCCGTCCAAAGAAAGCCGAGCCCGCCGCACACGCCGAGCCCTCGCGAATCCGTGAAGGCCTGCCCTTCCCGCTCGGCGCGACCTGGGATGGTCTGGGGGTGAACTTTGCGCTGTTTTCCGCCAACGCCACCCGCGTTGAACTGTGCATTTTCGACGATGCCGGCGAAGTCGAACTCGAACGCATCGAACTGCCGGAATATACCGACGAAATCTTCCACGGCTACCTGCCAGACGCGCACCCAGGCCTGATTTACGGCTACCGGGTCTACGGCCCCTACGACCCGGCCAACGGCCACCGCTTCAACCACAACAAATTGCTGATCGATCCCTACGCCAAGCAACTGGTCGGCCAGTTGAAATGGTCCGAAGCGCTGTTCGGCTACACCATCGGCCACCCGGATGCCGACCTCAGTTTCGACGAGCGTGACAGCGCGCCCTTCGTGCCCAAATGCAAGGTCATCGACCCGGCGCACACCTGGGGCAACGACCATCGCGTCAGCGTGCCGTGGGACAAGACCATCATTTACGAAACCCATGTGCGCGGCATCAGCATGCGCCACCCCGCCGTGCCGGATAACGTGCGCGGCACGTTTGCCGGGCTGATGGTCGACGATGTGCTGGAACACATCCGCAAACTCGGCGTGTCCACTGTCGAGCTGCTGCCGATCCACGCCTTCGTCAACGATCAGCACCTGCTGCACAAAGGCATGACCAATTACTGGGGCTACAACAGCATCGCCTTCTTCGCCCCGGACCCGCGTTATCTGGCCAGTGGCAAGATCGCCGAGTTCAAGGAGATGGTCGCGCACCTGCATGAAGCCAATCTCGAAGTGATTCTCGACGTGGTCTACAACCACACCGCCGAGGGCAACGAGCAAGGCCCCACCCTGTCGATGCGCGGGATCGACAACGCTTCGTACTATCGGCTGATGCCGGACGACAAGCGCTTCTACATCAACGATTCCGGCACCGGCAACACCCTCGACCTGAGCCACCCGTGCGTGCTGCAAATGGTCACTGATTCGCTGCGCTACTGGGCCAGTGAAATGCACGTCGATGGTTTCCGCTTTGACCTGGCAACCATTCTTGGCCGCTACCACGACGGTTTCGACGAACGTCACAGCTTCCTCGTGGCCTGCCGCCAGGACCCGGTGCTGCGCCAGGTGAAACTGATCGCCGAGCCGTGGGACTGTGGCCCCGGTGGCTATCAGGTCGGCAACTTCCCGCCGGGTTGGGTCGAATGGAACGACAAGTTCCGCGACACCGTGCGTGCATTCTGGAAAGGTGACGACGGTCAGCTCGCCGACTTCGCCAGCCGTATGACCGCTTCCGGCGAGATGTTCAATCAGCGCGGCCGACGCCCTTACTCGTCAGTGAACTTCGTCACCGCCCACGACGGTTTCACCCTCAACGATCTGGTGTCCTACAACGACAAGCACAACGAGGCCAACGACGAAAACAACCAGGACGGCAGCAACAACAACCTGTCCTGGAACCACGGCGTCGAGGGGCCCACCGACGATCCGGAAATCAATACGCTGCGTCACCGGCAGATGCGCAACTTCTTCGCCACCCTGCTGCTGGCCCAGGGCACGCCGATGCTGGTGGCCGGCGACGAGTTCGCCCGCACCCAGGACGGCAACAACAACGCCTACTGCCAGGATAGCGAAATCGGTTGGGTCAACTGGGACCTGAGCGAGGACGGCAAGGCGCTGCTCAAATTCGTCAAACGCCTGATCAAGCTGCGCCTGACCTACCCGATCCTGCGGCGCGGGCGTTTTCTGGTGGGTGAATACAACGAAGACATCGGGGTCAAGGACGTGACCTGGCTGGCACCGGACGCCACGGAAATGACCACCGAACACTGGCACGATGCACACAACCGCTGCCTGGGCATGTTGCTCGATGGCCGCGCCCAGGAAACCGGCATCCGCCGTAAAGGCGCCGACGCGACGTTGCTGCTGGTGGTCAACGCCCATCACGACATCGTCAACTTCACGCTGCCGGAAGTGCCTGAAGGCAGTTTCTGGACCTGCATGGTCGACACCAACCAACCGTCGATCCGCGGTCAGGAGCGCTTCGATTTCGGGCATCAATATTCGGTTACAGGGCGCTCGCTGCTGTTGTTTGAACTGCAACGCGACGAAGAAGACTGAGCGCAAGACACCGACACATCGGCCTCCACCGCTGGGTCTGCGATCACGACTTGAGAGTTACGGCACAGCTTGAATAAAAAAAACCGGAGCAGATTGATCTGCAACGCGACGAACCGTGCGTCTTGAGCAATACTCAGCATCGCGGCAATCCAGGGTTCGGAGCGCTGCAGGGTTATCAACCAGCCTTCACGGGTCAGACACGCGTTGCCGTGGGTGACTGAAGGCCAGACTCAACAAGGACGTCCTGCCCCATGAAACCGTTATCTCTCAGCGAAAGCGGCCTGCCGGCGCAAATCTGGAACAGCGCCGCGCAACTCGACAACATCCCCGTCATCAACACCCATAGCCTCGTGCCGCCCGGCGCGCGTGCGGTGGTCATTGCGCCACACCCCGGTGACGAAGTGGTGACCTGCGGCGGCTTGCTGCAACTGTTGTCTTCCCTTGGTCATCCCCTGCAATTGCTCTCGATCACCGACGGCAGCGCCAGCCATCCCGGCTCGCGCCAGTGGTCGGAAAAACGCCTGAGCGTGTTCCGCCCCCAGGAAAGCGTCGAAGCCTTGCGCCGCCTGGGCCTGCCGATGCACAGCCTGAAATGGGTGCGCGGCGGTTTCACCGACAATGCCCTGTTTGAACAGGAAGCCCAATTGACCGAGTTCATCTCGCGTTACCTGCGACCCGGCGACGTGGTGTTCAGCACCTGGTGCGAAGACGGCACCGAAGATCATGAAGTGGTCGGTCGGGCCAGCGCCAAAGCCGCACGACTGGCCGGTGCGAGCTACCACGATGTGCCGGTCTGGGCCTGGCACTGGCCCGAGCGCGATCAGGCACAGATTCCGTGGCACCGCGCGCGCAAGCTGCGCCTCGATACCTGGACCGTCGCGCGCAAAAGCCACGCTACCCACGCCTACGCCAGCCAGTTGAACGGCGAACCGGCCATCGGCATTGCACCGTTGTTGCCCAGGGCTATTCTGGAGCGCATGCGCCTGCCTTATGAAATTGTCTTCGTAGATTGAGGGCCAGGCGTGGGCAGTCACTCAATGTGAACTGCCCGCGCCCGGATCAGTCGCATGAAAAGGCAGTCATGATTCAGAGGAGCGACCGTGTCCAGCGACCCCAAGCGTCACGTCATCGACGCACAGCCCTTGAACCCGTCGACCATCCATCGCCTGCGGGTGTTGACGGTCAACACGCACAAGGGTTTTACCGCACTCAACCGCCGTTTCATTCTTCCGGAGCTGCGTGAAGCGGTGCGCAGTACCCGCGCCGACCTGGTGTTTCTTCAGGAAGTGGTGGGCGAACACGAACGGCATTCGAATCGCTACAACGAGTGGCCGCAAACCTCGCAGTACGAATTCCTCGCCGACAGCATGTGGAGCGATTTCGCCTACGGCCGCAACGCCGTCTACCCCGACGGCCACCACGGCAATGCCCTGCTGTCGAAGTACCCGATCCGCGAATACCGCAACCTCGATGTCTCGATCACCGGTCCGGAACGCCGCGGTCTGCTGCACTGCGTGCTGGATGTACCGGGGCACGATGAGGTTCATGCGATCTGCGTGCACCTGAGCCTGCTCGAAAGCCACCGTCAATTGCAGCTGCAACTGCTCTGTCAGTTGCTCGAATCCTTGCCGGAGGACGCGCCGGTGATCATCGCCGGCGACTTCAATGACTGGCAGATGCAGGGCAACCTCACCCTCTCCCGCCGCGACTACCTGCACGAAGCCTTCGAGCGTCATCACGGCCGGCCGGCCAAGACCTACCCGGCGCGCTTCCCGCTGCTGCGGCTGGACCGGGTCTACCTGCGCAATGCCAGCAGCCATGACCCGCAGATACTCGGCAACAAGCCCTGGACGCATTTGTCGGATCACCTGCCGCTGGCGGTCGAGGTGCATCTGTAGTTCGACCCCGCCGCGAGTGTCTACGCCAGCACCGACTACAGTCGCAATATTGACAGCAATGACCTGCGTGGCCTGGCAGGAAATCTGGGTGTTCGCATCACCTGGCAAGCCGATAGCAGGCTAAGCAAACGCTCTGTTTCGCGGTTCAAGGCGTGTTTTTCCCTGCAAACAACAACTTAGATATGTGCAGAAAAACAAACGTTTGCAGCTTCTGATTTAGCCATACCGCTCATCGTCCAATTTCTTGACGCAGGGACATCGGTCTTCTTAGCTCTACCTTACTACCCCCGGAAACACTACCCGGGGCGGGCCTTCGGACACTCGTGAAAACGGGTGGCTGCGGGTTCGCCTCGCTCCATTCGGTCGCCCCTCGTTCGGGGTAGGAGAGACGCCAAGGCGAGATACCACATGCGCTAGCAAGGTAGATCTTCATGAAAACCTCACTCACCCCACACGAGATCAAAATCACCTTTTGCACCGTTTCAAGTTCTATCTTGCTGTGCTCATCCATGGAGGCGCAGGCGGGTCCTGTGGCGGATGAGACCACGCCCTGGTATCGCCAGGACGTACCGATCCTGACGCTGCCCGCGACCGTCATCACACCCGACCCGCAACGCTTGAGCCCGCGCCCCGACCTGCGCGGCAACCACCTGATCACCGAAGACCTTGCCCCCTCGGCCTGGGATCAACTCTACGGACAAGCCTCTCGCCAGGCACAGACTGACATCCTCAACCCCGGGTTCGCGACACCCGGCGGTGGAGCGCTCAAAGGACCGCCAGTGCTGACCCTGCAAGGCAGCAGCGGCCAGACCCAACGGATCGGATTGATCGGCGGCACGTACCAGATCCAGGGCAACGGCAACGGTCTGATCGTCAACCGCGCCCTCGTCGATCCGACCACCGACACCCTCAACCTGCAAGGCCAGAGCCTCGGCGCCTACTACAGCCTGACCGGATCCGAAGGCTGGCACGTCGACCTGTCGGCCAGCGGTGGCCGGGTCAGTGGTTTCAGCCGTAATGAACAGGGCGCGCGCCTGGCCACCGAAGGCAGCGCGATGACGTTCTCGGTGGAGGGCGGTTTCCCGATCGGCCTGAGTGAAAACTGGGTCGTCGAGCCGCAGGCGCAATTGATCAATCAGCGGATCACCCTCGACACGCCCTACGCGGGTTCGGGCAACGCTTCATCGAGTGACATTTCGTCCTGGAGCGGCCGGGTCGGCGCTCGGCTGAAAGGCAGTTACGACCTGAGCGGTCTGCCGGTCGAACCCTACGTTCGCACCAACTTGTGGCACACGGTGTACACCGGCAACACGGTGACCCTCGATCAGGTGGACAAGATCAGCAGCAGCCGCAAGTCATCGACGGTGGAGTTGGGTCTGGGTCTGGTGGCGAAGGTCACGCCGTCGGTGAGCCTGTATGTCAGCGCCGACTACAGCAGTGACGTGGATGACAATGATCTGAACGGGTTGATCGGCAGTCTGGGAATCCGGATGCGCTGGTAAGGACACTTCCGGTCGCCCTGCGGGAGCGAGCCGCTCGCTCCCGCAGGTGCTTCATCAACGTTCGGGCTTGAGGATCAACACCGCCAGTGGCGGCAGATTCAGCTCCAGCGACAACGCCTGGCCATGGCTCGGCACATCATCGGTGAACGCCCCGCCACCATTGCCGTAATTGGAACCGGCATAGGTGTCGGCATCACTGTTGAGCAACTCGCTCCAGCGCCCGGCAAACGGCACACCCACCCGATACGACTGACGCGGCACTGGCGTGAAGTTGGCCACCACCAACACCGGCGAACCGTCCTTGCTCCAGCGCAGCCAGGCGTAGACGCTATTGATCGCATCGTCACCGATCAGCCACTGAAACCCTTGCGGCGCGTCGTCCTGTTCGTGCAGCGCCGGCTCTTCGCGGTACAAACGGTTGAGGTCGCCAACCAGCTTCTGCACGCCTTTGTGCTCGGAATACTGGAGCAGATACCAATCCAGCTGCTGATCGTGATTCCACTCACGCCACTGGCCGAACTCGCAACCCATGAACAGCAGTTTCTTGCCCGGATGGGTCCACATGAAGCTCAGGTAAGCGCGCAGGTTGGCGAATTTCTGCCAGCGGTCGCCGGGCATCTTGTCGATCAGCGAGTGCTTGCCGTGCACCACTTCGTCATGGGAAATCGGCAGGATGAATCGCTCGGACCAGGCGTAGACCAGACCGAAACTCAGCTCGTTGTGATGATGGGCGCGGTACACCGGATCCTGCTGGATGTAATGCAGCGAATCGTGCATCCAGCCCATGTTCCACTTGTAGGCAAAACCGAGGCCGCCCTGCTGGGTACTTTGACTGACGCCGGGCCACGCCGTGGATTCCTCGGCAATCACTAAAACTCCCGGTGCTTCCAGCGCCACCACATCATTCAAATGGCGGAGGAAATCGATGGCTTCCAGATTCTCCCGACCGCCGTGGCGATTGGGCACCCACTCCCCGGCCTTGCGCGAATAGTCGCGATAGAGCATCGACGCCACCGCATCGACCCGCAATCCATCGACGTGGAAATGCTTCAACCAATGCAATGCCGAGGCCAGCATATAGCCATGCACTTCAGTGCGGCCCAGGTTGTAGATCAGCGTGTCCCAATCCTGATGAAAGCCTTCCAGCGGGTTGCCGTATTCATACAGCGCAGTGCCGTCGAACTGCGCCAGACCATGGGTATCGGTCGGAAAATGCGCCGGCACCCAGTCGAGAATCACGCCGATTTCCGCCTGATGGCAGGCATTGATGAACGCCGCGAACTCGTCCGGCGTGCCGTAACGCGCGCTCGGCGCGAACTGTGACAGCAACTGGTAACCCCAGGAACCGCCAAACGGATGCTCCATGATCGGCATCAGCTCGATGTGGGTGAAGCCCAGTTCTTTGACGTAGGGAATCAGTCGTTCGGCCAGCTCCGGCCAGGTGTACTGACGGGCGACTTCACCGAGATCATCCAGTTCGCACTGCCAGGAACCGGCGTGCAGCTCATAGATCGACAGCGGCGCATTGTGTTGCTGGCGCTCGCTGCGTCCGTTCATCCAGTCCTGATCCTGCCAGTCGACTTGCAGCGGCGAGGCGACTTTGGAAGCGGTGTCCGGCGGCAGGCTGGTGGCCAGCGCCATCGGGTCAGCCTTGAGCGGCAGGATGCCGTGAGCGCCGAGGATTTCGTACTTGTACAGATCGCCCGCCTGCAGGCGCGGAATGAACAACTCCCAGACCCCGGACGGATGCCGCAGACGCATCGGATGCCGGCGCCCGTCCCAGACATTGAAGTCGCCGACCACCGACACCCGCCGGGCATTCGGCGCCCACACGGCAAACCGTACACCGTCGACGCCATCGACGGTTTTCAGCTGCGCACCGAGGCAACCGCTGAGATCGCGATGATTGCCCTCGGCGAACAGGTACAAATCCATTTCACCGAGCAACGGCCCGAAGCTGTAGGGGTCTTCCGCGACCTGTTCGCCACCGGCCCAGCGGGTGCGCAACTGATACGGCCGCGAAGGCTCGAAATGCCCGACGAACAGCCCCGGCGTTTCGGTCGCCTCCAGCGGACCGCGCTCCTCGCCGGTGTCCTTGTCCAGCACCGTGACACTCAATGCACCGGGCAGATACGCCCGGATGAACTGCCCGCCGGCACCATCGCCGTGGGGTCCGAGAATGGAAAACGGGTCCTGATGTTCTGCGCGCACCAAGGCATCGATGTCCTTCGCCCTGGGCAGCAAGCGGTCTTTAACGTGACCCTGTTCCTTGTTCGAGAAACTCATGACTACTCTCCACCAAGATCGGAAAAGGGTTCAAGCCCCGTCAATAACCCATACAAACCGTGCAACGGCACGGGCAGCCAGGTGGGGCGATTTTCGGCTTCATAGGCCACCTCGTAGGCCGCTTTCTCCAGGCCGAACAACGCCAGTGCGGCGTCGGCACCTTCAGGATCTTGCCAAGCATGATCAAGACTAGCTGCCGCCCGGCGATATGCCTCGACAAATGCTTCGCGGGCCTCACGCAAATAGCGTTCGGCGACCCGGCGACGCGCCGCCTCTGCTTCGGGACTGTTGTCGACGTTGTGCACATTGATGGTCATCGCGGCGGCGTAATCGAATGAGCGCAGCACCCCGCTGACATCCTTGTACGGGCTGTGCTTGCCACGGCGCTCGGCCAGTGGCCGCGCCGGTTCGCCTTCGAAGTCGATCAGGTACGCATCGCCCTTGATCACCAGTACCTGGCCTAGATGCAGGTCGCCATGGACGCGGATGCGCAAGCCGCCGGCGGATTTTTTCGCCAGCTCCTGCACATGGGCGAGGATGGTTTTCTTGTGGTCGAGCAGACGACCGACCAGCTTCTGATCCGCCGCATCAAGTTCGCCCTGATGCTGCTTGAGCAGCTTCAGCGCATGCTCGACCTGAGCGCCCACGTCCTTGCCGGTCGCCTGCACATCCTTGGCCGAGCTGACCTGCGGTGCGAAGTCCTTGTTGTCGCTCGGCGCCGCCAGCACCTGATGCATTTCCCCCAGACGCTGACCCAGCATGCCGGCGAAATCCTTCAGCTCGCCGAGCGCGTTGTAGTGTTGCGACTGTTCAGACACGGCGTCCGCCAGCTCGTCGCGCAACGCCCGTTCGAGGTTGTTCTGCGTCCATTCCCAGGCGTCGCCCTGATTGCTCAAGTAGCCTTGGGCGATCATCAGCAGGTTGTCTTCGCCCTTCCCGTCGCGACGAATGACCGAGCCGAGCAGCGGGGAGATATTGGCAAATCCGGCGGCGGTCAGGTAAGCGCTCATCTCCAGTTCCGGGTGTACGCCGGACGCGACTTTGCGGATCAGCTTGAGCACCAGACTGTTGCCGATCACCACCGAACTGTTGGACTGCTCGGCGGACAGGTAGCGCACTTCGGATTCCGCACCGAGGCCGAGCTTGTCCAGTTGCGGCGTGGACTCGAAACGGATTTCTCCGTCACTGGATTCCAGCACCACGCCACCCTGCATACCTTGCAGCACCGCTCGAATAAACGCTTCAAGGCTGAAGGCATCGGTGATCAGCCCGACCTGACGTACCCGACGCACCCGCGCCAGGGCCAGTTGCTGCGGCAAGGCCGGTCCGACCTGATCTTCCGAAATGAAGCCGAACGGCAGTTGGTAACGGCTGGTCTGCCCGCCGCTGCTGACTTCGATTTCGCTGAGCAACACCGGATGCTGCGCGTCGCCGAAACGCACTCCATAGGCCAGTCGGACCTGCTCGATCGCCGCATCCTTGCCGGCGAACCAGCGACGGTTCTGCAACCAGTTCGGCAGGATGTCCTGCTCGAGCGTGGCGCGGGATGGCGCCTCGAGCAGTTCCTCCATGCGTTTTTTCAGCACCAGCGTGGTGAAGTCCGGCAGGCTCTGCGCCGGTTCGACGTGCCAGCTCGGCATCTGGTTTTCCGCCGCCAGACCGAACCAGTAGAAGCCGTACGGCGCCAGGGTCAGCAGGAAATTCAACTGACCGATGGGCGGAAACGCATTACCGCCGAGCATCTCCACCGGCACCATGCCCACATAGGCCGAAAGGTCCAGCTCCACGGCCTGAGCGCTGCGCGAGACGTTGGCCACGCACAGGATGATTTCGTGTTTGCCGTCCGGTCCGGTGTATTCGCGGGTGTAGGCCAGAACGCGACGGTTGGCCGGCGACAGCATCTTCAAGGTGCCACGACCGAAGGCCTTGGACTGCTTGCGCACGGTCAGCAGGCGACGAGTCCAGTTCAGCAGCGAATGCGGGTCACCGGCCTGGGTTTCGACGTTGACCGACTGATAACCGTACTGCGGATCCATGATCGGCGGCAGCACCAGACTGGCCGGGTCGGCCCTGGAGAATCCGCCGTTGCGGTCGATCGACCATTGCATCGGCGTGCGCACGCCATCGCGGTCGCCGAGGTAGATGTTGTCGCCCATGCCGATCTCATCGCCGTAATACAGGGTCGGCGTGCCGGGCATCGACAGCAGCAGACTGTTGAGCAATTCGATACGCCGGCGGTCGCGCTCCATCAGCGGCGCCAGACGCCGGCGAATGCCAAGATTGATCCGCGCACGGCGGTCGGCGGCGTAGTAGTTCCACAGGTAGTCGCGCTCCTTGTCGGTGACCATTTCCAGCGTCAGTTCATCGTGGTTGCGCAGGAAAATCGCCCATTGGCAGTTGGCCGGGATCTCCGGGGTCTGGCGCAGGATGTCGGTGATCGGGAAGCGATCTTCCTGGGCCAGCGCCATGTACATGCGCGGCATCAGCGGGAAGTGAAACGCCATGTGGCATTCGTCGCCGTTGACGCCCTCGGCGTCGGTGTCACCGAAGTACAGCTGGGTGTCTTCCGGCCATTGGTTGGCCTCGGCCAGCAGCATGCGGTCCGGGTAGTTGGCGTCGATCTCGGCGCGGATCTGCTTGAGGACGTCGTGGGTCTCCGGCAGGTTTTCATTGTTGGTGCCGTCGCGCTCGATCAGGTACGGAATGGCATCCAGCCGCAAGCCGTCGATGCCCATGTCCAGCCAATAGCGCATCACCGACAGCACGGCTTTCATGACTTGCGGGTTGTCGAAATTGAGATCCGGCTGGTGCGAATAGAAACGGTGCCAGAAGTATTGGCCGGCCACCGGGTCCCAGGTCCAGTTGGACTTTTCGGTGTCGAGGAAAATGATCCGGGTGCCGTCGTACTTCTGGTCGTCATCGGACCACACATAGAAGTCGCGGGCCGCTGAACCGGGCTTGGCCTTGCGTGCTCGTTGAAACCACGGGTGCTGATCCGAGGTGTGGTTGATGACCAGCTCGGTGATCACCCGCAAACCACGCTTGTGCGCCTCTGCGATGAAGCGTTTGGCGTCGGCCATCGTCCCGTAATCGCTGTGTACGCCACGGTATTCGGCGATGTCGTAACCGTCATCGCGCCGTGGCGAGGGGTAGAACGGCAACAGCCAGATGGTGTTGACGCCAAGATCGGCGATGTAATCGAGTTTGGCGATCAGGCCGGGAAAATCGCCGATCCCGTCGTTGTTGGAGTCGAAAAAGGATTTGACGTGGACTTGATAGATAACCGCGTCCTTGTACCAGAGCGGGTCCTTGATGAAGGTGGCTGACTTGGGTTTCTTCGCCATGTGAAACTCCTGATCAATGCAATAAGGGCGACCCGCGCAGATCGACAGATCGTTCCCACGCTCTGCGTGGGAATGCCGCCATGGACGCTCTGCGTCCGCCGTTGGGACGCGGAGCGTCCCGAGATGCGTTCCCACGCAGAGCGTGGGAACGATCTGTGAGTCAGTTCAAAAGGCGGTGATCCGCCAGATCCCGAACGGCTGATAAGCCGGGTCGATCCGCATGAACTGGTACTTGCCGTGCCAGTCCCAGCGATGGCCGTTCATCAGGTCTTCGCCATGGGTGGTGGCGTCGTCCGGCAGGCCCATCTCCCACAGTGGCAATTCGAAATTGGCCTCCTGCACGTGGTGCGGATCGAGACTGACGGCCACCAGAATGAAATTGCTGCCATCGGCGCTGCGCTTGCCGAAGTAAAGAATGTTGTCGTTCCAGGCGTTGTAGATCTTCAGGCCCAGATGGCTGTGCAGCGCCGGGTTCTGCCGGCGGATGCGATTGAGCTGGGCGATCTCGGCAATGATGTTGTCGGGCGCATTGAAGTCGCGGACGCGGATCTCGTACTTCTCGGAATCGAGGTATTCCTCCTTGCCCGGCACCGGCGCCGATTCGCACAGTTCGAATCCCGAATACATGCCCCACAGGCCCGAGCCCATGGTCGCCAGCGCCGCACGAATGAGAAACCCGGGACGCCCCGACTCATGCAGGAACGCCGGGTTGATATCCGGTGTGTTGACGAAGAAATTCGGCCGGTAGCATTCGCGCCACGGCGATTCGTTGAGTTCGCTGAAATAGCTCGCCAGTTCAGCCTTGGTGTTGCGCCAGGTGAAATAGGTGTAGCTCTGGGTGTAACCGACCTTGCCCAGCCGCGCCATCATCGCCGGGGTGGTGAACGCTTCGGCGAGGAAGATCACTTCCGGGTACAGCGTGCGCACATCGGCGATCAGCCATTGCCAGAACGGCAGTGGTTTGGTGTGCGGGTTGTCGACGCGAAAGATCTTTACGCCCTCCTCGACCCAGCCGACGACGATGTCGCGCAGCTCGACCCACAGGCTCGGAATCGCTTCCGGCGCATAGAAGTCGACGTTGACGATGTCCTGGTATTTCTTCGGCGGGTTCTCCGCGTATTTGATCGTGCCGTCCGGCCGCCAGTTGAACCAGCCCGGATGCTGCTTGAGCCACGGGTGATCCTGGGAACACTGGATGGCGAAATCGAGGGCGATTTCCAGACCATGATCAGCGGCAGCCGCCACCAGACGACGAAAGTCCTCGCGAGTGCCGAGCTGCGAATGAATCGCTTCGTGCCCGCCCTCTTCGCTGCCGATCGCATAAGGGCTACCCGGATCGTCCGGCCCTGCAATCAGGGAGTTGTTGCGGCCCTTGCGGTGGCTACGACCGATCGGGTGGATCGGCGTGAAATACAGCACGTCGAAGCCCATGTCCTGAATCATCGGCAACCGCGCGTGCACATCATTGAAAGTGCCGTGACGGGCGGGATCGTCGGTGATCGAGCGGGGAAACAGCTCGTACCAACTGGCGAACTCGGCCAGTTCGCGCTCGACGTCCAGCGGAAATTCATTGCTGATACTCAGATACGGGCGGTGATCGGCCTCGGTCATCAGTTGTGCACTCTGCGGGTGCAGAAACAGCGCCACCTGCTCGGTTTCGAGCAGCCCGGACAATTCGTGGTGCAGCGCCGCCAGCCGCTCACTGAGCGGGCCTTCGCTGCGTTCGGCCGCCTGTTGCACCATCGTGCGGCCCTCTTGCAACTCCAGGCTGACCGGGACGGCGGCGGTGTGCTTTTTCTCCAACTCGTACTGAAAACTGGCGAACAGGTCGATCCAGGCTTCGATCAGGTACAGATAGCGGCCCATGCGTTGAGGACGGAACCGGCCCTCCCAGCCATTGTTGCCCTGATCGGCCATGACTTCGCTTTGCCAGACTTCCTCGCCTTCTTCGCGCCAGCGGATGCGCACCGCCAGTTTGTCGTGACCATCGGCGAAGATCTTGCTGGTGACCACGATTTCGCGCCCGACCACAGCCTTGACGGCAAACTGCCCGCCCTCCAGCGAAGGCTGAGTGTTTTCGATGACGATGCGTGGCAGCAGCAACGCCTGCGACAGCGGGATGTGCGGGTTGTAGCTCTGTTCGGAGGGTTTTTCAGCAGTCATTGAGCATCTCTCCTTAACGCCCCAAGGACGCTCGCTTGCCTGTTTGGCGATCACGGCCGGGCCTGCGCCCGACGATGAACTCTCTCAGGTTCCGAGCGACCCTCGCCGGCAAAAGTTCACAGGGATTTGCCCCGCCACAAAATCGGATCGAATTCGCGGTGAAGTGGTCAACCCACTTAAGCACTTCTCACGCCATGTGCCACACGGAGGTTCATCTGATGAGTATTCCGATCCCCGCTGAAACGCCCGATCCGAACATCGACAAACCCGTCCTGCCCGAAACCGAGCCGCAGCCGATCCCCGAACAGGAGCCACCGGGCACCACGCCGCCGCCCAAGGAAGAGCCGCCGACGACCATGCCGCCAGTGATCGTCTAGCGACCATTAATCGGTTGCGCAGAACGATCCCCCGGGGCTGCGCCCTAACCTTTCAACACCCTTGGAAAAAGGACAGCCCCATGACCGTGCGCATCGAAAACCAGACCTGTTTTTTCGCCACCGAAAACGGTGAGCAGATTCGCCTGTGCGGTGACCTGACAATAATCACCGACAGTGAAAAATCGATGTCAGCCGTGGAAATCGAAGGCCGGCGCGTTTACATCACAGAGGCCGAAGCCGATGCGCTGACCGTCGCAGGCGCCCGAGACGGACGCAAACACCTCAAGGCCACCGACAGTGATTCGGTCATTTGACTGATCCCGGTCAAGATCCAGCGCAGACGTCTGGGATAAGCATCTGCGCCCCGGCCTGCCAGCTGCTTCAAGTTGTCGCAGGGCTGGGCGCAAAACCCATCTGATACGCTTTTTATTGAAATACCTGAGTCTGTTATGCAAACAGATCGGCGCTCATAGTTCACTGGCCTGATGGAGGCTGATGAGCGAACGACCATGAGCGAACGAATCCCCGTCCGAACCGTAGAAGCAACGCCTCACATAAAAAAAGTACCGGCGCGCCCAATGAAGGCGAAGAACGCCACCAGCGACAACCAGATCTTCACCCGCAGCTTCACCGGCCTGTTCCGCACCTTGCGCATGAGTGGCGCGGGGTTTCTGTTCCTGTTGTTTTTCGGCACCGTGTGGCTGAACTGGGGCGGACGTCAGGCGGTGCTCTGGGACCTTTCCGAAAGCAAGTTCCACATCTTTGGCGCGACCTTCTGGCCGCAGGACTTCATTCTGCTGTCGGCGCTGCTGATCATCGCCGCGTTCGGCCTGTTCGCCATCACCGTGTTCGCAGGCCGGGTCTGGTGTGGTTACACCTGTCCGCAGAGCTCGTGGACGTGGATCTTCATGTGGTGCGAGAAGATCACCGAAGGTGAACGTAACCAGCGGATCAAGCTGCAAGCTGCACCGTGGAGCCTGAACAAACTGGCACGGCGTGCGGCCAAGCACACACTGTGGCTAGCGATCAGCGTGCTGACCGGCCTGACCTTTGTCGGCTACTTCACCCCAATCCGCCCGCTGGCCGAAGAACTGCTGACCCTGCAGATCGGCGGTGTCAGTCTGTTCTGGGTGCTGTTTTTCACCGGCGCCACCTACATCAATGCCGGCTGGCTGCGCGAAGCGGTGTGCATGCACATGTGCCCGTATGCGCGGTTCCAGAGCGTGATGTTCGACAAGGACACCCTGGCAATTTCCTACGACGTGGCCCGTGGCGAAAACCGTGGCCCGCGCAAACGCGACGTGAAACCGGCCGAAGCGGGCCTCGGTGATTGCATCGACTGCCAGTTGTGCGTGCAGGTCTGCCCGACCGGCATCGACATCCGCGACGGCCTGCAAATGGAATGCATCGGCTGCGCAGCGTGCATCGACGCCTGCGATTCGATCATGGACAAGATGAATTACGCCCGAGGCCTGATCCGCTATACCTCTGAGCGTGAATTGCAGGGTGGCAAGACGCACTTGCTGCGTCCAAGGCTGATCGGTTACGTCGCGGTGCTGGTGCTGATGATCGGTGCCCTCGCCCTGGCCCTGGTCGAACGGCCGATGGTGTCGCTGGACGTGACCAAGGACCGTGGCCTGTTCCGCGAGAACGGCCAGGGCCAGATCGAAAACATCTACACCCTCAAAGTCATCAACAAGACCCAACAGCGCCAGGACTACAACCTGAGCCTGGTGGATGGCGACGGCTTCCAGCTGCAAGGCAAGACCGAGCTGAGCCTGGCGGCAGGCGAGATCGTCGATGTGCCGGTGTCGGTGGCGATGACCACGGATCGCCCGGCCAGCAGCTCGCAGACCTTGAGCTTCAAGATTGCCGACAGCGATGAACCTGAGGTTTATAGCGTGGCGAAGAGCCGGTTTGTTGCGCCGATGAATCGTTGAACCTTTAAGATGCAACCCTTTGTGCCAATGGCGCTGCGCCCATTGGCACAACCGTTTTCCAAATCCCATCCATTGCAGGACACCGATGAAACGCTACGAAAAATTCGCCGACGACATCGCTGAACTGATCCGCTCCGGCGTCCTCGGCCCCGGTCAGCGGGTGCCGTCGGTGCGCTACGCGAGCCAGACCTATGGCGTCAGCCCGTCCACGGTGTTCCAGGCCTATTACCTGCTGGAACGTCGCGGCCTGATCCGCGCCCGGCCGCGCTCCGGCTACTTCGTCAACACCCACGCCCCGAGCCCGTTCTCGGAGCCGGTGATCAGCAGCCAGGTCAATGAGTCCACCAAAGTCGACGTCAGCGAACTGGTGTTCTCGGTGCTCGAATCGATCAAGGACCCGAGCACCGTACCATTCGGCTCGGCGTTCCCCAGCCCGGAACTGTTTCCGCTGCAACGCCTGTCACGCTCGCTGGCCAGCGCCGCCCGGGAAATGGACCCGCGCATGGTGGTCACCGACATGTCGCCGGGCAACCCGCAACTGCGCCGGCAGATCGCCCTGCGCTACATGGTCGGCGGGCTGATGCTGCCGATGGAAGAACTGCTGATCACCAATGGCGCCCTCGAAGCGCTGAACCTGTGCCTGCAAGCGGTGACCGAACCCGGCGACCTGGTGGCCATCGAAGCGCCGGCGTTCTACGCCAGCCTGCAAGTACTGGAGCGGCTGAAGCTCAAAGCCGTGGAAATCCCCGTGCACCCGCGCGACGGTATCGACCTCGGTGTGCTCGCCCAGACCCTGGAGCGGCATCCGATCAAGGCCTGCTGGTGCATGACCAGTTTCCAGAACCCGATGGGCGCGACCATGCCCGAGGCCAAGAAACAGGAACTGGTGGAACTGCTGAAACGCCATCAAGTGCCGCTGATCGAAGACGACGTCTACGCCGAACTCTATTACGGCCAGCAGGCGCCGAAACCGGCCAAAGCCTTCGACACCGAAGGTCTGGTGATGCATTGCGGCTCGTTTGCCAAGAGCCTGGCCCCCGGCTATCGCATCGGCTGGGTCGCCGCCGGACGCTACGCGCAGAAGATCGAACGCCTGAAACTGATGACCTCACTCTGTGCCTCGATGCCGGCCCAGGCGGCCATCGCCGATTACCTGCAACACGGCGGCTACGACCGTCACCTGCGCAAATTGCGCTATGCCCTCGAAGAACAGCAAAGCGCGATGCTCGCGGCCATCGCCCGTTATTTCCCGGCGCAGACGCGCGTGAGCCAACCGGCCGGCGGGTATTTCCTGTGGCTGGAACTGCCACCGCAGATGGATTCGTTGAAGTTGTTTCAGATGGCGTTGGCGCAGGGCATCAGCATTGCGCCGGGGCCGATTTTTTCGCCGACGCAAAGATTCAGGAATTGCATCCGGTTGAACTACGGCAGCCCGTGGACCGAGAGCTCGGAAAAGGCGATGGAGACGTTGGGGCGGATTGTGCGGTCGTTCTGAGGATCACTGCCGTGTTGATCGTTCCCACGCAGACGGTTCGACGTGGGAACGATCATTAAGCTTAACGCCCGCCGCCGAGATCGACGAAGGTCCCCGTCGCATACGAAGCCTTGTCCGACAGCAACCACACAATCGCCTCCGCCACTTCATCCGGCCGCCCGCCTCGGGCCATCGGAATCGCCGACTCCAGCTTGCTGACCCGATCCGGATCGCCGCTCAAGGCGTGGAAATCGGTGTAGATGTAGCCCGGGCGCACCGCGTTGACCCGAATCCCCTCGCCCGCCACTTCCTTGGACAGACCGATGGTGAACGTGTCGAGCGCGCCCTTGGACGCGGCGTAGTCGACGTACTCATTCGGAGAGCCCAGGCGCGCAGCGACCGAGGAGACGTTGACGATGCTGCCGCCCTGCCCGCCGTGTTTGGGCGACATGCGCAGGATCGCATGCTTGGCGCAGAGAATCGGCGCCAGAACGTTGGTTTTCATGATTTTGAGGATGCGGAATTCGGACATTTCGTCGACCCGCGATTTGTGCCCGACGGTGCCGGCGTTGTTCACCAAGGCAGTGACCCGGCCCAGCTCCGTGTCGACCCGGTGAAACAGGCCGATCACTTCGTCTTCGATACTGACATCGGCGCGCACGGCAATGGCAGTGGCGCCGCGTTCACGCACCTGGTCGAGTACGTGGTGGGCTGCCTGTTCGTCCGTCTGGTAATTGATGCAGATCCGATAGCCTTGCTCGGCAGCCAACAGCGCAGTGGCGGCCCCGATTCCGCGACCGCCGCCAGTGATCACAATGACTTTATCCATGCAGGCTTTCCCCCCAATGCACACGTAACAGTCGCAGGAAGAATAACCGTCATTGCGGGGTTTTGCATGGCCTGTGTCAGTCGTTCAGTTCACCGCCAATGGCTTGCCGCGCACGATGTCCTGCAGGAAGCGATCCGCCGGCATCGGGTGGCCGAGCAGATAACCCTGCAGCGAATCGCAGCCCAGTTGCGTCAAAAAGTCCTGCTGCACGCCGGTCTCCACGCCTTCGGCCACGATGCGCAGGCCCAGCGCCTGACCGAGCGCGACAATCGCCGAGACGATGGCGGCGTCGTCGCTGTCATGCTCCAGGTCGCGGACAAAACCGCGATCGATCTTCAACTCGTTGGCCGGCAGGCGCTTGAGGTACATCAGGCTCGAATAGCCGGTGCCGAAGTCATCGATGGAAAGATCGACGCCCATGTCGGACAGTTCCTGCAACACCGTCATGCTCGCGTCGGCATCGCTCATGGCCGTGGTTTCGGTGATTTCAAGGGTCAGACTGTTGGCTGGCAAGTGGTGAGTGGCCAAGGCCTTGGCGACGCTTTGCACCAGCCCGGTGTGGCAGAACTGCAACGCCGACAGGTTCACTGCGATTCGCCAGTCGGTGTAGCCCAGCACGTACCACTCGCGCATCTGCCGGCAGGCTTCGTTGAGTACCCATTCGCCGATCGGAATGATCAGCCCGGTCTTTTCGGCCAGATCGATGAACTTGTCCGGCATCAGCATGCCGTGGAGCGGGTGCTCCCAGCGCAGCAACGCTTCGGCACCGACCGGACGCCCATCGGCCGCGTGGAACTTGGGTTGGTAATGCAGACTGAACTGACTGTGTTCCAGCGCCGCACGCAGGTCCTGCAACAGTTGCAGTTGCTTGCGGGCGTTGCTGTTCATCGAGGCGTCGAAGAAGCTGTAGCCGTTTTTACCGCCGCCCTTGGCGTGGTACATCGCGGCGTCGGCGTTCATCAGCAGTTCCTGGGCGTTCTGGCCGTTACCCGGGTACAGGGCGATGCCGACGCTGGCGGAAATCTGCAGGTCATGCTCGGCCACGCGGAACGACTGCGCGATCAAACCGACCTGACGTGCTGCCAGGCCCAGTGCATCGTTGGGCTCGGTCAGGCGCACCAGCAGGACAAATTCATCGCCGCCGATCCGTGCCAGCGTGTCGAGACTGCGCAAATCTTCACGCAGACGCACCGCCACTTCGCGCAGCAACTGGTCGCCCATGTGGTGACCGAAAGCGTCGTTGACCGGTTTGAAGCCGTCCAGATCGATGAACATCAGCGCAAAACAACCGCCCTGCTCGTTGACCTTTTTCATCGCCTGATTGATCCGGTCGTCCAGCAGCATGCGGTTCGGCAGGCCGGTCAGGGTGTCGTGCAGGGCCAGTTGGGTGAGTTCGCGGTTGGCCACGGTCAACGAATGGGCCAGATCGGCGGTGCGCGCTTCGAGGCGGGCATCGAGAATCGAGGTCAGCAGTGCGATGCTCAGCACCGCGAGCGTGGTGATCAGCACCAGATTATCGAGGCCATTGCCATTCAGACCGCTGAGCGCTGCGCCGCAGAAACTGCCTTCGGGAAACCGCGCTGCCGCCATGCCGGTGTAGTGCATGCCGACAATCGCGATGCCCATGACGATGGCTGCGCCGGCACGAAACAGGCGCACATAAGGCGAATGCTGACGAAGACGAAAGGCAATCCACAATGCGGCGGCCGAAGCGCCGACGGCGATCAGCAGCGAAGCGCCGAACAGCGTCGGATCGTAATCGATGCCCGGTTGCATGCGCATTGCGGCCATACCTGTGTAGTGCATGGCGCTGATGCCGGCACCCATGATCAAGGCGCCGAAGGCCAGTTGCCAGGCCGGCAGTTTCGGCTGGCTGACCAGCCACAGCGCAAACCCGCAGGACAGCACGGCGATCAACAGCGACAACGCCGTGATCGAAATGTCGTAACCCAGGCTGATCGGTAGTTTGAAGGCCAGCATGCCAATGAAGTGCATCGACCAGACGCCGATGCCCATGGCGAACGCGCCGCCGGCCGTCCACAAATGCACGGCGCGACCCTTGGCGGTGGCGATGCGCCCTGTAAGGTCGAGCGCGGTATAGGACGCGAGGATCGCCACACACAGCGAAATGAAAACCAGCGTGAAGGAATAACTACCGATGAGCATGAGAATTCTCGTGACCACCCCACCGTACTGCTTCCGTTCTCAGCGGGGCCAAATGCGCCGATTGTACTGATTGCACAGAAGAACGCACTGACAAAGTAATCAAATGGCCATCAAGCCGATGAAACGCTTGTTTGATCGTTCGACAAGGCTCTAGCCCGGCAGTCGCAGTACTGATCGATCCCACGCGTTGCGTGGGAATTCAGGGTTACGGATTCTGGCTGGTTTCCAGCTGCCCGTCCCAGCCACCGCCCAGCGCCGCGATCAATTGCACACTGGCAATCAGTCGACTCTGCAGGATATTGAGCACCGTCCGCTCGTTGCTCAACGCCGTGGCTTGCACCACCACCACGTCGATGTAGGCAATCAGCCCGGCCTTGTACTGGTTCTGGGTCAGACGCAAGGAATCGCGCGCAGCATCAAGGGCTTCCTGGCGTACCGCCGCCTCGTCCTCGTACACTTTCAACTGCACCAGATAGTTTTCCACTTCACGGAAGCCGTCGAGCACGGTCTGCCGGTATTTGGCCACAGTTTCGTCGTACTTCGCTTCGGTGCGATCAACTTCCGCCGAGCGTCGGCCGCCGTCGAACAGCGGCAGGCTCATTTTCGGCCCCACCGACCAGAACCGGTTCGGCAGGCTGATCAGGTCCCGCGAAGTACTGCTGCTGTAGCCGCCACTGAGGCTCAGGCTGAAGTCCGGGTAATACGCGGCCTTGGCCACGCCGATGTTGGCGTTGGCCGCGATCACCGAGCGTTCCGCCGAAGCGATGTCCGGGCGACGCTCCAGCAATTGCGACGGCAAGCTCAGCGGAATCTGCGGCAGCTTCGGGATGTCCTGGGTTTCGGCTAGCTTGAATTGCGCCGGAGGCTGGCCGGTCAGTACCGCGATGGCGTTTTCGAACTGCGCCCGCTGCCAGATCAGGTCCACCAGATCACCCTGGGTGGATTTGAGTTGTGTCTGCGCCTGGGCTACCGCGTCACGCCCGGAGACCCCGGCGTTGTATTGGTTCTGGGTCATTTTCAGCGAGCGCTCATAGGCCGCCACTGTCGACTCCAGCAGGCGCTTCTGCTGATCGATCACGCGCAATTGCAGGTAGTTCTGCACCAATTCCGACTGCTGGCTCAGACGCATCGCCGCCAGATCGGCGAAGCTGGCCTGGGCGCTGGCTTCGTTGGCCTCCAGGCCACGACGCAACTTGCCCCAGACATCGGCCTCCCAACTGACGCCCAACTGGGCGTTGTAGGTGTCACGAATCCCGCTGGAAGAACTGCTCAGGCTCGAACTGCTGCTGCCGGTGCCCTGGCTGGAACGGGTCTTGCCCGCGCTCAGGTCGATGCTCGGGTAAAACGCCCCGCGTGCATCACGCACCAGGGCCTGGGCCTGACGGTATTGCGCCTCGGACTGGGCGACGGTCTGGTTGGCGCTGTTGAGCTTCTCGATCAACTCGTTGAGCTGGCGATCACCGTACAGTTCCCACCAGGCGCCACGGGCCAGAGAGTCGGCAGGACTGGCCTGACGCCAGCCTTCGGCCTCTTTGTACTGGGCAATTTCGGCGGTCTGCGGGCGCTGGTAGTCCGGGCCGACGGCGCACGCACTGAGCATCGCCACGCACAGTGACAGGCTCAGCAAACGCGAGCCGCGGACACTGGCCAGTTGGATAAGCGAACGGTCATTCATAGCGGAGTTTCCAGAGCGGCATCGGTACGTACGCCACGCCACTTGTTGAAGCGGTGGCGGGCCTTGTCGAGATAGAGGTAAACCACAGGTGTGGTGTAAAGGGTCAGCACCTGGCTGAAAATCAACCCGCCGATGATCGTCAGGCCCAGCGGCTGGCGCATTTCCGCACCTTCGGCACGGCTGAGCAGCAACGGCAAGGCACCGAGAATCGCCGCCAGCGTGGTCATCAGGATCGGTCGCAGACGTTGCAGGCAGGCGCTGCGGATCGACTCCAGCGGCGCCATGCCCTGATGACGTTCCAGTTGCAGTGCCAGGTCAATCATCAGGATCGCGTTCTTCTTCACCACGCCGATCAACAGGAACAACCCGAGCAGCGAGATCAGGCTGAACTCGCCGCCCAGCGCATAGATCGACAGCAACGCACCGACCCCGGCCGACGGCAGCGTCGACAGAATCGTCAACGGGTGAATGTAGCTTTCATACAGCACGCCCAACACCAGATACACCGCCAGCAGTGCACCGAGGATCATGAACGGCTGGCTCTTCTGGGTGGCCGCGAAGGCGTCGGCGGTGCCGGCCATTTTCGCGATCACGTCTTCCGGCAGACCGACCTTGGCAATCGCCCGTTCGATGGCGGCACTGCCCTGCTCCACCGTCACGCCTTCGGCCATGTCGAACGAAATGCTTTCGGAGGCGAACTGGCCTTCGTGGCTGACCCGGTCGTCTTCCAGGCTGTTTTCGTAGTGGGCAATGGTCGACAGCGGGATCCGCGCGCCATCGGCGGTGATGACCTGCACCTGATTGAGGGTGACCGGATCCTGGGCGTATTTCGGATTGACCTCCATCACCACCTGATACTGGTTGAGGCTGTCGTAGATCGTGGAAATCTGCCGCTGGCTGTAGGCGTTGTTCAGGACGGCGGTGACCATGTTCATGTCCACGCCCAGGCGTTTGGCCTGATCACGGTCGACGATCAGTGTCACTTGCTGCGCACCGCGTCCTTCACGGGCGTCGATGGCGGTCAGTTCCGGCAAGGCTCGCAGCGCGGTGACCACTTTCGGGTACCACTCGCGCAAAGCGCCGAGATCACCGCTCTGCAGAATGTAGGTGTACTGCGACGTGGTCTGCTCACGACCACCGCCAAATTGCAGGTCCTGGTCGGCCATCAACATCAACTGTGCGCCGGGCACCTTGGGCATTTCCTTGCGCAGACGCTCGATGACTTTCTGCGCCGAGATATTGCGCTCCTTGATCGGCTTCAGACGCACCAGCATGAAGGCGTTGTTGGTGCCGTTGTTGCCACCGATGAACCCGGCGACACTCTCGACCGCTTCGTCCTTGAGCACGGCGCGGCGGAAAGTCTCCATTTTCGGCTGCATCACGCTGAACGACAGACCGTCGTCACCGCGCACGAAACCGATCAACTGGCCAGTGTCCTGTTGCGGCAGGAACGTCTTCGGCACCACCACGTACAGCGCGACGTTGACGCCGACCGTGATGATCAGGCTCAACAGCGTCAGGCGCCGGTGACGCAGCACCCAGTCGAGGCTGGTGGCGTACTTGCCGACCATCCAGTCGTTGGTGCGCCGGCTCCAGCGCTGCAGACGGTTCTCCTGGCCCGGCGTGTGCGGCTTCAGCCAACGGGCACAGAGCATCGGGGTCAGGGTCAGGGAAACCACCAGCGACACCACGATGGCCGCGGCCAGGGTGATGGAAAATTCGCGGAACAGGCTCTCGATGATCCCACCCATGAACAGGATCGACAGGAACACCGCCACCAGCGACACGTTCATCGACAGCAAGGTGAAACCGACTTCCTTGGCCCCGAGGTACGCGGCCTTCATCGGTTTGACGCCTTCGTCGATGTGCCGGGAAATGTTCTCCAGCACCACGATGGCGTCGTCCACCACCAGCCCGGTGGCCAGAATCAGCGCCATCAGCGACAGGTTGTTCAGCGAGAAGCCGTAGAGGTACATCACCGCAAAGGTGCCGACCAGCGACACCGGTACTGCCAGGGTCGGAATCAGGGACGCGCGGAAATTACCGAGGAACAGGAACACCACCAGGATCACCAGCGCCACGGCGATCAGCAGGGTCATCTCCGCTTCGTGCAGGGTGGCCTTGATCACCGGCGAACGATCCATCGCCAGGTTCAGCTTGACGCTGGCCGGCAACACGGCCTGCAACGCCGGCAACTGCGCCTTGATCTCGTTGACCGTCTCGATGATGTTGGCGCCGGCCTGCCGGTTGATCACCAGCAACACCGCCGCGTCGTCATTGAAGAAACCACTGTTGTAGCGGTCTTCCACGCCGTCGGTGACCTTGGCCACGTCTTTCAGGCGCAGGGCCGCACCGCCGTTGTAGTGGATGATCAGCGACTCGTAGTCCTTGGCTTTCTCCAGTTGGTCATTGGCCTGGATCTGCCACAAACGCTGGTCATCCTCGACCGAACCCTTGGGCCGGCGAACGTTGGCGCCAGCGATAGTCTTGCGCACATCGTCCAGCGCCACGCCGTACTGGTTCAGCGCCTGGGGTTCGAGTTCGATGCGCACCGCCGGCAATGAGCTGCCGCCGATCTGCACCTCGCCCACGCCCTGCACCTGGGACAGGCTCTGGGACAGGATGGTCGAGGCCAAATCGTAGAGCTGGCCTTTTTCCAGCACATCAGACGTCAGCGACAACACCATGATCGGCGCCTGCGACGGGTTGACCTTCTTGTAGGTCGGCATGCTGCGCATCCCGCTCGGCAGCAGATTGCGTGAGGCGTTGATCGCGGCCTGCACTTCCCGCGCCGCGCCGTTGATGTCGCGGTCGAGGTCGAATTGCAGAATGACCCGGGTCGAGCCCTGGCTGGAACGGCTGCTCATGGTGTTGACGCCGGCGATGGCGCCGAACGAGCGCTCCAGCGGCGTCGCCACGGTCGAGGCCATGACCTCCGGACTGGCGCCGGGCAGGCTCGCCTGCACCACGATCACCGGGAAGTCCATTTGTGGCAGTGGCGACACCGGCAGCAGGCCGAAGCTCACGCCGCCCAGCAGCATGATCGCCAGGCTCAGGAGCATGGTCGCCACCGGGCGCTTGATGAAAGGACCGGACAGGTTCATGGCTGTTCTACCGGCTCCACGGCCGAAGGCGCACGGCCCCAGCGTCGACCGAGGCGGTCGAAGTACAAGTAGATCACCGGGGTGGTGAACAGTGTCAGCACCTGACTCACCAGCAGGCCGCCGACCATCACCAGACCCAACGGCTGACGCAATTCAGCGCCGGAACCGGTGGCCAGCATCAGCGGCACCGCGCCGAACAGCGCAGCCAGCGTGGTCATCAGGATCGGCCGGAAGCGCAACAGCGCCGCCTGATAGATCGCCTGCTCCGGGGCCATGCCCTGGGTGCGTTCAGCGTCGAGAGCGAAGTCGATCATCATGATCGCGTTCTTCTTCACGATACCGATCAGCAGGATGATGCCGATGATCGCGATCATGCCCAGGTCGTTGCCGCTGAGCAGTAGCGCCAGCAAGGCGCCGACCGCCGCCGACGGCAAGGTCGAAAGAATCGTGATCGGGTGAATGTAACTCTCGTAGAGCACGCCCAGCACGATGTACATGGTCACCACCGCCGCCAGAATCAGCAGCAAGGTGCTCGACAGCGAGGCCTGGAACGCTTCGGCCGCGCCCTGGAACTGAGTCTGCACACCGATCGGCATGCCGATGTCTTTCTGCACCTGCTCGATGATGTCCACCGCATGCCCCAGCGCCACACCGTGGGCAAGGTTGAACGACATCATCACCGCCGGGAACTGGCCAATGTGGGTGATCGCCAGTTGCGCCTGACGCTCCTCGACATGGGCCAGGCTCGACAACCGCACCTGACCGCCATCGGTGGTCTTGACGTGAATCTGATCCAGCGCCTGCGGGCCGATCTTCTCTCCAGCCTGAGCCTGCAGCACCACGCGGTACTGGCTGGCCTGGGTGTAAATGGTCGAGATCTGCCGCTGGCCAAAGGCGTCGTACAGTGCATCGGTGATATTCGCCACCGACACGCCGAGGCGCGAGGCCGCGTCACGGTCGATCACCAGGAACACCTGCAAGCCCTTGTCCTGCAAATCGCTGGCGACGTCGGTCAGTTCAGGGCGCTGGGCCAGTGCTTCCACCAGGCGCCCGCTCCACAGGCTGAGCAGTTCGGCGTCCGGCGAGGACATGCTGAACTGGTACTGGGTGCGGCTGACACGGTCTTCGATGGTCAGGTCCTGCACCGGCTGCATGAACAGACGGATGCCCACCAGTTTGTCCAGTTGCGGTTGCAGGCGGGTAATCACTTCGGCGGCCGTCAGGTCGCGCTGACCGTGAGGTTTGAGGTTGATCAGCAGACGACCGCTGTTGAGCGTGGCGTTGTCACCGTCGACGCCAATGTAGGACGACAGGCTTTCCACCGCCGGATCTTCCAGAATCACCTTGGCCAGCGCTTGCTGACGCTCGCCCATGGCGGCAAAGGAAATCGACTGCGGCGCTTCGGAAATCCCCTGGATCACCCCGGTGTCCTGCACCGGGAAGAAGCCCTTGGGCACCACCATATAAAGGAACACGGTCAACGCCAGCGTGCCGATGGCCACCAGCAACGTCAGCGGCTGGTGCTTGAGCACCCACTGCAACTTGCGCCCGTAAGCCGCGATCATCCAGTCGATGAACGCACCACTGGCCCGGTAGAAACGGCCCTGTTCATGTTCTTCCGGCTCACGCTTGAGCAACCGCGCGCACATCATCGGCGTCAGGGTCAGCGAGACCACCAGGGAAATCAGGATCGCCACCGCCAGGGTGATGGCGAATTCGCGGAACAGCCGCCCCACCACGTCGGCCATGAACAGCAGCGGAATCAGTACCGCAATCAGCGACAGGGTCAGGGAAATCAGGGTGAAACCGATTTGCTTCGCGCCCTTGAGCGCGGCCTGCATCGGACTGTCCCCTTCCTCGATGAAACGAGCGATGTTCTCCAGCATCACGATCGCATCGTCGACCACGAAACCGGTGGCGATGGTCAGAGCCATCAGCGTCAGGTTGTTGACCGAGAAACCGGCCAGGTACATCACGCCAAACGTACCGATCAGCGACAGCGGCACCGCGACGGACGGAATGATGGTGGCACTGGCGCGACGCAGGAACAGAAACGTCACCATCACCACCAGAGCGATGGCGATCAGCAGTTCGTGCTGCACGTCGGTGACCGAGGCGCGGATGGTCTGGGTGCGGTCGGTCAGCACGGTCACTTCAAGGCCGGCCGGCAGGTTGTCGGTGACGCTCGGCAGCAGCGCCTTGATCCGGTCGACCACTTCAATCACGTTGGCGCCCGGTTGACGCTGAATATTCAGCAACACTGCCTGATTCTGGTTGGCCCACGCGGCCAGACGCTCGTTCTCGGCGCCGTCGACGATCTGCGCGACATCCTTGAGCCGCAACGGCGCGCCGTTCTTGTAGGCCAGGATCAGGTTGGCGTAATCCTTGGGCGAAGTCAGCTGGTCATTGGCATCGAGCATCGACACCCGGGTCGGGCCGTCGAAGTTACCTTTGGGCTGGTTGACGTTCGACGCGCTGATCAGCGTGCGCACGTCCGACAGGTTCAGGCCGTTGGCGGCGAGCGCTTCCGGGTTGACCTTGATCCGCACCGCCTGACGCTGACCGCCAGCGATGCTGACCATACCCACGCCGCTGATCTGAGCGATCTTCTGCGCCATGCGCGTATCGACCAGATCGTTGAGTTTGGGCAGCAACATGGTTTTCGAAGTGATGGCCAGGGTCAGCACCGGGGTGTCCGCCGGGTTGACCTTGTTGTACACCGGTGGCGCCGGCAAGTCGGTCGGCAGCAGATTGGTCGCAGCGTTGATCGCGGCCTGCACTTGCTGCTCGGCGACGTCCATGTTGATGTCGAGGCTGAAACGCAGGGTCAGCACCGAGGCGCCGCCGGAACTGGTCGAGGCCATTTGCGTCAGGCCCGGCATCTGCCCGAACTGGCGTTCAAGCGGCGCGGTGACGGCGCTGGTCATCACGTCCGGACTGGCGCCCGGGTACAACGTCATGACCCGGATGGTCGGGTAATCGACCTGCGGCAGAGCCGAAACCGGCAGCAGGCGATAGGCGATCAGGCCGGCCAGCACGATGGCCAGCATGCTCAGCGTGGTGGCGACCGGGCGGAGGATGAACAGACGCGAAATGTTCATGCGCCCTTCTTGGCCTTGTTGGTGGCAGCAGCGTCAGGCGCGGTGGCGGCTGACTTGCCTTGCAGGTGTTCGGTCGGCGTGGCCGGCACGTCCTGGCTGTCGTTGACCACTTCGACTTCGCTGCCTTCTTTCAAACGGTCGGTACCTTCCAGCACCACGCGGTCGCCGGCGGCCAGGCCTTCGGTGATCACGGTGTTCTGACCATCGCTGGCACCGATCTTCAACTGGCGGATAGTGACTTTCTTGTCGCCGTCCAGCGCGTAGACGAAGGTGCCGTTGGTGCCGAACTGGATCGCGGCCGACGGAGCCAGCACGACGCCTTTGAGGGTGTCGGCCAGCAGGTGGACGTTGACGAACTGGTTGGGGAACAGCGACTGATCGCGGTTTTCGTAGCGTGCCTTGAACTTCAGGGTGCCGGTGGTCACGTCGATCTGGTTGTCGAGGCTTTGCAGCACGCCGCTGGCTTGCAGTTTGGTGTCGCCACGGTCCCAGGCTTCGGCGGGCAGCTTGGCGCCGCTGTGGTAGCGGGCGAGTACGGTTTCGAGGGTGTTTTCCGGCAGCGTGAAGACCACGCTGATCGGTTGGGTCTGGGTGATCACGGCGAGGAACGTGGTGTCATTCGCCGCCACCAGGTTGCCGACGTCGAGTTGACGCAGGCCGACGCGACCGGCAATCGGTGCGCGGATCTTGGTGAATTCGAGGTTGAGCTTGGCGTCGTTGACCGCCGCCTGATTGGTCTTCACGGTGCCGAGGTATTGGCCGACCAGCGCTTCGGCGGTGTCCAGGGTCTGCTTGGCGATGCTGTCTTCCTTGAACAGGCCGCGATAGCGCTCGACGTCGACCTGGGCATTCTTCAGCTGAGCCTGGTTCTGCAGCAAGGTGCCTTCAGCCTGGAGCAAGGCGTTCTGGTACGAGCGCGGATCGATCTCCGCCAGCAGGTCGCCGGCCTTGACCATCTGCCCTTCTTCGAAATAGATCTTCACCAGTTCGCCGCCGACCCGGCTGCGCACGTTGATGGTGTTGAGCGCGGTCACGGTGCCCAGCGCCTTGTAATACAGCGGGAAGTCACCGGTGACGGCCGGCGCCACGCGCACCGGGATCGGACCTGCCGCGCCGCCGAAGCCCGGACGCATCATCCCCGAACGACCGGTATGACCGGCCGCGGCTTTCTCGCCGCCCTCTTTGTGGGTCGATCCGGCGGGCCAGAATTTCCAGCACAGACCGGCGATGACCAGCAGGACAAGCAGGCTGAGCAGCCAGCGACGAGAGTTTCGGGAAGACGATTGCATGGAGTGATTAACCATTGGGCGCGTGGGCTTCTTTTACGGGAGGCTGAACGATAAGCACTGGTGGGGGTAAAGCAAAGCAGCTTTACCGGCAATTTACCTTCAACTTACGTTTCAAGGTGTGAGCCAAAACACTGATACACAAATGAAAACGGCCTGGACAGGGCCAGGCCGTTAACAATTGTAAAGCGCTTGTTTCAGAACACTTATTTCAAAACCGAGAGAGCTGCCTCGTAGTTCGGCTCTTCAGCAATTTCCTTGACCAGCTCGCTGTGCAGCACGTTGTCGTTTTCGTCCAGCACGACTACCGCACGGGCGGTCAGGCCTTTCAGCGGGCCGTCAGCGATGGCCACGCCGTAGTTCTGGATGAACTCGGCGCCACGCAGGGTCGACAGGTTCTGTACGTTTTCCAGGCCTTCAGCGCCGCAGAAACGGGCCTGGGCGAATGGCAGGTCAGCCGAGATGCACAGCACCACGGTGTTGGCCAGTTCGTTGGCCTGAGCGTTGAACTTGCGCACGGAAGTAGCGCAGGTCGGGGTGTCGACGCTTGGGAAAATGTTCAGCACTTTGCGCTTGCCGGCGAAGTCTTTCAGGGTGACGTCGGACAGATTGCCGGCTACCAGGGAAAAGGCTGGTGCCTTGGAACCGGCTTGTGGCAATTGGCCGTTGACTTGAACCGGGTTGCCTTTGAGCGTGACTTGAGCCATGAACGGAGTCCTTCTTAACGTTGTTGGGAAAGCATGCAAGAGGCGGAAGTTAACCACGAAATTGTCCGACGACCTATGCCTGAACCGAAATTGTCATGTGCCACCACGCAAGATTGGATACAACCTTGAGCGCTACCCAAGCAATTGCAGCATGTTGCGATGGCGGGCCTCGAATATCCGCCGCATGTAGCCGTTCACCAGCAATCGCTCGCTGAACGCCCCGCCAATCGCCGAATACGTCACGCGGTCGGTGTACAGCGTACCCCCCTCACCCGCCGCCACCCGATGTTCATGACGAAAGGCACGCAGCGGTCCCTTGAGCATTTCATCGACAAAATGCGTGTCGCCGACTTCGCGGATCGTCACCGTCCAGTTCGACGGGATCAGATTGAACATCCAGTGCCGGAAACGGAATTGCCGCCCGGCTTCGATACGCAAGTTGCTCAGGTCGATATCCCCCAGCGGCGTGACGCGTTCGGGAAAGATCTTCGGTAAATTGACGCCTTCCAGGCAGAAGTCGAGTACCTCGCTCGGGGTGCGATCGGGGATCAGGGTCGTGAGTTCCAGTGTGGGCATGGCGGACACATTCCGTATGGAGGCGATGCTTGTTAAAACGCGAGTCTGCATCTTTTATTTAACGACCTGTCGATTCAAGCCCCCGCCATTCGACAAAGCAGTGAATCCCTCACTTTCCAGCGGAGAAACACCATGCGCTTCATGATCATTGTCAAAGCCAGCCAGGATTCCGAAGCCGGCGTGATGCCCAGCGAACAACTGCTGACCGACATGGGCAACTACAACGAGGAACTGGCGAAGGCCGGCATTCTGGTGTCCGCCGACGGCCTGCACCCCAGCAGCAAAGGCGCTCGCGTGCGTTTCAGCGGTGAAAAACGCAGCGTGATCGATGGCCCCTTCGCCGAGACCAAGGAGCTGATCGCCGGTTACTGGATCTGGGACGTGAAGTCGAAGGAAGAAGCCATCGAGTGGGTCAAGCGCTGCCCTAATCCCATGCCGGGCACCGAAGCCGAGATCGAGATTCGCCAGGTGTTCAGCCCGGAAGATTTCGGCGCCGAGTTCACCCCGGAACTGCGCGAACAGGAAGAACGGGTACGCGAGCAGGCAAAAAAACACTGACTTTGCACAGGGCTCGCGCCAGTACACAAACTGGCGTGATCCTGCGCACAAAACCAAAGAATTAATCCCTCTGACTGGCTAACCCCCGATTAACTGCTAGCTTCAACAGACATGTCCTACAGGCTTGATAAGAAAAGGATTACGCCTTAACGGCCGCGAAGTGCCGAGTCGTCCACTGAGCCACCAGGGAATCGGGGAATCATGTCGAATAAAACGGAAGTTCACGCCTTTTCGTCGGCGCGCTCGCTGACGTCCGTCCTCTGTAACCGGTCGAAACCAGCCCTCAAGGTGGCGGCATACAGCGTCATGGCCACGTTTGTCAGCTGTGGCGTCGGCGCTCAGGATTTCACCGCCAGCCCCGATGAAGCCCGGGGCATCGCCAAGGAAGCCTACCTGTACGGTTTCCCGGTCGTGGAGATGTACAAGACCCTCTACACCCAGGCTATCGACACCAAGAGTCCGAACTACAAGGCGCCACTGAACAGGATCGGCAACACTGCCAAAGCCTTCACCGCAAAAGACACCGCATTCGTCACGCCCAACGCCGACACGCCTTACTCGTTCGTCTGGATGGACCTGCGTGCCGAGCCGCAGATTCTCACCCTGCCGCCCATCGAGGAGCACCGTTATTACTCGGTGCAACTGATCGACGCCTACACGCAGAATTTCGCTTACCTGGGCACCCGCAGCACCGGCAACATCGGCGGTCATTTCATGATTGCCGGGCCGAACTGGCAGGGCCAGCAGCCGCTGAACATCGACCGTCTGCTGCGCAGTGAAAGCAACATCACCTACGCGCTGTACCGCACACAACTGTTCGACGACAAGGACCTGTCCAAGGTCAAGCAGATCCAGAAAGGCTACAAGGTCGAACCTCTCAGCCATTACGTGAAACAGAAAGCCCCGGCGCCAGCGCCGAAAGTCAGCTGGCCGAAACCGACGCCGACCATGAGCGAAACCCCGGACCTGTTCCGTTACCTGAATTTCATGCTGGCCTTCACGCCGCCGCAGGATGTCGAGAAAGACTTGCTGGCCCGCTTCGCCAAAATCGGTATCGGTGCCGGCCAACCCTTCGATCTGAAGGCCCTCAGCGCCGAGCAACGCAAGGCTCTGGAAGACGGCATTGCCGATGCAAAAGCCGAGTTCGCCGCGTTTCAGAAAGACAAGGTCGATACCCATCAGGTTTCCAGCGGTGATCTGTTCGGTACCCGCGATCACCTCAAGGGCAATTACCTGTACCGCTACGCTGGCGCCAACATGGGAATCTTCGGCAACTCCGCCGAAGAGGCCAACTACATCGGTTACTTCGTCGACAAGGACGGGCAGCACGCCGATGCCTCGAAACACGACTACACCCTGCATTTCGACAAGGGCGCCCTGCCCCCCGCCGATGCGTTCTGGTCACTGACGATGTACGACGGCAAGACCAAACTGCTGGTGGCCAACCCGCTCAACCGCTACCTGATCAACTCGCGGATGCTGCCGGACCTGAAGCTCGATGCCGATGGCGGTCTGACCCTGTACGTGCAGCACAAGAATCCGGGGAAAGACAAGCAAGCCAATTGGCTGCCTGCGCCGGACGGCCCGTTCTACGGGGTCTTGCGCCTGTATCTGCCAAGACCGGAAGTCGCCAGCGGTGAATGGAAAATGCCGTTGCTCAACCCGGTCGACACAAAACAATAAGCGGAGTCAGTGATGGTCAAGCCTTCCGTTGTGCGCCCGTTGCTGGCGCTGTGCATGCTCGGCAGCCCGGCGCTGTACGCCGCCGAGGGCGGTGTCGGGCGACCGATTACCGGCCAGCAGGTGTTTTCCAATGCCGGGGTCGTCCCGCCGGCACCGGGCTGGGTGACGTCGTTTACCAGCATCTGGTACGACGGCGAGCTCAAGGGCAGTCGTGGCGCACCGATTTCCGGGGCGGTCAGCGCCGGGATCAAGATGAAAGTCTCCTACACCATGGCCAACGTCACTCACGTCTGGGACACCGGCAAAGGCCGTTGGAACTATGCCTCGGCCATCGGCATACCGGTTCAATACACCGACATCGATGCGGCCATCACCGGCCCCCGTGGACGCACCCTCGGCACCAGCGATTCCGGCACCCAGTTTGCCGACGCGCTGATCACGCCGATCGCCGCCGGCTACCACTTCGACGAGCTCAACCACATCTCGTTTTCGCTGCCGATTTACGTACCGACCGGTGCCTATAACGACAATCGCCTGGCCAACCCCGGCCAGAACAACTACACGTTCATGCCCACCGTGGCGTTCTCGCATCTGGACGGCAAGGGTGGCGAGCTCACGCTGTCCGGCAACCTGCAGTTCTACACCGAGAACAAGGCCACCGATTACCGTACGGGCGACATCTTTTCCCTCGAAGCCCTGTGGACCCACGGCTTTGGCAACGGCTGGAATGCCGGGCTGGTCGCCGGCTACATCCAGCAGGTGAGCGACGACAAGGGTGACACCGCCGACACCCTGAACGGCTTTCGCGGTCGTTCGGTCGGTGCCGGCCCGACCGTTGGCTGGAGCGGCAAATTCGCCGACGCCCAGGCCAGCGTCAGTGCCCGTTGGGTGCCGGAGTTCGACACCAAGAACCGTCCTGAAGGCAATGGCGTTTCCGTCAACCTGACCCTGGCGTTTTTCTAAGGAGGCGCCAGGGATGGCCATCGCTCGCCGCTTGACCTTATGCAGCGCATTGTTCAGCAGCCTGGCCTGCGCGGGCGGTGATTTACCGGGGCTCGGTAGCGCCCCCGCCAACCCTGTCACCAAGGGCGATCCGGAAACCTGCCATCGCCTGCAACAGAACTTCGACATCGACCTGAAGGACGTCGTGAAGGCCGGTTGCGACCCGTCCACCGAACAGATCTCCAAACTGATGGATAACCCGGTGGGCAACCTGGTGCTGCTGGTCAACCAGTTCGACTACACCGCGCTCAAGGGCCCGAACAGCAACGGCACACGGATGCTCGGCAAGTACAGCTTCATGCCGACCTTCCCGATCTCCCTCGGCGAAGACTGGAATCTGATCAACCGCGTGCCGATCAGCTACGTCAGCGCTCCGGTCAACCACAGGGCCGGCAACCTGATCGGCATGGGGCCGAATGAAATCCTCAGTGACCGCGACGATTTCGCCTCGGTGGTCGAAGATCCGTTTGACCGTACCAGCGGCTTCGGCGACTTGACCTACGTTGGCGTGTTCTCGCCCAAGCAACCGGTGCGTTTTGCCGGCGGCGGCAAGATGGTCTGGGGCTTCGGCCCGACGGCGATGTTCCCTACCGCTGAAAAGGACGTGCTCGGCACCGGCAAATACTCGCTGGGCCCAGCGTTCGTCGCCGCATATCTGGGCGAGGACTGGACGCTCGGCGTATTCCCGCAGCATTGGTGGTCGGTCGGCGGCGACAGCAACCGCAAGGACGTCAGCCTGACCAACGTGCAGTACTTCATCCAGCGCGTGATTCCCGGCCCGGCCCAATGGCGGGTCGGCATGACGCCCAACGTCACGGTCAACTGGAAGGCTGACGGCGGCAACAAGGTGACCTTTCCCGTGGGTATCGGCGCCGGGCGGATCTTCAATTTCGGCAAGTTGCC
This sequence comes from Pseudomonas sp. GW821-FHT11G12, assembly GCF_058808055.1. Classification (NCBI taxonomy): domain Bacteria; kingdom Pseudomonadati; phylum Pseudomonadota; class Gammaproteobacteria; order Pseudomonadales; family Pseudomonadaceae; genus Pseudomonas; species Pseudomonas sp. GW821-FHT11G12. Next base: position 1,532,033 of record NZ_JBXARH010000001.1, read on the forward strand.
GGTGCGGATTTCCGGCGAGATCCAGTACTCGGCAATCCACCCCGAAGACCAGATCAGCAGCCGCTGGAATTTCCGGCTGTCGTTCGTTCCGGTCATCCCGACCTTCATGTTTTGAGCAAGGACTCGCGCCATGACCGCACTCACCGACCTCAACGCCCTGCAGGCCAGCATCGCTGAAACGGTGTTCGGCCAGGATCAGGTGATCCGGCAGATCCTGCTCGGCCTGCTGGCCAACGGGCACTTGCTGCTGGAAAGCCTGCCGGGGCTGGCCAAGACCCGCACGGTCAAGGCGCTGGCCAGGCATCTGGACGCAAAGATGAGCCGCATCCAGTTCACCCCGGACCTGCTGCCCTCGGACATCACCGGCGCCGAGGTGCTGCATCAGCTCGAAGGCAAAAACGAGATCCGTTTCCAGCCCGGCCCGCTGTTCGGCAATCTGATTCTGGCCGACGAGATCAACCGCGCGCCGGCCAAGGTGCAAGCGGCATTGCTCGAAGCCATGGAAGAACGGCAGATCACCGTGGCCGGTAACAGCCACGTGCTGCCGGAGTTGTTCATTGTTGTCGCGACGCAAAACCCGATTGAACAGGAAGGCACCTATCCGCTGCCGGAAGCGCAGATGGACCGGTTCCTGATGAAAGTCCTGCTCGACTACCCCAGCGCCGACAACGAGAGCCAGGTGCTGCGACTGCTGCGCGCCGAAGAGTTCGCCCAGGGCGCCAACACCGCGCCGGCCAAGGGCTTCGAACTGGCGCAGGAAGTGATCTTCGCCGCACGCAAGGAAGTCAGCGCGGTGCACGTCTCCCCCGCCATCGACCGCTACCTGATCGACCTGATCAACGCCACCCGCCATCCGGCCGATTACGACGAAGACCTCGGCCGCTGGATCGCCATCGGCGCCAGTCCGCGCGGCGGCATCGGGCTGGACCGTTGCGCCCGCGCCGATGCGTGGTTGCAGGGTCAGGATTTCGTTTCGCCGGACAACGTGCGCGCCGTGGTGCACCCGGTGCTGCGCCATCGCCTGCAACTGAGCTATGACGCGGTGGCCGATGGCGTCAGCGCCGATCAGGTGCTGGACCGGATTCTCGACAAGGTGGCGATTCCCGCCTGAGGCCTGATATGGAAAGCACCGACGGGCTGGTCTATGTCTCTCTCGCACAGTTGATGGCGCTGGAGTTCAAGGCCCGTGATCTGAGTTTCCTGGCCCGCCAGCCACAGGGCAGCATCCTCGCCGGCAACCACGCCTCGCGTCTGCGTGGCCGGGGTTTGAACTTCGATGAGTTGCGCCGTTATCAGCCCGGTGACGACTTGCGCCATCTCGACTGGCGCGCCTCGCTGCGCACCGGCAAACCGGTGGTGCGCACCTTCACCGAGGAACGCGATCGCCCGGCGCTGATCGTGGTCGACCAGCGCATGTCGATGTTTTTCGGATCTCAGCGCAGCTTCAAATCCGCTGTCGCCGCCGAACTCGGCGCACTGGCGGCGTGGATGGTATTCCATGCCGGGGACCGGGTCGGCGGGCTGGTGTTCAACGATCGGCGCATCGACTGCATCGCGCCGCTGCGCAGCCGCAAACGGGTCGAGGTCTTGCTCAGTCGCATCGCCGAACAGAACCAGGCGCTGAACGCCGGCAACCCCGACGCCGAAGACGAGGATCAACTGGACAAGGCCTTGCAGCGTTGTCTGGCGCTGGCCGGGCATGACCATCTGATTTGCATCGTCAGCGACTTTGCCGGGGCCGGCGAACGCACCTTGCAGTTGATGAGGCAACTGTCAGCACACAACGATGTGATCGCTCTGCAAGTCTACGACCCGTTGGCGATGAAGCTGCCGAGCGATGGTCGACTGCTGGTCACCCAGGGCCAGTTGCAAGTGGAACTGGCGGTCGAGAAACGCAACGTGCATCAGCCGCTGGGGGATTTTCTCGGTGGCCGGCTCAAGGACGTCGCCACCCTGCTGCGCCGCAGTCAGGTGCCGCTGATGATGTTCAGCACCGCCGCAGAAGCCCATCAGCAATTGCGCGCCGAGCTTGGCAAAAGCGCCGGACCCCGGCGGTGAACCCGAACATTCCAAGCATCGAACAACTCAAGGAGTTGGGCCTGCCCGTGCCGATCAGTTACGCGCCACAGACCTGGGGCTGGTGGGTATTGCTGGCGGTTCTGCTACTGACAGCGCTGGCGATCGGGGCGCGGCGGTATCGGCAATGGCGGCGCGACCGGTATCGACGGGAAGCGCTGGTGCGACTGGCGCAGTTGCGTGATCGCAGTGATGACCTGAATGCCTTGCGCGAATTGCCGGAGTTGCTCAAGCGTGTGGCTATTTCCATGCCGCAATCGCAATCGGTCGCAGCCGCTGAACAAGAGGACTGGCAACACTTCTTGCAGCAACACAGCAAAAAAACGCTGCCCGCCGATTTCAGCCAGCAACTGGCCCGACTGGCCTACGCCCCCGACGACGTTCTGCGCGACCTGCCTGCACCGCAGCGTCAGGCGCTGTTCGACACCTGCCAACACTGGGTGGAGCACCATCATGTGGCAGCTTGATTACCCGTGGCTGTTACTCCTGCTGCCGCTGCCCTGGCTGGCCTACCGCTACCTGCCCGCGTATCAGGAAGCCCGCAGCGCCGTGCGTGTGCCATTCTTCAACGCCATGAGCCGCGCCGTGGGTGAAACACCGGGCACCGCCGGCAGCCGCCGCAATCACTGGCAACTGCTGCTCAATTTCCTGGTGTGGGCCTTGTTGCTGCTGGCCGTTGCCCGTCCGGTATTCATCGAAAAGCCCATCGAGCGTCAGCAACCGGTGCGCGACCTGATGCTCGCGATCGACATTTCGCAGTCGATGGAAACCGAAGATTTCACCAACGCCAGTGGCCAGAAAATCAATCGCCTCGCAGCGGTCAAAGACGTCGTCCAGACCTTCATCGACAAGCGCAAGGACGACCGCCTCGGCCTGATCGTGTTCGGCAGCGGCGCCTATCCGCAGGCGCCGCTGACCCTTGATCACGCCAGCCTGTCGCTGCTGCTGGCCGACACCGGCATCGGCATGGCCGGCCCGAACACCGCGATTGGCGATGCCATCGGTCTCAGCCTCAAGTTGCTGGACAAGACCCATGAACAGGAGAAAGTCCTGATCCTGCTCACCGACGGCAACGACACCAGCAGTGCGATCACGCCGGACCATGCCGCCGAAATGGCCGCTGCCAAAGGCGTGGTGATTCACACCATCGGCATCGGCGACCCGAGCGCCTCCGGCGAGGCCAAGGTCAATCTGCCGGGGCTGGAGCAAATCGCCAAAACCACCGGCGGCCAGTTCTTCCGCGCCGAAGATCGCAACGCGCTGGATCAGGTCTACAGCACCCTCGACCGTCTGACGCCGCATCAAGTGAAAACCCTCAGTCATCAGCCGCAACGCGAACTGTTCCACTGGCCGTTGGGCGCGGCCCTGCTGGTCCTGGCGCTGTACCACCTCGGCGCGCTGCTGCACCCACGGCTGGCGGTTGCACGTCAGCGGCAGGAGGCCTGAGATGGAGATCAATCTCGGTGACTTCCACTTCCTGCGCCCGCTGTGGCTGCTGTTGGCGCTGTTCGGCGCCCTGCTGCCGTGGCTCTGGCGCCGTGGCCGTGACCTGCAACGCAGGCTGCGCGGCAACATCGCCGGGCATCTGCTGCCGCACTTGCTGGTCACCCCGCAGGATCACCAGCGCCTGCGCCCGGTGCACTGGCTGTGTGCGCTGCTGATGCTCGGCGCGGTGGCAGCGGCCGGGCCGACCTGGGAGCAGGATCGCCCGGACTTTCTGGAGAATCGCGCGCCGCTGATTGTGGCTGTCGATCTGTCGCCGTCGATGGATGCCAACGACGTGCAGCCCACTCGCCTTGAGGCCGTCAAACACAAGCTGCACGACCTGATCCAGCGCCGCGCCGGTGCCCGCACCGCGCTGATTGCCTACGCCGGCAGTGCGCATCTGGTGTTGCCGTCGACCGATGATCCGGCGTTGCTCGACACGTTCATTCAAGCCTTGGGCACCGGACTGATCGACAAACCGGGCAAGAACGTCGGCGCGGTGATCGATCAGGCCAGGCGCTTGCTCAACGCTGAAAAGGTCCCGGGCAGCCTGCTGCTGATCACCGATGGCGCCGACACCGCGCCGATCGAAAATACGGATGAACAGTTGCAAGTGCTGATACTCGCGGTGGGCAATCAGGATGGCGGCATCATTCAGGACGCCAACGGCCAGCCGCGCATCGATGCCAACGGTCGCCCGACCCTGGGCAGTTTCGATCCGGCCGCCATCAAGCAACTGGCCTCGGCGCTCGATGCGCCGCTCGGCAGCCTGACCCTGAATGACGACGATCTGGACTGGGTCGAACTGCACGCGCAGCAGCACTTCCAGAGCGCCAGCGCCGAACAGCGGGAATTGCACTGGAAAGACGCCGGTTACTGGCTGTGCTGGCCGCTGGTATTGCTGGCGCTGTTCAACGTGCGCAAAGGCTGGAGCGTGAACTGGATGCTGGCAGTGGCCGTGGGCCTTGGCTGGCCAGCAGCGCCGGCTCAGGCCAACGCGCTGACCGACGCTTTCTTTACCCGCGACCAGCAAGGGCGCTGGGCCTTCGAGCATGAGCATTTCCCGCAGGCGGCGGCGCTGTTTGTCGATCCGTACTGGAAAGGCGTGGCGGCCTATCACGCGGCTGACTACGACCTGGCGCTGGCGACCTTCGCGCGGCTGGACACGCCTCAAGCGTATTTCTATCTGGGCAACATCTACGTGCGCCGCTTCAAGTTCGACGAAGCCATCGCGGCGTACACCCAGGCCCTGAAGCTGCAAGCGCAATTCCCCGAAGCCACAGCCAATCTGGCGTTGGCGATTGCCTTGCAGAAAGACACCGCGAGCGCCGAACAGAACGCGCCGCAAACCAAACCGGACGAGGTCAAGTTCGACAAGGCACCGGGCAAGGGCCAGAGCAAAACGGTCGAGACCGAACAAGCGGCGTCGGATGCGCTGTGGTTGCAGAACCTCACGACCTCCCCGGCGAAATTCCTCAAGCAGAAATTCAGCGTGCAGGATCAGGCGGAGGCCAAGCCATGAACCGGTTGATAGGGCTTGTGTGCCTTTTGAGCGCCCAGATAGCAGCCGCTGAACCGCAGCTGCGCGTGCAGGCTCACCTGCAACCCGCCGAAGGCGCCATGGTCGGCGGCCTGCTGGCGCTGCAACTCGATGTTCTCACCGACACCTGGTTCACCAGCGCCCCCACCCTGCCCGACCTGAAGCTCGACGGCGCGCTGGTCATGCCGCCGGACGGTCAGGCCCAGCACCTGAACCAGACCTTCGACGGCCAGAATTTCACGGGCCTGCGCTACAGCTATCTGATCACGCCAAACGCTGCCCGGGGTTTCAACATTCCGGCCCTGACCGTGCGCGCCAGCCCCGGCCAGGCCAGCACCGAGATCAGTGCCCAGAGCCAGCCGCTACAGTTCAGCGCCGACCAGCCACCCGGTTTCAAACCCGGTGAAACGCCGCTGGTGGCCACGGGGCTGCGCTTCAATCAAACCCTCATCAATTCGGCAACGCCGCTGAAAGTCGGTGACAGCATCACCCGCCAACTGACGCTGCAGGCCGACGGCGCACTCGCCATGGCGCTGCCCGTTCCAGCGTTGGTGGAGGTCAACGGACTGAGTCGCTATGTGAAGACCCCGCAGATCAGCAATCTGGATGACGGTCGCGGCGATATCCTCGGCGGTCAGCGCATCGACAGCGTCAGCTATCGCATCGACACGGCCGGCGCCCACACCCTGCCGGCCATCGAGGTGAAATGGTGGGATTCGCGCGCGCAGCAAAGTCGCACCGCGCAGGTTCCTGCGATCACTTTCGAGGCCGCCGCCAACAGTGCGTACAAGCCGGTGTTCTCGATCACCGAAGACCTCAAACGACTCGGCCAGAACAATCGCCTGCACCTTTCCACCCATTGGCTGGCGTGGCTGGCCTTGCTCGTCGCACTGATCGTTGGCGGCTATCTGGGCTGGCCAGCGCTCAGCCGTGCCCGCCAGCAGTGGCAAACCCGCAAGCACAAACGAGCGCTGGCCTGGCAGCAATCAGCCGAAAGCGCGTGGCAACAAATCACCCCGCAACTCACCAGCAAGCCTGCGCAATTGAGCGCTGTTTATCTGTGGCTGCGCCGCCGTGGGCTGGGCTTGAAACTGGTCGACTCAGGGCAACGCCTGCAAGGACTGTTGCGTGGCCTTTACGGCCGCGAGCCGGCCACCGAACAAACACTGGGCCAACTGCGCCAATCGTTGTCTACGCTTCACAGTCAGGCCGAACAGCAGCAGGCCCGATCGGCCCCGGCCTTGCGCCCGCTCAATCCCGTCCACGAGAAGGATTTCCCATGACGAACCCGATGCTGCACCGCCAACGTTTTGGTCTGGCCCTGTTGTTCAGCCTCGCACTGCCATTGCTGGCCCAGGCCAGCGAGCCACTGCCGTCATGGAACGACGGGCCGGCGAAAAAGCACATCATCGAGTTTGTCCAGGCGATCACCGACCAGTCCGGCAAGGACTTCGTCAAACCCGCCGAACGCATTGCCGTGTTCGACAATGACGGCACTCTTTGGAGCGAGCAACCAGCGTATTTCGAGTTGCTGTTTGCCTTCGACGAGGTCAAGCGCACCGCACCGCAGCACCCGGAATGGAAAACCACGCAACCGTTCAAGGCCGTGATCGAGAATGACCACAAGGCACTCGCCGCCGCCGGCATGGACGGCATCCTGAAGATCTTCGCCGCCACCCACACCGGCATGACCACCGACGCCTTCGATGACTACGCCAAAACCTGGCTGACCCAGGCCCGGCATCCGAAAACCGGCAAACCGTACACCGAGATGATCTTCCAGCCGATGCTGGAAATGCTCGACTACCTGCGCAGCCAGGACTTCAAGACCTACATCGTTTCCGGCGGCGACACGGCGTTCATGCGTGCCTTCGCCGAGAAGGTCTACGGCATCCCGCCGGAGCAAGTGATCGGCACCACCTTCGTGACGGCGTTCAGCTACAAGGACGGCAAGGCCTCGATCGTGCGCACCGCCAAACTGGCGCACAACGACGACGGTCCCGGCAAACCGGAAAGCATCGATGCGGTGATCGGTCGCCGGCCGATCCTCGCGTTCGGCAACTCCGACGGCGACCTGCAAATGCTCCAGTGGACGGCGGCAGGCCCCGGCAAACGCTTCATGGGCCTGGTGCACCACACCGATGCCAAACGCGAATGGGCCTATGACCGAAAATCCGAGATCGGGCGCCTGGACAAGGCCCTCGACGAAGCGAATTCCCGTGGCTGGACCGTTGTGGACATGGCGAGCGACTGGCGCCGGATCTACCCGTTCGATCCGCCCGCCCCTGAGCAAGTGAAATAACAAAAGCGTGACGCAGGACTGCAAGAAACGTTTGACGCACCACACCACCCCCGCGCAAAAGGAGCAAGTCTGATGACTCGCATACGCAAGTGGCTACCGAAACTCGCCCTCGTGGCAACGTCGGTGATGGCGCTGTCGGCAACTGCCACAGCCGCTGAAAAACCCAACATTCTGGTGATCTTCGGCGATGACATCGGCCAGACCAACATCAGCGCCTATTCGATGGGCGTGGTCGGCTACAAGACGCCGAACATCGACCGGATAGCCAAGGAAGGCATGATGTTCACCGACTACTATGCGGAGAACAGCTGCACCGCAGGACGATCCTCCTTCATCACCGGTCAGACGCCACTGCGTACCGGCCTGTCGAAAGTCGGCGCACCGGGCGCCACGGTCGGGCTGCAAAAGCGCGATATCACGATTGCCCAGGCACTCAAGTCCCAGGGCTACGCGACCGGCCAGTTCGGCAAGAACCACCTCGGTGACAAGGACGAATACCTGCCGACCAACCACGGCTTCGACGAGTTCTTCGGCAACCTCTATCACCTCAACGCCGAAGAAGAACCGGAACGTCCTTACTGGCCGAAAGACGATGCAGAGTTCGTCAAGGCCAACTCCCCGCGTGGCGTGATCCACAGCTTCGCCGACGGCAAGATCGAAGACACCGGCGCGCTGACCACCAAACGCATGGAAACCATCGACGACGAAACCACCGCTGCCGCCCAGGCGTTCATCGAAAAACAAGCCAAGGCCGACAAGCCTTTCTTCGTCTGGATGAACACCACCCGCATGCACTTGTTCACCCATGTGCGTGATTCGATGAAGGGCCAGAGCGGCATGCCCGGCAACGAGTACGCGGACGGCATGGTCGAGCACGACGGCGACGTCGGCAAACTGCTCAAGACCCTCGACGACCTGAAAATCGCCGACAACACCATCGTCGTCTACACCACCGACAACGGGCCGAACCAGTTCTCCTGGCCGGACGCGGCGACCACGCCGTTCCGCAACGAGAAGAACTCCAACTGGGAAGGCGCCTACCGTGTACCGGCGATGATCCGCTGGCCGGGCAAGGTCAAACCGGGTGAGGTCTCGAACGAGATGTTCTCCGGGCTCGACTGGTTCCCGACCTTGCTCGCGGCGGCCGGTGATACCGATGTCGCCAGCAAGCTGCTCAAGGGCTGGGCGCCCACCAGCGGCGGCACCAACTTCAAGGTGCATCTGGATGGCTACAACCAGTTGCCTTACCTGACCGGCCAACAACCGAACGGTGCACGCAACGAATTCTTCTACTTCAACGACGACGGCATGCTGGTGTCGATGCGTTTCGGCAACTGGAAAGCCGTGTTCGCCGAGCAGCGTGCACCCGGTGGCTTCGCGGTGTGGAGCAACCCGTTCACACCGTTGCGCGTACCGAAAATCTTCAACCTGAGGATGGACCCGTATGAGCGGGCCGACGTGGTGTCCGATCAGTATTACGACTGGTCGACCAAGAACGTCTATCTGGTCGCCGTCGCCACCACCAAGGCAGCGCGCTTCCTCCAGACCTTCATCGAGTACCCACCGAGCCAGAAACCGGCGAGCTTCAGCATCGACCAGATCCGTGCGGCGGTGGACGCGAAGATCGAAGAAAAAATGAAGAACCAGCCTGCACAGTAAGGCCGCTTGACCGCCGCTCGCCGTCATTGGCGAGCGGCCCTTTTTAGTGATTGTTCCCACGCTATGCATGGGAACAATCATTCATGAACCGGAACAAGGCAGTCGCAATGTCCTCACGTGTCGCCAGCAAGTCGTCGGCCCATCCCCTCCCGCATACCGCCGCCCCGGCGTTGCTGATCCCCGCCCTGCTGCTGTGCATTTCCGGCGCGGCGGCGCTGGTGTATCAGGTGCTGTGGATCAAGCAGCTGTCGCTGGTGGTCGGGGTCGAGGTCTACGCGATCACCACCGGCATCAGTGCCTTCTTTGCCGGGCTGGCTATCGGTGGCTGGCTGTTCGGGCGTTGGGCGGATCGCCTGGCGCAACCGGTTTTGCTATATGCCGGGCTGGAAGTACTGGTGGCCGTGCTGGGCGTCGGTGCGACGTTTGCCATGAGCGTGGCGGCCAGTCCGTTTGCCTGGTTGCAGGATCATGTCGGTCTGCTGGCCTGGGTGTTGCCGTTCATGCTGGTGGGCGTTCCCGCCGTGTTGATGGGCGGCACGCTGCCGGTGCTGGTGCGCTCGCTGGGCAGTGCGCCGGGCAAGGGCGGCGGCCAGTTGTACGCGGCGAATACCCTGGGGGCGATTGTCGGCACCCTGCTCGCGGCGTTCGTGCTGATCGCCACCCTCGGCGTGCGCGGCAGTGCGTTGGCCGCAGCGATGCTCAATCTGCTGGCCGCCGCCGGCGCATTGGGTTGGCAGCGCCAGCATCCGATGCCGGTCGAAGCCCCGCTCAAGCATCACACTGAAAAAGCTCCGGATCGCACCGCCCTCTGGCTGTATTCCATCGCCGGCGGCGTGGCCCTCGGCTACGAAGTGGTGTGGTCGCAGTCGATCGTGCAATTCATGAGTACCCGCACTTACGCGTTCGCCGTGGTGCTGGCGACCTACCTGACCGGACTGTTTCTCGGCAGTGCCCTGCTCGCTCGCCGGGTAGAGCGAATTCGCGATCCGTGGGGCGTGTTCGGCTTGCTGATCGCTGGCGCGGGACTGATTGCCCTGCTGGAAATCGCCCTGCTCGGTCGCTGGCTGGTGATCGCCCAGAGTCAGGCGGAAATCTGGCTCGTGACTCAAGGCGCCAGTGAACTGGCCGGCATGAGCGCACGTTTCGCTGTTGCGGCGTTGTGCATTGTGTTCCTGCCGACCTTGCTGCTGGGCGCGGCGTTTCCGTTGGCCCTGCGTTTGAGTGTCGGCCCCGAGCATGTCGGCCGCGATGTCGGCGCGGTGGTGGCGTTCAACACGTTGGGCGGGATCATCGGCGTGATGCTCTGCGGTTTCCTGCTGATTCCGTTGCTTGGGTTAGTACGCACACTGGGCCTGCTGGCGATCATTGCCGCCTGCATCGGCTGGTTCGCCGTGCGCAAGGGCCATGGCGTGAAGAAAGGCCGGCGTCAGGCAGTGGCCGCGCTGGGCTTGCTGTCCGTTGCACTGGCCGTGCTGACGCCGGTCGACAAACTCGCCAGCCTGCTCCCCGGTGCGCGCAACGGCACGCTGGCCTTTTATGAAGAGGGACGCGGCGGCACGGTCGCGGTGGTCACTCAAGGCCGGGGCCAGAACGCTTTCCAGCGCCTGTACATCCAGGGTGTGTCGAATACCGGCGATGCGATGCCGTCGCTGCGTTACATGCGGATTCAGGCGCTGCTGCCACTGCTGATCCACAACGGCGAGCCGCGCTCGGCGCTGGTCATCGGTTTCGGCACCGGCATCACTGCCGGCGCGTTGCTGCGCTATCCGGGGCTGGAACATCGGGTCGTGGCCGAGCTGCTGCCGTCAGTGATCAAGGCTGCGCCGTTGTTCAAGGGCAACTTCAACGCTGCCAGCGATCCCGGCGTCGATGTGCGGCTGCGCGACGGTCGTCAGGAACTGATGCGCGGCCCGCAGACCTACGACCTGATCACCCTCGAGCCGCCACCGCCCTCCGCGGCCGGCGTGGTGAATCTGTATTCCCGGGACTTCTATCAACTGGCGGCCAGTCGTCTGGAGAAACAGGGTCTAGTCGCACAGTGGCTGCCGCTGCCGACCCAGAACATCGACGACTCGCGTTCACTGGTGCGCAGCTTCCTCGACGTCTTCCCGTACGCGACGCTGTGGACCAGCGAGTTCCACGAGATGCTGCTGGTGGGGTCGCTGACACCCATCGAACTGGATGCCGAAAAAATCACCCGACGCCTGCAACAGGACAGCGTACGCAGCACCTTGCAGGACGTCGGCATCGGTTCGGCGCCGGCGTTGCTGTCGACCTGGGTCACCGATCGCGCCGGTCTGGAACGTTTTGCCGCCGACGCACCGGCGGTGACTGACGATCAGCCGCGCATCGAATACGCGCCGTGGGTTCGGTCCAAAGAAATTACGCGGGTGCTACCTGCGCTGCTGGATCTGTATGTCGCACCGCCGCTGGTGAATGCCGATGCCGGGTTCGCTGAACGGATGCAGGGGCACAGACAACGCCTGATGCAGTTCTATCGCGCAAGCCTGCACGCCTATGACGGTGATCGGGATGCCTGGGGCCGGGATATTCGCGAGGTGATGCAGGGAGATGGAGGGAATCCGTATTTCCGCTGGTTTGTCGGGCAGTGACTCTCGTCATCCGATCATTCCCACGCGGTGCGTGGGAATGATTTCCGGGACTATTTGGCTTTCATCTTCAGATACGACTGATGCATGTCCGACGCCCAGCCATCGATCACGGCTTTCACGTCATCGGCCTTCATCACCTGGGAGTCGTTCTGCAACGGTTTGCCGGTGCCTTTGCGCACGACCTGGGCCACGACCTTGTTATTGCCGCCATCGAGGAACACCGCTTCGGTGGCCAGGGTGGTTTCCTGATCGCGGATACCGCTGGCGGTACTGACCGCTGCCGCCACCAGCGCTATCGGGATTACTTCATAGGCATGCAGGCCTTCGGTCTTGCTGCTCACGGCAGTGATCGCCGCACGCACCACGATCACGCCTGGGCCAGGGCCGCTGGCCAATGGCAAGGATTTGCCCACTTCACGCTTGAGCGCCTGATCGTAGTAAGCGGTGATGCCATTGAGGGTCTGTTGCGGAATCTTCACGGTCGGTTGAGGTTTTGGATAGAGCTGCGTCGGTTCGATATAGACGCTGGTGAACTTGTTGATATCGAGCTTGGGATCGACCCAGCGCATCACCTCGGCCCCGGACGGTGACTTGGCCTCCTTGAGTTGGCTGTAGTCCTTGAGAAACCCGGAGTACTCATCTGGAGCGACGGTTTTGCTGGAGCAACCCACCACGCCAAGAGTGGCAATGCACAGGGTGCTCATCATCACGGCTAGCTTCATGCTGTAACTCCTGTCAGAAGGCCTGATTTGTTGCATTGGGGAGTTACAGGTATAGCTAAAAACCCGCGAATTGCGATCAGAACACACAATATTGGCGCGGTGCCGTGTGCCGGTTCACAACGGTCATTTGACAGATGCCGGGCATCCGGCAAAGCTGCATCGAGCTTGAACGCACGCCAGAAGGCCAATGCACCTGGACTACGGAAGTCGCAATGCCCAAGCATAAAAATAACGATGCACCGCGCCAGCCTGATGCTTCACCGACCTCGATTTCACGCTACCTGTTTCCTGTCACCATTGGCCTGCTGCTCGCGGCCGTGGCGGGGATCGGCTGGTTTCTGTTCAGCCCCGCTCCGGCACCGGTCAAAGTCGTGCCGGTCAGCACGCCTGTTGCGGTAGCGGCCAAACCTGCAGCAACACTGCCCGCGTCCATGGTTGATGAACAGCAATGTCAGGGCTGTCACCAGGAACAGGTCAAGGACTGGCAAGGCTCCCATCACCAGTTGGCTATGCAACCGGCGAATGCCGAAACCATGCTCGGTGACTTCAACAATGTCACCTTCAACGCTGAAAACGAATCCACCCGTTTCGCGCGCAAGGGCGACGAGTTCTGGGTCAATACACCTGGCGTCGACGGCAAGAACGCCGACTTCAAAGTCGCCTACACCTTCGGCATCGCGCCGCTTCAGCAATACCTGATCGAAGTCGGTGAAGGCCGCTTGCAGGCCCTTGGCGTCGCCTGGGATACCGAGAAAAACCGCTGGTTTCACCTCTATCCCGGCCAGGGCGTGAACTTCAAGAATCCGCTGCACTGGAGCAAGCCGAGCCAGAACGCCAACTTCATGTGCGTCGAGTGCCACACCACCGGGTTCAAGCGCAATTTCGACGCGGCCAGCAACACCTTCGCCAGCCACTGGAACAGCCTCGGCGTCGGTTGCCAGGCCTGTCATGGGCCGGCATCGAATCACCTGGAGTGGACTGCGAAAAAGACTGACCTGATCCACGCCGGTTTCGACGTCGATCTCAAGGACAAGAACGCCACCGTCGAGATCGAAACCTGCGCCCGCTGCCACGCTCGCCGCGCGCCGCTGGGCGATGGCTACACCGTCGGCAAACGGCTGATGGACGATTACCTGCCCAGCACCCTGACCCGCGAGCTGTATGCGCTGGACGGCAAGATCAAGGACGAAGTGTTCGAACACGGCTCCTTCGCCCAGAGCAAAATGTTCGACAAGGGCGTGCGCTGCAGCAACTGTCACAACCCCCACAGCACCGAGCTGAAAGCGCCGGGCAACGCGGTGTGCCTGCAATGCCACAACAGCGCCGGCAAGACCTCGGTCGAAGGCGTCGATGGCCAGGGCCTGCAAGCGAAGAACTACGACAGTATCGAACACACCCGCCATACGATGGGCCAGCCCGGCTCGCAATGCGTGGATTGCCACATGCCCGGCAAGTTCTACATGGGCAACGACTTCCGGCATGACCACAGCTTCAGCATCCCCAACCCGGAGCGTGCGCAAAAGCTCGGCACGCCAGACGCCTGCCTGACCTGTCATCAGGGCAAGGCCGGCGACAAGGTCACCGCGCAATTCAAACTGTGGACTGCCTCGACCGAACCTCAAGCGCCGCGTTACGACGAGAGCCTGTGGCTGATTCGCAACGGCCAGCCCGGTGCCGCACAAGCGTTGTACGAGCAATTGCAGCGCAGCAACCTGCCGGCGATCCAGCGAGCGACATTGCTCGCGGAATTGCCACTCTATCCAAGTGAACAGGCGCTGAAACTGGCGACCACGGACCTGAAGCACCCGGCGCCACAGGTACGCGAAAGCGCGGTACGGGCGATCAGCGCGTTCCTGCCACCGCCAGAGCGCTTGCCGCTGTTGACGCCGTTGCTCGGTGATCCGGTGAAAGCAGTACGAATCGTCGCTGCGCGGGATCTGCTGAGTGTCGCCCGCAATGGCCTGGGCCCGGCTCAGGCCAATTGGGACGCGGCGATTGCCGAGTACGAAGCCGTGCAGAAGAGCCTGGCCGAACGCGCCGAAGCCAACCTGAACCTGGCGATGCTCTATCAGGCCAGCGGTCGCGGCTCGGAGGTTGAAGGCTCGTTGCGGACAGCCCTGAAACGCGACCCGGACTTCTACCCGGCGCTGGTCACGCTGGTGCAATGGCTGGAGGCCAACGGTCGTGGCTCGCAGGCGCAGCAACTGCTCGATGCCAGCCTCAAGGAACACCCTGACTCGGCCCTGCTGCAGCACACCCGAGGCCTGTCACTGATTCGCGCGGGCAAGACCGCCGAAGCCATGTCGGCCCTGAGCAAAGCCGCACAACTGGAGCCACAGAACGCGCAATACGGTTACGTGCTGGCGGTGGCGCTGCATGACAGCGGCAAGGGGGATCAGGCGAACGAGCAACTGGAGAAACTGCTCAAGGTGCAGCCTGCGAACCGCAATGCGCGGTTGTCGCTGATTCAGTGGTATCTGGACAGCGGGCAGGAGCCGAAGGCGCAGGTTTTGTTGCAGGGGTGGAAGAGGATGAATATGGGGGATCCGGCGTTGAAGTGATCGGCTGGAGATCGTAGCCCTCACCCTAGCCCTCTCCCGAAGGGAGAGGGAACCGAACCGGGGATATTTGAGAGATACACCGACTTGAACGATCTGCCTTGAATCCATAATCGACACACTTTTTCAGGTCGATGTATTCAGCAGCACAACTCGATCGGCTCCCTCTCCCTCCGGGAGAGGGCTGGGGTGAGGGAGCTTTTGACTTTCGCGCAGCCCAAGGACTACCAAGTAGAGGTTTCCCCGCTCCTCAACGCCATCTCCCGCCGACTATTCAACCGCATCGCCTTGATCAGCGAAACCGTGCCCACCAGCAACAACGCCGCGCCAAACAGGAAGTCGATGTTGTACAGCTGGAAATCCTGCACCGGCCCCACCAGCACCGTGCGCACCACGCCGATCCCCACCAGCGTGGCGAGGAAGTCGATCCCCGGCTCATCACGGTAGAACACCAGCAGCAACGGCAGGCACAACACCAGCAGCATCAACAGCACCACAACCTTGAACGCGCCTTTGCGCTCGACGCTGAAGGCGCATTCGTGGTGGCCGTAGGCTTTGTAGTCCTCGTCGCGGACCATCACGTTTTTCTCGTTGATGTAGTCGGCGCGGTTGTACTTCTGGATCGGCGTAAAGGTGTTGGACATCTCCATCAGCGTGGTGATGTTCTTGAAGCGCAGGTCGACACGCTCGTTGCCCTTGAGGTAGTACAGGACTGGCTTGTAGCCGTAGCGATAAGTATCGAAAGGAAACTCGGTGACCCGCCCCTGAACGCCGATCGGGCGCGACTCGAGTTGGGCGAAGGCACTCTTGTCGGTCGAGGCGAGGTTGCGACTCAGCGGCAGGACCTTCACTTGCTCAAGGAAGATCGGCGTGGCGCCGTAAGTCCACTGCAAAGGCTCCAGACGCAGACGCAGTTCGTTGCGGCCCAGGTCATAGCGGTTGAAGGTGCGTTCGGACACCACCACCGCACCGCTGAGCATGAACTCGCCGCGCAGGTTGTTAGTGATGCGCAAGGTCAACTGATCCTTGCCCAGCAGCGCCGCATCCGAGGACGGCGGCGTGCCGCACCACGCGGTGCTTTCGCCGACACCGCCGAGCTGACCGCCACGGCTTTCGTTGAATACGTAGATGTAACCGGCCCACAACGTCAGCATCAACAGCAACGCCGTCAGGCCCAAGATCTTCTTGCCCGCACTCACAAACAGACTCCCTTCTTCGTTCCGTCGTCCAGCCGAAAACCCGCTGGCGACGGGGACTCTACCAAAAGGCCACCATCGACCCAAGGAAAAATCCCCGATTTGTAAGGGTTCTAAGGGTTTCCCCTGTGCGGGCCTCGCTTCAACGCCGCCTGAACAACGGTCGCGGCTCGATGGCGGAGCGCCCGTACAACACGCTCATCCCCGCCAACCCCTTGAGTGCATCCTCGGCGGATTTGTCCTCGCGCACGGCGAAGCTGTCGAACCCGCACTGGCGCATGTGGCTCAGTTGATCGCGCAGCACATCGCCAATCGCCCGCAATTCGCCTTTCCAGCCAAAACGGCTGCGCAGCAGATAAGCCTGACTGTAGGCGCGGCCGTCGCGAAAACTCGGGAAATCGAGGGCAATCAGCGGCAGCGATGCCAACCACGGCAGCAGGCTTTCGACGCCGTCATTCGGGCCCAGCCAGACTGCATGGGTCGAAGGCGATTCGAGCCAGTGGGCCAGCGGCAGAATCGACATCCCGGCGCTGAATTCTGTTTCAGGCGAGCGGATCAGCGTCCATGGATCGTCGAGCACAATCCGCGCGCCGCTCGCCTCCATCCGCAGCAGGTTGTTCATGCCGACACCTCCAGCGTTTTCGGGTAGACCCGTTCCTTGAACGGCTCCAGCCCGATGCGCGCCACGGTATCGACAAACAGTTCTTCGCTCTCGCGGTAGCGCACGAAGGTGCCGATGATCCGTTCGATCACCTGCGGCACTTCGGCAGCGCTGAACGACGGGCCGATGACTTTACCCAGCGCGCTGTTTTTGCCCTGCGACCCGCCGAGGGTGATCTGGTACCACTCGCTGCCGTTCTTATCGACGCCGAGAATCCCGATGTTGCCGATGTGGTGATGGCCGCAAGCGTTCATGCAGCCGGAAATGTTCAGGCTGATATCACCGAGGTCGTGCAGGTAATCGAGGTTGTCGAAACGCGCCTGAATCGCCTGGGCAATCGGGATCGACTTGGCGTTGGCCAGCGCACAGAAATCGCCACCGGGGCAGGCAATGATGTCGGTCAGCAGGCCGACGTTGGCGGCGCCCAGCCCTTGCTCTTTCGCCAGTTGCCACAGCGCATACAGCTCGGATTTGGGCACATCCGGCAGGACGATGTTCTGCTCGTGGGCGATACGGATTTCACCGAAACCGAAACGCTCGGACCAGTCGGCCACCGCCAGCATCTGCAAACCGGTCACGTCCCCCGGGGGCGAGGCCAGGCCCGGTTTGGTCGACAGCACCACGCTGGTGTAGCCCGGCACCTTGTGCGGTTGCACGTTGCGCGCAACCCAACGGGCGAACGCCGGGTTGTCGGCCAGGTACGTGCCGAAATCCAGATCGGTGCCCGCCAGCGTGCAGTAGTTCGGCGACACAAAGGCGCTGGCAACCCGCAGGTATTCATCCTCGGTCAGTTGCGCCGGGCCATCCTTGAGGTGTTGCCATTCTTCTTCGACTTCCTTGGCGAACGCCTCGATACCCAGCGCCTTGACCAGAATCTTGATCCGCGCCTTGTACTTGTTGTCCCGTCGACCGTGACGGTTGTAGACCCGCAGCACCGCCTCGACGTAAGACAGCAAGTGCTGCCACGGCAAACCATCGCGGATCTGCAGACCGAGGATCGGCGTGCGCCCCAGACCACCGCCGACAATCACCCGCAGCAACATCTGGCCGGCGCGGCTGGGGTAAAGGTAGAGGCCGATATCGTGCATCATGATCGCCGCGCGATCCTGTTTCGCCGAGCAGATGGCGATCTTGAACTTGCGCGGCAGGAACAGGAATTCCGGGTTGATCGTCGACCATTGCCGCAGGATCTCCGCCAGCGGGCGCGGGTCGATCAACTCGTCCGCCGCGACCCCGGCGAAGGCTTCGGTGGTGATGTTGCGCACGCAGTTGCCCGAGGTCTGGATCGCGTGCATGTTGACCTGCGCCAGACGTTCGAGAATGTCCGGCACCTCGTGCAGTTCGATCCAGTTGAACTGCATGTTCTGCCGGGTGGTGAAGTGGCCGTAGCCACGGTCGTAGTCACTGGCAATGCTCGCCAGTGTGCGCATCTGTTCGGCGCTCAAGGTGCCGTAGGGAATTGCCACCCGCAGCATGTAAGCGTGCTTTTGCATGTACAGGCCGTTTTGCAGACGCAGCGGCAGGAACTCTTCTTCGCTCAACTCCCCGGCCATGAAGCGCTCGACCTGATCGCGAAACTGCGCAACGCGCTCGAACACCAGCGCCCGGTCGTAATCATCGTATTGATACATCGGCTACCTCATCAGGAATGCACAGATTCCTGTGGGAACGGGCGAACAGCGCAGCCCGTTACAGATTCACCTGAAACCATAAAAACCGTATCAGAGCGCGGCAGATGGCCGCAGGCAGCACGCCAATCTGATCCGCACAAATGAACATTTCCTGAGCCTGTTTTGTTTCCGGTGGGGTTTCTACAGTGCAGCTCGTGCCAGACCGGGTGGCCTGGCAAGACTTTGCAACCGTGGAAGAATTGACCATGAGCACAGCAACAATCGGACAGGCTTATAACTACAAGGTCGTCCGCCAATTCGTCATCGCGACTGTTTTCTGGGGTGTCGTGGGCATGGCGATGGGGGTATGGATCGCCTCGCAACTGGTATGGCCGGACATGAATCTGGACCTGCCGTGGACCACCTTCGGCCGCTTGCGACCGTTGCACACCAGTCTGGTGATTTTCGGCTTCGCCGGCAGCGCACAATTCGCCGCCAGTTACTACGCCGTGCAGCGGACCTGCCAGGTGCGGCTGTACTCGGACAAACTCGCAGCCTTCACTTTCTGGGGCTGGCAATCGGTGATCGTGATCATGCTGGTCACCCTGCCGATGGGCTACACCACCACCAAGGAATACGCCGAGATCGAATTCTCCGGCGCGGTGTGGATGGCGGTGGTCTGGGTCGCGTATGCCGTGGTGTTCTTCACCACCGTGGTGCAGCGCAAGACCAAACACATCTACGTCGGCAACTGGTTCTTCGGTGCGTTCATCCTGGTGATCGCCATGCTGCACGTGGTCAATCACCTGTCGATTCCGGTGGACTGGTTCAAGTCCTATCCGGTGTATTCCGGCGCCACCGACGCCATGGTGCAGTGGTGGTACGGGCACAACGCGGTGGGTTTCTTCCTGACCACCGGGTTCCTCGGGATGATGTATTACTTCGTGCCGAAACAGGTCAATCGGCCGGTGTACTCGTACCGGTTGTCGATCGTGCACTTCTGGGCGCTGATCACCCTGTACATCTGGGCCGGCCCGCATCACTTGCACTACACCGCGCTGCCAGACTGGGCGCAGTCGCTGGGGATGGCGATGTCGCTGATCCTGCTGGCGCCGAGCTGGGGCGGGATGATCAACGGGATGATGACCCTGTCCGGCGCCTGGCATCAGTTGCGCACCGACCCGATCCTGCGCTTCCTCGTCCTGTCGCTGGCGTTCTACGGCATGTCGACCTTCGAAGGCCCGATGATGGCGATCAAGACTGTCAACGCCCTCTCCCACTACACCGACTGGACCATCGGCCACGTACACGCCGGCGCCCTCGGCTGGGTGGCGATGATCACCTTCGGCGCGACCTATCACATGGTGCCCAAGGTCTTCGGCCGCGAACGGATGCACAGCACACCGCTGATCAACCTGCACTTCTGGCTGGCGACCATTGGCACCGTGTTGTACATCGCCTCGATGTGGGTCAACGGCATCACCCAGGGCCTGATGTGGCGGGCGATCAACGAAGACGGCACGTTGACCTACTCGTTCGTCGAAGCGCTGCAGGCCAGCCATCCGGGGTTTGTCGTACGGTTTGCCGGTGGGGTGTTCTTCCTGACGGGCATGTTGCTGATGGCCTACAACGTATGGCGCACGGTGCGGGTGGCGGATGTTGCGATTGCCCACCGTGAAGCGCAGATCGCCTGATCAAGAGAGCTGGTCATGTTCGATGTTTTCTTGAATGTGTTGGGTGTGGTGTTTTTGTGGCTGGCGGTTGAGTACTGCCTGCGGCATGAGACGACCGAGAGCCTGGATGAGGCGAGTCTGACGCCATTTGCGGATGATCCGGAGGTGGCTCGACGGGTTGAGATGGCCACCGGTAAAACCGTGAAAGCGGTGGCGCCGGAGGTGGCGAAGCCGGGGTGGGTCAATCTTGAGATGTGAGGTGTGTCAGCCGAGCTGCCCTCACCCTAACCCTCCCGAAACGTCGGACCGCCCATAGGGAGAGGGGACTGACCGAGTTGCTCTTTCGAGTTACGCCGACCTGAAATGTCGAGCCGAACTGAACAACTGAAAAGCCCCAGATCTGCTCCCTTTCCCCCTCGCCCCCCTTGGGGGAGAGGGTTGGGCGGCGTTCCGATGAGGGGGTAGGCTCTTGATCTTAGGTGCGGTCTCGGGGAATCAGGCTCTGCAGCTGCTGCGCCAGAAAATTCGCATCAAACAAAAACGTATCCGGATCCTTCAACCCATTGGTCTTACGCCACTGCCAATCACCATTGGGCAACCCCACCAGCGAAACACTCCCGTACCGCGCCGCCGTCAGCCCCATCACCGCCAACGAAATCTGCCCGCCACTGCCCATCACATCCGGCACGAACTCCACCGGTTTGCCGGCGATCACGATGCTCAGCTTCTCAGTCTTGAAGGTTGAGGTTTCAACCGGGATGCTCGGGCCGAACGCCACATACGACTCGCGAATCACCTCCAGCAACCCCGGCACCTGCACCGGCTCCAGCCATTGCTGAATCTGCCCGAACAACTCGGTGATCCGTGTGGCCCAGGTCGCCGATTGAGTCTCGAACAATTGCTTCTTGTGCGCTTCGCTGTCGGCATAGTGGCGAAGCATCTCGCCCAGTCTCTGTACGTCGTCCATCTGATTGCCCTCGGAGAGTAGCGAAACCGCGAAGGTCAATCATGGCAGGTTCTGCGTCGGGGCGTACGACAAAGCCTGGACGTGTTAACCGCCTGTTCTCCGGAGATTACGACGAACGGCTGCTTTTTTCGGGGTTTACCTGTCAGATCTGACAGTAGGCACGCTGGGATGGGCAGTGTTTGATGACGGTACCCGTTGCAGCTCATGCAACTACCGTCACGAATACCGGAGTGCAGAAGATGAACAGCCCATTTGTGGTGTATCCCGCCAAAGTTGTCGGGGGAATTCAGAGCCCCATTTACTACCCCAACCCCAACGTGAGGCCACATTACGGCGCACCACTTGCACTCTTCACCTCACCCGGCGATCTGCTGCGCCTTGAGATTATCCCGTGGGACGCACAGGCGATAAACGATTCTGCGTATTTGATCATCAACAACGGTACTCCCCAATTCATGAAAACCATTGGAACGGGGGACGTAGGCAAGTCTTTCGACTATTCCGTACCTAAAGCCTTGTTCAGTGATGGCATCAACACGCTGGTAGTTCGGGTCACAAACACAGTTCAACCCGGAGGAACAGATTCAGTTGATCTGATTACGCTCGTCCACATTCCGCGCCCGGGAGGAGAAGTGGTAGGTTCCGGACCCAATCCGAATCTGACTTTTACAGTGTCCCACATGAGCGTAGGTCCCACAGAGGCTGCAAACGGGGTCGATGTCAGAATGCGCTATACCCATATGCGAATAGGTGACAACGTCACGCTCTATCTCGACGGTGGGCTTAAAACACAGAGAGTCACTGCAACAGACCTTCAACTTGGCTATGTGCAGATAAAGCTCTTCGCCCCGGACTTCCCGCAGGACAATAGCAAATTTGAACTTCGATACCGTGTGGAAACCAGCCTCGGCGACTCTTCAGGCCCCCAGGCCATCTGGTCAGCACCCACCTACATCGATGTGCATGTGAAACAGCCTGCCCTCGACCTGCTCAAGCCCACAGTGCTGGAAGCGAAGGAAGCGAACGGTACGCTCTTGAATTTCGAGAAGGATTTTTATCAGAACACCCACGCCACTGTGGAAGTGCGATACACAGGTTCCAATACAGGACAAAAAGTCAGGGTCTATTGCATCGGGCGCGCAGAAACTTACGGTAGCGAGACCCAGACAGTTTCTTCAGCCGGGCAAAAATTGACGTTTTTGATCCCTCGTCGAGTGATCGTCGACTCCATCGCCAACAAAATCGAATTCTCTTACACCGTCATTTTACCTGGCACAACAGAGGAACTTCCCTCCAAAGACCTCGACGTCAACATCACCCGACAGAAGCACCTCTGTGGCGTACCCACGATCAACACTGCCAGAAACAACCTCAGGCTTTACGCCCCGAATCCGCTCGAAGCGCAATACACGGCACGCATCTCGTTAACCATCGATGGTCAGACACGTCTCGACAGCAACGAGATCCCTTACGTCCAGGGTCCCTATATGGACTTCAGTATTCCGACAGGCTGGGTGAGCAGCAACCCGGGCAAAACCGGCTACTTCAACTACTCCATCAGGCGTACGGGTAGCACGGACCCCATCATTTTTTCGCCGTATTTGAAGGTACTCCTCTAGGAAGGCTCATCGTCAATAACAACGCCAAGAACCCGCCGGCCCGTTAAACGGGCCGAGGATCAAGTCATGCACAAAATAATCAGCACACTGCCCCTGATGTTGCTCGTTAGCTGCGCGCAAGTAGCGACCCTGCCACCTGAAGCTCGCACATCCCCCCGCTCCGCAGCGGACAGCTACATCCAGACGGTGGAGCGTTGCTCGAGTTACGTCGCCAGCGCGCGATGGATATACCGGAACTACGAGTGGACGATTTCCATCAAGCCAACCGACTGCGCCAGACGAACACCACCGGAAGGCACGGCCTATTTGTGGGATGAACTCACCCGTGATTATTCCAACAGCCGTTACTGGACGAACACCCACGGCCTGCGCCACCAATTGATTTGCCATCTGATGGTTGCGCGGGACAAACCGGAGTGGAACCTGGAGCCCTGGCGCCCGGATGTAGGACTTACAAAAACCGTGGCAGCAGGCTGCAACCATGAAGAGCCGTTGCCTGAAGTGGCCCCTTGAACAGCATAAGGACATTCAAGATGAGCAGCCTGAAAGCAATCAGCGTGAAGCACATCGTTCAAGCGCTACTGATTGCAATACTTCTCGGTTGTACCCAGGTCGACACCCAGTCAACGCTCCCACAGATTGCCAGCAACAACCCGCACGCTGCGATGACCGGCCCCCAAGTGGTCGAATTGTTGAACACGCTCTATAACCGCCAGTTTCCGAACTGCGACAAGAACGACAATCGACCTGCGTTTCTATGCTCCGGCATCATCTTTCGAGTCACGGACAAGAATCCCGGCGACACCCATCATGTCTGGAATCCCAGTCCGACTTCAGTCAAAAACGGAGGGGTTTCGTTTTCCTACCTCAGGGCCGACTCGAAGTTTGGGCGCCTGGCCTGGGGCAAAGGCAACGGTTTCATGCTGTACCCGATCTTCGGCGCCCCCGGGGACAAGGTCGATCTCGATGTGCTTTGCTCGTTTCCGATAGATGGCTGGACCTGGAACCGAACAACGCCCTGCGGCCCTTATGTCTCGTTTCCTGCTACGAGTCAGCGCTGCCAGAGTGCCGGGGTTGCCACCGCCGAACAATGGAAGAATGTATGGGACACCTCACCCAACAGTCATCATTTGCGCCAATGCGGGTTTGACGTTTCCGAGGCCACCGGCAGACCTGCTGGCGTGCCCTTCTATCAATCGGTACGCGCAAGGGGAATGTTGAGCCAGATGCCTGCGCATTTCTCCGCACAGAATGAAATCGTGATCAAGACCTGGCCACAGAACCTGCAAGACACACTCCCGCTCATGGCGTTTTTCTTCATAGCCGGCGGCACCAATGCCGGGCTTGCAGAGGCACAAGGCAATCAGAAGGATTTTTACGATTCCACGACCGCCAGAATCTGGGTGCCGGTGATTCGCTTGTTTCCGCCGTCGACGCCTGCCGCTGAGGCAACGTTCCAGTACGTAGAGTCGGATCAGTTGGTCAAGCCGTGACCCGACGCAGACGCGCCATGCTCAGGGTATCGACCCATTGTCCGTCGCGTACGGCGTAATCACGGAACAGGCCTTCGGTTTCGAAGCCGAACTTGCGATAGAGCCCGATGGCCGCCTCGTTGTCGGCGTACACCGAAAGCTCGACACGGTGCAGGTTCATCCAGTTGTCCGCCACGTCCAGCGCCGCCGCCAACAACTTCGAACCGACACCTTTGCCCTGCCACGCCACCGCAACGGCCATGCCGACACTGCCGGCGTGACTGCGGCGAATCCGCGAAAAAGCCTCCAGCCCGAGATGCCCGATCACCACGCCTTGATGCAGCGCCACCAGTTTCACCATGCGTTCGTTTTCCGGCATCAACCGCTGGCGCCAGATTTCGGCAGACTGAAACGGCATCTGCAACACCTGCCGGGTCACGGCCGGGTCGTTGTAAAGCGCGGTGACGCCTTCGACGTGGGACTCGCTGAAGCGTTCGAGGTGAATGGCGGGGTTGTGCTCAGGCATGAAAGATCCCTCCTGGACCAGTGCGTGGCCGGTCACTGTAAACCGGCGCAACTGATTCTGGCGAGACCTACTCGAACCACTCCTGCCGCTCATTGAACGTTCGCTGAATCAACTCCACCAAGGTCTGCACTTCCCCAACGTCCTGCGATTCGCTGTTCACCGCCAGCCACGCCTGCAACCGCATCGCTTCCTCAAACAAACCAGGCAACGCCACCAACCCGCGATCAAATCGGCTCATGTACATCGGCAACAGTCCGATGCAAGCGCTGCACCGAATCATCTCCAGCATCAGTTCATAAGACTGCATCTGCACCACGCCAGCCAAGCGCTGCTCGACGAGATTGTTCCAGGGGCGGAAGCTGTCGATCTGCCGGTCATGCTGCCATTGCACCAGCATGAAATCGGCGAGGTCATCCGGGCTTTCCGGGCGTGCAGTCACGCGGGAGTAGCGTTTGGCAATGTGGGGCTGATATTCCAGTTGCGCGAGGCGTTGCGGTTCGCTGGTGGCGAAGGTCGGGCCGGGATGTGGGGTGTCGCCATGGGCGAGCCACAGCACGATGTCGGCACTGACCGCACGCAGGGCCAGTTCGCTGTCGAGGGCGATGATTTCGAGGCGCACGCTGGCGTTGCGGCGCAGCAGTGCGATGAGGTCGCGGCCGAGGATGTCATGCAGGATCGATTCGGCGACGGCCAGCCTTATCAGCGGCTGCTCGATCACCGGCAATTTGCGTTCGTGGGCCAGGGCAACCAGTTGCGCCTGCAATTGCTGGCCTTCGCGGGTCAGCGTCAAGGCGCTGCCCTGAAAGCTGAACAGCGCGCATTGCAGTTGCTGTTCAAGCTGCGCCAGTTGTTTGCGCAGCAGGGTCGAGCGCACGTTGAGGCTGCGGGCGGCCTGCATGAAGCAGCCGCAACGGGCGCTGACCAGAAAGTATTGGGCGACGTCGCCGTCGAGGGTCGCGGCGTGCGCCGGCCAGGGTTCTTCCTTGTCCCGGGGCCAGCGGAAATCGGCGCTGCTCTGTCGTGCTGCGGGTTCGGTGAATGACATCGATGACTCCCTGTCGATCTTTGTTTTGGTGTGCAGCGCTTAAGGTTTGGTCTCCAGCACCTTGTTGAGCTCGGCCCCGTCGATGCTCAGGGTCGCGGTGTTGAGCATCCCGTCCAGATACGCTTGGGCGATCTGTTCCTGACGCTGGGCACGCAAGGCCTGGGTCAGTTGGTCGCGCAACTCGTCGAGGGTCGCGGTGCGGGCCGGTTGCTGTTCGGTGAGTTTGATCACGTGAAACCCGGCGCTGCTTTGCACCGGTTCGGAGACCGCGCCGACCTTGAGCCGCGCCACCGCACCACGCACTTCCGGCACCAGTTGCTGCAACGGCTGCAACCCTGTGTCACCGCCGCGTTCAGCGGTCAGGCGATCCTGAGAAAACTCTTTGGCCAGCGCTGCAAATTCCGCCGGGCTCGCCTGGGCTTTCTTGCTCAACTCCGCTGCCTGCTTGCGTACGGCTTCAAGATTCTGCGGCTCATTCACGCCGAGGAAAATCTGGCTCACCCGATACACCGCCGGCGTCTGCCAATTGGCCTTGCCCGCGTCATACGCCTGCTGCAACTCGGCAGCGCTCGGGTAATCCGCCGGCACTTTGCTCACCGAATGCAAATAGTCGCGGAACACGATCTGCTCGGTGGCCGCACGGGTCTGCCGTACCACGTCCGGACGCTGCGCCCAGCCTTGGGCATCGGCCTGTTCCAGCACGGCCTTTTCGGCCAGGCGTGAACGAATCCAGCGCTCCAGCGCTTCACGATTGCCGCGCAATTGCTCGCGGGTCTGCGGCGGTACGGCCGCCAGCAGCGCCTGCAACTCCTCCGGCGACACCTGCTGATTGCCCAGCCGCGCCACCGCCGGCCCGGCATTCGCCGCAATGACCGGCGCCGGTTGCTGGGCGGCGACCGGGTCATTGCCCGGCCGCACCACCAGCGCCACGGCCACCACCAACAGCGCCACCGCAGCGGCGCTGATTACCATGGCAGGTTTTGTCACAGCGCGACTTCCTCTTGCTCAACCTTTGGAGCCTGGGTGGCAGCAGCGTTCTGGGTGAAATCACGCAGGTACACGATGAATTCCTGAAGCAGGCGATCCCACAACTCCAGGTTGCCGCGCAGGTAATCGCTGCTGACGCCAGCGGCCACCACCACGTCCATTTCCATCACCAGAAACTCGCCCTGCAACGACAACCGGGCAAACCGGCGGGTCGCGTTCCACTGCTCGGCCACACCGGCCGGCAACTCACCCTGCACGCGCAAGGCGCAGCTGAAGGTGAAGTCGACGTAGCTGCCCTGCTCCGCCACCGCCGGGTTGCCGAAACGCACCGCGTAACCGATGCCTTGACTGGCGCTGAGCAACTGGACGATACCGTTCTGTTCGGTCTGGTTGACGCGATAACCGGCGGCTTGCAGTACGTCGGTCAGGGATTGCGGGGAGACGTGGGAGATCAATTGAGTCATTACTTCTTCCTTGTTTATGAGTCTTTTAATCAGTGCGCGATCGCGGCTTGCGGCGCATCGAATTGAGTCTTGTACAGC
Organism: Pseudomonas sp. GW821-FHT11G12; assembly: GCF_058808055.1. Lineage (NCBI taxonomy): Bacteria > Pseudomonadati > Pseudomonadota > Gammaproteobacteria > Pseudomonadales > Pseudomonadaceae > Pseudomonas > Pseudomonas sp. GW821-FHT11G12. The sequence continues at coordinate 1,559,285 of NZ_JBXARH010000001.1, forward strand.
TCATCGCCGAAGCCCTGAGCCAGTTCATCGAACTTGACCCGGGCGCTCCCGGCGAAGGGCTGGCGGATTTTCATCACCTCGGCCACATCGATGTTTTCGTAGGCGGTGAGAATCTGCTTGGCCACTCCGTACATCTGCTGATTCTTGACCGAACATTGCTGCACTTGTGTGTCACGTTCAGTCAATTGCGCCTGAAGCTTAGACCGTTCTGCCTCTTTGGCACGGGCCATGACCAGCAGCTCGTCATAGGCCTTTTTGAACTTGCCGGTCTGCTCGTTACTCGCCGCCACCTGCGCCTGAGCCTGGCTGTACAGACTTTGCTGCTGCCCGGCCAGTTGCTCGGCGACGCCTTTGGCCTTGGCCAGTTCGGCGGTCAACTGTTTGATTTGCGCCTGCGCTGCCTTGGCTTCGTTCTGCGCCGCCAGCTGCGCGGCGCTGGCCTGGGCCTGCTGGCTTTGCAGGGTTTGCAGCTGCTGGGTGGTGCTGCGCAACTGAGTGCGCAGACGTTCCTCCATGCCTTCGGCGCTGGCCCCGCTGGCGACTATCAAGCCCAGACCCAACACTAAAAATCGCGCGTTCATAACCCTCTCCCGGCGCCTTAGAAGCGCGTGTTGATCTCGAGCTGCAAGACGTCGATGTCGAACGGCGCGCCATACACCGCCTCGGTGCTCATCCAGCGGCCGGTGGCGTAGACGTTCTTCGCCAGACCGTAGTTGCCACCCAGGAAATAGCCCTTGGCGTTGGTGCCGCCGAGGTGGAACGACGAGTCGTTGAAACCGTCCGGCAAGGCGTCAGGCTGGATGTACTGGTAGCCGGCGAACAGGTTCCAGTCGCCCTGCTTCTTCAGCTCCAGCGCGCTGCCGAGGGTGAACTGGACCATCCACGCATTGGCGCCGCTTTCGATGTTGCCGTTGCTGTCGAGGTTGTTGACCAGTTGCCCGGCCGCACGCTTGCGCATGTCGCCTTCGTCGTAGCCGAGGTTGTGGATGTAGTTGCCCTGGGTGCGCAGCTTGAAGTCTTCCGGCAGGTCGGCGTCCCACACCAGGTTCAGGTCCAGCAGGTTGAACTCCGAAGCCAGGCCAACGAATTGCGGCTGCGGCGTGGTGCTCGGGTTGAGCGGGTTCGGCGTGATGTCACGCAGCAGGAACACGCTGTTGCCCTTCTGCATGAATGCGGCACGCGTGCCGTCGCTGTCGCAGCCCGGCGCGCCGGCCCACGGCTCGCAAGGGCTGGAGCGCTGACCCTGGATGTCCTGAAAGCGGTAGTAAGCCAAAGCACCTTTCAAGCGGTTGTTGCTGTTGATCGCCCACTTGGCGCCGACCTGCCCGCCATAAAGCCACTTGTTGTCGCTTTCTTCCTTGTCGAAGCCGTTGCTGGTGGTGGTGTCGTTGGTGTAGTCCACCGGGAACGCGCCGATGGTGCCGAACACGCCCCAGTCGCTGCTGAGTTTGTGGTCGAAAATCGCCGCCACGCCGTCGAAGTTCAGATCGTTGGAATACAGCATGTCGGTGGACATGAACGGGTTGGCGAACCGGCCACCGGTCAGGGTCAGTTCATCCGACGGCTTCCAGGTCAGGTAACCCTGATCGAGCCAGATGTCTTTCTTGGCGAAGCCGCCGCCAAGGCTCTGGGTGGTCGACACCGGGTTGTTGTCCGAGCCGGTGCCGATGCGGATACCGGCGGTCCATTCCGGCGAAATCACCGCTTTCATGCCCAGCCGGGCGCGCAGGCGGAACAGGTTGGTACGGTCTTCACGGGTGTTGAGCAACGGCGGCAATGCGGTGCTGCTGTTGGGGTTCACGTCGTACGGGCCGTTGTTGTTGAGTTTGGCGAAGTCGACGATTTCGTTGCTGTTGCTGCCCGAGTAATAGCGCGATTCGTCACGCAGACGAATATCGCCGTCGAAGCTGATGCGCGACGCCCAGTCCGGGAAGGTGTTGGGCGCAGCCCAGTTTTCTTGCTTGGCGGTGGCCATGACCTCGGCCTTGACCTGATCACGGATCTGGTCGCGCACCGCGGCCGGCACGTATTGCACCCGCACATCGCCCGGTGCGGCGACCGGACCGGCCGCCACGGCGGTAGACGCCGCAGCCTGCTTGGCCTGGGCCGCTTCGTTCTGGGCCTGGGCGATCAGTGCGTCAGCCTTGTCCTGTTTCAGAATGCCCTGCTCGACCAGCAAGCGGATCAGATTGATCGTGGCGTTCTCCGAGGGCGCAGGCGCTGCCGCGGCCTGACCGACCAGGGTCGCGATGACCATGCCGACCGCCAGGGACAATCGATTCACGTTGGAAATCATCTGCACACAACTCCTTTTCATACAGCTTTATGAATTCGGTTAACCCGGACGCCGCCCTTGCAGGGACATGCGCACAGGCAAGGTGATGGAGGCCGGCGGCCGTTCGCTCAGGTGCGGCGCGTTACGCAAGGCCGCCAGCACCTGACTGTCGATCTCGGGGTTGCCGCTGGACTTGATCAGCTCGACCCGGGTGATCTCGCCGACGCTGCTCAGCCACACATCGGCCTGCAGCGAAAACGCGAGGTTGCGCAGGTCCGGGTTCTCGCGCAGCAGCTTCTGGAAGGTGAATGCCAGGAACTGGCTGTAGGTGCCGTTACCCACACGTCCACCGCCCGCGCCGGCCATACCGCCGCCCTTGCCCGCACCGATGTTGAAGGCGTCGTTACCGCTCTGGGCGTCGCCGTCCATTTGCATCGGGTTGGCCAGGTCGTCCGCCGGCGATGGCGGTGCTTCTTCCTCGGGCTTGACCTCTTGTGGCTCGGGTGTCGGCTCGGGCTCGACGATTTTTTCTTCCACCGGGGTTTCCGGCTCCGGCGGTTTTTCCGGCGGCGGAGGTGGCGGTGGCGGCAACGGAATGATCGTCGGCACTTTCGGCGCTTCGCGGCGGATGCCGCTCATGTCGTTGGCCCACTGCCACAGGAACCACGCGGCGAGTGCGGCAAGAACCAGCCCGGCGCCCCACTTCGCATAGCGCAAGGGCGACTTCTTCACCGGCAGCGGTTCGATCGGAAGTTGTGCAGTCATGACTCAGCCCTGGCTCGGTTTGCCGGTGACGAGACCGACCTGGGACAGTTCGAGCCGGCGCAGCAGATCCAGCACTTCGATGACCTTCTGGTACTGCACCGTAGCGTCACCGCGCACGATCACCGGGAAGTCCGGGTTCTGCGCCTTCTCGATGCGCAGGCGCTCTTCCAGCTCCGGCAAGGTCACCGGGTAGGCGTCGAGGAACACCTGGCCGCCGTCGTTGACCGAAATCGCCTTGGTCTTGGCCTCGGACAGCGACACGGCGGCGCTGGCCTTGGGCAGGTTGATCTGGATCCCGGAGACCTGCGCGGTGGCGGTGAGGATGAACATCACCAGCACCACCATCAGCACGTCCACCAGTGGCGTGATGTTGATGCTGTCCACTGCGGCATCTTCGTCATCGTCGTGGGAGGCATTTACGGACGCCATGTCAGTGCTCCTCAGGCCGGTACGGAATGGTTGGCGTGATGACCGCGCTGATGCGCCGCTTCACTGGACTGGCCTTCGCCGTGCATCTCCGCCAGACGGGTGATGAACTCGTCGACGAATACGCGCATGTCGGCGCTGACTTCCTTGTTGCGGGTGATCAGGCGGTTGTAGCCAAACAGCGCCGGGATCGCGACGAACAGGCCCATGGCGGTGGCCAGCAAGGCTGCGGCCATACCCGGGGCGATGGCGTTGATGTTGACGTCGCCGGCCATGGCCGTGCCGAGGAACACCACCATGATCCCCAGCACGGTGCCGAGCAGGCCGATGTACGGGCCGCCGGCGATGGCGTTGGACAGGGTCGACAGTTTCGAGCTGAGTTGCTGGTTTTCCCGGGTGCGCACGCCGTCCATCGAGCAGCGGATGGCCTCGATGGTCGCCGCCGAAACCGACGAGGTATCGGCGCCCTGCTCGCGGCGGGTGCGGATCTCTTTCACCGCCACTTGGTACAGACGCCACAGCGGCGAGTGCTGCAAACGCTGGGCGAGTTGCGCGTCGTCGGCGAACATCTCCAGGCGCGTGCCAACCTTGGCGAATTGCACGCGGAAGTCTTCGTTGGCCGCAGTCACTCGGCTGAGGGTGCGGTTCTTGCGCAGCATGATGATCCACGACTGGAACATCATCAGCACCAGCACCGCGATGATCACCCAGGCATCGACCGGTACGGCGTTGAGCAGGAAACCGAGGCTGCCGAAACCGTAGCCGGACTGTTCTTCATCGACACCGTAAGCGACCAGTTTCGACTCGGCGCCTTGGGAAGTGGCGTCGGCCAGCAACAGCGGCGCCGGACGGGCAACTTTCGACAGGCGCAGTTCATCGATGGCGCCCACAAACGGCTGGAACGCACTCGGGGAAAGATCAGCACCAATGGCCATGACCGAATTGAACGCCGGCATCGCCTGGGCCAATGCCGCGCCTTCGCGGCCGTTGATGTACAGCGTCACTTTCGCGCCTTCGGCGGTCAGCGCAACGTGCTGCCATTGGCCCGGATTCAGCGGTTGTGTGGCCACGGCGCGCTGGCCGTCGATTTCCACGAACGGCACGCCCTGGTTCACACCGACCAGCAGGCTGTTGGCGCCTTCGCGGCGAGCCAGGATCAGTTGTTCGCCGTTGGCCTGATCCAGTCTCAGCCAGGCACTGAAAGTGAAGGCGCTGCCAGCGTTATGTTGCAACGACGGACTGGCCGGCAGCAGCAACGGCTGACCGCTGAACTGCAAGGCCCGCCCTACTACGCCGTCGATGGCGGCGCCGGTCGCGCTCTGCGCGGTGTTGCCGTAGGCAGTGGTGTCTTTCGCCGGGGTGCCGGTGGCGCCTTCGAAGTGATAGAGCGCGGTGTAATTCGGATCGAATGTGAGCTGACCGTTGCCGGTCGCCGGCGCCTTCTGGTTGCCGTAGTACATCCAGATGTCCTGGCGCTGACCGCCCTCGACATTCGGCACATCGACCCAGATCAGCGCCATGCCCATCAGCGCATCGAAGCTTTCGATCTGGTGGTTGAGAACGGTCTTGTCATCGGCCGCGACGAAGCGCAGGTCCGAGCCGTCCTCTTTCACGCCATCAAACGTGAAGTTACCGGTGTGCAGGCGCACCAGCAGCGCGGTGCGGCCGAGGGCCTGATTGATCCCGGCGCCCTGCGGCGTGGTGTCGACAGCGATCTGTTTGCGGTAATGCCAGTCGTCCTGCCACCAGGCCTGAGCCGTGGCCGGGAGCACGAAGCCCAGGCAGATCAACAACGAAAGGAAGAGGCGCTGCATGGAAGTGCTCCTTGTTAGAAAGTGGCCTGAAGGTTGAAGTGCAGGCGCGATTCCTGTTTCGAGGTGTTCGGCCCTTCGAGTAGCGGGAAGCCCCAGTCGACGCTGCCGGACAGCCATTTGCTCAGGCTGGCGCGGGTGCCGAGACCGACACTGGCCAGGGCGTAACTGGCGTCCTGGTCCGGAAGTTCGTCGCGCAGGTAGAGTTGCGCGCCTTCGGCGAAGGCGTAGAAGCGCCAGTCCTGCATCCAGGTGCCGGCGTACTTGGCCAGCGACGGTGTGCGGACTTCCTGACTGAGCAGCACGCCGTCATCACCGGTGCGCTCGGCGGCCAGATAACCGCGTACCGAGGTCGCGCCGCCGGCAGAGAATTGTTCGTTGGAAACCAGTGGCCCCGACGCCAGCTGGAACGCGGCTTTGCTTGCGCTCTGCCAGTCGCTGTCGAAGGTCCAGGTGAAGTTGGTATCGCCCTTGAGCACGGCGAAACTCGGGTTGGCGCGGTAGCGTTTGTAGTCGAAGTCTTCGTCGGAGCTGCCGTAGCCGAAGATGCTGCGGGTGGCGGCAACCAGGCTCAGGCCGAGGCCGAGCTGGCTCTTTTCGGTGTAGCGATAGCCGTTGTAGGCGAAGGTGAACGGCGCGTATTTCAGCGGCACCTTGTCGCTTTCTCCGGACAGGGTCAGGCGTTCGTCGAAGTCCTTGAAGTCGATGCCGGCCGACAGCGAGTTCGACCAGTTGCCACTGGACGGGATGGTGTAGATCGCCGACACGCCGTAGGAATGGCCCTTGCCGAGCACGTTGCTGCCGCCGATGGTGGCGACGTTGCTGTCGGACTGGTAACCGGAGAACTGCACGCTCCAGCGGTCGGTCAACGGCGCGGTGTACGAGCCCGACCAGACCTTGGCGTTGTCGGTGTCCTGCGGCGCGGTGAAGTAAGTCAGGTTGATGCTGTGGCCGAGTTGCCAGAGGTTGTTGTAGCCGAGGCTGGTGACGGCGCGGAGTTTTTCGGTATCGGCGCTGTAGTCGTTGTTCAGCCCCACGCTGGCGGTCCACGGGTTCTGGTCTTCGACCTGCAAGTCCACGTCCATGGTGCCGGGGCGCTGGCCTTCGCGAACCAGCGGCATCACTTGGCGTCCCGGGGTCTTGTTGAGTTGCGCCAGTTCGCCCTGGACCTTGGCGAAGTCCGGCACTTCGCCTTCTTTGAGAGCCGGAACGTTGTCGCGGATGTCCAGCGGCGAATAGTGTTTGGCGCCGACCACCCGTACCCGGCCGACCTTGGTTTCGCTGACTTGCAGGTAGACGATGCCGTCGGCCACCGCTTGCTCCGGCAGTTCAACGAACACCGATTGATAGCCGCGTTCCTGATAGACCTTCTGCAAGGCGTCCCGCGCGCCTTCGATGTCGCTCAAGGCTTTTTGCGGGCCGAGAAACGGGTACACCGCTTCTTCGATCGCCCGCGCATCGAGCACGGTGTTGCCGCGCACGAAGTATTCGTTGACGTCCACCAGACGCTGCGCCGCTGTGTTTTCGGCCTCCTCGGCGAACGCCGGCTGCGCGCCGGCCGTCACCAGCAGCCAGCCCCACAGCGCCAGCCGTGACGTGAAAATCTGATCCACACTACCCCCTGAAATTCGCGATGACCTGTTGGCGCTCATGCGCCTTGCGTGTGCGTCAGTTACTGGCGTTCTTGATTGCTGAAGTGCAGGCCCCGGTGTGTTTGCCCAGCCAGGTGTGCAGCAGCGCGAAGTTCAAGGAGAACTCGGGCATTTGCAGCAGCGCGCCGCAGAACACTTCACCGATGATTTTCTGAATGAGCTGCACCGCACGCGGCTCGTTGAGCAGCATGGCGATGTCGCGACTGAGGACGTTGAAGCTCCAGACTTTCTGGTTCAGGCCCAGGCCGACGAACCAGCGGAACAGCAGGTTGTAATTGAGCTGTTCGTAGAGCTGCTGCTCGCTGGGCACCGAATACAGCAGTTGCAGGAGCAGGATATGCATGACCGTTTGCGCCGGGATCAGCATGCCGGGCTGGGCGTTGAGGTCGTGCAGAAGATCGCTGTGAGCGTCGAACAGGTCGTCGATCTGCGGGCGCAGCAGCACCAGCGAATGCCCTGGGGGAATGTAGCTGGAGACCTCTTTCAAGGCGCCCTGCCAGTCATCCTGCGACACGATCCAGACCCACGGCGCGCCGTAGCGATACACCGAAACCGGCTTCTTGCGCGCGGCTTCGACGATCTTCGACAGGCGTTGATCGAGTTCCTGCATGCCCACTTTCGAGTAGCGTTCCATAGTCCCCATTGCCTCACTCCCGGCGTCCCGCCTCGGCTTGTGAAAAGCGCCCAAAGGGCCCCTCAAGCGCGTTACATAGGCATGACCGGACTGGCGATGTGCTACCGAACTTTTGTCATAAAAGCTTCATTACAGAAATCCACTGAGGATTGAGGAAGCCGCAGTAACACCGCGAAACAGGAAATTTCAGCGCTGCATTTAGGAAACGTCCTAACGCCAGGTCAGGGGCCGCCCGGTTAGGTTTCGCGCCTCTTCGGTTACATGCAGAAAAACAACCATGGCGCGGGACAACGACATTCCCCAGGTCTGGGAAGACCGGGGCGGCAATGGCGGCGCCGGACACGGCAGGCTTGTCCCACGGGACATGACGTCGACCGAGTTCGCCGAATTCAAAGCCCGAGAAGCGACCTACGACGCAATGATCGCCCGCCAGCAGGCGTATGAAGATCGGCACTTGCGCCAGGTCGAGCAGCGTCCGCAAGCGCCCGGCCGGGGTTGTGTGTTCGCCAAAAGCTGCAACCTTCCGGACGGCGTGATAGATCACAAAAATCCGGCCGGTTTCATCCCGACCGAACGCTTGGCCGAGTACGGTCAGTGGGCCGTTCTTGGCAGCCAGGTGCCGATCAGCGCTGAAGGCGTGCCATTGAAATGGGTGGCAGGCTCCGGAAGCGGTCGAGCGCTGGCCCAACGACTCGGCGGGTCACTCGGGCTCAGCCTGCTGAGCGGCGCCAGTACCGTCGGCACGCTGGCGTTGTTGATCCCCAACACGGATACCTCGTCCGACAGCGCTTTTTACACAACCGAACAATACGCACTACTCGCCAGCGGCCGCACCCGTGTGCGCTTCAATGCCAAGACACTGCCCGACGGCTCAATCAGCGCCTACGGCTTCTACACGGGTGGCAAGAAAGACTGGGAGTTCGTCCCGGTCATCAAGGCGCAACGAGAAGGCGAACACTTCGTCGCCGACCTCGGCCACGGCATCGGCCTGATCTGGACACCTGCCGCCAATCCCGACGACGCGCCCCCCATCCCCGCCCTGGAAGGCGCCCCGCCGCTGCCGACGATCTGGGTCTATCCGCCGGGCGAGAAGACCGACCGCATCCTCGTCAATCCGCAGCATCCGCCGGATTATCACGACGCGATCGTCTGGTTTCCGGCGGATGCGGGGCTGGCACCGATTTATGTGGTGCTCAGTACGCGGTATGAGCCGGGGGTTGTGACGGGGGTAGGTGAGGATGTTGAGGGGACTTGGTTGGTGGGGGCTAGCAATGGGTTGGGTGCTCCGATACCGACGCGGATTGCTGATCAGTTGCGAGGGCAGCGATTCAGAGATTTCGATGAGTTCAGGAAGGCGTTTTGGACGACTGTAGGATTTGATCCCGGACTCCTCGATCAATTCAAGCCGGTCAATAGAAGCAAACTCTTGAACGGTAGAGCACCTTTTGCACCCAGGACAGAGCACAACGGCGAAAACTCTCGATATGAAATACATCATATTGAACATATTCAGAATGGTGGCGCCGTTTACGACGTCGACAACCTTGCCGTGATGACGCCCAAGCGCCACGCGGAAATTCATAAGGAGAAGAAGCAATGAACACCAAAACCAGCATTACTGACTACACGGAAGCCGAGTTCATCCAGTTGCTACAACGCATCGTGGGGAATGAGGAAAGCGAAGAGGACGAAAACTCGCTCGTGCACCACTTCAATACAATCTGCGAACACCCTGCTGGCTCCGACCTGATTTTCTACCCGGATGACGGTGCGGATGATTCTGCGCAAGGAATCACAAGAACCCTGAAAGAATGGCGTTCATTTCGAGGGCTACCGGGATTCAAGCAAGAATGAATGACTCCTTCATCAAAGCCAGCATTTCTGATTACACAGAACATGAATTCATTAGTTTTGTGGATGAGATTTTCAAAGAAGACAAGGCATCTACGGATGCGCGTGCCGACTTGCTGGTTCGCCACTTCAACAAGATTGTCGGGCATCCGGAGAAGATGAACCTGATCTATCGTCCGCTGCCCGAGGCCGATGACTCAGCGGAAGGAATAACCCGAACCATAAAAGAATGGCGCATATCCCAAGGCCTGCCGGGATTCAAACCCGACTAACCTTCATGTATACACCGGCCAGGTATCGACGATCTTGCCGCCACGTACCGCCAGCAAGTCACCGAATTGCAGGAGGACGGCTTCAGTCTGGGTCGGTCGCAGGAACACCTGATCCTCCACCGTCAGCCCGACGGCATTCGAGCCATTGACCATCTCCTGATTCGAACTTCGGCCATACACACCGTTACTCTGCAGGCCCGGCGGTGATTCGAACTCGGCCATCCAGTTGCCGCCGTAGATGAAGAACGTCTGGCGCTGGTTGGCGTCCCACCACGAAAACAGCTTCGACTTGTCGTCCAGCGCCGGAATATTCACCGCCCCCGTGCTTTTCAACACCGGCGTGGCGATGTACGCGGCAGGCTCGTGTTCGACCAGCGACGGCAGATCGTAATGAGTCGGCTTGAGCATCGCCGTCCCCACCGACACCTCGCTGCTGAGATTTTCGTTTTCGTGCATGCGGTAACTCGGACTGCCGGCGGTGTTCAGGCACAAGCCGTCATGCCACAGCGCCGGATATTGCTGCCGGGTAAAGTCGACGCAGCGCTGATAAATCACCATCACCTTGGCGAACAGCTCTTCGGGCGAACCGAGCATCCCCGGCACGCCCATGCCCACGAACGGGTCGTAGCCCATGAACCCGGCGAACTCCAGGTGTTGCGGGTTGGCGGCGATCAGCGCGAGCATCTGCCCGAGCACGTTCAGATCACTGACGCCGCCACGGTGCAGGCCGACGTCCAGCTCGATGTTGATCCGCATCCGCGTGCCCAAACCCTGAGCCAGCGCGAGGTATTGCTGCAGGCGTTCGGGGTTGTCGATCAGCCATTGCAGTTGCTTCGCCGGGTCGAACGGGCCTTTGTGGGTCTGGTAGAACAGCTCCGCCGAGCGCACCGGCAAGGGCTTGCCGAGCAGAATGTCGGACTGCGGGTAAACCTGTGCATCGTGATTGAGAAACGGCTGATGAAACGACATCAGTCGCTGAGTCCCTGCCCTTTGAGCGATGTAGCTGAGCAGCCCCGGCGACGGCAACGATTTCTCCACCAACCGCAGGTGTTTGCCGGTGCGTTTGACCGAGCGCATCACCACATCGATGTTGTGATCGAGCCGATCCAGATCGATCAGCAACACCGGGCGCATCGGGCCTTTTTCCTTGAGCTCATTGTTCAGCGCCCGGAAATATTCGCTGTAAGGCCCGCCGCGATCCCCCGGCCGCAGCCATGCACCAACGCCCACCAACAAGGCACCGACACCCAAAGTGCCGAGCACGAAATTACGTCGATTGACCGCCATCAGCTCACCCCCAGAATCGACGACAGATGCCCGTTGAGAAACTTGCCGCTCGGGTCCAGCGCCTGACGCACCTGAATAAACTCCTGCCAGCGCGGATAGAGCGTTTGCAACGTGCGGGCATTGAGTGTGTGCAACTTGCCCCAGTGCGGACGGCCGTTGTACTTCCAGAAGATCGGCTCGACGGCGGCAAAGAAGTTGTGGTGATCCATCTGGTAATGCTGGTGGACCGAGATCGAACAGCTGTCGCGGCCCTCGAACATGCTCAGCGGAATGTCGTCGGCCTTCACGTAGCGGTACTCGATGGGAAACCAGGTGCGCAGGTCCTTGTCACGGATCAGCTTGAGAATCTCGCGCAGGCATGCCGGGCCCTGCTCGGCGGGCACCGAATATTCCATTTCGTTGAAGCGCACCGTGCGCACGTTGGCGTAGATGTCGAACGAGTCGCCAACCCGGTCATCGAAACTCGCCAGATGCCGCAGGCTGTTGAGCAGCGAACTGCGCAGGTTCGGGAAGTCGCTGCCGTACTTGTCGATCTTCTCGATCAGCGTCACGAACTCGTTGCCGCCCTCCTCTTCAGGCGGGATCGGTGGCGTGGGCGGGTCGGTGGTTTCGTTGAGGGCGATCGACAAGGCGTAGTCGGAATGAGTGACGACGAGCATTTCCCAGTGCTGGTTTTCGCGGGTGTTCTTGTCGATGTCTTCCAGCAGTTCTTCGGTCTTGGCGATCCACTGGCGTTCGCGCAGGCGATAGGCCGGGCGGTTTTGCAGGCGGATCTTGGTAGCAACGCCCAACGCGCCGAGGGACACACGGGCGGCGTTGAACACTTCGGGATGACGCTGGCTGTCGCAGTCCAGCACCTCGCCGCTGGCCGTCACCAGTTGCATCCCGCAGACGTGGGCCGAATAGGACTGGAAGGATTTTCCGGTGCCGTGAGTCGAGGTGGAAATGGCCCCGGCGAGGGTCTGGTAATCGATATCGGCCATGTTTTGCAGGGCCTGGCCGATGTCCTTGAGCGGCGTGCCCATGCGCGACATCGGCGTGCCGGCGGCGAATTCGGCCTGCAAGGTTTTCGGGTCGTGATCGAGCAGGCCGTTGAAGTAACTCAGCGACAACAACGTGCCGTCGGTGGGCACCAATGCGCTGAAGGAATGCGCCGAGCCGACCGGGCGAATCTTGCCCGGTGCCTGCTGAATCACCGACGTCAGTTCATCCAGATTCTTCGGCGCCACCCGCGCCGCCGGCAGGCAACTCTGTCCGCCCGACCAGTTGCGCCAGGGAATCAGCCGGGGCGCGCGCATCAACTGGCCCAGCGCCGGGTTGGAGGCCAGCGCGCTGAACGCCCCGACGATGCTTGCCCGTTGCAACAACTGCCGGCGTGTCAGATCTATCCGCATGCCAGGATCCTTATTGTGGGAGCGGCTGGTCGGCCATGAAGCCGATCAACTGAAGGAATTGTTCTTCCGAGCACTCGACGCACTGGCCCATCGGCGGCATGCCGTTGTAGCCGTTGATGGCGTGGTCGAGCAGCGTGTCGACGCCCTGCTGGATGCGCGGCTCCCAGGCCTTGCGGTCACCGGTCAGCGGCGCGTTGGCGGCAGGATTGGCGTGACAGAGCTGGCAACTGTTGGCGTAGATCTGCGCCAGCGCCGGGTCTTTGGGCATGGCGTTGTTAGTGCTGGCCGGGGGTTTGGGGTCTTCGCCGCAGCCGGCCAGCGCAGTGACCAGCATCAGCAGCAACGTGATTCGGGATGCCCGCATAACGATCCTCGCGTGGGGTGCCACTTATTGTTGTGATCACACCTTAAGGCAGCGACGGCGGCGGGTTGAGGGCATTGCGGGCCAGTGAAGGGGGCAAACGGGGACAGTTGGGATGCGACTCGGGATCGAATAAAAGGTGGGAATCTTGTTGACCCCTCTGCCCTGCGCCTTTGAGTGACATTCGCGTGACATTTGCGGGTTTAAATTTCAGCGCATTCAGGCGTATAACCTGTACAGACTTTTTCAATTGGCAAGCAGGGTAGCGACATGACCACAGCAAACATCCTTGGCAACTTGTTCCCTTCTGTCAGCGACATCCCGGAAAAATACCGTCTCGACGGTCAGGTCGAACAACGCGAATACCTGGTCGATGGCCAGTTGCGCCGCTGGGACGGCCCGCTCGCTACCGTGCGCAGCCCGGTCTATCTCAAGGGTGATAACGGCGACGAACAAGTGATCCTCGGCAGCACGCCGCTGCTGGACGCCGAGACCGCCCTCACCGCCCTCGACGCCGCCGTGCGCGCCTACGACCGGGGCCAGGGCCTGTGGCCGACCATGCGCGTGGCCGAACGTATCCAGCACGTCGAAGCCTTCCTTGGGCGCATGCGCCAACAGCGCGACGCCGTGGTGAAACTGCTGATGTGGGAAATCGGCAAGAACCTCAAGGACTCGGAAAAAGAGTTCGACCGCACCTGCGACTACATCGTCGACACCATCAATGCGCTGAAAGAACTCGACCGCCGCTCCAGCCGTTTCGAGCTGGAACAGGACACCCTCGGCCAGATCCGCCGCGTACCGCTCGGTGTGGCGCTGTGCATGGGCCCTTACAACTATCCGCTGAACGAAACGTTCACCACGCTGATTCCAGCGCTGATCATGGGCAACACCGTGGTGTTCAAACCGGCCAAGCTCGGCGTGCTGCTGATCCGTCCATTGCTCGAAGCTTTCCGCGACAGCTTCCCGACCGGCGTGATCAACGTGATCTACGGCAGCGGCCGCGAGACCGTCAGTGCGCTGATGGCCAGCGGCAAGATCGACATCTTCGCCTTCATCGGCACCAACAAGGCCGCCAGCGACCTGAAGAAACTGCACCCGAAACCGCACCGTTTGCGCGCCGCGTTGGGGCTGGATGCGAAGAACCCCGGCATCGTCCTGCCCGAGGTCGATCTGGATAACGCGGTCAGTGAAGCGGTCACCGGTTCCTTGTCGTTCAACGGCCAGCGTTGCACCGCGCTGAAGATCCTGTTTGTGCATGAAGACGTGGTTGAGAGCTTCATCGAGAAATTCAACGCCAAACTGGCCAGCCTCAAACCGGGCATGCCGTGGGACAGCGGGGTTTCGCTGACGCCGCTGCCGGAGTCGGGCAAGGTCGACTACTTGCACGGCCTGGTGGCTGACGCGCAGAGCAAAGGCGCCCAAGTGGTCAACCCGAATGGCGGCGAGTCGCGAGAGTCGTTCTTCTATCCGGCGGTGCTGTACCCGGTGACGCCACAGATGCGCGTGTATCAGGAAGAGCAGTTCGGCCCGGTGGTGCCGATCGTGCCGTACCGTCACCTCGATACCGTGATCGACTACGTGCTGGAATCGGACTTCGGCCAGCAACTGAGCATCTTCGGCACCAACCCGGTGGCCGTCGGCCGATTGGTGGACACCTTCGCCAACCAGGTCGGGCGTATCAACCTGAATGCCCAGTGCCAGCGCGGCCCGGACACCTACCCGTTCAACGGGCGCAAGAACTCCGCCGAAGGCACGCTGTCGGTACACGATGCGCTGCGGGTGTTTTCGATCCGTACGCTGGTGGCGACCAAGTTCCAGGAACCCAACAAGGATCTGATCAGCGAAATCATTCGCGGACGGGATTCAAACTTCATCGCGACCGATTACATCTTTTAAGGAGGAATCACCGCTGAGCACTTTCAGCCCCCACCGCTGGCCGCCGCTGTTGCGGCGGATACTGCGGCCGCTGCTGGACCCGTACCGTCGCTACCGACACGCGCGGTTGATTCATGCGGTGCGGGTGGCGCTGGGGTTGCTGGCGACGATTCTGTTGACCACCGGCATCAACCTGCCCCACGGCGAGTGGGCGTCGGTGACCATGCTGGTGGTCATCGGTGGTTTGCAGCACCACGGCAACATCGGCAAGAAAGCCGCCGAACGCGCCACCGGCACCTTGATCGGCGCCGGCGTCGGCCTGTTGTTGGTGGCGCAACAGGCATGGCTCGGTCTGCCGTGGCTGACCTATTTTGCAATGGCGGTGGTTTGCGGATTCTTCTCGTATCACGCCATCGGCAAGGGCGGTTACACCGCCCTGCTTTCGGCCATCACCGTTTTCATTGTCGCCGGGCATGGCGACAATCCGATCACCGACGGGCTGTGGCGCGGGGTCGATATCCTGATCGGTATCGCCCTGGCCCTGGCCTTTTCCTTCGCCCTGCCGCTGTATGCGGTGTACTCGTGGCGCTACAACCTGGCCGACGCATTGCGCGATTGCGCGACGGTGTACGGGCGGATCATCAGCGGTGAACCGGTCTCGGCCGATGAACACTTGAAACTGATGGGCCGGTTGAACACGGTGATGGTGCAACTGCGCTCACTGATGCCGTCGGTGTCCAAGGAAGTGAAGGTATCGATGACCGAACTGGATGCGATCCAGCGCAACCTGCGCATGTGCATCAGCACCCTGGAAATCCTCGGCAATACTCGGCCGGACACCAACGATCCTGAAGCGATGGCGCATCTGCAATCGGCATTGAAGGCCGAGCACCGGCAGATTCGCGTGCAACTGATCGGCATGGCCCGGGCCCTGAAAACCGGTGCAACCCAGCGTCTCGGGCGCCCGGTGGAATTACCGGACGCCAGCTTCGACGACCCGCTCTACAGCCCGTTGGACGGTTACCGTCTATTGACCCGGCAACTGGCGTCCAACATCGGCGAAATGCGCCAGCGCCTGGCGAAAACCGCGCCGCGCTGGAACATCTGAGGTTACTGCGCCGTCAACCGTCGCGACTTGAAACCCCAGCCCTGTTGCATCCCGGCGGCAGCCAGCAGGATGGCCGCCACGCCTACCCATTGCAGGGTTTGCAGTTGATGGCCGAAGGCAAACCAGTCGACGAAAATCGCCGCAATCGGATAGATGAACGACAGCGCACCAGTCAGTGCAGTCGGCAGTTTCTGGATCGCCCCATAGAGCAGCACATACATCAGGCCCGTGTGAACGATGCCCAGCGTGACCAGACTCGCCCAGGCACTGGGCGCTTGCGGCAGCGCGCTGAAGTGAGCGAACGGTGCGAGCATCAACACCCCGGTGCAGACCTGGATCAGCGCGATCAAGTGTGGCGGCGTGCCGGTCAGGCGCTTGATGATCAACGCGGCGATGGCATACAACAATGCCGCGCCAAGGGCCAGGGCGATCCCCATCAGGTAGTCATTGCCGCCCTCGCCTTGCTCGCCGTGGGCACTGACAATCGCCAACATGCCGAGGAAGGAAATTCCCAGCCAGAACAGCTTTTGCAGGGTGATCTTCTCGCCAAGAAACAGCGCCGCCAAACCCACCAACATGAACGGCTGTACGTTGTACACCGCCGTGCCGATGGCAATCGACGCCCGGGAATAGGAGGCGAACAGCAACACCCAGTTGCCGACGATCGCCATGCCACTGAGCACCGCCAGCAGGAACGTGGTGCGCGTCAGAATCCCCGGACGCAAGAAACCGAACGCCGCGCAGATCAGCAGCAAGGTGCCGGCGCCGAATACGCAGCGCCAGAACACCACGTCCAGCACCGGTTGGCCTGACACCAGCACGAACCAGCCGATCGTCCCGGATATCAGCATGGCAGCGGTCATTTCAAATGAGCCGCGACGGATTGTTTTGTCCATCATCAATCTCCTTAATGTGTGGCAAAAGTATGCCAAGCGAGACCGGGGCTTCTCCAGCGCAAAAAGCAGGCTAAACTCGATTTCTGCCTTTTTTATCAAGGGTGGTTTGCATCATTCGCCTAATGCGGGAGATTTTTGTATGACCGACGATATCGACCAGATCCTGATCGGGGCCTTGATGGAAGACTCCCGGCGTTCGCTCAAGGCGCTGGCGCAAATCAGCGGATTGTCTTCACCGAGCGTGGCCGAACGCTTGCGGCGCCTTGAAGAGCGCGGCGTGCTCAAGGGCTACACCGTGGAGATCGATCCTAAGTGCTTCGGCTACCAGTTGCAGGCCATTGTCCGGGTGCGGCCGTTGCCGGGGCAGTTGCAGGAAGTGGAACGGCAAATTATGTCGATTCCCGAGTTCACCGAGTGCGACAAGGTGACCGGCGAAGATTGCTTCATTGCCCGCCTGCATGTGCGCTCGATGGAGCAACTGGATACCTTGCTCGATCGACTCAATACACTGGCCGAAACCAACACCGCGATCGTCAAGAAGACCCCGGTCAAACGACGATTGCCGCCGATGGCGTGAGAAGCGTAGATTGGCGTTTTTCCGGCGAAGGATTCGCGGCATGAAAATTCAGGCGGTGATACTGGCGGCATTGATGCTGGCTGGTTGCGGGACCATACAGACCGTGGTACTCAGCGATAAGGCGAACGTGGATCAGTTGAAGGCAAATAGAACCTACTGCGGCGCCGTACCGCGCATCTACAGTGGGGTGACGTACGACTTCTGCATGCTGCACGCCGAAAAACCGGATGACGTCGATGCGTTCAACTACAAGAACCCGTCCCTCGGGCTGGTGGTCGACGGAGCCGTTTCCGGGGTGCTGGATACGTTTCTGCTGCCCTACACGATTTACAAGCAACACGCCGACGGCAGCATAGAGATCAACTGATCGCCTGAGCCCTGCCCGCTTTTTCGCAGGCAACAAAAAACCCGCTTTCGCGGGTTTTTCGTTAACGCCGATTAAACCAATCAGTCGTCGCGGCTCATGATGCCGAAGATCTGCAACAAGCTGATGAACAGGTTGTAGATCGATACATACAGGCTGATGGTCGCCATGATGTAGTTGCGCTCGCCGCCGTGGATGATGGCGCTGGTCTGGAACAGGATGCAGACCGACGAGAACAGCACGAAACCTGCGCTGATCGCCAGTTGCAGGCCACTGATCTGGAAGAACATGCCCGCCAGAGTGGCACCCAGCAACACGAAGAAACCGGCGGTGATGAAACCACCGAGGAAGCTCATGTCCTTGCGGGTGATCAGCACGTAGGCCGACAGACCACCGAACACCAGTGCAGTCATCGCGAACGCCGAGCTGACCACTTCAGCGCCGCCCTGCATGCCCAGGTAACGGTTGAGGATCGGGCCGAGCAGGAAACCCATGAAACCGGTCAGGGCAAACGCGGACACCAGGCCCCAGGCCGAATCACGGAGTTTGTTGGTGAGGAAAAACAGCCCGTAGAAGCCGATCAGCACCACGAAAATGTTCGGGTAGCCAACACGCATCTGCTGAGCTACGAAAGCCATCACGCCGCTGAATGCAAGAGTCAGCGCCAGTAGGCCATAAGTGTTGCGCAGGACGCGGCTAACCTCTAGCTGCTCAGCCTGCACGCTGTTGTGAACTGCGTAATCCTGTTCGCGCATGGCGACACTCCTGTTGGTTTGAAACGTTCAGTCGCAAAGATCATAACAGACGCTCTGTAACAAGCCATGCACAGAGTTTGACAGTGTGTTTCATTCAGGTATTATGGCGCCCGCAACGCAACGGAGGTGTGGCCGAGTGGTTTAAGGCAACGGTCTTGAAAACCGTCGACTGTAACAGGTCCATGAGTTCGAATCCCATCGCCTCCGCCATATTTGATACGACAAAGCCCTGATTATTCAGGGCTTTGTCGTTTCTGGTGTTCTGAAAATTCTGCGGTCATCATGGCGGTCCTTCAGAAAACGGAGCAATCCATGACAAGGCTGTCATTCGCCATCCGAATTCTGTTCGCCTGCTGTCTTTTGGTGGCGACTACCAATCACATTCGAGCGGATTTCCAGCATGGGCTGTTCTGGGATTACGGATATGGGCCGAGCACTCTTTGGGCCAGCCGCATTTTCTGGGCAGCGCTTACGTTTCTGGACCCGCTGGCAGCGCTGCTGCTGTTCATAAAGCCCAGGGCTGGAATCTTCCTGACTGCAGCAATTATTCTGGCGGACGTCGCCCACAACACCTACTACGTTGCCATGAATCACCAGTGGCTGGAGCTGTTCTACCTGTCTCAGGTGGCGTTTCTTATAGCGGTAGTTCTACTTTCGCCTGTCGTCTGGAGAAAAGCGCCCGCACCCTCTCCTTAAAATAAAAACCTTTATTATCGTTCCATTAGCAAAATCAGGATAAGACTCATGGGCGCGCCCATCATTATTGGCAACAGCTATGACCTCTGGGTCAGCAACAGCATGAAAGATGCCTTTTGCGAGGTACTAACCGCGGTTGCGATCCTGGAAGGTCATGATGTGAAGGCCATATACGACGAGGCACCAGGTGTAGCGGGCACCTATGGTATTCCAGGCGTGGGTATCGTTCTCGACGAGTTCTATCTCTATCTTGGCGGGTTTTCAGGCGTTCGACGCCACCTCGATGTTTGCCGAGCACGACTAGGCGAAGTTATAGAGTCTTGCGGACTGTCGCCAGTTGGTGCAGAACGCATGGCACACCTACTGGCATGGGCTGCATACCACATGGATGGCAACCCGATCCCTATAGGCGGCTCTTTCTATGAGGACTGGCCCCCTTTATTTTCTCAAGCCTAACCAACAGATAAACATCTGCCGAATCAAGCGGCATACGGAAAAACACGGATGACTTCTTTCAGAAATCTTGGCTTCTGGGGCAAAGTCTGGGCCTGTGCCTGGATAGCGTTCCTGCTGCTGACTTCCGGCGATTCAGGCGCTAACTGGATGGATATAAGCTCATCCGGCCGCAAGCGTGTCTTCAGTCCTGGCTTTCTCGTGCTGTGCGTATTTGTAGCTGTGGTTGAGCTGATACTACTCAACCACTTCTATGGTGCGCGAATGAAGTGAAGGCAAAGCAGATCACGTGGTGTGGGTCCTTGTGCTGCAGATTCATCAGCCTTGTGTTCTTCCCGTTTTCACAGCAGCGTGAAAAACTGCGCACGCTTTGCTACTCACTTTTTGTCTGTTTTGATGGAACTGCCGATGGACATCATGGATACCCAACAAGAAAACACCCTCGAAAAGTCACTCAGGCTGGCGGCGGATGAGCCGGCACACCGACCCGAGTTTTTCAAGACACTGTTGAATTCCACTATCTACATTCTTGGTACGACCGACACTGGCGAAGGTCAAGTCAACCTTGAGGCTGGCAGCAACATCAGCATCGCGCATTGGCAAAAGCCCGACGGCACCGCGGTCATCCCGTTTTTTTCTTCGTTGCAAACGCTACTGAAATCCATAGACAGCGAAGAGTCCTACATCGAGATCCCGGCCAGATCGCTGTTTGAAATCACACAGGGCACCCCTCTTTTCCTAAATCCAAAGTCTCCTTACGGGAAAGAGTTCTTCCCGGAGGAAGTGCGCCATTTGCTCTGCGACGAGATCGGCCAAAAGCCGACGCAGCGCACGGTCGAAAAAGACACTCAAGTGCTGCTCGGGCAGCCATCGCAATATCCCGCGAAGATGGTCAACTCGCTCACCCAATTACTCGCCAAACATCACAACGTGAAGCGTGCGTTTCTGGCGTTGATGCATGACGCATCGTCCGATCAAAAGCCTCATCTGGTCATTGGTATCGAAGCGGACGGCGATATTGAACGGGTCATGCTTGAAGCCGGCAACGTTGCCGGGGACACCGCTCCGGATGGCGAACCCGTGGACCTGTACCGCGTTCAAGAAGGTGATCCAGGCCTTGGCGATTACTTCCTCAAGCAAACCACCCCCTTCTATGAACGGAAGTCGGCAGGCTGGCTGCGCTCATTGTTTGGCTTTGGCAAGGCGTGACAGAGCACAACGCCGTGTTAACGGTGCCGAGAAAACTGTGCACCAGCAAAGACAAGTAATCCCATCGATCGAAATTTACCCTGCTTCGTCATACTAAATCTCCCACCGCAAAGCCAATTGCCGAGGAAACCTCATTGCAAGATTCAAAGTATCTGGAAGACCTCCGCTCCCGCTTCAACTCAGGAGAGGCGCTTGAATTTACGTTTTTCTGGGGACACCAGCGAAGCAAGAGCGGCGTTACAGCGTCGTGCTTCAGCCAGTGGTTCGAGGCCGAATTCGCTGTCGACGGGCAACGCTACGCGACTGCCGAGCATTTCATGATGGCCGAGAAGGCCGCCTTGTTCGGCGATCAGGAAGTTCGTGCTCAAGTGCTCCTGGCGCCTACCCCCAATGCAGCGAAAGCGCTTGGCCGCAACGTGCGTGGATTCAACGAACAGGATTGGCTGCAACACCGATATGCAATTGTCGTCCGGGCCAACCAGGCCAAGTTCTCTCAGAACCCGGAGTTGAATGCATTCCTCAAGGACACCGGTTCGCGCATCATCGTTGAGGCAAGCCCGGTTGATAGCATCTGGGGCATCGGGCTCGCCCAGGACCACGAAAACGCTAGGAACCCTAACCTGTGGCAAGGCCTGAATCTGCTGGGGTTCGCGCTGATGCAGGTCCGCGACGGAAGCTGATTCACCCACTATCACACTCTAGCGATCCAGTCGCGGTGGTGAACACCGCGACCGATCTAGCGAACAGTCATCATGCGACTTACGCCAGCGCCTCTCATGCTCGCTTTCGTGGACGTAAATCCATGAGTCGTTTCCAGTAGTCGGCCCGTTCCATGATCTGGCCATCCGTGAGCACCACTCGAAAATCGTCCGCTGGCTGTCCTCCTGTCCGGGGCCAATGACGAAGATGGCATACTCCCCCTGAACCTGATCATTTCGGAGACCCCTATGCTTCGCGTGTTTGAACGCAGGCTCGACCCCTTCCCCCCCGACGAGGCGCCGCCACCGCCGGTTGGCCTGATGCGATTTCTGTGGGCCTGCACCCGCGGTGCCCGTGGTTATGTCCTTGCCCTTGCGTTGTTGAGCGCCAGTGTGTCGATCTACGAAGCCTGGTTGTTTTCCTTTCTCGGGCAAGTGGTGGACCTGCTCTCGACCTGGCAGGCCGGTGGTGAAGTGAGCGGGCAAGAAAGCCGAGTGCTGTGGGGGATCGCAATCGTGTTGCTCACCAGCATCGGCCTGGTGGCGTTGCGCACGATGGTGCAGCACCAGATTCTGGCGATCAATCTGCCGCTGCGGCTGCGCTGGGACTTCCATCGCCTGATGCTGCGGCAAAGCCTTTCGTTCTTTTCCGATGAGTTCTCCGGCCGGGTTACGACCAAGGTGATGCAGACCGCGCTGGCAGTGCGCGAGGTGCTGTTCACCCTTATCGAAATCGCGCCCGGCATTGGTGTTTACTTTATTGCGATCATCGCGTTGGCCGGTGGCTTTGCCCTGAAACTCATGCTGCCCTTTCTTGCCTGGGTCACGTTGTTCGGGTTGGCGATGCTGTACTTCGTGCCGCGCCTGGGGCAAGTCGGGCAGGAACAGGCCCATGCACGCTCCTCGATGACGGGGCGTATTTCCGACGCCTACACCAATATCACCACCGTCAAACTGTTCTCGCACTCCAACCGTGAAGCGCATTTCGCACGCGCGGCCATGGAGGATTTCAAGCAGACCGGTTTTCGCCAGATGCGCCTGGTCAGCCAGTTCGAGATCGTCAATCAGGCGCTGGTGGTCGGATTGATCCTTGGCGCAGGCGGCTATGCCCTCTGGCTCTGGCATCAGGGCCAGGTCGGTGCGGGTGCTGTGGCGGCGATCACCGCCATGGCGCTGCGGATCAATGGCATGTCGCACTGGATCATGTGGCAAATGACATCGCTGTTCGAAAACATCGGCACCGTGCAGGACGGCATGGCGACCCTGACCCGTGGCCCGAAAGTGCAGGATGCGCCGGACGCCGGCCTGCTGGTGCCTTCGGGCGGCGCCGTGACCTTTGACAACGTGCACTTCAACTACAGTGGCGAGCGTCAGGTGCTCGACGGATTGAGTCTGAAGATTCGCGCGGGCGAAAAAATCGGTCTGGTGGGCCGCTCCGGTGCCGGTAAATCCACGCTGATCAATCTGCTGTTGCGGTTCTATGACGTCGACAGCGGTGAGATTCGCATCGACGGGCAGAACATCGCTCAGGTAACGCAAGACAGCTTGCGCAGTGCAATCGGCATGGTGACGCAAGATACGTCCCTGCTGCATCGCTCGATTCGCGACAACATCGCCTATGGCCGCCCGGATGCTACCGATGCGCAAGTGCGCAGCGCCGCGATCAATGCCCAGGCCGACGGTTTCATCAGCCAACTGAGTGATCGCCAAGGCCACTCGGGCTATGACACGCTGGTGGGCGAGCGCGGCATCAAGCTATCGGGCGGCCAGCGCCAACGTATCGCCATCGCCCGGGTGATGCTCAAGAACGCTCCGATCCTGCTGCTCGACGAGGCCACCAGTGCTCTGGATTCCGAAGTCGAAGTCGCCATCCAGGAAAGCCTCGATGAAATGATGAAGGGCAAGACCGTCATTGCCATCGCCCATCGGTTGTCGACGATTGCGGCCATGGACCGTCTGATTGTCATGGATGAGGGCCGCATCATCGAACAAGGCACCCACACCGAACTGCTGGAAAGAAACGGCACCTACGCGCGACTCTGGCAGCACCAGAGCGGTGGTTTTCTGGGTGAGGATCAAAGGCTGGATGAGGCGATGGACCGGGCGTGAAAATAGGGACAGATTTATTTTTTCGTCCCCACCAAATCGACAAAGCCCTGATTATTCAGGGCTTTGTCGTTTCCGGGCTTCCTGGATATTACAACCCGGTCAACGCCCAGGGCACTTCAAGACTTCGCCATTGGCAGCGCCGCAACGGATGAGATCCCTGACGTCCGGGTTTTTAAAGTAGTCAACGTGCGCGTTCAGGGGAAGCTCGATGATCAGGAGCTTGGGGGTATTCTGCACAAATACGTCCGTCACATCGATCCGTGGCCGCCCTCCCGGCGTAGCCTCAGCGTTGGCGTACCAACTCGGGATATGCCAGGTGAGCAGGTCATTTGTGTCATTGAAAGAGACTATCTGAAGGCCGTCGGTTTGTTTTCCGGTCTTCGTTTCTACGGTTGATTTTAAATCTGCGAGTTCCGAAAGAACATTTCCGTACACAACCGGTCCTGCGTTTTCTTGCGACTGAAACGAGAGAGCATCAAAGTCACTTACAGGAAATAACTGCCGAAAAAAAGGATGTGCAACGCTATCACTGGAGCGGGCTAGAGGCGGAACTTTGGCCAAACCCAGCAACGAAAGCTGATTCGCCATCATGTAGAAGGCTGGCGTATTCGCGATCATGTTTTCGATGAATCCCTGTGCACTGCTGCGTTCGCTGTAGGGAAAAGGGTTGGTCTTGCTGTCTTTTGTCTGGTCCAGAAGCTGGAGGAACATATCGTAAGTCATGCGACTGCCCAGACTGTGGGTCACGAATAAATTCTTGTGCGGTGTTTTTTTACTTTCCTGCGCAGAGGGCCATATACATTTTTTATTCTTGTCCGTAGGCGTGATGGCATGGCAAATCCCCTCTGCAAGCCCTCGCACCATGGTCTGCCCATAGGTTCCGGTATAGAGAATGGCATCGGACAAGTTCCGGTCAAAAACCTGCTCCTTGATTGTTTTGTCGAGCAAAAGCCTTGGTGGCGCCTGTACCGTTGGAGGAATTTTCGGGTCGGGGAACTCAATGCATGGCTTGCGTTTTTTATTTGCGAAAACAGACGGCGAGTCATATCCAAGCTGATTGCTTTTCAGCCATCGGGTCAGGGGTGACCAGGTAATTTCAATCGCCTCTACGCTCACTGCGCGGTCCCTGTCAGGCAGCGTCAGAGAGTAATTTCTTTTGCGGACGTTCACCTCTGAGTACGGGTCTTTTTCTCCTCCCATAAAGACGTTCACATTGATGGATTCATCAGATTCGATTCCGCCGGGTACGGGTTTCAACCCCATCGCAGCAGCGTTTTTTTCATTCAACCAGCCGTCAGGACCCAGGGCGTAACCCGGACAGTGATCTCCTACACCATGAACAAAAAACAGCCTCACAGGGGTGTTGTCAGGGAGCAGTTTCTGTAGCGGTTTTATAGTGCCTGGAGAGTTATCGCTGGCATTGTAGATAAGCGGGGTGGACGAACAAGCGGTCAAACTCAAAACGATAGTTGCGCAGAGCGTGCGGGGGATTTTCATTTTCAGACTCCTTGCCTATGGATGCAGCTATCCACTGATGGGCATTGAAGTCATGCAGATTTGAAGCTGGCGGAGCGCACACAGATGCCCATGTTGAGGTTAGGTGTAAAAACCATGGCTGCAACCTGCGCAAACTCGCACAAGCGTCTTGATGAGTCCGCGTGCTGAAGGGTAACCCTTACCTCAACGACCGGTTGACCGGCCTTTGAGGCAAGGAAGATACGCTGAATGACTCAGGCGCTGCTGGCCGCTACGACTGAGCGACTGACCGGCGCACGTTGATCGCGGATTCCCGGAAGAAAAATCCATGACCACTCAGACAGCGCATCACTGCAGATCACAAGCGGAAGTACGATACGTAAGGCAGGAACGGCGAGCGCTTAACCTGAATAGTGTTCATATCAAACACTTCAAGCAGCGCTTGTGTTTCGCCTGGGAAGTGAGGGCAGTTCAGCTCGTCAAAAACCAGAATCGAACCTTTTGACAGTCGTGGCTTGATCGCTTCCAGTACATCCTTCGTCGGCTTATAAACGTCCATATCGAAAATGGCCATCGAGATGAGCGAGTGAGGATTGTCTTCAAGCCATTGTTTCGAAGTCTCTGAGGCATCACCCTTGATCAGGGTGAACTTCTTCAGGTGATTATTGGGGCTCAGCGACTCTTGAGCCTGGAGCAGCCGCTCCAGCAAATTCTCATAACCATCGTCTACATGAAAGTCGCCCGCTTTGACTTGCGCGCCATCTTTCTCGTCAACTTCGGCAAAACCGCTGAAGGTGTCGAAGCCAAAGATATGCCGCGAGTAATTGTAGGGTTCCTTGATAGCCCGAAGATTCAGCAATGTTGCCAGGCTGCTGCCGTAATGAACGCCAAACTCGCAGATCGATCCCGCAACAGGGAGCATCTCGTCGTACAGGAGGTTAAGGTTCAGGATTCGCGCCAGCGAAGGTCGTGACAGCGTAGCAACCGAAGGCCAGTTCCAGTATTCCCCTGCGATTGTATGAATCTCGCCATGAATATCCCGCAGTTCCTTGTAGGCATCCGCCTGGCTGGGAGGGGTAAAAAACAGCTGACCGTCTTGAGTTTTCATTTACTTTCCATCAAAAAGTTAAGACCGTTCGAAATGAGTTTGCTTTGAATCAGGTACGCCAGTTTGGAAACCTTGGCGTGGATACTGGATATGTTTTGATCCGGCCTGTGCACGAGCCCCATGCCTCCGATGATAATCGCCTCCAGCGTCAACTCGGCGTTCAATATCCGAGACCAGACATGGCGCGAAGCCTCGTAGCCGACGGTACCGCTCTCATATTCATCCGACGCGGTGAGCAATCTGACGGGAACAGGACCGCCCACGGCCTTGTTCAGAAAACGCTCGAGCTGCCCAAGCAGCAAATCAAAGAGTTCTTCACCTGGGGAGTCGTGGAGCTGGCTCGTTTTTATGTCGATTCCGGACACACACTGGGTAAACGGCCCTGGATTCCGGCGCAGAAAGTCTTGCGCAAGATCATAGAGCGACCCGCGATCCCAAGAGGCCGGGTATTGGTACAGCGATTGATTCGCGTAATAGAAGCCCTTGTCGAGTCCCAAGTGTTTAAGGTTCGCCGTGGTGGCGGCCTGATAAGACTTGAATCGGGATTCAATCATCTCGTCCGCACTTTGCTTGTCAAAGGACGGGTAGTTGACAGGGAAACTGTCAGCGATACCGAACTGGATAAAAAAGTAACGGCTTTCAACCGGGACAGCACTCAAGCATTCATTGAGCGCATCGGTGAGCGCAACCGGATATTCGTGCCAGTTATCATTGGCATGAATAACCGCATCGGTTTCAGACACGACAGTCACAATCGAATCATATTCCGTGAAATCCGGATTGATGAAGCATCTCAACTCCACCCCGTCGACGTAATAGGCTTCTTCTGTCAGTTCAACCGGATAACGGCCGGTGAGGCGCTCAATCCGCTTGGAGAGTCCATTCGTCTTGAACTTCGGAACAAAGAATGTGGCATCTGCCAAATGCTGCTGAATGAAAAACTCATCCAGATGATCATCATGGCCATGCGAGATAATGACATTAAGTTTATCGGCCGGAAGAGAAAGCA
Organism: Pseudomonas sp. GW821-FHT11G12; assembly: GCF_058808055.1. Lineage (NCBI taxonomy): Bacteria > Pseudomonadati > Pseudomonadota > Gammaproteobacteria > Pseudomonadales > Pseudomonadaceae > Pseudomonas > Pseudomonas sp. GW821-FHT11G12. Next base: position 1,586,346 of record NZ_JBXARH010000001.1, read on the forward strand.
ACTTCTCAATCATTGCTGTTCTGGGTGACGGGTTTTGAATCCAGCCGCCAAACGCAGGAGAAACGTACCAGGGATCAGTAAGAAAATAACTGCCCTTCTCTTCCAGAAGCAATGAGGCGTGATTGACGAACGCTATATCCAACTGCCTAACCCTTCATATATTAATTAATCAAACTGTGAGTTAAGCAAAAGAACAACAACCTCAAAAAAATAACCCGTTGCCAGTTTACTGACAGACCACCACTAAACGCAGCCGCTACACCACTTTGTATACATATTCAATGACCTGCTCAAAAAAATAACACACCCGAGCTCAGTACGAAAAGTAGCAGCACGGTCGTCGCCGTGCGCAGATCAGCAAGGTACTCTGGGCCTGTATCGGCCGCCAAACGCGATTCCACACCTGTCCATCCAACAAAAATACTGAGGTCTTTGATGTTGTTTTCAAAAACGTGGCTCGCACTTGCAGGCCTGGCGCTTGGCCTGATCGGCCCCCATGCTCAAGCGAAAGAGCCGCTGCTATACACCCTCAGCGCCTCAACGGTATTGCCAGGCGACGGTCACAGTTGGGGCTTCGCGGCACTGGAACCCAAGGGGCCACGCCTGTTCGTGTCCCGCCGGGAAAACGGACTTTCGGTGTTCGACGTCGAACAGCAACGGTTGGTGAAGACCCTCGACAACTCCGTCGGCGCCAACGCCGTCACCTTCGTGCCTGAGCGCAATCGGGCGTATGTCGCCAACATGGACGGGACGTTGGGGATCGTGGCGCTGGATCGCCTGCAAGTCCTGCAACGGCTGAAGCTCGATTCCGGCAACCTCAACAATCTGCTTTACGACGCCAGCCGTGACCGGTTGATCGTCACCAGTGGCCGGCGCGGTGATCATTCGACGCTGTACCTGATCGACCCGAAAACCGATCGCCTGACGGACGCGGTGGACGTGCCAGCGCAAAAGCTCGACGGCCCCGTCATTCTTGAAAACGGCAACTTCATTGTGCCCATGCGCGATGAAGACCAGGTCGCCGTTCTTTCCGGAAAGAAACTTGAACACCAGCAACTCTGGACATTCAAAGGCTGCAGCAAGCCCAGCGCTCTGGCCGTCGACGAACCGCATCAACGTCTGTTCGTGGCGTGCCGAGGCGGCGCCCCCGTTCTGGTGATCGCAGACCTGAACACGGGCAAGGCCTTCAGCACCCTGCCGATCGGCCGCGCCGTGAACGCACTGGCTTACGATCCCGTGAAAGACCAATTGCTGGTGCCCAGCGGCACCGACGCCAGTCTTGCGATCGTTCAGCGCGACAACCAGGGCCAATACCAACTGCGCGGTACAGTCGGGACGCGGCCGTGGGCCCACAACATGGTGCTGGACACCAAACGCAGTCAGGCCTACCTGTTCACCGCCGACTTCACCCAGCCGGCACCGAGCCGGGAGCAGCCCAAGCCCGACCCGGTGTTTCACCCCGGCACCTTCACGGTCCTGACCTTCAAGTCGCAGTAAGCGTCAGGATGCCTCGATGATCCCGGCGGCCTGTGTCTTGTGCCGCCGACGTTCGAACCACAGGTAGACCACCGGCGTGGTGTAGAGCGTCAGGATCTGCGAAACCGCCAGACCACCGACAATCGCGATACCCAGCGGCTGACGCAACTCTGAGCCAGCGCCATGCCCGAACGCCAGCGGCACGGCCCCGAGCAACGCGGCCAGCGAGGTCATCAGGATCGGCCGCAAACGCAACAGGCACCCTTCCCTCACGGCTTCCCGAGGCGACAGCCCTCGCTGCTGCGCCTGCAAGGTGAAGTCGACGATCATGATCGCGTTCTTCTTGACGATGCCGATCAGCAGAATGATCCCGATCATCCCCAGCACCGACAGATCCTGCCCGCAAAGCATCAAGGCCAGCAACGCGCCGAAACCGGCGGACGGCAAGGTCGAGATGATCGTCAGCGGGTGGATCGCGTTTTCATACAACACCCCGAGCACGATGTAGACCGTCAGGATCGCCGCCAGAATCAGCCACGGCTGCGACTTCAGCGAATCCTGAAACGCCTGGGCAGTACCCTGGAAACTGCCCACCACCGTGTCGGGCATCGCGACCGCCAGCGACGCCTGATTGATCGCGCTGACCGCTTCGCTCAAGGCGTGCCCTGGCGCGAGGTCGAAGGACAGGGTAATGGCCGGGAACACGCCCTGATGGTTGATGATGATCGGCACCTGCTCGGTCTTGATACTGGCCAGCAGGTTCAGCGGCACCAAGGCTCCGGAACTGGCGCGAACGAACAGATGCTCAAGGGTGGCAGTGGACGTCTGCCAGCTCGGGTCGAGTTCGAGAATCACATGGTTCTGATCCAGTTGAGTGAACATCGTCGCAATCTGCCGCTGACCGAACGCGTCGTACAGCACGTCATCAATCGCTTGAACGGTCACGCCCAGGCGCGCAGCGGTCGGCCGGTCGATCACCAGCGTCGACTGGGCGATCGCCTGTTGCTGGTCAGAGGTGACGTGTTGCAGTTGCGGCAAGGTCTTCAGTTTGGCCAGCAGCACCCCGCTCCAGTGATCCAGCTCGACGCTGTCCGGGTCCTGCAAGGTGTACTGATACTGGGTCTTGCTGGCCCGGCCGCCGATCTGGATGTCCTGGTTGGCCTGCATGAACACCTTGACCCCGGACAACCCGTCGAGCGCCGGTTGCAGGCGCCGGATGACCTCGGCCGCGCTCGCCGTGCGCTCACTGAACGGTTTGAGGTTGATCATCACCTTGCCCTGGCTGACGGTCGGGTTCGGGCCGATCCAGAAATACACCCGCGCCACTGCCGGGTCCTGGCCGATGATCTCGGCCGCCCGGTTGACCTGCGCACGCATGGCGATCGGCGAAATATCCGCCGCCGCTTCCGCGACACCCTGAATCAGACCATTATCCTGCTGCGGGAAGAACCCTTTGGGAATGCCGACATACAGCACCGCCGTGGCCGCCAGCGTAGCGATGGCCACCGCCATGGTCAGGCGTTGATGATCCAGTACCCAGTCCAGACTGCGTCGATAACCGTTGTGCAATCGGTCGAACACGCGCTCGCAGGCCTGGGCAAAGCGCCCCTCCTCCTGATCGGCATGGGGTTTGAGCAGCCATGCGCACAGCATCGGCGTGATGGTCAGGGAGACGATGCCGGACATGATGATCGCGACACTGACCGTCACCGCGAACTCACGCATCAAGCGCCCGACGATGCCGGACATCAACAGAATCGGCAGGAACACCGCGATCAGCGACACCGTCATCGAAACGATGGTGAAACCCACTTCGCGCAAGCCATCGACCGCCGATTGCAGGCGCGACTTGCCCATTTCCAGGTGCCGGACGATGTTTTCCATCACCACAATGGCGTCGTCCACCACGAACCCGACGGCAATCGCCAGGCCCATGATCGACAGGTTGTCGAGGCTGTAACCGAGCAAATACATGACGCCGAACGTGGCCACCAGCGACAGCGGAATGGTCAGGCTGGGAATCAGCGTGGCGGTGGCCTTGCGCAGGAACACGAAGATCACCACGACCACCAGCGCAATCGACAGCAGCAAGGTGAACTGCATGTCATTGACCGACGCTTCGATGGTCTGGGTACGGTCGCCCACCACTTGCACCTGCACGTCGCGAGGCAATGAAGCGGTCAGCTCAGGCAACTTGGCCTTGATTGTGGCGATGGTCGACAGCAGGTTGAAACCCGGCTGCTTGTGAATGTCGACGATGACCGTGGGCTCGCCACCCAGCTGCGCGGCTTGCTGGGTGTCCTCGGCCCCGGCGATCACCCGGCCAAGGTCGCCCAGTTTGATCGGCATGCCGTTCTTGTAAGCGACGACCTGATCGCGATAGTGCTGCGGATCGAGCAACTGGTCGGTCGCGCCAAGGGTGATCGAACGACTCTGGCCATCGAGCGTGCCCTTGGGCTGATCCAGGGTGCTGACGCCAATCACGCTGCGCACATCTTCGAGGGTCAGACCCCGTGCGGCCAGTGCGTCGGGGTCGATCTGCACGCGAACCGCCGGTTTCTGCTCGCCATGGAAATCCACCAGGCCGACGCCGGGCATTTGCGACAGGCGCTGAGCGATGTAGTTGTCGGCGTAGCGATCCAGCTCAGGCAGCGTGCGGGTCGGCGACGTCACCGCCAGCGACAGCACGGTGCCTTCGGCCGGGTTGACCTTGTTGAAGGTCGGCGCGCTGGACATGGTCTTGGGCAGGTTCGGGGTGGCGGTGTTGATTGCCGTTTGTACGTCCTGCGCAGCGCCGTCGATGTCCCGCGACAGATCGAATTGCAGCACGACCTGAGTCTTACCGGCCGCACTCGACGAGGTCATCGAAGTGACTTGCGGCACGGCAGCGAAGGCTCGTTCCAGTGGGGTTGCCACCGACGACGCCATGGTTTCGGCGCTGGCCCCCGAGAGTTTCGCGGTGACCTGAATGGTCGGGAAATCCACCGTCGGCAGCGGCGCCACCGGCAGCTGGAAGTAAGCGAAAGCCCCCAGCAGCATGACGCCCAGCGCCAGCAGGCTCAGCCCCACACGCCGTTGAATCAGTCCGGCCAGCGCATTCATTGGGCAGCCTCCGCCAGATCGGCGGTGGTATCAGTCTTGACCGGCACAACCTTCAGCCCCGGTGCGACCCGAGACTGGCCCTGCACCACAACGGTTTCGCCCGCATTCAGGCCTTGGCGAATCCACTGCTTGCCGTCCACCACATTGGCGGCGTCCACCAGACGCGGCTGCACCCGCTGCTCGCCATCGACCACGTAGACGAAATTGCCCTGACGCCCCAATTGCACCGCATCGGCCGGGACAACGGCCACATCGCGGTGGGTCTGCACCAGCAACCGCGCACTGACCAATTCACCCGGCCAGAGTTTGGCGTCAGCGTTGTCGAACTGCGCCTTGAGCTGGATCTGACCGCTGGCCGCCGTCACCTGGCTGTCGATGAAGCTCAGATGCCCATGGGCGATTTCCTGCTGGCCATCGCGGGTCATCGCGACCACTTGCAAAGCACCTTTGGCGTTCTCTTCGAGGATTTCCGCCAACTCGTCCTGGGACACGGCGAACGCGACGGAGATCGGATTCATCTGGGTGATCGTCACCAGCCCCGTCGCTTCGGCACCGTGGGCAATCGCGCCGACATCCAGCAAACGCTGGCCAGTGCGGCCGGTCAGCGGTGCCTTGACCTGAGTGAACTCCAGTTGCAGCCGCGCCGCATCCAGCGCCGCCTGATCGGCCTGCACGGTCGCCTGTTGCGCGGCCAGTTGTGCCCGGTAAGTGTCGACGTCCTGAGTCGGGCCAGCCTTGGCAGCGGCGAGTTTGCTCGCCCGGTCGAGATTGACTCTGAGGTTCGCCAGTTGCGCCTGATCCTTCGTCAGCAATGCCTGAGCCTGAGCGACCTGGGCCTGATAGACCCGCGGATCGATCACCGCCAACAGGCTGCCGGCGGTGACGGTCTGCCCTTCGTTGAACAGGACTTTCTGCAACTCGCCGTCCACCCTCACCCGCACATTGACGCTGTTGAGCGCCTGCACGTTGCCGATGGCACTGATCCACACCGGCAGATCCTGACGACTGACCTGCGTCATCTGCACCGGGATCGCTCCGCTGTCAGTCTTTACCGGTGCGGCCTGAGCCTGTTTGATCCATTGAAAACCGCCGACGGCCACCGCCAGCGAAAGTGCCGCGACGCCCAGGAAAACGGCGCGACGACGTGGGTGCAGGACAGTCATGGGTGAGTCACCTGAGCAGAAGAATTGAGAGCGAGGGCATCAGCGGAAAAGTCGCCGCCCAGAGCGCGGAACAGACCGACAGCCGCTTGCAGGTGTTGCAGGCGCACCTGCAACAGCGTGTCTTCGGCCTGGTATTGCGTGCGCTCGACGATCAGCAGCGTCTGGAAGTCCGTAGAGCCGAGGCGATAGCGAACCTGCGCCAGGCGCGCCGCTTCCCGCGCCGAATCCACCGCCGAGGCGTTCAACGCGTAGCTCTTGTCGAGTTCGCGGGCGGCGCTGATCTGGGTTTCGACGTCTTGCAGGGCTTCGACAATCGACTCGCGGTAACTGGCGGTCAGTTCCTGTACGTGGGCCTGATCGAAATGCAGTTGGCCCTTGAGTTGACCGCCGGCGAAAACCGGTTGGCCGAGGGTGCCGATGACACTCCAGATCTGCCCGCCGGCAAGGGTGTCGATGCCACCCAGCAGATCCAGCGACAGATTGGGCAGGAAAGCCGCACGGGCCACGCCGACGTCGAAGTTGGCGGATTTCAGCCGCGCTTCGGCGGCCTGAATGTCCGGCCGCTGGCGCAGCAGGCCGATGGGCAGGCCGGTCGCCGGTTGCGGCACTTTCAAGGCACCGAGGCCGTCGCCCTGCAAATGGAACCCTTGCGGTGGCGCCCCCACCAGCACCGCCAGTTGATACAGCGCCTGATCCCGTTGCTGACGCAAGGGCGGCATCGCTGCTTCGAACGTCTGCATGGCGTTGCGCTGCTGGGCGACCTCAAGATTGGAAACCGCGCCCTGACCGGCCTGGATCTCTACCAGATCGAGCACCTGACGGGCGTCGTCGGCGATCGATTGGGCCAGACGCAGGCGCTCTTCCAGCGACAGCACCTGAAAGTAGCTGTCAGCGATGCTCGCGCTCAGGCTCATGCGCAGGGTCTGGGCATCGAACGCCGTCGCGTTGGCCAGCGCCTCGGCCGAATCGGCGGCGGCGCGCTGCTTGCCCCAGAAATCCACTTCATAGGTGGCTTCGGCAAACACACTGCGTTTTTGCGTGGTGCCGTAATTGTTCTGGCGCTGAAAGTTGCCGCCCAGATTCAGCGCCGGATATTGCCCGGCACCCGTGACCTGCGCAGACGCCCGCGCCTCGTCGATACGGCTGATCGCCGCTTTGAGGGTGAAATTGGAGGCCAGCCCGCGATCGATCAACTGATCCAGCTCGGCGCTATGAAACTCGCGCCACCATTGCCCACCCGCCGCCGATTGACCGCCAGAAGCCTCGTTCCACTGCTGGGCCAAGGGCAGTTCGGGTTGCCGATATTCAGGCACCATCGAACAGCCGCCGAGCGTCAATACGCCCAGCAGGATCAGCGTCGCTGATGATTGAAATGCAACGCGCCGTCTGCGCGCCTTGGTCTTTGAAACCGACATGAGCAAGCTGTCTCCCCCGCTTGAGCCTTTGTGGAGCGATCCACGAATGCGGCGAAGATAGCGAGGGGTGCCTGCCAGAGCGTTCCCCGGCAGATAAACTTTTGTTTAGCCTTGCTCGGGCGTCGTCTGGAAGCTGTAGCCGGCACCGGGCACCGTCTTGATCAGCGAATACTCGAAACCGTCATCGAGTTTGCGCCGCAAGCGGTGGATGTGTTTGTCGATGACGTTGTTGTTGGGGTCGAAATCGTAATCCCAGGCGCTGTCGAGCAACATGTCGCGGGTCACGATCTGGCCGCTGTGGCGCATGAGTTTTTCCAGCAACAGGGCTTCGCGATGCTGCAACGCGATGACCTTGCCCCGCCGCACCGCGGTACGCGTGGCGCAGTCCAGTTGCAATTCACCCACGACCAATTGCCGTGCCGGCCCGGCGACCTGATCGCGCCCGCGCAACAAGGCTTCGAGCCGCGCCAGCACTTCGGCGAAGGCATAAGGTTTGGCCAGGTAATCATCACAACCAGCCTGCAAGCCTTCGACTTTCTGCTCGGTCGATGCCTGGGCACTGAGCATCAGGATCGGCACCCGCACCTGCCGGGCGCGCAAGGCCTTGATCAGGCCGATGCCGTCGAGGCCGGGCAAGCGCCGGTCGACGACCAGCACGTCGTGAATGCCTTCCAGCGCTATGTCCAGACCGCTGTTGCCATCGCTGGCGACATCGACCACATGCCCGCTTTCGCTCAACCCGCGCAGCAGGTAAGCGGCGGTCTGGGCGTCGTCTTCAACCACGAGAATGCGCAAGGCACCTACTCCATCAAGCCAACCTGAACTTTTATTTATCCAGCGGGAACGTGGCGCGACCGCAGGCTTTGCCACAATATGCCATCTCTGCCTGATGATGTGAGTGGTTCAAAAGCCATGACCCATGTTCTGGTCGTCGAGGACGACTTGCCCACCCGCCGCGAAATCGAAGCGGCCCTCACCGACCACGGTTTCACCGTGAGCAGCGTCGACAATGGCCGCGAAGGGCTGCTCAAAGCTCTTGGCGAGCCTTTTGACCTGATCGTTCTGGACCGCATGTTGCCCGGTGGCCTCGATGGCCTGGGCGTACTCACCGCGTTGCGGGCCGCCAGTGTGAACACGCCGGTGCTGATTCTCAGCGCCCTGAGTGCGCTCGATGAACGGGTACGCGGCTTGCGTGCGGGCGGCGACGACTACCTGACCAAACCGTTCGAGTTCATCGAATTGACCGCCCGCCTGGACGCCTTGAACCGGCGCCGCGCCGAGCCGGTTGCCCAAACTCAGGAAACCCGTCTGAAGGTCGGCAATCTGGAAGTCGATCTGCTGAGCCGGACCGTCCGACGCGGCGAGCGCACCATCGATCTTGTGCCCCGGGAATACGCGCTGCTCGAACATCTGGTGCGCAATGCCGATCAGGTCGTGACCCGCACCATGCTGTTCGAAGCGGTGTGGAATTACAGCTATGACGAGCGCACCAACGTCATCGAAGTGCACATGAGCCGATTGCGCCGCAAGGTTGACGGTGACGGCGAACCGCCGATGATCCATACCATTCGTGGAGCCGGGTATGTTCTCCGTTCACCTGAGTGAAATCCCGCGCACCATCAGCTTTCGTACGGCGCTGCTTTTTCTGGGGCTGTTCGGCTGCTCGTTTCTGGCGTTGTTCGGTTACGTCTACTGGCAAACCGCGTTCTACCTGAAAACCGAAGCGGACACGGCCCTCTATCGACAGGTGGAAAACCGCAGCGCACAGCCGCCGGAACTGCAATTGCAGGAGATCCGCAAACACGCGCTGCAGGACGTAGAAGCGCGCCTGCCTCACAGTCTGTTCGACGCCGACGGCAAATTCATTGCCGGCGTGATCAAGCAACTGCCGCCCTTCTCCGCCTATGACAAGCCACAGGAATTTCGCTGGCTCAAGTCCAACGGGCATCATCGGCCGGTTCGGTTCATCGTTCATAAACTGGCCGACGGCAAAACCCTGCTGGTCGCCCAGGACGTCCACGACATTCGCGAATTCGACGAGCTGCTGATCAACGCGCTGATCTCCGGCGGCCTGCTGCTGTTGCTGGTCGGGTTGCTCGGCGCCGTGGTGCTGGGTTATTCAGCGCATCGTCGGCTGGATAAAGTCAGCCGCTCGATCAAAGGCATCATCGAGGGCGACCTGACCGGGCGTCTGCCGGTTCAGGGCAACAACGACGACATCGACCGGCTCGCCTCGGTGGTGAACGGCATGCTCGATGAGCTGGAACGACTGATGAGTGAGGTCAAAGGCGTGTGCGACGACATCGCCCACGACCTGCGCACCCCGCTGACCCGCTTGATCGCTGGCCTTGAACGTACACAGCGCCGGGGCCTGGATGAAGCGCAATACGCCGCCAGCATCGACGCGGCACTGACGGAAGCCAAGGCCTTGCTGCTGACCTTCAAGGCTCTGCTGCGGATCTCGGAAATCGAAAACAGCGCCCGACGCAGTCACTTCGCCCCGCTGGACCTGAACCTGATCAGCGCCGATGCCGCCGAGCTGTATGAGCCGTTGGCCGAAGAGCGCGGCATCAGCCTGACCATCGAAAACAGTCAGGCCCCCGCGATCATGGCGGGCGACGCACAACTGCTGTTCGACGCCTTGTGCAACCTGCTCGACAACGCCATCAAGTTCTCGCCCGACCACAGCCAGGTGCGCTTGAGCGTGATCGCCGATCAGGACAGCGTCGGGATTCGTGTCACTGACAACGGACCGGGCATCCCCCCGGCCGAGCGTGAAGCGGTGTTGCGCCGCTTGTACCGCGCGGAATCCAGCCGCCACACCCCGGGCAACGGGTTGGGATTGAGCATGGTGTCGGCGGTTGCGCGCCTGCATGACATGCGGGTGACGGTGAGCGATGCGGCGCCGGGCTGTCGGATTGACTTGCTGGGCAAGGCAACGCCGGTTATCGACCGGCCTTGAAAAACGGGCGCCCGTGGATGCCGCCAGCAGCGCCTGATACCACTCGGCAGATGCCCTGGAAAACGCCTTGCACGCAGAGTAACGCCGACTATGCTCCCAACAGCTGTCCTACTGGCCATTGGCCTTAAGCGGCTGAACCTCCGGTTTTGCTGTCCGGGCCTCGCAACGCTGATTAGCAAGACGCTATGCACCTGACGACGCCATTGCGGTCGCCGCGGTGTTCCCCAGGAGGGAGTCATGCCTGCACCAGGTCAGTACCTGATCGCAATCGCGGTCTACGATGGCGTGGATCTGCTCGACGTCAGTGTTCCTTACGAGCTGTTCAACTGGATGGCTCAGATCGAGTCTTCGCAGAACCCTTCCGCCCCCACCCGCGTCGTGCGGCTGATCTCCCTTCATGGGCCTTCCATCACCACCCGGGACGGCATGACCATCGGTGGAAATCTGCCGACTTTCGATCAACATTCAGAACACATCAGCCTGCTGTGGATCCCTGGCGGTGACCCCGGCGCCTTGCAGCAACTGATGAAAGATTCACACCGTATGACTTGGCTGTTGCAGCAGGGCCAGGCCGCGCAATTTGCCGCATCCGTCTGCGAGGGCGCCTTGCTCGCGGCCGCCGCCGGTTTGCTGGACGGTTACAACGCCACGACTCATTGGGCCTTCATCGCCTGCCTGAAACTCTTCACGCGTATCAACGTAGTGGAAGGCTATCCGCGTTACATCGTCGACGGGCAACGCATTACCGGTGGCGGCATCTCGTCAGGCCTGGACGAGGCCTTGAAAATCATCGCCCTGATCGCCGGGGAGATCGTTGCCCGGACGGTGCAGTTGAGCATTCAGTACAACCCCGATCCGCCCTTCGACAGCGGCGATCCTTCCGTCGCCAGACCGCCGGTCTACACACCCGGCACCGCGCGCACCTGTGAATTCGATGGCATGGCAACGACCATCGCCGAAGTGCTCAAGCGCACAGGCCCCTCCTGACAGCGAGCGTGCAGCAACACTTCTCAAGTTGTTCAGTTGATCAAAGGACACGCGGCCATCGAGGCTGTCGCAGACACTCGCGCAACGACGCAGGGAGCACAACATGGCTTCGCTTCACAGGGTTCTGGCCGGATTGATGATGTGTACAGCCTCCCACGCAGCGCTCGCCGACCTGTCGGCGCAGCCTTTCCTGTCACCGCCCAGGCTTCTTGAAAAGGGCCGGCCCGGCACACTGAAAGCCACCGGACTGGCCGTTGCGCAAACGGGTTGCAATCCGGCAGGCGATATCACCCGCGACGGGCAAACCGTGGAACTCAACCTGCAAGTGCAGAAACGCGAAAACTACATGTACAACCCGGGCAATCCCGATGGCGCCAAGGACAAAGTGATGCTGCGTTCGTATGGCGGCTGCCTGTCGGGGCCGCTCATCGACGTAAGGCCCGGCAACACCCTGCGGGTGCATCTGGACAATCAACTGGATAAAAACGACCCCAGCTGTCCGGGGGGACAGGACCCGGCGAACGGTGACCCCGGCTGCTTCAACACGATCAACCTGCACTATCACGGGATGCACGTTTCGCCAGCGGGCAACAGTGACAACGTGCTATTGAACATCGCGCCGCAAACAAAATTCGAATACGAGATCAACATCCCCACCGATCACCCATCCGGCACCTTCTGGTATCACGCGCACCGGCATGGTTCCACCGCGCTGCAGGTCGCCAGCGGCGCGGCCGGCGCCTTGATTGTGCGCGGCGACCGCCCTTACACCGGCGACAAACCGGGCGACATCGACACCATCCTCAAGGACGCAACCGGGAAGCCGTTTACCGAACAGGTTTTTCTGTTCCAGCAGATTCCCTACGCCTGTTTCAACGACGATGGCACCATCATCACGCAAAAGGATCACACCTGGACGTGCCCCAGCGGCAAGACTGGCGTGGTGGAGAATTTCGACAAGCAGCTCGCTTCGGCCACGGTCTGGGACGAGAGCGGTCGATTCACCAGCATCAACGGCGTGGTGCAACCGACACTGCAAGGCATCGCTGCGGGCGAGATCCAACGCTGGCGCTTTATTCACGGCGGCATCCACGACACCGTGAACCTGCAGATCGTGCCCATGAACACGGCCAGTCCCAAAGCGAGTCTCGCCCTCAAGGGTGTGCTCGGCGGCACGCCAAAGGAACAGGAAGCGATCATCGCCGACCTGTGCCCGGTGACGGTGCCCGACTCCAGCAAACCGGTCGAGCTTGTCCCGCAATTCGAAATTGCCGCCGACGGAATCACGCGCACGGCGATCCGCCCCATAGGCGTGAACAAGAAAAGCATCAGCGGCGGCATCGGCAGCAACTTTCTGCAACCCGGCTATCGCAGTGACGTGCTGCTGATGTTCCCCCGTGACGGCACCTACTGCGTGCTGAACCAGGCGGCAACGCCCGCAGAACGCGCCAACGCCGGGCCTCACGGTGGGCCCGGCGGCCAGGGACCGAACGAAACCCAATTGCTGGCGACGGTCATCGTCTCGGGCGGAAAAGTCGTCACCGACGACCCGCAGCGTTATATCCAGCAAGCGCTTTACGACGGCAACAAATCAGACTCATCGCTGCCGGCCGAGGCCCTGCAGGGACTGCTGGCCGGCAACCTGAAGCCGTGGCGCGGGATGGACGACCTCAAGGATGCTGTGGTCAACGACGACATTCAGAAGGTCGACTTCTTCATCGGCAATCCGCCATTCCCGCCCTCACCTCCTTCGACTCCACCGTCGAAACCGGGAGAACCATGGACGGGTGCGTTCGGTTTTTTCATCAACTACAAATCCTATGACCCGGACCGGGTCGACTTCACCCGCCAGGTCAACACCACCGATGACTGGGTGCTGACCTCCCAGGGCGAACCCCACATCTTTCACATTCACGTCAACCCGTTCCAGGTGATGGATGTGCTGTACGCCAAGCCCGGCGAGAAGCCCAAAAGCATCTACGGCCCCAATGGCGAATGCCTGGTGCCGGCTGACGAACTGGGACTGCAAAACCAGTACTGCGGAATGTGGCATGAATTCAAAGACACCCTTTTCGTGCAGAACGACTATCAGGTGCTGGTGCGCACTCACTACGACCGCTACATCGGTGAGTTCGTCATCCACTGCCACATCCTCGATCACGAAGACGGCGGCATGATGACCAACATCCAGATCGTCCCGGACCTCAATGCCGCCGGCGGCGGCATCGGCATGGCAGGCATGAAGCACGCAGCGAATCAACCGTCGGACACCCATCAGCACTGATGGTTAACCCCATTGCACGAAAATTCACGACAAGGAGTCGGGCATGAAAACTACATCGACCTCAACGTCTGTCACCAACCCCACCTGGTACGGACAGATCCGCGACATGTTCACCACCCAGGACCAGCAGCACATGGCCGCGCAAGGCCTGGACCTTGCCAGCTATGAGGCGGTGGTGAATCACGCCGGCGACATCTATCAACAAGTGGCGGTGGGGAACATGCCACCAGGGCAACCCTGGTCCACTGACTGGGTGAGCACCTTCCTCAACTGGATGAATAACGGCTATCCGAAAGGCGTCCCTGTCACCAGCGCCAACGAAGTGGAGTTCGATGCTCGATTGCTGTCCATTGCGGCAGCCCCGGCCGGCAGGATCCGCAAGGACATCACCACGCTGTCCAGCACTGAACTCAACCTGCTCAAAAAGGCGTTTTCCGGCATCGTAGCCAAGGCCCCGAGTGACCCGAACAGCTATTTCGTCCAGGCCGGCTACCACTGGTTTCCGGCCCCCAATACTTACTGCATGCACCATGTCCCGGGCTACAACCCGTGGCACCGGGCGTATCTGGTCAGTTTCGAAAATGCCCTGAGATCGGTCCCCGGCTGCGAGAGTGTGACGCTGCCCTACTGGGATATCACCACGCCCTTCCCCGACGTGCTCAAAAGCGCGCCCTTCGATACGTACGTGCTGCCACAAGCGGTCAGCCCGGATTACCCCGAAGGCTATAGCACTTCACGTTTTGACTACGACACGATTGCCCAGAACCTGCTGAACAACGGTGTGGCCGACGACGTGAACCGCGCCATGAGCAAGACCGACTGGGAAGACTTCCACGGCTACTGGTCAGACGCCAATTACAACACCATTATCGCGGCCCATGACGGGGGCCATAATTCCATCGGTTCGACCATGGGCGCCCAGGAGGTCGCGGCGTTCGACCCGGTGTTCTGGTTCTTCCACTGCAACTGGGACAGGTTGTTCTGGGAATGGCAGAAAAAGATGCTGGCCACCGACCTGCATGGCTTGCTAACCACCATCAACCAGGACAGCGACCCCTTGAGTTATCAGATCTTCAATGAAGCGGCGCTCCAGTCCCTGAACCCGTTCACCAGCAACCCACCCGAGTTGAACACGCTGGCGATCATCGACTCGGTCGCCCGACTCGACGTTGACTACGGCCCTTCCGCGACAGCCTCGAACGTCGACTTTCTGCCCAAGACCCAGCGCACACTCGCCGCCAACAAACATTTCACGGTCCAGACCAGTCGGGTCAACGTGCGGGTCAGCGGTATCAATCGCCTGAAGATTCCCGGCAGCTTCTCGGTGCACTTGCAGAAAGACGGCAAGACCATCGCAACCCGATCACTGTTTCAGCCGGTGGCGGTTCAAACCTGCGCCAACTGCGTGGCCAACGCCATGAGCCACTTCGACTTCGAGCTGCCGCTGGCCGAGGTATCGGGCGGCAAACTGAGTGTCTGGGTGGAACCGGTGAACAAGAGTTTCGTCGGCGACCGATTCCCGCAGAAGTTGATGGGTAACCCGGTTATCGATGTGCATCTATTGCTGCAAACGGATTAGCGCTGCTGCTGGACCCTGGCGCCGGAGCCTACGTGATAAGGGCCGGCGCCGACGTTGGGCAGACATCACCTAACAACCCACCGCCCGCAACCATTCAAGCAAATCCGTTTCCAGGCTGCCCGGCTTGGGAGGTGTGGGCGACAGCAAGCAATAATGCGAGCCGTCTTCAACAAACCCGGATGGCGCGACCAATACGCCGCTCTGGATATCGTCGCGAACCAGGTGCCACGGCCCCATGGCCACCCCCAGGCCGGCGACCGCCGCCTGAATGCTGAAATAAAAGTGCTCGAAGGACTGCATCTGCGTCGCAGGAACCGGCTGCCCTGTTGCGGCAGCCCATTCCTGCCAGGCGGTGGGTCGGCTGGTCGTTTGCAGCAGAGGGGCCGTGGCGCGGAGACATTTGCCGCTTTCATCGAACCATTGGCCGACCCTTTCCGGTCGACAGACAGGCCCGACCTTCTCGGCAAATAACCTCTCGGCGTGGTAACCGGACGGACGGGGAAAATCGTCTCGCCGAATGGCCAGGTCTATCCCCTGCTCAAAGGAAAAGAGCCCACCGCCGGCCACCAGATGAATGTCCGGGCCACGATGTTGTGCCTGGAACTCACTCCAGCGCGGAATCAGCCACCGCATCAACAGCGTTGGCTCGCAGGACAGGACCAGCCGCCGCGCACGGCGTGCCTCGCTGCGTATCTCGCGGACGGCATGGTTCATCACCCCAAGCCCTTCACTCACTGCTTTCAGCAGTCGTCTTCCAGCGTCCGTCAGGAAAACCCTGCGCTTGCGCCGCTCGAACAGGTCAACGCCCAGATCCTCTTCAAGCAGGCGCACGGCCCGGCTGATGGCGCCGGGCGTCAGATGCAGTTCATCAGCCGCACGGGCGAAGTTTTCAAACCGGCCAGCAGATTCGAAGCAACGCAGCGCCAGCAGAGAAGGCATTCTCGATTCGGATTTCAGTGATTCAAAGTCACCATCTACTTCAGAAATCATCGTTAGTTCCAGCGCACGACATCTGTAAACATGGCTTTCTATCACCAACCACCGCAAGGTTCCACCATGAGCGAATGGATAGCCGTAATCACCATCACACTGCTGGCGTGCATCAGCCCCGGGCCGGATTTCGCCATGGTCTCTCGCAACGGCTTGCTGCTGTCTCGACGCGCAGGCGTTCTCACTGCGATGGGCATTGGTCTGGGGGTGCTGGTTCACCTCGGCTATACGCTGCTTGGCCTCGGATGGGTGCTTCAACAAACGCCCTGGTTGTTCAATGCGCTGAAGCTGGCCGGGGCTGGGTATCTCGTCTATCTGGGCATCAAAATGCTTCGCTCCAGGCCCGATGTTCAGCCACAGGATGCGCCGCCACCTGCCCTGTCGGATCTGGCCGCGCTGCGTACGGGGTTTCTCACGAACGCGCTGAACCCCAAAACATCGATTTTCATCGTGAGCCTGTTCATGGGTGTCGTCCGACCGGACACGGGTCTGGCGGTGCAACTGGCCTATGGACTGTTCATCGCCGGGGCACATGTGGTGTGGTTCAGTCTGGTTGCGCTGTGCTTTTCGGCCGGAAGAGTGCGCGAGAAGCTGATGGCGGCACGGCTGTGGATTGACCGGGCCTTTGGCGGCCTGCTCGTGAGCTTCGGGATACTGCTGAGCCTCTCTCAACGCTCAGGATGATCCGGCCGCTACACAGCGATACATAACCCCCCGCTGCAGGACACATCCCGGGTACATGCCGATGCAAAAGTGTGGGCCATCGGAGCCTTCGTTTCCGACTCCATCACTCACTCAGGCAGGCATTCCCATGATCAATCAAATCGACACCGTGCTGTACACCGGCAAGACCCGCACCACCGGCGGACGCGATGGCGCCTCGCGCAGTTCGGACGGCAACCTGGATATCAAACTGTCGCCACCCGGCTCCGCTGGCAGCGGCACCAACCCGGAGCAATTGCTGGCGGCCGGTTGGTCAGCCTGCTTCATCGGCGCCATGGGCAAGGCCGCTGCCGCATTGAAAATCAAACTGCCGGCCGATGTGGCGGTGGAAACCGAAATCGATCTGGGCAAGACCGGTGATGCATTCTTCCTTCAGGCACGCCTGAATGTCAGCCTGCCGGGGCTGGAAACTTCGGTCGCCCAGACACTGGTGGAGGCCGCGCACCAGACCTGCCCGTACTCCAAGGCCACTCGCGGCAATATCGACGTGACCCTGCGCCTGATCTGAAACAGGTTTACGCCGGCTTCATCCTCAAACGCCCGAAGCACTGCTTCGGGCTTTTTTTTACATCACTCGTGTGCGGCATACCGGCGTGACAGTCAGCGAGAACCGGCCAGCGCCTTGCGCATGAAAACCCGGGCAAATCCATCCTCGGTGGCGCGATGGGTTTCCACAAAACCGAGCTTTTCATAGATGGCGATGTTCTCAGTCATCCGCTCATGGGTGTACAGCCGCACCGCTTCGCAACCGAGACTCAACGCATGTACTTCGCAGAACGACATCAGCACTTTGCCCAGGCCTTTGCCCTTGTGCCGAGGCGACACCGCGACGTTGATCAGCAGCAGTTCGTTGCCTTCCTGGCTCATCACCAGCACACCGAGGATTTCATCGTTGTCGGTCAGCACGAACGTATCGGTTTCGCGCAGCACTTGTTCGTAGTCATCGAGCATGGGCGCAGGCTTGCGGCCGATTCGGGCGATGTAGGGGCTGTAGGCCTCATCGACCAGCGCGGCGATGGGCGCGGCGTCTTCGGATTGAGCACGGCGAAGGGTCTGCAAGGGATGCCTCTTCAGTGACGATGAATAAGACGTTCAGCATGCGATGGATGGCGTTCGTTGCCAACGCCGGGCCTTTGAATTTCTGACAATTCCGGAGCCGATCCCAAGCCTTGCCGTAGCACAATCGAAGCGCCCGAGGATGAACATACGTTCACCAAAAACATCGCCGGATGCGTCTAGTCTGCGGGTTCCAACATAGTGACTACAGGAGTAACCCACCATGTTCTCGCACGAAAGCGTCCCGCTGATCATCCTCTTCATCATCCTGCTGCTTGGCGTGCTGACCGCCGTTCTTCATCCGGTGCATGCGTTTTTCAGCTGGCTTCAGAGGCGCAGGCAAAGAGCATCGGCCGGGAATGTGAAAGAGGTGGATGTACGCTGAAGTTCTTTTAATTTGAATGGGGCGGCAATATCGGCTTGATCATCTGCCTGCCTTGAATCCACCAACAACAAAAAGGCCTGCCACTGTGGCAGGCCTTTTCAGTTTCCCGGACGTTATTGCTTGAGGATCAACAACGGCTCGCCCTTCTTGACGATATAAGTCGCCAGTTCCGAACCCTTTTCGTTGCCGACGTTCTTCGCGATGTGCGCCACGCCCTCCGGGATGAACAGCGAGTCTCCCGCCTTGAGTGTCACCGGTGCCCGGCCTTCCAGCTGATATTCGAAGGTGCCGCTGATCACATAGGCGACTTCAACGCCCGGATGCGCATGCCGGGGCGAAGTGATGCCCGGCTCGAAATCGACCCGCGCCTGAATCACTTCACGATCCGCTGCGCCCAAATCCTGGCGGACGAGATCCGTGCGGCTCAGGCCTTGTTGCCAGCTCTTCGCGGGGGCGGCGGTTTGGGTGTCAGCCGCGTGCGCGAGGCCGGTCATTGAAACGAGTACGGCTGCAGCGGTCATCAGAAGTGTGCGGCGCATGGTGTTGCCCTCTCGGAAATAGTGATGTGTCGACAGTCACTCTGAGCAAGGCATGTACACGGGATGTGTCCTGATATCGGCGTAAGTTACCCCAGTGTGTACGGCGGCGGGATTGATACACGCGCATACAACTCAAAGCACCTGCGACAGCCACTGCCTGAACGCGACGATTTTTTTCGAATCGGCGTTTTCATGGGACGTGACGAAGTAGAAACCGGAATCGGATTTCAGCCGCAGATCAAACGGCGCCACCAGCCTTCCGGCCCGCAAGTCGTCCTCGACGTAGGTCGAGCGGCCGATACAGACGCCCTGCCCGTCAATCGCGGCCTGCACCGCCATCATCGCCAGGTCGAAGGTCATGCGCGGGCCTTTGGCCGGGAGCATTGGCTGGCCTGCCGCGTGCAGCCAGTCGCGCCAGTCATTGGCGGTCAGGCCGCTGACTTGCAGCAAAGGGTGATTGATCAGGTCCGCTGGCGCCTTCAAAGCGTTTTCGCCGGTCAACAGTCGCGGGCTGCACACCGGGAAGATCTCGTCGGACATCAACCAGTCGGCCCGCAACCCCGGCCATTCGCCGGTGCCATAGCGGATCGCCGCATCGATGCCGCCCTTGCGAAAATCCACCAGTTCGGTGGACGCGCTGATCCGCACATCGATCTCGGGATGCGCCTCGCGAAATGACGGCAGGCGCGGCAGCAACCATTTGGACGCTACCGAAACCAGGGTACTGATCGTCAGGACGCTGTGGTTATTCGACTCCAGTAACCGTTCGGTGGAGTGCCGCAGCTCCAGAAACGCCGAACGAATCCCGGGAAAGTACGCATTGCCCTCATCGGTCAACGCCAACCCATCTTTCAAGCGCATGAACAGGCGCACACCCAGCTCATCTTCGAGGCGACGGATCTGATGGCTGATCGCAGTTTGCGTGACGTTCAGCTCTTCGGCGGCGCGGGTGAAACTCAAATGGCGAGCCGCACATTCGAAGGCGCGCAATCCGTTGAGTGACGGTAGTCGGGGGAGCATAGGGTTTCTTCAGTCCATGAGATTTTGTCATACGCTAGCACTACAGATGTCCTTTGCGAAGCGGCGCAGCGGTATTGGATTCTGGGCCTTCATCTGAAAGGAGATCCCATGAAACTGTACTTCGCGCCCATGACCTGTTCGCTGTCCCCGCACATCGTGCTGCGTGAACTGGACTTGCCGTTCGAACTGATCCGGGTCAACAACCAGACCAAGCGCACTGCCGACGGCCGGGACTTTCGCGAGATCAATCCGAAGGGCTACGTGGCGGCGCTGATGTTGGAAAACGGTGAAGTGTTGACCGAAGGCCCGGCGATTCTTCAATACCTCGCGGACCTGGTGCCGGGGCATTCGCTGGCCCCGGCCAATGGCACCTGGGAGCGCTCGCGCCTGCAGGAATACCTGAACTTCATCAGTTCGGAAATTCATGGGGGCAGCGCGCCGTTGTTCAGCAGCGAAATCCCGGAATCCACCAAAACGATCTTCAAACACAAACTGTTCAAACGTCTGGATTACCTGAACCGCATCCTCGCGACCCAGCCCTTTCTGATGCAGGCGTTCGGCGTGGCGGATGCCTATCTGTTCACGGTGTTGAAGTGGCTGCCGACATTCAGTATCGCCATTGAAGACTGGCCAGCACTGGCGAACTACATGACGCGTATCGCCGAACGGCCCAGCGTGCGGGCGGCCATCGCGGAAGAAGATGCCACGCAACCGGTTTGAAAACGGCCGGTTGCGTGGTCGTTGTCAGGCCTTGGCGGCCTCGTCGATCAACGCCGCCACTTCGGCGGCGCGGGAGGCCAGCGAAGCGTGGCTGGCGTCGAGGGTGATCACTTTTTTCGCATTGAGCCGGGCGGACATGCGCTTCTGGTTGTCCGGGTGAATCATGTGGTCCTGACTGGAAATCTGATACCAGGACGGTTTGTGCTTCCACGCCGGATCACTGATGACATCGCCGAAGGTGCTGGCCAGCGGCGCTTTCTGCGTCACGGCCATGACCAGCGCCTCATCCGCCGGCAGGTCCTGGCAGAAGCTTTCATGGAATTTGTCGGCCTTGAGCCAGAGGAAACCGTCGCTGTCCGGCGCCAGATTCGGCGCGGCGGCAGGCAGATGTTCCTGGGTGATGCCGCCGGGGCTTTCGCCTTGATCCGGAGCGAACGCGGCGATGTATACCAGCCCGACCACATTCGGTTGATTGCCGGCCTGAGTGATCACCGCCCCACCATACGAGTGCCCGACCAACAGCACCGGCCCGTTCACCTGGGCGATCATTTTGCGGGTGCGCTCGGCGTCGTCGGCCAATGAGGTCAGTGGCATTTCCACGGCCTGAATTGCGCTGTAGCCCTTGCGTGTCAATTCAACAATGACTTTGCCCCAGTGCGCGGCACCGCCCCAGAATCCGTGCACCAGCACAATCGTCGGTTTTTCACTCATGGCGTTTCTCCTGCGGATGATGAAGGTCGATTTACCATTGGCGCACAGGAGTATGGAACGGTTCCGGTGACGTGTCTGCCGGCCAGACCAAAGGCGCGCTTCGAGATGTGAAAGTTGTCGAATGCCTCAACGCGCCTATATTGAAGGGGTTCACGCCCTCCTCCCAACGAGCGCCCATGGCCAGCACCGATCGACTGATCATCTGCGAGCATTGCGACTGCGTGTACGAACACGCCACGCTCGCCAAACATCAGAAAACCCTCTGTTCGCGCTGCGGCGGCGTGCTCCAGCGCTATAGCGACCTGACCGTGGAACAACGGCTGGCCCTGAGTTTCACGGCGGCGATGCTGTGGTTGTTCGCCAATTTCTACCCGGTGATGAGCATCAGCATGCAGGGCCTGAAAAACAGCGCGACCCTGTGGGATTCGGTACTGGCGCTGAGTCAGGGGCCGATCACCTTCATGGCGATGGTCGCGGCGATCTCGATCATCATCGCCCCGGCGTTTCAGTTGGTGTTGTTGATCTGGGTCCTGAGCTTCGCCCTCGCCTCGCGCCGTTGCCCGGCCTTCAAGGTGTGCATGCGCTGGCTGGAAACGCTACGGCCCTGGAGCATGCTCGAAGTGTGTCTGCTCGGCGCCATGGTCGCGGTGTTCAAACTGGCGGGCATGCTCGACGTGATTCCCGGCATCGGCCTGTTTGCGTTGGCCGTGCTCAGCCTGTTGCTGATCCGCATTGCCGGGCGCGACGTGCGTGAACTGTGGGACATCCTATGAAGCGACCACCGACTGCCAGCGAACTCAACCTCTGCCTGTGCCACAGCTGCGGACTGGCCTGCGACATGACCGGCGAACCGCACCAATGCCCACGCTGCGATGCGCCGCTGCACCGGCGCAAGACCAACTCGCTGGCCCGCACCTGGGCCTACATGTTCGCTGCCCTGGCGTTTTACGTGCCGGCGAATCTGCTGCCGGTGATGAACACCACGCTGCTCGGCAATGGCGCCGACAGCACCATCATGAGCGGCGTGCTGGAGTTCTGGGAACACGGCGCGTGGGACATTGCCTTGATCATCTTCATCGCCAGCATCGCGGTGCCGGGGGTGAAATTCGTTGCGCTGACGCTGCTGCTGGTGACCGTGCAGCGGGACAGTCACTGGGCGCGCCGGGAACGCTCGAAGCTGTACCGATTCGTCGAGTTGATCGGCTACTGGTCAATGCTCGATGTGCTGGTGGTCGCGCTGGTGGCGGCGCTGGTGAAGTTCCAGGCCCTGGGGGACATCGAGCCGCGACCGGGGATTCTGTTCTTCGGCCTCGTGGTGGTGTTCACCATGCTCTCGGCGATGAGTTTCGACCCGCGTCTGATCTGGGATAACGCGCCGGCCGAAGAAACGGACGAGCCCCGGCACTCGACTGAACAAGTGCCGGGGCATTAAGCGGCTTAAATCAGATCGGATCAGATCAGATCTGCGCGGTGCCACCGTCAACGAACAACTCGATGCCGTTGACGAAACTGCTGTCATCCGACGCCAGGAACAACGCAGCCTTGGCGATTTCGCTCGGCTCACCCAGACGCCCGATCGGCACGATAGACGCCAGTTTATCGAACAACCCTTGAGCGTGTTCCGCCGGCACCAGCCCCGCCAGACCTGGCGTACGCACCGGGCCAGGGCTGATGGCGTTGACGCGGATGCGCCGGGGCTTCAAGTCCAGCAACCACGACCGGGCGAAGTTGCGCACCGCCGCTTTGCTCGCGCTGTAGACGCTGAAGTTTTCCGTGCCCTGCACCGAAGTGGTCGATGAGGTCAGCAGGATCGATGCGCCATCGCGCAACAGCGGCAAAGCCTTCTGCACCGTGAACAGCGTGCCCTTCACGTTGGCGCCGAAAATCCGGTCGAAGTGCTCTTCGGTGATCGAACCCAGCGGCAGCATGTCCCCGCCACCGGCGTTGGCGAACAGGATGTCGAGGTGCCCGGCCTTCTCGGCGATTTCGCGGTAGATGCGATCCAGATCGTCCAGATTCGCCACGTCACCCTGAATGCCGATGGCCCGTGGGCCGATGGCGGCGACCGCTTTGTCCAGCTCCGCCTGACGACGACCGGTGATGAATACGGTGGCACCCTGGGCGACGAATTCCTGCGCCGAGGCCAGGCCGATGCCGGTGGTGCCGCCAGTGATCAGTGCGATTTTGCCTTCAAGTCTGTTGCTCATGATGTGTCTCCAATAACCGTTTCAAGGAAGGTGACGGGTCGTAGGTGAGCCGTTGAAAGCGACTTTAGGCCGATGGATTGAATTGAAAAATCCGCCAAATCGGTTTTGTTTGTGCACAGACATGCACAATACTCAGCCCTGCCTTCCCCTCCGAGCCCGAGCCGATGAATCAGTTAATGGCGATCCGCACCTTTGCCCGCGTCGTGGAAAGCGGCTCATTCACCAAAGCCGCCGACTCGCTGAACCTGCCGAAAACCACCGTCAGCAAACTGATCGGGCAACTGGAAAGCCACCTCGGCGTGCGCCTGTTGCAACGCACCACTCGCCGCCTCACCGTCACGGCCGACGGCGCTTCCTACTACCAATTGACGCAACAACTGCTGCATCAACTGGACGACATCGATCAGGGTTTCAGCCAGGCCCAAGGACTGCCGCGCGGCAAAATTCGCGTGGACATCGGCGGCTCGACCGCGACGATGCTGGTGATTCCTGAGCTGCCGAAGTTCTTCGAGCGCTACCCGGATATTCAGATTGATCTGGGCGTCAGCGACCGCCCGGTGGACATGATCAGCGAGCGCGTCGACTGCGTGATTCGCGGCGGCCCGCTGACCGAGCAAACCCTGGCCGTGCGCCGCCTCGGCGAAGTGTCCTGGACCACCTGCGCCACGCCCGACTATCTGCAACGCCACGGCTCACCGACCCACCCGCAGGAGTTGGCCAACCACCAGATGATCACCTACCGCTCGGCCTCCACCGGGCGCATCCTGCCGTCGAACTTCCAGCGCAACGGCGAACGCCATCAGATCGAAGGCAAAGGCCTGGTCAGCGTCAACGAGAGCAACGCGCATCTGGCGGCCGGGTTGGCGGGACTGGGGATCATCCACACCTTCAGCTACACGGTCAGGGCCGTCATCGAGCGCGGCGAACTGGTGCCGATCCTCACGGACTGGCGGCCGCCGGCGTACCCGTTTCATTTGCTGTATCCGCCGAACCGGCATTTGAGCAATCGGGTGCGGGTGTTCATCGATTGGCTGGTGGAGCGTTTCTCTCAAGTGGACTGAGCCCTCGCAATCGCGCCGTTTCGTCTAACCTGACTTTGCACCCGATGACGAATGTCATCACCCGCGCATCGATCCAGACGACCACGAAACGGAGAACTCCATGCTCAAGCGAACCCTGGCACTGACCGCTGGTTTGGCCCTGTCCCTGTCCGCCGTGCTGGCGCACGCCGCGGACGTGTTGAAGGTCAGCGCGATTCCCGACGAAGCCCCGACCGAGCTGCTGCGCAAGTTCGAGCCGCTGGGGGCTTATCTGGAGCAGAAACTGGGCATGAAAGTCGAGTTTGTGCCGGTGGCCGACTATCCGGCGGTGGTCGAAGCGTTGGCCACCAACCGCCTCGACATGGCGTGGCTCGGCGGTTTCACCTTCGTCCAGGCACAACTGAAAAGTGATCCCAAGGTCATTCCATTGGTCCAGCGCGAGCAGGACGCGCAGTTCACCAGCAAATTCATCACCGCCGACCCGAACGTCAAAAGCCTCGCCGACCTGAAAGGTAAAACCTTCGCCTTCGGTTCGGTGTCGTCCACGTCCGGCAGCCTGATGCCGCGCTATTTCATGCTCAAGGACGGCATCAAACCGGAAACCTATTTCAGCCGCGTCGGCTACTCCGGCGCCCACGACGCCACCGTCGCCTGGGTACAGGCCGGCAAGGTCGACGCCGGTGTACTGAACGCCAGCGTCTGGCAGAAACTGGTGGACGCCGGCAAGGTCGACACCAACAAGGTCAAGGTCTTCGCCACCACCCCGACCTACTTCGATTACAACTGGACCGTGCGCGGCACCCTTGACCCGACGTTGGCGGCGAAGATCAAACAGGCCTTCCTTGACCTCGACCCAGCCAACCCCGAGCAGAAGAAAATCCTCGACCTGCAAGCCGCCAGCCGCTTCATCGCCACCAGCCCGGACAACTACAAAGGCATCGAGGAAGCCGCCCGCGCCGCCGAATTGCTGAAATGACCTTGCGCCTCCAGCAGGGCTTTCTGCGCCACACCCATGGCGTCGAAGCCCTGCGCGGCGTGGATTTGCAGATCGAGGCCGGCGAACAGGTGGCGATCATCGGCCCGTCCGGCGCCGGCAAATCGAGTCTGTTGAACCTGCTGGCCACCGCCATTCGGCCCAGCAGCGGCGACATCGAAGTGCTGGGCGAGCGCGCCTGGCACTTGTCCGCCCACCAGCGACAACGGCTGCGCGCCCGCATCGGCCTGATCCATCAGGCGCCACCGCTGCCACCCCGGCAACGGGTGGTGACGGCGGTGCTGGCCGGCAAACTCGGGCAATGGAGCCTGGGCAAAAGCCTGATCAACCTGCTGCATCCGCTCGACGTGCCCGGCGCCCGCGCCGCACTGGCACGACTGGATCTGGCGGACAAGCTCTTCAGCCAATGCCAGCAACTCTCCGGCGGGCAATTGCAGCGAGTAGGCATTGCCCGCGTTTTGTATCAGGCGCCGGAGGTGTTGCTGGCCGACGAACCGGTCTCGGCCATGGACCCGGTGCTGGCCGGGCACACACTGTCGATCCTGTCGCGCCATGCCCGGGAGCACAATGTCACGCTGGTCGCGAGCCTGCATGCGGTGGAACTGGCGCTGGCGCACTTCCCGCGCATCATCGGTTTGCGCGAGGGGCAAATCCTCTTCGACTGCCCGTCCGCGCAGGTCAGCCGCGAGATGCTCGACACCCTCTACGCCAATGAACAACTGCAATCCCCGGCGCCGACCGTGCCGCCGCTGGTTGTGCAGATTCCCCGATGCTGAGCGCCGACACCCGCGACCCCGCCGCGCTGCCACGGCTGCTGCTGACCGTGCTGGCGATTGCCTTGCTGTGGCCGGGGATTCAGCTCAGCGAACTGGATGTGGGCGTGCTGTTGCGTGCCGACAATCAGAACGAAATCGGCCGGTTTGTCTCGACGTTCTGGCCACCGGAGCATGATCGGGACTTTCTTCAACTACTGCTCAAAGCCACCCTGCAAACCCTGGCCATCGCCACCGCCGGCATGGCCATGGCGCTGTTGTTGGCGGTGCCGGCCAGCCTGCTTGCCAGCCGCGCCTTGTCGTTGTCCGCCGCCTCACGCAGCGGCCGCCCGAGCCTGTTGGGCCGACTGCTGCGCTGGCCGGTGCGCGGACTGCTGATCTTCCTGCGCAGCGTGCCGGAAATCGTCTGGGCGCTGCTGTTCGTACGCGCCGTCGGCCTCGGCCCGGCGGCGGGCGTGCTGGCCATCGCGATCACCTACAGCGGCATGCTCGGCAAGGTCTACGCCGAAATATTCGAATCCACCGACCAACGCCCGGCCCACGCCCTGCTCCAGGCCGGCAGCGGCCGCCTCGCCAGTTTCGCCTACGGCGTCCTGCCCAACGTCGCGGCGGAACTGCTCTCCTACACCGTCTATCGCTGGGAATGCGCCATCCGCGCCTCGGTGGTGATGGGCTTCGTCGGCGCCGGCGGCCTCGGCCAACAGATCGACCTGTCGATCCGCATGTTCGCCGGCGGCGAAGTCGCCAGCATGCTCCTGACCTTCCTCCTGCTCGTCCTCGGCGCCGACCAACTCAGCCGCCTGCTGCGCTGGAGGCTGGCATGAAACGCCTGATCAATCCGTTGCTGATCCTCGCCATCGTCGCCGCCGTTATCGCCTCATTCGCCTACCTCGGCCTCGACCTGGAAGAACTCGGCAGCGCTACCAGCCTGAAACAAATGGGCTCGTACGTGAGTCGCTTCCTCAGCCCCGATCTCAGCCCCGGCTACCTGAGCGCTATCCTGCGCGGCTCAATGGAAACCCTCGCCATGTCCGCCCTCGGCACCCTCCTTGCTGCCGTGCTGGGACTGCTTTTGGCGCTCCCAGCCGCTGGACGATTTGGCTGGTTTTTCCAGAGTGCTGCGCGCCTGTTGCTCAATGCCCTGCGGGCCATTCCCGAACTGGTGTGGGCTGCGTTGATGGTGCTTGCGGCTGGGCTGGGGCCGAATGCAGGGACACTTGCGCTCGCCCTGCACACCACGGGCGTGTTGGGGCGGTTGTTTGCGGAAGCGCTGGAAAACACGCCACCGGAACCGGCGGAGGCGATTCGGTTGCAAGGGGGGAATCCGGTTTTGGCGTTCTGCTACGGCACGCTGCCGAACCTGGCGCCGCAGTTGCTGGCGTATTGTTTGTATCGGTGGGAGAACAATATTCGGATGGCGAGCGTGCTGGGGTTTGTAGGGGCTGGGGGGTTGGGGCAGATGTTGTATGTGAGCTTGAGTTTGTTTCAGGAGGCGCAGGCGGGGACGGTGATTTTGGCTATGTTGGGGTTGGTGTTTGCGGTCGACTTTTTGAGTGCTTGGAGTCGGGGGCGGTGGGTTAAGGCGTAAGTTGGATAGTAAAACCGAGTAAACGCAGGAGTTCGCCAAGGTCCGCTTTCGGCCAGAAGCGGACATTCGTGACGTGTAGGTGCGCAGTTCCTGGGCGTGCTCTCGGCGGATCACGTCGCGCTCGCCGTACTTCGCCCAGCTCGTCGGCTCGGCCTGGACCTGCTTGGCCACCCACTGGATCACCGATTCAGGGAGGTCCCTGTCGGTGCCCAGCGCATAGCCGGGGTAGCGCAGCAGGCAAAGATGCACCGCAAAGCCCAGGCGGTTGGCATCGCCACGCCGCTGGCGGATCAGCGACAGATCGGAGTCGTTGAAGGTGTAATAACGAATCAGGTCATCCTGACTCTCCGGCAGCGCAAGCAGGGTTTCCCGCTCCGTTGCCGAGAGGATCGAGCGACGCGGCATGGATCAGTCATCCGTGCGGAGGTACTGGTAGAGTATTTCCCGGCTGATGTTGAGCTCGCGGGCCAGTTGTGCCTTGGGCTCGCCGGCCGCCGCCCTGCGCCGCCCTGCGCCGCAGGGTAACAGCCTGCTCTCCGGACAGGGCTTTCTTGCGGCCTCGGTAGGCACCGCGTTGTTTGGCCAGGGCGATGCCCTCGCGTTGCCGTTCACGGATCATGGCGCGCTCGAACTCGGCGAAGGCACCCATCACCGGTAGTCGCCGGCGCCGTTGCGTGTGGCGATGCAAGTGCTGGTGCATAGCTGACGCCGTTTCACCAGTCCATCGGGTAATGCTCGATCCTGCAAGGGTGGCTGTTGCCGTCGCCTTTGCAGATGCCATCCAGGTACTGGTAACGCATCCTTACCCATTGGCCGGACGCAGGCCAGAGCTTACGCGGGATCATACTTTGCCAGTCGGCGCTCTCCGGCTCGAAGGTGATCACCGTTCCTGTCTTCGGGCACTGAGCGTCTGCGGGGTCAGCCTTAACTGACGCCACACGGCCCTGGAGTTCGGGGTAGGGCTGCTTCCCCCTCGCGGTGATCTCTACTTCTAACTTACAGACCTGCCAGCTGGAAGCCTGCGTGGAGCTTGCCAAGATCGACGCCATAACCCCTACAACAGCTATGATAATGCTTTTCACGGATATTCTTGTGCCCATAGGAATATATGGAAACGCGTGGTCACTGGAAATCGCACTTCACTCACGTACAAGTCGGACCTCAAGGTTCAAAACGAGCGGCTCGCAGGTAGTGTTGCCGTCGCGCCACAACACCCAGACCCTGACCCATGAACTGCTGTCCCGCGTCTCGGAGCCACCGTTGCAGACGGTAGAAGTCCAATAGCCCTCGTGCAGCGGCGATGTTCCGGGCGCCGGGAAATCGGCAGCGGGTATGTTCACTATATTGAACCAACGCTCGGCAAGGCTGTTGACTTCTTTGATGGTGGGCAGGCGCCAGCCCGGTTGCGCGCTGGCGTCTACTAAGGCTCGCAGGTAGCGGTAGCGAACAGGCATCCCGATGCAGCGCTGGCCGCTCCATACTTGAGGCTCCTGACAGCGGCGCCACACCAGGCCGGTGTGGCGGTCCTCAACCACGCCGCCGGGCACGCCGCGCTCGTCGGCTACTGCGCGATAGCGCCCTGCCTCCGGAGCTTCGGGGCCGCGCACCAAGCGAACAAACAACGGCGCAGTGTCGCTTGTCATCCTTCGGTGGCACCTGTTGACAGATCCGGAGTCGAAGCTTACGCACCATATGCGGGTCATATCGGCAGGCTCGGAGGTCATGTAATTCCCCGACACGGTGTTGGGAAACCATTGCACATCGACGGCCGCCTCTGGGGGCCTTTTATCGGCCAGTACATTGATCAGTTCGCCCATATCGATCAAGCCCTGCAGCTCAGCCACCGTGGGCAGGCGCCAATCGGTAAAGCCGCACAACCGCATCGTATTCACCTGTGCCACATAAGCCATGGCGTCACCCGGCCGTCCATCGCCATAGTAAGAGTAAGCGTCGGTATTGGCCCGGCTTCCTGGTGTCGGCTGGTTGTGCGGTCCGTACGTATTGACCAGCGAGCTATAGCCCAGGTCGGGCGGGCCAATCGGCCTACGTATGAACGCAGGTCTGCCGCTATCTGGCTTGCCCTCCCAGACCAACCCGGACACCCGATCCCGCACGCACGAGCTCAAAGGTTGGCCAGCCACCGTCTCGTAGTCGGGACGGCCTGCACGCAACATGCCGTCCTGTTTTGGTACTAAGATCAGCGGCCCAGAAGCTGTACACGATTGAGGCGCCGGAGTTTGGCCTTGCTGCCACCCCAGGCATACGCGCGCTCCGGTGGGCGGCACCCTCATTGTTATCTGTTCTGCGGTGCTTGCTGACGGCTGCGCAGCGGCAGACACTGCGCCCAGCCCAAGCATGAAGATCACTGTGGCTGCGACACGCACCACGGTCATCGCGCTGGATTTCTGTTCGGATCGAAGTCGATTCCGGAAAGCCACCACTCCGGAAGCACGAACCATGGCGCAGAGCGCTCGGGGCTTGGGACGGTACCGCGTACTGGCGAGATTGCTGCGGACTTGAAGGTCGGCCTCATGCATTGTACTTGCTCTTCCATCGGGCACATATGCTCGTGTAATACCACCTGGGGCGCCATCGGGAGTATCCAGCAACTGCAAGCGCTTTTCTAGGTATCGTAAGCTCGAACAACTTCGATCATCCATTGTGAACACTATCCCTAGTCGATCGATTAGCAGTAAAGGGGGCTGATTTATTTTCTAAGAAATAAATCAGTCCCCTTTTTCCAGTATGGGACGGGACTGTTGTTCAGGAAATAAGCCCTTACCTTTCAGTGCTTAAACAAATCCGTTTAAAGCAACCCGCCGTAACTTCCCCAAGGCTACAACGCCTTGCGCCATTGCCTACGACTACGCCAGAATCCGCCGGCTTGTGCGTCTGGCATGTGGGTCTTATCGTTTCGGGGTCACTGAAAATCAGTGATCGGGTTTGGTAGCCCGGTATTTCCAGGCGCATGGCGCCACCTCTTTGCAGGGATTATTTTCGTCTCTGCTTCTTTATGGTGGCCGTGCGCAGGGCTTCTTCGGAAGCGCCGGGTTCCTGGACCGGTCTACCAACCTGAGCATGGCCACCACCTTACGTTTGGTAGCGAAAGGTGATGGCTCCTAGATTGCTTTCCAGGAGATACACCCATGATCAAACCAACACCCAACCCACCCGAAACCGACCCAACCTCCCCCTACGAATCCCCCAACTCCAAAAAACTCCACGACGCCGCCGAGCGTGCGCTGGATCACTACCTCTTCCCCGCCGCCGGGGTCATGTCGTCCTGCAACGAGCCCGAGCGGATGTACCTGGCCAATCCGAAGTACAACACTGAATGTTTGCTGGCCAATGCCAGCGAAACCCTGAGTTCGGCGAGCGAGATGCTCAGTAACTTCGCCGCCCTGCTCGATCCCTCGAACCGCAAGACGGCGCTGGGTATCGCGCAAGTGGTGATGATTGCCGAGCTGGCGGTGAATCAGGCGCTGGATCACGTCGAAGTCGCATAACCCACGAGGCTCTGTAGAAGCAGTATGCGGCTGCTTCTACAGTGAGGCTCGTTCAATACTGGGGCCACACTAACCTCCCGTGAGCACGGGACGTCATATCCGAGGGTTACTAATAAACGCTGCGTTCGTGTTAGGTTGTGCCACTCACAAGGATTGTTGACAGGAGGTCATCATGGCTAAACCAGCGGCACGGAAGAGTGATCCATCGAGTTGTCCATTACCTGGGCATGGCACCAACCCCATCGCAACAGGTTCTCCCGACGTATTTTTCGACGGCCTACCCGCCGCACGCCAAGGTGACACTTGCACTTGTGGCAGCGCACTGTCCTCTGGCCTGTCCTCAACCGTTTTCATCAATGGCAAGAATGCCGCCACCATCGATACCGGCGGAACCCATGGCAGCATTGTCATCGGTGGGTCGGGGACGGTGATTATTGGCGACTCGCACACACCCTGCGAATTCATTCCTCCAACGCTCCTGCCCGGTCAGCCAAAGTGGATTGGTTTTAGAATTCCTGCGGACGAAAGCTATGAAGGCTTATCCTGCACCGCGCACTTTGAGGATGGTTCAACGCTTCCGGGGGTGTTCAACAAAGACAATGCCGTCAAATTCTCAAATCCCTCGGGCAAAACCTGCCTCATGCTCAAATTCGACGATGAGCCGCCTGCCGACTCCCCCTCCCTCACCGATAGTTTATTGAACAAAATTTTAGGATAAGGAACGTCCTATGACAGAGCCGTACATCGTCACTGGCAGCTATGTTGTTCAACGCGAACACGCCTTGAAAGACTCCCCCCTCGACAGGGCGTTAGAGCTTATGGAAGGTGCTGCCCTGAGGTTCTCGCTGGATGCAATCTCTGATGAAAAGGTCAGGGCGAACTATCTCAAGAACATCAAGCGTATGTCTCAGCAAACCTTGGAGGATGTAAAAGCCGGGAAGATTACGGCGCAAGAGGGTGTGAAATTCAGCCATGAAATGCGCAACAAGATCATGATGGAACACCGCAAATTCACCTCTGCGCAGGGATTGGCGATTGTTCAAAAGAAGAAAAAAGACGGAAAGGCCCTCAAAACACTACTGGACATGTACTCTGAAACCCTATTCAAAAAAGGTTACGACAGCCTTTCAGAGGTAGAAAAGAACAAAGTGCACTACACCATCTTGGAATCCGCAGGCCGAGATAACGCCAAGTTCACGAGCGGAACAAAAAAAATGTTGATCATGGGCAAACTTGGCGTTCTCGTGACTGCCGCTCTGGCCACCTATCAAATATTGAATGCTGAAAATAAGGCCAAAGAAACAGCGCGCCAAGGCATCATTGTCGGTGCTGGTGCCGCGGGCGGTATCCTCGCAGGAATAGGCATCAGTGCCATTTGTGGCCCTGGCGCACCTATTTGCGCGATCGCGGTCGTCTTGATAGGGACTGTTGCAGGTGGTGTTGCAGGCCAAGCAGCGGCTGACTCACTGGATGAAGAGCTGGAGGAGTTTTCGCATTGGGACATTTTCTGAGTGAGCCGCAGCTGTCCGAAGTCAGAGCTGCACTCTCCTGGCCATTCAACGACTTTCCGGTCGAATATGACTATATCGCGGATAAGGTTAGAGACATCGATCCTGACGTAGTTTACGAAATCCTTTATGAAGAGGTCGCACCGGTTTGTTTCACCAACCTTGTGGCAGCCGTCCCCCCGGTATGGACGGGGTTCGATCCCGATTTACTCAGAGTCTCGATAGAGGAAAGGCTGGCGGCAAGAAAACGTAACTGGTTTCGCCGGCAATTCGATAAGGCATTGGTTCGTTGGCTGCAGTACAACTACGGCTACATCTGGAAGGAAATCTCCTCCAGACTTTGAATGCAATCGGGAAAAATCACAGAGGCTCTGTCAGTACCATCAAATGAAACTAAAACCACTCCTCATCAGCCTTCTCTGCTGCATCAGCCCCCTTTCCCACGCAACGGACGTCCCGATCAAAGAACACATGCCCTTTGTAAACGCACGAAAGGCCTTGATCAAAAACGGCTGGAAGCCGAACCCGACCTACACAGGTGAATACGGGGTCGAAAACATCCTCCAGAGAAAAGGCTTCACGGAAGTCGAGTCGTGCACGGTTGGCCTTCAATTCTGCAGTTTCAACTACGTCAGGAATGGCGTCTGCCTGGGTGTGGCGACTGTCGGGGAAGAGGTCGAGGACATGAAGATTTATTCTTGGGGCTTCAAATGCCCTGAGAAGGATTGAGGCTCTCTAAAACGCCTCAATCCTCCTGTCACCTCACCAAAACCAATACGGCAGAAACTTCGGCGTGGGCTCGATCATGAGTTCCAGGTGGTAGGTGATGGGGTTGAAGAAGAACATATCCAGTATCAGAAAAGCCCCTACCCCAAACGACAGCGTCATGAACTCACGGTAGCGATGCTCGGCGAAGTACTCGCGTTTGGCATGGTAGAAGCTCAACAGCGCAAACAGTCCAAGGCCTGCGCCCAGGTAGTTGGGCTGCAACGGGACTTCGGCGCAGTTGTTGTACACCAGCCCCGACAGCAGCAGGCCCAAACCCAACGCCGGCAACTTGAGACAGAACTGCATCAAGCCGTTTTTGGCGCGCACGAATGCCGCTTCATGGCTGACAAAGAGGTAGGCGGCCAACAAGGAAATAGCCGGGGTGATTGCCAGTATGTAACGTGCTTTCTTGGAGCTTGGGATCGTGAACAGTACGAGCAGCACCAGCAGCCACCCAGTTAGATAAAGCAGCAGGTCGATGTCTTTATCGCGGGTCGAGCGGAAGAACAGTTTGTACTTCTTCAGAATCACGCTGATGGCGTAAAACACCGTAAAACCGTAAGTAAACAGGCCTGCGGAAAAGTAGAAGTAATAGCGCGGTGCGTGGTCGGAACCAAAGCGCCCGATGCCCTGCATATTCAGCACGTCTTCAAGGAACGTTTGCCCCCCTTGCAGGTACGCGGCCCATGCCAACAGCACAACCCCGGCGACCAGAATCAGGCCCGAGAGGAATGAAAACAGCAGCAACATGCGCCATTGGCGGCTCAGGAGGTAATAAGCCCCGATGACACAGGCGGGCCCGATCAAACCGATAGGCCCACGAAACGCAAAGCCCAGCGCCAGCCCCACGAACAGGAACACCAGGCGCCGCGGGTCTTTTTTCAACTCGGCCGAATAGGCAACGTAGAAGCAGATCAACGTGAACAGGGCCGGATAGATATCAAGTGCCAGTGAGTTCACGCCGTCCAGAAAGGCCCAGGTCAACAGGCTGAAAAGTACGCCATACGCGCCCCACTTTTTGTTATGCAGCGCCCCGAGCCGATAAATAAACACCAGCATCAGAGAAGCGGCAATGCAGGAAGGCAGGCCCATCGAAAGAATGGAGACGCGGCCAAACGGCAAGGAAGCCAGATAGACCAGTAAGGTGTTGAGAACCGTATAGTCGGGATAGGGTTTGAGGTCGTCGGCAATGGGAAACAGCGTGACGCCGTTCGCCAGCATGTAATCGGCGAAGTCGACAAAGCGTGTTGTGTAGTTGAGGACGGCAGGTTTGTACTGCAACACCATGAACACGGCCAGCGTCATGAAGAAAATGCTCAGGCATGGATTTCTTGTAATCAATCCCTTCAACATGCCTGCCCGCCAAGTGCGCTCTACAACAAGCGGGGCATCATATCGATCCATCGGTAACCCTTTAGTGAAGTTGTTCTTTTTGGCTCCAGTCCGGAAAGCACGCGAATGCTGAAAATGAAGTCCTGCTCTCTGGAAAGTTGAATTTGAGCCTAGCCCACGGCTAGGACTATTCAAGCATTACGCGCCCCAACATTCCCTGAACGAGACTAACGAAAGTCAATAAAAAGCCCGGCCAGACACCTTCGTCACTGACGAAGAGTATCTAGCCGGGCTTTTTGCAGTTCAGTTATTGGTTATTGACGGTGATGTAGGGATCCCAGGTGTGGTCCGTGCCAATCTGATTAAGGTCACGGTCGTACAGGGCGAAGTTGATGGTGTACCAGAGTTTTCCTGGATTCAGAGCAGTGGCTTGCCACAGGCTGTACGTCACATCGGTTTTGGAAATACCGCCGGGAGCACCCTTGTTCAGGTAGATCACCACGCCGGGCACGTTGAAAGAGACCGGTGTCGAGATGGTGCCTTTGTAATCGCCGCCCTGGTGAGGGTCGCCGGGCTGAACGTTTTTGATCTGTGCGATGCGGTCGAAGTTGCGCGACAGCGTGGTGGCACGCCAGCGGATGTTGTCGCCGGTTTTGACATCGATCCACAACTCGTTGCCGCCTTCGCCGGTGCTGCCGCTGGCATGCGGATCGACGGCATCGCGCGTCACCAGCATGGAAATCGCACCGCCGACGTCGTTGGGATGGGCAATCAGGTAATCGGCATCGATATTGACGAGCACGTCGTAAGTATTGGTCGCACTGGACATTTTGCTGCTCCTTGGAGGAATGGCATAAACGACCGCGCCCGCAAAGGCTGTCCGGCTCATCCGGTCCCTGGATGCGGTCTGCGGAGAACAATAGGAGATGGCTTTATGGTGTCAACGTGCGATCAGTTGACGCGAAATAAACGCGGTGTGATGCGGCGCGACCAAGGCGTTGATTTGCTTCTCTGCTGGCCAATCTCGTCATTGTTTTCTGGATGTTCGCTGACTGCTTGAGTTGGCAAAGGCGCACAGTCGTTGTCGGCAAGTGCCGCATAGTAAAAAGGGGACGTATCTATTTCCGGAAAAATAAATACGTCCCCTCTCAGCGCTATATCGATCCGCATTGGGTTTCAGATATCGGCGGGTTAGTCCCTTTGGTCTTCCTCAAGCCTGTTGCGGAGCTGGTTCAGCACATTGTGGGTCGTCTGGATGTCATCGACATCCAGCCCCTCCGAAAGTGTGTTGATCCAGGGCGCTTGAAGTTTCATCGCACGTTCGAATGCTTCTCTTCCGGCATCCGTCAGCACAACCAGCTGCGCTCGGCGATGGTGAGGATTCGGCTGAAACTCCAGCAGTCCATCCTTCACGAGATCGTTGACGATCCGCTGAACGTTCTGGCGATTCGCGCCCATGTCGCGAGCAATCCATGAGACGGGTTGCGCCCGATCGGCATTGACAATCGTTCCCAGGAGCTGCCAGCGGGCACTTGTGAGACCTATTTCTGCTACGAGGCGATCGCCTGCCGTGATCATTCGTGCACTTGCTCGAAAGAGTTCAAGGACCAGATCAGTCATCGCGCGCCCAGCGGGGGTGTGGTTTGGCTTCTTCATGGTGCGAACCTTTCCATATTGACACCATGGTGTCAATTAACTAGAGTTTCGACACCTCGCACCACATTGTCATCATGTTTACAAGCTGGAGGTCATCATGCTTTCTAGCTGAACCGTTACCCCTCCAGCGCCATGGCCATGCCGCATCTGTTTACCAAGGTCGCGGTGCCGAACATCTGTACCGCTTGAGTAACGCCCAATTGACTGACGGTATTCGATAAATGCTGAAACGACTCCACTTGACCGCCAGCATGCTGGCACTGTTTTGCATCGCCACTTTCTTTCTATCGACGATTCTTGTCGAAACCATGGGAGCCCGGCAGTCGATCGCCCAGCTCAAGCACCTGATCGTCAGCCCCGGACTTTGGGTGCTGATCCCGACGATGGTGCTGGCCGGGGCGAGCGGAATGCTGCTGAGCCGATCACGGCAAGGACGCCTGGTGGGCTCAAAGAAGAAACGTATGCCGTTCATTTCCGCCAATGGTCTGTTGGTGCTTGTACCGTGCGCAATTGCGCTCAACCTATGGGCGGCCACTGGAAGATTCGACATGTGGTTTTACATCGTACAGGTCATCGAACTCATCGCAGGGGCCGTCAATCTCACGCTGATGGGGCTGAATGTGCGCGATGGCTTGCGTTTGAGCGGCAGGTTGCAGCGGGCCATACCTCACGGTCGGTAAGCTCGGGGCATCCTTTGCCCTGGCACTCGGATCATGTCTTGCTGCATGAACCTAAAGCGACACCCGCTCCAGAAACCTTTTGATCTCCAGCGAATACGCCCCCGGATGCGAAAACCTGAACATGTGCCCGGTGCGCAGCAGGATGACTTCCTGCGAACCCTTGATGCCGTTGAGGAGAACGCCTGCGGCGTCTTTGCCGATCAGTTTGTCTTCCTCGGGCGTGAGAATCAGTGTGGGCACGTCGATCTTTTTCAGCAGCGCCGTGTAGTCCGCTTTCTCGATCGAGCGCATGCGGTTGATGTAGGCCTTGTGGGACGTTTCCTTGATGAAGAAGGCGCGGCTCTTGTCGGTTGACCAGGGGATCTCCCCTTCCCTGTCGAACGCCGACGCCAATTGCGCGGCGTGAATGCGCAGGGTCATCTGCCGGTAGAACGGGCCAGGGAAAAAGGGTGCAAGGGCTGCCAGGGTCTTGAGCCAGGGCGAGGTGATCGGGCTCCTGGCGAAACCGCCGGAGAGCACCAATCCTCTGAGGCCTTTCGGCTGCCGCGCCGCCACCGCGATCGAGGACACTGCTCCGTAGGAATCGCCCACCAGCACGTAGCTTTCAAGGTCTTTCACCTGGTCGGTGATGACGTTGGCCAACGCTTCCAGCTCGCACACGTCGTCCGGCAAACGCAGGGTGCGCAGGGGGCGGTTCTGCAAGTGGGTCATCTGGTTCAGCTGCCACGGGGCCCCGGCGAAGCACGGGATCATGACCAAAGTGGGCTCTGTGCGCATGGGGTATTCCTGAGGGGGTGAATGAACGACAACCGAACTCTAGGAAGACCGACGCAGGCGATCCAATGGCTTTTACACAGCCTGTTGATGCACCAGATTCATGACGCCTCAGTCGGCGATCATCATGTTCGTGATCCACTCGATGGCGGGCTCGTTGGCGCGCCCACGTGCTCGAACAACGAGCACCTCCCAGGTGGGGAGCGCCAAGGGCAGTTCGAACAGGCTCAGTTGCGCAGTTTCTTGCAACTGCAAGGCGACGCGCTCGGCCACCACGGCGATGGATTGAGACGCGCCGATCATGAACGGAACGGCCAGAAAGCTCGGGCAAGTGACACTCACCTTGCGAGTCCGACCGAGGCTCTCCAGCGCCTCGTCGACGGCGCCCCGAGCATCGCCGCGTGGCGAAACCAAGATGTGCGGCAGGCGCACGAAGTCATCCAGTTCCATGTGCAATTTCTTGCCGCGCTTGACCAACGCCGGGTGGCCCTTGCGCGCGATGCCGACGAAACGCTCCTGATGGATGAGCTGACAATCAAATCGCTGCGGGATCTGGGCGAAAGAGCCCGAGCCCAGCACGATGTCCAGCTCGCCGGCGTCCAGTTGGCGCAGAGCGGATTCGCCATCGGCCGGCCTGAGTTTCAACACCACGTCGGGCGCGGCGGCCTGAATCCGGGCCAGTGCCGGGACGATGACGGTCAACACCGCGTGATCGGTGGCCGCCACGTTGAGTTCGGCTTGTAAACGACTGGGATCGAACGAGCCCCGTGGACTGGCGACAAGCCTGACCGACTCAAGCACCGCCGCGACTCTCGGCATTAGCTCGGTGGCCAGCGGCGTCGGGGCAATGCCTCGGGGGTG
Organism: Pseudomonas sp. GW821-FHT11G12; assembly: GCF_058808055.1. NCBI lineage: Bacteria > Pseudomonadati > Pseudomonadota > Gammaproteobacteria > Pseudomonadales > Pseudomonadaceae > Pseudomonas > Pseudomonas sp. GW821-FHT11G12. Next base: position 1,625,145 of record NZ_JBXARH010000001.1, read on the forward strand.
ACGGATAAACAGCTGATCATCGAAAGCGGTACGCAACCTCGACAAGGCGTGGCTGGTGGCGGACTGGGACAGGTGCAATCGTTCGGCGGCGCGACCGACATGTCTTTCGGCCCAAAGCGCCTCGAGCACCACCAACAGGTTGAGGTCGAAACGCGTCAGGTCCAGGGGCTTCATCCTGTTGTAGCCTTTTGGTTGATTGTTCGGAGCCACGATAGCGTGAGCGCCCTTCAATTGACAGGTATCGGCCGAGGCGTTCGGGAATGAGATCGGTTGGAACGCGTAACGACAGCGGCTGAAAATATGGCTAGTATTCCGGCGTTTTTTGCCAGCATTCAAATCGGACGAAAGCTAATCCAGACATGAAAAGACCACCCGCCTTTCTTGCGCTCATTATCACTTTGTATGTCGCCTATTCTGTATGGCCAATCCTGTTTGGGCCTACGCCAAACAATTTGGGCTATGTCGCATTTTCATTGACTGTTTCGCTTTTTGCTTTCTACGGAAGTGTGATTGCTTGCAATATTCTGGCGATCATCTGCGCCATTGCGGCTCAGGGCTCTCTCGGCGCTGCCATAGAAATCAGCGATAGCAGCATCTATATGAGCGCTGTCTTGATTGCTGCTGCAGTGCTTCCTGCGCGCGGCGCTCACTATTTACTTTTCAGCAAGCGAGTTCACGAATTCCAAGGAAAGTATGCTCAGTAAAATCCTGGATTGAACGGCAATAACGGAGAAGCAATGCCAGCAGAATTAAGTCAACACGATGGGCTGACGATGACCATCCTGCCATGCCCACGCGGTCGGTCGGGCTGTATTCAGGTTCGCCTCACTGGCACTGCGATGCAGGCAGAAATAAAGTCGGAGAAATTTTCTGCGGATATCCAGCAGCCGCTTGACGCGTTTTTTGCGTCGGTTGCGCAGATTAAGGTGGGGGTCGATCAAGATTGGCTTTCTGAAAGCCAGGACTTTTCTTTGTCCGCCACTTTGGACCCATTCTTTCCCGGGTTCATTTACTTGCGTGTGTACCTGGGCTCCACGTCCGATGACGCCTGCGATTGGCAGATGAATGGCTCTTTTTTAGTGACGCCTGAGCAGGTCAGTCAATTCGCCAAAGCGTTGTTGAGCATTTGACGGAGCACGAGGAATTGCCCGGGCATCCGATGGATGTTCCGGCCTTTCACAAAGCCTCAAGCTACGTTAGCGTGCACGTTTTTATGCCGGGAAGCTTCAATGAAAGCAGTGATGGAACGACTTGAAAAATGGTTGGAAACCAATATTCCTGAAATACGTGAAGATTTGGCGCCGGGATGTTCGGACGCTGCAATCGCCGAGTTCGAAAACCTGGTTGGCAGGCCTTTTCCAGACAGCCTGAAGGATCTCTACAAGTGGCATGACGGGCAACGCGGTGCTACGAATTCAGGCCTTTTCTATGGTCTTGAGTTTCTGTCGCTGGCAAAGGCCAGAGAGAATTGGGAATCCTGGAAAGACATTATCGATGAGTGGTCGCCCGAAGAAATGATCGAGGGGAGCGCCTTCTGCAGGTCTGGAACGCCCGACGCTGTCCAGGCGTTGTACGCCAATCGATACTGGATTCCCTTCGCCTACGACTACGGCGGCAACCATCTCGGCGTTGATCTGGACCCAGGCCCGCGCGGAATCGTGGGTCAGGTCATCAATTTTGGCAGCGACGAAGAAGATAAATACGTTGTGGCTACCTCCGTCGCTACGTTTATGGAATGGCTGGTTGATCAGCTCGAAAGTGGCAACTTCGCAATCAGTGAGGAAGATGATGGTTCGCGAAGCTTGAACACCAAGGTGCCCGAGTTGTTTCATTTTCTGGATGCGGTTCCCGTTCTGTTTGGGGCACAGCGTGCTGAGTGAGTCGGAATAAGCACTTAAAAGGGAACTGGTTTTTTTCAAATAACAAATCATGCCCCTTTTTTCACTCCAGACGGTGCAACGTGCTCGAAATACTTCAAGAGGACGGTCATGTACGCTTTCGCGATTAGACAAGGCTATGGCAGCAACAAACTGCTAATTGAGTTCTATCCACAGCCATCGGATATTGGGTTCCAGGAGGCGCTCCGCCTGGTACTGGCGCCATTGGGATTCTCAGTCAGCACCACTGAACATGGCATTTGGGCATCCCACTCCCATCTAGAAAGCAAGTTTGGAACTATTCGAATTGATAGCGACTCTTGGAGCACGTTCGGAGAAGCCGACCAGTGCTCCGATAATGCCACTCTCAATAGGCAACTCATTTATGAGCTCGGTTCAATACTGACCACTAGCGAAGCGTTCCAAGAAGTTCCGTGGCATTGCGCTGGCAAGTCGGGTGACTAAATGCCTGCAAAGGGCTAATGAGTGTGGACAGCTATCGGCCATCTTCTGCCCGCCGCGAGACAGAAGAAAACGACCCAACACAGCCGGTCGGCACCGCCCGAAGTGGACCAAAAGCGGGAGTTATCTGCTATGACAGCAATGACGAATTGGTCTGTGAGAGAGATTGTAAAAATATGAGCACCCAGGGAGGCACTGGACCAAAAATGGATTTCATCGTGGACTTCCTGTTCAACGTATTGGCTTACAAGGTTGGCGTTTTCGTGCTGCGCCTGCTGAGTGGCGGTCGTTTCAAGGGCGAAAGCGGTTTTGCCTGGGGCTGGGCACTCGTCGTCGGCGGTTTGGTGCTGTACACACCTTTTGTGGTTTTTATCGCCCTGCTCATTCATTACAGCGGCGGGTAGCTATCCGTCATTCGCGTCAACTTCTGAAGCGAGTGAAGCGTTTCATCGTCAAAACCCATCAATATCGACCTATAAAAATGAAAGCATCAGTCTTCTCTTTACTCGCCATTTTGCTGCTCACTCAAACAGGCCCTTCCTTTGCGGACAACATCAACGGAAAAAATCTCTACTCACAGAGATGCGCCGTGTGCCACGGGCCCGATATCAAGGGAACCGGGCCATTGGCCCAAAAAAGCAATCCTCCGACACCTGATCTGACAACACCTGCCTTCAAGAAGCGGCTCAATGATTACCCGGGCGTGATCGTGTCCTCGATCATCCTTCGCCCGAACGGCGACCTGATTCCAAAAACCTTGCGCGAGAATGGTGTGAAGATCCCGCCACACGCCTGGAGCGTCAGCGATTTTCGCGATTTGAATCAATATATGAGTGGTTTGATTTCTCATGCGGGCAAACAAAAATGAGGCAGATCCATTATCCAGTAGATGGATTATGGATCTGCCCCATTTTTCAAGGAAAAGGAAAGCTCCTTTCTGCTTCACACGGTTTGGCAACCCAGGTTGGAATTCGATGCATAGGCCTGAGAAACGAGGAGAATAGATCTGGACGCAACGGCATAGATAACTGCCAAGCCCGTGATCATAAATGTCAAAAACCACAACGCGTTATTAATGGAAGCTGGATCCATAAGATTTGTGACGCCAATCATCACTATCCCGTAAAGCAGCGGAATTAGAGAGAGACAGAGCGCAACCGTGGTTAATCTTTCAAGCATCAGAATAAATTCAGTCCTCTCATTGCAACGAAACGAGTCTTTTGCTTTCTTCAATGCCAGTTTGGCGCGAATCAAATCGTAAACGGCCATAGCGCCGCCAGCAAAGCAAATCCAAGCCATCGGATCGCCCAACATAAACTTAGACTTAGATCCGAGAAAATAGAGAACCAGGTAGCCAACAGGTGCGATCAACAGGAAAAACACCACGCTGTATATTTCTCGAGCCGCCTCGGTGAATCGTTCTTTAATTTTCCCTTTTAGTCGTCGAGCGATGCACCAATACATCAAAGGCGTGAGCAAGATCACTATCAAAAAGGCAAAAGCCGTGGTGACTTGGACCCACTCTTTTGCATAGAAGCTTTCGAACATTCAGGCAGTTTCCTAACAGTCAAATAACAAGGCAACCGAGATGGATTCTTACGCCATTTTGTCGTATCAACCCCCTCGCCCACCTACGTCCGTGTTTCGAGCCATCAACGGTAACCTGTACAGGCCCCAATGATGGCACCATGATGCACACAAGCCGTTTTTTAAACAACTGCTGCTCGTGGACGAGCGCTATCACTCAACAGGATTTCCTGTTGCAGCAAACTCCCGATAACGAATACCCAGAGGCACACTGGGTCAATTTTATCGCCCCGCCTTTTCTGTTTCTTGCTGTTCCTTCTCTTTTTTTGGCTGTTCTTTCTCTGCGCCTTTTATATTCTCGATCAGGTCAACGACATAGTCCTGATTGAAGCCCGCCACGAATGACCAGAACAGTAACTTGGCGTAGGCCGCGTACCCTTCCGCATGTTGGCAAAAAATATCGTTGAAGATTTGCTTCAAACATTTCGGATCGTCGTCCGGAACGATCACCGGAAACAGGTCGCCCCTGATAACACCGGAAAGGAACAAGAGGTACAAGAGCCCCGCCAGTATCCCGCCGATGAATGAAGGCAGTATCAAAGCGAACCATGACTTGGCGAGGTTTTCGATTTCCGGATCGGTCAGTATCGACAGTCGTCTGTGAAACCCTACGTAGCCCCCGATATTCCCGGCGATACAAACGATAAAGGGCACTTTGTAGTCGGGCAGACTGTAAGTGACGGCAATCGCCAGCAACAACAGGGCTATGAAAATCCAGAATATTCGCTTCCAGATGATGTTGAGGTCGTCCTGACGATTCATGATCAGCTCCCTGATCCTGGCCATGTGTTGGTCTTCATGACGATAGACGAATCCTGTCGCACGCATGAAAGATCAAACCGAAAAATGCCTCGAAGGTCCGCTTCTAAAGCAACACGCACCCTCGCGGCATTTCGGATGCCACCGCTCAGCCCAACCGCATCGACACTTCAATGTCATCGGCAAACGGCACGCTGAGGTAACCGTTCTCTGGCGAGCGCACATGGGCCAGGTATTCCGGGCAGTAATTGGTGTTGTCGGCCACCACCAGCGCACCAGGTCGCAGGTGTTTTTCAACCAGGTTCAACACGTCGCCATACAACGCCTTGGCCCCGTCGAGCAGCAACAGATCGACCGTTTCCGGCAGGTCGCTCGCCAAGGTCACCAGTGCATCACCTTCGCGGATTTCAATCAGATCACTGACGCCACCCTCAACGAAGTGACGTCGCGCCAGTTCGATTTTCGACGGTTCGAACTCGCTGCCGATCAGCACACCGCCGCCGTTGTCCCGCAGCGCTGCCGCCAGGTGCAGGGTCGACAGGCCGAACGAGGTGCCGAACTCAACGATGGCTTTGGCCTGGGTGCTACGGGCCAGCATGTACAGCAGTTTGCCGGTGTCGCGGGAGACAGGCAGCCACAGGTCTTTGAGCATGCCGTAGAGTTCGCGGTACTCGGTTTTGCTGTGCATCAGGCGTTCACGTTCTTCATTGGACACGGTGTTCAGGAGCGGACTGGTGGCGGCGCTGGCCTGGGTGTAGAGGCGTTCGATCAGAGTTGCCAGGGGTTCAGTGGTCAAGGTTGTCATGGTGGTTTTCCGTCAGTCGAGGGCTAAAATGCGAATGATTCGTCGCGTTTAAATGATGCGAGCGAATGGCCCGATTCGCTATTCGCATTCCCTTTTCACGCCTGAGATGACCATGACCGACCGCCAGACTGCCCGTATTTCCTCACGCAAACAGCCGCAACAGGCCCGCTCCGCCGAGTTGGTTTCCGCGATTCTGCAGGCGGCTATTCAGGTTTTGGCCAAGGAAGGCGCGACCCGATTCACCACGGCGCGGGTTGCGGAGAAGGCTGGCGTGAGCGTGGGCTCGCTGTATCAGTACTTCCCGAACAAGGCGGCGATTCTGTTTCGGTTGCAGAGTGATGAGTGGTTGCAAACAACGGAGATGCTGCAGCGGATTCTGCAAAATCGGGAAGCATCGCCACTGGATCGTCTGCGCACGCTGGTGCATGCGTTTATCCGTTCGGAGTGTGAGGAGGCGCAGATGCGCGGTGCGTTGAGTGACGCGGCGCCGCTTTATCGTGATGCGCCCGAGGCCCATGAAGTACGGGCGGCGGGCAAGCGAACCTTTGAGGCGTTCATGGTTGAATTGCTGCCCGAGGCGAGCGAATCCACTCGTACGCTGGCCTGCGATCTGATCCTGGCCACACTCAGTTCGGTGGGGAAGGATTTCTCACTCAGCCCGCGTACTGACGACGAAATCACCGCGCGTGCGGAGGCGATGGCCGACATGTTTCGTGCTTATGTGGTTTCGCTCGATGCCAGGTAAAGCTGTCGATACGCCGTCACCAATTGTTCCTGGTTGAACGCCAGATTGCGGCCGCTGGGATTCGGCAGAACCCACACTGCCGCGCCGCCAAACGGGGTGTTTTGCAGCCCCCATTCAATCGACTTTTTCCCGGACAACCCGGCATAGGCAGCCTTGCCGAGAAACGCCACGAAGCGCGGCGAATACCGGGCGATCTTGCGTTCGAAATTCGCAGCGGCGGCGGTGAATTCGTCCGCCGATAACTGATCCGCCCGGGCCGTCGGACGCTCGACCACGGCTGTCAACCCGCAATGAAATTGCAGGATCGTACGATCGCTTTCAGGGCTCACCTCGTGCGGTGTGAACCCAGCCAGGTGCAGCGTGCGCCAGAAGCGATTGCTTCGTCCGGCGAAGTGATGCCCCTGCTCCGCCGCCAACAGGCCAGGGTTGATCCCGCAGAACACTACGGACAGGCCTTCGGTCAGGATGTCTTCAAGCATCAACTTTTCCCCTTTATTGCAGATACTCCAATCTGTACGACTGCGTGTTTTGATATTGACCGTTCAAAACAGTCATACCCCATTCCTTCAAGCTACAAGCCCTTGCGCAAAAACCTACAAATACGTCAGAAAGTGCTGGCTTGTGGGCCAATTCCTTAGGCTTTATCTTTCCCCCGGTCCCTGCTCATCGACAGAATGAAAAGCACATTCAAGATTGATGGGCAGGCCTTGATCAAAACAAAGAAGGCGCGATTGACGGCACCGTCATCGCTCCCTAACCTACCCACATCCCGCCCAAGGCAGTAAGCCGTCCTAACCATCCAGGACGTGCCAAACCCTTGGGCGTTTTTGTTTTCAGGAAGAACGTATGCCCACAGCGGTTCTGGTTGACGGCGCCTACTTCATCAAACGATTTCGAAGGATAGAACCTCACAACGCATTCAATGCCGAACGCGCTGCCGATCTGGTACACCGATGGGCAACAGCTCACCTGATGTCCAGAGCCTTCTCTGGTCAAAGTGGCCTGCCTTCAGGGCCGCAGCAACGTCCCAGAAAAGAGCTTTATAGAATATTTTTCTACGACTGCCCTCCATTGGACACAAAGCAGCACAACCCCATAACGAAAAAATTCGTGGACTTCTCCAAATCCAAAGAAGCGGTTTTTCGTAGAGAGCTACATATTCGGTTGCGAAGCAAACGCAAACTGGCCCTGCGGCTGGGACATCTATCGAAAGATGTGAAATGGACAATCAAACCCTCAAGAATCGCCGAGCTGCTCAAAGGCAAAATTCAGATATCCGACCTGACAGAAACCGACGTCAGCATAGACACCCGACAAAAGGGGGTTGATATGAGAATCGGCGTCGATGTCGCATCACTTTCGTTCAAGCAACAAGTCGATCAGATCGTCCTCATTGCGGGTGATGCAGACTTTGTACCGGCGGCGAAGATGGCTCGCCGCGAAGGCGTTGATTTCATACTTGATCCGATGTGGCAGAACATTCCTGATGGGTTGATGGAGCACATCGATGGATTGCGCTCCACATGCCCGAAGCCGAAGCTTCGACCCGCATCCAATGACCACAGTATCGATCTGGGTTCAAACCCATGATCCGCCCGGCAACTGGCCCACGGAATAGCCTCAAAACTGTAACTGTTAACCGCGCAGATCATGAGCGAAATTAAGGCCATTTCCCGCCCTCATGAAGTGAGCGAAAACCTTGGAACTGACCCTCACCACCTTCCTCGTCACCTTCGCCGGCGTGTTCCTGATCTGCTTCATGAAGGGCGCGTTCGGCGGTGGTTTCGCGATTGTCGGGATTCCGTTGCTGTCGTTGGTGATGGACCCGATCACGGCTGGCGGGCTGTTGGCGCCGCTGTTTGTCGCCATGGACTTGTTCAGTCTGCGCTACTGGAAGCCTTCAACCTGGTCAAAACCGGATCTGCGCCTGCTGGTACCAGGACTGGTCGTCGGCATCGGCCTGGGTTATCTGCTTTTTCGGGTGCTGGATCACCGAGCGATCGCCATCGTAATGGCGGTGGTCACCCTGCTGTTTGTCGGTTTGTGGTTCAAGGCGGGTGGAGAAGTCCGCGTGAAGCCGCGCTCATCGCCCAAAGCGCTGGCCGCTGGCCTTACATCGGGCATCACGACCATGGTCGCGCACTCCGGCGGGCCGCCGCTGGCAATCTATCTGTTGCCGCTGGGCCTGAGCAAACAGATGTATGCCGGAACGACCAGCCTGTTTTTCACGGTCGGCAATCTGCTTAAAGCCGTACCCTGGCTGCTGCTGGCCAAACCCAGCGGCAACGTCCTGACGCTGATGTTCGTCAGCCTGCTCGCCGTACCCAGCGGGGTCTGGCTGGGCTGGCGGCTGCACGCCAGACTGGATCAGCGCCAGATGTACCGCGCCTGTTATGGCTTGCTGGTAGTCACAGCGCTGAAACTGTTGTGGGATGGTGTCGAGGGATACATGGCCTGAGTGAATTCTCAGGTCAGATCCGGTTTACTTGAACACCGGCACGGCAGCCGACCCGTCCGACTGTTTGAGATACTCACGCAACCGCCCACCGATTTCCGCAATCTTCGCCTCACCCTCTCGCAAGGCTTGCGGGTTGGTGTGCACGGAGTAGTTTCCCAGCGCCAGGTCATAGGGATGTGGTTGCGCCGAGCCGATCACGAACACCGTGCCTTCGCGCATGGCCTTTAGCGTCACGGCGCCGTTGCCAGGTTCGAAGACCGCCATTTCACCCGCGCTGACCAGATCCGGCGCCGCCAGCAATCCACGGCTGACACTCAGCCATAACGACTCGTGACCTTCGGGTGGGGTGTACGTCCAGGATTCCCCGGCACCCAGCGTGACCAACAAGTAATTCATTCCCGCAGGCGCTCTAACCGGGCTCTGGACACCTTGGTGCAAGCCGAGAATCACCCGCGCCGGCCCCACTTCAGGCATCGCGCCGGACTCAAGGTATTGGCTGTCGACACTGGCGTTTTCCAGCTCTGGAGGCAGCGCCACCCACAGTTGAAAGCCCTGAACCCGCTCCGAAGTACCCACCGACATTTCCTTGCCGTGCCAGACACCGCCGCCCGCCCGCATCCACTCGACACCGCCGTAATCGATCATGCCCTTGCCTGACTCGGCGTCCTCGAAACGCAAGTTGCCTTCGGTAATCACCGTGACGGTAGCGATCCCCGAATGCGGATGCATCGGCATGCCGTGAATGAACGAGGCCTCGCCTTCAAACAGATCGAGGAACACAAACGGCTTGATCAGATGCCCCAGATCCGAAGGGCTCATCAGTCGCACGATCGCGCCATGCCCACTGCCGCTGGTGCGATAACGGATTGCTCGGAGGGTATGGGTTTCACGGGTGTAGCCAGAAAGTTGTTGCTGAACGGTCATGATGATTACTCGGTTCTGTCGCGGGGTACGGCCAACAAAAAATGCTGAAACGCGGTGAAGGAACCTGTCCTTCACCGCGCTCGGGTATCAACCGCGACGAGCGTCGAGGCTGAAGCGGCCGGCACCGAAGGCCACGACCTGCAACAGGCCACCGGCCATGGCGATGTTCTTGAAGAAGTGGATGAACTGGTTCTGGTCAGCCAGTGCACTGTGGAAGGCCAGTGCGGTGAACACGCTGAACGCAGCCAGCACAGCGGCGACGGTGCGGGTGCGGTATCCGGCGATCAGCGCCAGGCCACCACCGACTTCAACGATGATCGCCACTGCCAGTGCAACTTGTGGAAGCGGCAGGCCCACCGAGCCGATGTAACCGATCATCATGGCCGGAGCGGCCAGTTTGGAAAAACCGGAGAGAATGAAAATCACGCTGAGCAATACGCGGCCAATCAAGGCAGCCGAAGCTTGTTTGGTGTCGGAAGCGTTCTGTTCAGAAGCCTGTGCTTGAGCGATGTTTGCAGAAGTAGCCATGGGAGTATTTCCTTCAATGGGGTCCGGTTCGACTTGAACCGTCCGGATGAAGAAATGTTGCGCCTCGGCAGCTCATCTGAATAGCCGACTAATTTAGATCATTACGTTCGATAAAATAGGTAAGCTACATATTCCACGGTAACGCGCCCATGGCGACTCAAGGACACAGGCATGATCTCCGATCCAGGCACACCGACACTCGATCAACTGCGCGTATTCCTGACTGTCGTCGAAGTCGGCAGTTTTGCAGCCGCTGCGCGCAAGCTTCACCGGGCGACGTCGGTGATCAGCTACTCGATCGCCAACCTTGAGATGCAATTGGGCGTCACCTTGTTCGATCGTGAAACCACCCGCAAGCCGCAACTGACCGACGCCGGCCGCACCGTGCTGGCCGAGGCCCGGACCATCGCCAACGGCGTGCACGGTTTGCGAGCCAAGGTCAAAGGCCTGCTTCAGGGGCTGGAAGCCGAAGTGCACGTGGTGCTCGACGTGATGTTGCCCGCCGAGCGCGTGGTGGATGCGCTGAAATCCTTTCGGGAAGAATTCCCCACCGTCGCCCTGCACCTGCACATGGAAGCACTCGGCGCCGTGACTGAACGGGTGATCAATCGCGGCGCGGTGGTCGGCGTCAGCGGGCCCATGAACGACGGCATCAACGGTATCGAAAGAATCGGCATCGGCAGCGTCGAGCTGATTCCGGTGGCAGCGCCAAATCATCCGCTGGCTTCGGGCGAAGCCAACGTTCCCGGTGCCGGACGTGAGCATACGCAACTGGTGCTGTCCGATCGCTCACGCCTGACCAAAGACAGGGAGTTCGCCGTGCTGAGCAACCGCACCTGGCGCCTGGCGGACCTGGGTGCCAAACACATGTTGCTGCGCGAGGGCATCGGCTGGGGGAATATGCCGAAGCCGATGATTCAGGAGGATCTGGACAGCGGCCGACTGGTACAACTGGATTTGTCGGAGTACGCCAGCGGGCAATACACCTTCGATGCGATCTACCGTACCGATGTGCCACCGGGGCCGGCGGCGCGGTGGTTGATCGAGCGGTTTGTACAACAAGGCAAGGCGCACGTGACGGCTGTCTGAAGCGCCCGCGAAACCAATTGATATTTCACTGAAAAAAGAGCACGACATGGAGTTATCTTTGATCAAAGAAATGTTCGAGTATTCGGCTTACGCCATTCTCGGAATTCTGGGTCTGTTTATTTGTTTTTGCGGGTTGTTCGTTTGGCAAAGCCGTTTATTGCCAAGCCGGCTGAATGACATTGGTTGGAAAAGAGTTGATTACGCCTGGATCATCGCGGGCTCGATGGGCCTCATATTTCAATTTATCCAGGTTGGCCTGGACTCAAAGCTTTCAAACCTGAGAGTGGAAGAAACCTTTGGTCAGCTTTCTGCCCAGTCCCTGAATATCGCAGCAGACGAGTTAAGCGATGCCAGAATCTGCTTGCCAATTTCAGTGAAAAAAGACGACGTACTGGAGCGCGAATCAGCCCAGCAGCTCGCTAGCGCCTGTGATCTGTTTCAAAAAATTCGTCCTGTAAACCGCGTGGACACTAAAGTAGACAGAAACGTTTTCATGAATTACGACAGCGTTTTTCCAGAGGCTGAAAGATTTTCCGATCCGCTGATCGTTGAACAAGTGAAGCGCTTCAAACGGGCCTACGCCGATTACGAGGAACAGGCTCAGGCATTACACAAAACGCAATACGCTGCCTACGTCTACGAACGGTACCTGAAACTCCTTCAATTAATGGCAACACCTCTTCTGGTGGTCGCGGTTGCCCTCAGATTGGCCAAGGTGAAGGGTGAAATTCGATTAAAAACCCACCCTATGGAAAATAAACCGGACAACTCCATCTCCCCGCAAGCGCTGGCCAATGCGGTAAAGGGACTGGCAACTTCGGCCCAAGTGGACGACCTGGTCGTCAGGCTCAATAAACTCGAAAGTTCAAACCGGCTCAAACTGAACATTATCTTCATAATGATGTTTGTACTCGGCGCGGGGATTATCTCGGTGTTTATGCTCTCGAACGTTCACTAGAACCAGAACTTCAGTGATTCAATTATCAGGGTTCGCCGCAATCTCGCGCCTGCGTCGCAGGAGCTTTACATCCTTCAACGAAGTTGACGAGCGGTCATCCGAATGTTCAGATGCCGCCCTGTTTCAGGTGTCCCATGCCGCCGTGCATGGGGTGAAACGGGAAACCGGTACGTTCTTTTCGAACAAGTCCGGTGCTGCCCCCGCAACGGTAGGCGCGTGATGCTTTCGACACACCACTGTGGCCAGACGGCCATGGGAAGGTGAAAGCATCCATACGCGCAAGCCCGGAGACCGGCCTGAAATTCTGTTTGGCAAAATCCTGCGGTGGGCGGGCATGGGCCGGTGTCGGCGTGTGCGCGATGCCTTCTCCTGCATGCTCTTCTGCGAAGATCCTTTCGAGAAGACAATGATTCGACCTTTCAACACTCCGGCTCCATCCCTGTTGCTTGGCTGTCTGTTCAGCCCCCTGTTGCTGGCGGACGACGCGCCGCTCGAACTCACTCAGCAAATCGTTTCCGCGCCGTCCGTGGAGTCCACGACCGTGGCCGACATGGCGCAATTCGGCAGCAAGGTCGAGATCGTCACCCGCGAGCAGATCGAGCGCGCCGGCCCCAGCGCCGATGTCAGCCGCGTCATGCAGATGTTCATTCCCGGCCTGTACGTCGCGCCGAAAAACGGCCCGTTCGACTACGGCACCTATTCCCTGCTGGGCGGGCGCAACGATGACACGCTGATCCTGCTCGACGGCGTGCGTCTGAACAATCGCCTGTACGGCGGCCTGTACCTGGACACCCTGCCGGCCAACGCCATCGAACGCATCGAAGTGCTCAAGGGTGGGCAGAGCCTGCTGTTCGGCACTCAGGCCGTGTCCGGCGTGATCAACATCGTGACTCGCAGCCCGCAGAGCCGCAAAGCCTCCGGCGAAGTGAACATGGGCGTGGATACCTTCGGTGGCACCACCGAGGATGCGCGGGTCGAGAACATCTTCACCAACGGTTTCGGCGACCTGGGCTTGCTGGCCTACGTCAGTCATAACGTCTCGGACGGCTATCAGCCGTTTCGCAATCGCGACATCAAGAACGACAGCGAAAAGAAGCGCGCCTACGAAGTCACCACCTTCGGCGGCAAGGCGATTCAGTCCTTTGGCGACGACGCGCGCATGGAGCTGTTCTACCAATACGCCGACGCCAACCTCGACTTCGCCCGCCCGGTCGACAACCACAAGACCACCAACGACCGCGTCCAGCAGATCGCCACGGCGACCTTCGAACAGAACATCAACGAGCGCCTGAGCTACTTCGTCAAAGGCCACATCAACGACTGGGACACCCGCTACACGCGCATCAACAACACCGCCAATGGCGGCACCAGAACCATCAATCACAACGACTACTGGGGCTTCACCGACTGGGGTGTGCAGACCGAAGGCAAGGCTGAATTGCCCGGCGGCCATGTGCTGGTGTTCGGTACGGACAACCAATGGTTCAAAGGCCAGGACGATGTGCTGATCATCGACAATGACAAGGCAGAAGCCCACGCGCTGTACACCCAGTTGCGCCCGCAGATCGACGCCCTGCCCGACTGGCACCCGAGCATCGGCATTCGTCACGAAGCCATGAGCGGCGGCGACAGCGCCACGGTCGGCATGCTCACTTCGCTGTATGACCTCAATGAACACTGGGCACTGCGCGGCCAGTACGGCACGGCCTACAAACTGCCGAACGCCGAGCAACTGTTCGTCAACGAACCGGGTGACGAGTTGGGTAACCGCAACCTGAAACCGGAGAAAAGTCGCAACGCCGAACTCGGTCTCGACTACAAAGGCCTGCTGCTCGACCGCGAGTTCAGTGCCAGCGTTACCCTGTTCAAACGCAAGATCGACGACCTGATCACCCTCGACGACATCCAGTGGGTCAACGGCCAGGGGCGGATCCAGATGCGCGGTTTCGAGGCGGACGCGAAACTGGCGCTCAACGAGCAATGGAGCCTGCAAGCGGACATGACTCGCAACCTCACCGAATCGCGCGCCGGGGTGACGCTGAACGATGTGCCGAGCTTCTTCGCCCGCTCGCGCATCGGTTACGAGTCGGTTGACCGGATGTGGGGCGCCGGCGGTGCGATCCGCTATATCCGCGATGTGATCAGCTCGAAACAGGTCGAGTACGGCCATTACTCCGTGGTGGACGCCGACGCTTATCGCTACCTGGACGGCGCGCACCAGCACCGGTTGAGCCTGCTGGTGGAAAACCTGTTCGACCGCGATTACGTCACCAGCCACTCGAACAACGTCGACAACCTCGGACGGCCGTTCACCTCCGAAGTGCGCTACACGTACCGTTTCTGATGGCTGAAATCAAAACCATCGACGGCGTCGACACGCACCCGGACTGGTCGCATGTTCCCGCCCATGCCCGCCACGTATTCCTCTGCACCGGCCCGCGCTGCACCCAGCGCGGCGCCTTGCAGATATGGAAAACCCTGCGTCGGCACTTGCTGGCGCATGACCGCATCGAGACCCCCGGCGGCGTTTTGCTGACCCGCACGCACTGTCAATTCCCGTGCAACCTGGGGCCGGTCATGACGGTGTATCCGGAGACCTGCTGGTATGGCGTGCGCAGCCACGCGGATGCGCAACGGCTGGTCGAAGTGCACCTGGTGGGCGGCGAAGTGCTCGAGGATCTGTTGATCAAGGAGCGCTCGTGAGAACGCTGTGCTTTCTGGCGGGCGCCCTGCTCTGCGCTTCTCCGATTCTGGCAGATGATTACCGCAATTGTGGCGAGACCTGGCACCTGCCGGCATCACCACCGTCGCGGATTGTGGCCCTCAATCAGCATGCGGCCGATCTCGTGTTGGCGTTGGGCGCGGGCCCGACGCTGGCAGGCGTTGCCTATCTGGATGACACCGGTACGCCGCAATCCGAGTACTTCGGCGTGCCAGTGATCTCGCCCCGCTATCCATCGAGCGAAGTACTGTACGCGCAGAAACCGGATCTCGTGGTCGGCGGCTTCGCCACGGCGTTTGGCAACGGCGTGACGTCACGCAGCGGACTGGGGCGCAACGGCGTGGCTTCGTACTTGCTGGAATCGGCCTGCAACGGACATTCGCTGGATTACTTCGAACACATCCGCAACGACCTCTCGACCCTCGGTGCCTTGCTGCACAAGCAGCAGCGCGCTCGGGAACTGAGCGATGCAATGGATGCCGATCTGGAAAAGGCCAAGGCGTTAACCCGCCCGGGCAGGCCACTGTCAGTGTTCTATCTCGACAGCGAGGTCAATGGTCTCGACAGCGAAGGTCGACGGGGTTTCGTCACCACCCTGCTGGCCGCAGCCGGGGCTGGAAACCTGTTCGCCGAGATCAATCAATACCGGGTGACCGTCAGCCGCGAAACCCTGCTCGCCAGTGATCCGGATGTGATCCTGCTGGCCGACGCGCAATGGTCGCCGGCCAGTCGCAAGCGTCAGTTGCTGATGCAAGATCCGGTGCTGTCGACCCTGCGGGCCGTACGCCAGAACCGGATGATCGATATTTCCTTCACGCATCTGTTGCCGACGGTGGGCAGTGGTCGGGTGGCGCTGGAGTTGGCGCGACAGCTCAAGGCATTGAGTCCTTAAAGGGGACAGATTTATTTTTCCTGCCTCCGGCTGAAAGGCGTTTCGCGAGTTCTTGGTGAGAATCCCGCACCGCCGCCATTCATGGCGGCAAATGACGATTTTCAATGCGTCCAGCTTTCGGTACTCCCGATTCGCGTTTACCATACGCCCAACTCGTATTACCGCGGCTGCTGAACCCGGTATTCACGAGGACAGACCATGAACAGAACCCGCGCCTGGAGACGCACCCAGGCCCGTAAACACGGCAATGACAAAGCGGTTCGTCCGCCAACTTTCAAACCGGAAAAGAACTGGAAGTTGATGTACATCCGATCCACCAAACTGGTCAGGGCTCGCCAACTCGGCATGAGCTACCCCATTCGTTCCACCCGCCAATTGCTGGATCAAGAGTGACGAACCTACTGTTCATTTGCAGTCGTAACCAATGGCGCAGCCCAACAGCGGAAGCAGTCTGGCGCCGCCGGCCCGGCTTCAATGTTCGTTCAGCGGGCACCAGCCCCAATGCACGCAAGACCATCGGCCCAGCGGATATTCGCTGGGCCGATTTCATTTTTGTGATGGAAACCAAACACCTGAATCGCCTGCGGGCCGAGTACGCCCGGCTGCTGGAGCACAAGCGAATTCACTCGCTGGACATTCCGGATGACTATCACTACATGGATCCGGAGCTGGTAGAACTTCTTGAGAAATCGGTAAAACCCTACCTCCCTGACTGACTTCTCCGTCGCCAGGCAATGAAACAAATAAAACGGAATTCCCCTCATGTCTGCATCATATGGGGACAGATCTATTTTTCAATCGAAGGCGCCGTTTAGCACTTCATAAATCAACCCGGTGGCCAGCGCGACCAGGATCAGATCGGTGCCGACCTGCTGCCATTCGTAGCCGTCGTAGTGCGGCAGTCTGCCGACCAGTCGACCATCGAGTTTCTTCGCAATCCCGGGTGGGAGCGGCTTGCCCCGGGCCAGGTTCTTCTGGATCCCGGGCGGCAACGCCGGGCCCGGGGTCCAGTAGCCGCGATACCCGTCCACAATCCCGATCACCCCGGCGTAGTCGATACTCGGACCATGCCCCTGATACCCGTCCCCGCCTTTTTTCCCCTGATTGCCATGGCCCTGGCTGTTATGCGGATTGCCTTTGCCCTGCCCCTTTCCGTTGCCAGGATCGGCCAGCGCTGTCACCGAACTGCTCAGCAGCGCAATACAGGTCGTGGTCGCAATCAATGTGCGTAAACCGGACATCGGTCGTTCCTTGAATGAATGGGTGTCTGTGGATTCTAGTCAGTTTTTTACAGGTATGGAGAGACGGCCCTGTCATCGCGGTTTGTGACGATTTTCGATGCGTGCAGCTTCCGGTACTCCCCGATTCGCGCTTACCATGCGCCCGACTCGTATTACTGCGGGGAAGAAGTCTGGCGCCGTCGTCCCGACTTCAACGAAAAGGAATTCACCCCATGTTTGAACGGAACAAACTGGTTCCAGAATTGATGGTCACGGATCTGCAGGCCAGCCTCGCGTTCTGGGTCTCCTGCCTGGGGTTCAACATCGCTTATCAACGCCCTGAAGATGGCTTCGCCTACCTCGACCTGAATGGCGCTCAAGTCATGCTCGAGCAGGTTGAACCGAATGCAGGCCAGTGGCTGACGGCGGATCTGAGCAAGCCTTTCGGAAGAGGCGTCAATCTGCAGATTGACGTTGAGGCGGTTGCCCCCATCATCGAAAGACTGGGCACTGCCCAGGTCTCACTCTATAAAACCTGCAAAGACACCTGGTATCGCGCTGACGATGTCGAAGTCGGCCAGCGTGAATTTCTCGTTCAGGATCCCGACGGTTATCTCGTAAGACTGGTAGAACGTCTGGGCGAACGTCCTGTTTGCCCGATTTGATCAAGGAAGATAAAAACAATGAAAAACGCTTTCCGCATCCTGCTTCTGATCTGCTTTTCGGCCAGCGCACACGCTGACGAAAACCCCATCGGTTTCCGGACCGCCACACTGCTGGATGCGCACAACGACCGTCCGCTGGAGATGGTCGTCTGGTATCCCGCGAAGACCACCGCCACCCCGCAGTTGATTGCCGACGATATTGTGTTCGTCGGGACGGCGGCAGTGCGCGATGCACCACCGACTACCGGTGAGCATCCGTTACTGGTGCTCTCGCATGGTTACCGAGGGAACTGGAGCAACCAGGCCTGGCTGGCTACCGCCTTGGCCCGTCAGGGTTACATCGTGGCGGCGGTCAACCATCCCGGCACCACGACGCATGACCGCAGTCCTCAAGCCGCTGCACAGTTGTGGCAGCGACCTGCCGACATCAGCCGCGTCATCGATGCAGTCACCGCTAGGCCGGAGCAACTGGGTGCCGTTTCGATGCGGCGAATTGCGGTAGCCGGCCATTCACTCGGCGGCTGGACCGCCCTCGAAATCGCCGGTTCACGGTTCGATCCCGAGCGCTTTGCGAAGGACTGCACAGCCCATCAAAAACTGGCCAGTTGCTCGGTCTACAAGACGATCAACGTCGCCGACACGCCAGAATCGAAGAGCCGGATGAGCGCGGACTTGAGCGACAAACGCGTCAGCGCGATCGTTTCACTGGACCTGGGCCTGTCACGCGGCATGACCGATACAAGCCTCGCCGCGCTGCCGATTCCGACACTGGTGATTGGCGCTGGCGTACCGTCAGAAGACCTGCCCGCCCAATTGGAGTCGGCCAACCTTGCCAAGCGGCTGCCTTCGGCATCGTCGCAGTATGTCGAGATCAGCGACGCCAGCCATTTCAGCTTCATGGCATCGTGCAAGCCCGGCGCAGTGGAGTTGCTTGAAGAAGACTCGCCAGGCGACGGCATCATTTGCGGGGATGGCGGCGGCCGATCGCGTGAGGTGATCCAGCAACAGGTGGTGGCATTGATCGACGGTTTTCTGACCCGGTCACTTGCAAACTGATGACGGTGTTGCCCGCGCATTACCGGGCGGCGCTTGATGAGTTTGAAAGGGCTGAAAAACAGCGGGTTTTGACCAAGGTGACTCTGAATGACGGTACGGCAACGGATACCTATGTCTACGCCCTGCGCTAGACAACTTCACCTAAACGGCTACGCCCTGCTCCGCCAGGCAATCCCGGCTGCATGGCTGACCGAGCTTCGGAACACGTTCGACACCGGCGTAAGGCCCTCAAGCGAATGGCCCGTGCCCCGTGGCATCGACTGGCGCCATTCGCTGCTGGACACAGACCCGACCGTTCAGGCCGTGTGCCGATTGCCACAAGTGCTGGCGGTGGTTAGCGAGTTGATCGGCGAACGCTTCTTCCTCTCCCAGGTGGAGGGCCGCGAGCCGCTTGCCGGTGGCGGTCATCAACAATTGCACCGCGACTTGTCGGCACAACGCCCCGGCGACACCGTCAACGCGCTGGTGTACCTCGACGATTACGGTCCCGACAACGGTGCAACACGCATCGTCCCCGGCAGCCATCGCCCCGCACCGGGCGAGCCCCCGTTCGATTTCACTGACGAGTCCCGCTCGGTGCAGCTTTGCGGCAGTGCTGGCGACATCCTGATCTTCGATGCCGACCTGATCCACGCTGGCAGCTTGAACCCCACCGGCACACGCCGCCGCACTCTATTGATCACCTGGTTTTCTGAATCTCTCTACGCCACACACCTGGAAACAGTGAGCCTCAGAAACATACAAATGGACACGACCGAGCGGTTCGATCCGGCGGACTTCGTCCTCGAGCCCCTGAACTGAAGCAGCCACCCGCCACTGAAGGAACGTGACGCCCCATGGACGACACCACGCAGTACAGAATTGCCACCGCTGAAGATGCATTGATCGTTTGCGAACTGGGCCAGATTCTCAACGCCGTCCACCACGCAGCCCGCCCCGACATCTACACTGCCACCACCGAGGACTTCGCGCGTGACCTGCCGCACTGGATGAACTACTTCGACAAACCGGGTCAGGTTGTCTTCATTGCACACGCCGGTCAGCAGCCCGCAGGCTTCATCGCTGCCAGCCTCTCGGCCAGCACCAGCCCGCTGATGCAACCCCTGAACATCGTGCGCATCGGATCGGTGTGCGTCGCCGAAGCCTTCTGGAGCAAAGGCATCGGCCGTCAATTAATGGAGCGGGTCAAAGGCTGGGCCATCGAACACAACGCCCAAGAGTTGAGATTATCGGTCTGGCCGTTCAATGAACGCGCGGCACGGATGTATGCAGAGTTCGGCTTCGAGAGCCGCACCGTCGATATGGGCATGCGTTTGTCCCCGGCGTGATCAACGCCGTCCGCGCCACGACGTGTGCATTCTCAATGCGCACGTCGTGACGCAGCCTCGCTCATTGCACGCTGATGTACTGGAATTTCGCCTGGGCTTTTTCTACAGCACTGCGCGCCGCATCCTTCTGACCTTCACCGCCCGCGTAATAGATGCGCATGCCATTCAGATCGAGCGACTCAAACGCATTCTTGATGATGGCCACGTCAAGTGACGTCCCCGCACCGATGATCAAGAAGCCGCTTTCGCCGGCAGACTTGGCGATCAGCAGTTGTTGCTTGAGCAGCGTGGCGTTGGCCCCGCCGCCGGCTGCAATCGCCAGATTGTCGGCGATCAGGCCGTGACTCTGGATTTTGGTTGCGGGCAGGCTGACCTTGTTCTGCCCGGCAGGAAGGGTCATGACATGGGCGTCGGCGGCTTCCCGGTAAATGGCGTCGTCGCTCTTGCCGTGGGATGCACAACCGGCCAGAAGGGCCAATACAGACGCAGCAATCAGTAATTTCACGTTCTTTCCTTGTGAGTGTGGCTCCATGAACACGCAGGATAAGGGAGGCTGCCGTTGGTCAGCAATTCATTTGACTTGATTGCCTTGGGCAACTATATAGTTGCCTAAGGCAAACATAAGAGCATCTGCCATGTCCACGAACCCTCTCATCGAACGGGCCGACATCGTCCGGCAATTCAACCGCTTCTACACCCACCAGATCGGCGTTCTGCAGGAACACCTGCTGCAAAGCGACTACTCGTTGACCGAGCTGCGCATCCTCTACGAACTGGCCTCCGGCGGCGATCTGACCAGCGCCGACCTGCGCCAGATGCTGAGCCTGGACGCGGGCTACATGAGCCGGATCATCAGCGGCTTCGACAAAAAAGGCCTGATCCAGAAAGTCCCCTCCGCCACCGACGCCCGCGCCAGCCAGTTGCACATCACCGACCTCGGCCGCGAAATACTCGCCCCGCTGGAACAAGCGTCGCGGCAGGAAGTCATCACCCTGCTCGAACGCATGGCCGAGCCGCAGCAACTGCAATTGATCGAGTCCATGAAGCAGATCCAGACCTTGCTCGAGGGCCGCCAACAGCCGACTTACCTGTTGCGCGACCCGCAACCCGGCGACATGGGGCTGGTGGTGCAGCAACAAACCGTGATCTATACCCGCGAATACGGCTGGAACTGGGAGTTCGAAGCGCTGGTCGCCGAGATCGTCGCCAAGTACCTTCGTGAGTTCGAGCCTGCCAGCGAACGCTGCTGGATCGCGGAAAAGGACGGCAAGGTGGTGGGCTCTGTGTTTGTCATCCGGCACGATGCAACCACGGCAAAACTGCGCATGCTGTTTGTCGACGCCAGTGCTCGGGGGCTGGGGATCGGCAACCGACTGGTTGAAGAGTGCCTGCGCTTTGCCCGGGATGTCGGGTACGAAAAGATGATTTTGTGGACCACCAGCAATCTGGTAGAGGCTCGCCGTCTGTATCAGCGAGCGGGGTTTCAATTAATGGAAGAAGAGTCAATTCAGAGCTTTGGAAAAGAGCTTGTAAGTCAGACCTGGGCGATTGAGTTGTGATGCTCCACTTCCTCTGATTCGCTGTGTGCAGGTCAATCATTTGGCGTTGCCTCCCGGCGCACTCTTGGTTTTTCAAACGCCAACTGGTAGCGTGCGGCACCTCGCTGTATTGCCCGATCCCTTTCGTCATTCGTGACCTGTAAAAGGCAGACGTGCACGAGTACCGTTGCCCCACTCGAGGGCACCGACGCAGGACGCATCGGGCGATGCACAGTCATTCGCAAATGGAGTTCACAATGACGCAAAACAGCACCGTGCTGTCCGGCATCCAGCTGGATCAATTCATGGATCGTCTTGAGGTCGAGCATCAGGAACATGGTGTCGACTACCTGTTGGGCCAGCTGCGCGGCCAACCGCTCAAGGCAACCTCGCTGGAATCGATCGGACGGCTACACGTGCTGTGGGTCAACGCGGGTGATGCAGACGCGGCCAGGGCGGTACTGGCCGACGACGGCCAGGCACTGATCGAAGCTACGCCTGATGATGAGCGCAACGAACTCAAGGTCAACCTGCTGATCTACCAACTGCGGCTGGACAACTACCTCAAAGATGAGCAGGGCCTGCTTCAGGCGCTCGACACCCTTCAGCAATTGACCAACGAGCCGCTGCCGTTCGATATCGAGCAGTACCGGCGCTACCGCATTTTCGAAGATCTCCAACACGCCACACTCGACGTCGCCCTGAAGACCATCGAAGTGCGTCACACCCTCGCCCTGATCAACCCCGACCGTCATGCACTGCGGGCCTGGGACGATGCCGATCAACACCAGCGACGGGCCCAGGCGCTGGCCGCCCATGAACGCGACGAAGAAGCTCGCGAAGCCGCGCTGGCGGCAATTGCCGCATTACGCACCGCTGGCGAAGATCAGGATGTCGACGGTAACGACTGGCTGTGGCTGGGCGATGCGCTCATCGAAATCGTTCCGTTGCGCCTGGCGATGTTCGAACAGCCGGTTGTGCGATTGATCGCCGAATTGTCGCTGCCCCAGCGTCGAGAATGGGAAGTGCGCCTGGCACGTCTGGCCGCCCGCTCATTGCAGGCCCAGGACGACCTGGCCGGTGCTTTGAAAATCTGTGAAGTGGCGACCCTGAGTCTGGATTCCGGCGGCGGTGACAACTTCGTTGACTTCCATTTGCCTTGGCTGCTTGAAAACGGCCAGATCGACGACGCCGGGCAACGTGCATTCATGGAAACCTATGAAATGCGCGGCAAAATGTGGCCGGGCACGGCCTACTGGGTACAAGATCGCCTGCTCGATGCCGAGGATCAGTCAGCGTGGTGGCCGTTGTGCGTGATGCGTGCCTGTGATGATCAGAGGGTGCTGGAGCGATTCACGTCCGGCCTGCCGTGGCGGGACGAGTCGACCCCGTCCATGGGCCCGCTGCTCGATGCACTGCATGACGCGCGCGATGACCTTGAGCAAATCGACAACGTCTTCACTCTGGCCCTTGCAGAAGCCCGGCGACGCGCGCCGAATCACCCGTGGATCACTCGCCTGGTGGCGGTGCGTGAACGTCAGGCCGGGCGCATCGACGCCAACACCGAACTGACGATGCTGCGCGAGGCGGTTTCGGCCGGCGATCTGCAGGACTACCGCAGCGTCTACAGCCTGTTCAGCGCCCACGCCAATGTGTTCGGCATATCCGATGCCTTGCGCCAACCCTTGCCGCCATTGGCCAGTGGCATGTACTACTACAATTTTGCGACTTCCCTTGAAAGCGTGGTCGAAGCGCATGTCGAGAACCTTTCAAGCGAGGAGACAGATTCGGCCTGGTGGCGGCTGCGAGAAGTACAAAAGGCTGCTTACGAACAGGGCCAGGCCCGTATGGAGCAATGCTTCGCCAACGGCCACGGGCACCGCTACGATGCCTGCGCGCACCTGTACTCGATGCTGTGCAACAACCTTGCGCTCAATTACCAATGCTACAACGACAAACTGATGGGTCTGGCCCTTGAGTTGCATAGCCGTGGCATCGCCGCCAGCCCGTTCGCCGAGCACTATCAGGGCATCCTCGACAACCGCATTCTGCTGAACGATAACCCGGGCATCGCCGAAGCCGCCGAACAACTCTGGCACTACGCAGCCGACTATGGCTACGGCCGCCACGACCCGGAAGATTACGTACAGGACGTCACCCGCGCCCTGTTTCAACTGGACCGCGAGCGCGAGATTCTGATCTGGCTGGAGCGCGTTCTCAAATGGCAGGAAGATCGCGAAATCAGCGACAAGGACCTGGAATATTCGCCACTGTTCGCACGAATGAAAATTGCCCTGTACCTGTCATACAGCCTGCCGGAGGCGGCCACTAGCCTGTTGCTACGTTACGCGCCGGTCATTGATGAACTCGCCGAACCCTCTCTGCTGGCTTGTGCCGGCGATGTGCTCAAGAGGCTCGAGCGCAAGGCAGAGGCCGTGGCCTATTATCAGCGCTCCATTCTGCGCAGTGATCCGAACAACGAAGTTGATCGGGGAAACAATGAAATGATCCGCCAGTGGATCGCCGAGCTGCAGGCGCCGGCAAAACCGGCCGGCAAGGCCTGGTGGCAGATATGGAAGTGACACTGGAGCTGCGAACGTCCGGTTACGCCCCGCGCAATGCACTCAATGCCGATCAACTCAAGCGTGGCATTGCCGAGCGCAGCAAGGCCCGAGGTGATGCGCCAGAGGTGGGCAAATGGTTGCTCAACCATTTCTACCGTCATCTGGTCGGCAATTTCGAGCCTGCGCGACGAATCCTGAGCATGGGGCAGGCTATCGAGGCATTGGGAGCCGAGCCGCCATCCTGGGTAGTCAGGCATTTGAGCGAGGCCGGCAGAGATTCACTTGCACCGCTGGTGTGGATCGATCCGCAGCAGGCCCCACTGCTGGCCCAGGAGGCCTTGCTGGTGGAGTTCCTGACCTCGCGCCAGGGCACAGCGCTCGCGGGCAAGCTCGAACGCATCAACTGCCCCCAGGCGTTGTTGCTGTGGCAAAAGGAACACGCGCAGATGGCGGCGCGGGTCGAACAAGGCTGGCGCCAGAGCCAGCCCGAGGCCTTGCTTGCGCGGGTGACCACCGCTGAGCACCTATTGCAGGAACTGCGTCCCGAAAGTTCCTTGCTGCGCGCGGAAATGGCCTTTGAAAGCTACGTGATGCGCCACTGTCTGGGCCAGTTCGCCGATCGCCGCGCCTTGACTGGTGGCTACGGCGAACGCTATGCCGAAGCGGTGGAACAGCAGCGCATGCGCGTGTTCAGTTTGCGTGACAGCCAGGGCCAGCCACACATCACCATCAGCCTGATCGTCCAGGCCGACGGCACCTTGACGGTCGAGCAGGTCAAGGGTAAGCAAAACCGGCCTCCGGTCGAGCGCTATTACCAGGACCTGCTGCAGTGCCTGAATGCCCTGGGCACCGACCAGCAGACACCCCCCGACTGTATCGCCATCGGCATCGTGCGTACCGAAGCAGGCTGGCTGCGTATCGAGGAGGTCAACGACCCGACCGCCCAGACTCGCCTGGTTGCCCGATATCCGCAACTTTACGAGCGCCTCGATGCACCGTCCGCCATGGTCGAATGGCTGGTCGCCGGGCGTCAGCCGCAGCAATTCCTGCAGGCTGCCCCGAAGACGGTGTCGGTCAAGTACGCCATCCGGCATATTTTCAGCACACACATCGAGCGTCAGCCCAAAGACCCGTTGTACCTCACCGAAGGTGTGCCGTGGCCGGAAATGACCTCGCCAATGGCCGAGGAAATCCAGGCCTGGCAGGCCCGGGCAAGGTAAGGAGAGCGGCATGTTTTTGCTTATCGCAGTTGTTGTTTCAGCCTGGATGTTGTGGCGAGCATTCAGACCGCGTGGCGCCCAGTTGTTCAGCCAACGCAGGCACTGGTCGCTGCTGCTGGCCAGGCCCATGGCCGATGCGATGGACGTCGAGGGCTTCTACTCGCCGGCGTGCGATCACTTCACCGAGCAAGCGCAGACAATCGTGCGGGCAGCGCTGCTGCACCAGGCCGGGATACGCAGCGATTGCAATGACGAAGCGGTGCGGTCGCATTTCAATGCGACCCTCGAACAGCGATGGTACGGCCTCGATCTGCAGGCACTGAAGGTTGGCGATGAGCCGCGTGCGGCCATGGCCTTTGCCTGTGTGCGGGTGGCGTTTCTGGTCCGTTGTGCGCTGCTGATGCGTTGGCTCGAGCCCGACCTAGCCTGGCGTGTGCTGCTGCTCAATGCACAGCGGGCGCAGGACTGTTTCGACAGTTGGGAAGATTTCGGCAAGGCCTACCAGCTGGGGCGCGAGCAGTGGGTGGCGGCGTTTCGCGTCGATTCGCTGGGCAAGGCGTTCCATGAGCAGCACCTGCGCCAGTTGCTGACGCCCGGCAGCGGTGCCTGGGCCGATGTACTCTGGGGTACGCCAGCGGCGTTTAACCTGGTTCTGGCGAAAGCGCTTGGGTGAGCGCGTTGTGTCAGAATCGGATGGCCTGCATGGGATCGGAATCTTGTTTTTGTGTGGCGCAATACAAGCTGCCGACCCATGCAGGTCTCTTCAATTCCCGACATCTTGATCTGTTGTAAGAAAAAGCGGGGAATTCTCAGAATCAGTCCCTTTCATTTCAGTGCAAGTCAGAGGGGTTTCTTCATTGAGAGCCGTACTCGTTGCCATTCATTCCAGCAGTCCTCGGCCACTAAGTCCCGGAAACCACGTTCGTTCTCCATGTCAAAGGCGACATCGAATGGAACTGCAACACACGTGGCTTGGTCACGGATCTTGAGGACTTCGGACTCTGTGAGTGGCGAGCCTTTGTCAGTTTCGGGTCGAAACCAGTCACTCGCGAACGTCTGCTTTTGGCCGTTCTCTGCCAGTCGCGTGACTCAGAAAACCCCAAATAAATAGCCGATGTCGAACACAACAAACCGTCGGGAAGAATTACTTCCCGGGTTTCAAACGTTCGATTGCTTCGAGGAGCTGGCCGTCGAAGTACTCGGTTTCATCTCGTTCCTGGTCTTTCAGGCGGCGTTTCGCCTCGATGAGCATCTGTTCGGTGGCAATGTTCTGATTCAAAAAAGTAGCAACCATAAGATCATTCAATCTCTCCAAAGGCGTATCCCAGGCCTCCTTGCAACGCTGAATGAGTCCTGTGGGGGCATCCCCACTCCATGGACCAGCGATATCCGAGACTGCCAGGGTGGAGGTCATGAGCCTGCCTCTGTGAGCAATTGAAGGTCTGGTAATTTCGCACGCTCGGGAGTGAATGAGTGAGTGAATAGCAAAATCGAATCCCGTTTCTGGCCGCAAGCGATCATTCAAACTGAATTTAACCCATCGTATTTTTGGCCTCGGCGCCAAACCTGCCAAGCAATGCAGCCCCCTCCGAAACCCCAAGAATCCCATCGACCGCAGCGATTTTCCGGACCGCGCATTCGAGCCGAAAATCCTCATGCCCGTACACCGCCTCAGCTTCATTGTGAACGGCATAGGCAAGGTGGGCCGCGATACGAACGCTCATTGGTGCGTCCACATCACTTCCCAGGTAATCACCCAGCAACGTCTTGATCTCAAGCAATGTGAGTGCGAGCAATCGGGTTTGGTCAGTCTGCATAGAAGGCCTTCAGTAAGCACAACGTATTTGCCAGCGGGTTTCGTCAGATAACATAACCTCTCGGCCGGGCAACAAGAAAAAGGGGGTTGATATATTTTTTTAATAATCCCCCCACCCTTTTACTCCTTTCGCATCAGTCAGATGTGTTCCTGATTCACTCAGGCGAACTCGCAAGCACTGCACCCAATTCGATCAAGCGCGCCCTTCCAGAATCTCGAATGAATCATCAAGCGGCGCGTACCCAAGGGTTTTCTTGGTCTGATCAATTGAAAGGCGTTTGTAGCGGTTATCCGAGACGCCATGGACAACATGGAATCCGCTCAGCTCGGCCTCGACGCATCGCTCCAGTAACGCAACGACATCCCTGAAGCTGATAAACGCGGCCACGTCCCGGGGGCTGTGGGTTTCTCCGGCGTGAAATCTGGCTACGTTCGCAATACGGACCGCGATTGTCGTCATTTGACCATCGTTTGCATGCATCGAAGCCAGCGCTTCGCCAAACGCTTTGCTGACCCCGTAAAGGTTGCCTGGTTTCGGTGCCATCCCTTCATGTATCTGGACATCTTTCGGATAACCCTCAATAGCCTGGGCACTGCTCGCGAATATGAAACGCTTGCAGCCTTGAGCTTTTGCGGCGAACAGCATGTTGTAGGTGCCGATAATATTCACAGGCAGCAGAGAAGACGTGAAGTCGGCGTCCGGGTTCGGATCAGCAGCGAGATGGATCACGGTGTGTATGCCTTCACAGGCTTCGAGACAACTGGCCTGATCCCTGATATCGAGAGCGAAACGTTGTGCCGAGTCCGGAAGTGTTGCTACGTCTATATCGGCCAGGCGCAAATCGGATTTATCGTCCCGCGCGGTCCAGAAAGCTCTGCCGATCTGGCCCGAAGCCCCCGTGATCAAAATTTTTGGCGTGCTCATGTCCGTATGTCCTGATGGTAAACCTCACGCTAGCCTCTCAGGCTTATGACCGGTTCACAACGTCCAGGATGAGTGAAAAGTGTGAACGCCAAATATTGTCTATGGAGGAGAACAGGTTAGAACCCGTAAGACTGGGCAGTACGAAAAAGCATCGATACACTCCCCGCTTACCACGTTATGAACGGATTCGAAATTGCGCCGGTTTTCAATTGCTCTATTCTTCAGCATCCTTGCATTCATTGTTGTGTCCTTCTTTATCACGCTGTGGCGAAGCCCTTACAGCGTCACTACCTTGATCGCCTCAGCCTATGAGGAAGGCCTGGTCGGTGGCCGCAACCCTGGGAAAGCCGCAGAGTGGTACTTGAGAGGAGCAGCAAAGGGAGAACCTGTCGCACAATTCAAGCTCG
This sequence comes from Pseudomonas sp. GW821-FHT11G12, assembly GCF_058808055.1. Taxonomy (NCBI): domain Bacteria; kingdom Pseudomonadati; phylum Pseudomonadota; class Gammaproteobacteria; order Pseudomonadales; family Pseudomonadaceae; genus Pseudomonas; species Pseudomonas sp. GW821-FHT11G12. The sequence goes on from NZ_JBXARH010000001.1 coordinate 1,653,690, forward strand.
GCCTCATTGAATATTACGGTCGTGGTGTAGACGTTGATCGACCCAAGGGCCTGCAGTTGATAAGCGAATCGGCAGAGCACGGGAACGCAGACGCCCAATATTTCATGGGGTTTTCGAGCATTGCGGGCCTGGAAATACCGAGGGACTTTACCCAGGCCGCTACATGGTTTCGCAAGGCCGCAGAACAAGGTCATGCCAAATCTCAACGTCAACTCGCTACCCTGTATTACAGAGGTAGTGGTGTCGAAGCAGACCCTCGGCAGGCTTTCAACTGGGCCAGCAAAGCAGCCGCCCAAGGCGATAACGAGGCTCTGACATTACTGGGTAACCTCTACTTGTTTGGTCACGGCGTTTCAGCAGACCCTCAACAAGCCGTGAAACTACTTACCCAAGCGGCCACTGCCGGCGACAGCCAGGCATCCGGAATGCTGGGAGCGGCTTATTTCAACGGCGTTGGCACAGGCATCCCCAAAGATCTGCCTGCCGCATTGCATTGGTATACCCGCGCGGCCGAACAGGGTGACGCCAAGGCACAGTTCGTCCTCGGCAACCTCTACAGCAGTGGCACTGATGTGCCGGTTAACTACCCACTGGCGAATCGCTGGTTGTTGCAGGCGGCCCTTCAAGGACATGCTGTTTCGCTCGTTACCCTTGCAGTTCATCTCGATAACGGGCAAGGCTTCGAGAAGAACAAGCGCAAGGCTTGCGGGTTATTGCGTGTAGCGCTCAAACAGACGCTGCCTGACGACATGGCAGGCCCCATGCGCGTGCAGCTTGAGAATGAAGAGAAGACACTTTCCCCGGAGCAACTGACCGAGGTGCTGGCTATGGAAAAACTCTACTCAAGCCCAGCGGGTCTCAGGGAACTGCAAGGTGATCTGACAAGCGAACAGATAGCGAAACCCGCTGAGCCGAAAGGCTGAATTCGGTGGAAGCCAGCATCCCGGCCCTACTCAACCCGGAGCTCCGTATGAAGATCGGCCTCATCTCCGACACCCACAACCTCCTGCGCCCCGAAGCCCTGGCCGCGTTGCAAGGCTGCGATCAGATCATCCATGCCGGCGACATCGGTAACGCGGACATCCTCGCGCAACTGACCGAAATCGCCCCCGTCCACGCAGTGCGCGGCAACAACGATCTGAACAGTCCGTGGGCCCAAGACCTCCCCGACCTCCTGAGCGTAAACCTCAACGGCTGGTCAACCCTCCTCATCCACGACATCGCCGACGTCCCCACTGACCTCGACCCCAACGTGAAACTCATCATCACCGGCCACTCCCACAAACCCCGAATCGAATGGCGCGGCGACCGGCTCTACGTCAATCCGGGCAGCGCCGGTCCCCGGCGTTTCAAACGGCCGGTCACCCTGGCAATCCTTGAGATACAACCTGACGCCATCGAACCCCGCCTCATCTCCCTGCTGGATCCCCCCGCCTGAAACCGCTACCGTTCCCCCATCCAGAACAGGAAACCCACGTGCCATGTCCATCGCCGACAACCTCCTCGCCTTCACTTTCGCCGCCACACTGCTGACGCTGACACCCGGTCTCGACACCGCACTTGTCCTGCGCACCGCCACCGTCGAAGGCAAGCAACAGGCCTTGCGCGCTGCGTTGGGCATCAACGCCGGTTGCCTGTTGTGGGGTGCGGCGGTGGCGTTCGGCCTCGGGGCGTTGATTGCGGTGTCGGAGCTGGCCTACAACCTGTTGAAGTACTGCGGTGCGGCGTATCTGGCGTGGCTCGGGTTGAACATGTTGTTGCGCCCTCGCCGCTCGCTGGCTCCCGCCGAAGCCAACGGCAAGCCGGGGGCCAACTGGTTTCTGAAGGGCATGCTGGGGAATGTGCTCAATCCGAAGATCGGGATTTTCTACGTGTCGTTTCTGCCGCAGTTCATTCCGCAAGGGCAGCCGCTTGTGCCCTGGACGTTCGGGCTGGTGAGCATTCATGTGGTGCTCGGGCTGATCTGGTCGCTGGTGTTGATCGGCGCGACGCAACCGCTGTCCGGTTTTCTGCGACGGGAGAAAGTGATTCGCTGGATGGATCGCACCACCGGGATGATTTTCGTGCTGTTTGCGGCGCGACTGGCCTTCAGCAAGCGCTGAGTCGCCCGAACTTACGGGGTCAAAAAACAAGAAGGGGATTTTGAATAAGTATTCAAAATCCCCCTCTTCGTTCAATCGCTGAAAGCGCGTTATTTCACAGCCATCGCTTTAACCTTGTCAGTGCACACGCTTACCAACGATTTCACCGGTAGCCGCGTCTTCCAACCATATTTCCAATCGGTTGAGACCCACATATTGCGAACGGGCGATGATCTTTTGACCGGGTTTGCCTTCGAACTCCAGATCGGCAAACAGGAACTGCAACGGCAGATTGTATTCCAGTTGAATCGTGTACTTCCCCGGGATCAGCACAGCACGCTGAGGCGAGTCATTCTTGTAATAGTAAGTGGAGAATGGAATGTTCCCCACTTTCTTGTCGTTGATTCTAATGATGTTCAGGTTTGGCTCGCCGTCCCCCCAGGAGCGCTGAGGCCTTCCGGCATAGGTATCGGTTTCGACGACGGTGTAACGGGTTTCGTCGCTCGGCTCACCGGACTGTACGTTCGAATACGCAGGCATCTCTGCACAACCCTGCAGGCACAGCAGCAGGATAAACGTCGGTATCGCAATCTTGATCATTGATAAATCTGCATTGATTGAAGATGAAAACTTGATGTCCTGGCAGTCGACCAAGTCAAAGCACGCGTTGTTTCGCAATGAAGGCCACATGCTATCACTCACCCCGAAAAAGTCACCCTCGCGGGTTGTGGATTGGCGAGCATCTGGCCTTCAGCCAGCGCCTGGGCTGGCGATAACCTGGTAAGCGTTTTACCGGCTGATGAAGACCCGAGAGCCACATGATGGACTACGATCACCCCATGAAAATCCACTTCCCCACATTCTGGTCACAGGACTCCGGCATCGATTACAGTGCCCCGGTACTCCACCTCCACGACTTATTGCCACGTGTTGGCCAAACCACATCGGCCCGTTTTGATCAAAGCGAACTGATCCGCACCAGCGAAACAATTCAGGTCATTTGGTGCCCGCCGGTATCCGACCTGAATGGCTGGGATGGACAGCCTTCGGAAATTGCGCAGAGCTACCTCCTGACCGCCAAAGTCGTCGGCACTGCCCCCTCAGGCCTTTATCGATACGAACTCGAAATCCTTACCTGTGAGCGGTTTGTGAATGTATTGCGAGCGCTTGTGGAGGATTTGCAGACGCAGCAAAACTTCATACACCTGGATCGTCTGGCCTGGGATGAGGTGTCTTGGGCGGGCAGCGCTACCGTTGAGGAGTTCACCTACCTGACCGCCAGCACACCGCATGAAGCCTTCATGGAGTTGATCGTAAAAGTCATTGGGAACGAGGTCATCGGACTGTTTTCGCTGCACATCGATCCGGGCGGTGTTTTCTGCAGACTGGGCAGCAAGCGTCTGGCAGGTTCGGAACTGACAACAGTCAAACGGACGCTCGCCCTTGCCCGTCCACTGCACGACATCCTGGCCCCTTACCTTGCGTGATCCTCTCTGACAGCGTTTCCGCAGAGTTCATTAAACAAGAGGCTTGCCCAATACATATGGAAATCCGTATATTCGGACAACCATATGTATTGAAGGCATTGTCATGTTCAATCCCGCCTCCGTTTTCAAATGCCTCGCCGACGAAACCCGCGCCCGGGCCACGCTGCTGATCACCCGTGAAGGTGAGCTGTGTGTCTGCGAACTGGTCTGCGCGCTGGACGACAGTCAGCCAAAGATTTCCCGCCATCTCGCGCAGTTGCGCACCTGCGGCTTGCTGCTGGATCGCCGTCAGGGCCAGTGGGTTTATTACCGGCTCAACCCTGACCTGCCAGCGTGGATCCGCACACTGCTTGAAACCACCCTGGCCGCCAACACCGAGTGGCTGGAAGAAAACAGCGCCCGGCTCGATGCCATGGGTGACCGCCCGCTCAATACATCCGCCTGCTGCTGAGGACCGAACATGCGCGTTCTATTCATGTGCACCGCCAACAGCTGCCGCAGCATTCTGTCCGAAGCGATGTTCAATCACCTTGCGCCGCAAGGTTTCGAAGCGGTCAGCGCCGGCAGTTTCCCCAAGGGCCAGGTGCTGCCGCGCAGCCTGACCACGCTGCAGGAGGCCGGCATTTCCATCGCCGGGTTGAGCAGCAAGGGCAACGACGCCTTCGAAGACAACCCGCCGGACATTGTCATCACCGTGTGCGACAAGGCTGCCGGCGAAGCCTGCCCCGTCTACTTCGGCCCGGCCTTGAAGGCCCATTGGGGGCTGGAGGATCCGTCGGAGGTGCGCGGCGATGAAGCCGCCGTCAACGCAGCCTTCCACGGGACCCTCGCCCGGATCGAAACCCGCTGCCGGGCCTTCCTCGCCCTGCCCTTCGCCCAACTCGACCGCGATGCCCTCAAGCGCGAGCTCGACCGCATCAGCACGCTGTGACCGGAGCCGTCATGACCGACCTGCCCAACCTCGATCCATCACTGATTCAGAAAACCACCCGCGACGACGGCCTCCACAAGCCACGCATTCTGTTGTTGTACGGCTCGACCCGCCCACGTTCCTTCAGTCGTTTGCTGGTGGAAGAAGCCGCGCGACTGCTGGAGCACTTCGGAGCCGAGACGCGGATCTTCAACCCCTCGGGCTTGCCGCTGCCGGACGATGCGCCCGGCGACCATCCGAAAGTCCAGGAACTGCTCGAGCTGATGCAATGGTCCGAAGGCCAGGTCTGGTGTTCGCCCGAACGGCACGGTGCGATGTCGGCGGTGTTCAAGGCGCAGATCGATTGGGTGCCGCTGGCGCTCGGTGCGGTGCGCCCGACCCAGGGCAAGACCCTGGCGGTGATGCAGGTCTGCGGCGGTTCGCAATCGTTCAACGTGGTCAATCAACTGCGCGTGCTGGGCCGCTGGATGCGCATGTTCACCATCCCCAATCAGTCGTCGGTGCCCAAGGCGTATCTGGAGTTTGACGAAGGCAATCGCATGAAGCCTTCGGCGCTGTACGACCGGGTGGTCGACGTGATGGAGGAACTGGTGAAATTCACGCTGTTGCTGCGTGATCGCCCGGACCTGGTGGATCGCTACTCGGAGCGCAAGGAGTCGGCGGAGGAACTGATGCAGCGGGTCAATCAGCGCTCGATCTGAAAACCTGAATAAAAACCGGCGCGATGATTCGCGCCGGTTTTTTTTACTTCACAGCCTTACTGGCTGATCGAAACCAGCGTCGCTTTGCTGCCCTCCATCCGGAACGAAAACTTCACCCGGTCCCCCACCGCCAACCCGGCCAACTGTTCCTCAGTTGCCGCAAACCCCATGGTCATCGGCGGCCACTGCAACGCCGCAACCGCACCATGAGCGATGGTCACAGTGTGCTTCGTGGCATCGATGGCCTTGATCGTGCCTTCGGCATTCGCGGCCGGAGCCTGTTGAGTGGCGGGCTGCATCTGCATGCCCTGCATGTCGTCCATCTTCATGCCGGGCATGTCGTCGGCGTGGGCAGTCAATGCAAACGCAACCAGCGTGCCGGCAACAGTGATCGGGATCAGTTTCATGAGGTTTTTCCTTCAGGTTGGAGGGTTTCAACGGACAAGTGACGGCGGCGCATCAACCGATACGCCGCCGGGATGACGAACAGGGACAACAAGGGCGCCGTGACCATGCCGCCGACCATGGGCGCGGCGATGCGGCTCATGACTTCGCTGCCGGTGCCGCTGCCCAGTAAAATCGGCAACAGACCGGCGATGATCACGGCCACGGTCATGGCTTTGGGGCGTACGCGCTGCACGGCGCCTTCGCGAATCGCTGCGACCAGTCCGCGCTCGGTGCGATCGCCGAGGTCTTCGCGTTCAGCCCAAGCGTTTTTCAGGTAGAGCAACATGATCACGCCGAACTCGGTAGAAACACCGGCCAGCGCAATGAAGCCAACCCCGGTGGCGACCGACAGGTTGTAGCCCAGCAGGTAGAGAAACCACGCACCGCCGCTCAGGGCGAATGGCAACGTGGCCATGATCAGCAGCGCCTCATCGAAGCGGGCGAAGGTCAGGTAGAGCAGCACAAAGATGATCAGCAGCGTGGCCGGCACCACGAGTTTCAGGCGAGCGTTGGCCCGTTCGAGAAACTCGAACTGCCCCGAGTAGCTCAGGCTCATGCCCGGCTGCAACTTGACCTGTTCGCTGACCGCGCGGCGCAGATCAGCCACCACCGAAGCGATGTCCCGGCCCCGCACGTCGATGTACACCCAGCCGGACGGTCGGGCGTTTTCGCTCTTGAGCATCGGCGGGCCGTCCGTGACCTTGATCTTCGCCAGCATGCCGAGGGTGACCTGACTGCCCGAAGGCGTGTAGATCGGCAGTTGCTCCAGAGCACCGGGCGAGTCACGCCACTCTCGCGGGTAACGGATGTTGATCGGGAAGCGTGCCAGTCCTTCGATGGTTTCCCCGATGTTCTCGCCGCCAATGGCACCGGCGACGATCGACTGCACATCACTGATGTTCAGCCCATAGCGACCTGCGGCGTTGCGATCGATATCGACGTCGATGTAGCGGCCACCGGTCAGGCGTTCGGCCAGCGCTGAGCTGACACCGGGCACCTCTTTGGCCACGCGTTCGACGGCTTGAGTCGCCGCGTCGATCTGGGCCAGATCGTTGCCGGCGACTTTCACGCCGATGGGACTTTTGATCCCGGTGGCGAGCATGTCGATGCGGTTACGGATCGGCGGAATCCAGATGTTGGTCAGGCCCGGCACCTTCACCACGCGGTCCAGTTCTTCCACGAGTTTTTCCGGGGTCATGCCCGGGCGCCATTGCTCGTGGGGCTTGAACTGGATCGTGGTTTCGAACATTTCCAGCGGTGCCGGATCGGTGGCGGTTTCGGCACGGCCGGCCTTGCCGAACACATGCTCGACTTCGGGCACGGTCTTGATCAGCCGATCAGTCTGCTGCAGCAACTGCGAGGCTTTTTGCGCCGACAGTCCCGGTAAGGCCGATGGCATGTACAGCAGATCGCCCTCGTCCAGCGGCGGGAGAAACTCGCCACCGAGCCTGGAGATCGGCCACACCGCGCTGATGAACACCAGCAGCGCCACCAGCAAGGTGAATTTCGGTCGGCGCAACACCGCATCCAGCGCCGGCTGGTAGATCCGGATCAGCCAGCGGTTGAGCGGGTTGCGTCGCTCATCCGGAATCCGTCCACGGATCCAGTAGCCCATCAGCACCGGCACCAGCGTCACCGACAACCCCGCTGCCGCCGCCATGGCGTAAGTCTTGGTGAACGCCAGCGGACCGAACAGCCGCCCTTCCTGCGCCTGCAAGGTAAACACCGGAATGAACGACAGCGTGATGATCAACAGGCAAAAAAACAGCGCCGGCCCCACTTCCGCTGCCGCGTCTGTCATCACCTGCCAATGGCGCTCGCCCTTGAGTTCCTGTCCCGGATTGGCCGCGTGCCACGCTTCGATTTTCTTGTGGGCATTCTCGATCATCACCACGGCCGCATCGACCATCGCGCCGATGGCGATGGCAATCCCGCCCAACGACATGATGTTGGCGTTCAGCCCCTGATGGCGCATCACGATAAAAGCGATCAGCACACCCACCGGCAACGAGATGATCGCCACCAATGAAGAGCGCAAATGCCAGAGGAAGATCCCGCAAACCAGCGCGACGACGATGAACTCTTCGAGCAGTTTGTGGCTGAGGTTATCGACGGCGCGGTCGATCAGCTTGCTGCGATCGTAAGTGGTGACGATCTCCACGCCGGGCGGCAGGCTGTTTTTCATGTCGTCGAGCTTGGCCTTGACCGCCGCGATGGTCTCGCGGGCGTTCTTGCCGCTGCGCAGGATCACCACGCCACCGACGGTCTCGCCCTGGCCGTCCAGCTCGGTGATGCCGCGGCGCATGTCCGGCCCGGTCTGGATCGTCGCGACATCGCCCAAAGTCACCGGCACTCCACTGGCGCCGAGTTTGAGGGGGATCGCCCGGAAATCGTCGAGGCTCTTCAGGTAGCCGGAGGCCCGCACGATGAACTCGGTCTCGGCCATTTCCAGCACGGCACCGCCGGTTTCCTGATTGGCTTTGCCGATGGCCTCACGCACCTGCGCCAGGGTGATGCCGAGACTGGCCAGCCGCACCGGGTCGGGCTGCACCTGATACTGCTTGACCATGCCGCCGAGGGTGGCGACTTCGGCGACGTTGGGCAGGGTCTTGAGCTCGAATTTGAGGAACCAGTCCTGCAACGCGCGCAACTGCGCCAGATCGTGCTGGCCACTGCGATCCACCAACGCGTACTGATAGATCCAGCCGACCCCGGTGGCGTCCGGTCCCAACGCCGGTTTGGCACTGGCCGGCAGGCGACTCTGGATCTGGCTCAGGTATTCCAGCACCCGCGAGCGCGCCCAGTACTGATCGGTGCCGTCCTCGAACAGCACGTACACGAAGCTGTCACCGAAAAACGAATAACCGCGTACGGTTTTCGCCCCCGGCACCGAGAGCATGGTGGTCGTCAGCGGATAGGTCACCTGGTTCTCGACGATCTGCGGCGCCTGTCCGGGGTACGGCGTGCGGATGATCACCTGCACGTCGGACAGATCCGGCAGCGCATCGATCGGCGTGCTCTGCACCGACCACACACCCCAGGCCGTGACAAATAGCGTCGCCAACAGCACCAGAAAGCGATTGGCCACGGACCAGCGAATCAGCGCGGCGATCATGGCTGGCTCCCCGAGGCGTTCCCGTCGACCTCAAGCGGCTCGGCGACGATGCCCTTGAGACTGGCCTCGGAATCGAGCAGGAACTGGCCGGACGTCACCACTTCCTGCCCTTCCTCCAGACCTTTGAGGATCACCGTTTTGCCGTCGCTTTCCTGACCGAGACGTACCTCTACCGGGCGGTAGTGCCCCGCCTCTTCAGCGAGCATGACCAACGCGCGCTTGCCGGTGCGGATGACCGCTTCGGTCGGCACCCACAGGTTGTCTTGCCCGGTTGGGTGGTTCAGCCGCACTTGTGCGGTCATCCCCGGCCGCAAGCGTCCATCAGCGTTGGCCAGTTCGACCCGTACGCGCAGGGTGCGGCTGTCGGGGTTGGTGTCCGGCAGAATCGCGCTGACCTTGCCGTTGAACACGGTGCCGGGAAACGCCGGCAGTCGCGCTTCGATGGACTGCCCTTCGGTGATTGAACCGGTCTGCGATTCCGGCACTGCCACGGCGAGCCAGACACTGCCCAGGCCGTTGATCCGCGCCAGTGTTTCGCCGTTCGCCACGGTCATGCCGGTGCGCACGTTGAGCTCCTGCAACACGCCGCCCACCGGGCTGGTGACGGTCAGGTTCGGCTGGACCTTGCCACTGCGCTCCACCTGGACAATCAGGTTCGATGGCATGCCGGTCAGTTGCAAACGCTGGCGCGCCGCTGCGATCAGGTCCCGGTCGCCGCTGCGCTTGAGGGCGAGAAACTCGGTCTGCGCCGCCGCCCAGTCCGGTACGAGAATGTCTGCCAACGGCGCGCCTGCCGCCAACACATCCCCCGGTGCCCGGGCATAAACCCGTTCGACAAACCCGCTGGTACGCGTCTGGATCACCGCCACATCCCGCTCGTTGAACGCCAGTACGCCCGTCACATCGAGGCTGGAGGCAATGGCCCCGCGCGTGACCTTTGCCGTGCGCAAGCCCAGATTCTGGGTCAGGCCCGGATCGATGCTGACCGTCGCATTGCCAGCGCCTTCGCTGGCGTATCGCGGTACCAGTTGCATGTCCATGAAGGGCGACTTGCCCGGTTTATCGAACTTCTGCTGCGGATACATCGGGTCGTACCAGTACAAGGCTTTCGATGTGGCGCCCTGCTCCGGAGCTGCGCCGGGTTCGCCGTTCATGCGCTGATAAGCCACGCCGTAGCCTGCGGCAACGCCCACTGCGAGGGCGAGACCGGCCAGCCAGAAGCCATTGAAATTGGGTCGGTTCACAGGCGGGTCTCCCCATAAGCGAAATGCAGACGTGCAGCGGTCAGTGCGCGCTGTTCTTCCACGTCGATCTGTTTGAAGCGAGCCTCAATGAGTTCCCGGCGGGCGCTGACCACCGCGTTCAGATCGCCCTTGCCCGCGCGATAACTGGCCAGGCTCAAGTCGACCTTCTCTTTGGCCAGCGGCACGAGGCTTTGCTGACTGCGCAGTAGCGCCCGGTCGAGCCGCGCGTAGTCGGCCAACTGGTTTTCCAATTGCTCGGTGTGCTCACGGGACAGGGCTTCGCGCTCGGCTTCCAGCTGGCTGAGTTCGGCTTGTCGGGCGGCGATTTTCGGGTTCTGCCGCGTCTCGGGAAACAACGGCAAATCCCAGGAGAACTGCACGCTGACCATGTCGCCAAACTCTCGGCCACGGTGCTGGTAATCCACTTCCCAGCTCCAGTCGGACTTTTTCTCGGACACCGCCTCTTGCACCTTTGCCTGCGCTTCGCGAGTCATGGGCGCAAACGCGGCCAGTTCGGGATGGTGTTGCAGTTGATGGTTGAAGGTGGCGGGCTCGACCGACCATTGCGGCAAGTTGCCTTCGGGTTTGTCGTTGGCGGCCGCACCGATCCAGCGTTTGAGGGCCGCTCGGGCCTGGGTGCGCTCCAGTGTCAGGTTGTCTTCCTGCTCCGCCAGTCGGGCGGCCTCCTGCTTCGGCGTCACGGCGTCGGCAGGTTGCGCGCGGCCGCCGGCGATCTGCGCCCGGACGGTGTCGGTCAGCAGACGGTTTTCCTTGTAGAAGTCCTGAAGCAAACCCTGTTTGCGCTCGACCGAATAACTGCCGATCCAGGCCAGTGCCGTGGCCTGACGGACTTTCAGGCGCTCGACGCGACGCTCCGCCGCCGCACGTTCAATGGCCGCGTCGGCGACCTCGATGCGCGCCTTGCGCTTGTCGCCGTTGGGCATGTCCTGGCGCCAGCCGACCATTTGCATGGTCATGAAGTCCTGGTCGAGGCTGTAGCGATCCGGGCCGCCGACGGGATAGTTCTGCACGCCCAGCACCAGTTTCGGATCGGGCAGCTCCCCCGCCGGGATGGCGGCGCTGCTGGCGGCCTGGATTTTTGCATCTTGCGCATTCAGCGACGGCGCATGGGTTTCCGCCAGCCGCAGCGCTTCATCGAGTGTCAACGCAGCCGCAAAACCCGGCCACGCCAGCACGCTTGCCGCGAAACTGGCCACCAACGGCCATCCCGTGCAATTGCACTTGAATTTCATGTTTACGATTCCTGTGATCGTCCGCTGCGCGCGGTGAAAAACACACGCACAGCCAATCCACTCCGCCTGGGCGGAATGAGCTTCGAAGGGAGACAGGAATCAGACGCGGGGCGGTCGCCAGACCCCGGACGGGGTCGCTACAGGCAGGGAATCACTGAAGAATGAAAGCGTCACGGGGCTGAACACAGTGACGGGCGGCTTGAGGATCGAGACCTGCAGCACGCCGCCGGTCTTGCACTCCTGGCCTGGCTTGCAGGGAGTGCCATGGTCGGCAGGACTTTTCATGTCCTTGCAGCAATCCATGTTCATGCCGTCCATCATCGCCATGCCCATGGCTTGCATCGGGCAGGGTTCTGTCGGCGCCTGCACGCCCGCCATCCCGCTGAGGGGAAGCGCCAGGCTGATCAGGAAGATAAGACAAAACCGCAGATAGCGTTTCATGGCCGGGAGTTTAGTCGCGAAAAAGAGTGCTTTCAATTCGATGCCCGGCGATATCACCGGACACGCATTAAGCCAGGATTAGCAGCAGAAAATGATGCAGCAGGCGCCTGATCACCTAACCTCATTGATTGTGTGATCAACCGGAATCAGCCAGTCCCATGCGCAATGCATTGATGTCATTGGTATTCGTCGCTCTGACCCTGCTCGGCCCGGGCCTGACAAGCGTGTCGGCCGCTGACTTGTCGAGCGCAATCGACATCGGCGCCCCGCTTCCCGGGGTCGGCCAAAACGATCTGCAAGCGTTGCAACAACGCCTCGATGGCCTCAAGCAGCAGATCTCGTCCGCCAACAACTACAACCAGCTCGAAGGCCCGCAGGATCGGGTGCAGATGTTCATTCTGGACATCGACCGGTTGTCGGCGTCGCTGCTGCCGCAGCAGGCACAACTGACCGTGCAACTGGGCGTATTGGGGGCGACGCCGGCGGAAACGGTGGCCGCTGAACAGGCCGATATCGCCGCACAACGGGCGACGCTGATCGAGCAGAAGACCAAAGTCGACACCGCCCTGAAGAACCTGGCGACACTCAAGCAGAACGCCACCGACCTGATCACACAAATTGCCAGCATTCGCCGTACGTTGCTCGAAAGCGAGCTGACCCTCGGCACCGACAGCATCCTGAGCCCCGGCTTCTGGGCACCGTTGGTCGATCCCGACCCTGACGATCGTCAGCGCCTGCGTTCATTCGTCGATCAGATCCAGGAAACCGGCACCGAAGCCTGGCAACCGGGGCAACGGTTCTACACCAGTGTGCTGGTGGTGCTGGCCTTCATCATCTGGACATTGGGTCGCCGGCTCGCTGACCGCTGGCTGGCGTGGGTGTGCATTCATCGCATGCCGGAAGGACGGCTGCGCCGCAGTTCGCTGGCGTTTGCCTCGGCGCTGGCCACCCTCGCGACCACGGCCATCGCACTGGAGCTGCTGTATTACGCCTGCACGCGGCATGTGCCGTTGCCACCGATGCTGGCAACGTTTTCCGACGAGTTCCAGAAAGTGGTGTATGCCTGCGTGATGATCACCGGCCTGAGCCGCGCGTTGCTGTCCACCGAGCATCCGTCGTGGCGGCTGCCGGTGATTGCCGAGCCGGTGGCACAGACGCTCAAGCCGTTCGCCCGGATCCTGTCCGCCACGCTGCTGGTGCTGGTGACGGCGGTGCAGGTCAGCAACGCGTCCGGCATGAGCAGCCAGATCGTGATCACCGGCCGGGGCGTGATTGCGCTGGTGGTGCTGGGCATCGTCACGGTGCTGCTGATGCGCGTCGGCAAGGTGCGCAAGGCACTGGCAGCGGCCGGGGATGCGCAGGTGACGGGCAACACGTTCGCCGGCGTGGTCTACACCATTGCAACACTGGCGATGGTCATTTCCCTGGGCGCATTGCTGACGGGATATGTATCGCTGGCCCGGTTCATCACCTACGAACTGGTGTGGGCGTTTATCGTGTTTTCCGGTTTCTACCTGCTGATGCAGTTGCTCAAGGACAGCTGCGAATACTTCTTCTCGCCCCGCCACTCCAGCGGCAAGGCACTGAAGCAACTGCTGGGGGTCGGCGACCGGCGCCTCGAACAAGCCTCGACCCTGCTGGCCGGCGTGGGCCGCGCCGCATTGTTGCTGCTGGCGGTGATCACTCTGTTCGTCGGCGGCATCGGCACCACCCTTGGCCAGTTGGCCACCAACATCGGCGCGATTCTCGGTGGCGCCGGCCTGCGCAAACTGAACATTGTTCCCGGGCATTTGCTCAACGCGGTGCTCGCGCTGCTGATCGGCATTTACCTGATTCGTGCCCTGCGCCGCTGGCTGGACAACGAATTCCTGCCCAAGACCGACATGGACCCGGGCATGTGCGCCTCCCTCAGCACGCTGTTTTCCAATATCGGTTATGCGCTGGTGGTGTTGCTGACGCTGTCTTCGCTGGGCGTGAAGTGGACCAATCTGGCGTGGATCGTCAGCGCCCTGTCGGTGGGGATCGGTTTCGGTTTGCAGGAGATCGTGAAGAACTTCGTCTCCGGCCTGATCCTGCTCACCGAGCGTCCGGTCAAGGTCGGCGACCTGATCAGCATCAGCGGCGTCGAGGGCGACATCCGCCGGATCAACGTGCGCGCCACGGAGATCCAGCTCAGCGACCGCTCCATCGTGATCGTCCCCAACTCGCAACTGATCTCGCAGAACCTGCGCAACGTCACCCTCGGCGGCAGTGCCCAGGGCGTGGCGACGCTGGAGCTGATGTTCCCGCTGGATATCGATCCCGAACAGGTCAAAAACCTGTTGCTCGACACCTACAAAGAGCACGAAACCATCCTCGGCAAACCGGCGCCGTTCGTGCGTTTCAGCAAACTGTCGCCCGATGGCATCACCCTGACCGTGACCGGTTACGTCGACAGCCCGCGGATTGTCGGCAAGACCAAAAGCGATCTGTTGTTCGAGATTCTCAAGCGGCTGGGGGCGGCGGGGATTGAGTTGGCCAAACCGGTGCAGCCGAGTGCCTGATGCGGTTAAACCGGCTGAAAGCGCAGATCCTCAGCGGGATGTGGACACTTGCGCAGCCGAACGCTGTTGAGTGAAGGGCAACTTCACTGAACCCAAGGCCAGCGCCAGTAGAACCAGCAAGATAAACGCCCAATCAAAGGGGCCAGGGTGTTGGCCGAGAATGACCGTCGAACTGACGATGCCAAATACCGGAATCAGCAGCGACAACGGTGCCACGCGCGAAACCGGGTATTCACGCAACAGCAGGTTCCATCCCCAGTAACTGAAGTGCGTCGCGGCGTACACCTGGAACGCGAGTGAAAACAGCGTCATGCCATTCAGTTGCGAAGGCAGCGCATTGAAAGGAGCAGAACCGTGTAGCAGCCACGTCAACAGCAAGAGCGGGATGGGTGGAAACAGACTCGCCCAGACGACGAAGGCAAAGATTTCACGCACTCTGGAAACCTTGATGATCACGTTGCCCATGCTCCAGGCCACTGCGCTGCCAATCACCAGGGCAAAACCGGCCCTCGGTACATCGCCGGGACTGCACAAGACGATCCCCACCAGTCCTGCAGCCGCCAACACACTGCCAATCAACTGAAGCCGTCCCAAGCGTTCTCCAAAGAAGAGCACGCCCCAGCCCAGCGTGAAAAACGCGCTGAACTGGATCAGCAACGACGCGCTACCCGGCGGTACGCCCCATGCGATCCCCTGATTGATCAACGCCCACATCGCGACACCGAAGATCAGTCCATAGGCCGCGATCCATCCGAAGGCAACCTGCGGACGCTTGACGAAAAACACCCAGGGCAACGCTGCCAGTGCGAAACGCAACGCCGTCAACAGCAGAGGGTCGATACCGGCCAGCCCGAGCTTGGTGACGGGGAAGTTCAATCCCCAGACAGCCGTTACCAGGACGGCGAGTAAAAAGTGCTTCTTTTGCATATTCAGTGTTTCCCCAGCGCATAGCGGAAATGCTCGTGCCAGGAGAAATATGCAAGCAATCGACCTGGCCTGCTTTCAGTCACAGGCCAACTTTCATTAATATCGGGCCATGCGCGAAAAAACCGTACCGACCTACCAGAACACACCCCGCGATGCCGTCGTGACCGTACGTGACTACGCGGACGGAACGCTGTTCCCGTTGCACGACCACCCGCGTGGACAGTTTGCGTATGCTGCCAGTGGCGTCATCACCGTCTTTACCGATCACGGCAACTGGGTCGTCCCGCCTCAGCGCGGCATCTGGGTCCCGGCGCAACTGCCTCATTCCATGCAGATGCGCGGCCCTGTCACGCTCCACAACACCTATATCCGCAAACATGCGGCGCAGCGTCTCGGGCTGGCGGATCAGTGTCAGGTGTTGGACGTATCGCCGTTGTTGCGCCAGTTGTTGCTGAAGGCAATCGATGTACCTGCGCGCTATTCCACTCAGGGGCGCGACGGTCATCTGATGGGATTACTGCTACATGAAATTGCCGGGATGCCTGCGCTGTCGCTCAACGCGCCGTTGCCGACAGAACCGCGTCTTGCGCGGGTATGCCGCGAATTTCTGACCCAGCCCTCGCTGGAGGTGGGTATCGACGAAATGGCCCAACGTGCAGGCATGAGCCGCCGAACCTTTACCCGACAGTTTCGCGTGCACACGGGCATCAGTTACATCGAATGGCGACAGCAGGCCTGCCTGCTCTCTGCGGTTGTACAGTTGGGAAAAGGTCAGTCGATCACACAGGTCGCGATGATGTTGGGCTATAGCAGCTCGAGTGCATTCACAACGGCTTTCAAGCACTTGCTGGGAGAAGTGCCCAGTCGATACTTTGCAGAAAAATCTCTTCTTTAAAGGGGACAGATCTATTTTCTGGAAAATCAATCTGTCCTCTTTTGGTCGTTGAAGTGCCGTGTCTGATTGCTATAGGATCTTTGCAGGAGATGGCATTCCTCCTCAAACCGCCTCGTGCTGATGATGCCTACGTGAACCCTGGACAGGGTGCGTAGGCGTGTCTGCTCCCCTGTCCTCCAACTACAGGACAGGATCATGATTCCCTTTATTCAACCCGCCGTTTTTTGCTTTTCCCCTCCGCTACCTGTTTGGCCGCAACGGTCTGAAGAGGTAAGCCCGGTATGCTGAAATCACTTCTGGTCATTGCCGTGGGTGCGTCACTGGGCGCCTGGTTGCGCTGGATCCTTGGCATGAAACTAAACGCCTTGTTCCCCGCGATTCCACCGGGCACCGTGGTTGCCAATATGGTCGGTGGCTACATCATCGGCCTGGCTATCGCATTCCTTGCCGCCTCCCCTTCGCTAAGCCCAGAGTGGCGGCTGCTGATCATCACCGGATTCTGTGGCGGGCTGACGACCTTTTCCACATTTTCAGCCGAAACCGTTGCCCTGATTCAGGAAGGCAGACTGCTCTGGGCGCTTGGCTCGATTTCATTGCACGTCGTCGGCTCGCTCGCAATGACTGCGGCGGGACTGTTGTCCTATCAATTGATTGGCACGCGTTAAGGAGACCGAAATGAAAGGTTTTCT
This sequence comes from Pseudomonas sp. GW821-FHT11G12, assembly GCF_058808055.1. Taxonomy (NCBI): domain Bacteria; kingdom Pseudomonadati; phylum Pseudomonadota; class Gammaproteobacteria; order Pseudomonadales; family Pseudomonadaceae; genus Pseudomonas; species Pseudomonas sp. GW821-FHT11G12. The sequence goes on from NZ_JBXARH010000001.1 coordinate 1,670,444, forward strand.
GGTGATTTTCTTCACTCAACAAAACCGTCGTCATCAAGGAAAGATGCTCGGCGACTGGATTGTCGATCTGGCAAAGGAACTGGGCCTGCGCGGTGCGACCCTCTCCACTGCCATTGAAGGTTTCGGCCATACCGGGCGACTGCATTCCTCGCACTTTTTTGAGCTGGCGGATCAGCCGACGGAAATCCGAATGGCGATCACCGAAGAAGAATGCGACAGACTGTTCAAGCGCCTGGAAGCGGAAGATTTCTCTGTGTTTTACATAAGGACGCCGATTGAAATGGGCTTTGTCGGCAGAAAGGCCGATAGGCCGCCTCCTTCAACCCATGGCGCCCCATGATCAAGCCCTGAACAAGGACAAAAGGGACAAAAGGGACAAAAGGGGACAGATTTATTTTCTGAAAATAAATCTGTCCCCTTTTCGTTCACTCAGTGGAAACGACCGAGACCTGAGCCGCCTCAGCTTCCAGTTTCAACCGATCAGCCTTGCTGATGTACTTCGGCTTGTTGCTTTTCGGCGCCAGTTTGGCGTTGGCCTTTCTGGATTTTTCCTTGAAGAGCTGTTGCAGTTTCTTCTGACGGTTCATCGTTTTCTGCCCTGCTTGAAAGTTGTTGAATGATATCAGCCCTGAGTCGGGCTCAAGCGAGCACTTCAGTGATCCACCGTACCTGCCGGGCCAGATCCTGCACCTTCTCTTCGCACACGGCATGCCGCGCACGCCCGAAGTGGCTCAGGGTCTGCTGCTTGTGTCGCAACCGGTGCTGCCACTTGCTGACAAACGCCGGGCTGCGCGCCTGCATCTGCAACGGTCCGAAGTACAGTTCCTCAGGGGTGTAGGCCACTGGCCCATCGCGTTCGGCGACGATGATTTCGTAGTCGAAGCGGTTTTCCCGCAAGAGTTCCTCGCAAAGGATCCGGTAGTCGTTGTCCATCAGCCATTGGCGCAACGGTTGCTCGCCGCCGTTGGGTTGCAGGATCAGGCGTTCGCGGCCGCTCAAACGTGCCTTGTCTGCCTCGAGAATGTCGCGAATGGTCTCGCCGCCCATGCCGCACACGGTAATCGCCGTGATCCCGTCTTTCGGCTCGATCGCCATCAAGCCATTGGCCAGACGCACGGTGATCCGTTGACCCAGATCGTTTTCACGCACGGTGCGTTCGGCCGAGCGGAACGGCGTCAACGCCATCTCCCCCGCCACCGCAGCCTCGATGGCGCCGCGACGCATCAACGCCACCGGCAGGTAGCCATGATCCGAGCCGATATCGGCCAGGCGCGCACCGGCGGGTACGTGCGCAGCTACACGCTCCAGGCGCATGGACAATGTCTGTTCGTTCAACCGCTACCCCTTTTCACCTTGAGCGTCCGGCACCAGTGGCCGGAACGGGGCGCGATTCTGGGGGGCTACACCAACACCGTCAACCAAGCCGACAACAACAGCAAAAACGCCAGCCCGGCATTCATGCGCCGGAATGCCCGAGGTGAACCAAAGAACCGCGCACTGCCCACCCCCAGCAACGCCCACGCCGTCATGCACGGCAAGCAGACCAGCAGAAACACAAAGGCCAACAGCACCATCCGCGCACTCTCGTCACCGTTCCCGCCAAACACACTCACCACCGCCACGGCCATCATCCAGACCTTGGGGTTGATCAATTGCAGGCCGGCGGCACCGAAAACGCTGAAACTGTCGTCACCCGATGTTGAGGAGTCCAGCGATGGCGGCGTACTGCGAAAGATCTGCCACGCCAGCCAGCTCAACCACAGCACCCCGGCCCAGGCCATTGCCTGCTGCACGCGGGGATAGCGCAGCAGCGTTTCACCCACGCCGAGCCCGACAACCAGCACCACCAGTGCAGCCGACACACAGGCGCCGAAGATGATCGGCAGCGTGGCCAGCATCCCGCGCCGCGAACTGTGGCTCATCACCAGAATATTGGTCGGCCCCGGGGTGATCGAGGCAACGAAGGAAAACAGCAGAAAGGGTAACAACGATTCCATGACAGGAACTCCGGATCAGAACAGGAGGCCATGGTCGCGGTTGCGAGACGTTCAGTCTGGAAGGTTTGAGCAGCGTTTGCGGTAGTCGGCAGGGGTCAGGTGATAGGCGCGGCGAAACCAGCGGCCCAGATGGCTTTGATCGGCAAACCCGAGCGCACTGGCGACATTGGCGGGCGTTTCACCCCGCGCCAGCATTTGCCGAGCCCGAGCCAGTCGTAGCTGGATCAAGTAGCCATGGGGCGCCAGACCGAAGGCCGACTTGAACGCCCGGGTCAGGCGAAAACGGTCAACCCCGCAGGCCCGGGCCAGATCATCGAGCCCGATATCTTCGAAGGCATGGGCATGCAGATAGTCCCGCGCGACTTGCGCCACTCGCGGCAAGCGTGGATCGAACGCCTGACGCTTGCGCCAGTCGAGATGAGCGGTCAGCGATCCGAGCAAGGTGTCAATCGCGCTCTGCCGGACGATGCGCAAATCGCCGTGATGCAGGGCGTGAAAGGCCTGATTGATGGAAGTGGCCAGGCGTGGATCCTGGCTCAGGGTGTCGGCGAACCCGAGCTGACTGTTGTCCGGCACGTGTTCGAACAGCGCAAGCAACTCGCGCTCCAGCCAGTGCGGATCGAAATAGAGCATGGAGTAAGTAAAACCCTCCTCGGTCGGCGCATGCCCATCGTGGATTTCCCCCGGCTCCAGCATGATCACCTTGCCCGGCGTACTGAAATGCCGCACGCGCCGGCAATCGAACTGCTGAACCCCTTGCTCGGTCACGCCCACCAGGAAACTGTCATGCCAGTGCGGATCGTAGGCATGGCCCTGGAAATGGGCACGAATCGACTCGATCCCGGTGTCGGCATCCTGGGACAGGTCGATCCAGTTGCGTTTGTCCACGCAAGGCTCCAGAGAAATGGGTTCAACGGCTAAATTACCGCGCTTCATGCCAGCGCGTTTAGAAGATTTGTGCAGCAACCGGGGCATTGCAACGGGTTTGTATCTCAGTGTGTACGACCGCCTCCCGGATACACCCGCCTGCATCTGGCGCGCAAACCGGAAACAGCGCGGATACATCGCCGGGCTTTACTGGACTCCAGTTCAGAAGGGTTCACCCCGAACCCGGCCCCCGTCGATTGCAAAGGAGTCTTCCCATGAAGCATGCACTGCACACCACCGCTACCGGCAACACCCGTCGTCGCCTGCTGGGCCTGTCGATTCTCGCCACCGCCCTGATGCAATTCGGCACGTTCGCCAACGCTCAATCGACAGCGCCGGAACCGGTCAAGACCGTAGCCGCCAGCGTGGAGGCCGACCTGCCCTTCGGCCCGTTGAAACATGTGAAAGCCGGCGTGCTGGACGTGGCCTACGCCGAAACCGGCCCGGCCGATGGTCCGGTGGTGATTCTGCTGCACGGCTGGCCCTACGACATTCACAGCTACGATGAAGTCGCACCGATTCTGGCGGCCAAGGGTTATCGCGTGCTGATGCCGTACGCCCGGGGTTATGGCGATACGCACTTCCTTTCCGACAAGACTGTGCGCAACGGTCAGCCGGCGGCGCTCGCCAGTGACGTGATTGATTTCATGGACGCGCTGAAGATCAAAACTGCCGTGCTCGGCGGCTACGACTGGGGCGCACGTTCGGCGGATATCGTCTCGGCGCTGTGGCCGGAGCGAGTGAAAGCGCTGGTGTCGGTCAGCGGCTACCTGATCGGCAATCAGGCCGCCGGCAAGAACCCGCTGCCGCCCAAGGCCGAGCTGCAATGGTGGTATCAGTTCTACTTCGCCACCGACCGTGGTGCTGCCGGTTACGCCAAGAACACCCACGATTTCGCCAAGCTGATCTGGCAAACCGCCTCACCGAAATGGGCGCTGGACGATGCCACCTTCGACCGCAGTGCCAAGGCCCTGGAAAACCCGGATCACGTCGCCATCACCGTGTTCAACTACCGCTGGCGCCTGGGCCTGGTGCAGGGCGAAAGCCAGTACGAAGCGCTGGAGCAGAAACTCGCCACTGCGCCGTCAATCAGCGTGCCGACCATCACCCTCGAAGGCGATGCCAACGGCGCGCCACACCCGGCGCCCGAGGATTACGCCAAACGCTTCACCGGCAAGTACGAGTTCCGTCTGATCAACGGCGGCATCGGCCACAACCTGCCGCAGGAAAGTCCGCAGACCTTCGCCAAAGCGATCATCGACGCCGATCACCTTTGAAGTAGCACGCCAAACGGCTCATCGATGTAAAGGAAAGATGTCAACCCATGGACATGCGTGAAACTTGCGCAGACCTTGGCATTCACGATGAATGAACCATGTCCATGGGCGCTTGCAGAAAACTGATCTCGGCCAGGCCGAGAAAATTTATGCTTACTCCGAAATCCATCAGAACTACAAATTTGACTCAAATTGAACAATCATGTTCAATTTGTGCTGTGCCGTATTCCTGCGTCTGGAGGCTCCCGTAGTGAAGCTTAATCCCGCACAGCAGCCCGTTAATGTACAAAAAAACCTGCAACCAGCACGCCACGAGGCACCCACCGTGCGCGCCCATGCGCTGACTCATCTGATTTTCGAGCGGCCGGATCTGGAACGGACCGAGCGCTTTCTTCAGGACTTCGGACTGCTGACGGTTCTGCACAATGCGGATCTGCTGCTTTTGCGTGGTACCGGAACGGCACCCTATTGCTATCGCGTACATCGCGGCAAGAAGCCACGTTTTATTGGTTTCGGTCTGAGCGTCGATTCCCGTCCCGACCTGCAGCGTCTGAGCTTGTTACCGCAAGCATCATCCATCATGCCGTGCGATCACCCCGGCGGTGGCGAACAAGTCACCTTGCGCGATCCGTCCGGTTTTCTCGTCGAGGCCCTTCATGGTCAGTCAGTGGTTGGCTCCAGGCCCCATCGCCCGCCCTTGCCGCTCAACCTCGGGGATAGCGTGGTGCGCATCAATGCAACCCAGCGTCCGCCGATTGCTCCACCGGAGATCATCCGCCTTGGCCATCTCGTGCTGGAAGTGGCGGACTTCCAGCGCACCTGCGCCTGGTACACACAACACTTCGGATTCATTCCCAGCGATGTGCAGTTGTTGCCTGACGGTTCGCCGGCGGTGGCCTTCCTGCGTCTGAATCTGGGCGACACGCCAGCCGACCATCACACGCTGGCCCTGGCCCAGGGATTCATGCCGGCCTACAGCCATAGCGCTTATGAGGTGGTCGATCTGGACGCCGTCGGCATGGGCCAGAAGGTTCTTCGGGATCGGGGTTGGCGCCATGCCTGGGGTATTGGCCGGCACATTCTTGGAAGCCAGATCTTCGATTACTGGCAGGACCCGTTCGGCGACAAGCACGAGCACTATTGTGATGGTGACCGGTTCACTGCCGACCAGCCCACAGGTCTGCACAGTGTCAGCGCAGCGGCGATGTCCCAGTGGGGCGAATCCATGCCCAGAAGTTTTACCAAACCGAAACTGACACCGGCGAATCTTCTTTTCTTGTTCCGCCATCTTCGCCGCAGTCCGGATCTGAGCGTGCGCAAGCTGATCACACTGGCACGCCTGTTCGCCTGATTTTGCAGCGTCGCAAACCACACGAGGTTGGCGCTGGCCACCTCCTCACCCCTCAGGACTCGTTGTCATGGCTGTGCAGGTTGTCCGTTTCGAATATCAGAACACCGTCCAATGGGGACGTATTCACAATCAGCGCATCACGCCCGTTTCTGGGCAATACGCGACAACCGGCGAGTTCATCCGGCAAGTCAGCATCGAGCAGTTGCGCGACCTAAAGAGCCCGACACTCGAACTCAATCAAGTGCGGCTGCTCTCCCCGGTCACCCGCAACCAGCAGTTTGTCTGTCAGGGTGCCAACTACCGTCAGCACATGATCGAGTCCGGGATGGATCCGGACGCCAAGTCGTACAATATGATGTTTACCAAGGCAGCCAGTTGCATTTGCCCGGCCGACAGCGACCTGATCAAGCCACGCCATGTCCGCTTTATCGACTACGAGATTGAACTGGGCCTGGTCATGCGCAGCGACATCAACGGCCCGGTCCAGATTGACGACAGCAACCTGCACCAGTTCGTGGCCGGACTGGTCATCGTCAATGACTATTCGGCGAGGGACATCCAGATTCCGCAGATGCAGTTCTACAAAGGCAAAAGTTTCCGCACCTTCGGTCCGGTCGGACCTTATTTGTGTCTTTTGGAAGCCAACCAGATGCATTACCTCAAGGCCCTGCAGCTGCGCCTGACCGTCAACGACCAACTGCGCCAAGAGGACAATACCGCGAACATGGTTTACACCCCTGCGCAGACCCTGACAGAACTGTCTGCCGTGCAAGACCTCGCGGCCGGAGACCTGATTGCCACAGGCACTCCGGCCGGCTGTGCGCTGGCCATTCCATCACCCGCCACCCAGCGCATTGCCGCCCTGCTGCCCGAGGCCCTCAAGTGGAAACTGTTTCTGAAGGCCCAGGCCAGCCGCGAGCGCTACCTCAAGCCGGGCGACAGGGTCGAGGCGAGAATCCGTAGCGCGGACGGCATTGTCGATCTGGGTGTCCAGCGCAATCTTGTCGTCGAGCAAGACTGATCAGAAGCTGTGATTCAACTGCAGCCCAAGTCCGTTGATCGTGTTCTGGTAGGTGGCGCTGTAACCCGGACGCAGCCCACCCTGGGACGTGTCCTGTGACACTTTTACCGGATCTTCGTGGATGTAGCCGTATCCCAGATCCAGAGAGGTCTGATCGGTCATCTGCCAGTTCAGGCCAACCGTGAAAATCTTCCGGTCTCCCGTTGGTGCACGGGTGGACGTGTACTGATTGGGCATCGGCGTCGGCTCATAGGCGATCCCGCCACGAACCTTCCATTGCTTGTTCAGGCGATAGGACATGCCGGTGGAGAACGACCAGGTATCACGCCACTTCAGGGTTTCGAGGATCGTATCGAAAGGGCCATAGGCCTGTGGCACACCGGAGTTCAAAACCCTCAATTCCTGCACGCGACTCCAGCGACTCCACAACGCACCGGCGGAGACATCCAGTCGATCATTGATGCGCCAGGTCGCCGAGGCATCGACCGTTTCCGGTGAAGTGAAATCCAGGCTCGCGTCATATTTGCCGTTGAGCCCCGGCAGCCCCAGCCCCGGGATCGGTGCCAGCAATCCATTGGCACCTGAGACCTTGGTCTTTCCGCTCAGCTTGTAATCGACTCTGGAGTGATAGGTTAGCCCCAGGGTCAGGTCGTCGAGCGGGTCGAACAGGATGCCCAGACTGAAGCCCATGGCCGTATCGTCGCCGGTGACTTTGACAGTCCCGTCGCCCTGCCCGCCCACCGCGTTGTTGGCGATCTTGCTTTCGAGCAGCCCGTCGATGCGGTTGATCGTCGGCCCAAAACCCACGGACAGTCGATCATTGATCCGGTAACTGACCGTCGGCTGCAAGGTGACGACCTTCACCTGAGTCTGCGAGCTGCGGTAGCGTCCCTGGAAGTTGCTTTCGTAGTCCGTGCTCCCGCCAAACGGGGCATAAACCCCGAACCCAACGTGCCAGTCCTCGTTGAGTTGCAGCGTGTAGAAGCCCGATGGCACGACGATCGGATCAGGCACCATATCGCCGTGCGAAGTGCCCGACACCGTGGTATTGACGTTGCTGATGCGCGAACTGACATCAATAAAACTGAGACCGCCACTGACGTGTTCACCCGCCAGGCGGGACATGCCGGCGGGGTTGCCGTAAACGATCGAGGCGTCCTGCACATCAGAAGCCCGACCGGAATAAGCCTTGCCTCCCGAGCTGATGCTCTGTTCGTTGATTTGCAGGCCGTTGGCCAGGAGTTGAGTGGAGGTGAGGCAAAGCCCCAGCACACAAAGCTGATTTCTTATTGTCATGATCTGGCTCTTGTTATTTTTTTGGTGGGCGCGAACACCCAAGGCACGCGGATGGATCGTTGGATTCAATGATGAGATAGGTCGCCGGCCATCCATGGCGACGGGTTTGGTTCAGCGTTTGCGCATCCGCTCTGCCAGCGCACCGATCGGTCGGGTCATGCTGCGTCGCAAGCGTTGAGAGAAGGATTCGCCCTCATAAATCGGCGCCGGGGCAACCACTTCATTGGGCTGGCTGTACTGCGGAAACAGACTGAGTGCATGGGCACGGTTGATGCCATGCATGATCGCCGGCGACCACATCTCCAGGCTTTCCAGCGTCCGGCACTGCAGCGCCGTGGCGGGAGCCGGGGCGAAGGGATAGTCACTGCCGAAAAGAATGTGTGACGGTTCCACCAGTTCCTTGAGCGCCGCCATGGAATAAGGTGATGGTGACAACGCCGTGTCGAAGTAAAAGCGACGGATGTAGGTCATGACGCCTTGCGGTGCGTGCTGCTGAAATTCCGGCAACATGTTGGCCAGCGAGACACGCCAGGCCACAAACGGCAGGAAGCCGCCGGAGTGGGACAGAATCCAGCGAATACCGGGATAGCGCTCCATGGTCCCGCCAAGGATCAGATTGACCGCCGCGCGCGTGGTATCGCAGAGAAACTCAATGAGAAATCCCGGGGTCTGCAGACCGATGCTTTCGCTGGTCTGGTGCATGTTGGGATGGATGAATACCACGGCTTTTCGGCGGTCGAGTTCGGCCATCAGTTCGTCGAAGCGCGGATCACCCAGAAATACCCCGTCGGTGCTGCCCAGCAAAACAATGCCCTCGGCCTTGAGTACGTCCAGCGCGTGAATGGCTTCACGGCAGGCGGCCTCGGTGAACGGCATCGGCAGCACCGCGAAGTTGCCGAAGCGGCTCGGATAGCGCGTGCGCATCTGCGCGGCGAACTCGTTGCAGCGTCGCGCCAGCTCGCTGGCCTGTTGGACCCCGTCACCGAAGTGGACGCCGGGCGCAGACAGCGAGGTGATCGCCCGTTCGATGCCGTTCGCATCCATCACCTCAATGGATTTTTCCGGCGTCCAGTCTGGCAGCGGCGCTCCCGCAACGCAGTGCAGCCCTCTGGCATTCATCGCATCGACGAATGCAGGTGGAATGATGTGATGGTGGACATCGATACGGCCTTGCTTGATTGACATGCTGACTCTCTTGTTTGGGCTTCGACCGAGCGCCTGCGGCCACTGGGTAAAGAACCGTGCTCGGTGGGCGTACAACTTTCGAGATCAATATTGAACATTTGTGTTCAATCATGTCAATGATCAGCAAACGCTGATTTGCTTTATTTTGAACGCGCTTGTTCAATGTCCGGAATCTCTCCGTTGGAGCTCATTGCTTTGAAACTCAGTCCCGTGCAGAAGCGCATCCATGAAGCTGCGATCCGGCTGTTTGTCGAGAAACGTGTCGAAGAGGTCAATGTCAGCGAACTGGCACAGATCGCCGGGGTAGCGCGCGGCACGATCTACAACAACCTCAACTCGGTGGAGACGCTGTTCGAAGATGTCGCCAGCCAGCTGAGTGCCGAAATGAACGACAGGGCCGCGCGCAGTACAGATCCCCATGCGTCCCCTGCCGTCCGCCTGGCCACCGGCATCCGCCTGTATATCCGCCGCGCCCATGAAGAGCCGCACTGGGGAGCCTTCATCGTGCGCTACGGCGCCAGCAATGAGACGCTGCAACAGATGTGGAGCGGTCCACCCATGCACGATGTGCTCAGCGGCCTGAGCAGTGAGCAATACAGCTTTCGACAGGAGCAACTGCCTTCGGTGATGGCGATGATCGGAGGCGGGGTGCTGGGGGCGACGATGCTGGTACTTCAGGGTCACAAGACCTGGCGCGACGCGGGTTCCGATATGGCTGAATTCGTTCTCAGGGCGCTCGGCGTGCCAGCCGATGAAGCGCGCGGCATCGCTACTCAGGATCTGCCCCTTCTCGCAGCCTGAAGTCCTACGCTGATTTTTCTTGAGCCAGATCCCTTGGGGAATCTGGCTTTTTTATTGCCCGCAAAAAGACAATTGAACACTGTTGTTCAATTCTAATCTTGAGTGTTAGAGTCTGTCGCAAGCACTGACCCACCGCCCGGGTCGAAGTGCCTTACGCCAGGAACTGACAATGAACAATAAAGAACCTCTTCCTGCCCTGACCTCGCGAACGGTACAAGTGGGTAGTCGGCAGATTTTCATCAGCGAAACGGGCGTCGGCCATCCCCTGCTGATGCTTCACGGTGGCGGAGCGGGAGCCTCGGGACTCTCCAACTACTCGCGCAATATCGAATCGCTTGCCCGGCAGTTCCGCGTCATTGTGGTCGACATGCCCGGTTACGGCCGATCCACCAAAGGTGTGGATCGCAAGGACCCCTTCGGCGATCTGGCGGGGGCGATGCTCGGCCTGCTCGACACCCTGAACATCAGCAGCGCTCACGTGGTGGGCAACTCGTTGGGTGGTGCCTGTGCCTTGCGCATGGCGCTGGATGCACCCGGCCGGGTGTCGGCTCTGGTGCTGATGGGCCCCGGTGGCGTCAATACCACTCGCAGTCTGCCGACACCGGGTCTCAAGCTGTTGCTCGACTACTACAACGGCGAAGGTCCGACGCTGGCCAAGATCACGCGTTTTATCCGCGACTACCTGGTGTATGACGGCAGCCAGGTCAGTGACGAGATGATCCGCGAGCGTTTCGAAGCGAGTATCGACCCGCAGGTCATTGCGGCCCCTCCCCTGCGCCGGCCAACCGGTATTCCCCGCTTCTCGCGCTGGGATTTCACCCGCGATTCACGCCTCAAGCATTGTCAGGTTCCGACCCTGGTGCTCTGGGGCGCGGACGACAAGGTCAATCGTCCCAGCGGCGGCGAGGCGCTGCGCAGCCGCATGCCGGATTGCAACCTCTACCTGTTCAGCCGGACCGGTCATTGGGTGCAGTGGGAACGTGCGGACGAATTCAACTCCGTGACCCTGGCGTTCCTCGTCAGTCGCACAGCGCGCTGAGTTGTCGTCATGAACAATCAAGCAACGATCAGTCGAACAACACCGGACATCTTCGGCGCCAGCAGCATGGGCTATGCGTTGATCGAGTCCCGCCACCTGGCGCGTTGGCGTGAGCTGCTCCAGCACGGCATCGGCCTGCACCTGGCCAGCTCGGACGAGCAAACCCTGGCTTTTCGTATGGATCAGCACCAGCGGCGGATCATTATCCAGCGCGGTCCGCAGGAAGATTTTCTTGCCGTCGGCTGGCAATTACGCGACCAGTCCACCCTCGACGAGGTGCTCAAGCGCCTGCAACGCCTCGGTATCGAAGCGCAACCCAGCCAGCCGGAAGAAGCCGCACAACGCGGCGTGAAAAGGTTCTGGCGGGTGCTCGGCCCCAAACGCATGGCCGTCGAGCTGTTCTGGGAGCCGCTGCTGAGCGACAAGCCACTGAACATGCTCAGTGCAGGTTTCATCACCGGCTCCGCCGGGATGGGCCACCTGGCGATCACCTCGCGCAAACCGCAGCAGATGCAGCGTTTCTGGCAGGAAATATTTGATGCACGAGCCAGCGACCACATCGTCGAGCGGATTGCCGGAGTGACCCTGGACATTGATTTCTTCCGGGTCAACGAACGTCACCACTCGATTGCCATCGCCCGCGTGCGTGGCCTGCCGATGGATCCGATTCGTACCCGAGTGCAGCACATGAACATGCTGACCACCTCGGTCAGCGAACTGACCAACGCCTATTTGCGCTGCCGCACGCTCGGTTTCGAAATGGCCCACGAAATCGGTGAGCACCCCAACGACCGTGAGCAATCGTTCTACGTGATGAGCCCCAGCGGTTTCGAGCTGGAACTGGGTTGCAACGCCAGGGTGGTCGATGAGGCGCAGTGGCGCACAACCTCCTATCAAGGCATCAGCCTTTGGGGGCATCGCCCGGAGAAAAGCGGTGCCTGGCACACGTTGACCACCAACCTGGCCAACTTCGCCCGCGGCACACGTTCATTGCTCAAGCCCGAATATTCACCGCTGTAAGAGAGATATCGTCATGAATAACAAAAACGAGTCTGTAACGAGCGTCGATGTGATTATTTCCGGGCTTGGCCCGACGGGCGCCACGCTCGCGCATCTGCTCGGCAAGCGTGGTCTGTCGGTGCTTGTGCTGGAACGCGAGCCACTGTTCTATGGCAACGCCCGGGCGGTCTATACGGACGACGAATGCATGCGCGTCATGCAGGCGGCCGGCGTTGCCTCCGAGCTTTCAGCCAACATGCAAGTCGATACGCCCGCTCAGTGGGTGCTGGCCAATGGCAAGATCCTCGGCCAGTACTGGCGCCTCGATCGCCCCTACGGCTGGCCGATCATCAACTTCCTTTACCAGCCCTGGCTGGAAACCACGCTGAGCGATCTGCTCGAGCGCTATCCCAATGTGCGGGTTGCCCGTGGTCGTGAACTCACGCAGTTCACCCAGGATGAACATGGGGTGACCGTGACCCATCAGGCCACCAGCACCTTCCGTTTCAGTGATGCGACGGATGCCCGTCAGGCCTGCGAAATCGATCCGGATCCGCAAACCATTCGCGGGCGCTATCTGGTGGGGGCTGACGGCGGCCGCAGTACGGTCCGTGAGGCCTTGGGCATCGGCATGAGCGGCAAGAACTTTCCCGAACCCTGGCTTGTGGTCGACCTGGAAATGAAGGAAGGCGAGGATGCCTTGCGTCATCTGCCCTACTTCAGCTTCATCTGCGACCCTGATTGCCCGACGGTCTGCTGTCCTCAGCCCGGTCGTTTCCATCGCTTCGAATTCATGCTGATGCCCGGCCAGACTCGCGAACAGATGGAAGACCCGACCGTGGTGCGTAACCTGATCAGCCGTTACGTCGATCCGGACAAGTTCGAAGTCAAACGCAAGCTGGTCTACACCTTCAACGCGCTGGTGGCGAAGGATTGGCGCAAGGGCCGGGTTTTGATTGCCGGCGATGCTGCCCACATGACGCCGCAGTTCATGGGCCAGGGCATGAGTTCCGGCGTGCGTGACGCCTACAACCTCGCCTGGAAAATCGACGCCGTGATCAAGGGGCAAGCCGGTGAGCGGCTGCTCGACACCTATGGCAGCGAACGCTTCCACCATGCCAAGGCGATGATTGATATTTCGGTGCAGATGAAGGACTTCGTCTCGATGTCCAGCCCGGTTTCCAGCCTGATGCGCAACCTGCTGGTCAAGACCGTCCTGGCGACGCCATTTCTCGGCCGCTATGTTCGCGAAGGCCGTTTCAAACCGGCCCCGACCTATGCCCCTGACAGCTATCTGGGCATGCCTCGCCGCCATCGGCGCTCGCCGGAAGGCCGGATGATTCCGCAACCCGAAGTCCGCACCTTCAAGGGCCAGCGTGTATTGCTCGATGATCTGCTGGGCGACGGTTTTGCCTTGATCGGTCTTGAGGTCGATCCACGCGTCCACCTGAGTCAGGCGTCCCGGAAACTGCTGGATATCCAGCACACACGCTTCGCCACCCTCTTCCCGTTCGGCACCCGTCCACAGGGCGCCGGTACCGATCGTTCCAATACCCAAGAGTTGGTCGAACTGGAGGATGTGCAGGGTGAGATGGTCGCCTGGTTCAAACGCTCGGGGTTCTCCAGCGGAGCCATCGCCGTGGTGCGCCCGGACAAATTCACCTTCGCCATGGTCGAGGCTGCGGATCTGGATCGGGCCATCAACGAACTCAAGTTCCAGCTGCAATGGAGCCCCGGCGCTGAAGTCGTCGCAGACGAGCCTCGGCTGCTGAGGAAAATCGCATGAGCCAGTTCCCTTTGCAGCCTCTGCAAGACGCCGCCGCTGCCTTGGCCAGGGCACGGGAGCAACGCGAGCCCTGTGCACGGATCTCGTCCACTTTCGGTATCGATTCGTTGACCGGCACCTATGCCGTACAGGAGATCAACACCCAACGGGCCCTGGCCCAGGGGCGGCGTCTGGTCGGCCGTAAAATCGGACTGACCTCGGCTGCCGTGCAACAGCAACTGGGCGTCGATCAACCGGATTTCGGCATGCTGTTCGCCGATATGGAAATCGCCGATGGCGGTGAGATCCAGATCAGTCAGTTGATTCAGCCCAAGGCCGAAGGCGAGATTGCGTTCGTTCTGGGCCGCGATCTTCCGTATGAAGATACGACCCTCGCGGAACTGCTGCGGGCGGTCGAGTACGTGGTGCCTGCGCTGGAAATCGTCGACTCGGCCATCGAGAACTGGAACATATCGCTGGTGGACACGGTGGCGGACAACGCTTCATCAGGGTTGTATGTGCTGGGTAAACAGCCGACTCCACTCGCCTCGCTGGACCTTCGGCTGGAAGGCATGCTGCTGGAAAAAAATGCCGCCACGGCTTCGATCGGTGTCGGTGCCGCATGCCTCGGCAATCCGGTGGACGCCTGCCTGTGGCTGGCTCGCACCATGGCCCGGATGGGCCGTCCCTTGCAGGCCGGTGAGGTGCTGCTTTCCGGCGCCCTGGGGCCGATGACGCCTGTCGTGGCCGGGGACAGCCTGCACTTGCACCTGACCCGACTTGGCCAGATCCGTTGCCGCTTCATCTGACCTGCCCGTCCTTCTGCGCCAGGCTGTCGTGGCCTGGCCAATTTGAGAGATTGCTCCCATGAGTCAAACCAAACTCAAGGTCGCCATCATCGGCTCCGGCAACATCGGTACCGACCTGATGATCAAGATTCTGCGCAACGCCAGACACCTGGAAATGGCGGTGATGGTCGGGATCGACCCTGCATCCGACGGCCTCGCCCGCGCCGAACGCATGGGCGTCGCGACCACCCACGAGGGGGTTGAAGGCCTGGCCCGCATGGACGCGTTCAAGGACATCGATTTCGTCTTCGACGCCACCTCGGCTAGCGCCCATATCGAGAACGAAAAACGCCTGCGCTCGATCAAGCCGGGTATCCGCCTGATCGACCTCACTCCGGCGGCTATCGGCCCTTACTGCATTCCAGTGGTCAACCTGGAGCAAAACCTGGATCGACTCAACGTCAACATGGTCACCTGTGGTGGTCAGGCGACCATTCCAGTGGTCGCCGCCGTATCCCGTGTTGCCCGGGTTCACTACGCCGAAATCGTCGCCTCGATCGCCAGCAAGTCTGCCGGCCCCGGCACCCGGGCCAACATCGACGAGTTCACGGAAACCACCTCCAGGGCCATCGAAACGGTGGGTGGGGCTTCCAAAGGCAAGGCGATCATCATCATGAACCCCGCCGAACCACCACTGATGATGCGTGACACGGTATTCGTGCTGTCCGAAACCGCCGATCAGGCGCAGATCGAGGCTTCCGTCGAGGAGATGGTGGCGGCAGTCCAGGCCTATGTGCCGGGCTATCGCCTGAAACAGAAGGTTCAGTTTGACGTCATTGCCGAATCGACACCTATGAACATTCCGGGACTGGGACGCTTCAGCGGCCTCAAGACCTCGGTATTCCTTGAGGTCGAAGGCGCCGCCCATTACCTGCCAGCCTACGCCGGCAATCTCGATATCATGACCTCCGCTGCCTTGGCCACCGCCGAGCGCATGGCGCAGTCGATGCTCAACGCCTGAGGGGCCCGACATGACATTCAATCCCGGCAAGAAAATCTACATCTCCGACGTGACCCTGCGCGACGGCAGCCATGCCATCCGACATCAGTACTCGCTGCAGAATGTGCAGGACATTGCGCGCGCACTGGACAAGGCCAGGGTCGATTCGATCGAAATCGCCCACGGCGACGGGCTGCAGGGTTCGAGCTTCAACTATGGCTTTGCCGCCCATACCGATCTGGAATGGATCGAAGCGGCCGCCGATGTCATCAAACACGCCAAGATCACCACCCTGCTGCTGCCGGGGATCGGCACGGTGCACGACCTCAAGGCCGCCTATGACGCCGGCGCACGGGTGGTGCGCATCGCTACGCACTGTACGGAAGCCGACGTTTCGAAACAGCACATTGAATATGCTCGCGAGCTGGGCATGGACACCGTCGGTTTTCTGATGATGAGCCACATGATCGCCCCTGAGCACCTCGCGGCCCAAGCCCGGCTGATGGAAAGCTATGGCGCGACCTGCGTGTACATGGCCGACTCCGGTGGCGCGATGAACATGCAGGATGTTCGCGAGCGCTTCCGGGCTTTCAAAGCCGTTCTGAAACCGGAAACCGAAACCGGCATGCACGCCCACCACAACCTGTCGCTGGGCGTCGCCAACTCGATAACCGCCGTCGAGGAAGGCTGCGACCGGATCGATGCAAGTCTGGCCGGAATGGGGGCTGGTGCCGGCAACGCGCCGCTGGAGGTTTTTATTGCCGCCGCCGAACGTCTCGGCTGGAACCACGGCACCGACCTCTACACGCTGCTCGACGCCGCCGACGACATCGTCCGCCCGCTGCAGGACCGGCCGGTGCGGGTCGACCGTGAAACGTTGGCACTGGGTTATGCCGGCGTCTATTCAAGCTTCTTGCGGCATGCCGAAATTGCCGCCGCCAAATATGGTCTCAAGACCCTCGACATTCTTGTCGAGCTGGGCAAGCGGCGCATGGTCGGCGGTCAGGAAGACATGATCGTCGACGTCGCGCTGGATCTGCTCAAGCGTTGAACCGTGCAACGTTGCCGGCTTATCGCCCATGCCGCGGTGGGCCGGTCTCGGAACTGTATCCGGTGGAGCTCCGGCAGCGTGTCAGCGCTGCGACTTCGGGTGTCCACGATATGCACCTTGTTCTTATCATTTGACGAGCCGTTTTTCCTTGGACGGCCGATAACCGAAATAGGCGCTGTAGCACTTGCTGAAATGGCTGGGCGAGACGAACCCGCAAGCCACCAGCACATCGACCTGCGACAGCTCGGTGTGTTGCAGCAGACGCCGGGCCTCGGTGATGCGCAGTTCCATGTAATAACGCTGCGGCGTGGTGCCCAGTTGTTCCTTGAACAGCCGCTCCAGCTGACGCCGGGAACGCCCGGCGTACACTGCCAGTTGCTCCAGCTCCAGCGGTTCTTCGAGGTTGGCGTCCATCAGCTTCACTACTTCGCGCAACGGCGCGCTGACGCTGATGTTTTCGGTGGGTTTGATCCGCCGGTAGCGCGATTCCTCGAACGCCAGAATGTCTTCGATCCCTTCGACCAGCGCTTTGTCGTGCAGACCCTTGATCCAGTCCAGTGCCATGTGGAATGCGCCGGACGGGCTCGAAGCGGTCAACCGGTCACGGTCGATCACATAGGGCTCGCTGCTGACCTGGGTGGCCTTGGAGATTTCCGCCAGCGCTGGCCGATGCTCCGGGTGAATCGCACAGCGATACCCTTCCAGCACCCCTGCCCGCCCCAGAAACCATGAACCGTTCCACAACCCGGCCAGCAACACGCCAGCCTCGGCGGCCATTTTCAGCAGACCGATGAACTCATCGCTGGCCTTCAATTCCGTACGGTAACCGCCGCAGATCACCAGCAGATCCAGTTCCTGCAACACACTCGCCTCAAGCCGTGAATCCGGGCGGATCACCAGCCCCAGATCGCTGATCACTTCGCCGTCGCTCAGGCCGAAGGTTCGCGTGGAAAACAGACCGGGGCGCAGCAGATTCGAAGTAATGATGGTGTCCAGCGCCTGAGTAAACGCTGGCAGGGAAAAATGCTCCAGCAGCACAAAACCCGTGCGGGTCATGCGCCCCGCCCCGGAGGAAGGCTCGTTCAGGTAGCGAAGGTTCTTGCCCTTCATGCCACCGCTGAATTGGCGTCGTTCGATCAAGGTGTGGTCCATCGGTTTCATTGTTGTAGCGCCATGCTAACCGCCGGGGCGGCAAAATACTCGGGAATGAACGCAATTCGCCCCAACCGGCACGCGCGTGCCGATCGGGGCGAAAGTGACCTGCGGCGAACCGC
The DNA here is from genome assembly GCF_058808055.1 of Pseudomonas sp. GW821-FHT11G12. Classification (NCBI taxonomy): domain Bacteria; kingdom Pseudomonadati; phylum Pseudomonadota; class Gammaproteobacteria; order Pseudomonadales; family Pseudomonadaceae; genus Pseudomonas; species Pseudomonas sp. GW821-FHT11G12. Next base: position 1,688,215 of record NZ_JBXARH010000001.1, read on the forward strand.
GATGGATCAGGACGCGTCGATCCAGATGGTTTTCAACTCGGTGTATTGGTCATGGGCCCAGATCGACTTGTCGCGCCCGCCGAAACCCGACTCCTTGTACCCGCCGAAAGGCGTCGAAGCGTCGCCCTCGCCGAAGCAGTTCACGGTGACGATGCCGGCGCGGATACCCCGCGAGAGTTTCAGCGCATGGCGCAGGCTGCCGGTGTAGGCCGAGGCTGCCAGGCCATAAGCCGTGTCGTTAGCCAGGTTGATCGCTTCGTCAACGGAGGTGAACGTGGTCACGCTCAGCACCGGGCCGAAGATTTCTTCCTGGAACAGACGACTGTCACGGCCGACGCCATCCACGATGGTCGGTTCGACGAAAATGTTGTCGGCCGTATTGCCCCCCGCCAGCACCGAAAGATTCTCGTCCCGGGCATGGTCGAGGTACGAGCGGACCTTCTCGAAATGCGCCTTGCTGATCATCGAGCCCAGACGGTTTTCCGGGTCCAGTGGATCGCCCATTTTCCAGTCGGCCAGATGCACCTTAACGCGCTGGAGCAGTTGTTCCTTGATGTCCGTGTGCACGATCAGCCGCGACGAAGCCGAGCAGTTCTCGCCCATGTTCCAGAACGCACCGTTGACCACGTGCTGGGCGACCAGATCGACGTCTTCGACATCGTTCATCACCACCGCCGGGTTCTTGCCTCCGCACTCCAGCACGATGCGTTTCAGGTTGGATTCGCTGGAATACTTGAGGAACAAGCGCCCGGTTTCGGTGGATCCGGTGAAGCTGACCATCGCGACATCCGGATGACGGCCCAGCGGTTCGCCCGCCTCCTTGCCGCCGCCGGGCACCACGTTGAACACACCGGCTGGAAGCCCCGCCTGATGCGCCAGCTCGGCCACGCGAAGGGTGCTCAGGGTGGTTTCCTTGGCCGGTTTGACCACGATGGAGCAACCGGCGGCCAGCGACGGGCCGATCTTCCACGCGAGCATCAGCAGCGGGAAATTCCACGGCAACACCAGGCCGACCACGCCGATCGGTTCGCGTACCACCATGGTCACCGCGCCGTTACCGGTCGGCGCGGTCGAATCGTAGATCTTGTCGATCAGTTCGGCGTGCCAGCGCAGGGTATGAATCGTTTCGGGCACGTCGATGTTCTGACATTCGCGGATCGGTTTGCCGCTGTCGAGGCTTTCCAGCACCGCCAGTTCATGAGAGTGGTCTTCCAGCAATTGGGCGAACCGCAGCAACACCGATTTGCGCGCCGAAGGCGCCAGCCCTTGCCAGCGCCCGTCTTCGAACGCGGCCTTGGCGGCGGCGACAGCAACGTCCACGTCCTGGGCACCGCAAGCGGTAATCTCGGTCAACACCGCTTCCGTGGCCGGGTTGGTCGTGGTGAACGTCTTGCCGGACAGCGCGCTGCGAAACGTGCCGTTGATGAACGCCTGATTGCGAAACTCAAGCTTCGCCGCCAGTTCGCGGTATTGCGCTTGACTCAGAAGATCGGCCATTTCAAACCTCCGCGACGATGCGCGCGACATTCTGTTTGAGGGTTTTGATCACGCTTTCCAGCACTTCCTTCTCGGACGCTTCCAGCGGCTGCATCGGCTTGCGCACGCCACCGGCATGCAGGCCGACCAGCTCGCTGCCGTGCTTGATCGACTGGACGAACTTGCCGCTTTCCAGCACGTCCATCAGCGGCAACAGGGCCGACATGATCCGCCGCCCTTTGTCGAAGTTCTTCTCCAGAACGCAGGCTTCGTACAGCGCGATGTGCTCGGCCGGAATGAAGTTCGAACCGGCGCAAACCCAGCTGCGCGCCCCCCAGGCAAAGAACTCCAGGGCCATGTCGTCCCAGCCGCAGGACAGCTGGATCGAGGGATGCGAATGCGCCAGACGATGCAACTGGGCGGTATCGCCGGAGCTTTCCTTGATCGCGACGATGTTCTTGCAACCGGCAATCGCTTCGAAGAACTCAGGGCCCATCGCTACGCCCATCCGCGCCGGATAGTTGTAGAGCATGATCGGCAGACCGGCAGCCTTGTCCACGGCCAGCACGTGCGCGGCGATTTCCTTTTGCGTCGGCAAGGCATACGGCGGCGAGCCCACCAGAATGGCGTCGGCCTCGATCGACTTCGCATGCTCGGCGAAAGACACCGCATCCTCGGTGCGAATCCCGCCCGTGCCGATCACCAGCGGAATGCGGCCGTTGATCACTTCCCTGGCGCGCTCGGCCACTTTCAACCGCTCGGCGGTGGTGTGGGCGTAGTACTCGCCGGTCGAACCACCGATAACGATGCCGTGAACCCGCGACTCGATCAGGTACTCGAGCACCTCGGCGAAGGCCGAGTAATCGATCTGGCCATCGGCGGACAAAGGCGTAATGGCGGGGGTAAAGATGCCGTCAAAGTTCATAGGGTTTTCTCCAGTGTTTGCAGTGTTCAATCGCTAAGCCCTCGATGACTCGAAGACCTCATTCAACTTTCTCGACCGGCGCGGTACTGCCCCCACTTGAGGTTCATGTTCACCCCGAGGGAAAGAAACGGTTGCGGTGGATTGCCGTTGGGCCCCGGCGCTTGCAGCAGGAAATCGATCAGTTCGTCACGCTGCCCGGCCAGCCAGTCGGCCAGCAACTTGCCGGTGACCGTGCCCCGGGTGACGCCCAGGCCATTGCAACCCAGCGCGCCGTAAACGTTCGGTGCCAGTTCGCCGAAGAAGCCGTTGTGGTTCCTCGACATGGCCAGCGCCCCGCCCCAGGTGTATTCGAACGGCACGCCCGGCAGCATCGGAAAGCGCTGATCGAACGAGGCTCGGTGACGGTGCACGAACCGCTCGTTGTATTTGCTGTTGCTGCGCCCGTCGGGGTTGAAGCTGAAGCTGTTGCGGATCAGCAAGCGGTTGTCCGGCGTGCGGCGCACCGTGGTGCCGAACGGATCGGCCGGAATCGCGCCCCAGAACGGTTTGCCACCCAGGCGCGCCTGCTCTTCTTCAGTCAGCGGCCGAGTGATGCTGGCGTAGGTGTAGATGGGCAGCATTCGCCCCTGCAGAAAGCCGAAACGCATGCCGAACGAGTTGTTGGCGAGGATCAGTTTGTCGGCGGTGATGCTGCCGTAAGCGTGCTTGAGAACCGTCTGGCGGCCGTACTCCACTTCCAGAATCGGCGTGCGTTCGTACAAGGTGACGTTCGCCGGCAGACTGTCCGCCAGCCCTTTCACCAGCGCCGAAGGCTGAACCAGCACCGCGCCGGGCGTGTACAAGGCCTTGCGATAAAAGTGCGTCCCCAGGTGCGAGGGCAACTCGTCCGCATCGATCATCTGATATGGCTGACCGAGTTTGTCGAGCCCCCGGCGATAAGCCTCCAGCACCGCAATGCCACGCTCTTCGACGGCGGCCTGATACTTGCCGCAAGCTTTCATCTGGCACTCGATGTTGAACCGGTCGACCAGGCAACGCAGGATCGACTGGCCGGCCAGATTGAGTTTCAGACTCGTCCGGGCCAGGTCGATATCGCCGATGTAGTCCTCGGCCCCGATGTCGTGGGGCAGATCGATGGCAAAACCGGCATTGCGACCGGACGGCCCCAACCCCACTTCCTGCGCCTCGACCAGCACCACTTCGTCATCAGGAAAACTCAGCGCCAGTTGCCGTGCAGCGGCCAGCCCGGTGAAACCGGCACCGACAATCACCCAACGGGCCGAGCGATGTCCCCGATGACCGGGCTCGGGGCTGCGTGGGCGGCTCAGGTGGAACCAGCCACAACTGTCATCATCGGCAGGTAGCGAACTGACTTTCATAGTGTTGAACCGTCTATCGTAGGGAGGACAAATCGAACCGGCTTACTTGGCCGCCGCGCGCGCATCGCTCAGCCAGCCGTCGTAGCTTTGCTGGTGGGCCTTGATCCATTCGGCGGCGTGGCGCTTGATGTCGGCGAGGGACTTCTCGCCCTGCTGCATCTTCAGGTTCTGCGCACTTTCGTCGGCGGTGCTGATGCTGACTTCGGAGAGGAACTTGCGGGCCACCGGGTTCTTCTCGGCGAATTCCTTGTTCATGACGGCATTGATCGTGTCCACCGGGAAGCCGAGGTTTTTGCCTTCGTAGAAGGTGTCCTTGCTTTCCTTGCCGTCAGGCAGATCGGTGTACGGCACCGGCAGCCAGACCACGTCACGCCCTTCGACCAGCACGCTGGAAATCCACTGCGGCACCCAGGTGAAGAACAACACGGGCTTGCCTTGCTGGTAGCGGGCGATGGTGTCGGCCATCAACGCGAAGTACGAGCCGCGGTTGTCGACGACGGTGGGCTCCAGGCCATAGGCCTTCATGTGGTGCTCGACCATGACTTCGCAGCCCCAGCCCGGGTTGCAACCGGTCAGATCGGCCTTGCCGTCACCGTTGCTGTCGAACAGTTTGGCGATCTCGGGCTTCTTCAGATCCGACAGATCCTTGATGTGATAGGCGTCTGCGGTTTTCTTGTCGATCAGGTACCCCTGCAGTACGCCTTTCATGATCTGCCCGACCTTGACCATCACGTCATCGCCGCCGGCCTTTTCATAAAAGGCTTCGTGCAGGTTTTCCCATTCATGCACGGTGAAATCCGCGTCGCCGTAGGACAGCGCCAGGAACATCGCCGGGTAGTCGGTCTCCTTAGGCTGCTTGACGTCGTAGCCCAGTTCCTTGAGCCCGGCCATGACCACTTCACCGCGAAAGCGCTCTTCAGCGATGGTCGGGAATATCGGCGTGATCGACACACCGGCGCCGGGCTTGTTGGCGTCAGCCGCGTACGCTGCTGAACACAGAATCGTGCCCATGACTGAAGCAACCACACCCGCCACGACGCTTTTCTTGAGATTTGCCAGTTTCATGTTTCACCACGCTTTGGAGTTTTGATCGGTGAGCAGAAAGGTTCAGTTAATGACCGCACGAGCAACGTTCTTCTTTTTCTTCAACTTCATGACCAGGCCGACCGGCCCGCTCTCATACCAGCGCTGCCCGGTGGCCAGATCGCTGCTGCGTTCACCCATGGCCTGGGTCAGGCGATCGAGGAACACCGCAAGCAACACCAGCCCTGCCCCGCCGACACTGGCCAGGCCCATGTCGAGGCGACCGATGCCGCTGAGCACCATCAGCCCCAGCCCGCCGACCGAAATCATCGAGGCGACCACCACCATCGACAGCGACAGCATCAAGGTCTGGTTCAACCCGGCCATCATGGTCGGCGCGGCCAGCGGCAGTTGAACCTTCATCAGCATCTGCATAGGTGTGCAGCCAAAGGCCCGCGCCGCCTCGACCTTGTCCGCCGGCACCTGACGGATGCCGAGATTGGTCAGCCGTACCAGCGGCGCGACAGAGAAGATGATCGTGACAATCACACCGGGCACGTTGCCGATGCCGAACAGCATCACCACCGGCACCAGGTACACGAACGCCGGCAGGGTCTGCATGGCGTCGAGCACCGGGCGGATGATCATTTCCGTGCGGTCGCTGCGGGCACAGAGGATGCCCAGCGGAATCCCGATCACCGCGCAGAACAACAGCGAGGTCAGCACCAGCGCCAGGGTGACCATCGCGTCGCTCCACACGCCGATCAGTCCGAGCCCGGTCAACGTCGCCACACTGAAGATCGCGATGCGTTTGCCGCCGATCTGCCAGCTGATAAGCCCGGCGATGATGATGAAGACCGTCGGCGGCAACGAAAGCAGTCCCCACTGGACGCCATCGAGCACCTGATCGACCGGCCAGCGAATCGATCGAAAGACATCCCGGAAGTTATGCACCAGATATTTAAGGGCGGTTTCAACCCACGACCCCAGAGGAATATTCAAACTCTGGAAGGGATCCAGAAAGTTAAAGTCGGACATGACGCTACCTCGCACTTGCGTACTGCGTGATCATTCTTTTTAAACAGAAGCGCTGTTAAACAAGCGTTCAGTTATTACCGAGACAACTTAAAAGATGCCCCTGCGAGATCGACCCTTTATAAAGTCCAACTTCATCGACCACCGGCATCGGTGTTGAAGAAGCGGCGACTATATGAAAGATCTCGCGCAAGGAAGCGTCGGCCTTGATCGGGGTTTGACGGGCCGGGTCATACGTAATGCCCGAATCGGTTTGCGCGATATCGCCTGCCCGCAATATCCGGCTGGTGTCGAAACCGTTGAAGAAATCCCGGACATACTGGTTCACCGGGTTGCACAGCAATTCACGGGGCGTGCCGATCTGCACCACGCGCCCGCCCTCCATGATCGCGATGCGATGGCCGATGCGCACGGCTTCTTCAATGTCGTGGGAAATGAAAATGATGGTGCGATCCTGCTCAGCCTGAAGCTTGATCAGCTCGCCCTGCATCTCGCTGCGGATCATCGGATCGAGCGCGGAGAACGCTTCGTCCATCAGCAGGATGGCCGGATCGTTAGCCAGCGCCCGGGCCAGGCCGACCCGCTGTTGCATGCCGCCGGAGAGCTGATGGGGGAAGCACATTTCCTGCCCGGAAAGCCCGACCTGTTCAAGGGCGTCCATGGCCCGGCAGTAACGTTCCTTTTCGCCGACTCCGCTGATTTCCAGGCCGAAGCTGACGTTGTCGATGACGCTCATGTGCGGCATCAGGGCAAACGACTGGAAGACCATGCCCATGTCTTTGCGGCGCACCTGCAACAGGTCCTTGTCGCCCAGACCGGTGATTTCCCGACCATTCAGAAAGATGCTGCCGGCGGTGGGTTCAATCAGGCGATTGAACAGTCGGACCATGGTCGATTTGCCGGAACCGGACAAACCCATGATGACAAAGATCTCGCCTCGCTTGACCGAGAAGTTGGCATCGAACACACCAATGGCCTGCCCGGTCTTTTTGAATACTTCGGCTTTCGATGCACCTTCTTTTATCAACTTCATGGCCAGTGCTGGCTGTGAGCCGAAGACTTTATATACATTCTTGACGCAGATTATTTCGTCGGAGCGAGTCATACCTTGCCTCCATCGCGTTGTGCATATTCGGGTTCAAGCAACATGCAATCGAGCGAAACTGGTTTTAAGCGGCAGCGGTAATAGTCATATGTCGTCACGACGGGTTTCCTTTTATTATTTTTGGGACCCCAGGAACGAGGGACGTTTCAAATTTATTAGCATCCCCGCGCTTAATCCAACGACATTTACAGGGGCAAGTTGATAACGTCGGGTTATCGATCACGCCGGCATCCGCCCCTTGCAGCGGGCATCGCCCACCAGCGACTGCGACTATCCTTGCTGCGACGCCGGCATATCCCTGCGCGCAGGCTTGGGCTACCCTCGTCGCGCTTCGCCGGGGAGCCGTATCGTGAGGAGGCCGTACGAATGACCAAGCATGTCGACCCTGACACCATCTTGCTGAAGATGCCGTCCTTGAGGGCCGTAAAGGCATTTGTCGCTGCCGCCAAGTATCAGAGTTTCACCCGTGCCGCCGAAGCATTGTGCGTTTCGCAAGCCGCCATCAGCCGGCAGATCCGCGAACTGGAAAGCTACCTGGGGGCGCAGTTGTTCACCCGTGTCGGGCGGGCCGTCGAGCTCACTTCGGCGGGTGCGCTGTTTTTCGACGCCGCGCAGCTGTCATTCGTGAACATCGCCCAGGCCGCCGAGCGCATCCGCAGCAGCCAGTCCGGCAAGAAAGTGCTGACCATCTGCTGTTCCCCGGCGTTCTCTGCACTGTGGCTGTCGAATCACCTGCCGGAATTCTTCGCCCAGAGCGAAGGCATCGAACTGAACCTGATCACCACCCAGAATTTCCTGACCATGGAACCGGGCGTGCAACCCGACGTGTTCATCACCAAGATTTCGCGCATCCGCGAAGGCTATCGCAGCTACCCGCTGTGCCACGACCTGATCTACCCGGTGTGCACGCCGCAGTACCTGGAGCAGCACCCGGAAATCTCGACCATCGAAGGCGTGCGCGATTCGGCCCTGCTGAACCTGAGCCCTTATGGTCGCTCGCAAGTCGCCGAGCATGTCGATTGGGGCGTGTGGCTGGCGTTTCAGTCCATCGACATCGACGACCGCCCGGCGACCAGCCCGCAGATTTTCAATGCCAACGACTACAACCTGCTGATCAGCATGGTGCTGACCCATCAGGGCATCGCACTGGGCTGGAATCACCTGGTTGCGCCGCTGTTGCAGCGCGGCTTGCTGGTGCGCCCGATTGAACAGGAAGTGCAGTTGCGCAACAGCTGGCACTACCTGAGCTGCCGAGAGACGGCGGACAACGAAGACGCCCTGCGCCGGTTTCGCGACTGGATCCTGTCGAAGTTTCCGCGCCGCTAGCCATCGGTTTAGTTATCAATTGCCCGACGAAAATGTCGTTGGAGCGGCATCACCTTCCTGACTCATTGTGGAGCGGCGCCGGCCGGGATCTGGCCGGTTCCCCTCACAGGAAGGAACTGTTGAATGTCACTCTACGAATTCTGCCGCGACTTTGATTTCCTCCAGGCGCCGGCCAAGACCCGGGAGATCCTGCAGAACAGCTTGCTGGATATCATCGGTGTCATGGCCGGTGCCGCGTCCAACGACACCAGTGTGGCGCTGCGCCGTTTTGCCGTTTCACACTACCCCACCGGCGAGTACGGCAGCCGCCTGCTGTTCGACGGTCAGCGTGTGAGCCTGCTGGGCGCGGGTTGGGCCGGTGGCTTTTCCGCCGACAGCCTCGATGCCCACGAAGGCCACTTCCGATCCAAGGGGCACGCCGGCGCGACCGTGGTGCCGGCCCTCCTCGCCCTCACCGATGCCCTGCATCACCAAGGCAAAGACGTCAGCGGGCATGAGCTGTTGAGCGCGTTGTGCCTCGGTTATGAAACCGGATTGCGCGCAGGAACAGCGCTGATGGCGACCTCCCCGACTTATCACGCGTCCGGCGGTTTTTCGGCGATTGGTGTGATCTGCGCCGGCGCCCGGTTGCTGGGTTTTGACGAGCCGACGTTCCGCCATGCACTCGGCATCGCCGAGTACTTCAGCGCCCGTTGCCCGATGATGCGCCTGATCGCGTTTCCGACCATGTTGCGCGATGCCCACGGCAGCGGCGCCTTTGTCGGATTGAATGCCCTGCTGATGGCCAAGGAAGGGGTGACCGGCGCGCCGGCAGAAACCGTCGAGGACGCCTCGGTGGCCGAGCACTGGCGCGACCTTGGTGAGCGCTGGGAAATCGACAGCCAGTATTTCAAACCCTGGCCAGTGTGCCGCTGGGCGCAACCGGCGCTGACCGCGATGCTGCAACTGCAAAAGGAGAATCCAGCGCTCAATGCCGAGGTGATCGAAACGATCCGCGTCGAAACCTTCTACGAGTCGATGTGCCTGCAAGGTCATGCCCCGGCGGATGCCGATCAGGCGCAATACGCCCTGGCCTTTCCGCTGGCAGCGCTGATCGTCAGGGGCAAACTCGGGCCGGACGAAGTCACCGGAGAATCCATTCACGCCGCCGACATTCGCGCCTTGAGCGCGTGCATCGAGATTGTCGAAGCCGCCGATATTTCCGCGCGGTTCCCCACTGAAATCCTCTCGCGCGTCACCGTTACCCTGAAAAACGGCAACGTGCTCGTCAGCCCGATCACCGCCGCACGCGGCGATCCCGAAACGGCCCTGAGCCGCGAAGAGCTGGAGCAGAAGTTCGACCTGTTCGCCTCAAGCCTCGGCCGCGAACGCAGCCTCGCGGTGAAACAGGCCATTCGCAATCTGGATCAGTCTGCGTCGGCCATCGCCACGCTCGAGCCGGTTTTCGCGCGCCCTCACCCATAACCTCAACGCATCGATTGCCCACCGGAAATGTCGTTTGTGACGGCTTTCCTGGCACAGATAGGCTGGAACCCGTTCCGGCCCTACGCGCATGACGAGGATAACAATGAATAACAACGACACCGTGGTTGACCTGATCGCCCAGCGCAAACCCTGGCACTCGCTGCCGGGCGCCCTCTACAAGGATGAAAACGTCTACCGCCAGGACCTCGAACAGATCTGGCACAAAGACTGGATTTTCGCCGGGCACACCTTCGAAATTTCCAAGCCCGGCCAGTACTTCACCCTGCAGATCGGCGATTACCCGGTCGCCGTGGTGCGCGGCAAGGACGGCGCAGTCCGCGCGTTTCACAACGCCTGCCGCCATCGCGGCGCCAAGATCTGCGAACACGAGCACGGCAAGGTCGCGAAGATGGTCTGCCCCTATCACAAGTGGACCTACGAGCTGGACGGCAACCTGCTGTACGCCGGCAACATGGGCCAGGATTTCGACAAGACCCAGTACAACCTCAAGCCTGTGCACTGCGAGATCGTGCACAGCTACATCTATGTCTGCGTCGCCACCAGGGCGCCGGACTTCGAAGGCTTTCGCAAGGCCGTCAGCCCGTTCATTGCCCCGCATTATCTGGACAACTGCAAAGTGGCTTTCGAGTCGACCATCATCGAGAACGGCAACTGGAAACTGGTGTTCGAGAACAACCGCGAGTGCTACCACTGCGACGGCTCCCACCCCGAACTGCTGAAATCCTACGTCGACAACCCGTCCGTGGGTGGCGCCGGCGGCGAAGATGATCCGCACCTGACGGCCTACTGGAACACCTGCGAGAAAGCCGGGCTGCCGAGCCGACTGGTGATGGACATCAACGGCCAGTACCGCATGACCCGCATCCCGTTGTCCTCCGGAGCCGTCAGCTACACCATGGACGGCAAGCCTGCAGTCGCAGGGCGTCTGGACAAGACCGCCGAACCGGACATCGGTGCGCTGCTGTACTTCCACTACCCGTCCACCTGGAACCACTTCCTCGGCGACCACGCCCTGAGCTTCCGGGTGCTCCCGATCAGCGCCACGCAAACCATGGTCACCACCAAATGGCTGGTGCCGGACACGGCGGTGGAAGGTGTGGATTACGACCTCGAACGCCTGACCCGAGTCTGGGTCGCCACCAACGATCAGGACCGCACGCTGGTCGAAGGTACCCAGCGTGGCGTGACCTCTCCGTCCTATGAACCGGGGCCGTACTCGGAAACAGCGGAGACCGGCGTCTGCCAGTTCGATGACTGGTACTGCGCCACGATGACGGACCGGCTCAAGGGGCCGATTCCGTTGAAGTCCGTGGGCTGACTGGCATTCGGGGCAACATCGGCCGGCCTGCGTCCCAGCGTCGCAGGCCCGGCACCTTGGCAAACGCCACACAAGGCTTAAAATCGCGCCTCCTCTTGCAGTCGCCCGACCGGCGCCTGCCCGCAGCCATGACAACCCTCAGGTTTGAACAGCCGGCCACTTTCACACAGTGCGCCAGGCTCAATCGTCCTGCCCGTTCGGCGGTCGTTTGTCTTCAACACACTTCGGCTTGGCACTCGCATGCGCAGAGGCGCACGTTCCGCTGTTCGATCACTTGAGGTTTTTATGACACCGCGTTTGCTGGCCATGGCGCTGGCGCCCCTGCTCGGGCTGTTCATTGTTGCGCTGGGCAACGGCTTTCTGTCTTCTTTGACCACCTTGCGCCTGGGCGCTGCCGGCGAATCGGCGACGATGATCGGCATCGTCTCCTCGGCCTATTTCATCGGTCTGACGTTGGGGGCGATCTTCAACGACCGGCTGATCCTGCGCATCGGCCACATCCGCGCCTACAGCAGCTTCGCCTCGCTGATCGCCGCGACCATCCTGCTGCAAGGGCTGTTTTATGACACCTGGGGCTGGGTCGTCCTGCGCCTGATCAACGGTTGGGCCACGGTCGGTGTGTTTCTGGTGATCGAGAGCTGGCTGCTGCTGGCCGGCGACGCGAAGATTCGCGGGCGTCTGCTGGCGCTGTACATGATCGTCCTCTACGGCGCCGGGGTGCTCGGCCAGGCCACGCTGGGGAAAATCACCGGCCTGGGCGATACCGCACCGTTCATGGTCGCCGGCATGCTGGCGACGTTGTCGGTGTTGCCGATTGTGATCCTGCCGCGAGTGTCGCCATTACTGGAACAGGTCGAACCGCTCAAGCCACGGGCCTTGCTCGGCGTATCACCGACCGGGCTGGTCGGCTGCTTCGGCTCCGGCGTGACCATAGCGGCGATCTACACCCTGCTGCCGCTGTACCTGCAACGCATCGGCCTGAACGTCGGCGAAGTCGGCAGCATGATGGCCTGGACGATCCTCGGCGCGATGCTGTTGCAATACCCGGTCGGGCGCTGGTCCGACCGCAAGGATCGCCTGCAAGTGCTGACCGTGCTGTGCGCCGCGTGCACCGTGCTGTCGCTGGTGATCGTGCTGGTACCGCTGTCCTCGGCCATGCTCGCGGCGGCTCTGTTCCTGTTGGGCGGCGGTGTATTCGCGCTGTACCCGGTCGCCGTCAGCCACGCTGCCGACCGTGCACCGGTCGAAACGTTGGTGCCGATGATTCAAGGCATGTTGTTGATCAACTCACTGGGCTCGGCGATGAGCCCGCTGCTGATTTCGCCGGCGATGAACGCCCATGGTGGAAGCGGCCTGTTCTGGGCCTTCGCGCTGGTCAACCTGAGCATGGTGACGTTCTTCTTCTGGCGTCGCGGTAAGCGTCCGGTGCCAGCCAACCCGGCGCCGTTCGCAGCAGCGGCGACCTTCTCGCCAACTGGCGCCGAGCTGCGGGTGACCGAGGATCTGCGTCAGGCCGCGCAGGAACATCCGCCAATGGTCGATGCGTTGAGTGGCGAAGCGGCGCCGCAAACAGGATCGCGCTACGAAGCCAGTTGAGTTTCTGGCAGGCATAAAAAAACCGGTGACTTTCGTCACCGGTTTTTTATTGCCTGCTAATCAGTGTGGAGCCCGAGGAATGGTCTTCATCAGGTCTTCAGGGCTGATATGCCCCACCACACTGCCCGGCTGCGGCAGATTCAGGATGTGGCCCTTCATCTTGCCGATCACGTGCATCTCGCACGGTTTGCAGTCGAACTTCAGGGTCAGCACTTCGTCGCCGTGAATCAGCTGCATCGGCGCGACTTTGGTTTTCACACCGGTCACGCCTTTGGCCTGTTTCGGGCACAGGTTGAAGGAGAACCGCAGGCAGTGCTTGGTGATCATCACCGGCACTTCGCCCGCCTCTTCGTGGGCCTCGTACGCCGCGTCGATCAGCTTCACGCCGTGACGGTGGTAGAAGTCGCGAGCCTTCTGGTTGTAGACGTTGGCCAGGAACGACAGATGCGCTTCCGGGTACACCGGCGGTGGCGTGGTCTCGGCCTTGCGCGAACCGCGCGGGTGGGCGGCAACACGAGCGGCGGTCAGCGCTTCGATCACTTCACGGCGCAACGACTTGAGCTGCGAGTTCGGGATGAAGAACGCTTGCGGCGCATCCAGTTTGATTGAGGTCGCGTGGTACTCGGTGGTGCCGAGTTGGCCGAGCAGATCGTGCAAGGTGTCCAGCGCCTGTTCCGGTTTGTTGGCGACGCCGAACGGGCCTTCCAAAGCAACGCTGGCGCTGATGCCCTCTTCGCTGGTCACGGTCAGTTCCAGACGCTCTTCACGCAACTTCGCCAGCCAGCTCACGCCGATACGACGCTCGGCGGAAGTCTTGAGCAAGGCCTGCTGCCAGTTGTGGTCGAGGTTGCGGTTCAGCGGGTGGTTCGGACGCAGCTTGTACAGGCCTTCCGGCATTTCGTTCGGCTCGACGCGGTAGCGATAGCGCTTCTCGCCTTCTTCCTCGAACTCGCCCTTGGCTTCGGCGATGTTGGCGCGGAAACCCACCACTTCACGCTTGACCAGCACGTTGAGGCCGTCGCCGTTCGACAGCGGCTCGTGGGTGATCACTTGCATGTCACGCTTGCCGACTTTCTCGACCACGCCCACTGCCAGACCGGTGAAGGTCGGCGAATCGAACGCGCCGATGTCGATCTTGCGCTCGCTGACAAAGTAGTCGGTGCTGCCACGGTGGAAGGTCTTTTCCGGGTCCGGCATGAAGAAATGCGCGGTACGGCCGCTAGAGGCGCGGGCCAGATCCGGACGGTCGTTGAGCACGTCGTCGAGGCGCTGGCGATAATAGGCGGTGATGTTCTTCACATAGCCCATGTCCTTGTAGCGACCTTCGATCTTGAACGAGCGCACACCGGCCTCGACCAGCGCGCGGATGTTGGCGCTCTGGTTGTTGTCCTTCATCGACAGCAGGTGTTTTTCGTAGGCGATCACGCCACCCTTTTCGTCTTTCAGGGTGTACGGCAGACGGCAGGCCTGGGAGCAGTCGCCACGGTTGGCACTGCGCCCGGTCTGCGCGTGGGAAATGTTGCACTGGCCGGAAAACGCCACGCACAACGCGCCGTGAATGAAGAACTCGATGGCGGCATCGGTTTCATCGGCGATCGCGCGGATTTCCTTGAGGTTCAGTTCACGGGCCAGTACCAGTTGCGAGAAGCCGGCCTGATCGAGGAACTTGGCCCGCTCAAGGGTGCGGATGTCGGTCTGGGTGCTGGCGTGCAGCTCGATGGGTGGAATGTCCAGCTCCATCACGCCCAGGTCCTGGACGATCAGCGCATCGACGCCGGCGTCGTACAACTGATGGATCAGCTTGCGTGCCGGCTCCAGTTCGTTGTCGTGCAGGATGGTGTTGATGGTGGTGAAGATGCGCGCGTGATAGCGACGGGCAAATTCCACCAGTTCGGCGATTTCGCTCACCTCGTTGCACGCGTTGTGGCGCGCACCGAAGCTCGGGCCGCCGATGTACACCGCGTCGGCGCCATGCAGGATGGCCTCGCGGGCGATGGCCACGTCACGGGCGGGGCTGAGCAGTTCCAGGTGATGTTTGGGCAAGGACATATATTTTTTTAGTCAGGCTGTCACGGTCGAGGCGCGCATTGTAGCCGCGAAACGCGTGGCCGGCACGCCTGTGCTGCCGGGTGGCTGTTTTAAACCCGCCCGGACGCAGATCGTTCAGATCGTTCCCGCGCGGACGATCATCCGGGGCTGAATCAGGCCTTCGCGGCCATCGCAGTCACTTCCACTTTCATCCCTTCAACCGCCAGCGCCGCCACGCCAACCGCTGCGCGCACCGGCCAAGGCTTGGCGAAGTAGCGCTTGTACACCTCGTTGAACGCAGCGCGATCAGCCATGTCGGTCAGATAAATGGTCAGGTGCAGCACGCGGTCCATCGAGCTGCCGGCCTTTTCCAGTGCGACTTTCAGCGCCTGCAACGTGCATTCGCTTTGCGCAGTGACGTCGCCCAGTTCCAGGCTGCCGTCGGCGCGGGTCGGGATCTGAGTCGACATCAGGATGCCGTTGAATTCGGTCACGTCCGAAGAGATCGAGTCTGCATCCGGATCCGGGGTGTAGGTGATGTCTTGGTTGGCCATGGGAAAGTCCTTCGCTGGCAGTGAGGACGGCGCCATCGCGCGCCGTTTCGGGCGGCCAGTTTACAGACACGGCGGCGGGTTTGAAGCCATGGTGGTTTTCGGGGTGGTTTCGGGGGGATGTTTCAGCGTGTTTTGGGGGCCGATAAACAGGTTTCGATGCGTATGTTTAAAGACACCTGGAGTTACGCGCAATTGCCCACAAATCCTTGCGCCAGAGCCTACGGCTACGCCAGAATACGCCGGCTTGTGCGCCTTGGGGTCGGCCGGTAACTTGGATCGGGTCACTGATTCGCAGTGATCGGGTTTAGTAGCCCGTTGGTATTTGAAGAATGCACAAGTGTCTGTCAGTCAGGTATTCCCATGCCTGGATTTGATGGTGGCTGTGCGTAGGGTGCCCTCGGGCACGCCGGCTTTCTTCTTTTCCCCGGTCTACTAACCTGCGCACAGCTGCCTCCACCCTTGTTTAGTAGCTCGGGTCTGGCGGCTTCACCATAGGAAAAGAATGAACATGTTCAAAGCAACGCCAAATCCCCCGGTCACCGAACCGGCCAGCATCACCGACCCAACTTCCCCCTACGAATGCCCTGACTCCAAGAGATTCAACGAAGCCGCCAACCGCGCCCTCGACTATCACCTGGGCCCGATATCAGCCCACATGATGGCCGCGCCCTACACCCCCAACCGCCTCTACCAGACCAACCCGGCCAGCAACAACGAATCCCTGCTGGTCGACGCCGTCGAAACCCTCGGCTCGGCCAACGTCATGCTCAACAACTTCGCCGACCTGCTCCAGGGGCCTCACCGCAAGACCGCGCAGGGTATTGCGCAGGTTGTGATGCTAGCGGAACTGGCAGTGAATCGGGTGCTGGATAAAGTTGTGCCGACGGAATAATCCAGTGGCAAAGTATCCGCCAGCTACCAACTAACATCAAAAGGGGACGATTAAATAAATCTGTCCCCTTTTGATTTCCTATGAAGATCAAAACAGCTCAAACCATAGGCGGCCGAAAGTTAGCAAAAACGGTACTATCTCCAAGTTCTTCTTCGATCCGAAGAAGCTGATTATATTTCGCCGACCTCAACACAACAGGAGCAGCGGGCTCATAGAAAATCAATCCAACTGTTGCGCCCGCTTCTCGCCTAAACTCCAAAATTGTGTCGGCGCAACCCGCCTTAAGCACGCTGAGAATTTCCTCATTACTTTTCCCAGCCGGCAGACCAGTTACAGAAATAGATTTCATAGCAATATCTCGCGAGCATATAGAACGAAGGAGACAATAAGAATTTAAAGGGGACAGATTTATTTTCCGGCCCTACACCAGAAAAAGTATCGACATAAATTCCTAAAACCACACCTGATAGAAATGACAGTTTTTAATACTGATTCAGAACCACCAACACTCTGAACGATTATAAGAGGTAGCGGATACTGGCTTATTTAATTCACTCCCTTAGCCTCGACAGATACATTCTCTGACACATCCAACCTGCCTCCGCATCGCCACCCTCTAAACTTCATCCGTCAAAACAAGGACGTAGGAAGACTCATGCCCAGAACGGGACGCATCGTGCTACCCCACTACCCGCACCACATCGTGCAGCGCGGCCACAATAGACAGGTCGTTTTCGCCGAGCCAATGGACTTCGAACGCTATGTCTCTGACCTGCGCGAGCTTAAGGAAGCCTTAGGTATAAAAGTTTATGCCTACTGCTTGATGACCAACCATGTCCACTTGCTGCTCGCCCCAGGGGAATCAACGTCCAGCCTTGGACAGCTCATGAAAGCCCTCGCCGGGCGGATGACGCGGTATCGCAACAAGGTTGAGGGGAGAACCGGGACGCTATGGGAAAGTCGCTACAAATCCAGCGTCGTTCAATCCGACACTTATCTATTGGCTTGCGGACGCTACATCGAGCTAAACCCAGTGCGAGCCGGCATGGTGGCGCGAGCAGAAGATTATCGTTGGTCAAGTTTTGCTCTGCGCCTGTGCGATTTTTCTGAATCCACATGGCTGGACAAAGATCCCTGCTTTCTGGAGCTAGGGCCTACGGATGCCATAGAATCAAAGGGGACAGATTTATTTTCTGCACACCCACATGCAAAGTATCAACACAAAAACCCACAACCACACCTGATAGAAATAACAGTTTTTAATACTGATTCAGAACAACCAAATTCTGAACAATCATAAGAGGTAGCAGGCACAAACTTATTTAATTCACCCCCTCAGTCCAAGCGGATACATTCTCTGACACATCCTGCCTATCTACACGTCGCCACGTTCTATGCTTCGTCCATCAAGACAAGGACGTAGGAAGACCCATGCCCAGAACGGGACGCATCGTGCTACCTCACTACCCGCACCACATCGTGCAGCGCGGCCACAACAGGCAGGTCGTATTCGCCGCGCCAGCAGACTTCGAACGCTATCTCTCTGACCTTCGCGAGCTCAAAGAAGCATTAGGTATAAAAGTTTATGCCTACTGCCTGATGACCAATCATGTCCACTTGCTACTCGCCCCAGGAGAAGTAACGTCCAACCTCGGACAGCTCATGAAAGCCCTCGCCGGTCGGATGACGCGGTATCGCAACAAGGTTGAGGGGAGAACCGGGACGCTGTGGGAAAGCCGCTACAAATCCAGTGTCGTTCAATCCGACACTTATCTATTGGCTTGCAGTCGCTACATCGAGTTAAACCCGGTGCGAGCCCGAATGGTGGCGCGTGCAGAAGATTATCTCTGGTCAAGTTTTGCTCTGCGCCTGTGCGATTTTTCTGAATCCACATGGCTGGACAAAGATCCCTGTTTTATGGAGCTAGGGCCTACGGATGCCAAACGGCGTGAACGCTATAAATCGTTTGTTGAGATGGCGACACCCACCAATGAATTGCAACTCATAAGGGGAGCACTTCAGCGGGGCCAACTGACTGGAAACATGAGATTCGTTGACGAAATCGAGAAAATCACCGGGAGACGCATTCAATTCAGAGACCGAGGACGACCAGAGAAAAGTGCTTAACATCAAAAGGGGATGTCTAGTCCTGAAATAGGTTTACACCTGTTTCACTCCAGCGCCCGATGCATCGCATCGGGCGTTTTGTATTTCAAA